>NZ_JBIVSC010000004.1:0-423900 GCF_044756005.1 Streptomyces sp. NPDC092045 | reverse complement strand
CCCACCGCTTCACCGTCCGCGCCCGCGACGCCCCCCGCAACACCACCCCCCCCCGCCCCCCCCGCCCCCCCCCCCCCCCCCCCCCCCCCCCCGCGCCCCCGCCCCCCCCCCCCCCCCCCCGGGCGGCCCCCCCCCGGCCCGGGCCGTGTGCTGTCCCTGCGAACCGATCCGGATACTTACGGTGCCGAGTGACCGACAGGCCCGTCCTTCGTTCACCCGTACGGGGGAAAACCCCTCCGTACGGAGGGACACAGATCGGATCGACAGAGGTGTACGCGATGGCCCCACCGGACAACGACGTGCTCTGGGCGCGTTCCCTGCACTGCACCCTGGGCGGCACGGAGGCCCTCAGCGGCGTCTCCCTCGGCGTCCGCGAGGGCGAGATCCTCGCCCTGACCGGTCCCCGGGGCAGCGGCAAGACCACCCTCCTGCGCTGTCTCTCCGGCCAGCTCGTCCCCCGGGAGGGCGAGGTCTGGTTCAACAGCGGCCCCGTGCACACCCTGGCCCCCGCCCAGCGCGAACGGCTCCGCCGCGAGCGCTTCGGCTGGATCGGTCCCGAGCCCGACCTCGTCCCCGAACTCACCGGCTGGGAGAACACCGCCCTGCCCCTGCTGCTGCGCGGGGTCTCCCGCCGCGCCGCGAAGACCACCGCCCTGGAGTGGCTGGACCGGCTCGACGCCGGGGCCTGCGCCCGCAAGCGCCCGGGCGCCCTCACCCGGGCGCAGGGCCAGCGGATCGCCGTCGCCCGCGCCCTCGTCACCACTCCCCCGGTGCTCTTCGCCGACGAGCCCACCGCCTCCCTGCACCGCGCCGACGGCGCCCAGGTGCTGCGCACCCTGACGGCCGCCGCCCGCTCGCACGGCATCACCGTGGTCCTCGCCACCCACGACGCCGAGGTCGCGGCGCTCGCCGACCGGACGGTCGCGCTCCTCGACGGGCGCCGGACCGGCACCGTACCCCCGGCGACCGGGGCGGAGGGCGTCGCCGCGTGCTCGCTCTCCGTCTGACCCGGGGCACCCACCCCCTCGTCCTGGCGCGCCGGCTGCTCGTCGCCGCCGCGTCCGCCGGGGTGGGCTTCCTCCTGCTCTGCACCCTCGGCCACGCCCTCGGACACCCGGAACAGGCCTCGGCGCTCCGGCTCCTCTGGTGCGTCCTGCCGCTCGCCGCCACCGTCCAGTTCGCGGTCGCGGTGGCCCGGACCGACCCCAGCACCCGGCCGCGCCCCGGACTCTCCGCGATCGGCGTCGGACCGGCCCGGCTCACCCTGCTCGCCGCCGCCTCGACGGCCGTCACCTGCGCGCTCGGCTCGGCGGTCGCGCTCCTGCTCTACCTGCACCTGCGCGGCGACCTCACGGGCCTGCCCTTCGACGGGGCGGCCTCCGGACTGCTCGCCGGCGACCAGCCGGTGCCGCTCGCGGCCGTCCTCACCCTGCTCGCGGTCGTCCCCGTGACCGCCTCCGCGGCCGCGGCCCTGGCCCTGCGCCCGCGCCCCGCGCCACCCGTGGAGGACGTCGGGGACGAGGGCATGCCGTCCGGACTTCCGTGGGGCGTCGCCCTGGTCGCGATCGGCCTCGCGGTCGAGACGTACGCGGGCCGGGGCGGCGGCGGGGACGGCCTTCCGCTGCCGGGCCGGTTCGACGGCGGCCCGGCGGCCGTCCTGGTCGGCTGGGTCCTCACCGCGATCGGCCTCGCGACGGCGGGCCCCGCGCTCGTCCACGGCTGCGGGCGCCTCCTCCAGGCGGTCCGCCCGGGCGCCGTCCGGCTGCTCGCGGGCCGCGTCCTGATGGCCGAGTCCCGCCGCATCGGCCGGCCGCTCGGCGTGGTCTGCGCGGTGCTCTCCGGCCTGCTCGCGGCGGCCTCGCTGTACGGGTCGGACAAGGGCTCCGACGCCTTCGGGCCGCTCACCGGCCTGGGCGCCACCCTGATCCTGGCCTGCACCTGCGCCACGCTCCTGACCGCGGCCCTGGAGTCCCGGCAGGGCCGCGCGCCCGTCGCCGAGGCCCTCCTCCGCGTCGGCGCCCCGCCCGCGGCCCTCCGCACGGCGGCCCTCGTCCGCACCGGGACCCTGCTCGCCGTCTTCCTCCCGCTGACGTGGGCGGTGGCGGAACTGGCGGCGCTGCCGCTCAGGAGGTGACCCGGCCCCGTACCGGCGGCGGCGCCCCTCACGAGGTGACCCGGCCCCGTCCGGGTCCCGCGCTCACCTCCGCCAGAACAGGTGGTGCGTGACCGTGCCGCCCGGGCTGGGCACGACGTCGCGGTGGTAGCGGCCGAGGAGTTCGTCGGGCGACTCCCAGAGCCGCGATCCGGCGCCCAGCACCACCGGCGAGACGGCGACGTGCAGGGTGTCGACGAGATCCGCGTCGAGGAACGCGCGGAGGGTGGCCGCCCCGCCGCCGAGCCGCACGTCCTTGCCGTCCGCCGCCTCCCGCGCCGTCGCGAGGGCGGTGGCCGGGTCGGCGTCGAGGAAGTGGAACGTCGTGTCGCCGAGCACGATCGGGGGGCGCGGGTGGTGGGTCAGGACGAAGACCGGGGTGTGGAACGGCGGCTCGTCGCCCCACCAGCCGCGCCACTCGTGGTCCCGCCAGGGCCCGCGCTGGGGCCCGAACTTGTTGCGGCCCATGATCTCGGCGCCGATGTTCCGCCCGTAGTCCCGCGTCAGGTAGTCGTCGAGGCCCCGGCTGCCGCCGGGGTCGGTGCGCCGGGGCCAGCTCGCCGTGGCACCGGCCCAGGCGAACATCGCCTCCGGATCCGCGTGCCCGAAGGGCCGTTCCAGGCTCTGGCCCTCCCCGGCGCCGTAGCCGTCGGACGAGACGTTGAAGTTCTGGACCCTGAGCAGCTGCCCCATGGTGTTTCCTCCCGTGCGGTCGGCGGAGAGCGCCGTACGCGGCCGTATGCACAGGAGACTCCACCGGCGGGCGGAACTCATCGGTCCGGCCCGTGCCCTACGGCGTGTCGTCGCCCAGCACCACCACGTCCTCCGCCCGGAAGGCGATGCCCGTCCCCGCGCCCTCCTCCGGCGCGTCCCGCAGCGGGAGCTCGGCCTCCAGGGGCGGGCCGTCGGCCGGGCGGAGCCGTACGACGACGTGGCTGCCCCGGAAGGTCCGGGACTCCACCGTCCAGGCCGGCGCCTCCCCGGCGGGGACCGGACGCACGCCGCCGGGGCGCACCAGGAGCCGTCGCTCGCCCTGCGGGGAGCCCTCCGGCACCGGGACCCTCCCCCAGGCGGTCTCCGCGACCGTGCCGGAGACCCGGGCGGCCACCACGTTGTCGAAGCCGAGGAAGCGGGCGACGAACTCGGAGGCCGGGCGGCGCCACACCTCCACGGGCGTCCCCGACTGGGCGATCCGGCCGTCCCGCATGACCACGACCCGGTCGGCGAGCGCGAACGCCTCGCCCTGGTCGTGGGTGACGGCGAGGACCGTCGTCCCGAGCCGCCCGAAGAGCTGCCGCAGCTCCACCACGAGCCGCTCCCGCAGGCCCCGGTCGAGCTGGCCGAGCGGCTCGTCGAGCATGAGGAGCCGGGGCCGGGGCGCGAGCGCCCGGGCCAGCGCCACCCGCTGCTGCTCGCCGCCGGAGAGCGCGGCGACGGACCGCCGCTCGGCGCCCGGCAGGCCGACGAGGTCGAGCAGCTCCCGCACCCGCTCCGTCCGCTCGTCCCTCCCGTCCCCCCGCATCCGCAGGCCGAAGGCGACGTTGCCGCCGACGTCCCGCTGCGGGAAGAGCTGGTGGTCCTGGAACATCAGCCCGACGCCCCGCCGGTGCGTCGGCACCCCGGTCTGGTCGGCGCCGTCGAGGAGCACCCGGCCGCTGTCGAGCGGCCGGAGGCCCGCGACGGCCCGCAGCAGCGTGGACTTGCCGCTGCCGCTGGGGCCGAGCACGCACACGGTCTCGTGGTCGGCGACCTCCAGGTCCACGGCGTCGAGCACGGTCCGCGCCCCGAACCGCACGGTCGCCCCGTCGAGTCTCAGCATCAGAACTCCCCGGAGGTCCGGTCGGTGCGGAGCCGTTCGAGCAGCAGCAGGGACACCGCGCACACCACCATCAGAATCGTCGAGAGGGCCATCGCCTGGCCGTAGTTGAGCTCGCCGGGCCGGCCGAGCAGCCGGGCGACCGCGACCGGCAGCGTCGGGCTGTCGGGCCGGGCGATGAACACGGTCGCGCCGAACTCGCCGAGCGAGACCGCGAACGCGAATCCGGCCGCGATCAGCAGCGCCCGCCGCACCAGCGGCAGGTCCACCTCCCGCCAGGCCCGCCACGGCGAGGCGCCGAGCACGGCCGCCGCCTCCCGCAGCCGCTCGTCCACCGCGCGCAGGACCGGCAGCATCGTCCGCACGACGAAGGGGACGCCGACGAGGGCCTGCGCGAGGGGGACGAGGATCCAGCTCGCCCGCAGGTCGAGCGGCGGCTCGTCGAGCGTGATGAGGAAGCCGAAGCCGACGGTGACGGCGGAGACCCCGAGCGGCAGCATGAGCAGCGCGTCGAAGCCCCGGACGAGCCGTCCGGCCCGCCGGGTGAGGGCCGCCGCCGCGAGGCCGCCGATCACGACGGCGACGGCGGTGGCGGGCACCGCGTACCGCAGCGAGTTCCCGATCGCCTCCAGGGGTGGCACCAGGAAGGTCCCGCCCTCGTCGAGCGAGCCGAGCGCCCGGTAGTAGCCGAGCCCGTACCCTCCGGGGCCGGCGAACGACCGCTCCACGAGCACGCCGAGCGGCAGCAGGATCAGCAGCGCCACCGAGACGAGGACGCCGCCGAGCAGCGCCCACTGCCCGGCGCCGCGCGGCCGGCGCGCGGTCCGCTCGGGCGGTACGAGCCGCAGCGCGGTCTCCCGCCGCCGCACCGTCCACGCGTGCAGCCCGAGGATCGCGCCGACCGCGGCGAACTGCACGAGGGTGAGGACGGCCGCCGTCGGCAGGTCGAGCAGCCGGGCGGTCTGCCGGTAGATCTCCGCCTCCAGGGTCGTGTACGCGTCCCCGCCGAGGATCTGCACGACGCCGAAGGAGGTGAAGGTGAAGAGGAAGACCATCAGGGCCGCCGCCGACACGGCCGGGACGAGCGCGGGCAGCGTCACCGTCCGCCAGGCCGTGAGGCGCGAGGCGCCGAGGACCCGGGCGGCCTCCTCCTGGCGCGGGTCGAGCTGCGACCAGAGGCCGCCGACGGTCCGGACGACGACCGCGTAGTTGAAGAAGACGTGGGCGAGGAGGATCGCCCACACGCCGGTGTCGAGCCGCAGTCCCCACAGCTCGTCCGTGAGCCCGTTCCGGCCGACCAGGGCCAGGAACGCCGTGCCGACCAGGACCGTGGGCAGCACGAACGGCACCGTGACCACGGCCCGCAGGACGCTCTTGCCGGGGAAGTCGAAGCGGGCGAAGACGTAAGCGCCGGGCAGCGCGACGAGCAGGGTGAGGCCGGTGGAGGCGAGCGCCTGCCAGGCGGTGAAGCCGAGCACGTCCAGGATGTCCGGCCGGGACAGCACCTCGCCGATCCGGCCGAACCGCCAGTCGCCGCCGGGCCGCAGGCCCCGGTCCACGATGGACACGACGGGCCACGCGAAGAACACCGCGAAGAACGCGACGGGCAGGGCCATGAGCCCCAGCCGCGCCGCGTCCCCGCGCGGGTCGCGCCTTACTTCAGGACGAGCGACGACCACTGCTGGATCCACGCGTCGCGCTTCTCGGCGATCTTCCCGGGCTCCATCGTCTCCGGCTTCTCCACGACCACGCCGTGCTTCGTGAACAGCTCCGGCAGCACCGCGTCCTTCGCCACCGGGTTGACGAACATCTGGAGCGGCATGTCCTCCTGGAACTTCTTCGAGATCAGGAAGTCGATCAGCGCCTTGCCGCCCTCGGGGTTCTTCGCCCCGTTCAGCAGGCCCGCGAACTCCGTCTGCCGGAAGCAGGTGCCGGTGGAGACGCCGGTGGGCGCGACCTTCGGCTGCGGCTCGCCGTACAGCACCTCGACCGGCGGACTGGAGGCGTACGACACGACCAGCGGCCGGTCGCCCTTGGCCTGCTTGCCGCCGGCCGAACCGGAGAACTCCTGGTTGTAGGCGAGCTCCCAGCTGTCGACGGTCTTCACGCCGTTCGCCCTGAGCTTCGACCAGTACGCCTGCCAGCCGTCGTCCCCGTACTTCGCCGCCGTGCCGAGCAGGAAACCGAGCCCCGGGGAGGACCGCTCCGGGTTCTCGACCACGAGCAGGTCCTTGTACTCCGGCTTCGCCAGGTCGTCGAAGGTCACCGGCGGCGCCAGCTTCTTGTCGGCGAAGTACTTCTTGTCGTAGTTGACGCAGATGTCGCCGGAGTCGATCGGCGTCACCCGGTGCTCCTCGTCCAGGTGGTACTCCGCCGGAATCCGGTCGAGCCCCTTCGCCCGGTACCCGACGAAGATCCCGTTGTCGAGGGCGCGGGAGAGCAGGGTGTTGTCGACGCCGAAGAAGACGTCGCCCTGCGGGGAGCCCTTGGTCAGGATCTCCTTGTTGACGGCCTCGCCGGCGTCGCCGGCCTTGAGGACCTTGACGGTGAAACCGGTCTGCTTCGTGAACTCCGCCAGCACCTCCTTGGAGGCGTTGAACGAGTCGTGGCTCACGAGGGTCACGGTCTTCGGCGCGGGCGCGCCGGACTTGCCGGCGCCCTCGCGGACGTCATCGGTGCCGCAGGCGGCGAGGGCCGTGACGGCCAGCGCCGCGACGAGCGCGACGGCGGCCGTCTTCTTGGTGCTCACTGAGATTCCTCCTGGGGGTGACCAGGAAGAGACGCGGCCCTGCCCACGACCGGCGGACCGGACGCGGGCAGGGCGCAACAGCTCGAGTTACGACCGAACTTCCTACCCAGAATGACCTGGGCGAGGTTCAGAGGGTCTGCGGTCTGACGGACACCGCACTCTCAGCGCTGTGGCGCTCCCCTGTCGGAATATGGAGATGTGTTCGAGCTCAGGGTACAAGCTCAGCGCTCGGCGGCGGCCAGCTGTCCACAGGCACCGTCGATCTCCTGGCCCCGGGTGTCCCGCACGGTCACCGGCACGCCGTGGCGGGCGATGGCCTCCACGAACGCCTTCTCGTCCTCCGGACGCGACGCGGTCCACTTCGAACCGGGCGTCGGGTTCAGCGGGATCAGGTTGACGTGGACCCGCCGGCCCTTGAGCAGTCGGCCGAGCAGGTCGCCGCGCCAGGCCTGGTCGTTGATGTCCCGGATGAGGGCGTACTCGATGGAGATCCGGCGCCCGGACTTCTCCGCGTACTCCCAGGCCGCGTCGAGGACCTCCCGGACCTTCCAGCGGGTGTTGACGGGCACGAGGGTGTCGCGCAGCTCGTCGTCCGGGGCGTGCAGGGAGACCGCGAGGCGGCACTTGAAGCCCTCGTCGGCGAAGCGCAGCATCGCGGGCACGAGTCCGACGGTGGAGACGGTGATGCCGCGCTGGGACAGGCCCAGGCCGTCCGGCTCGGGATCGGTGAGGCGGCGGACGGCGCCGACGACCCGCTTGTAGTTGGCGAGCGGCTCGCCCATGCCCATGAACACGATGTTCGAAAGGCGGGCCGGGCCGCCGGGGACCTCGCCGTCGCGCAGGGCGCGCATGCCGTCCACGATCTGGTGCACGATCTCGGCGGTCGACAGGTTCCGGTCGAGACCGGCCTGCCCGGTCGCGCAGAACGGGCAGTTCATCCCGCAGCCGGCCTGCGAGGAGATGCACATGGTCACCCGGTCCGGGTAGCGCATGAGCACCGACTCCACGAGCGTGCCGTCGTGCAGCCGCCACAGGGTCTTGCGGGTGGTGTCGTCGTCGCACGAGATGTGCCGCACCACGGACATCAGGTCGGGCAGCAGCTCCCCGGCCAGCTTCTCCCGCGAGGCGGCCGGGATGTCGGTCCACTCGGCGGGGTCGTGCGCGTACCGCGCGAAGTAGTGCGTGGACAGCTGCTTGGCGCGGAAGGGCTTCTCGCCGATCGCGGCGACGGCCTCCTTCCGCTCGGCGGGCGTGAGGTCGGCCAGGTGCCGCGGCGGCTTCTTGGCTCCGCGGGGGGCGACGAAAGTGAGTTCTCCGGGCTTGGGCATGGTGCTACCAGTGTCGCAGAGATACGAAGAGGGGCCCGCCGTCCTGTGGACAACGGGCCCCTCGTACGAAGAAGCGCAGGTCAGCCGGTGCCGACGAACAGTGCGAGCAGCAGCCACACCACCGGAGCCGTCGGCAGCAGCGAGTCCAGCCGGTCCATGATGCCGCCGTGGCCGGGCAGCAGCGTGCCCATGTCCTTGATGCCCAGGTCACGCTTGATCATCGACTCGCCGAGGTCGCCGAGCGTCGCGCTCGCCGCCACCGCGAGACCGAGGATCAGGCCCTGCCACCAGGCCCCGTCGTCGATCATGAACTGCATGCACAGCGCGCCCGCCGCCATCGCGAACGTCACCGCGCCGACCAGGCCCTCGCGGGTCTTGCCGGGGCTGATCCTCGGCGCCAGCTTGTGCTTGCCGAAGCGCCAGCCGACCGCGTACGCCCCGGTGTCGCTGACCACCGTCAGGAGCAGGAAGGTCAGCACCCGCCACGGGCCGTCGTCCGCGGCGAGCAGCAGCGACACGAACGTCGCCAGGAACGGCACGTAGAACGCGGCGAACACGCCCGCCGTGACGTCCTTGAGATAGCCCTCGGGCGGCTCCGTCATGCGCCACACCAGGATCGCGAGCGCCGTCAGGGCCGTCGCGACCCAGGCGCCCTCGGCACCGCGCACGTAGCCGGCGACGACCATCGCCGCGCCGCCGACCGCGAGCGGCACCAGCGGCGCCTTGATCCGCTTGCGCTCCTGGAGCCGGGAGGTCAGCTCCCACAGCCCGACCACCACGGCGATCGCGACCACCCCGACGAAGGCCGCCTTCCAGATGAACAGCGAGGCGATGATGACGGCGCCGAGACCGACCCCGACCCCTATGGCCGCGCCCAGGTCGCGCCCCGCGCTCTTCTTCTGCCGTGGCGCCGGCGGCGCGGGCGGCGGAGGAGGCGGGGTGCGGCTGGACATGGGCTCCTGCGGGTGCTCGTGCGGGGTCTCGTCGCGGAACAGGGGACCGCTCGGATGAGCGGCCCCCCGGCCGTGACCGTCCTGGAATCCGTCGGCGGGAACGTCGGGCACGATGGGCATGGGGCGAGTCTGCGCCGCCGGGCGCCCCTCGTGGGCGGGACCCGCCGGGGCGGGCCCCTGGTGGGGTCCCCCGCGGCCGGAACCGGCCGGGGCATCCCAGGAAGAGTCGTTCATCAGACCTCGAGCAGCTCGGCTTCCTTGTGCTTGAGCAGCTCGTCCACCTGCGTGACGTACTTCGCGGTGGTGTCGTCGAGCTCCTTCTCCGCGCGACGGCCCTCGTCCTCGCCGACCTCGCCGTCCTTGACGAGCTTGTCGATGGACTCCTTGGCCTTGCGGCGCACCGAGCGGATCGAGATCTTCGAGTCCTCGGCCTTGCCCTTGGCGACCTTGATGTACTCGCGGCGGCGCTCCTCGGTCAGCTCGGGGAACACCACCCGGATGATGTTGCCGTCGTTGCTCGGGTTGACGCCGAGGTCCGAGTCGCGGATCGCCTGCTCGATGTTGCGCAGCGCGCTCTTGTCGAACGGGGTCACCACGGCCATCCGCGGCTCCGGGACGGAGAAGGAGGCCAGCTGGTTGATGGGGGTGATGGCGCCGTAGTAGTCCGCCACGATCTTGTTGAACATCGCCGGGTGCGCACGGCCGGTGCGGATCGCGGCGAAGTCCTCCTTGGCGACCACGACGGCCTTCTCCATCTTCTCCTCGGCCTCGAGGAGGGTCTCTTCGATCACCACTTGCTCCTGCGTGTCGTCGCGTTGTGTCCTGCACGGTGTACGACCGGCAGGGCTCTGTCCATCCCCTTGCGGGGCGGTTCCCGGTTCGGGTCAGGCCCGGGTGCCCTGGTCGCTCACGAGCGTGCCGATCTTCTCACCCTTCACCGCGCGCGCGATATTGCCCTCGGCGAGCAGTTCGAAGACGAGGATCGGGAGGTTGTTGTCCCGGCACAGGGTGACGGCGGTGGCGTCGGCGACCTTGAGGTCGCGGGCGATCACCTCGCCGTACTCGAGCGCGTCGAACTTGACCGCGTCGGGGTTCCGCTTCGGGTCGGAGTCGTACACGCCGTCGACGCCGTTCTTGCCCATGAGCAGGGCCTCGGCGTCGATCTCCAGGGCGCGCTGGGCGGCGGTGGTGTCCGTGGAGAAGTACGGCATGCCCATGCCCGCGCCGAAGATGACGACGCGGCCCTTCTCCAGGTGGCGCACGGCGCGCAGCGGGATGTACGGCTCGGCGACCTGGCCCATGGTGATGGCGGTCTGGACGCGGGAGTCGATGCCCTCCTTCTCCAGGAAGTCCTGGAGGGCGAGGCAGTTCATCACGGTGCCGAGCATGCCCATGTAGTCGGAGCGGGCCCGGTCCATGCCGCGCTGCTGGAGTTCGGCGCCGCGGAAGAAGTTGCCCCCGCCGATCACGATCGCGATCTCCGCGCCGTCGCGGACGACGGCCGCGATCTCACGCGCGATGGCGTGCACGACATCGGGGTCGACGCCCAGGCCGGTACCGCCGGAGAAGGCCTCTCCGGACAGCTTCAGCATGTAGCGGCCGGCCTTTTTGCCGTTGTTGTCGTCGCCCTGTACGGCGCCCTGATTCATGGAGCTCTCCTCGTGCACATACGAAGGAGGCCATTGCCCTGGGTCCTCGCGGTATCCCGTGCGGCAATGGCCTCCTCGTCAGATCTGCGGTCGTCCTGCGCGGGCGCGGACGACTGCTTCAGACCCTACCGGGGTCCGGTGTCCGTCGCGTTCGCGACCGGACTCAGATGCCGACCTTGATGCGGCTGAAGCGCTTCAGGGTGACGCCGGCCTCGTCCAGGATCTGCTGGACGGACTTCTTGTTGTCCAGGGCGTACGGCTGGCCGAGCAGCGTGGCGTCCTTGAAGAAGCCGTTGACGCGACCCTCGACGATCTTGGCGATCGCGGCCTCGGGCTTGCCCTCGGCGCGGGTGGTCTCCTCGGCGATGCGGCGCTCGGACTCGACGACCTCGGCCGGGACGTCCTCACGGGTGAGGTACTTCGGCGCGAAGGCGGCGATGTGCTGGGCGACGCCCTTGGCGACGGCGGCGTCGGCCTTGTCGAACTCGACGAGGACACCGATCTGCGGCGGCAGGTCGGGCATCGTGCGGTGCATGTACGCGGAGACGTAGCCGTCGGCGTACTGCGCGAAGCGGTCGAGGACGATCTTCTCGCCGAGGTTGGCGTTGGCCTCGTCCACGAAGGCCTGCACGGTCTTGCCGGGCTCGATCTCGGAGGCGAGGAGGGCCTCGATGTCGGCCGGGGCGGTCGCGGCCACGTGGGCGGCGAGCGCGTTGGCGACGGCGAGGAACTTGTCGCCCTTGGCGACGAAGTCCGTCTCGCACTTCAGCTCGACGAGGACGCCGGAGGTGTTGTCGTCGGCGATGAGGGAGACCACGGCGCCGTTCTCGGCGGAGCGGCCCTCACGCTTGGCGACACCCTTCTGGCCCTTGATGCGCAGGGCCTCCACGGCCTTGTCGACGTCGCCGTCGGCCTCGTCCAGGGCCTTCTTGCAGTCCATCATGCCGGCGCCGGTGAGCTCGCGGAGCTTCTTGACGTCAGCGGCGGTGTAGTTCGCCATGAGTCTGTTTCTCTCTCGAAGTCTGAAAGATCGGGCGGATCCACGGGAGGACGGCGGGGGCTTCGTGGGCCCCCGCCGTCGTCACCCGAGGATCTGGGTCCTGAAGGGTCAGGCCTGCTCGGCGTCCGCGGCCGGGGCGTCGGCGACGACCTCGGCGGCGACCTCGGACTCGGCGTCCGCGACCTTCTCGGTCTCGGCGGAGGTCTGGACCTCGGCGGCCTCGGCGGCGGCCGGGGCCTCGTCGGCCTTCTTCTCACCCTCGAGCAGGTCGCGCTCCCACTCGGCGAGCGGCTCGCCCTGGGCCTTCTCGCCCGGCTTCGAGTCGCCGGTCGCGGCGCCGGAGCGGGCGATGAGGCCCTCGGCGACGGCGTCGGCGATCACGCGGGTGAGCAGGGTGACGGAGCGGATCGCGTCGTCGTTGCCCGGGATCTTGTAGTCGACCTCGTCGGGGTCGCAGTTGGTGTCGAGGATCGCGACGACCGGGATGTGGAGCTTGCGCGCCTCACCGACGGCGATGTGCTCCTTCTTGGTGTCGACGATCCAGACGGCGCTCGGCACCTTCTGCATCTCGCGGATACCACCGAGGGTCTTCTCCAGCTTGGCCTTCTCGCGGGAGAGGACCAGGAGCTCCTTCTTGGTGAGACCCGAGGCGGCGACGTCCTCGAAGTCGATCTGCTCGAGCTCCTTGAGGCGCTGCAGACGCTTGTAGACGGTGGAGAAGTTGGTGAGCATGCCACCGAGCCAACGCTGGTTGACGTACGGCATGCCGACCCGCGTCGCCTGCTCGGCGATGGCCTCCTGGGCCTGCTTCTTCGTACCGACGAACATGATGGAGCCGCCGTGCGCGACGGTCTCCTTGACGAACTCGTAGGCGCGGTCGATGTACGACAGCGACTGGAGCAGGTCGATGATGTAGATGCCGTTGCGCTCGGTGAAGATGAAGCGCTTCATCTTCGGGTTCCAGCGACGGGTCTGGTGACCGAAGTGGACGCCGCTCTCCAGCAGCTCCCGCATCGTGACGACGGCCATGGCCGTATCTCCTTGGGTTTCTCGGTTGTGTTCCTGACGCCCCGGCGCGCCATGCCCACGAGGGACCGAAAGGCGCTGCCACCGCCTGAGGACCGTGGCGGGGCGTGCGAAGTCGACCCGGTGTCCCGAGTCGCCATAGGAAGTGTACGGGACCCCGGGGGCGGCGGGTGACGGCGCTGTCCACAACCGGTGAGTAGTCCACAGAAACCGTCCGCGGGCCCCACGAACCGGACGCCGGGGAGAGCCTTCCCCCATGCGCTTCGCGACGACCTGGCTCACGACCCTGCTCCTGGCCCTCGGCCCCTTCTGGCCGGTGGGCGGCCCGCCCCCGCCCGAGATCGTCCGCGGCTGGCAGCCCCCACCGGGCCCCTACGCCGCGGGCCACCGCGGCGTCGACCTCGCCGCACCACCGGGCACTCCGGTCCTGGCCCCCGCGGCGGGCACGGTCACCTTCGCGGGTCCGGTCGGCGGCCGGGGCGTCCTCACCCTGGCCCTCCCGGGCACGGGCTCTCCCCCGCTGCGCACGACCTTCTCCCCGGTGACCCCGCTGGTCCCGGCCGGCACCACCGTCGCCGCGGGCACCCCGGTCGCCCGGGTCGCCCCGGGCACCCACTGCCCGGAGACCTGCCTCCACTGGGGCCTCCTCAAAGGCGACCGGTACCTGAACCCGCTGCTCCTGACGAAACGGGGACCGTCGCGGCTGCTGCCGCTGGGGTGAGTTCGGGGTGGGTTCGGGGTGGGGGGGGTGGGGGCGGGGGGCGGGGGGGGAGGGAAGCCCCCGGTTTTTTCGAGCGGTCAGGCCGGGGAGCCGTTGACCCCGTGGAGGGCCATCGTGACCGCCGCCTCGGTGATCTCCGCGGGGTCCTCGGCCGCGCCGAGTTCGAGGCGGCGGACGGCCGCGTCGACGACGCCCTGGAGGAGCATGGCGCCCAGGCGGGGCCGGGGCTGTCCCAGGGCGGCGAGGGCTTCGACGACCATGGTGACGAGGCCGCCGTGGGCGGCGCGGATCTTCTCGCGGGCGCCGTCGTCCAGCTCGCCGGCGGAGATGGCGACGACCGCGCGGTGGCGCCGGTCCCCGACCAGCTCCAGCTGCTTGCGGACGTATGCCTCGACCTTGTCCTGGGGCGTCTCCGCGTCGGCCATGGCCAGCTCGACCTCGGCGGCCCAGACCGGGAAGTCGACGGCGCACAGCTCCTCGACGACGGCGGCGCGCGATCGGAAGTACTCGTAGACCGACGAGCGGGCGAGGCCCGTGCGCTCGGCGAGTGCGGGGAAGGTCAGCGCCTCCGTCCCGCCCTCGGACAGCAGGGAACGCGCGGCGTCCAGCAGGGCGCCGCGCTGCATCGTCCGGTGCTCGGCCACGGAGGCCGCTCGAATCCTGGGCACGGCTCCACTGTACGACCGGACCGCGGCGCTCAGCGTCCCACGTCGGCCAGCTTGGCCCGGAGCTGGAGGACGGATTTGGTGTGGATCTGGCTGACGCGGCTCTCGGTGACGCCGAGGACGTGGCCGATCTCGGCGAGCGTGAGGCCCTCGTAGTAATAGAGGGTGACGACCGTCTTCTCGCGTTCGGGGAGCGTATTGATGGCGCGGGCGAGCAGGCGGCGCAGCTCGCGGTCCTCGGCGATCTCGACGGGGTTGTCGGCGGCCGTGTCCTCCAGCGTGTCCATGAGGGAGAGCCGGTCGCCGCCCTCGCCTCCGACGTGCAGCAGCTCCTCCAGGGCGACCACGTTGGCCAGGGACAACTGGCTGAAAACCGAGTGCAGTTCCTCCAGCGTGATGTCCATCTCCGCGGCGACCTCGCTCTCGGAGGGGGTGCGGCGGAGCTGGGCCTCCAGGGTGGCGTAGGCGCGTTCGACGTTGCGCGCCTTCTGGCGGACGGAGCGCGGGATCCAGTCGAGGGCGCGGAGTTCGTCGATCATGGCGCCGCGGATGCGGGTGATGGCGTACGTCTCGAACTTGATGGCGCGCTCGACGTCGAACTTCTCGATGGCGTCGATGAGGCCGAAGACGCCGGAGGAGACGAAGTCGGCCTGTTCCACGTTGGACGGCAGCCCGACGCTGACCCGTCCCGCGACGTACTTGACGAGGGGCGAGTAGTGCAGGATCAGCTGCTCCCGCAGCCGCTCGTCGCCCGTGTCCTTGTACGACCGCCACAGCTCGTCGAGGGAGGTCGGTGCGGGCGGTCGCACGGTGCCCCGGGCTGCTGGGGGCACCGCAGCGCGGTCAGACCCGGAGGTGTGCTGGGGCATGCGTTGCCTTGAGCCGTTCTGCTGTCGGGTGTGTCGGGGTGGGTGCGGGGGTCGTGGAGGGAATCCCGGTGAGCGTAGCGTGAGTGCGCCGTCGCGGTGAGCGAACAACGGTGGATCGCGCCGCTCCGGGTGGACGCCGTCGACCGCATCTTCGAACGGGGGCCGTGGCGCGGGTCGGCCCCTCGGGTGCGGCCGAGAGGGCTCGGTCGTTCATCGCCTTCACCTTTTCACCCGAATGCTCCGGGTCAAGTACCGCCTCGCCGCGCGTTCGACGCTTGTGTGGCGGTGTTCGTCAACCGCCATCCGTCTCCGTACCGTTCGACGAAGCCGAGGGAGTGGAGTTCGTACAGCTTGGCGAGGGTCTCGTCGGGATGGGTGCCGGCGCGGCGGGCGATGGCGGTGGTCGCGGTCGGACCTCGGGCGGGTACGGCCTCCAGGACGTGTGCCGTGGCGGGGGCCAGGAGGTCCCGGGGCAGGACGGGTCCCCGGCGCTCCGGGGCGAGCTGGCCCATCTCCCCGACGAGTTCGACGATCTCCTCAGCGTCGGTGACGAGGGTGGCGTCCCCGCGCAGGAGTTCGTGGACGCCCGCGGAGAGCGCGCTGGTGACCGGTCCGGGCACGCCCATGGTGTGGCGGCCGAGCCGGGCGGCGGCGCGGGCGGTGGAGAGGGAGCCGCTGCGGTGCTGCGCCTCGACGACGACGGTCCCGCGGGTGAGGGCGGCGATGACGCGGTTGCGGAGGATGAAGCGGCTGGGGGTCGGATGGCTCTCGGGCGGCAACTCCCCTACGACGAGGCCCTGTTCGGTGATGCGCCGGATGAGCCGGTCATGGCCCCGGGGGTAGGGGGCGTCGACGCCGCAGGCGAGGACGGCGACGGTGGCGCCGTCGGCGGCGAGGGCTCCCCGGTGGGCGGCGCCGTCGATGCCGTAGGCGGCCCCGGAGACGACGACCCAGCCCTTTCTCGCGAGGCCGGTGGCGAGGTCGGTGGCGGTGTGGGCGCCGTAGGGGGTGCAGGCGCGGGCGCCGACGAGGGCGACGGAACGCAGGGCCCAGGTGCGCAGGTCGGCGGGGCCCCGGAGCCAGAGGCCGATGGGGCGGGCGTCGCCGAGGTCGTCGAGCTGCCGGGGCCATTCGGTGTCGCCGGGGACGAGGAAGCGGCCGCCGAGGGCGTGGACGGTGTCGAGGTCGCGGGCGGGTTCGGCGGCGGTGGCGCGCAGACGCCAGGAGGTGACGCGTTTGCGACCGGTGCCGGGGAAGGGGTCCTCGCCGGATCGGGAGCCTCCGGGGCAGGGGCATCCGGGGCAGGCGCCGTCGGGGTGAGCGGCGTCGGGGCGGGGATCGCCCGTGGAGCGGGAGTCGCCCGCGTGGCGGGGGCGGTCGCCGGTACGGGTGTGGTCGCCGGTACGGGTGTCACCGTGGGTACGGACGTCGCCGTCGGGCCAGGTGCCGTCGTAGGGGCGGAGGAGTCGTTCGAGGAAGCCGACGGCTCCGTACCGGCGGATCCAGCGGCCGGCGTGCTCGTCGCCGGGTTCGACGGTACGGGTGAGAGCGGCGCGGGCGAGCCGTTCGTCCAGGGGCGCGGTGGAGGCCGCGGGCGCGGTGGGGATCATGCGCGGCCCCCCGTTCCGACGGGCACGCCGCGGGCGACGCCGGTGCGCATCTCCAGGGCGAGGGCGACGTCCCGGCCGTCGGGCCGGTCGTGTCCGGCCAGGTCGGCGACGGTCCAGGCGACGCGCAGGACGCGGTCGAGGCCGCGGGCGGTGAGGAGTCCGCGTTCGATGTCGCGTTCGGCTTCGGCGAGGGCTCCGGGAGCGGCGTGGTAACGGGTGCGGAGCTCGTGGCCGGGGATCTCGCTGTTGACCCTCCAGGGGGTGTCGGCGAGGCGGGCGGCGGCCCGGTCGCGGGCCTCGCGGACGCGCGCGGCGACGGCGGCGGTGGTCTCTCCCCTGCCGCCCTGCCCGAGGAGGTCGGCGCGGGTGACGGGCTCGGCCTCGACGCGGAGGTCGACCCGGTCGAGCAGGGGCCCGGAGAGGCGCGCCTGGTAGCGGCGGACGAGCGAGGGCGGGCATTCGCAGCCGGCGCCGTGCAGGGTGTGCCGTCCGCAGGGGCAGGGGTTGGCGGCGAGGGCGAGGAGGAAGCGGGCGGGGAGGCGGACGACGCCGGCGGCGCGGGCGATGACGACGTGCCCGGATTCGAGGGGCTGGCGGAGCGCGTCGAGCGCCTTGCCCGAGAATTCGGGCGCTTCGTCCAGGAAGAGGATGCCCCGGTGGGCGAGGGAGACGGCGCCGGGCCTGGGGAGGCCGTTTCCGCCGCCGACGAGGGACTGCATGGTGGCGGAGTGGTGGGGCGCGCAGTAGGGGGCGCGGCGGACGAGGGGTTCGCCGGGCGGGAGGATGCCGGCGACGGAGTGGACGGCGGTGACTTCCAGGGACTCCTGCCGGGTGAGCGGCGGGAGGATGCCGGGGAGGCGTTCGGCCAGCATGGTCTTTCCCGCTCCGGGCGGTCCGGAGAGCAGGAGGTGGTGGCTGCCGGCGGCGGAGATCTCCAGGGCGCGGCGGGCGTGGTGCTGGCCGGCGACGTCGGCGAGGTCGGGTCCTTCGGCGGGGTCGGCGGAGAGGCCGGTGCCGATGCCGGCGCCGGGGACGAGGAGGCCGGCGAGCATGGCGTCGGGCCGTCCCTCTTCGGTGGGTTCCTCGTCGGGGACGGGTTCGTCGGTGAGGACGGCGATCAGCTGGCGGAGGCTGCGGACGCCGAGGACGGAGACGCCGGGGACGAGCGAGGCCTCGCCGGCGGTCTGTTCGGGGACGACGACCTGCCGGTATCCGGCGTCGGCGGCGGCGAGGACGGCGGGCAGGATGCCGCGGACGGGGCGGACGCGGCCGTCGAGTCCGAGTTCGCCGATGAGGACGAGGTCGGCGATGGTGCGCGGGTCGATGCGCTCGGCGGCGCCGAGGACGGCCGCGGCGACGGCGAGGTCGAAGCCGCTGCCGCCCTTCGGGACGGATGCCGGGCTGAGGCCGACGGTGAGCTTCTTCTGGGGCCATTCGGCGCCGGAGTTGACGACGGCCGCGCGGACGCGGTCGCGGCTCTCGGTGAGGCTCTTGTCGGGCAGGCCGACGAGGGCGAAGGCGGCGACGCCGGGTTCCAGGTCGGCCTGCACTTCGACGACGACGCCCTCGACGCCGACGAGGGCGACGGAGCAGGTGCGGGCGAACCCCATCTCAGGCCACCCCCCGGGCGTGGGTGAGGACGGGGGCGCCCCGGCGGGGCAGGACGACGCCGACGAGGTCGATGCGGACGCCGCCGGCGGGTGCCAAGGTGCCGCTGCGGTCGAGCCAGCAGTCGGCGAGGCGGCGGAGCCGTTCGGCCTTGCGGGGCGTGACGGCGGCCATCGGGTGTTCGTAGGCGCCGTGGCGCCGGGTCTTGACCTCGCAGATGACGAGGGTGTCGCCGTCGTGGGCGACGATGTCGATCTCGCCGGTCCGGCCGCAGCGCCAGTTGCGGGCGAGGACGCGCATGCCGGTCGCGGTGAGCCGGCGGGCCGCCAGCTCCTCCCCGTACCGCCCGAGCGCGCGGGTGGCGCCGGTTCGGGCGATCGTGCCCGTCGCGCCGGTCGTATCAGCCGTATCAGTCGTGTTCATACGGACCACCTCCGTCACCGACTGTGACGGGGTGGGGCGTTCCGTGTGCGGCGCTGTGGACAGGCGAGGGGCTGTGGAGAACTCCCTCACCCGTGGGGGTGACCCATGAGAGGCCCCGTGGGGATGGTCTTTCTGCGGCGCTGCCGCCGCGGTCCTCAGCTGCCGGGGAGTTCGAGGTCGCTCTTGTTGAGCTCCTCGATGTTCACGTCCTTGAACGTGAGCACGCGGACCTGCTTGACGAACCTGGCCGGCCTGTACATGTCCCAGACCCAGGCATCGGCCATGCTGACCTCGAAGAAGACCTCGCCCTGCACCGAGTGCACCTGCATCTCGTAGTCGTTGGTGAGGTAGAAGCGCCGCTCGGTCTCGATCACGTATTTGAACAGGCCGACGACGTCGCGGTACTCCCGGTAGAGCTTCAGCTCCATCTCGGTCTCGTACTTCTCGAGGTCCTCGGCGCTCATGGCATGTTCCCCTTCAGCCGTGCGTCCCCCCATTGTGCGCCAGTCGTGCGCGCCCCTAGACGATTTCCGGGGCGAGGACGACCGGTGCGGGCGGAGGTCCCTCGTCGAGCAGCGTGCGCAGCAGCTCGGCGAGTCTGGTCGGGTACACCGTCTCACGGGCGGCCGACAGTTCGGCGGAGGTCCACCATCTCAGGCCCGAGAGGCTGCGGGTCTCCAGCTCCGTGAGGGTCCGCGGACCGGGCGCCGCACCGGTCCCGCGGGTGCGGGCGAGGTAGTACCACTCGTCCTGGTCCCAGCGGCGCCCGTCGAAGGGGAAGGAGCAGTGCCGGGTCCAGAGGACGGGTCCGAGGTCGACGTCGGTGATGCCGGTCTCCTCCGCGAGCTCGCGCAGCGCCGCCCTGTCCCGGGTCTCGTCGCCCTCCAGGCCCCCGCCGGGGGTGAACCACCACGAGAGGCCGGGGTCCTCGGGCTCGTGGCCGTGCAGCAGCAGGACGCGGTCGTCGGGGTCGAGCAGGACGACCCGCGCGACCTTCCGCACCACGGTCCCCGCATCCACGTCGGCCCGCACCACGGTCTTCCCGTCCGCACCGGTCCGCACCACGGTCTCCCCGTCCGCGTCGACCCGTCCCACGGTCCCCGCGTCCGCACCGGCCCGCACCACGGTCTCCCCGTCCCCGGTCGGCCCCGGCCCCGCCCCCGCACCTCGTATCCGCTCCGTCACACCCCTGTCCTCTCCCCGGCACCCGCACCGGCACCGGAACCGCCACCGGCCCCGGCCCGCCGTCCGCCGGGTCGTCGGCCCAGGAGCCGCGCCACCGGGCCGTACGCGGCCCCCGCGAAGACCAGTATGCCGCCGGCCGCGATCACCGCGAGGAGGGTCGTGAACGGTCCCGGCGCCGAGAGGCCGCCGGGGAAGCCGGCGAAGCCGGCCGGGCGGTCCAGGAGGCCCTTGGCGGGCCAGACGACGGCGTCGACCCGGGCGACGACCGTGGAGCGGGGCACCGAGCCCTGGCCGGCCTCTTCGAGGTGGGTGCGGGAGTCGAGGGAGGTGTGCCGGTCGTCGCCGAGGAGGAAGAGGCCGTCCCCGGGGACCGTCACGGAGAACTCCTTGTCGGAGGCGGTCTTCCGGCCGTCCATGCCGGGCCCGAGGTACGGCTCGTCGACGGCCCTGCCGTTGACGGTGAGCCGGCCGTCCCCGTCGCAGCAGGCGACGGTGTCGCCGCCGACGGCCACGACGCGCTTGACCATGGGCGAGGAGCCCCACAGGGGGTCGTTGAAGACGACGACGTCGCCGCGCTTCACCTCGGACCCGTCGACCCGCTCGGCGAGTACGCGGGAGTTGACGTCGAGGGTGGGGGTCATGGAGTCGGTGGGGACGGTGTACGGCCGGTAGACCAGGGCTCCCCAGACGAACCCGCCGAGGAAGAGCGCACAGCCGACGGCCACGGCCAGCCCCGACAGCACGCTGCCGAGGCGGCCGTGGCCGTCCTTGGTCCCTATGGTTCCGCTCATGTGCACCCCAGAGGTCTGTCGACGGTCCGGGACGGCACACTACCCGCGGGTGGTTACCCGGCGGTATGACGCGCGAGCTGCTTCTTCCGGCGCCACAGCACCAGCGGGAGCGCTCCGGCGACGCTCGCCGCGCCGAGCGGGGCGGCGGCCACCGCCTTGTTCAGGGCGGGGTCGTCGAAGATGCCGGGCACGGGGAGCGTGGCCCAGCGGGTGACCGGCCAGGCGACGACGACGGCGCGGCCCACGACCAGGTCCTCGGCGACGGTGCCGCCGCCGGGGAGCTCCTGGTGGAAGCGGGAGTCCAGGGAGTTCTGGCGGTTGTCGCCCATGACCCAGATGCGGCCCTCGGGGACCTTGATCGGCCCGAAGGAGTCCTGGCAGGGCACGGAGCCGGGGTAGAGGTACGAGGTCTCGTCGAGCGGCACCCCGTTGAGGACGACCTTGCCGCCCTCCTTGCAGGAGACGGTGTCGCCGCCGACCGCGATGACCCGCTTGATGAGGTCCTTCTCCTCGGCGGACGGCATGAGGCCGATGAAGCTGAGGAACTTCTGCACGACGTTCGGCCTGGGCGTCTCCGCGGTCTCCAGCCAGCCGCCCGGGTCGTGGAAGACGACGACCTCGCCGCGCTCGGGCTCGGAGCCGAACCACGGCGTCAGCTTGTCGACGAGGACCCGATCGCCCTTCTTGAGGGTGTTCATCATCGATTCCGAGGGGATCGAGAACGCCTGCACCAGGAAGGTCTTGATCAGCAGCGCGAGCACCAGCGCGATGCCGACGAGGAGGGGCAGCTCCTTCCAGAAGGAGCGCTGCTTCCTGGGAGCCCTGCCGGACCCGCCCGGCTCGTCGTCGCGCGGCGCGCCGTCGCCGTGCGGCACCCTGTCACCGGTCACGTCGTCACCCGTCACGTCGTCGCCCCTGGCCTCGTCGGCCCTCTTCTCGGGCTCATCGTGTCCGGATCGTGCGCCGACGGCCACATCCCCCACATCCACTCCTCAAGTCCGTGCGAACGCCCGCCCCGGAACAGGGACAGGCCCACCACTCCCATAACGAGCAGAAGTTCCGCAGGGGTCGGGAGCCCGGGCAATCCGTTCAGATTCCGCTGGGACACACTATGCGACGGACCGGACGCCCCACCGGAACCCGCACGGGCGTCCGGAACTCCGGCGAAGACGTCCCGCTCCTCCAGGCTCCGCCAGTGGCCGACGGGCCAGGCGATCACCACGGCGCGCCCCACGACCTGCTCCTCCGCGACGGTGCCGTGGTCCTTCTCGTCGAGGTGGAAGCGGGAGTCGGCCGAGTCCGAGCGGTGGTCGCCGAGGACGAAGATCCGGCCCTCGGGCACCTTCACCTCGAAGGGGATGGTGGACGGCGCGTTCCCCGGATGCAGGTACGGCTCGTCCAGCGGTACGCCGTTGACGGTGAGCCGCCCGTCCTCGCCGCAGCAGCGGACGGTGTCGCCGCCGACGGCCACCACCCGCTTGATGAGGTCCTGTTCGTCGGCCGAGGGCAGCAGGCCGATGAAGGTCAGGGCCTGCTTGGCCTGTTTGACGCCCACGGGGTCGTCGGCGGGGGGCACGGGGTCCTGGTGGAGCCAGTTGCCCGGGTCCTTGAAGACGACGACGTCGCCGCGCTGCGGGCGGGAGCCGAACCAGGGGGTGAGCTTGTCGACGAGGACCCGGTCCTGGATCCGGATCGTCTGCTCCATGGAGCCGGAGGGGATGACGAACGCCTGGACGAGGAAGGTCTTGAGGACGAGGGCGATGAGCACGGCGACCGTGACCAGGATCGGGATCTCCCGGATCGCGGAGCGCTGCCGGCGCCGCTTGACCTTGCGGGCGAGCTTGCGCCGCTCGGCCCGGCCGGGCAGTGCGGGCCCCTGCTCGGGCGCGTGACCGGCCCTGCCGGGCGGCCGGCCCCGGCTACCCACGGCTCCCCGTTCCCGGCGCCGCCGGTCCCGTCGGGTGTCCGCCGGCCGGTGGCGCCGGCACGGCGTCGAAGGCGTCCGTGCCCGCCACCCCGCTCCAGCGGCCGAAGGGCCAGGCGATCCAGTCGGCGCGTCCGACGACCTTGTCGACGGGCACCATGCCGCCGCCGGGGCTGCCCAGGTGGTCCCGGGAGTCGCTGGACTGGCTGCGGTGGTCGCCCATGACCCAGAGCCGGTCCGGGGGGACGACGATGTCGAAGGGAACGCTGGAGGGCTGGTCGCCGGGGACCAGGTACCGCTCCGTGACGACGGCGCCGTTGACGGTGAGCCGGCCGTCCTTGTCGCAGCAGACGACCCGGTCGCCGCCGGTGCCGACGACCCGCTTCACGAAGTCGGTCTCGGCGGGCTCGGCGAGTCCGAGGGCGGCCGCCCCGTCGCGCAGCAGGCCGGTGACGGGGTCGCCCCCGGGCTCCTCCCGCACGAAGGAGCCGGTGCCGTCGAAGACGACGACGTCGCCGCGGCGCGGCTCGTCCCCGAAGCGGTACGCCAGCTTGTTCACCAGGATCCGGTCGTCGACCCGGAGCGTCGGCTCCATGGAGCGGCTGGGGATCAGGAACGGCTGCGCCACGAAGTGGCTCAGGAGCAGCAGGAAGACCACGCAGGCGCCGCCCACGAGCGCCGTGCGCCGCCAGGACGGCGCGCGGTCGGAGTCATCGGAGTCCTCGGAGGGCTCGGAGCCCCCGGGGGCTTCGGAGGGGGCGGGGTCCGCGGAGGCCTCGGAGCTCCCGGAGACCTCGGAGCCCTCGGAAACGCGCGCGGAGCGCGGCCCCTCCTCCGTACCGGGAACCCTGTCGGGTTCCGCGTCGGAGGAGGGGCCGCGCTCCGTGTGCTGTGCTTCGGTGTCCATCGCCGGGCAAGCCTATCCGGCCTGCCTGTGAGGGGAACCGGAAGCGCGGTGCGTGCCGGGAGCCGGGGCTCAGCGGTCGCGCTTCTCCTTGATCTTGGCGGCCTTGCCGCGCAGCTCGCGGAGGTAGTAGAGCTTGGCACGGCGCACGTCACCGCGGGTCACGAGCTCGATCTTCTCGAAGATCGGGCTGTTGACCGGGAAGGTGCGCTCGACGCCGACGGAGAACGAGACCTTGCGGACCGTGAAGGTCTCGCTGACGCCCGAGCCCTGGCGGCGGATGACGACGCCCTTGAACTGCTGGATGCGGGAGCGGTTGCCCTCGATGACGCGCACGTGGACGTTGACGGTGTCGCCCGGACGGAAGGCGGGGAGGTCGGAGCGGAGCGAAGCCGCGTTGACCTGGTCGAGCAGGGAGGCCATGGAGGTCTCTTTCCTCGCTGATGCCACAGGTCATCAGCGGTACGTTCGAAGTGGTTTCCGGGGCCGTGCGCTCCTGGCGGCGTCGTTCCCCCTGTGGCAGGGGCGCGCGCCGGACGGACGGCAGCGGCCTATTCTTCCACGTCCTCGACCCTGCGCCAAAATCGGCCGCCGGGCTCGGGTGCCCACCCCATCATGGAGAGGATCTCCCGGTCCTTCTTGTCGAAGGCGGCCGGGTCGCAGCGCTCGATGAGGTCGGGCCGGTGGGTGGCGGTGCGCCGGAAGGCCTCGTCGCGCCGCCAGCGGGAGATCTTCCCGTGGTGGCCGCTGAGGAGGACGTCGGGGATGCCCCGGCCGCGCCACTCGGGGGGCTTGGTGTAGACGGGGCCCTCCAGGAGGTTGGCCATGGCCCCGGGGGCGAAGGAGTCGTCCCGGTGGGACTCGGCGTTGCCGAGGACGCCGGGCAGCAGGCGGGCGACGGCCTCGGTGACGACGAGGACGGCGGCCTCTCCGCCGGCCAGGACGTAGTCGCCGATGGACACCTCGTAGACCGGCATCCGGGTCGCGTACTCGTCCATGACCCGGCGGTCGATGCCCTCGTAGCGGGCCGGGGTGAAGATCAGCCAGGGCCGCTCGGAGAGTTCGACGGCCAGTTCCTGGGTGAAGGGCCGGCCGCTGGGGGTGGGGACGACGAGGGCGGGGCCGTGGGCGCCGCCCTCGTAGCCGTCGGCGAGGGCCTGGTCGAGCGCGTCGCCCCAGGGCCCGGTCTTCATGACCATGCCGGGGCCGCCGCCGTACGGAGTGTCGTCGACTGTGTTGTGCCGGTCGTACGTCCACGCGCGCAGGTCGTGGACGTGGACGTCGAGCTGTCCGCGCGCGCGTGCCTTGCCGACGAGGGAGACGTTCAGCGGTTCGAGGTACTCGGGGAAGATCGTGACGACGTCGAGCCTCATGCCCGCTCCTCGCCGGACTCCTCGGAGGGACCGGCCCCGTCCTCGCGGGAGGAGGCGATCTCGGCGCGGTCGTCGATCAGGCCGGGCGGCGGGTCGATCACGGCCCGCTGCTCCTCCAGGTCGATCTCGGTGACGATCTCCCCGACGAAGGGGATCATCAGCTCGGTGCCGTCGGGGCGTTCGACGATGAAGAGGTCCTGGGACGGCAGGTGGGAGATCTCGGTGATGCGCCCGATCCCGGTGCCGTCGGCGAGGACCACGTCGAGGTCGATGAGCTGGTGGTCGTAGTACTCGTCCTCCTCCTCGGGCATCTCCGTGGGGTCGACCTCGGCGATGAGGAGGGTGTTGCGCAGGGCCTCGGCGGCGGTGCGGTCGCGGACGCCCTCGAAGCGCAGCAACAGGCGGCCGCTGTGGACGCGGCCGGTCTCGATGGTCAGCGGCCCGGTGGAGGCCGGGTCGGTGAGCAGGACGGCGCCGGGGCCGAGCCTGAGCTCGGGCTCGTCCGTGCGCACCTCGACGGTGACCTCGCCCTTGATGCCGTGGGCGCGCCCGATCCGCGCGACTACCAACTGCACTGCTTCACTCTCTCCTGTCACACGGCTCGTACGACAACGGGCCGGGGCGGGCTCGTAAGCCCTCCCCGGCCCGTGCCGGCACAACTCAAGGTGATGCTGCCGAACTTTTCAGCGGACCTGGTCCACGTCGACGAGGTCGACCCGGATCCCACGGCCGCCGATGGCCCCCACGACGGTGCGCAGCGCACGCGCGGTGCGGCCGTTGCGGCCGATCACCTTGCCGAGGTCGTCGGGGTGCACCCGGACCTCCAGCACGCGGCCCCGGCGCAGGTTGCGCGAGGCGACCTGCACCTCGTCGGGGTTGTCGACGATGCCCTTCACGAGGTGCTCGAGAGCCTCCTCGAGCATGATCAGGCCTCGGTCGACTCGGTGGACTCGGCCTCGGCCTCGTCCGCCTTCTTGTCGGCCTTCTTGGCCTTCGGGGTGATGGCCTCACCCTTGTCGTCGCCGCCCTCGAGGGTCTTCGCGAACTCGTCGAACGAGGCGCGCTTCGCCTCCTTCGTGGCGGGGACGAGCAGGGCCTTCTCGGGGGCCGGGAGGCCCTTGGCCTTCTGCCAGTCGCCGGTGAGCTTCAGGATGGCGAGGACCGGCTCGGTCGGCTGGGCGCCGACGGACAGCCAGTACTGCGCACGCTCGGAGTCGACCTCGATACGCGACGGGTTGTACGTCGGGTGGTAGAGGCCGATCTCCTCGATCGCGCGACCGTCACGGCGGGTGCGGGAGTCGGCGACGACGATGCGGTAGTGCGGCTGGCGGATCTTGCCGAGGCGCTTGAGCTTGATCTTGACTGCCACTGGAGTGGTGTCTCCTGGTCTTGACGTGGTTGGGCACTTGAGATGCCACGTGGGGTTGCGGTACTCGGATGCCCGATGGACGCGTCAGCCGGAGGAGAGAGGGGTCCTGTGCGACTGTCGAGTACAGCTAGCCATTGTGCCACACGCCGCGGGGTCAGTTGGCGGCGCCCACCGTCTCCGGGATGCGGAAGGGCTTGCCGCAGCCGCCGCAGACGATCGGGGCCTGGGCCAGCACCGACGGCACCACGCGCACGTTGCGCCCACAGTCGCAGACGGCCTTGACCCGCACGCCGCCGCCCGAGGAGCCGTGCCGGGCGGCCGGTCCGCGGAAGGAGCGCTTGGTGTCGGCGGCCGTGGCGACCGTGTGGGCCTTGAGGGCGCGCTGGAGCCGTTCGATGGTGGGCCGGTAGCGCCGCCTGGCCTCCGCGTTGAGCGTGACCAGGGAGAAGCCGCTGCTGGCGTGCGGCTCCTCGGGGTGGTCGAGGCCCATCTCCTCGGCGATCGCGAGGAAGCGGCGGTTGTGGTAGCGGCCGGCGCGGGAGGTGTCGCGGACACCTCTGGCGGCGGCGATGCCGTGGACTGCCTCGTGGAGGAGTCGTTCGAAGGAGAGCTCGGCGCCGCAGGCGGACGAGGACTCTCCGATGAGGGATTCGGGCGCGGCAAGGTCGGGCAGCTCGGGGTGGTGCCGCTGAATGTCGGCCCACGCCTGTGCCAGCTCTGCGGCGAGAACAGGTGGTGTCGTGCTCACGTCGGGTACAACGAGCCGGGGTGCCCCCGGGTTCCATTCCGGGGCATCCCAAATATTTTGCACTTACCAGTCAGTTTGCGGGTGATGCGTCCCGACGAGGGCCAGTGCGCCGAACTGCGGAGAAGCCGCGCGGGAGGCGTCAAGCCCGTACGTAGGGGCGCATACGCCCCGGCGCGCGGGGCGTCTGCGCACCGCCCCCGCCCGAAGGGCCCCGGCGCGCGGGCCCTCCTTCGTTCGAAGGGTCCGGGCCCGTGCGCCCTCCCCCGTTCGAAGGAGCCGGGCGCGTGCGCCCCCTCCGTCCGGAGGCCCGGAGCGGGCACGAAGTGTCACGGGGACATTACCGGGTGCGCGTGCGCGGGCGCACACCGCCCCTCCCCCGGACGAATCGGCCCGCCCTGACCACTGGACGCGGCCCCCGATGCGCAGTTCCCTGACTACGGGGGGCTGTCGTCCGAGCACTGATTGGGGCGCTTATCCATGACACCTACGCTCGTCCCGCACCACCCCGCGCGCGACTGGGCCGAGATCCAGGAACGGATGCTCGTCCCCCTCTACGACGCGGTGTACGACCGCCTCGGCGTGGGCGGGAACTCCCGGGTCCTGGGCCTGGGCTGCGGCTCGGGCCTGGCCCTCCTCATGGCGGCCGCGCGGGGCGCCCGGGTGGCCGGCGCGGACCGGGACCACGCGCGCGTGGAGCTGGCCAGGGAGCGGCTCCCGGAGGACGTCGCCGTCACCGACGGGCCGCCGGAGTGCGCCCCGTACGACGTGGTCACCGCCTTCCACGCGACGGACGCCCTGCTCCCGGAGCTGACGGCGGTCACCCGTACGGCCCAGCCGGGCACGACCGTCGTCCTCGCCGGCTGGGGGCCGCCCGAGCGGTGCGCCACGGAGCCGGTCCTCCGGGTCGCGGCCCGGCTCGCCGACCGCCGCCCCTCCTCGGGCCTAGGGCCCGACCTGGACGCGCTCGTGACCGCGGCGGGGCTGCGCCCGGCCGGTTCGGGCCGGGTGGCCTGCCCCTTCGGATACGCCGACGAGGGCAGCGCGGTGCGGGGACTGCTGTCGACGGGCGCCTTCGACGAGGCGGTCCTGGCGACCGACCCCTCCCAGGTGGAGAAGGAGATCGAGGAGGCGCTCGCCCCGTACGTCCGCCCGGACGGGACGGTGTGGATGCCGAACGTCTTCCGGTACGTGATCGCCCGCACGCCCTGAGACCCGTGCGGGCCGCTCCCGTCACGCCCCCGGCGGCTCCGGGTTCGGGCCCGCCCCCGGCTCGGGGCCCGGGGACGGGCGGGCGATGCCGGCCGCGCGGTAGGCCGCGTCCTCCTCCAGCGTCTCGTTCGCCAGGAGGGCCTCGGCCAGGGCGTCCAGCCTGTCCCGGTGGTCGCCGAGCTGCCGCAGCGCCACCTCGTAGCACTCGTCGACGATCCGCCGCATCTCCCGGTCGACGGTGTCGAGGGTCGCGGGGGCCGCCGACAGGCCGTACGCCTGCTGGGCGTCGCCCGGGACGGCGGTGAGGCGGCCGACGCTCTCGCTCATGCCCCAGCGTCCCGCCATGCCCCGGGCGATGGCGGTGACCTGCTCCAGGTCGCTCTCGGCGCCGGTGGTGATCACCCCGAAGACGATCTGCTCGGCCGCCATCCCGCCGAGGGCCCCGACGATCCGGCCGCGCAGGTACTCCTCGGTGTAGGCGTACTTGTCGGCGTCGGGGGTCGACAGGGTGACGCCCAGGGCCCGGCCGCGCGGCACGATGGTGATCTTCCGGACCGGGTCGGCGCCGGGCTGGAGCATGCCGAGCAGGGCGTGGCCGCTCTCGTGGTACGCGGTCCGCCGCCGCTCCTCCTCCGGCATCACGAGGGGCCGCTCCGCGCCGAGCTGGACCTTCTCCAGGGCGTCGGACAGGTCGGACTGCGTGACGGCCTTCCGCGCCCGCTTGACCGCCAGGAGCGCGGCCTCGTTGGCGAGGTTGGCGAGTTCGGCGCCGGTCATGCCGGGGGTCGTGCGGGCCACCTGCGCCAGGTCGACGTCCCCGGCGAGCGGGATCTCCCGGGTGTGGATGCGCAGGATGGCCTCCCGGCCGCCCCGGTCCGGCGGGTTGACGTGGACGATCCGGTCGAAGCGGCCGGGCCGGGTGAGGGCGGGGTCGAGGACGTCGGCGCGGTTGGTGGCGGCGAGGACGACGACCCCCTCGGAGCCGGTGAAGCCGTCCATCTCGGTGAGGATCTGGTTGAGGGTCTGCTCGCGCTCGTCGTGGCCGCCCATGCCGGAGCCGCCGCCCCGGGCCCGGCCGATGGTGTCGATCTCGTCGATGAAGACGATCGCCGGGGCGACCTTGCGGGCCTCGGAGAACAGCTCCCGCACCCGGGAGGCGCCCACGCCCACGATCATCTCGATGAACCCTGAGGCGGAGGCCGAGAAGAACGGCACCCCGGCCTCGCCCGCGACGGCCCGCGCGAGGAGCGTCTTGCCGGTGCCGGGAGGCCCGGCGAGGAGCACGCCGCGGGGCATCTTGGCGCCCATCGCCCGGTAGGCGTCCGGGTTCTTGAGGAAGTCGACGACGTCGTTGAGCTCGCCCTCGACCTCGTCGATGCCGGCCACGTCGGCGAAGGTGGTGCGCTTCCCGGTCTCCAGCTCCACCGGCTTGGGCGGCTGTTTGCGGCCCAGCATGCCGCCGGCGCCGCCCATGCCCGCGCTCATCCGGCGGGCGATGAACACCCAGAGCAGGACGAGCAGCAGCATCGGGGCGAGCGAGAGGAGCAGGTTGGCGAGGAAGCTGCGCTCCTGGACGACCGGCTCGGCGGTGACGACGACGTTCTGCCTGCTGAGCTGCGCCCACAGGTCGTCGTCGGCGAAGGCGGGCCGCTGGGTGGTGAACTTGGTGTAGTCGCCCTCGCCGTCGGGGACGGGCCGCTTGTCCTTCAGCTGCCCCTGGATCGCGTCGCCCTTGGAGTAGATCTTGGTGACGTTCCCGGCGGCGACCTGCTTGTCGAACTCCGTGTACGAGATCGTCGGGCCGTCGCCGTCGTTGAAGAACGACAGGACGATGTTGGTGATCAGGTACACGACGAGGGCGGTGAGGATCAGGCCGCCCCAGCCGCCCGGCATCCGCTTCTTCGGCGACGGGGGCGGCGGGGCCCCTTCCGAGCGCCAGGGCTGGTCGGTCCGGTCGCGCGGGGGTGCGGGGTCGGCCACGTGACTCTCCTCGGGGCGGCAGTGGCCCCAGTATCGGAGACCGGGAGGAACCGGGCATCGCGGGCGGTCCGGAGGGATGAGAAGGGGCCCGGGGCGGTTTCGCGCCGCCCCGGGCCCCTTCTCGTACGGGTTGTCAGCCCATGAACTTCTTGAACTCGTCCGGCAGCTCGAAGTCCTTCGGGCTCTGGCCCGCCCCGGGCAGACCGAAGGCGCCGCCCTGCTGCGCCTGCTCACGGCGCTCGGCGGCGGCCTGCTCCTCGGCCTTCCGCTTCATCGGGTTGCCGCTCTTGCGCTTGCCCTTGGCCTGCTTGACCTGCTTCTTCTGCCGGCCGGGGCCGCCACCCATGCCGGGGATGCCGGGCATGCCCGGCAGGCCGCCGCCCTGGGCCATGCGGGACATCATCTTGCGGGCCTCGAAGAACCGCTCGACCAGGCCCTTGACCGCGCTGACCTCGACGCCGGAGCCCTTGGCGATGCGGGCGCGGCGGGAGCCGTTGATGATCGTCGGGTCCTGGCGCTCGCCGGGGGTCATCGACTTGATGATGGCGGCCGTGCGGTCGACGTCCTTCTCGTCGATGTTGTTGATCTGCTCCTTCATCTGGGCCATGCCCGGGAGCATGCCGAGGAGCTTCGAGATGGAGCCCATCTTGCGGACCTGCTCCATCTGGGCCAGGAAGTCGTCGAGCGTGAACTCCTGGCCCTTCTTCGACGCGAGCTTCGAGGCCATCTTGGCGGCCTCTTCCTCGTCGAAGGTCTGCTGGGCCTTCTCGATGAGGGAGAGCATGTCGCCCATGCCGAGGATGCGGGACGCCATGCGGTCCGGGTGGAACGCGTCGAACTCGTCCAGCTTCTCGCCGTTGGAGGCGAACATGATCTGCTTGCCGGTGACGTGCGCGATGGAGAGCGCGGCGCCGCCCCGGGCGTCGCCGTCGAGCTTGGAGAGCACGACGCCGTCGAAGCCGACGCCGTCGCGGAAGGCCTCGGCGGTGTTGACCGCGTCCTGGCCGATCATGGCGTCGACGACGAAGAGGATCTCGTCGGGGCTGACGGCGTCGCGGATGTCCGCGGCCTGCCGCATCAGTTCCTGGTCGATGCCGAGGCGGCCGGCGGTGTCGACGATGACGACGTCGTAGAGCTTGGTGCGCGCGTACTCGACGGAGTCCTTGGCGACCTGGACCGGGTCGCCGACGCCGTTGCCCGGCTGGGGGCCGTAGAAGGCCACGCCCGCGCGGTCGGCGACGACGGAGAGCTGGTTGACGGCGTTGGGGCGCTGGAGGTCGCAGGCGACGAGCAGCGGGGAGTGGCCCTGGCCCTTGAGCCAGAGGCCGAGCTTTCCGGCGAGGGTGGTCTTACCGGCGCCCTGGAGACCGGCGAGCATGATCACGGTGGGCGCGGTCTTGGCGAACCGGAGGCGGCGGGTCTCGCCGCCCAGGATGGAGACCAGCTCGTCGTTGACGATCTTGATGACCTGCTGGCTCGGGTTCAGAGCCTTGGAGACCTCGGCCCCGAGGGACCGCTCCTTGACGTTCCGGATGAACTCGCGCACGACCGGCAGGGCGACGTCGGCCTCGAGGAGGGCGATACGGATCTCCCGGGCCGCGCTGTCGATGTCCTGCTCGGAAAGGCGACCCTTGCCCCGGAGGTTCTTGAAGGTCGCGCTCAGGCGGTCGGAGAGAGTATCGAACACGGCGCTCGTCGGTCCTTGAGGTCGGGGGCGGAGAATCGCCCTCCAGGGTATCCGGCCCGGCAAAGGAATCGCCCCCGCCCACCGGGAACCGGTGGACGGGGGCGCGTCCCCGGGTCACCCCAGCGCCGTCTCCAGCGTCCTCGCCAGGTCCACCGCCTCCTCGGGCGGCAGCAGGGAGCCGTCCGGGCGGGTCACGTACAGGGTGTCGACGGCGTTGGCGCCCAGGGTGGAGACGTGGGCGCTCCTGACCCGCACCGCCGCTCCCTCCAGGGCGCGGCCGACGCGGTGGAGGAGGCCGGGCGCGTCCTGGGCGCGGACCTCGATGACGGTGGCGAGGCGGGAGTCGGCGGCGGCGACGGTGACGCGGGGCGGCGGGGCGGCGAGGCCCCGGCGCCGGGGGTAGGCCGCCTCGCGTTCGGCGAGGCGGGCGGGGATGTCGAGGGAGCCGTCGAGGGCGCGGACGAGGTCGGCGCGGAGCCGGGCGGCCTCGGGCAGGGAGCCGTACTCGGCGGCGACGCGCCAGTCGAGGACGAGGACGGAGCCGGTGCCGAGGCCGGTGGGGAGGTCGACGGCGCGCAGGTCGGCGGCGCGGACGGTGAGGCGGTGCAGGGCAAGGACGCCGGCGACGGCGGGCAGGACGCCGGGCTGGTCGGGCAGGGCGATGACGAGTTCGACGCCGACGGGCTCGGGGGCCGTGTCGTCCCCGTCGCCCTCCGTCCGGCGCTCGGCCTGGGTGTGGAGGGCGAGGACGGGTTCGCCGGTGCGCAGGGCCTCGACGGCGAGGCGTTCCTGTTCGGCGCTGGGTGCGGCGGCCTCGGGGTCGGGCAGGGGTTCGCCGGCGAGGACGCCCGCGACCCGTTTGACCAGGTCGGCGACGAGGGAGGCGCGCCAGGAGGACCAGGCGGCGGGGCCGGTGGCGAGGGCGTCGGCCTCGGTGAGGGCGTGCAGGAGCTCCAGGGTGCCGAGGGTGCCGACGGCGGCGGCGACGGACTGGACGGTGGCGGGGTCGTCGAGGTCGCGCCGGGTGGCGGTCTCGACGAGGAGGAGGTGGTGGCGGACGGCGGTGGCGACGGTGGCGGTGTCGGTGCGGTCGAAGCCGACGCGGGCGGCGAGGTCGCGGGCGATGGTCTCGCCGGCGACGGAGTGGTCGCCGGGCCAGCCCTTGCCGATGTCGTGGAGGAGGGCGGCGACGAGGAGGAGGTCGGGGCGGCCGACGCGGCGGGTGAGCGAGGCGGCGCGGACGGCGGTCTCGACGAGGTGGCGGTCGACGGTCCAGGTGTGGACGGGGTTGCGCTGGGGGCGGCAGCGGACGCGTTCCCAGTCGGGGAGGAGCCGGGTGACGATCCCCTCGGCCTCCAGGGCCTCCCAGACGGGGACGGTGGCCTCGCCGGCGCCGAGGAGGGTGACGAGCTCCTCGCGGGCCTCGGCGGGCCAGGGCACCGGGAGGGGCTTGGCGGTGGCGGCGAGCCGGCGCACGGCGTGCGGGGAGAGCGGCAGGCCGGACTGGGCGGCCGCGGCGGCGGCGCGCAGGGGCAGGACGGGGTCGCGCTCGGGCCTGGCGGTGCGGGCGAGGACGACCTCGCCGTCCATCTCGACGACGCCCTCGGCCAGCGGGGTGCGTTCGACCGGGGGCTTGCCGCCGGAGCGGCCGAGGAGGGACCGGAGCCGGGGGCGGGCCGAGCGGGCCTTGAGGACGCGGTTGACCTCGCGCCAGGTGACGTCGGTGGCGTACGAGATGGTCCGGGCGGCCTCGTACACCTCGCGGAGCAGGGTGTCGGCGTCGAGGAGGCCGAGTTCGGCGGCGACGGCGTCCTGTTCCTGGAGGGCGAGCCGGTCGGTGGCGCGGCCGGTGGCCAGGTGGAGGGCGTCGCGGGCGTCGAGGAGGGCGCGGCGGGCGCGGTCGAGGCCTTCGCGGGGCGCGTCGGCGAGCCAGGAGGCGGCGACGGCGCGCAGGGCCTGGGCGTCGCGCAGTCCGCCGCGGGCCTCCTTGAGGTCGGGTTCGAGGAGGAACTGGAGCTCCCCCATGCGTTCGGCGCGCTCGCGGCAGAGCTCGTCGAGTTCGGGGAGGCGCTTGGGGGCCTGGTTGCGCCAGTCGGCGAGGACGGTGGTGCGCAGGGCGGCGACGAGTCCGGCGTCTCCGGCGAGGGGCCGGGCGTCGAGGAGGCCGAGGTGGGCCTTGAGGTCGTCGGCGGCGGTGGCGCGGGCCTCGGCGGGGGTGCGGACGGAGTGGTCGAGGGCGAGGCCGAGGTCCCAGACGGGGTACCAGATCCGGTCGGCGAGGGCGGCGATCGCGGCCTTGTCGGCGGTGTCGTCGTGGAGCAGGAGGAGGTCGAGGTCGCTGCGGGGGGAGAGTTCGGAGCGGCCGTAGCCGCCGACGGCGACGAGGGCGGTGCCGCGGGGCGGCGCGGCGGCGGCGAAGAGGCCGGCCAGCCAGTCGTCGGTGAGCCGGGCGAGGGCGGTGCGGCGCGGCGGCCCGGACCGCTCCTTCTCGTGGAGGAGGAGCAGCCGGGCCGCCGCGTAACCGCCGGGTCCCGAATCTTCGTTCTGTGCGCTGACTTCGAGGCTCGTCACCCGGCGGCTCCTCACGTGTTCCTACAGTGCGTCCGGACCGCGCTCGCCGGTGCGGACCCGTACGGCGGTCTCGACCGGCACGCTCCACACCTTGCCGTCCCCGATCTTGCCGGTTCGGGCGGCCTTGACGACGACGTCGACGAGCTGTTCGGCGTCCTCGTCCTCGACGAGGACCTCGATGCGGATCTTGGGGACCAGGTCGACGGTGTACTCGGCGCCCCGGTAGACCTCGGTGTGGCCGCGCTGGCGGCCGTAGCCGCTGGCCTCGGTGACGGTGAGGCCGTGGACGCCGAACGCCTGGAGGGCCTCCTTGATCTCGTCGAGCCGGTGCGGCTTCACGACCGCGGTGATGAGCTTCATGCGTCCACCTTCTTGTTCTGCGTGACGGCCGGGGCGGGGGCGGCGGCGGTGGTGCGGGAGGAGGTGCCGCCGCCGGCGCCGCTGAAGTCGTACGCGGTCTCGGCGTGCTCGACCTGGTCGATGCCGGAGACCTCGTCGTCCTCGCTGACCCGCATCCCGATCGTCCTGTCGACGATCAGGGCGAGGACCGCGGAGACGATCAGAGAGTAGGCGAGGACGGCGAAGACGCCGACGGCCTGCTTGCCGAGCTGCTCCAGGCCGCCGCCGTAGAAGAGGCCCTTGGCGTCGGACTGGACGCCGCCGGTGGCGAAGAGGCCGACGAGGAGGGAGCCGACGACACCGCCGACGAGGTGGACGCCGACGACGTCGAGGGAGTCGTCGTAGCCGAACTTGTACTTGAGGCCGACGGCCATGGCGCAGAGGAGGCCGGCGACGGCGCCGACGGCGATCGCGCCGAGGGGGCTGACGGAGCCGCCGGCGGGGGTGATGGCGACGAGGCCGGCGACCGCGCCGGAGGCGGCGCCGAGGGTGGTGAAGGAGCCGTGGCGGATCTTCTCGTAGGCGAGCCAGGCGAGCATGGCGGCGGCGGTGGCGACCTGGGTGTTGACGAACATCACGGCGCCGACGCCGTCGTCGTTGCCGAGCCAGGAGCCGGCGTTGAAGCCGAACCAGCCGAACCAGAGGAGGGCGGCGCCGAGCATGACCAGCGGGAGGCTGTGCGGGCGCATCGGGTCCTTCTTGAAGCCGACGCGCTTGCCGATGACGATGATGACGCCGAGGGCGGCGGCGCCGGCGTTGATGTGGACGGCCGTGCCGCCGGCGAAGTCGATGACGCCCATCTCGAAGAGCCAGCCGCCGGAGCCCCAGACCCAGTGGGCGACGGGGAAGTACACGACCGTGGCCCAGAGGGTGATGAAGAGGGCCCAGGCGGTGAACTTGACGCGGTCGGCGAGGGCACCGCTGATGAGGGCGGGGGTGATGACCGCGAACATCAGCTGGAAGACGGCGAAGACGTAGACCGGGATGGTGTAGCCGTCCCACAGTTCGGTGATGCCGATGCCGCTGAGGCCGACGTAGTCGGAGGACCAGCCGACGACCGAGCCGACGTCGGTGCCGAAGGCGATGCTGAAGCCGTAGAGCACCCACAGGATCGTGACGATCCCGAGGCTGACGAAGCTCATCATCAGCATGTTGAGGGTGGACTTGACGCGGACCATGCCCCCGTAGAAGAAGGCGAGTCCCGGGGTCATCAGCATGACCAGGGCGGAGCAGATGAGCATGAACCCGGTGTTGGCGGCGGACAGCGCGGGGGCGTCTGCGGCCAGGGTCGTGATGGCTGGTGCCATCGGCGTCTCCTCGTCGTCGGTACGGCCTGTGCGGGGCGGGGCCGGAGAGCGGCCGGCCGTGAGGGGTGGCCGGTTATGGGCCAGAGATTCGCGCAGCGCGGTTTCCGGCGGTGCCGCTCGATGTTTCGGAGCCGTGACGAAGGAGTGGGGCGTGTTACGCGACCGTGAACACCCGGGTCACGGGCGGGTAACGGCGTACTCTCCGCGCGTACGGCGCGGGGCGGGCGTCCGGTGCGGGGCGTGGGACGCGAACCGGCCGCGCCGGCGTCCGTGTGTCCTTGCGGCGGGGGAGCCGAGTCGGGCAGTACGGGACGTCCGGCGCGGCCGGGGTCCTGGGCGGGGCCCCGGGGGCCCGGCGGGAGGGGTCAGACGGCTTCGGCGGCCTCGGGGAGGAGCTGGGCGAGCCGGTCGGTGAGCTGGACGACCTCGGCGACGTCGCCGAAGCCGCGGGCGGCGTGGTCGACGGTCTTGCGGAGCCGGGTGTTGACCCGCTCGGAGCGGATGCTGCGGGCGACGCCGAGGGCCTTCTCGGCGAGGACGACGGACTGCTCGGGCTCGCGCTTGAGGAGGTGGACGGTGGCGAGGCCGATCAGGTTGAGGGCGTACGAGCGCTGGTGGTCGGCGTCCTTCTCGAAGAGCTCGACGGCCCGCTCCATGAGGGGCTCGGCGAGGGAGGCGTACGTCGGGGAGCGTCCGGCGACGTAGGCGAGGTCGCGGTAGGAGTGGGAGTTCTCGCCGTTGAGCTCGGCCTCGGAGAAGAACCCGATCCAGTCGGGCTCGGGCTCGCCCTCCAGGCCGGCGTCGGAGAAGGTGTCCTCGGCCATCCGGACGGCCCGCTTGCACTTGGAGGGCTGGCCCATGTTGGCGTAGGCGCGGGCCTCCATCGCATACAGCATGGCCTGGGTGCGGGCGGTGGCGCAGTCCCGGCTGCCGTACTGGGCGAGGTGGATGAGTTCGAGGGCGTCGTCGGGCCGGCCGAGGTGGATCATCTGGCGGCTCATGGACGACAGGATGTACGAGCCGAGGGGCTTGTCGCCGGCCTCCTTGGCGGCGTGCAGGGCGAGCACGAAGTACTTCTGGGCGGTGGGCTGGAGGCCGACGTCGTAGCTCATCCAGCCGGCGAGTTCGGCGAGTTCGGCGGCGCAGGTGAAGAGGCGCCTGGAGACGTCGGCGGGGTGCGGCTCCTGGAGGAGGTCGGTGACCTCGTGGAGCTGTCCGACGACGGCCTTGCGGCGCAGCCCGCCGCCGCACTGGGCGTCCCACTTGCGGAACATGGCGGTGGTGGACTCCAGGAGGTTGAGCTCGACCTCGGAGAGCCGTTGGGGGCGGCGGGCGTCGGCGAGGGGGACGGGCCGCTCGGCCTCGCCGGCCGGGGTGGGCACGAGCCAGCGCTGCATCGGTTCGATGAGGGAGGGACCCGCGGCGAGGGAGAGGGAGGAGCCGAGGAAGCCCCGGCGGGCGAGCATGAGGTCGCTGCGGGAGAACTCGCTGAGCAGGGCGACGGTCTGGGGACCGGCCCACGGGAGGTCGACTCCGGAGACGGAGGGCGACTGGTGGGCGGCGCGCAGACCGAGGTCCTCGACGGCCACGACGGATCCGAAGCGCTCGGAGAAGAGTTCGGAGAGGATCCGCGGGATGGGCTCGCGGGGCTGCTCGCCGTCGAGCCAGCGGCGCACGCGCGAGGTGTCGGTCGAGATGTGGTGCGCGCCCATCTGGCGCGCCCTGCGGTTCACCTGGCGCGCCAGTTCGCCCTTGGACCAGCCGCTGCGCACGAACCACGAGCCCAGCCGCTCGTTCGGGCGCTTGCCGGCAGTCGTACCGTCTGCGCCGTTGCCGCCCACTGGAACGCCCCCATCCACCTGATTGCCTGTCGTGCGAACCCTTATCAGAATGCCGCCTCTCGCGGCATCCGTCCGGCGTTCGCGCTCCTTCGAACTGGAAACCGGGTTGCCACCGGCATACCCACGCGTGCAGTGCGGCCCACGGTTCGAGTACCGAAAGTAACCCTACGATCACCCCTCTACGAGGGGGAAGCAAGAAACGCCACCATTCGCCACCCCTTCGAATGAACCCACCACCCGTGGAACGCGCTTGACTTGACATGCGACGAACCGGAGTCGGCGGACGGGCGCACGGAGAGGCGCGTGTCCCGGCCCGCGCCACCCCCCGCACGACCGTGCGCCACCCTCGGCCACAGAGCGTGACGGGGTGTGAGGGAGCCGCTCCCGGTCGTAACCACCGGCGCGCTCGACCCGTTGGAGGGGACATGGGTTTCACGATCGGCGGCATTCGTGAGATGCGGTCCGGCGCACGCCGCCGCGGACGCGCCACGGAGTGCACCGCGGTGGCGGAGTACACGGGGCTGTGGGGCTGGGACGTGGTCCCCGGGGCGCGGGCCGTCTCCGGCCGGTGCTCCTGCGGCGATCCGGTGTGCGCGGCCCCCGGGGCGCACCCGCTGTCCTTCGCGGAGCCGGTCCCGGCGGGCGCCGGGCTCGACGACGCCGTCAAGGCGTGGTCGGAGTACCCGGGCGCGGCGCTGCTCCTCCCGGTGGGCCGGGCCTTCGACGTGATCGAGGTGGCGGAGGCGGCGGGCCGGCGGGCCCTGGTCCGCCTGGAGCGCATGGGCCTTCCGCTCGGTCCGGTGTGCGCGACCCCGACCGGGCGGGCGCGGTTCTTCGTGGCGCCGGGGGCGGCGGCCGAGCTGCCGCGGCTCCTGTACCGGATGGGCTGGGACGACGCCGGCCTGGACCTGCACTGCCTGGGCCCGGGCTCGTACGTGACCGCTCCCCCGTCGGACCTGGGCGGCCTCGGGCCGGTGCGCTGGCTGCGGCCCCCGACCCTGGACACGGCGGGCGCGCCGCCGCAGGCGCGGCTGCTGCTCGGCACCCTGGCGTACATCTGCCACCGCACGCACTTCTGAGGTCCGTCCGCATTCCCGAGGTCCCTGCATACTCCTGAGGCCCGTACGCACTCCTGAGGTCTCCGCATACTTCTGAGGCCCGTACGCGCTCCCGAGGCACGTACTCCCGAGGTGCGCACTTCCGCCGGCCGTACGCGAGAGGGCCCCCGCCGATTCCCGGCGGGGGCCCTCTCGCGTGTGCGCGTGGACGCGCGGTCAGTCGCCGATCAGGGCGTCGACGAAGGCGCCCGGCTCGAAGGGGGCCAGGTCGTCCGGGCCCTCGCCCAGGCCGATGAGCTTGACCGGGACGCCCAGCTCGCGCTGGACGGCGACGACGATGCCGCCCTTGGCGGTGCCGTCGAGCTTGGTCAGGACGATGCCGGTGATGTCGACGACCTCGGCGAAGACGCGGGCCTGGATCAGGCCGTTCTGGCCGGTGGTGGCGTCGAGGACGAGGAGGACCTCGTCGAGCGGGCCGTGCTTCTCGACGACGCGCTTGACCTTGCCGAGCTCGTCCATGAGGCCGGTCTTGGTGTGGAGGCGGCCGGCGGTGTCGATGAGGACGACGTCGGCGCCCTCCGCGATGCCCTCCTTGACCGCGTCGAAGGCGATCGACGCCGGGTCGCCGCCCTCCGGGCCGCGGATGGTGCGGGCGCCGACGCGCTCGCCCCAGGTCTGGAGCTGGTCGGCGGCGGCGGCGCGGAAGGTGTCGGCGGCGCCGAGGACGACGGACTTGCCGTCGGCGACGAGGACCCGGGCCAGCTTGCCGGTGGTGGTGGTCTTGCCGGTGCCGTTGACTCCGACGACCATGACGACGCCGGGGACGTCCGCGGGGCTCTCGGTCTTCACCGTGCGGTCGAGGTCGGGGCCGAGGAGGGTGATCAGTTCCTCGCGGAGCAGGCCGCGCAGCTCCTCGGGGGTGCGGGTGCCGAGCACCCGCACGCGCTCGCGCAGCCGCTCGACGAGCTCCTGGGTGGGGGCGACGCCGACGTCGGCGGTGAGGAGGGTCTCCTCGATCTCCTCCCAGGTGTCCTCGTCGAGGTGCTCGCGGGACAGGAGCGTGAGCAGCCCCTTGCCGAGCGAGTTCTGGGAGCGGGCGAGGCGGGCCCGGAGCCGTACGAGACGGCCGGCGGTGGGCTCGGGGACCTCGATCACGGGGGCCGGGGGCTCGGCGACGACCGGGTCCTCGACGGCGGTCGGAGTGCCGGTGGCCTCCTCGGCCGTGGGGAGCTGGACCTCCTCGACCGTGCGGCGTGGTTCTTCCCGCGGTGTCTCCGCCTCCTCGCCGACGTGCGGTTCGGCGGGCGGAGCGGTAATGGTCGGCGGGGTGGACGGCGGCTCGGCCGGGGGCAGCTGCTTCTTCTTGCGGCCGCTGACCACGAGCCCGCTCGTCACGGCGACCGCGACGACCAGAGCGATGACTACAGCAAGGATGAGTTCCATAACGGGTCCAGTATGGCGTCACCCCGGCCGCGGCCCCGGTACTCCCCGTGGGGCACGCCCCCGCGTGCGGGCCGGTCCGCCGTTCGGCGGTGCCGCGCACGGGAACCGCCCCGGTCCGGGGCGCGGGCCTCGGACCGGGGCGGTCTCGACGGACGGGGGAGGGACGGCGGGGGCGGGGCCTTCCGGCCCCGGTCCGCCGGGCGGGCCCCTAGCCCATCTCCTCCAGCGCCTTGCCCTTGGTCTCCTTGACGTACCGGAGCACGAAGGGGATCGAGAGCACGGCGAAGACCGTGTAGATGATGTAGGTGCCGGAGAGGTTCCAGTCCGCGAGGGACGGGAAGCTGGCGGTGATGGCCCAGTTGGCGATCCACTGGGCGGAGGCGGCGACGCCGAGGGCGGCGGCGCGGATCCGGTTGGGGAACATCTCGCCGAGGAAGACCCAGACCACCACGCCCCACGAGAGGGCGAAGAAGAGCACGAAGACGTGGGCGGCGACGAGGGCCACGACGCCCTGGGTGTTGGGCAGCTTGCCGTCGACGAGGTCGGCGGAGAAGGCCCAGGCCTCGAAGGCGAGGGCGATCGCCATGCCGGCGGAGCCGACGAGGGCGAGCGGCCTGCGGCCGACGCGGTCGACCAGGACCATCGCGATCACGGTGCCGATGATGTTGATGATCGACGTGGTGAACGAGTAGAAGAACGAGCTGGACGGGTCGATGCCGACGGACTGCCAGAGGGTCGCGGAGTAGTAGAACGCGACGTTGATGCCGACGAGCTGCTGGAAGACCGAGAGGCCGATGCCGACCCAGACGATGGGCAGGAGCTTGAAGCGGCTGCCGGTGACGAACAGGTCCCAGAAGGTCGACTTGTGCTCGCGGCGCATGGCCTGCTCGATCTCGTTCACCCGGTGGTCCAGGTTCACCTCCTTGCCCTCGACCTCGGCGAGGACCTCCTTGGCCTTGTCGATCCTGCCGACGGAGATCAGGAAGCGGGGGGACTCGGGGATCGCGAAGGAGAGCAGGCCGTAGAGGAGGGCGGGGACGACCATCACGCCGAGCATCCACTGCCAGGCCTCCAGGCCGCCGATCTTGCCGCGCTGGTCGCCGTCGGCGAGCTGGAGGATGCCGTAGTTGACCAGCTGGGAGATGGCGATGCCGATGACGATGGCGGCCTGCTGGAAGGAGCCGAGGCGGCCCCGGTACGCGGCGGGGGCGACCTCGGCGATGTAGGCGGGGCCGATGACGGAGGCCATGCCGATGGCGAAGCCGCCGATGATCCGCCAGAAGGCGAGGTCCCAGAGGGCGAAGGGCAGGGCCGAGCCGACGGCGCTGACGGTGAAGAGGACGGCGGCGATCTGCATGCAGCGGATGCGGCCGATGCGGTCGGCGATCCGGCCGGCGGTGGCGGCGCCGATGGCACAGCCGATCAGGGCGATGGCGATGACCTGGGCGAGGGTGCCGGAACCGATGTCGTACCGGTGGCGGATCGCTTCCACGGCTCCGTTGATGACGGAGCTGTCGTAGCCGAAGAGGAAACCGCCCATCGCGGCGGAGGCCGTGATGAAGATGACGTGACCGAGGTGGTCCGGGTGGGCGGCGCGGCCTTCGGAGGGGGGCGGCGTGGACGCCGGCTCAGTGCTGGTCACATGGACTCCTGGATGCTCCGGCAGCGTTGTCGGGGCGTGGGGGGCGAGCCCTTCAAGTGGCGCACAACTTCGCGCCGCCCACCACTTGAAGGTAAAAGCAACGTTGCAGAGACTATGCCTTCAAGTTTCGAAGTCAAGGGTTCCCCTCCTGTGAATTTGAGGCCAGGGATGCACCCTTTAAGTTCAACTCTTGAAGACGTCTCGACGGTGGTCGGACACGGATCCGCTAACGCAGCCTTTGGCTGATGACCTTGGATACCCCGTCGCCCTGCATGGAAACGCCGTACAGCGCGTCCGCGACCTCCATGGTCCGCTTCTGGTGCGTGATCACGATCAGCTGCGAGGACTCCTGGAGCTCCTGCATGATCCGGATCAGCCGCTGGAGGTTGGTGTCGTCGAGCGCCGCCTCGACCTCGTCCATCACGTAGAACGGGCTGGGCCTGGCCTTGAAGATGGAGACGAGCAGCGCCACGGCCGTCAGCGAGCGCTCGCCGCCGGAGAGCAGCGAGAGCCGCTTGACCTTCTTGCCCGGCGGGCGGGCCTCCACCTCGACGCCGGTGGTGAGCATGTCGTCCGGGTCGGTGAGGACGAGACGGCCCTCGCCGCCCGGGAAGAGGCGCGAGAAGACGCCCTCGAACTCGCGGGCCGTGTCCCGGTACGCCTCGGTGAAGACCTGCTCGACCCGCAGGTCGACCTCCTTCACGACCTGAAGCAGGTCGGCCCGGGTCTTCCGCAGGTCCTCCAGCTGCTCCGAGAGGAACTTGTGCCGCTCCTCCAGGGCCGCGAACTCCTCCAGGGCCAGCGGATTCACCTTGCCGAGCCGGTGGTGGGCCCGCTCGGCGGCCTTCAGCCGCTTCTCCTGCTCCGAACGGACGAACGGCCGGGGCCCGGCGGGCTCCCCGCCCTCCTCCCCCTCGACCACGGGCGGCGGGGGGACGGGCTGGTCGGGGCCGTACTCGGCCACCAGGGCGGCCGCCCCGACGCCGAACTCCTCCAGGGCCTTCGTCTCCAGCTGCTCGATCCGCAGCCGCTTCTCGGCACCGAGGACCTCGCCCCGGTGGACGGAGTCGGTCAGCTTGTCCAGCTCGGCCTTGAGGTCCCGGCCCCGGGCCCTGGCCGCCGTGAGCCCCCGCTCCCGGTCGGCCCTGGCCGCCTCGGCGACCGCCCGCTCCCGTTCGGCGCGGGAGAGCGAGACCTCGACGTGGGCCAGGAGCGTGCGGGCCCCGGCGGCGACCGCGCCGGCGACCTCCGCCTCGTGGCGGAGCCGGACCCGGCGCCGCTCGGCACGCGCGCGTGCCTCCCGTTCCGCGCGGGCGGCCCGGTCGAGGGAGTCGGCCCGTCCGGCGAGCCCCCGGACCCGCTCCTCGTGGGTACGGACCTGGAGCCGGGCGTCCATCTCGGTCTGGCGCGCCCGGGAGCCGTCGGCCGCGAGCCGGTCGCGCGCCGAGGTCTCGGGCTCCTCGTCCCCGCCCTCGTCCGCGGCGGCCTCCTCGGCCACCAGGAGCCGTTCGGCCAGCTCCTCGGCGTCGGCGGTCGCCCGCTCCAGGGCCTCCTGGGCGCGGGCGGCGGCCGCGGCGGCCCGCTCGGCCTCCCCCGCCGCTCCCCTGGCCTGCCCGGCGAGCCGGCCGAGCCGCTGGGCGACGGCGGACTTCTCGCGCTCGGCGGTACGGCGTCGGGCGTCGAGTTCCTCGACGAGCGCGGCGGCGGCGCGGCGGCGCTCGTCGGCCTCCTCCCGGGCGGCGGCCAACTCCTCGCACCGCGCGCCGAGTTCGTCGAGCTCGGCGGCGGCCTCGGTGACGGCGGCCTGGACTTCGAGGAGGCTGGGGGCGCCGGCGGAGCCGCCGTGCGCGAGGTGCGCGCCGAGCAGGTCGCCCTCGGCGGTGACGGCGGTCAGCGCGGGCCGGGTCCTGACCAGGTCCGCGGCCTCGTCCAGGTCGTCGACCACGACGACGCCGGCGAGGAGCCGGCGGACGGCGCCCATGAGGTCGGCGGGGCCCCGGACGAGATCGGCGGCGTACGGGTGTCCGCCGGGCGCGGGGCCCACCGGGCCGGGTCCCCGGTCGTGGTCGGGGTCGTGGTCCGGGTCGTGGTCCGGCTCCTGGGCCCCGGTGAGGAGCAGGGAGGCGCGGCCCGCGTCCTGCTTGCGCAGTAGGCGGAGGGCCTCGACGGCGGCGGCGGGCCCGGCGGCGACCGCGTCGGCCGCCGTGCCGAGGGCGGCGGCGACGGGGACCTCGTACCCGGGGGTGATCGTGAGGAGGTCGGCCGCCGGGCCGAGGAGGCCGGTGAGTCCGGCGGCGAGCAGGGCGCCGGTGCCGTCCTTGCGGCGCAGTCCGAGGGCGAGGGTGTCGTGGCGGGCGCGGGTCGCGGCGCGGCGTCGCTCGGCGGTGTCGAGTGCCTCGCGGGCGGCGCCCAGGGCCGCCTCGGCCCCGGCGAGCCCGCGGCGGGCGGCCTCGTGCCGTTCGGCGTGCCCGGTGTCCTCCGCGTCGAGGCCGTCGACCTCGTCCTTGAGCCGTTCGTACTCCTCCTGGGCGGCGGCGGCCCGTTCGGCGGCCTCGTCCCGGGCGGCGGCGAGCCGGTCGATCTCGGCCCCGGCCGCGGAGGCGCGCGAGCGGGCCGCGTCGACCCGGCCGTGGAGACGGGCCAGGCCCTCGCGCCGGTCGGCGAGGGCGCGGGCCGCGTCCTTGAGGCGGCGTTCCTCGTCGGCCAGGGCCCGCTCCAGGTCGGAGCGGTGGGCGACGGCGTCCTCCAGGGCGCGTTCGGCCGCCTCCAGGGCGGCTTCGAGTTCGGCCTCCTGCTCGCGGACGCGGACCGCCTCGCGCTCCAGGTCCTCGGGGTCGCGGCCGCGCCGCTCCTCGGGGGGTGCGGTGGTGGCGCTCTTCACGCGTGCGTCGGCCAGGGAGACGGTGCCCCGGACGCGCTCGGCGAGCCGGGAGAGGTCGTACCAGGTCTGCTGGGCGCGTTCCAGGCGGGGCACGAGCGCGCGTGCCTCCGCCTCCAGGGCGGCCTCCCGGGCGAGGGCGGCTTCGAGCGCGGTCCCGGTGGCCTCCTTGCGGGCGAGGAGGGCCGCTTCGTCGGCGACCTCGGCGGTGAGCGCCGCCCTGAGGTGGACGAGGTCGTCGGCGAGGAGGCGGAGGCGCGCGTCGCGCAGGTCGGCCTGGATGACGACGGCCCGGCGGGCGACGGCGGCCTGCCGGCCGAGCGGCTTGAGCTGCCGGCGCAGTTCGTCGGTGAGGTCCTGCACGCGCGCGAGGTTGGCCTGCATCGCGTCGAGCTTCCGCAGCGCCTTCTCTTTCCGCTTGCGGTGCTTGAGGACGCCGGCGGCCTCCTCGATGAAGGCGCGGCGGCCCATCGGGTCGGCGTGCAGCACGGAGTCGAGCTGTCCCTGTCCGACGATGACGTGCATCTCGCGTCCGATGCCGGAGTCGGAGAGCAGGTCCTGGAAGTCGAGCAGGCGGCAGGTGTCGCCGTTGATCTGGTACTCGCTGCTGCCGCCGCGGAACATGATCCGGGTGAGGGTGACCTCGGCGTAGTCGATGGGCAGGGCGCCGTCGGAGTTGTCGATGGTCAGCGAGACCTCGGCGCGGCCGAGCGGGGGGCGCCCGGTCGTGCCGGCGAAGATGACGTCCTCCATCTTGCCGCCGCGCAGCGACTTGGCGCCCTGCTCGCCCATGACCCAGGAGAGGGCGTCCACGACGTTGGACTTGCCCGAGCCGTTGGGGCCCACGACACAGGTGATTCCCGGTTCGAACCTCAGTGTGGTGGCCGAGGCGAACGACTTGAATCCGCGGAGCGTCAGGGCCTTGAGGTGCACGTCGGGGACTCTACCGGGGCCCGCGCGTTTCACCCGCGAACGTGCAGGGCAGATCCTCGGATGAGGAAGGGGGAGACATGGGGGACTCCGGGGAAACGGCGGGTGAAAGCAAGAAGGGACGCCGAAGCGCCCCTTGCGTGTTCAGCCGACATGCGTCGAGCTCCATATGCGGCTGTGTGGCGGTCGGCCGCGCCGACCTGTGTGTTTCCCACCTGGCCCCTCGGGGCTGGGTTGTCAGGTGAGCGCAGGCTCCGCCTGGGGTACGTCGAGGTCGATGCTGTCGAGCAGCGACTCTCCCTGGTGCTGAGCGGCGGCAGCGGCGAGCGCGTCGTTCTCGGACTGGATCCGTACCAGCTCGGATTCGAGGTCCTGGACGCGCTGCTGGAGCCGTCGCATCTCGGCGAGGAGTCGCGGGTCGGAGCCGCCGACGTAACCGAGAAGCGCCTTTGCCATGATGGATGGTCCTCCACAATGAGTGACCGACCGAAGCGGTGTGGGTCGTGAGGGATTCGCACCCGCGGTGTTCGGCAGTGACTTGTTGTGCCGGTTCCACTGCCAAACAACTAAGGTGCGCGGGGCTTCCAGAGTCTCACCAAAAAGTTTGACGGTCAACACGATCACGCCCCGTCCGAAGGGACGACCGGGGAGTCCACGGCCGCTCAGGGGGCGGTCGCGCCTCTCGACCCGGCGCTTCGGGGCGTCGCGCTCGATCTCATCGGGCAGCCTTCCACGGTGGGCGATTCTTGGCAACCACCAGGGGCTTTCCCCTTCACACGCCCGTTACGGCGCGTTCGCGCGAGACCCCCGCGGGTCACCGGGAGGGGTCTCGGAGAGTGATCGTCAGCGGATGGCGAATCCGCTGTAGCCGCCGCGCGGGGTGTCCCAGATCTCAGTGACTCCGTCCACGCGTCCGGGTGTGTCGTCGGAGCGGAGCCAGTCGAGCAGACGGTGGCAATTCTCACGCGCCCCTTCGGCCACGACCTGCACCCGGCCGTCGTCGAGGTTGAGGGCGAAGCCCGTCAGGCCGCCGATCTCCAGGGCGTTTGCCCTGGTGAACCAGCGGAAGCCCACTCCCTGTACCCGGCCGCGCACCCAGGCGGTCATCCGTACGTCGTCGCTCATGGCTGCACGCTAACGGGCATCCCGTTCGACGAGCACATCGCCCCCCGCTTCCCACTCGCGTACAGTCCCGACGAACGCGTCCCACCCGTTCGGGCGCGCACCGTTCGGCTGTCGGACCTCGACGGTACCGACCGCAAAGATCAGCAAAGGTCAGCAGGAAAGACCAGCAGGAGGGCAGAGCAATGGGACGCCACCGTCGCTCCGGCGCCGCACCCGCCGCAGAAGACTACGCGGCCGGTACGGGCCGCCGGCACCGGGGTGACCGCCGCAGGCGGCCCGTGCGCACCGGTCTGCTCGGTGCCTCCGCGGCGGTCGCGGTCGGCGCGGCCCTGGTCGCCTCGGGCCTCCTGCCCGGCGGGGACGTGCTGACGGTCGGCAGCACCGACACGGCCGAGCAGCGGTCGGCGTCCCGGCAGGCCCCGCAGCTGACGACGCAGGGCGGGACGACGGGCCCGGCGACCACGGGCGCGGGCTCTGGCTCTGGTTCTGGCTCTGGGAAGTCGTCCACGGCGCCGAAGCAGAGCACGAAACCGGGCGCGGAGCCGAGCCCGAAGCCCTCGAAGACCACCGCCTCCCCGCATGCGAAGCCGAGCGCGAAGCCGAAGCCGAGCGCGACCCCGTCGGCCGGGGCGAAGCCGAAGACCGCGAAGACGGCGGCCCCCCGGCCCGCGAAGACGGCGGGCGCGAAGCCCGCCGCTCCCGAGCCCGCGGCCCCGAAGACCTCGGCCGCGCCCACCACCGAGGCGCCCGCGCCCCGGCCGAAGCCGACCGTCAAGGCGCCGACCCGCAAGGCCGCCGCCTCCACCGCGAACCGGGGCGGCGCCGCCGAGGCGGAGGTCCTGCGCCTGGTCAACGACGAGCGCGCCACGGTGGGCTGCACCCCGGTGACCGTCGACGCGCGGCTCGCCTCGCTGGCGGGCGCGTTCAGCGCGGACATGGCCGCCCGCGGCTTCTTCGACCACACGGACCCCGACGGGGACACCCCGTGGGCGCGCGCCCGGCAGGCGGGCGTCTCGACCCTGGCCGGCGAGAACATAGCCCGCGGCCAGGCGGACGCGGCGGCAGTGATGAAGTCCTGGATGAACAGCGACGGCCACCGCGCCAACATCCTGAACTGCGACTTCAAGACGATGGGCGTGGGCGTGCACTTCGGCGCCGGCGGCCCCTGGTGGACGCAGGACTTCGGCTACTGACCCCCGCTCACACCGCGACGACGCGCGGCGGGCGCTGGCAGCGCGGGCAGAAGTAGCTGGAGCGGTTCATCCAGGCGCGGCGCCGCATCGGGGTGCCGCAGCGGCGGCAGGGCTCGTCCTCGCGGCCGTAGGCGTCCAGGGAGCGGTCGAAGTAGCCGGACTCGCCGTTGACGTTCACGTACAGGCTGTCGAAGCTGGTGCCGCCGACGGCGAGGGCCTCGTTCATCACGTCCCGGATGTGTCCGAGGAGTTCGGCCGAGCGCGGCCGGGTCAGGGTGGCGGTCGGCCGGTCGTAGTGCAGCCGCGAGCGCCAGAGCGCCTCGTCGGCGTAGATGTTGCCGACGCCGCTGATCAGCGACTGGTCCAGGAGGGCCCGCTTGATCGTCGTGCGGCGCAGGCGCAGCGCGCCCTGGAAGGCGGCGTCGTCGAACTCCGGGTCCAGCGGGTCGCGGGCGATGTGCGCGATGACGTCCGGGAGGCCGTCGGGGCTCTGGTCGTGGAGCGAGAGGCCGCCGAAGGTGCGCTGGTCGACGAAGCGGAGTTCGGTGCCGGCCGTGTCGTCGAAGCGGACCCGGATCCGCAGGTGCTTCTCGTCGGCGGCGTCGTGCGGCCGGACGAGGAGCTGACCGCTCATGCCGAGGTGTCCGAGCACGGCCGTCCCGGTGTCGGCCAGCGGCAGCCAGAGGTACTTGCCGCGCCGCCGCGCGCCCTCGACCCGCTGCCCCTTCAGCCGGGCCGCGAAGTCCTCGCCGCCCGCCGGGTGGCGGCGCACGGCCCTGGGGTGCAGCACCTCGACCTCGGTCACGGTCCGGCCGGCGACCCAGCGCTCCAGACCGCGCCGTACGACCTCGACCTCGGGCAGCTCGGGCACGGTGTTCCTCCGGAGTTCTTCGCCGTCTCACGGCTTCTTGGGCGGCCGGATCCACCCTACTGCCGTCCGGACGGGGCGCGGAAAGACGGAAACCCCGCCCGGGGGCGGGGTTTCCCGAAGGCTCGGAAGACGAGCGGGACGAGGGATCAGGCCGAGGCCCGGTCCTTGGCAGGAGAGGGGTCGGCGACCGCTCCCGCCTCGGCCGCGGCCTTCGCCGCCGCCACCCGCTCGTCCGCGGCCGCGCGGATCGCGCGCCACGCGGACTCCGCCGCCTGCTGTTCCGCTTCCTTCTTGCTGCGGCCGGTGCCGGTGCCGTACGAGACACCACCGACGCGGGCGGCAGCGGTGAAGGTCTTCTCGTGGTCCGGGCCCTCCTCGGAGACGAGGTACTCCGGGACGCCCAGGCCCTCGGCCGCGGTGAGCTCCTGGAGGCTGGTCTTCCAGTCCAGGCCGGCACCGAGGTTCGAGGACTTCTCGATCAGCGGGTCGAAGAGCCGGTGCACCAGCTCGGACGCCGCGTCGAGGCCCTGGTCGAGATAGACCGCGCCGATCACCGCTTCGAGGGTGTCGGCGAGGATGGACGCCTTGTCCCGTCCGCCCGTGCCCTCTTCGCCCCGGCCGAGCCGGATGAAGGAGCCGAGTTCGAGTCCGCGGCCCACGTCCGCCAGCGCACGAGAGTTGACCACCGCGGCCCGCAGCTTGGCCAGCTGGCCCTCGGGCAGGTCGGGGTGGGTGCGGTACAGCGTGTCGGTGACCACCAGGCCGAGCACGGAGTCCCCGAGGAACTCCAGGCGCTCGTTGGTGGGCAGACCGCCGTTCTCGTACGCGTACGAACGGTGGGTCAGCGCACGCACCAGAAGGGCGGACTCGAGCCGGTAGCCGAGCCGCCCTTCCAGAAGCGTGTGGGACGAGGCATGGTCCGTCTTGTCGTCCGTCTTGCGGGACTCAGACATTGCGCCTCTCACCAGCCCAATCAGACCGAGAGGACCTGGCGCTTGTTGTAGGTGCCGCAGCTCGGGCACGCGATGTGCTGCAGCTTCGGCTCCTGGCAACGCTCACACGAAACCAGGGTGGGGACCGCAGCCTTCCACTGCGACCGGCGGTGGCGCGTGTTGCTGCGCGACATCTTCCGCTTCGGAACAGCCACGGCTACTTCTCCTGCTTCTCGGCGGCGCTTCGGACGTCCCCGTCAGAGGCTTTGCCGCTCATGTTGTCCTTCTCATCGGTTCCCAGCGAACCGGCGAGTCCCTGCAGTGCCGCCCAACGGATGTCGACGGCGTCGTGGTGGTGGTCCGGGTTCTCGTTCAGGTTGGTCCCGCATTCGGAACACAGACCCGCACAGTCCTCCCGGCACACCGGCTGCATCGGCAGTGCGAGCACCACCGCATCGCGCAGCACGGGTTCGAGGTCGAACATGCCGTCCTCGAGGGGGATCATGTCCTCGCCGTCCTCGGCCTCGTCGTCCGCGGCCGCCCTGGAGCGGCCCCGGTCGTCGGAGTCGGGGTACGAGAACATCTCCTGGAAGTCCACGTCGAGCTCCAGCTCGACGGGCTCCAGACACCTTACGCACTCCCCCTCGGCCGACGCACGGGCGGTGCCTGTGACAAGCACCCCTTCCATGACCGACTCAAGACGGAGATCGATGTCGATCGGCGCGCCCTTGGGCACTCCGATCACTCCTTCGACGCCCATGGCCGCGGGGGCCTCGACCGATCGCGAGATCCGCTGGAGGGCACCAGGACGCCGCCCCAGCTCGTGCGTGTCGAACACGAGGGGGTTGCGGTGGTCGAGGCGCGTGCTCAGGGCTCTTCCTGCTTTCGGATCGTTCTGCGTCGGGGAAGGTTCGTGGGCTGCCGGCCGTGGGCAGCACGGGTCACGGGCATACGCGTGACCGAAGAGCCAGGATACTGGACGCTTCGCCCAGGGCCCAATCCGGGCCCTTCGCCCCCTTCGCGCGCGCCCGCTCCCCTACTGCTGGCCCTGGTCGTACTGCTGCTCGTACCGGCGCAGCTGGTCCAGGTCGATCATGCTCGTGTCGAAGAAGCTGGTCTCGTCGAGCGCGGCGGCCTGCTGGGGCTGGTGGGCCGGCGGGGCGGGCTGCTGGTACGCGTAGGGGTCCTGCTGCTGGTAGGCGTACGGGTCGGCCTGCTGCTGGTACCCGTAGGGGTCCGGCTGCTGCTGGACCTGCTGGTACGCGTAGGGGTCCTGCTGCTGGTACCCGTACGGGTCGGGCTGGTGCTGCGGCGGGGCCGGGACCTGCGCCTGGGCCTGCGCCGGGATCTGGGGGGCGGGCGTCTGCGCCGGCGCGGGGTCGGAGAGCTCCGCGAGGCCGGCCAGGTAGTCGGCGTCGCTGGTGTGGACCGTGCCGCCGAGCCCCTCCTGGGCGGCCATGTGCTCGCCGAGGGCGTCGCTGGCGATCCGGCCGTGCAGCTTCTGCCGGCCCCGCCCGACGGCCTCCAGGGTCTTGCTGAGGACCGCCTCGAAGGCGCCCAGCTTGGCGGCGATGAAGTCATCGGCCCCGCCCTCCCGGTGGATCAGCGTCTGCGGGTCCGCGCCGTCCTCGTCGGCGTACCCGTCCGGACCGATCCCCGGGCCGCGGCCGAGGAGCTTCTCGCGGCCCCGGTCGACGGAGCCGATGGTCTTGTTGAGGACGACCTCGAAGTTGGCGAGCTTGGAGTCGACGTAGTCGTCGGCCTCGGCGCGGACCTCCTCGGCCTCGCGGCGGGCCTCGGAGAGGATCCGGTCGGCCTCCTCCCGCGACTCCCGGGCCACCTGGGAGTCGGAGACGATCGAGCCCCGCTCGGCGTGGGCGGCCTCGATGATCCGCTCGGCCTCCTGGCGGGCCTGCTCGACCATCTGCTCGCGGCCGCCGATCAGCTCCCGGGCCTGGGCGAGGGAGCCGGGCAGGGCCTCCCGCACCTCTTCCAGCAGGGCGAGCAGCTCGGCGCGGTTGACCACGCAGGATGCCGACATGGGCATGGAGCGGGCGCCCTGCACGGTCGCCACGATCTCGTCGAGCTTCTTCTGCACGTCCACCTGGTGCTCGCCACTCTCTACAGCCGATTGGAGAAGGACGGGACGACTGTAAGGGCAGTCGGCGCCCGTCCGACACCAGGTGACGGAGCGTCAGCGGAGGTGGCCGCGCGTCACTTCCGCGCGAGCCGCTCGGTCAGCTGCCCGAGGACCAGCGGCGGGACCAGGTGGGAGACGTCTCCGCCCCAGGCCGCCACCTCCTTGACCAGCGAGGAGGAGAGGAAGCTGTACGTCGGGTTGGTGGGGACGAAGAGGGTCTCCACGCCCGAGAGGCCGTTGTTCATCTGGGCCATCTGGAGCTCGTAGTCGAAGTCGCTGACCGCGCGCAGGCCCTTGACGATGGCGGGGATGTCGCGCTGCTTGCAGAAGTCGACGAGCAGGCCGTGGAAGGACTCCACCTCGACGTTGCCGAAGTCGGCGGTGACCTCGCGGATCAGTTCGATCCGCTCGTCGACCGTGAAGAGACCTTTCTTCGACTGGTTGATCATCACGGCCACGTGTACGACGTCGTACAGCTTGGAGGCGCGGGCGATGATGTCGAGGTGTCCGTTGGTGATGGGGTCGAATGACCCCGGACAGACGGCGCGGCGCAACGTGGGTCCCTCGCTCTCCGGTCCGGTCATCGTGCGTCTTCGCACGTAGAGGCGGCGCGACCGTACCAAAACGTTCCCTCGCCGTAACGACGGGCCCGCAGTGGCTCGAAACCGGCCGGCCAGCCGAATTCCCCGCCTCGGGTGCTGCGCTCCACGGTGACGAGGGCATCCTCGCTCAGCCACCCCTCCGCGCGCAGTGTGAGGAGAATCTCCCGCAGGTCCGCGTCCCCGACGGCGTACGGCGGGTCGAGGAAGACCAGGTCGTACGGGTCGGCGGGGGCCGGTCCGGTGACGATCTGCTCGGCCTTGCCGGTGCGGAGCTCCGCGCCCGGCAGGCCGATCGCCCGGACGTTGTCCCGGATGGTCCTGGCGGCGCGGGGGTCGGCCTCGACGAGGAGGGCGTGGGCGGCGCCCCGGGAGAGCGCCTCCAGGCCGACGGCGCCGGAGCCCGCGTACAGGTCGGCGACCCTGGTCCCGTCGAGGGTGCCGTGGAGCGCCTCCCAGGTGGAGAAGAGGCCCTCGCGCGCCCGGTCGGAGGTGGGGCGGGTGCCGTTGCCGGGCGGCACGGCCAGGCGCCGGCCGCCGGCCGTACCGGCGATCACGCGGGTCATCGGTGTCCTCGTCCTGCGTCGTCCAGTGCGTACGTCTCAGGATATGGCCGCGGTGGGACCGGTGGGCGGTCAGCCCTTCTCCAGGTACTCCTCCCGGTCCTTGTCGAGGAGGGCGTCGAGGGCGGTGCGCAGGCCCGGCTGGGTGGCGAGGTCCGGGTCGGCGAGGACGAGGGCGGTGGCCTCCTCGCGGGCGGCGGCGATGACCTCCTCGTCGTCGATGACGGTGAGGACCCGCAGGGAGGAGCGGACGCCGGACTGGGCCTGGCCGAGGACGTCGCCCTCGCGCCGCTGTTCGAGGTCGATGCGGGAGAGTTCGAAGCCGTCGAGGGTGGAGGCGACGGCGCCGAGGCGCTGCCGGGCGGGGCTCGCCTCGGGCATCTCGGTGACGAGGAGGCAGAGGCCGGGGGCGGAGCCGCGGCCGACGCGGCCGCGGAGCTGGTGGAGCTGGGAGACGCCGAAGCGGTCCGCGTCCGTGATCACCATGGCGGTGGCGTTCGGAACGTTGACGCCGACCTCGATGACGGTGGTGGCGACGAGGACGTCGAGGTCGCCGGCGGCGAAGCGGCGCATGACGTCGTCCTTGTCGTCCGGGTGCATGCGGCCGTGCAGGACGGCGATCCGCAGGCCGGCGAGGGGGCCGGCGCGGAGCTTCTCGGCGACGTCGAGGACGGCGAGCGGGGGCCGCTTCTCGGCGTCGTCCCCCTCGGCGGACTTCGCCTTGGAGGCGGCCTTCTTCCGGTCCTCCTCGTCCCCGATGCGGGGGCAGACCACGTACGCCTGGTGCCCGTTCTCGACCTCCTCGCGGACCCGCTCCCAGGCGCGCGCGAGGAAGTGCGGCTTGTCGGCGGCGGGGACGACGTGACTGGCGATCGGGGAGCGGCCCGCGGGCAGCTGGTCGAGGACGGAGGTCTCCAGGTCGCCGAAGACGGTCATGGCGACCGTGCGCGGGATGGGCGTCGCGGTCATGACGAGGAGGTGCGGGGGCTGCTTGCCCTTGCCGCGCAGGGCGTCGCGCTGCTCGACGCCGAAGCGGTGCTGCTCGTCGACGACGACCAGGCCGAGGTCGTGGAACCGGACCTTGTCCTCGATCAGGGCGTGCGTGCCGATGACGATCCCGGCCTCGCCGGTGACCAGGTCGAGGAGGGCCTGGCGGCGGGCGGCGGCGCCCATGGAGCCGGTGAGCAGGACGACCTTGGTGGCCCGGTCCGCGCCGCCGAGCATCCCCCCCTCGGCCAGCTCGCCCATCATCTCGGTGACGGAGCGGTGGTGCTGCTGGGCGAGGACCTCGGTGGGCGCGAGCATCGCGGCCTGCCCCCCGGAGTCGACGACGGCGAGCATGGCGCGCAGGGCCACCATGGTCTTGCCCGAGCCGACCTCGCCCTGGAGGAGGCGGTGCATGGGGTGGTCGGTGGCGAGGTCGTCGAAGATCTCCTTCGAGACCTTCAGCTGGCCGTCGGTGAGGGTGAAGGGGAGTTTGGCGTCGAAGGCGCCGAGGATGCCGTCGGGGGCGGGCCTCCGGGGGACGGCGGGCAGCTGGGTGTCGGCGTGCCGGCGGCGGGCGAGGGCGACCTGGAGGACGAAGGCCTCGTCCCACTTGAGCCGCTCCCGGGCGGCGGCGATGTCGGCCTTGGTGCGGGGCCGGTGGATCATCCGCAGGGCGTCGGGCAGTTCGGCGAGGCCGCGGCCCTCGCGCAGGGCGTCCGGGAGCGGGTCGACGGCGTCGGTGACGCCCGGCAGGACCGCGTCGACGGCCTTGGCGATCTTCCAGGACTCCAGTTTGGTGGTGGCCGGGTAGATCGGGATGAGGGCCCCGGCCCAGACGTCCACGGCCTCCTCGCGGTCGCCGCGCAGGAGTTCGTACGACGGGTGGGCGAGCTGGAGGCGCCGGTTGAAGAGCGAGACCTTGCCGGCGAACATCGCGCGGGTGCCGGGCAGCAGGTCCTTGTGCGGCTTGTGCACGCCCTTGCCGAAGAAGACCAGCTGGAGGCGGCCGCTGCCGTCGGTGATGGTCACTTCGAGGCGCTGGCCGCGTCCCTTGGAGCCGTTGAAGGTCAGCACGCGGGCGTCGGCGACCTGCGCGACCACCGTGACGTGCTCGTCGAGCGGCAGGTCGGAGAGGGTGGTCAGCTCCCCCCGCTCGGCGTACCGGCGGGGGTAGTGGTGCAGCAGGTCCCCGACCGTGTGCAGGTCGAGCGCCTCGGCCATGACCTTGGCGGTGGCGGGGCCGAGGGACTTCTTGAGTGGTTCGTCGAGCGCGGGCACGCGTTCCATTGCACACCACGGGACCGACAGTCGGGGCGGGGGCTGTGGACGAACCCCGGAACCGGGCCCTATTCCACCCCGATGAGCAGCGGCGGGGCCTCCGCGCCCGCGTGGTACGTGGTGGTGTCGACGGCCAGGTAGCCGCGGCGGACGTGGTGTTCGAGGTCGGCGGCGAGGCCGGGCGGGGTGTCGTCGGCGACGACGAGGGTGACGAGTTCGCCGCCGGCCGAGAGCATCCGGTCCAGGACGGTGCGGGCGGTCTCGGTGAGGTCCTTGCCGATGACGGCGACGTCGCCCTCGATGAGGCCGAGGACGTCGCCGGCCTGGCAGACGCCGGCCGAGGTGAAGGACCGGTGCTCGGCGATGGCGAGTTCGGCGTAGCGGGTGGCTCCGGCGGCGGCGGTCATGGCGACGACGGCCTCGTCGAAGCGCCGGTCGGGTTCGTGGACGGCGAGGGCGGCGATGCCCTGGACGGCGGCCCGGGTGGGGATGAGGGCGACGCGGACGCCCTCGGCCCTGACGCGTTCGGCGGCCGCGGCGGCGGTCTCGCGCAGGTCGGTGTCGTTGGGCAGCAGGACGACCTCGCGCGCGTGCGCCCGCCGGACGGCCTCGACGAGCTCGTCCTCTGCGGGGGGTTCGCCCGGACGGGCCCGCACGGTGGTCGCGCCGGCCTCGGCGCAGAGCCCGGCGAGGCCCTCGCCGGGGACGACGGCGACGATCGCGCGCGGGACGCGTTCCCCGCGTGCAGCGTCGTCTCCGGTGCCGCACGCGGGCGCGTGCCCGTCGCCCTCGGCGCCGCACGCGCGTGCGTGCCCGTCGCCGTCGGCGCCGCACGCGGGCGCGTGCCCCTCGCCGGTCCCGTGCCGGTGCACGTGCGCGCCGTCGGACCCGTGCCGGTCGCCGGACCCGTTCCCGGTCCCCCGCGCGGGGCCGCGTCCCGGCGCGGGCGTCGCGGCGGACGCGAAGTGGGTGATCCGGATGCGGTGGGGCCGGCCGGCCTCGACGCCGGCCTCGACGGCGGCGCCCGCGTCGTCCACGTGCACGTGGACGTTCCAGAGGCCGTCGCCGCCGACGACGACCAGGGACTCCCCCAGCGCGTCGAGTCGGGAGCGCAGCAGTTCGACGGCCGGCCCGTCGGCCTCCAGGAGGTAGATCACCTCGTAGGCGGGGCCGTCCTCGCCGGCGCAGTCCTCGCGGGGGGCGGGCGGCGGGAGCGGCGCGGCCCCGGGACGGTCCGGGGTCCGCCCGGTGACGGTCTCCAGGAGGGCGCCGAGGACGGCCACCAGGCCCTGTCCGCCCGCGTCCACGACCCCGGCGCGTTCGAGCGCGTCGAGCTGGCCGGAGGTGGCCGCCAGGGCGGTCGCGGCCCCCTCGTGGGCGGCGCGGGCCACCTCCACGAGCGTGCCGCCCGCCGCACAGGCCCCGGCGGCGGCGCTCGCCACGGTGAGGACGGTGCCCTCCACGGGGCGGGCGACGGCCCGCCGGGCCTCGCGCGCGGCCTCGGCGAGGGCGCGGGCGAGGTGATCACCGTCACATCCGTCGGCGAGGACGGCCGCCATGCCGCGCAGGAGCTGGGAGAGGATGGTCCCGGAGTTGCCGCGGGCGCCGAGGAGGGCGCCGTGGGCCATGGCCCGTACGGTCTCGGCCGTGTCCGGGGCGGAGGCGGCGAAGACCGCTTCGACGGCCCGGTGGGCGGCTTCCGCCGTCAGGTAGAGGTTGGTGCCGGTGTCCCCGTCCGCGACCGGGTAGACGTTGATCGCGTCGATCTCCTCGCGCTCCCGTGCGAGGGCGTCGAGGGCCCTCGCGCACCAGGTCCGGACCGCTTCGGCGTCGAGCTCGACGAGCTCCTCGTCAGGCTGAAGGGCTCGCGACAACGGGGGGTCCTCCTTCGGCGGTGAGCTCACCGCAGGGTAGACCGGAGGTGTCCCGGGCGTGACCGGGGCCCGGGGCGGGGCCGGCGGGGAACATGGTAGTTTCGTTCCACCGAGGCAGTCGTTGTATGCTGCTTCGGTTGCCCGGTTCAGTCCGGGCCGTTCCCCGGCAAGCCACTTCAGACTCCTGATTCCGGTGCGCCGGATTTCACTGTAATTCTGAAGTCTTTGGAGTGACCCGTGGCTGCCAACTGCGACGTCTGCGGCAAGGGGCCGGGCTTCGGCAACAACATTTCGCACTCGCACCGCCGTACGTCCCGTCGCTGGAACCCGAACATCCAGCGCGTGCGTGCCGTGGTCGGTCGGACGCCGAAGCGGCTCAACGTCTGCACCTCGTGCATCAAGGCCGGCAAGGTCTCGCGCTAACCGCGACGTTCCGTCGTAGCGCAGCCCCTGCGGTTGCCTTGAGAGGCCGGTCCACCTCGGTGGACCGGCCTTTTGCCTTGCCCGGAAACGGGATCGGACTTGAATTCGGACCGGGATCGGGACCGGATTCAGACCGGGGTTCGGATCGGGTCCGGACCGGGACCGGGATCGGATTCGGGTCCGGAGGCGTGTGACGCCCCCGGACCGGCTCAGTCCCTGAACCGCCAGCCGTGGTCGACCGGGCCTATGCCCGCGCCCAGGGCGAATCCCGCGCCGATGGCCCCGGTCACGTACTCCTTGGCCTCCCGCACCGCCTCCGGCACCGTGCGCCCCTTGGCGAGCCCGGAGGCGATCGCCGAGGCGAGCGTGCAGCCCGTCCCGTGGGTGTGCCGGTTGTCGAGGCGCGGGGCGCGGAACCAGTGCTCCTCCTCGCCGTCCGTGAGCAGGTCCACCGCCTCCCCGCCCGCGGGCAGGTGCCCGCCCTTGATCAGGACCCACTCCGGTCCGTACGACAGGATCCCCGCGGCGGCGTTCCTCATGTCGCCCTCGTGCACGACGTGCACGCCGACGAGCTGCGTCACCTCGTCCAGGTTGGGCGTGGCGACGGTGGCGAGGGGCAGCAGTCCGGTGCGGACGGCGTCGAGCGCGGACGCGGCGAGGAGCGGGTCGCCGTGCTTGGAGACCCCCACCGGGTCGACGACGACGGGCGCGCCGCCGGTGTCCGCGAGGAGTTCCGCGACGGTCTCCACGAGCGGGGCGGTGGCCAGCATGCCGGTCTTCACGGCCTGGACGCCGATGTCGTCGACGACGGACCGGTACTGGGCGCGCACGGCCTCCACCGGCAGTTCCCAGACGCCCTGGACGCCCCGCGAGTTCTGCGCGGTGACGGCGGTGAGGACGCTCATGCCGTGGACGCCGAGCGCCAGCATCGTCTTCAGGTCGGCCTGGACGCCCGCGCCGCCGCCGGAGTCGGACCCGGCGACCGTGAGGACCAGCGGCGGCCTCACTCCGTCTCCCCGAAGTGGTCCCAGCCGCCGGCCGCGTGCCAGGGCGCGCCGTCCACGGTGACCTGGGGCAGCGCCGAGGGGTTGAGGACCTCGCCGATGACCTTCCAGCGGGCGGGCAGCTTCACGTCCGGCGGGAAGGTGGCGACGATGGCGTGGTCCTCCCCCCCGGTGAGCACCCACTGCATGGGGTCGACGCCGACGGCCTGGCCGATGTCGTTCATCTGGGTGGGGATGTCGATGAGTCCGGAGCGCAGGTCGATGCGGACCTTGCTGGCCTCCGCGATGTGGCCGAGGTCCGCGATGAGGCCGTCGCTGACGTCGCACATGGCGGTGGCGCCGAGGCCGGCGGCGGCCGGGCCCGCGTGGTACGGCGGTTCGGGCCTGCGGTGGGCCTCGACGAAGGCGCGCGGGGAGCGGAAGCCGCGCGAGAGGACCGCGTATCCGGCGGCGGACCAGCCGAGCCAGCCGGTGTAGGCGACGACGTCGCCGGGCTGGGCGCCGCCCCGGGTGACCGGGTCGTGGTTGCGCAGGTCGCCCAGGGCGGTGATGGAGACCATGATCGTGTCGCCGCGCACGACGTCGCCGCCGACCACGGCGGCGCCCGCGACCTGACATTCGTCGCGCAGGCCGTCCATGAGTTCGGTGGGCCAGGTGACGGGGAGTTCGGCGGGGACGACGAGGCCGAGGAGGAGCGCGGTGGGGACCGCGCCCATGGCGGCGATGTCGGCGAGGTTCTGCGCGGCGGCCTTGCGGCCGACGTCGTACGCCGTCGACCAGTCGCGGCGGAAGTGACGTCCTTCGAGGAGGATGTCCGTGCTGGCCACCACGCGCCGGTCGGGGGCGGAGACGACCGCGGCGTCGTCGCCGGGCCCGATCCGTACCGCCGGGGTGGAGGTGAGCCGGGACGTGAGCTCCCTGATGAGCCCGAACTCGCCCAGCTCTCCGACTGTGCCCTTCACCGCGTCTCACCTCGTGTCTTCGTGCCGGCCGGCGGGCGGGGGCGCGTCTGGGCGCGCCGCGGGTCGCGGGCCGTCACCGTGCTGGGTACCGTCAAGTAGACCGTCAACTTCTGTCCTGCGTACGCCACGCCCCGGGTGTCCCCGGACGCGCGGGTCTCCCCGCGGCCCGCGGCGACGCGGTACCGTGGCGTCCCTTTCTCCCACAAGATCCTCGTGGTCGCCCTGGAGGTTCCGTGGTACAGGCGTACATCCTCATTCAGACCGAGGTGGGCAAGGCGTCGACCGTCGCCGACACCATCTCCAAGATCCCGGGGGTGATCCAGGCCGAGGACGTGACCGGTCCGTACGACGTGATCGTGCGCGCGCAGGCGGACACGGTCGACGAGCTGGGCCGCATGGTGGTCGCCAAGGTCCAGCAAGTGGACGGCATCACGCGCACCCTCACCTGCCCGGTCGTTCATCTGTAGCCCCCGTCTACGCTTGGCCGGTGATGTCTTCCCACCGGCCCTTCGGCCTGCCCGCCGCCGTCGCGGCCGCCGTGCTGCTGCTGGCGTCCGCGGGCTGCTCCCCGTCGGGCGCCCCGGCGTCCGTCGCGGTGCCCAGCCCTCCGGCGGAGGAGGCCGCTCTCTGCCAGGCGCTGGCGAAGGAGCTGCCCGACACCGTGGCGGGGCTGGAGCGGAGTGACCCGGAGCCCGGCTCCGAGTTGACCGCCGGGTGGGGTGACGGAGCGATCGTACTGCGCTGCGGGGTCCCCCGGCCCGAAAAGATGAGCGACGCGAAGGCGCAGGGCGTCTCCGCGAACGGCGTGCGCTGGATGCTGGAGCGGCCGGAGGGCTCGGGCCCCCGGTTCACCTCGGTGTACCGGGAGACGTACGTCGAGGTGGACCTCGACGCGCGGTACGAGCACGACGCCGGACCGCTCGCCGATCTCGCCGCCCCCGTGGCGAAGTCGGTCCCGTGCGCGCTCGAACCGGAGTGCTCCTAGCCGTCTTCCGGCGGGGGCCTTCCGGCGGGCGTCTTCCGGCAGAGGCCTTCCGGCAGCCGTCCTCCGGCGGGCGTCCTCCCGGAGCCGGCCGCGTCCGTGCGCGGCCGGCCCGGCACCGGCTCCGCTAGCGCAGGCCCGTGGAGCGGGTCAGCGCGGCCTGGAGGAGGCGGTCGACCAGCTCGGGGTAGCTCACGCCGCTCTCCTGCCACATGCGCGGGTACATGGAGATGGGCGTGAAGCCCGGCATGGTGTTGATCTCGTTGATGACGAAGTCGCCGTCCTCGGTGAGGAAGAAGTCGGCGCGGACCAGGCCCTCGCAGGAGACGGCCTCGTAGGCGGCGACGGCCAGGCGCTGGATCTCGGCGGTGGCCCCGTCCCCGATGGGGGCGGGCACGATGCCGGAGGCGGAGTCGATGTACTTCGCCTCGAAGTCGTAGAAGTCGTGGTCGGTGACGGGCGGGATCTCGGCCGGCACGCTGGCGCGCGGGCCGTCCTCGAACTCCAGGACGCCGCACTCGATCTCGCGCCCGCGGACCAGCGCCTCCACGATGATCTTGGGGTCGTGGCGGCGGGCCTCCTCGATCGCCTCGTCGAGGCCGGAGAGGTCGTCGACCTTGGTGATGCCGACGGAGGAGCCGCCACGGGCGGGCTTCACGAAGAGCGGCCAGCCGTGGTCGGCGGCGAACTCCACGATCTTCTTGCGGGCGGCGGCCGGGTTCTGCTCCCACTCGCGCGGCCGGACGACCTCGTAGGGGCCGACCGGGAGGCCGAAGGAGACGAAGACCCGCTTCATGTACTCCTTGTCCTGGCCGACGGCGGAGGCGAGGACGCCCGCGCCGACGTAGGGGACGCCGGAGAGCTCCAGGAGGCCCTGGAGGGTGCCGTCCTCGCCGTACGGGCCGTGGAGGACGGGGAAGACCACGTCGACCTCGCCGAGGGCGCGCGGCACGGTGCCGGGCTCGGCGAGGACGACCTCGCGGTTGGCGGGGTCGACGGAGAGGACGACGCCGCCCTGCTCGGACTCGGCCAGGTCGGCGACGTTCGGCAGCGCGCGGTCGGCGATGGCCATCCGCTCCGGGGCGTCGGCGGTGAGCGCCCAGCGCCCGTCCGTCGTGATGCCGATGGGCAGCACGTCGTACTTGTCCCGGTCGATGGCGCTCAGGACGGCGCCGGCCGTGACGACGGAGATGGCGTGCTCGGAGCTGCGTCCGCCGAAGACGACGGCCACGCGCGGCTTGCGGGGGCTCTGGGTGTTCTCGCTCATATCGCGATGAGGGTACCTTGCGGTTCCCGAACTCCTGAGCGCCCCGCCGCGCGCGCGTCCGGGTCGTCGGAGCGCGCGCGGGGCCCGGACCGGCCCCGGCTCAGCGGCGTTCGGGCTTCGCCGAGCGCGACATGAGCTCCTTGAGGGCGACGATCGGCGGCTTGCCCTCGTGGACGATGGAGACGACGGTCTCGGTGATGGGCATGTCGACGCCGTGGCGGCGGCCCAGATCGAGCACCGACTCGCAGGACTTGACGCCCTCGGCGGTCTGCTTGGTGGCCGCGATGGTCTCCTGGAGGGTCATCCCGCGGCCGAGGTTGGTGCCGAAGGTGTGGTTCCGGGAGAGCGGCGAGGAGCAGGTGGCGACGAGGTCGCCGAGGCCCGCGAGGCCGGAGAAGGTGAGCGGGTCGGCGCCCATGGCGAGGCCGAGGCGGGTGGTCTCGGCGAGGCCGCGGGTGATGAGCGTGGCCTTGGAGTTGTCTCCGAGGCCCATGCCGTCCGCGATGCCGACGGCGAGGCCGATGACGTTCTTGACGGCGCCGCCGAGCTCGCAGCCCACCACGTCGGTGTTGGTGTACGGGCGGAAGTACGGGGTCAGGCAGGCGGTCTGGAGCCGCTGGGCAACCGTCTCGTCGACGCAGGCGGCGACGGCGGCGGCGGGCTGCCGGGCGGCGATCTCCTTGGCCAGGTTGGGGCCGGTGAGGACGGCGACGCGCTCGGCGGGGACGTCCGCGACCTCGGTGATCACCTCGCTCATCCGCTTGGCGGTGCCGAGTTCGACGCCCTTCATGAGGGAGACGAGGACGGTGTCGGGGGCGAGGAGCGGCGTCCAGGCGGCGAGGTTGCCGCGGAGGGTCTGGGAGGGGACGACCAGGACGGTGAAGTCGGCGGCCTCGGCGGCCTCGGCCGGGTCGGCGGTGGCCGTGACCGCCGCGGGGAGTTCGACCCCCGGCAGGTAGTCCGGGTTGGCGCGGGTGGCGTTGATCTCCGCGGCGAGCTCGGCGCGGCGGCCCCAGAGGCTCACCTCGCAGCCCGCGTCGGCGAGCACCATGGCGAAGGCGGTGCCCCAGGATCCGTTGCCGAAGACGGCTGCCTTGGTCACTTGGTGCCCCCTTCGGCGGCCTTGCGCCGTTGTTCCAGGCGGGCCCTGCGGTGGTCGTACGGTTCGGCGGGCGCCTTCTCGCCGCGGACCTCCTCCAGGAGGGCGGTGATGGCGGCCATGATGGTCTCGGTGGCCTCGCGCAGCACCTCGGGCGTGGGTTCGAGCCCGTGGAAGCGGGAGAGGTCGACCGGCGGTCCGGCCTGCACGATCAGCGTCTTGCGGGGGAAGAGCCGGACCTTGTTCTGCTTGGCGTACGGCGGCACCGCGAGGTTCGCGCCCCACTGGGCCACCGGGATGACGGGGGCCTTGGTGAGGAGCGCGACGCGGGCGGCGCCGGTCTTGCCGGCCATGGGCCACATCTCGGGGTCGCGGGTCAGGGTGCCCTCGGGGTAGAAGGCGACGCACTCGCCGCGCTCGATGGCGTCGACGGCGGCGCGGAAGGCGTCGAGCGCGTCGGTCGTCTCGCGGTAGACGGGGATCTGCCCGGTGCCGCGCAGCATCGTGCCGACGAAGGAGCCCTTGAAGAGGGCGGCCTTGGCGAGGAAGCGCGGGACGCGGCCGGTGTTGTACTGGTAGTGCGCGTAGGAGAGCGGGTCCAGGTAGGAGTTGTGGTTCACCGCGGTGATGAATCCGCCGTCGGCCGGAACGTGCTCCATGCCGCGCCAGTCCCGCTTGAACAGAACCACCAGGGGGGGTTTGGCGATGACCGCCGCGAGGCGGTACCAGAAGCCGATTCTGCGGCGGGGCACGCGGACACCTTTCTCCGGGACGGGCTGGCAGGGGGTCAGTGTCGCCCCATGCTCCTGCGCTGTCGAGTGACACCGTACGCCCCGGCCCCTCGGGCGGGCCGCACGGGCGGGACAGAATGGTCCGCGATGAACACCGATGCGGACGACGGCTGGTCCCTCGTCGTACCCCTGAAGCCCCTTGCCCTGGCGAAGAGCAGGCTGGCCGCGGCGGCGGGCGCGCGGCTGCGGCCCCGGCTCGCGCTCGCGTTCGCCGAGGACACCGTGGGGGCGGTGCTGGACTGCGCGCGGGTGCGGGAGGCGGTGGTGGTCACCGACGACCCCGCGGCCGGCGGGGTCCTCGCGGCGCTGGGGGCGCGGATCGTGCCGGACGCGCCGGCGGCGGGGCTCAACGCGGCGCTCGCGCACGGGGCGCGGACCGTGCGGGCCCGGCGTCCGCACGCGCGCGTGGCGGCGCTCAACGCGGACCTCCCGGCGCTGCGCCCGGCGGAGCTGTCCCGGGTCCTGGACGCGGCCCGGGCATTTCCGAGGGCATTTCTCGCGGACGCCGCCGAAATCGGCACGACATTCCTCTCGGCTGCTCCGGGAGTGGAATTGGCACCGGCATTCGGGGGCGCGTCGAGGCTGCGGCATTTGTCGTCGGGGGCGGTGGAAATCCGGCTCGCGGGGGTGGATTCCGTACGCCGGGACGTGGACACCGGGGAGGATCTGGCGGCGGCGGGGGAGCTGGGGCTCGGCCCGCGGACGGCCGCCCAATGGCTGCCGGCGGCCGGATAGGCTGCGGTCCATGCAGGCGACCGCGTACACGTACGACCCCGAGACCCGCAGCGGCAGCGTGCTGCTCGACGACGGCACCCCGGTGGAGTTCGGGGCGGAGGCCTTCGCGGCGGGCGGACTGCTGCTGCTGCGGCCGGGCCAGCGGGTGCGGATCGAGACGGAGCCGGGCGGCCCGGGGGGCGGCCCGCGGATCACACTGGTGACGCTCCAGACCTTCTAGGCCCTTCGGGTTCCGGGGCCTTCCGGTTTCAGGTCTCCCGGTCCCCGGGTGTCCCTGTCTTCGGGTCTCCCTGTCCTCGACCCGCCCGGTCTTCGGGTTTCCCTGCCTCGGGTCTCCCTGTCCCCGGGCCTTCCGGTTTCAGGTCTCCCTGTCCTCGGGTCTCCCTGTCCTCGGCCCTCCCGGTCGTCCGCGCCACCGGTCTCCCTGTCCTCGGCCCTCCCGGTCGTCCGCGCCACCGGTCTCCCGGTCTTCGGGTCTCCCGGTCTCCCGCACCCCGGGTCGTCCGCGCCCCGACCCCCCGCGCCCTCCGGCCCTCGCGGGACCTCCCGGTCCGGGCCGGGCCCCGGACGCGCCGCGGGCCGGGCTCCTCGGAGGGAGCCCGGCCCGGCGGATCGTTCCCGCACGTCCTACTTCTTGGCGGCGGTCTTCTTGGCGGTGGTCTTGCGCGCCGTCGTCTTCTTGGCGGGCGCCTTCGTCGCCGTGGCCTTCTTCGCGGCCGGCGCGGTCTTCTTGGCGGCCGAGGTCTTCTTGGCCGAGGCGGCCGTGGTGGTCTTCTTCGCGGCGGCGGAGGTCTTCTTGGCCGCGGCGGTGGTCGCGGTCTTCTTCGCCGGGGTCGCCTTCTTGGCGGCCGCCGTGGTGGTCTTCTTCGCGGGGGTCGCCTTCTTGACGGCGGCCGTGGTGGTCTTCTTCGCCGGGGTCGCCTTCTTCGCGGCGGCCTTCTTGGCGGTGGTGGCCTTCTTGGCGGCGGCCTTCTTCACCGTCGCGGAGGCACCGCCGGTGAGGCTGCCCTTGGGGGCCTTCTTGACGGAGACCTCGCCGCCCTTGGGGAGCTTCTTCGAACCGCTGACCAGGTCCTTGAAGCCCTGACCGGCGCGGAAGCGGGGGACGGAGGTCTTCTTCACGCGCACCCGCTCACCCGTCTGCGGGTTGCGGGCGTAGCGGGCCGGCCGGTCGACCTTCTCGAACGAGCCGAAACCCGTGACGGAGACCCGGTCGCCCCCGACCACGGCACGCACGATGGCGTCGAGCACGTGGTCGACGGCTTCGGCGGCCTGCTGGCGACCGCCCATCTTGTCGGCAATCGCTTCTACGAGCTGCGCCTTGTTCACGTCTTCCCCTTCGGAGACATTGCCAGAACGAAAGTGTTCAAGCTTTTTCGCACGTTAGGCATGTATATACCGCAAATCAAACACGAAACGGTCTAATCACCCTAGTGCCGCAACGCGGAAGAGCCGTTGCGGAGTTCCTGGTGTCAGTCGTCCTCTGGGAATCGGCCCTCGTCGAGGTCCTTCATCAACCGGTCCAGACGCGTCGCCGCGTCCTTGAGATCGTGCTTCGCCGCGGCCGTCACGACCAGCAGCTTCCGGGACAGCGCCATCCTTACGCCCTCCGGGACTTGCAGTGAGCGCACCCTTGTGTGCGCTTCCTTCAATCGGGCGGCGACTGCCTCGTAGAGCTCGAGTTGGCTGTCGCGTTCCATGCACCGATTGTGCCATCTAGGGCGAGTTGTCGCCCGACAGGGGCTCAACAAGCGACTGCGCCCCCCACCGGAGGGTGGGGGGCGCAGTCGTGGAAAAGCGCTGCTCAGACCGTAATTGTACGGGGTTTGTAGGAGGGCCTGGCCGCCTCGTAGGCCGCGATGTCGGCTTCGTTCTGAAGGGTGAGGCTGATGTCGTCGAGTCCGTTCAGGAGGCGCCAGCGGGCGTTCTCGTCCAGCTCGAAGTCGGCGTCGATCCCGGCGGCCAGGACCTTGCGGCGCTCCAGGTCGACGGTGACCTCGGCGGTCGGGTCGGCCTCGGTCAGCTCCCAGAGCGCGTCCACCGTCTCCTGCGGGAGGACCACGGTCAGCAGGCCGTTCTTCAGCGAGTTGCCGCGGAAGATGTCGGCGAAGCGGGAGGAGATCACGGTCTGGAAGCCGTAGTTCTGGAGCGCCCAGACGGCGTGCTCGCGGGAGGAGCCGGTGCCGAAGTCGGGGCCGGCGACCAGGACCGAGGCGCCCTGCCGCTCGGGGCGGTTGAGGACGAACTCGGGGTCCTTGCGCCAGGCCTCGAAGAGGCCGTCCTCGAAGCCGTCGCGGGTGACCTTCTTGAGCCAGTGCGCGGGGATGATCTGGTCGGTGTCGACGTTGCTGCGGCGCAGCGGGACGGCCCGGCCGGTGTGCGTGGTGAAAGCTTCCATGGTTCCTCAGACCCCCGCGGTGGTGACGGCGTCGGACAGGTCGGCCGGGGAGGCCAGATGGCCCAGTACGGCGGTGGCGGCGGCGACCTGGGGCGAGACCAGGTGGGTCCGGCCGCCCTTGCCCTGCCGGCCCTCGAAGTTGCGGTTGGAGGTGGAGGCGGAGCGCTCGCCGGGGGCCAGTTGGTCGGGGTTCATGCCCAGGCACATCGAGCAGCCCGCGTGCCGCCATTCGGCGCCGGCCTCCTTGAAGACCTTGTCCAGACCCTCCTCGACGGCCTGGAGGGCGACCCGGACGGAGCCGGGGACGACCAGCATCCGGACGCCGTCGGCGACCCTGCGGCCCTGGAGGAGGTCGGCGGCGTTGCGCAGGTCCTCGATGCGGCCGTTGGTGCAGGAGCCTACGAAGACGGTGTCGACCTTGATGTCGCGCAGCGGCTGCCCGGCGGTCAACCCCATGTACTCCAGGGCCTTTTCGGCGGCGAGGCGCTCCGAAGCGTCTTCGTACGAAGCCGGGTCGGGGACGTTCGCCGAAAGCGGGGCGCCCTGGCCGGGGTTGGTGCCCCAGGTGACGAACGGCGCCAGGGAGGCGGCGTCGATGACGACCTCGGCGTCGAAGACGGCGTCCTCGTCGGACCTCAGGGTCTTCCAGTACGCGACGGCGGCGTCCCAGTCCTCGCCCTCGGGGGCGTGGGCGCGGCCCTTCAGGTAGGCGAAGGTGGTCTCGTCGGGGGCGATCATGCCCGCGCGGGCGCCGGCCTCGATCGACATGTTGCAGATGGTCATCCGGGCTTCCATCGAGAGCTTCTCGACGGCGGAGCCGCGGTACTCCAGGATGTAGCCCTGGCCGCCGCCGGTGCCGATCTTCGCGATGATCGCCAGGATCAGGTCCTTGGCGGTGACGTCCTCGGGCAGCTCGCCGTCGACCGTGACGGCCATGGTCTTCGGGCGGGCCAGCGGCAGGGTCTGGGTGGCGAGGACGTGCTCGACCTGGCTGGTGCCGATGCCGAACGCCAGCGCGCCGAAGGCGCCGTGCGTGGAGGTGTGGGAGTCGCCGCAGACGACCGTGGTGCCGGGCTGGGTCAGGCCCAGCTGGGGACCCACGACGTGGACGACGCCCTGCTCGACGTCGCCCAGCGGGTGCAGGCGGACGCCGAACTCGGCACAGTTCTTGCGGAGGGTCTCCAGCTGCGCGCGGGAGACGGGGTCGGCGATCGGCTTGTCGATGTCGAGGGTCGGGGTGTTGTGGTCCTCGGTGGCGATGGTGAGGTCGAGGCGCCGCACCTGGCGGCCGTTCTGGCGGAGGCCGTCGAAGGCCTGCGGGCTGGTCACCTCGTGCAGCAGGTGCAGATCGATGAAGAGGAGGTCGGGCTCGCCCTCGGCGCGCCGGACGACGTGGTCGTCCCAGACCTTCTCCGCGAGTGTCCTACCCATCGCTTTCCCTCCGGCCGACGTCTACGCCGGCACAACTAGAGACCCGTTTCGCGGGCCGTTGTGCGGCCGCCTCACCAGAGTGACAAGTTCCTCGGGAAATTGAACTTGCGTTTCACAGAGTGAGACGCGAATATCGTTGCATGGACAACTCTAGCGGCGTAGGCGTTCTCGACAAGGCAGCCCTTGTCCTGGGCGCCCTGGAGTCCGGTCCGGCCACCCTCGCAGGACTGGTCGCGGCGACGGGACTCGCACGGCCCACGGCACATCGTCTCGCCGTGGCACTGGAACACCACCGGATGGTGGCGCGCGACATGCAGGGCCGGTTCATCCTCGGCCCGCGCCTGGCGGAGCTCGCCGCCGCGGCCGGCGAGGACCGCCTCCTCGCGACCGCGGGCCCGGTGCTCACGCATCTGCGCGACGTCACCGGCGAGAGCGCCCAGCTCTACCGGCGCCAGGGCGACATGCGCATCTGCGTGGCGGCGGCCGAGCGGCTCTCGGGCCTCCGGGACACGGTCCCGGTCGGCTCGACGCTGACCATGAAGGCCGGCTCGTCGGCGCAGATCCTGATGGCCTGGGAGGAGCCCGAGCGGCTGCACCGCGGCCTCCAGGGCGCCCGCTTCACGGCGACGGCCCTGTCGGGCGTGCGGCGCCGCGGCTGGGCCCAGTCGATCGGCGAGCGGGAGCCGGGCGTCGCGTCCGTCTCCGCGCCCGTGCGCGGTCCCTCGAACCGCGTGGTGGCCGCCGTGTCGGTCTCGGGTCCCATCGAGCGCCTGACGCGCCACCCGGGCCGCATGCACGCCCAGGCCGTCATCGACGCCGCCGCCCGTCTCTCCGAGGCGCTCCGCCGCAACGGCTGACGCTCCCCCTCTTTCCCGTTCCTCCCGGCCCACCGCTCCAACGCCGCAGCGGTGGGCCGGAGTTGTGTCCGGAGCCGTACGGCGGGGAACAGCGAAGAAGCCCTCCCCCGAAGGGAAGGGCTTCTCCTGTGCGTACCCCCGACCGGATTCGAACCGGCGCTACCGCCTTGAGAGGGCGGCGTGCTAGGCCGCTACACAACGGGGGCCTTGCGGATGAGATCCGCGGGTGCAGATGAAGCTCTGCGAGCTGGCCTACCTGGACTCGAACCAAGAATGACGGTACCAGAAACCGTAGTGTTGCCAATTACACCATAGGCCATGGTGGTTACACCGTACCCCCGACCGGATTCGAACCGGCGCTACCGCCTTGAGAGGGCGGCGTGCTAGGCCGCTACACAACGGGGGCCCTAGCGATCCCACCCGGCCGGAACCGGGTGATGTCACCGCAGATCCACCGGGAGCTACCCAAGTGATCTACAGGATGGATCAGTACCCCCGACCGGATTCGAACCGGCGCTACCGCCTTGAGAGGGCGGCGTGCTAGGCCGCTACACAACGGGGGCCTTGCGGATGAGATCCGCGGGTGCAGATAAAGCTCTGCGAGCTGGCCTACCTGGACTCGAACCAAGACTAACGGAACCAGAAACCGTCGTGCTGCCAATTACACCATAGGCCACCGGGGCAACGTCCCCACCAGGGAGGATCTTGCTCGGCTTGCGCTTTCGGGGCTCTTGCCTTTCGGCTTGTTTCCCTCGGCGCAGGAAGAACATTACCCGAAGGTGGACCGCGCTCCAAAACGGCTATCCGCGCGCAGCAGACCGGGGAGCTGGCCCAGCTCCGTGATCCGCTCCAGCTCGGGCCGTCCGCCGGTGTCCGCGCGGTCCAGCCAGACGCCCATGAGCCCCGCCTCCACCGCGCCCCGGGCGTCGATGTCCGGCTGGTCCCCGACGTACGCCACCTGGTGCGGGGGCAGGCCGAGGGCGGTGCAGGCGGCGTGGAAGGCCTCCGGGGCGGGCTTGGCGACGCCGAGCTCGGCGGCGCACAGGACGGCCTCGAACCGGTCCCGGACGCCCAGGACGCGGAGCTTGCGCTCCTGGTTGCGGATGCTGGAGTTCGACAGGACCGCGTGACGGTAGTCACGGGCGAGCAGGTCGAGCACGGGCACGGTGTCGGGGAAGAGCGCCCAGGCGGCCTCGTAGTGGACGACGTACCGGTCGAACCAGGCGTCGGCCTCGGCGGAGGCGAGCTCCGGCCGGCCGAGGAAGTCGCGGACCCGGTCGCGCCGCTGGTCCAGGAAGTCGCCGCCCTCCCGCTCGAAGCGGCGCCAGTGGAGGACGGTGAGCTCCCGCCAGCGGTCGAGGGCCGCCTCCACCGTGCCGAACCCGTCGAGGAGCCCCTCGGCCGCGAGGTGGCCGCGCATCCCGGCCGCGTCGGCGGTGGCGTAGTCGAAGATCGTGTCGTCGATGTCCCAGAGGACCGCCCGGATGGTCATGGGGCCACGGTACCGACGGCGGGGGTGCGCCGGAGGGCGGCGACCGGATCCGGTCGCCGCCCTCCGGCGTCGTACGAGGGGCGCCGCCTACGCGGTGAGCTTCGCCAGGGCCGCGTCGACGCGGGCCAGGGTCTTCTCCCTGCCCAGGATCTCCAGGGACTCGAAGAGCGGCAGGCCGACCGTGCGGCCGGTGACCGCGACGCGGACCGGGGCCTGGGCCTTGCCGAGCTTGAGGCCGTGGGCCTCGCCGGCGGCCAGGACGGCGTTCTTGAGGGACTCGGGGTCGCTCCAGTCGGCGGCGTCGAGCTTCTCGCGGGCGGTGGCGAGCAGGGCCGCGGGCTCGCCCTTCATCGCCTTGTCCCACGAGGCCTGGTCGAAGACCGGCTCGGGCAGGAAGAGGAAGTCGACGTTGGCCGTGATGTCCGAGAGGACGGTGACGCGGGTCTGGGCGTGCGGCGCGATGGCCTCCCAGGCGGCCCGGTCGAAGTCCTCGGGCGCCCAGTTGGCGTGCGGGGCCCGCAGCCAGGGCTCGCAGGCCTCGGCGAAGGCCTTCACGTCCAGCCTGCGGATGTGGTCGGCGTTGATCGACTCGGCCTTCTTGAGGTCGAAGCGCGCCGGGTTGGCGTTGACGTCGGCGATGTCGAACTTCTCGACCATCTCGGGGATGGTGAAGAGGTCCTGGTCGGCGGAGAAGGACCAGCCGAGGAGCGACAGGTAGTTGAGCAGGCCCTCGGGGAGGAAGCCGCGCTCCCGGTAGAGGTTGAGGGAGGCCTGCGGGTCGCGCTTGGAGAGCTTCTTGTTGCCCTCGCCCATCACGTACGGCAGGTGGCCGAAGGCGGGGATCTCCTTGGCGACGCCCAGCTCGATCAGCGCCTTGTAGAGCGCGATCTGGCGCGGGGTGGAGGAGAGCAGGTCCTCGCCGCGCAGGACGTGGGTGATCTCCATCAGGGCGTCGTCGATCGGGTTGACCAGGGTGTAGAGCGGGGCGCCGTTGGCCCGGAGGATGCCGTAGTCCGGCACGTTCTCCGGGGTGAAGGTGAGCTCGCCGCGGACCAGGTCGGTGAAGGTGATCGGTTCGTCGGGCATCCGGAAGCGGACGATCGGCGTGCGGCCCCCGGCCTCGTACGCGGCCTTCTGCTCGTCGGTGAGGTCGCGGCAGTGGCCGTCGTAGCCGGAGGGACGGCCGGCGGCGCGGGCGGCCTCGCGGCGCTCGTCGAGCTCCTCGGTGGTGCAGTAGCAGGGGTACGCGCGGCCGCCGGCGACCAGCTTGTCGGCGACGTCCTTGTAGATGTCCATCCGCTGCGACTGGCGGTACGGCGCGTGCGGGCCGCCGATCTCCGGGCCCTCGTCCCAGTCGAGGCCGAGCCAGCGCAGCGAGTCGAGCAGCTGCTGGTACGACTCCTCGGAGTCGCGCGCCGCGTCGGTGTCCTCGATGCGGAAGACCATGGTGCCCTGGTTGTGCCGGGCGAAGGCCCAGTTGAAGAGGGCGGTGCGGACCAGGCCCACGTGGGGGTTGCCGGTCGGCGAGGGACAGAAACGGACGCGGATGTTCGCGTTAGCCACGCTTGATCACCTTATTGGTGAGAGTGCCGATGCCTTCGATGGTGACGGCGACCTCGTCGCCGACGTTGAGGGGGCCGACCCCGGCCGGGGTGCCGGTGAGGATGACGTCGCCCGGGAGGAGCGTCATGGCCTCGGTGATGTGGACGACCAGGTCCTCGATGGAGCGGACCATGTCGCTCGTGCGCCCGAGCTGGCGCTGCTCGCCGTTGACCGTGGCCTGGACGGTCAGGTCGCCGGCCTGCGCGAGGCTCAGGCCGGTCTCGACCCAGGGGCCCAGCGGGCAGGAGGTGTCGAAGCCCTTGGCGCGGGCCCACTGCTTCTCGCGCTTCTGGACGTCGCGGGCGGTGACGTCGTTGGCGCAGGTGTAGCCGAAGATCACGTCCTGGACGCGCTCGCGGGGCACCTCGCGGCACATGCGGCCGATCACCACGGCCAGTTCGGCCTCGTGGTGCAGCTCGTCGGAGAAGGAGGGGTACTCGATGGCGTCGCCGGGGCCGATCACCGAGGTGGTGGGCTTGAAGAAGGCGATGGGGACGTCGGGGACCTCGTTGCCGAGCTCGGCGGCGTGCTCGGCGTAGTTGCGGCCGATGGCCACGACCTTGTTGGGGAGCACGGGGGGCAGGAGCCGCACCTTGCTCAGCGGGACCTTGGTGCCGCTGAGTTCGAAGTCGGTGTACGGGATGCCCTTGATGATGTCGAGGACGAGGCCGCCGGACGCGGCGGACTCGGCAGGTCCCTCGCCCTCGACGGCGCCGAAGGCCACGTTGCCGTCGATGGAGAATCTGGCGATGCGCACGAGTGCTGTCGCCCCTCACTTGTACTGGCTGGAGTCTGACGCTCCAGGCTAACGCGGCGAGGGGCCGCCGAACGGCGGGATACGGGCGTACGGGCCGGTGGGGGCGGGGTCCGGGGGCGCCGGTCCCCCGGGTCCGCCGGACAGGTCCTAGCGCGCGACCGTGGCGTACGGGGCGGGCTCGTACGGGGCCGGAGCCTGCATGAGGACGGTGCGGCGCGGGTTGGCCGTGCGGCCGGGCAGCTCGGCCGCGTACTCCGGCCGGGCGCCCCGGCCGAGCTGTGCGGCGTCCGCGAGGTGGACGAGGGTGGAGCGGCGGGGGTTGGCCGTGGTGCGGAGCGTCGTCTTGTTCATCGCGGCGATCAGACCTTGTTCCGGGACGGGCGCCCGTGCGGGCGCGTAAGGGGCGTAAAGCGTCAGGCTAAACATGGGATCCCCTTCGAATGCATGGCTGAGACATCGATCGGCGTGTGAGTTTGCTCACCAACCACGGTATATTCCAGGCATTACGGACAGCGACTCGTCGGCACGGAAAGGGACATTCCGCCATTGAATGTTCTATTCCGCTCCTGATCATGTCGACTGGGACACACGGGGATGCCGTGCCATTGGCACGGAAAAGTCCGAATCCTCCGTGATCATCTTGTACATGGGGTGACGTGCCGTGCACACGTTGTCATAGCCTTTCCGACGCGACACGCGGCCCTTGTTGGAGATCCGGCACTGTGCTGGAATTCCCGCACCGCCGCGGGTTTCAAGCCGGCGCGCAGGAGGCGCGACGCAGCGCCGGCCGAGTGGCGGGACGAAGGGGGAACTGCGCCGGTCACCGACGACCACCTGGGGTGCTCCACACACCCCGATCGACACCGACACCGTCCTCTCCGTTCACCCGGAAGGACGCCTGGTCCAGAGGTTGCGACGCTAGTGCAGGGACGTTTCAAGAGGGATGGCTCGGGGTCTCCCCAGGCCCGCCAGGGCCGAGCGGATGCTCCGGCGGAGCAGGAACCGCGTGCCGGGATCGACCGCGGTCCCTCGGCCTCGCACACCCCCAACCAGGGCCAGGGTCCGTCCGGCGAGGGCGGTGACGGCGCCCGTCGCGCGGGCGCCGCGGCCTCCTCCGCCGAGCCGTCCGCCGCTCCCGCGCCCAAGGCCGAGAACGAGGTCGGCCCCCGAATAGCGCTCCGCAACTGGCGCATCTCCACGCGCCTGGTCGCGCTCCTCACCCTCCCCGTGGTCGCCGCGACCGCCCTGGGCGGCATCCGCATCAGCGAGTCGCTCCAGGACATGGAGCAGCTCGACCACATGCAGCTGCTCACCAAGCTGACCCGTGAGGCCACCGACCTCGCCAAGGCCCTCCAGGCCGAGCGCGACCACTCCGCCGGCCCGCTGGCCAACGGCCGCCCGGTCAGCGACTACCAGGTCGCCAACCCGCGCCGGAAGACGGACCTGGAGCTCAAGGCCTTCCTCGCCGCCACCGAGGAGATCCCCACCTCCGAGGGCGACGAGTCGCTGCGCAGCATCCGCCAGAACGTCAGCCAGATCGCCTCGCAGGTCACCGAGCTGCACGCCATCCGGAGCAGCGCGTACAAGAAGGACGTCTCCAACTCGGTGACGGTCGAGGCGTACAGCCGTCTCATCCGCTCGCTCCTGAGCCTGTCCCAGGACATGGCGCAGGCGACCAGCAACCCCGAGATGATCAAGCGGACCCGCGCGCTCGCCGCGTTCTCGTCCGCCAAGGAGTACGCCTCCATCCAGCAGGCGATCATCGCGGCGGCGCTGCCCCCGAGCGACCGGACGCGCGGCAGGATCGAGCAGGGCGACCGGCTGTACGGCGAGGCCGCGCTCAACAGTGAGAACGTTGAGCTCAAGTCCTTCCAGGCGATCTACAAGTCGACCGGCGGCGACGCCGACGACCTGACGTCGACCCTGAACCGGGGCAACCCGTCGATCACCGCCGCCGACAAGTACGCCGAGCGCGTGCTGACCTCGGACAAGGCGATGGAGAACCCGACCACCAACCCGCGTGGTCACCTGAACTTCACCGACGAGTACGGCACCAAGATCGCCGCCATGGACCGCATCGAGAGCGTCCTGCTCGGCGACATGGAGTCCATGGCCCGTGAGCTGCGGCAGGAGTCGCAGCGCGAGGCCATCATCAACGGTGCGCTGATCCTGCTCGTCCTCGGCGTCTCGCTCGTCGGCGCCTTCGTCGTGGCGCGGTCCATGATCCGCTCGCTGCGCCGCCTCCAGGACACCGCGACCAAGGTCGCCCAGGAACGCCTGCCCGAGCTCGTCAAGCAGCTCTCCGAGTCCGACCCGCAGGACGTCGACACCTCCGTCGAGTCCGTCGGCGTGCACTCCCGGGACGAGATCGGCCAGGTGGCCGCGGCCTTCGACGACGTGCACCGCGAGGCCGTCCGCCTCGCCGCCGAGCAGGCCCTCCTCCGGGGCAACGTCAACGCGATGTTCACCAACCTCTCGCGCCGTTCCCAGGGCCTCATCCAGCGCCAGCTCTCGCTCATCTCCGAGCTGGAGTCCCGCGAGGCCGACCCGGACCAGCTCTCCTCGCTGTTCAAGCTCGACCACCTCGCGACCCGCATGCGCCGGAACGGCGAGAACCTCCTCGTCCTCGCCGGCGAGGAGCCCGGCCGCCGCTGGACCCGCCCGGTCCCGCTGGTCGACGTCCTGCGCGCCGCCGCCTCCGAGGTGGAGCAGTACGAGCGCATCGAGCTGGCCGCGGTCCCGGCGACCGAGGTCGCCGGCCGGGTCGTCAACGACCTCGTGCACCTCCTCGCCGAGCTCCTGGAGAACGCCACCTCGTTCTCCTCCCCGCAGACCAAGGTCCGGGTCACCGGCCACGCGCTGCCCGACGGCCGGGTGCTCGTCGAGATCCACGACACCGGCATCGGCCTCTCCCCCGAGGACCTCGCGGCGATCAACGAGCGGCTCGCCTCGCCGCCCACCGTGGACGTCTCGGTCTCCCGCCGCATGGGTCTGTTCGTGGTCGGCCGCCTGTCGCTGCGACACGGCATCCGCATCCAGCTGCGCCCCTCCGACTCGGGCGGCACCACCGCGCTCGTCATGCTCCCGGTCGACGTCGCCCAGGGCGGCAAGAAGCCCATGCCCAAGCAGGGTCCGGGCGGCCAGGGCGCGATGCCTCCGGGCGCCTCCGCCCCGGGCGGCCGGCTGCCCGGCGGACCCGGCGCGGTCGGCGGACGTCCGGGCCAGGGCGGCGCGCCGTCCTCGGCGGCCGGGCGCCTCGGCGCCGGCGCCAGTGCCGCGCGCGGCCAGGTCGGCGCGGGAAGCGGCCCCCGGGCCGCGCTGCCCGCCCGCGACGGGGCCCCGCTCGCCGGCGGCCCGCAGGGCACGCCGCAGTCCCGCGCGCCGCAGCCGCAGAACGCGCAGTCGGAGCAGACCGGCCGGCTGCCGCAGGTCCCCCAGAACCCGCAGGCGCCCCAGGTCCCCGAGGCCCCGCGCCCGGGTGGCGGCGGCCTCATCGGCGGCGCCGCGAGCGCCATCCCCTCCCGCACGGACGTGTGGGGCAACCAGGGCGCCCCGCAGGCCGGCCCCGGCGCGCAGCAGCAGGCGCCGCAGGGCGGGTACGACTTCCCGCGCGCCGAGCTGCCGGGCGGCAACCCGCAGCAGCAGCGTCCGCAGGCCGCGAGCTGGGGCAACGAGCAGGCCCAGCAGCAGCCGGTGCGCCGTCCGCAGCAGGAGATGTCCCCGCTGGACGCCCCGCGCGGTCACGAGGACCCGGAGACGACGGGCCGGTTCGCGGCCCCGCAGGGACCCGGCTCCACGGGCCAGTTCCCGCGCCCCGACTTCGGCGCCCCGCAGCAGGACCGGCAGCCGCAGGCCCCGCAGGGCTACCCGGGCGGTGCGCAGGACCCGGCGTCCACGGCGCAGTTCCCGCGCCCGGACTTCGGCGCCCCGCAGCAGGGCCCCGGCGCCACCGGCCAGTTCGCCCAGCCGGACTTCGGCGGCCGGCAGGCACCGCAGCAGCCCCAGGCCCCGCAGGGGTACCAGGGCGGCCAGCAGCAGTTCGGCCGGCAGCAGCCCTTCGCGCCGCAGCCGCAGGCCCCGCAGCCCCCGGCGCCGCGCCAGCGGACCGGCGGGAACGACTTCGGCGCCCCGCGTCCGGCCGAGCCGGGCCACCAGCAGCCGCAGCAGCAGCCGCAGCTCCAGCAGCCGCGCCGTCCGGAGGCCCTGCCGCCGGCGAGCGGCGCGGGCGACGGCCGCACGCCGCTGTACGACACGCTGGAGACCAACTGGTTCCACCAGGAGCAGGCGGCCCAGCAGTCCCCGCAGGCCCAGGACCCGGCGCGGACGACGCAGACCCCGGTCGTGCCGCACGCGTCCGCCCCGGCCCCCCACCAGGGCGGCGACCAGGGCGCCGACGGGCGCCAGAACGGCGGGGCCGCCTGGCGGACCTCGCCCAACGACGAGCTGGTGCGCCAGGCCGAGCGGGTCCGCAAGCCCGCGGCCGGCGGCGTCACCACCTCCGGCCTCCCCCGGCGCGTGCCGAAGGCCAACCTCGTACCCGGGACCGCGCAGGAGCAGGCCCACGCGGCCGGCCCCCAGGTCTCGCGTGCACCCGACGACGTCCGCGGCCGGCTCACCAATCTGCGCCGCGGCATTCAGCAGGGCCGTCAGGCCGGTAACTCGACCACGGGTAATCACCACCTCGGTCCGAACCATCAGCAGGAGCGTTAGTTGAACGCGATGAGCCAGGCGGCGCAGAATCTGAACTGGTTGATCACCAACTTCGTGGACAACACCCCCGGGGTGTCCCACACGGTGGTGGTCTCCGCCGACGGACTCCTGCTGGCGATGTCCGAAGGATTCCCCCGCGACCGTGCCGACCAGCTGGCGGCGGTCGCGTCCGGACTGACCTCGCTGACCGCGGGGGCGTCCCGGATCTTCGAGGGCGGTCCGGTCGCGCAGACCGTGGTGGAGATGGAGCGCGGCTTCCTCTTCCTCATGCAGGTCTCGGACGGCTCCTCGCTGGCCGTGCTCGCCCACCCCGAGTGCGACATCGGCCTCGTGGGCTACGAGATGACGCTGCTGGTCGACCGGGCCGGCAGCGTGCTCACCCCGGACCTCCGCGCGGAGCTCCAGGGCAGCCTGCTCCACTAGTGACGGGACCCCCACCCGGACCTCCCGCCCCCCGCACCGAATGACCGACAGGGCGGTACGCCCCTCCGTACCGCCCTGGAAACCGTTCACCGTCCGGCCGCCCCACCCGGCCCCCCACCGGCCCCATCAGACGGCAGAAGTTCTTGCTGTCACGCCCGGAGGATTCATGACCCCGCCCCCCGCCTCTCACGATCCGTACGGCTCCTCAGTCGACGAGTACGGGCACGAGGGCGACCAGCCGCTGGTGCGTCCGTACGCGATGACCGGCGGCCGGACCCGGCCGCGCTACCAGCTCGCCATCGAGGCGCTGGTCAGCACCACGGCCGACCCGGCGCACCTCGCCACGCTGCTCCCCGAGCACCAGCGGATCTGCCACCTGTGCCGTGAGGTCAAGTCGGTGGCCGAGGTGTCGGCCCTCCTGTCGATGCCGCTCGGCGTCGCCAGGATCCTCGTCGCCGACCTGGCGGAGGCCGGCATGGTGGCGATCCACCAGCCGGGCAACGGAGAGACCGGCGGCACGCCGGACGTGACTCTGCTCGAAAGGGTGCTCAGTGGACTTCGCAAGCTCTAGCGGCGGCGCGGCCCGTTCAACCACCAGCGCGAAGATCGTGGTGGCGGGTGGCTTCGGCGTGGGCAAGACCACGTTCGTCGGCGCGGTCTCGGAGATCAATCCGCTGCGTACCGAGGCCGTGATGACGTCCGCCTCGGCGGGCATCGACGACCTCACGCACACGGGTGGCAAGACGACGACGACCGTGGCCATGGACTTCGGCCGCATCACGCTCGACCAGGATCTGATCCTGTACCTGTTCGGCACGCCGGGCCAGGACCGCTTCTGGTTCATGTGGGACGACCTGGTGCGGGGTGCCATCGGCGCCGTCGTGCTCGTCGACACCCGCCGCCTCGCCGACTGCTTCCCCGCCGTCGACTACTTCGAGAACTCGGGCCTGCCGTTCGTCATCGCCCTCAACGGCTTCGACGGCAACCAGCCCTACCAGCCGGAAGAGGTCCGCGAGGCCCTCCAGATCGGCCCCGACACCCCCATCATCACCACCGACGCCCGCCACCGCGCCGACGCCAAGAGCGCGCTCATCACCCTCGTCGAGCACGCCCTCATGGCCCGGCTGAAGTAGGAGGACGGGCCGGGCCGTTGCCCCGCGCCGCCGCCCGGGGGCGGTCTGTGTCGTTCGACACGACCGTCCCCGTGTTCATAACGTTTCGACAGAGAATTGGGGCGCCTCGGACACCCGACGCATCCGATCGGTGTCACTGCGCTCACATGAGCCCCGCTTTTTGGCGGGGCTCGCTCTTTATGCCCGTTTTATTCGCGGTCCGGACCACTGAAAGTAGCGGTGTCCCACTGTTTGGAAGGGACCCCCTTCACGTGCTGCAATTCATGAACTCCCGAGTAGTACGGCCCTGAACGAAACACCGGCACAACGTAGGTGCCGACGCCGAGAGGTTGTTGGTCGAGTGAGGCGAAGCAAGGAAGGCTCCGCGGAGCAGGAGACGCGGGGCAACTTCACACCGCCGTCGCGCACTGCGGTGTCGCCCGCGGACGTGCCCGTGACCCCTCCGCCGCCCGTCCAGGCGTCCGAGGGAAGCTCCAGCAAGCTGTCGCCCCGCAACTGGCGGGTGCCCACCCGGCTGAACGCGATCCTCCTCATACCCGCGCTCGTCGGCCTCGTCATGGGCGGCTTCCAGGTCAAGGGGTCGATCGACACCTGGCAGGAGGCCCAGGACGCCGAGAAGACGGCGCTCATCGTGCGCGCCGCCTCGGAGTACAGCACCGCGCTGCTCAACGAGCGGGACCTCACCGCCGCCCCGCTCCTGGTCGTCAAGACCGAGGAGGACCGCAAGGCCGACGAGGTCGTCCGGGCGTACGCCGCGACCGACGCCGCCCGTCTGAAGTTCGACGAGGCCGTCAAGAACATGCCCTCGGGCCAGGGCCTGGAGCGCCGGCTGCGCCTGTTCAAGGACGAGGAGCCGAAGCTCGCGGCGCTCCGCAAGGACGCGTACGCCGGTCGCTACGACCCGGTGAACACCCAGCTCGCCTACACGGGCGTCCAGCACTACCTGAGCGAGTTCTCCAACGAGCTCGGCCTGGGCACCGGCAACGTCACCGCGTACGGCCGCAGCGTCTACGCCATTCAGCTCTCCAAGGGCGCCGAGTCCCTCCAGCGGTCCATCGGCACCCAGCTCCTCGTCCGGCCCAGCAGCCGGGAGGAGGTCTTCGCCCAGCAGTCCGTGGCGTTCAACTCGTACAACTACCTGGAGCAGATCGCCCTCGGCGAGTTCAGCTCCGGCGGCATGCCCGAGGACGTCGAGCTCCTCAAGAAGGTCATGGCCGGCAAGGCCGCCGAGGGCGCCAAGCAGATGCAGGCCGCCGACGTCGAGCCGCCCAAGGGCAAGGACGGCTCCGTCTACTCCGGCGTGGCCGCCGCGATCGGCACGGCCAAGAGCCCCGAGGGCATCAAGGCCCTGAAGGCCAGGGGAATCACCTCCGAGAGCTGGATGGCGATCGCCACCGCCAAGTTCGAGGGCTACAGCGAGGTCGAGAAGGCCCTCGTCGACAAGGCCGTGAACGAGGCCGTCAAGATCTCCGACGACGCCAAGTCCGACGCCTGGCTGAACGGCGCCATCGTCGTGATCGCGCTGCTGGCCGCCTTCGTCCTCGCCGGAATGATGGCCCGGCAGATGAGCCGCTCGATGCTGACCCTGCGGACCGCCGCCTTCGGCATCGCCGAGCAGCGCCTGCCGATGCTGGTCGACCAGCTGTCCCGCACCGAGCCGGGCCGGGTCGACACCCGCGTCCAGCCGATCCCGATCGACTCCCAGGACGAGATCGGCGAGGTCGCCCGCGCGTTCGACCAGGTCCACCGCGAGGCCGTCCGGCTCGCCGCCGAGCAGGCCATGCTCCGGGGCAACGTCAACGCGATCTTCACCAACCTCTCGCGCCGCAACCAGTCGCTGATCGAGGGCCAGCTGACCCTCATCACCGACCTGGAGAACAACGAGGCCGACCCGGACCAGCTGGAGAACCTCTTCAAGCTGGACCACCTGGCGACCCGCATGCGCCGCAACGGCGAGAACCTCCTCGTCCTCGCCGGCGAGGAGCCCGGCCGCCGCTGGGACCAGCCGGTCCCGCTGGTCGACGTCATGCGCGCCGCCTCCTCCGAGGTGGAGCAGTACGAGCGCATCGAGCTGGCGGGCGTCCCGGAGGCCGAGATCCACGGCCAGGCCGTGACCGACCTCGTGCACCTGCTCGCCGAGCTCCTGGAGAACGCCACCACGTTCTCCTCCCCGCAGACCAAGGTCCGCGTCACCGCGACCCGTCTCCCCGACGGCCGCGTGATGGTCGAGATCCACGACAAGGGCATCGGCCTCACCGCCGAGGACTTCGCGGACATCAACCACAAGCTGGCCAACCCGCCGACCGTGGACGCCGCCGTCTCGCAGCGCATGGGCCTCTTCGTGGTCGGCCGGCTCGCCGACCGGCACGGCATCCGGGTCCAGCTCCGTCCCTCGGGCGAGCAGGCCGGGACGACCTCGCTCGTCATGCTGCCGGACGCGATCACGCACGGCGGTGGCGGCGAGCAGCCGATCCAGGACGACTTCACCGTCTCCCAGATCATCCCGGAGCAGCAGCAGCCCCAGCAGCAGCAGAACGCCTTCGGGAGCGTCCCGGCGCAGCCGATGCTGACCGCGGCCGACCTCGGCTTCGACGACTCGCGCTACGAGCAGCAGCCGGAGGGGGAGCAGCAGAGCCTCGACCCGGTCGACCGCTCGCTGCGGCGCGAGGGGCGGCGGGCCGCCCTGGAGGACCGGGCCCAGAGCGGCGACCGCCCGCTCTTCCGCGACGAGGCGGAGCAGCCGCAGGAGTACGGCCAGGAGGCCGCCCCGGTCCAGGAGTACGCCCAGGGACAGCAGCAGGGCCAGGAGTACGCGACCGGGTACGCCCCCGCGCAGGAGTACGGGCAGCAGCCCCGGCAGCCCCAGGAGTACGGCCAGGAGTACGCGGCCGGCTATCCGCCGCAGGACGGCTACGCCGGGGGCTACGGGGGGCAGCAGCAGGGTTACGAGGCCTACCCGCAGCAGGGCTATGCGGAAGCCTCGTACGACACTCCCGTAACCGAACACCAGCAGTACGACAATGCGTTCGATCCCCAGTCCCACCAGGCGCAGTGGCCGGATCAGAACGCCTACCAGGGCGGTTACGCGCAGGAGTACCGCGCGGAACCGGAATCTGCTCAGGCCGCTCCCGAACAGGCCGCCGACCGCGTAGGCTTCGACCGTCCGGGTCCGACTCCGAACCCCGCCCCGGACGCCGGCCACGCGCTGACCGACGCCGGACTGCCGCGCCGCGGCAGCGTCGCCCCGCCGACGCAGCGGACGCCGCAGCCGGCCGCGCCCGCGCAGCCGGAACAGCAGCAGAGCGAAGCCGAAGGTTCCGAAGCATGGCGCTCGACCAACGACGAGCGCTGGCAGCGGGCCGGAAAGCTCAAGGACCCGAAGGCGGGCGGGGTCACCTCGTCCGGTCTCCCCCGACGCGTCCCGAAGGCCAACCTGGTCGAGGGAACGGCTGAGCAGACCCCGCAGGGCGGCCCCCAGGTCTCCCGCGCACCCGAGGACGTACGGGGCAGGTTGAGCAACCTGCGCCGGGGCGTTCAGCAGGGACGCAGCGCGGGAACGGACACGAACGGATCGGGCCTCGGCCCGGGCAGTACCTACAACCAGGAGCGTTAGTGTGAGCATGAGCCAGGCGGCGCAGAATCTGAACTGGTTGATCACCAACTTCGTGGACAACACCCCCGGGGTGTCCCACACGGTGGTGGTCTCCGCCGACGGACTCCTGCTGGCGATGTCCGAGGGCTTCCCCCGGGACCGCGCCGACCAGCTGGCGGCCGTCGCCTCCGGACTGACCTCGCTGACCGCGGGCGCGTCCCGGATCTTCGAGGGCGGTGCGGTCAACCAGACCGTGGTGGAGATGGAGCGCGGCTTCCTCTTCATCATGTCGATCTCGGACGGCTCCTCGCTGGCCGTGCTCGCCCACCCCGAGGCGGACATCGGCCTCGTGGGCTACGAGATGGCCCTGCTCGTGGACCGCGCGGGCACCGTCCTGACCCCCGACCTCCGGGCGGAACTCCAGGGCAGTCTTCTTAACTGACGGTTCTCAACCAACAGACGGACAGTGCGTTTCGCGCCACCGCCCCGTAAGGTGCGGTGGCGCGGCTCCAAGGGACATGGACCGCGAGGCAGTCGGAGGAGGAAACGTGGGAACACCCCCGGGCGCGAGCCCCTACAACGGTTACGACGCGCACCAGGCACCGCTGGGCGACACCGCGCAGAACCGGTTCAACTTTCCCTCCGCACCGAGCGGACAGGGCGCGTCGCAGCCCTACCGGCAGCCGCACGCCCCGGCGGCGCCCGCCGGCCCGTCCGCCTCGCGCGGCCCGTCCGCCCCGGGCGGTTCGGGCGGGCACAACCCGCTGGTGCGTCCGTACGCGATGACCGGCGGCCGGACCAGGCCGCGTTACCAGCTCGCCATCGAGGCGTTGGTCAGTACGACGGCCGATCCGTCCCGGTTGCAGGGGCAGTTGCCCGAGCACCAGCGGATCTGCCGGCTCTGCTTCGAGATCAAGTCGGTCGCCGAGATCTCGGCACTTCTCTCCATCCCCCTCGGCGTCGCCCGAATCCTCGTCGCCGACCTGGCCGAGGCCGGACTCGTCGCCATCCACCAGCCCGGCGGCGACGAGGCCGTCGGCGGTCAGCCAGACGTGACACTGCTCGAAAGGGTGCTCAGTGGACTTCGCAAGCTCTAGCGGCGGCGCGGCCCGTTCAACCACCAGCGCGAAGATCGTGGTGGCGGGTGGCTTCGGCGTGGGCAAGACCACGTTCGTCGGCGCGGTCTCGGAGATCAATCCGCTGCGTACCGAGGCCGTGATGACGTCCGCCTCGGCGGGCATCGACGACCTCACGCACACCGGCGACAAGACGACGACGACCGTCGCCATGGACTTCGGCCGCATCACGCTCGACCAGGACCTGATCCTGTACCTGTTCGGCACCCCCGGACAGGACCGCTTCTGGTTCATGTGGGACGACCTCGTCCGCGGCGCCATCGGCGCCGTCGTGCTCGTCGACACCCGCCGCCTCGCCGACTGCTTCCCCGCCGTCGACTACTTCGAGAACTCGGGCCTGCCGTTCGTCATCGCCCTCAACGGCTTCGACGGCAACCAGCCCTACCAGCCCGAGGAAGTCCGCGAGGCCCTCCAGATCGGCCCCGACACCCCCATCATCACCACCGACGCCCGCCACCGCGCCGACGCCAAGAGCGCGCTCATCACCCTCGTCGAGCACGCCCTCATGGCCCGGCTGCGGTAGCTGTCCCCAGGCGTTCCGTTCTCCCCCGCCCGGCCCGAAGGCCGCGCCCCCCGGAAGGGGGGCGCGGCCTTCGGCGGTGTACGAACGGCAGCGCGAAGGGCCGGAACCCGGTCTCCACCGGGTTCCGGCCCTTCGCCGTGCTCTCTGGTGCTCCGTGCCGGCTAGCGCCAGCTGTGCGGGGCGCGGAAGCCGTGCTCGCGCTCCAGACGGCGCCAGCCGGCCGCGCTGCGGCCCCGGTGGGCGCCGGCGCCGGCGGCGTCGGCGGACGGCTGGGCGGCGGCGCGGGCGAGGAGGACCGCGGTGATGGCGGCGAGCTCCTCGGGGTCGGCGTGACCCTTCTCGACGCGCAGGAGATGGGCGGGAGTGCTCATGGGAAGGGGCTCCTCTTACTGCGGCGGGTTGCCGTGCTTGCGGGAGGGCAGGTCGGCGTGCTTGGTGCGGAGCATCGCCAGGGACCGGACGAGGACCTGGCGGGTGTCGGCGGGGTCGATGACGTCGTCGACCAGGCCGCGCTCCGCGGCGTAGTAGGGGTGCATCAGCTCGGCCTTGTACTCCTTGACCATGCGGGTGCGCATGGCCTCGGGGTCCTCGGCCTCGGCGATCTGCTTGCGGAAGATCACGTTGGCGGCGCCTTCGGCGCCCATGACGGCGATCTCGTTGGTGGGCCAGGCGTACGTCAGGTCGGCGCCGATGGACTGGGAGTCCATCACGATGTACGCGCCGCCGTACGCCTTGCGCAGGATCAGGCTGATCCGGGGCACGGTCGCGTTGCAGTAGGCGTAGAGCAGCTTGGCGCCGTGCCGGATGATCCCACCGTGCTCCTGGTCCACCCCGGGAAGGAAGCCGGGGACGTCCAGAAGGGTGATGATCGGGATGTTGAAGGCGTCGCACATCTGCACGAACCGGGCCGCCTTCTCGGAGGCCTCGATGTCCAGGACGCCGGCCAGCGTCTGCGGCTGGTTGGCGACGATGCCGACGACCTGGCCGTCGAGGCGGGCGAGCGCGCAGATGATGTTGCGGGCCCAGCGCTCGTGGATCTCCAGGTAGTCGCCGTCGTCGACGAGCTCCTCGATGACCTTGTGCATGTCGTACGGGCGGTTGCCGTCGGCCGGGACCAGGTCGAGCAGGACGTCGGAGCGGCGGTCGGCCGGGTCCTCGGAGGGGACGGCCGGGGGGTTCTCCCGGTTGTTCTGCGGGAGCATCGACAGGAGGTAGCGGACCTCCGCGATGCAGGTCTCCTCGTCGTCGTACGCGAAGTGCGCCACGCCGCTGGTGCCGGCGTGGACGTCGGCGCCGCCGAGGCCGTTCTGGGTGATCTCCTCGCCGGTGACCGCCTTGACGACGTCCGGGCCGGTGATGAACATCTGCGAGGTCTCGCGGACCATGAAGACGAAGTCGGTCAGGGCGGGGCTGTAGGCCGCGCCGCCGGCGCACGGGCCGAGCATCACGCTGATCTGCGGGATGACGCCGCTCGCGCGGGTGTTGCGCTGGAAGATGCCGCCGTAGCCGGCGAGGGCGGAGACGCCCTCCTGGATGCGGGCGCCGGCGCCGTCGTTGAGGGAGACCAGCGGGGCGCCGGCCGCGATGGCCATGTCCATGATCTTGTGGATCTTGGTGGCGTGGGCCTCGCCGAGGGCGCCGCCGAAGATCCGGAAGTCGTGGGCGTAGACGAAGACCGTGCGGCCGTCGACCGTGCCCCAGCCGGTGATGACGCCGTCGGTGTACGGCTTCTTCGCCTCCAGGCCGAAGCCCTGGGCGCGGTGCCGGCGGAGCTGCTCGACCTCGTTGAAGGAACCAGGGTCGAGCAGCAGCTCGATGCGCTCGCGGGCGGTCAGCTTGCCCTTCGCGTGCTGCGCCTCCGTCGCCCGCTCGCTCGGGCCGCTCAGGGCCCGCTCGCGCAGGACGTGCAGCTCGGCCACTCGGCCACGGGCGTCGGCGGGCTCGCTCGGGATCTGGTCCACAACGGTCATGTACCGACCCTACGAAGTCGGACAAGAAAAACTTGCCGTCGACTCCGTACAGTCTCGCGTGTCGATTCCTGGCGGGGCCGGACAGAATCGTGTCCCGTACGTCCCGAGTCAACAGCCGGACACCCCTTGTGTTTGTAGGGGTTCGACATAGACCTCGGTGAGGAACACGCGTCCGCGGGCGGCACCCATCGTACCGGGGTGCCGCCCGCGTTCTTCGCTTCCCTACAACGCCCTCCTCTCCAGGAGGGCGTTCCAGGGGTTCAGCCGCCGCAGTGGAAGCGGGCGCCGCCCCAGTCCGCGTGGTCGTTGCCGTTGCCGTCGCCGCCGTCGTCGACCACCAGGTCGACGTAGGCCGCGCCGGTGACGTCGGCGGTGAGGGGACGGGCGGGGTCCGTGGACGTGAGGACGGGGGACTTCGCCCTCTCCGTGCCGTCCACGAGGACGGCGAACCGGACGCTGCCCCGGCCGACCTGGCTGTCGTCCACCCCGACCTCGGCGGTGAAGGAGGCGCACCGGCCGCCGAGGTAGTAGCGGACGGTGGCGGGGGCGTGGGTGCCCAGGCCCTTGGCGTACGCGACTCCCCCGATCCTCAGCGGGGAGCCGTCCCCGGCGCCGGTCCCGCCGTTGGAGAGGTCGCGCTCGACGGGCCCCCAGCCGCTGGTCGCCGAGGTCCAGTCGTGGTCGCTCGCCCAGGTGTCGGCGGTGGGCGGCGGGGGCAGGGTGCGGACGGTGGCGGCGGCGGTCAGCCTCCGCTCGCCACCGCCGACGGTGTACGTGAGGGAGGCGTTCAGCGGGTACGACCGGTGGGCGGCGTCCACCGGCGGGGTGACCTGCCAGGTGGCGGTGGTCTTTCCGCCGGGCGCGACCGTGCCGAGGTCGACGGGCGCGGCCGGTGCGGCGGTCCAGCCGTCCGGCAGGACGAGGACGGCCCGCGCGCCGGTGGCACCTTCGGCCTCGTCGTTGCCGAAGGTGACGGTGACCCGGTTCGGGCGGCCGGGCTCCAGGGTCTCGGGCGCGGCGACGGCGAGGGTGCCGCAGGCGGCGCGCTCGGAGGCCGGGCCGAGGTCGGTCACGGTGAAGCCGTCGAGGACGAAGTCGGCGCCGTCGGGGGCGTCGGCGCGCTTGCGCAGCCCGGTCCAGGTGTCGCCGCAGCCGGCCGTGACGGTCTCGGTGAAGTGCCCGGTGGTCCGCTGCTGCCCGATCGGGGTGCGGCGGGTCTCGACGGCCGCTCCGGTGCCGCTCGTGCGGTCGTAGCCGGTGACCCACTCGTACGCGCCCGCGTGGCTGGACTGGTAGTCGTACTCCACGCGGTACCGGTGGCCGTCCTCCATCGGGACGGTCCAGGGCGCGGTCCGGTAGACGAGGCCGCTGTTCTCGTCGTGCGACTTGAGCGACTCGGCGCCGCCGATGACGTCGTCGACGAGCTTTCCGTTCCAGCCTGCCTGCGTGTAGGGGGCGTGGAGCTGGGCGATGTGGGTGCGCGGGTCGTTCGTGCCGCCGGAGTCGCCCTTGAGGAAGGGGCCCCAGCCCTGGTCGACGGCCTCGAAGTCCTCGTACGCCGTGGTCCCGGCCCTGGTGGCGGGGGCGTCGGCGACGATCCGGACGTCGTCGATCCGGACGGCGGCGGCGCTGCCGCCCGCGGCCTCGATCCTCAGGGGGGCGGCGCCGCGCGGCGCGGTGAAGGTGACCTTGGCGCGCTGGAGGCGGGTGCCGTTCCAGTCGGAGGCGGCGATCCGGTTCTGGAGCGGGGAGCGCTCGACGGTGACGGACGCGCCGCCGACGGAGAGGGTGGTGGGGCGGGTCTTCCCGGGTTCGACCTCGATGAGGGCGGAGGCGGTGTACCGCTCGCCGGGGGTGAGGCCGGTGATCCGCTGGCCGACCGAGGCGGCGGCGGTGCCGGTGAGCTTCGCGCTGTTGCGGCCCCGCTCGTCGGTGTCACGGGCGACGGTGCCGGTCTTCGTCCAGCCGGCGAGCTCGGCGTCGTTGAAGCCGGGGTCCTTCACCGGGGTGCCCCGGCCCCACTGCGGGTCGGCCTGGGCGGGGGCCTTGTCGGGGTGGAGGACGTAGGCCCGTCCGGCGGTGGCCGTCAGGGTGATCCTCCCGTTCACGGGCCGTACGGTGGCGGTCTTCGCGCGCCCGTTGTCGGTGAGCTCGTACACGGTGTACGAGCGGGCTCCGGCCGGGACCTGCCAACCGGTCGTGCCACCGGCCTTGTTGTAGTGGTAGAGCTTCCTGCCGCCGTCCCAGGGGAGCAGGTAGCTCTCGCCGTCGAGGACCTTGCGGCCGTTCTCGTAGAAGGTGCGGCGGCCGTCCTCGACGGTGCCGCGGACGCCGCCGGTGAAGGTGATGTCGTCACCGTTCCAGCGGGTGATCGTCTGCCGCTGGAGGTACTTGGCGGGCAGGTTCCGCTGCCAGACGTTGGCGGTGAAGGCGTTCCAGTCGGTCTCGCCGGTCCAGCCCTCGAAGTCGACGAGGGCGGTCTGGCCGAGGACCGGGTGGTCGTTCCAGACGTCCTTCTCGCCGTTGCGGATGAAGCGGATGATCTGCGAGTTGAGGCCCTTGTTGGTGGCGCCGCCGTAGTCGAGGTCGTTGGCCCAGTGGGACCAGAGGGAGGAGCGCTCGAACTTGTCGGCCCACTCGGTGGCGACGTTCCAGCCCTGCGCCCGGACGGCCCGCATCGTCTCGTCGGCGATCCAGCCGTGCGTGTAGTAGACGTCGATGTAGAGCGCGGAGAGGTTGGGGTCGGTCTCGTCGCGGAGCTGCTGGAAGCGGCGGGCGAGGTCGCCGCTGTTGAGGTCCCGGCGCTGGTCGATGTAGTAGCTCTGGTTGAGCCAGTTCCAGCCGGGCTTCGTCTTGTCCACGAGGGTCTCGCTGAAGTTCTTCGCCTCGGGGTACGACTCGGTGGCGTTCACGTGGACGCCGAAGCCGGCGTTCCACTTCCTGCCCTCCTTGAGGAGGGTGTTGAGGTCGGCGAGGCCGCCGGCGCGCTTGTTGTAGTTGCCGCCGTAGTCGGGGTGGGCGGAGTCGTGGCCCTCGGAGCCGTACCCCTTGAGCAGCGCGAACTGGCCGAGTCCGTCGGTGGCGAGCGAGATCCGCTTGACGTCGTCGAGGGTGCGCAGGAAGGGGTGGGTGGCCTGGGAGGCGAAGTTGAACGGGATGTGGGCGACGACCCGGCCGGGGGTCTGCTCGCTGCCGGGGGCCTTGATCCCGATCGCGCGGAAGGCGACGGCGCCGTCCTGCCAGTCGACGGTGCCGTCGGCGTTGGCGTCGGGGGTGACGACGACCTTCGCCCAGGGCAGGTCGTCGCCGTTCTCGGGCTCCGGGGCGCCCTCGCCGCGGTGGGTCCACTGGCCGGACCAGACGCCGACGCGGGTCTCGGCGCCGTTCTTGCGGGCCTGGTGCCAGAAGCGGGCGCCGTCGCGGGCGGAGGCGCCGGAGGGCTTGTCGTAGCTGGAGTTGGACTCGACGGCGGCGGCGAGACGGCCGGTGCCGACGATCGCGTAGGTGGCGCCGACGGGGTTCGCGTCGGCCGGGGTGGCGTCGGTGACCCGCGCGAAGACGTCGGCGGTGCGGGTGGAGTCCGGGTCGAGGCGGGTGAAGGCGGTCGAGGCGCCGCCGGTGTCCGAGGAGCCGACGGAGACCAGGTCGTGACCGGGTATGTCGATCGTCCCGACCCGGAAGTCCCCGGTGTCGCGGACGGCGGTGATCCGGAAGGTGGTGGTCCGGCCCTCGACGCCGAGCCGCGCGTCGATCTCGACGCCGGGCAGGTCGGGGAAGACGAGGGTGTACGCGGCGGAGGCGGGCTCCAGGACGGGGTCGCCCTTGGTCCGGACGGTGCGGGCGGTGCCGTTGAGGACCACCTGGGTGACCGGGGCCGTGCTGCCGAGGATCCGGTCCCCGCTCGCGCGGTCGGTGTACGAGAGGACGCGGGGGAAGTCCCGGGCGACGGCGACGGAGAGCTGCCGGGAGGAGAGGACGGCGTCCGCGGCGGCGGTGTCCGTGACGGCGTCCGCGGCGGTCCCGGCGAGCGGGCCCCGGGCATCGGCGGGTCCGGCCAGGGCGAAGACGGCGGAGGAGGCGACGGCGAGCGCGCAGGCCGCACGGATCCTGCGGCCTCGTGGCGAGTGAGGGAGGGGCATGCGCACCAGTTGGCCCCGGCCCGGCGGCACCGTCAACGAGATCGCGCCGCGCGGGCCCCTCCAGTCCAAGAACCCCCTTCGGTTAGTCCAAGTGGCCGGGGAGGGGGTTCGCGGGCTTCCTTCCGGGCGGCCGACGGGGTCGGCGGCCGTCGCGGTTGCGGGTCGGGTCGGGTCGGCTCGTGGCGGTCGAGCCAAAGCGGGCCGGGGCGGGGCGGGGCCGCGGAAGGTCACGGTCCAGGAACATCCCCCATGGATGTTGAATGTTGAACGGAATGGGGTTACAGTCGTTCTCGTTGAAGGTTCAACCAATCCCGAGCAAGGAGCAGTCATGGGTCTCTTCGGCCGCAAGAACACCGAGTCCGCCACCGCCGTCGCCACCCTCCCGGTGGACCCGGCCCTGGCCGCCCTGACCGGCGACTACGCCATCGACCCCGCCCACAGCAGCATCGGCTTCACCGTCCGCCACGCCATGGTCACCAACGTCCGCGGCGGCTTCGCCGAGCACGAGGGCACGCTCACGCTGGACGGGACGGACCCCGGCGCCTCCACTGCCTCGATCGACGTGAAGATCGCCTCCGTCGACACCGGCATCGCCGACCGCGACGCCCACCTGCGCGGCGCCGACTTCTTCGACGCCGAGCGGTTCCCGCTGATGTCCTTCCGCTCCACCCGGGCCGAGCAGCTCGGCGGCGACAAGTACCGGATCACCGGCGACCTGACCATCAAGGACGTCACCCGCCCGCTCTCCATCGACCTGGAGTTCAACGGCACCGCGACGGACGTCTACGGCAACGAGCGCGTCGGCTTCGAGGGCTCCGCCGAGATCCTGCGCTCCGAGTGGGGCCTGACCTGGAACGCGGCCCTGGAGACCGGTGGCGTCATGGTCAGCGACAAGGTCAAGCTGACCTTCGACATCTCGGCGATCAAGAACGCCGCCTGATCCCCTTCCCGGCCGTACGGCCCCACGAGCGCGCCCGCTCGTCCGCCTCCCCCGGCGGACGGCGGGCGCTCGGCGTTTCCGGGCCCGGGCCGGGGATCCGGTCGGGGTCCGGGACCGGGTGGGACTCCGGGCCCGGGTCGGGACTCCGCGGGCGTCAGGCCGTCTTCGCCGCCGCCTCCACCACCGCCGGGACCAGCCGGTCGTTCTCCGGCGCGCCCGGACCGCCCATGAAGGCGAAGCGGCGGCGGGCGTAGCTGTAGGCGAGGCCGGTGGCCGGGTCGGCGAAGGCCTGGGAGCCGGGGGCGCCGCTGTGGCCGACGGCTCCGGCGCTCAGCGCCGGGTAGCGGGTGCCGAGCGGGACGAAGCCGAGGCCGAAGGCGTTCCGCGAGCCCGTGACGAGGTCGGTGCCCTCGGAGTGGATCCGGGCGAACTCGGCGAGGGTGCCGGGGGCGAGGAGCGGGGGCCGGCCGTCCAGCTCGCCCGCGATCGCCGCGTACATCCGGGACAGGCCGCGGGCCGAACCGACGCCGCCGCCGGAGAGCGGCGCCCGGACGTGCACCGCACGGCTGTTGCCGTACTCGACCATGTCCAGCGGCGGATCGGTGCGGAAGCCGAAGGCGACGGCCGCCAGGCTGTCGGGCGCGAACGGGTTCGCGGCGAGGAACGCCTCCTCCTCGGGGGTGTGGACCGCGGGCAGGGCCGGGCGGAAGCGGGTTTCGAGCTCCTCGGGCAGGCCCAGGTAGTAGTCGAGGGCGTACGGCGCGCGGACCCGCTCCTCGAACAGCTCCTGGACCGTGCGGCCGGTGGCCCGCAGGACCACCTCGCCGACCAGGGCGCCGATGACCAGGCCGTGGTAGCCGTGGCCGGTGCCCGGCTCCCAGAAGGGGCGCTGGCCCGCGAGGCGGGCGGCGGCCCTGCGGTCGTCGGCCAGCTCCTCCGGCGAGAGGCCGTCGTCCGTGCCGATCACCCCGGCACGGTGCGAGAGCAGCTGGCGCAGGGTGGTCTCCCCCTTGCCCTCGGCGGCGAACTCGGGCCACCAGGAGGCGACCGTGCGGTCGAGGTCCAGGACGCCGTCCTGCACGAGGAGGGCGGAGACCAGGGCCATGGCGCCCTTGGAGGAGGAGTAGAGGGCGAGCAGGGAGTCCCCGTCGACGCCGTCGCCGCCCCAGAGGTCGACGACGAGGCGGCCCCGGTGGTGGACGGCGAGCTGCGCGCCGCCGTCCCGCGCCTCGTTCGCGGCGATCTCCGCGAACACCTCCCGCACCGGCTCGAAACCGGGCTCCACCGTGCCGTGGACGTGGACGTCGTTCATCGCGTCTCCTCACCCTGCGCGCCGCCGCCGCGACAGTGTTCGCGGGTCGTACCGGTCGTCGACGACGACGTTAACCGCGCCCACTGACAACGGAGTCGGGGAAGCCGGGGCCGGGGCCGGAACCGCGGGCCGGGGCGTTGTCAGTGGCGGCCGTTAGCGTCGGCGGCATGGAATTCCGTATCGACGGCGCCGTATTGACCGACGCCGTGGCCTGGGCCGCGCGCGTCCTGCCGGCCCGCTCACCGATGCCCGTCCTCGGGGGTCTGCTCCTGGAGGCGACGGGGGACGGGCTGCGCGTCTCGGGACTCGACCACGAGGCCTCGGCGCGGATCGAGGTGGAGGCCGAGACGGTCGTGGCGGGCCGGGCGCTGGTCCTGGGCCGGCGGCTGCTCGACATCTGCAGGGTGCTGCCCCGGGGCCGCACCGAGCTCGCCGTGGAGGGCGCCCGCCTCTCGGTCACCTCGGGCGGCGCCCGGTTCGGCCTCTCCCTGCTCCCCCTGGAGGACCACCCGGCGCCGCCGCCGCTGCCCGAGGTGCTCGGCCAGGTCGACGGGGACGCCTTCGCGGCGGCGGTCGGCCAGGTGGCGGTGGCGGCGGGCCGGGACGACTCGCCGCCCGTCCTCACCGGGATACGGCTCTCCCTGGACGGGCCGGTGATGACCCTGGCCGCCACCGACCGCTACCGGTACGCGGTCCGCGCCCTGGAGTGGAGGCCCGGGGCCGGCGCGGACGCGGTGGACGCCGACGTGGTCGTCCCGGCCCGGCGCCTCACGGAGATCGCCCGCTCCCTCGCCGGCGCGGGTCCGGCCCGGCTCGCGCTCGACTCCGGCTCCCTGGGCTTCGAGAGCGGCGGCATGCGCACCACCACCCGGCTGCTCGACGGCCGCCTCCCCCGCCACGACAAGCTCTTCGACCTCGGCGCGCACGCCCTCGCGGTCACCGACCGGGCGCCGCTGACCGAGGCCGTGAAGCGGGTCGCGGTCGTCGCGGAGGGCGACAGCCCGGTCCGGCTGGCCTTCTCCGGCGAGGGCCTGCACCTGCGGGCGGGGTACGAGGACGACGTGGCGTCCCAGCGGCTGCCGGCCTCCCTCGCCGGGGCGGACTCCCTGGCGGTCGCCTTCCACCCCGGCTACCTCCTGGACGCCCTGACGTCCCTGGACGGCCCGGAGGTCCGCTTCCACCTCCTGGGCCCCGGGCAGCGCGCCCTGCTCGCGGACGGTCCCGACCCGGTCCACCGCCATCTGCTGATGTCGGTGAAACCGCTGGTGTGAGACCGGGGCCGGGTGCGCGTCCCGGGGGGTGTCCCGCGCCCTGGGACGCGTGTCGGACGTAGCGCCCTAGAAACCGCCTCCGCCGTCGAAGCCGCCGCCCCCGCCGAAGTCCCCGCCGCCGAAGCCCCCGCCGTCGCCGGACCCGAAGTCCCCGGAGGAGAAGTCGCCGCCCTGGAAGTCGCCGCCGCCGTACTCGGAGGCGTAGGCCGGGGTGGAGAGCACGGAGCCGAGGAGGGTGCCCGCGAGGAGGCCGGGGAGCAGGCCGCCGCCGAAGTAGCCGCCGGCCCACGGACCGTAGGCGGGGCCCGCCTCCCAGTAGGGGCGGCGGCCGGAGTCGGTGTCGACCGTGCGGGCGAGGGGGTCGCGGCCGTCGTCCAGGCGGGCCGCGTCGGCGGCGCAGACCGGGACCTCGCGGGCGGCCCCGCCGGCCGGGGTCCAAGCGCGGTCCTCGGTCGAGGGGCCGTGGCGCGGGTCGAAGAAGCAGGGGGCGCGCCGCTCGGGCAGCGGGCGGCGCTCGCGGCGGGCGGCCAGGACGGCGAGGGAGAAGCGGCCGTCCTCCAGGGCCTCCGTCACCCCGCGCACGTCGTGCGGGCGGGCGGCGGAGCCCATGAGGGACTTGGCCCGGTCGTAGGCGTCGAGGGCGCGTTCGTAGTCGCCGCGCATGGCGTCGTCGGCGCCGGCCTCGGCGGGGTGGAAGTCGAGGCGTTCCAGCTCCTCGCCGAAGGCGGTGATGTCCTCGTCGACGACGACCCGGAGCTTCTCCAGGGCGGCCCGCTCCTCGGCCTCCTTGCGGAGCCGGTTCCGGCGGACGACCGCGTAACCACCCGCGCCGGCCGCGACGACGACGCCGCCGAGGACGGCGAGTCCGGCGACCGGGACCCCGGAGTCGGATCCGGCGGAACCCCAGGAGGAGGGGGCCGAGCCCCGCAGGTCGGGCAGGGCCCGGTCGACGAAGGCGTTCAGCTCGGTGGCCGCGTCCACGTCCGGCGCGCGGACCGAGGCGGCGAGGTCACGGACGGCGGCCGGGGACATCACGGAGGGGTCGACCCCGGCGTCGAACCGGTCGCCCAGCCTCACCGCGTACAGGCCGGTGGCGCCGGTCCGGGCCCGCAGGTCGTCGATGAGCCCCTGCGGCGGGAACTGCGCGTTCGCGGGCAGCACGGCCACGAAGAGGGGCTTGTCCGCGTCCTCGATCTTCCGCGCGAGGGCGTCCGCGTCGGCCTCGGAGAGCTGGTCGGCGGCGCCGGGATCGACGTGGACCGGGCCCTGCCTGAGGGCGGCGGCCGCGTCGGACACGCCCGTGGCCCCGGCGCCCGCGGTGGGCACCAGGACCAGGAGCAGCAGCAGTATCAACCCGCCGAGGGCCGCGGGGCGGGCCAGGGGGTGCCCGGAAAGTCCCGTGCGGCCGGCGGTGCCGACGCGCGCTCCCCCGCGGCCCTTCGGACCCGGGGGCGCCCCCGGCCGCGTCGTCGCCGGTCGGCGCGGCACGCCGCGGCTCCCTCCTGCGCCCTGCGATCGCACGCACCGGGCACCGTCGGCCCTGCCCCGGCCGGCGGACGGCGCTGCTTTCCGGACACCCCCTGGCGGCCTGGTCCTCATATGTCGACGCTACCCGAACGGCGCCGAACGGAACATGAAAGGCCAAAGGCGACTATTCGGCGGGGTCGACCCCCGCCCGGAGCAGGCCGTAGGTGAAGGCGTCCTCCAGGGCCTGCCAGGAGGCGGCGATGACGTTCTCGCCGACGCCGACCGTGGACCACTCGCCGTTGCCGTCGCTGGTGGTGACCAGCACCCGGGTGGTGGACTCGGTGCCGTGGCGGCCCTCCAGGATGCGGACCTTGTAGTCGGTCAGCTCGAACTTGGCGAGCTGCGGGTAGATCCGCTCCAGGCCGACCCGCATCGCCCGGTCGAGGGCGTTGACCGGGCCGTTGCCCTCGGCGGTGGCGACGATCCGCTCGCCCTTGGCCCAGAGCTTCACGGTGGCCTCGTTGGCGTGGGTGCCGTCGGGGCGGTCCTCGACGATCGCGCGCCAGGACTCCGTGCGGAAGTAGCGGCGGGCCCGGCCCTCGGCCTCCTCGCGGAGCAGCAGCTCGAAGGAGGCGTCGGCGGCCTCGTACGTGTAGCCCTGGAGCTCGCGCTCCTTGACCCGCTCGACGACCCGGGAGACCAGCGCCCGGTCGCCGCCCAGGTCGACGCCGAGCTCCTTGCCCTTGAGCTCGATGGAGGCGCGGCCGGCCATGTCGGAGACCAGCATCCGCATGGTGTTGCCGACCCGCTCGGGGTCGATGTGCTGGTAGAGGTCGGGGTCGACCTTGATCGCGGAGGCGTGCAGTCCGGCCTTGTGGGCGAAGGCGGAGACGCCCACGTACGGCTGGTGGGTGGAGGGGGTGAGGTTGACGACCTCGGCGACGGCGTGCGAGATCCGGGTCATCTCGGCGAGGGCGCCCTCGGGCAGCACCCGCTGGTCGTACTTGAGCTCCAGGGCCGCGACGACGGGGAAGAGGTTGGCGTTGCCGACCCGCTCGCCGTAGCCGTTGGCGGTGCACTGGACGTGGGTGGCGCCCGCGTCGACGGCGGCGAGGGTGTTGGCGACGGCGCAGCCGGTGTCGTCCTGGGCATGGATGCCGAGCCGGGCGCCGGTGTCGGCGAGGACGGTGGCGACGACGGCCTGGATCTGGGCGGGGAGCATGCCGCCGTTGGTGTCGCAGAGGACGACGACGTCGGCGCCGGCCTCGTGGGCGGCGCGGACGACGGCCTTGGCGTAGTCCGGGTTGGCCTTGTAGCCGTCGAAGAAGTGCTCGCAGTCGACGAAGACGCGGCGGCCCTGCCCGCGCAGGTGGGAGACGGTGTCGCGGACCATCTCCAGGTTCTCTTCGAGGGTGGTGCGCAGGGCCAGTTCGACGTGCCGGTCGTGCGACTTGGCGACCAGGGTGACGACCGGGGCGCCGGAGTCGAGGAGCGCCTTGACCTGCGGGTCCTCGGCGGCGGAGCCGCCGGCCCTGCGGGTGGCTCCGAAGGCGACGAGCCGCGCGTTCTTGAACGCGATCTCCTGACGGGCGCGGGCGAAGAACTCCGTGTCGCGCGGGTTGGCGCCGGGCCACCCGCCCTCGATGAAGCCGACGCCGAAGTCGTCGAGGTGCCGGGCGATGGTCAGCTTGTCCGCGACGGTGAGGTTGATGCCCTCGCGCTGCGCCCCGTCGCGCAGCGTCGTGTCGAAGACGTGGAAACTGTCGTCGAGGGGTGAGGCCTCGGCGTTCTCCGTGGTCATGGCTGTCATGGCTCCTGTCGGATGTGGCTCCGGAAGGTCTGGCTCCACTTGCCCCCATTCTCGCGCCGCGTCCGCCTCCGGCATGGGTGGGGCCGGAAAACGAAAAAACCCCTCGCGGGTGCGAGAGGTCTGCGCGCGGGTCTGGGGCACGGTGTCCGCCTGCGTGGGGGTCGTTCCACGCCTCAGCGGTCACTGCGGACCGGCGCGCCGCTGCCGATAATCATCGTGGTAGCAGGCACGCCGGAAGTCTGGCACAGGTGACCGCCCCGTGGGGCGGGGGTCTCACGATACGGGCAGGCTGTCCGGTTTCCGCCCGGCCGCGGCGCCGTCGGGGCCCTTCCCGACCCGGCCGAGGTCGATGTCGCGGGTCTCGCGCATCGTGAGGTAGACGACCAGGGAGACGGCCGCGCAGCCGGCGACGTACCAGGAGAAGCCCGACTCGATGCCCGCGTCCTTGAACCAGAGGGCCACGTACTCGGCGGTGCCGCCGAAGAGGGCGTTGGCGACGGCGTACGGCAGGGCGACGCCGAGGGCGCGGACGCCGGTCGGGAAGAGCTCGGCCTTCACGCAGGCGTTGATGGAGGTGTAGCCGGTGACGACGAGGAGCGCGAGGAGGGAGAGGCCGAGGGCCGGCCAGAAGGAGCCCGCGTGCTTGAGCATCGCCATGATCGGCACGGTGAGGAGGGTGGAGCCGACCGCGAAGGTGATGAGGAGGGGGCGGCGCCCGATCCGGTCGGAGAGCCGGCCGGCGAGCGGCTGGAGGCAGGCGAAGACGATCAGGGCGCAGAAGGAGACCAGGGTGGCGGTCTGCTTGGGGAGCCCGGCGGAGTTCGAGAGGTACTTGGTGAGGTAGGTGGTGTACGTGTAGTACGCCACGGTCCCGCCCATGGTGAGCGCGACGACGAGGAAGGCCTCGCGGCGGTGCGCCCAGAGGGCCCTGAGGGTGCCCTGCTGTCCCCGCTCGACGCCGTCGCCCGCGGACTCCTCGTAGACCTCGGTCTCCAGCATGGTGCGGCGCAGGTAGAAGACGACGGCCGCGCCGAGGGCGCCGACGGCGAAGGGGATCCGCCAGCCCCAGGAGTGCAGGGCCGCGTCGGAGAGGGTCTGCTGGAGCAGGAGCAGCAGGCCGAGGCCGAGGACCTGGCCGGCGGTCATCGACACGTACTGGAAGCTGGAGGCGAAGCCGCGGTGCTCGGGGGCGGAGGCCTCGGTGAGGTAGGTGGCGCTGGCCGCGTACTCGCCTCCGACGGAGAGGCCCTGGAGGAGGCGGGCGACCAGGAGGACGGCGGCGCCGCCGTATCCGGCGACCGCGTAGGTGGGGGCGACGGCGATGAGGACGGCGGAGGCGGACATCAGGGTGACGGTGAGGGTGAGGGCCGCCTTGCGGCCCTTGCGGTCGCCGACGCGGCCGAGGAGCCAGCCGCCGACCGGGCGCATGAAGAAGCCGACGGCGAAGATGCCGGCGGTGTTCATCAGCTTGGCGGTGTCGTTGCCCTCGGGGAAGAACGCCCCCGCGAAGTAGGTGGCGAAGCTCGCGTACACGAACCAGTCGAACCACTCGACCATGTTGCCGGCGGAGCCGACCCAGATCTTCTTCCAGTGCTCTCGTCCCATGGGCAGGAACCGTGCCGGAGCACCGGCCCGGCCGACAAGGGCGCAGCGGGCAACGATCCCGTGTACTTGCGTGCGTTACGGTCGCGCGAGCAGCTCCTGCTCGACGAACTCCCTCACGTGTTCGAGGACCCGCTCCCTGCCCGTGCCGGGGAGGCCGACGGCGACGTGCACGCTGAAGCCGTCGAGCAGGGCGCGCGTCCGGGTGGCGAACCGGTCCGGGTCGACCGGCCGGAACTCGCCGCGCGAGACCCCCTCGGCCAGGATCGCGACCAGGTCCCGGTGCCAGGCGCCCTCGATGGCGGCCTGCCGGGCGCGGGCGTCGTCGCCGGCGTCCTGCGAGCGGTTCCAGACCTCCAGCCAGAGGGTCCAGTGCGGGTCGCGCGGCCCCTCGGGCACGTACACGTCCACGTATCCGTCGAGCCGCTCGCGGGCGCTCCCGGGCCGGGAGAGCAGTGCGCCGCGCCGGGCCCCGAGCCGCCCCTCGCTCCACTCCAGGGTCTGGAGCAGGAGTTCGTCCTTGGTGCGGAAGTAGTACAGCAGGTGCCCGCTGCTCATCCCGACCTGCCGTCCGAGCCCGGCCATGGTGAGTCCGTCGAGCCCGCGCTCGGCGATGGTCCCCATCGCGGCGGCGAGCACCTCCTCGCGGGGAGGCGCGGCCTGGTTGCGGCGGCGGGGGCGGGACGGCGGGCTGCTGCTCTGACTCACTCGTACGTTCTACCCGATGGCGGGCCCGGCAGGTCCGGCCGTCAGACCTTCGGCTGCTGCTGGGTGATGCAGTGGATGCCGCCGCCGGCCGCGAAGATCGCGCGGGCGTCGACCAGGACGACCTCGCGGTCGGGGAAGAGGCGGCGGAAGATCTCGGCGGCGAGCTCGTCGTGGGGGTCGTCGAAGGCGCAGAGGATCACGGCGCCGTTGCAGAGGTAGTGGTTGATGTACGAGTAGTCGACCCAGTCGCCCTCCTCGTCCTTGAGGACGGTGGGGGCCGGGATCTCGATGACCTCCAGGAGGCGGCCCCGGGCGTCCCTCCGGGAACCGAGGAGGTCCGCGTACGTCCGGGAGCGCTCGTGGTCGGGGTGGGCCGGATCCCGCTGGCTGTGGACGAGGACCGTGCCGGGGCGGGCGAAGGCGGCGACGATGTCGACGTGGCCCTGGGTGCCGTACGTGCCGTAGTCGGCGGCGAGGCCGTGCGGGAGCCACACGGCCTCGGTGGTGCCGAGCCTGGCGTGGATCTCGGCCTCGACCTGCTCGCGGGTCCACCCGGGGTTGCGGCCGGAGCCGAGCTGGACGGTGTCGGTGAGGAGGACGGTGCCCTCGCCGTCGACGTGGATCGCGCCGCCCTCGTTGACCAGGGGGCTGCTCACGACGGGGACGCCGGCCGCGTCCGCGACGTGGCGGGCGATCGTGGAGTCGTGCTCCCAGCGGGCCCAGTCCTGGGCGCCCCAGCCGTTGAACACCCAGTCCACGGCGGCCAGTCGGGCGCCGTCCGTGACGAAGGTCGGGCCGATGTCCCGCATCCAGGCGTCGTCGAGGTCGCGCTCGACCAGGTCGACGTCCTCGCCGAGGAGCGCGCGGGCGCCCTCCGCGTCGCCGGGGGCGACGACCATCGTCACCGGCTCGAAGCGGCGGACGGCGCGGGCCACCGAGGCCCAGGCGGCGCGGGCGGCGGCCAGCTCCTCGTCACCGGTGAAGGTGGGGTTGGGACGGGGCCAGGCCATCCAGGTGCGCTCGTGCGGGGCCCACTCGGCGGGCATGCGGTACGTCATGATCACGGGTCCTAGCGGGAGGAGAGGCGGTCGGCGGAGACGGGTCCGACCGCCTCGGAGCGGGTCGGGGAGCCGTCGGGCGGGACGGGACCGGTCCGGTCGCGTTCCGCGGGAGTCGGGCGCACGTCTCTGACACCTCCTGTTTGAGCACCACTCTAAATGTTGACGCCGACGCTTCCAAGTAAGGGAGCACGATACGGGCGCAAGTCACATTGAGCACTGCTCTAAATAGCGTCCCGGCCGGTCGCGGACCGCGCCCGGTCACGGCACGGGCGCCGGTTCGTGCGGAGCCTGTGGCGGACCCCGGACGCGGGTGGGACGGCCTCCCCGCGCGGCGACGATGACGACGGCGCCCGCGCGCGGACCGGCTCCGGGCCGGCCCACGGGGGGAGGGGGAACGGCATGGACGCGAAGACGGTCGGGGGCGGTTCGCCGGTCCCGCGGGGCGCCGTCCTGGGCGCGGCCCCGCCGGCGACCGCCGCCCGCCAGGGGGACGCACCGGCACCGAGGGCTCGTGATGCGCCCGGTCGACCGGCTCCGAGGGCGGCCGGTCCGGAAGACGGGCGTCGGGCCGGGGCCGCTCGTGGAACGGCCCCGGCCCGTGCGGGCTCAGCGGCCCAGCTCGTGCATCCAGCCGTGGGCGTCGGCGGCCCTGCCGGTCTGGACGGCGAGGAGCGCCTCGCGCAGCCTCATGGTGACCTCGCCGGGCTCCCCGCCCGACTGGGTCCACTCGCCGCGCTCGGACTTGACGGTGCCGACCGGGGTGATGACGGCGGCGGTGCCGCAGGCGAAGACCTCGGTGAGGGTGCCGTTCTCGCTGTCGGCCTGCCACTGGTCGATGGAGACGCGGCCCTCCTCGGCCTCCAGGCCCAGGTCGGCGGCCAGCTTGAGCAGCGAGTCGCGGGTGATGCCGGCGAGCAGCGAACCGGTGAGGGCCGGGGTGACGATCTTGGGCCTCTCATTGGACCCGGCCCCGTACACGAAGTACAGGTTCATGCCGCCGAGCTCCTCGACCCACTTGTGCTCGACGGCGTCGAGGTAGGCGACCTGGTCGCAGCCCTTGGCCGCCGCCTCGGCCTGTGCGAGCAGGGAGGCCGCGTAGTTGCCGCCGGTCTTGGCGTCGCCGACGCCGCCGGGGACGGCGCGGACGCGGTTCTCCGAGAGCCAGATGGAGACGGGCTTCACGCCGCCGGGGAAGTACGGGCCGGCCGGGGAGGCGATGACGACGAAGAGGTACTCGTTCGCCGGGCGGACGCCCAGGCCGACCTCGGTCGCGATCATGAACGGGCGCAGGTAGAGCGAGGCCTCGCCGCCGTGCGCCGGGACCCACGCCTTGTCGTGCTGGACGAGGACGTCACAGGCCTCGACGAAGGTCTCGACCGGCAGCTCGGGCATGGCGAGGCGGCGGGCGGAGGCCTGGAAGCGGCGGGCGTTGGCGTCGGGGCGGAAGCTGGCGACCGAGCCGTCGGGGCGGCGGTAGGCCTTCAGGCCCTCGAAGATCTCCTGCGCGTAGTGCAGGACGTTGGTGGCCGGGTCGAGCGCGAGCGGGCCGTACGGGACGAGCTGGGCGTCGTGCCAGCCGCGGCCGTCGGTCCACCGGATGGTGACCATGTGGTCGGTGAAGTGGCGGCCGAATCCCGGGTTGGCCAGGATCGCCTCGCGCTCCGCGTCGGACAGCGGGTTGGAGGAGGGCTTGAGCTCGATCGTGGGCGTCGTCATGAGTGCGTGTCCTTCACCGGTCGTGGGGAGAGGACCGCGTGCGTACGCCGCTGTCGGAGACGGCTTGTCCCTGACGGAGTGGACGTCCGACGGTGCCCGCATACGGCGGCCCCGCGTTCGATTATCGCGCGCGGGGACCGGTGCGTGAAACAGGCTGGCGCGGTCCGGGGTTCTTTCGGGTGCGCACCCCGCGGCCGCGCATGGGGCAGCCGCCGGGCGCTGTGCGACCCGGCGGCTGATGTCGTGTGTCAGTCGGCGCGGGTCAGCTCGCTACTCGCGCGGCGAGCGCGTCGCCGATCTCGTCCGTGGTGCGGACGGCGTCGCCCCGCTCGGTGAGGTCGGCCGCGACGGCCTCCTCGACCCGGACGGCCTCGGACTCGTACCCGAGGTGGCGCAGCAGGAGGGCGACGGAGAGGACGGTGGCCGTGGGGTCGGCCTTGCCCTGGCCCGCGATGTCCGGCGCGGAGCCGTGGACCGGCTCGAACATGGACGGGAAGTCGCCGCTGGGGTTGATGTTGCCCGAGGCGGCGACGCCGATGCCGCCGGAGACGGCCGCGGCGAGGTCGGTGATGATGTCGCCGAAGAGGTTGTCGGTGACGATCACGTCGAAGCGGGCCGGGTCGGTGACGAGGAAGATCGTCGCGGCGTCGACGTGCAGGTAGTCGGTGGCGACCTCGGGGAACTCGGCGGCCACCCGGTGGAAGGTGTCCGTCCAGAGGTGGCCGGCGAAGGTCAGCACGTTGTTCTTGTGGACCAGCGTGAGCTTCTTGCGCGGGCGGGCCTGGGCGCGGGCGAAGGCGTCCCGGACCACGCGCTCGACGCCGAAGGCGGTGTTGACCGAGACCTCGGTGGCGACCTCGTGCGGGGTGCCCTTGCGGATGGTGCCGCCGTTGCCCGTGTACGGGCCCTCGGTGCCCTCGCGGACCACGACGAAGTCGATCTCGGGCTGCCCGGCGAGCGGGGTCGCCACGCCGGGGAGCAGCTTCGAGGGGCGCAGGTTCACGTGGTGGTCGAAGGCGAAGCGGAGCTTCAGGAGGAAGCCGCGCTCCAGGACGCCGGAGGGCACCGACGGGTCGCCGATGGCGCCGAGCAGGATGGCGTCGTGCTTCTTGAGGGAGTCCAGGTCGGCGTCGGTGAGGGTCTCACCGGTGGCGTGGTAGCGCGTGGCGCCGAAGTCGTACTCCTCGGTCTCCAGCTTCACGTCCTGGGGAAGGACGGCCGAGAGGACCTTGAGGCCCTGGGCCACGACCTCCTGGCCGATGCCGTCGCCGGGGATGACTGCGAGATCGATGCTGTGAGACATGTCGGCACCCTACTGGTCGTCCCATCGTCTGACACGTCACGTCCATCATGTGGACGAACGTCCGAGGGGGACGGGGCGGATCAGTGGCCGGTGGAGCCGCCGTTGTCACGGCGGTCGAGGGCGCGCTGGAGGGCGGCGGCGGCGTTCTGGCGGGCCTCGTCGGCGGGGCGGGCGGCGGAGTGGCGGACGCGGCGGGCGGTCTGGGCTGCCATGGGGGATCGACTCCTCGAGATCAGTGGTGATCCGGCGTGCGGAGGGGAGCGACGCGCGGGGACCGGGAACGGTCGGCGACGTGCGGGGACCAGTGGTGATCGAAGGCGCCGGAAGGGGCGGGGAGCGCCGCCGCAGGGGTTGCCTGCACGGGGCGTCGCGCTCTCGACCGCCATTCGCTGATGGAGCGAGACGTTCGGCTCCTACAAAGCTAGGGCAGGCCGCCGCATCTGTCTCCACAATTACTCGGACTTCCTACTATCTGAGACGGCGGGGCACCGGGGGTCACCCCGCGACGGCCCGCAGCTCACGGATCAGGGCCCGCACGGCGGGAGAAGAGGCCAGCTCGGGGGTGGTGACGTAGCCCACCGACCGCGTCGGGCGGTCCGGTCCGAGGTCGGTGATCCGCACCGAGGGCGGCGCCCCGACCAGGGAGAGCTCCGGCATCACGGCCATCCCGAAACCGGTGCCCACCATCGAGAGCACCGCCCCGTCGTCCTCGGCCTCCACGGTCGCGGGCGGCAGCCACTCCTGCCCGGCCCACCACTCCCGGGTGTACGAGGTGCAGTTCTCCGTCCAGTCGACCAGCGGGAGCGTGCGCGGCGCCGGGTGCCCGGCCGGGTGCACCAGGGCGTACCCCTCCTCCAGGAGGACGCCGCCGACCAGCTCCGGCGGCACCGGCGAGGTGGTGCCGAGCGTCGCGATCCCCAGGTCGGCCCGCCCGTCGAGGACCTCGCCGGCCGTGCCGCGCCCCACCTCCCGCACGATCCGCACCTCGGGCACGACCTCCGGGTGGCGCGCCGCGAGCCGCCCCAGGGCACGGGGCAGCAGGTGCAGGGCGGCGCTGCGGAAGGCCGCGATCCGCAGCGGTCCGGCGGGGACGGCCGGGGCGTCCGCCGCCGTGCCGCGCACCTCGGCGGCCATCACCTCCAGGAGCCGCAGCACCCGCCGGGCGTACGCGAGGGCCCGCTCCCCGGCCGGGGTCGGGACGGCACCGGTCCGGCCGCGCTCGAAGAGGACGGCGCCCAGCTTGCGTTCGCTGCCGCGCACCGAGTGCGAGACGGCGGACTGGGTCGTGCCGAGGGCGACGGCGGCGGCCGAGAAGCCGCGCTCGCGCCCGACGGCGACGAGGACGCGCAGCTCGTGCGGGGCCAGATCGGCGGCCTTGCTCCCGGACCCGTCCATGCGTGCCGCCCCTTCGTGCGTATCCGCGTGCTTGCGCGCCCGCGTACCCGCGTGCCCGCCCAACTCTGCGCACCCGCGTACCCGCGTGCCCACCCAACTCTGCGCACCCGCGTACCCGCGTGCCCACCCAACTCTGCATACCTGCGCGCACCCGCGTGCCCGCCCACCTCTGCGTACCCGCGCGCCCGAGCACCCGCGTGCCCGCGCACGCGACTCCGTCCCGGAGCCGTCGCGTCCGCCCCCCGCCCGCGCCCATGAGCGGCTCTCATGGATCCGCCGGAGCCATCGACGCTACCCCCTGCCCGGGCCGCCGGCCGCCTCCTACGGTCGGCGGCATGACGAACGACACCATGATCACCGTCCGGCAGACCGCCCGTCCCGCCGGCTTCCCCACCCCCGACCTGTTCTCCTTCACCGAGTCCCCGCTGCCGGTCCCCGGGCCGGGCACCGCGCTCGTCGAGAACCTCCACCTCTCCGTCGACCCGTACCACCGCGAGGCGATGGACACCGACGAGCTGTGGACCCTGGGCTCCCCGATGGAGGGCCGCGCCCTGGGCCGGGTGCTCGACTCGCGCGACCCGTCGCTGCGCCCGGGCGACCTCGTCCTGCACCGCAGGGGGTGGCGCACCCACGCCGTGGTGGCGCCGGGCGAGGCGCGCCGGGTCCCGGACCTCGGCCCCGGCGTCCCGCTCGCCGCGCACCTGAGCCTGCTCGGCGGCACGGGCCTGTCGGCCTACGTGGGCCTGACCCGGATCGCGCGGCTCCGGGCGGGCGAGGACCTGTTCGTCTCGGCGGCGGCCGGCGGGGTGGGCACGGCAGCGGGGCGGCTCGCCCGGCTGCTCGGCGCGGGCCGCCTGGTGGGCAGCGCGGGTTCGGCGCGCAAGGTGGCGTACCTGACGGAGGAGGTCGGCTTCGACGCGGCCTTCGACCACCGCGACGGGCCGGTGGCGGAGTCGCTCGCGAAGGCCGCGCCCGACGGGCTCGACGCGGTGCTGGACGGGGTGGGCGGCGAGCACCTGGAGGCCGCGATCGGCTCGCTGCGCGAGCACGGCCGGATCGCCTGGGTGGGCGCGGTGGCCCAGTATCACTCGCTCTCCGCTCCCCCGGCGGCCCCGCGCAACCTCTTCGACCTGGTCGGGAAGAGCATCCGGCTCGAAGGGTTCCTGGTCCGGAACCACATGGACGCCCTGGAGGAGCTGTACGACCTCGCCGTCCCGGGCCTGCGCGACGGTTCGCTGCCGCTGGACGTGACGGTGACGGAGGGCTTCGAGCACGTCGTGGACGCGTTCCTGGGGATGCTGCGGGGCGAGAACCTGGGGAAGGCGCTCGTCACGGTCTGACTCGGCACCCCCACCCAGGTTGTTTTCCTACCCAGGTGGTGACGTGATGGCCGCAGACCGCAGATCCAGCTGGCTCAAGGGAGTCCTCGACCTGCTCGTCCTCTCCTGCCTGACCGGCGGCGAGAGCTACGGGTACGAGATCGCGAAGGCGCTCGCCGGGGCGGGCCTCGGCGAGATCAAGGGCGGGACGCTCCATCCCGTGCTGAACCGCCTGGAGGAGGCCGGTCTGGTCGAGGCCGAGTTCCGCGCCGGCGAGCGCGGGCCGGGCCGCCGCCACTACCGGCTCGCCGACCCGGGCCGGGCGCATCTGGCGGCCGAGGGCGCGGCCTGGGCGGAGTTCCACCGGGCCGTGGGGACGCAACTGCACACGGGGGGAGCAGCACCACGACCACCGACGCCCACTTCGAGGAGCTGACGGGCGCGCCGCCCGCGGCCGGCGCGTCCGGGGAGCAGATCGACCGGACCGCCGCCGGGCTGCGCGGGCACCTCGCGGAGACGGGGTCCGCGCCGGAGGAGGAGTTCGGGCCCGCCGCGCGGTTCGCGGCCCGGCTCGGCGGGCTCGCCCCGGAGCCCGGGGAGCCGGACGGGGCGGCGGAGCACCGGACGTGGACCGCGGACCTCTTCGACGACCGGCGGATGCCGGCCGTCCACGGGGACCAGGGCCGGGAGGTGGAGTCCCTGGACGCGCTCGGCCGGTTCGTCTGCCGCCGGGCGCCGGGGGCCGCGCTCGCCTGGAAGAACCGCCGCGAGGTGCTCACGGACCGCCGCCGCGCACAGGTCCTGGAGGAGCTGGAGCCGGAGGGCCGGGAGCTGTGCGGGGAGTGGCTGACGTACGGCTGCTTCAAGCGCCCGAAGGCGGCGACCACGGGCCCCGAAGGGGGCCTGGGGGCGCTGCCGGCCCGTCCGCACGGGTGGCTGTTCCTCAGCCGCCGGGGCAAGGCGGTGCCGGCGGTCCGGGCGCTCGCCGTCCTCGGCTGCCCGGCGGTGGCCCTGGCCGGCCTCGGGCTGCCGGGGTACACGATCGCGCTGCTCGGCCTCGGCCATGCGATCGGCATGACGTACACGGCGAAGAAGGAGACGGAGAAGGGCCGCGTCCACGCGGACCGCGCGGCGGCGGGGAACGACGGGCCCTGACGCGCCGTCACGCCCCCGCGTCCCTTCACGTCGTGCCCCCGCACCCCCTTACGTCACGTCGCCGTCCCGCCAGTCGAAGACCAGCGGGGCGGCGGGGTCCGGCAGGGCGCGTCCGCCCGCCGGGCGCAGGAAGACGCCGCCCTCCTCCTCCGGGAGGCGGACGATCCCGCCGGGCGTGAACGCCTCGACGCGCCCCTCCCAGACCCGCCAGCCGCGTCCCCGGTAGAGCGCGGCGCCCTCGTCCGAGGCGGCGAGCGCCCCGAAGGCGTACGCCCCGTCGATCACCCGCTCCAGCTCGGCCATGACCGCCCCGCCGAGGCCCCGGCGGCGCAGGTCGGCCCGGACGGCGACCCCTTCGACGTACCCGACGCGGTGCGAGCGGCCCCCGTGGAGCAGCCGGCGCATGACGACGGCGCCGTGGGCGGCGGTCCCCCGCTCGTCCTCGATCCAGGCGTGGAGGCCGCCGAGGGTGTGGTCCCAGTCCTCGTCGTCGAAGCTTCCCTCGAAGGCGGTGTCGAGCATCTCGCGTACGGAGCGGAGCCGGGCGGCTCCGAGGGCGTGGGTGGGCGCGGTCCTCACGGTCATGCGCGCCACCCTCCCACACCCGCCTAACCACCGAAAGCGAATTGACAGGTTACCTGCGGCCTGCTGGAATCACCCCGTCGACACCTAACCGTTAAAACGACTCAAAGGGGTTAGAAGATGTCCGTGCTGCCGACCCGCCACCGCACCGTCACCGTCCGCGGGCACGAGATCGCCTACCGGGAGGCCGGCCCGGCCGACGCCCCCGCCCTCCTCCTGCTGCACGGCTTCCCCACCAGTTCGCACATGTTCCGCGACCTGATCCCCCTGCTCGCCGACCGCTACCACCTGATCGCCCCCGACCATCTGGGCTTCGGCCGCAGCGCCGCGCCCTCCGCCGACGACTTCCCCTACACCTTCGCCGAACTGGCCTCGCTCACCGCCGGGTTCACCGAGGCCGTCGGCCTGGAGCGGTTCGCGCTCTACGTCCAGGACTACGGCGCCCCCATCGGCCTCCGGCTCGCCCTCGCCCACCCCGGGCGGATCACCGCGATCGTCACCCAGAACGGCAACGCGTACGAGGAGGGGCTCGGCGCCGAGGCCTGGGCCCCGGTCCTCGCCCTGATCGAGGAGCGCACGCCGAAGACCGAGGAGCCGGTCCGCGCCATCCGCTCCCTCGACGGCATCCGGTGGCAGTACGAGACGGGCGTCCCCGCCGAGCACCGCGACCTCCTCAGCCCCGACGCCTGGCACCACGACGCCGCCCTGATGGCCCGGGAGGGACAGGACGGCGTCCAGCTGGACCTGATCGCCGACTACGGCTCCAACTTCGCCCTCTACCCGGCCTTCCAGGAGTACTTCCGCACCTCCCGGGTCCCCCTCCTCGCCGTCTGGGGCGAGGGCGACCGGGTGTTCGTGCCGGCGGGCGCCGAGGCCTTCCGCCGCGACCTCCCGGACGCCGAGGTCCACCTCCTGCCCACCGGCCACTTCGCCCTGGAGACCCACGCGCCGCGGATCGCGGCCCTGATCGACGACTTCCTGACCCGGCGGGTGGCGGAGGGGGAATGAGAACCGCCCCCGGCCCCGGTTGGGGGACCGGGGGCGGGGGCGGTGCCGGGGGCCTGCCCGGAGGGGCAGGGGCCGCTCGCGCGGCGGGCGGGCGTCAGCCCATGTGCGGGTAGCCGTACTCGGTCGGCGGGACCAGCGTCTCCTTGATGGCGCGGGTCAGCGTCCAGCGCATCAGGTTCTGCGGGGCGCCGGCCTTGTCGTCGGTGCCGGAGGCGCGGCCGCCGCCGAAGGGCTGCTGGCCGACGACGGCGCCGGTCGACTTGTCGTTGATGTAGAAGTTGCCCGCGGCGTAGCGGAGCTTCTCCATCGTGTACGCGGCGGCGGCGCGGTCGTTGGCGATGACCGAGCCGGTGAGCGCGTAGTCCGAGACCGACTCCATCTGGGTCAGCATCTCGTCGTACTTCTCGGCAGAGCTGTCGTCGTACACGTGGACCGCGAGGATCGGGCCGAAGTACTCGGTCGTGAAGACCTCGTTCTCCGGGTCGGTGCACTCGATGACGGTCGGGCGGACGAAGTAGCCGACCGAGTCGTCGTAGGTGCCGCCGGCGACGATCGTGCAGCTCGGGTCGGACTTGGCGCGGTCGATCGCCGCCTTGTTCTTGGCGAACGAGCGGTCGTCGATGACGGCGCCGATGAAGTGCGACAGGTCGGTGACGTCACCCATGGTGATGCCGTCGACCTCGGCCGCGAACTCCTCCTTGAAGCCGTCGTTCCAGATCGAGGCCGGGATGTAGGCGCGCGAGGACGCGGAACACTTCTGGCCCTGGTACTCGAAGGAGCCGCGGGTCAGGGCGGTCTTCAGGACGGCGCGGTCGGCGCTGGGGTGGGCGACGACGAAGTCCTTGCCGCCGGTCTCGCCGACGATCCGCGGGTACGAGCGGTAGTTCTCGATGTTGTTGCCGACCGTCTTCCACAGGTGCTGGAAGGTCTTGGTCGAGCCGGTGAAGTGGATGCCGGCCAGGTCGCGGTGGTTCAGGGCCACCTCGGAGACGGCGATGCCGTCGCCGGTCACCAGGTTGATGACGCCCTTGGGCAGGCCGGCCTCCTCCAGGAGCTCCATGAGGAGCACGGCGGCGTGGGTCTGCGTCGGGGACGGCTTCCAGACCACCACGTTGCCCATGAGGGCGGGGGCGGTGGGCAGGTTGCCCGCGATGGCGGTGAAGTTGAACGGCGTGATCGCGTAGACGAAGCCTTCGAGCGGGCGGTGGTCCAGGCGGTTCCAGACGCCCGGCGAGTTGGCCGGCGGCTGCTCGGCCAGGATCTGGCGGGCGTACGCCACGTTGAAGCGCCAGAAGTCGACGAGCTCGCACGGGGTGTCGATCTCGGCCTGCTGGGCGGTCTTGGACTGGCCGAGCATGGTGGACGCGGCCAGCGTCTCGCGCCAGGGGCCCGCGAGCAGCTCGGCGGCGCGCAGGATGATCGCGGCGCGGTCGTCGAAGGACATCGCGCGCCAGGCGGGGGCGGCGGCCAGGGCGGCGTCGATCGCGTCCTGGGCGTCCTGCTGCGTGGCGCCCCGGAAGGTGCCGATGACGGCCCGGTGGTTGTGCGGCTGGACGACCTCGAACTCCTCGCCGCCGCCCAGGCGCTTCACGCCGCCGATGGTCATCGGCAGCTCGCGCGGGTTCTCGGCCAGCTCCTTGAGCTTGAGCTCCAGACGGGCGCGCTCGGGGGAGCCGGGGGCGTAGCCGTGCACCGGCTCGTTGACGGGAGTGGGGACCTGGGTCACAGCGTCCATGAGTCTCGATACTCCTTCGGAGGGGTGGTGGGGCTCAGCCCTTGGTGAGGATGGAGCGGACGAAGAAGAGGAGGTTGGCCGGCTTCTCCGCCAGGCGGCGCATGAAGTAGCCGTACCAGTCGGTGCCGTACGCGGTGTAGACGCGCATGCGGTGGCCCTCGGCGGCCAGGCGGTTCTGCTCCTCGGTCCGGATGCCGTACAGCATCTGGAACTCGTACTCGTCCGGCTTGCGCCCGGCGCGGCGGGCCAGCTCCTGGCCGACGGAGATCAGGCGCGGGTCGTGGGACCCGATCATCGGGTAGCCGGAGCCCTCCATCAGGATCTTCGTGATCCGGACGTACGCCTTGTCGATCTCCGGCTTCTCCTGGATCGCGACGGAGGCGGGCTCCTTGTAGGCGCCCTTCACGATCCGGACGCGGGAGCCGTTCGCGGCGAGGCGGCGGGCGTCGTCCTCGGTGCGGAAGAGGTAGGCCTGGATGACGCAGCCGGTCTGCGGGAAGTCCTTCCGCAGCTCCTCGTGGATGGCGAACATCGAGTCGAGGGTGGTGTGGTCCTCGGCGTCCAGGGTGACGGTGGTGCCGATCTCGGCGGCGGCCTCGACGACCGGCCGGACGTTGGCGAGCGCCAGCTCGTGGCCGCCGTCCAGGGACTGGCCGAACATCGACAGCTTCACGGACATCTCGGCGCGCTCGCCGAGGCCCAGCTCCTTCAGGCGGCCGATCAGCTCCAGGTAGGCGTCCCGGGCGGCGTGCGACTGCTCGACGGTGGTGATGTCCTCACCGACGACGTCGAGGGTGACCTCCAGGCCGCGCTCGCTCAGCTCCCGCACGATCGGGACGACGTCGTCCACGGTCTCGCCGGCGATGAAGCGTGCCACGACCTGCTTGGTCCCGGGCGCGGCCGACACGAAACGGCGCATCTTGTCGCTGCGCGACGCGGCGAGGATCACGGGACCCAGCACGGGGCACCTCCAGAGGGCAAGGGTAGAACGGGGCCGTACCGGTGCGAGGGGAACGAACCGGAACAGCACGGATAACCACTGTGAAACCTACGAATCGGTCCGGTCGTCCGCCACCTACAGCTGTCACGCATCCGTGGCCCGCCTCTCATACATCTGTCTGAGCGGGTGCGAGAATGGGGCGGTGAAGGGCGATTACCAAGACCTGGTGGACGAGATCTCCGCGCTCCTCGGGGCCCCGGCGACGCTGGAGAACCGCGACTTCGGGCTGATCGCCTTCGGCGCCCACGACAGCGACGACGACACCGCGATGGACCCGGTCCGGACCCGGTCGATCCTGACCCGGGGGTCGACCCCGGCGGTCCGCGCCTGGTTCGAGGGCTTCGGCATCACCCGGGCGGAGGGCCCGGTGCGCATCCCCGCCTCCCCGGACGCGGGCGTCTTCCGGGACCGGATCTGCCTCCCCGTACGCCATCGGGGTGTCGTCCTCGGGTACGTGTGGCTGCTCGACGCCGAGCCCGGGCCGCCGCCCGAGCAGCTCGCGGCGGCCATGGAGGTGGCCGCCCGGATCGGCGGGCTCCTCGCCGACGAGGAGCGGGCGGGCGCGGACCTCTCGCGCGAGTTCGCCGCGGCCCTGACCGCCGGGCGCGGCTGGCAGAACGACATGGCCGTCGCGGCCCTGCGGGCGGCCCTGGGCCCCAGCGCGGACGGGCTGCACGCCCTCGTGTGCGTGACCCCGTGGCGGGGGGACGCCCCCTCGGTACGGGCCGTCCCCGGCGCGGCGGCGGTCGCCGCGCTCCCGGACGCCGCCTCCCTCGCCCTCCTCGTCCGGCTGCGCACCGCCGAGGACCCCTCCCCCGCCCGCGCGGCCGCCGAGCGGCTGCGCGGGGACGCCCCGGCCGGGATCGCCACGCCGCGGCGGGGCCTCGCGGAGCTCCCGGCGGCCTGGCGGGAGGCGAGCACGGCGGCCCGCGCCGCGACGGCGCAGCCGAGGCTGGGCCCGGTCGCGGAGTGGGCCGGGATCGGGCCGTACCGGCTCCTGGCGGCGCTCTACCACCCCGAGGTCGACCCGGTCGTCGCGCCGCTGCTGGCCCCCGCCCACACGGAACTGGCCCGCACGGCCGAGGCGTACCTCGACCACGCGGGCCAGGCGGGGCGCACGGCGGCGGCCCTGGGCATCCACCGGCAGACCCTCTACTACCGGCTGTCCCGGGTGGAGCAGCTCACCGGCCTCGATCTGGACGACGGCGAGGACCGGCTGCTGCTCCACATGTCCCTGAAGTCGGCCCGGCTGTAGGGGTTCCCCGGGATCGGACCACGAGCACGGGAGGAGCGTTCGGCGGCCGGGTCCCGCCGACGGGGATCGAGCGCCGGCCGCACGGGGCCGCGGTGCGCAACGACGCCGACGCGGCGACACGAGGGCCGGCGCGCACGGACCTGTTCGTCCTGGCTCCGAAGGCGGAGGTCGACGCCGATCCGGAGCGCGTCCGCCGGCGGTCGCCCCCGGAGCCGGGTCACCGCGCCGTGATCACGCGCGGGATGTCGCCGCCGTGGCACCCGGGCCGGGTGTTCCGCCGCGTCCCGCTCCGGTGGACCGCCGCGTTCCACCAGAACTACGCGGCGCCCCGGCCGCTGGCGGTGAATCCGGGCGGTCCCCGGAAGCGCCTCCCCCGGCACGGAGGCGTCCGTGACGGCACGGCGCCCGGCCGCCGGGCGCTCGTGCGGGACGAGCGGCCGACGACCGGGCGCGGGACGCGGGGTCGTGCGTCAGATCAGGTTGACCGAGCGGGCCGAGTTGGCGCCGATCTCCGCCGAGATCTCCGAGAGCACCGCCGCCGGGACGGTGTCGTCCACGGTGAGCACGACGAGCGCCTCGCCGCCCTCCTCCGCGCGGGAGACCTGCATGCCGGCGATGTTCAGGCCGGCCTCGCCGAGGATCCGGCCGACCGTGCCGACGACGCCCGGGCGGTCCTCGTAGCGCAGCACGACCATGTGGTCGGCGAGCGCCAGGTCCACGTCGTACTCGCCGACGGCGACGATCTTCTGGAGGTGCTTGGGGCCGGCCAGGGTGCCGGAGACCGAGACCTCCTCGCCGCTGCCGAGGGTGCCGCGCACGGTGACCACGTTGCGGTGGTCGGGCGACTCGCTCGACGTGGTCAGGCGCACCTCGACGCCGCGCTCCTGCGCGAACAGCGGGGCGTTGACGTACGACACGGTCTCGTCGACCACGTCCTCGAACACGCCCTTGAGCGCGGAGAGTTCGAGCACCTTCACGTCGTGCTGGGTGATCTCGCCGTAGACCTCGACGTCGAGCCGGGCCGCGACCTCGCCCGCGAGGGCGGTGAAGATCCGGCCGAGCTTCTCGGCGAGCGGCAGACCGGGCTTGACGTCCTCGGCGATGACGCCGCCCTGGACGTTGACCGCGTCCGGGACCAGCTCGCCGGCGAGCGCCAGGCGCACCGAGCGGGCGACGGCGATGCCGGCCTTCTCCTGGGCCTCGTCCGTGGAGGCGCCGAGGTGCGGGGTGCAGACGACCTGGTCGAGCTCGAAGAGCGGGGAGTCCGTGCAGGGCTCCTTGGCGTACACGTCGAGGCCCGCGCCGGCGACCCGGCCCTCCTTGAGCGCCGAGTACAGCGCCTCCTCGTCCACGATCCCGCCGCGCGCGGCGTTGACGATGCGGACGGAGGGCTTGACCTTGTGCAGCGCCTCGTCGCCGATGAGACCGAGGGTCTCCGGGGTCTTCGGCAGGTGGACGGTGATGAAGTCCGCGACCTCCAGGAGCTCGTCCAGGGTCAGCAGCTTCACCCCCATCTGGGCGGCGCGGGCCGGCTGCACGTAGGGGTCGTACGCGACGATCTTCATGCCGAAGGCGGACATGCGCTGGGCGACCAGGACGCCGATGCGGCCGAGGCCGACGACGCCGAGGGTCTTCTCGCTCAGCTCGACGCCGGTGTACTTGGAGCGCTTCCACTCGCCGTTCTTCAGCGCCGTGTTGGCCTGCGGGATGTTGCGCGCGGTGGCGACGAGGAGGCCGCAGGCGAGCTCGGCGGCGGTGACGATGTTGGACGTCGGGGCGTTGACGACCATCACGCCGGCCTTGGTGGCGGCGGAGACGTCGACGTTGTCCAGACCGACGCCGGCGCGGGCGACCACGCGCAGCTTCTGCGCGGCGGCGATGGCCTCGGCGTCGACCTTGGTGGCGGAGCGGACCAGGATCGCGTCCACGTCCGCGATGGCGGGGATCAGCTCGGCGCGGTCGGCGCCGTTGCAGTGCCGGATCTCGAAGTCCGGGCCCAGCGCGTCGACGGTGGCGGGCGACAGCTCTTCAGCGATGAGTACGACAGGTTTCGAGCTCACGTGAGTCCTCACAGGTCCAGTGCGGACGGCCGTCCCGACGGCCGCAGGCGGTGGAGGGGGCTTGCCGCGTGAAAGCGCACGACGCTGTGGGCCTGACGCGTATGTTGTTGAGCAGTGTAGTGGTGCGAAGGCACGGGTCACGCGCCTCGTTGGAAGGATCACCCTTCCGTGGTTGGACGGCGTGTCCAACGACGTGGAACGGGGCCGGACGACGTGTCCGGCCCCGTCCCGGAGGGCTTACGCCTCCTCGTCGTTCACCCAGCTCATGAGCTTGCGCAGCTCCTTGCCGGTGGTCTCCAGGAGGTGCTGCTCGTCCTGGGACTTGTACTCGTTGTACTTCTTCAGACCGCCGTGGTACTCGTCCATCCAGTTCTTGGCGAAGGTGCCGTCCTGGATGTCGGTGAGGACCTTCTTCATCTCGGCCTTGGTGGCGTCGGTGATGATGCGGGGGCCGGTGACGTAGTCGCCCCACTCGGCGGTCTCGGAGACCGACCAGCGCATCTTCTCCAGGCCGCCCTCGTACATGAGGTCGACGATGAGCTTCAGCTCGTGCAGGCACTCGAAGTAGGCGATCTCCGGCTGGTAGCCGGCCTCGACCAGGGTCTCGAAGCCGGCCTTGACCAGCGCCGAGGCACCGCCGCAGAGGACGGCCTGCTCGCCGAAGAGGTCGGTCTCGGTCTCCTCGGTGAAGGTGGTCTTGATGACGCCGGCGCGGGTGCCGCCGATGGCCTTGGCGTACGAGAGCGCCAGGGCGAAGGCGTTGCCGGTCGCGTCCTGCTCGACGGCGGCGATCGCGGGGACGCCGCGGCCCTCCTCGTACTGGCGGCGGACCAGGTGGCCCGGGCCCTTCGGGGCGACCAGGGCGACGTCGACGCCGGCCGGGGGCTTGATGAAGCCGAAGCGGACGTTGAAGCCGTGCGCGAAGAAGAGGGCGTCGCCGTCGTTCAGGTTCGGGGCGATGGACTCCTCGTAGACCTGGGCCTGGATCGGGTCCGGGATGAGGATCATGATGACGTCGGCCTCGGCGGCGGCCTCGGCGGGCGTGACCACGCGCAGGCCCTGCTCCTCGGCCTTGGCCTTGGACTTGGAGCCCTCGTGCAGACCGACGCGGACGTCGACACCCGAGTCACGGAGCGACAGCGCGTGGGCGTGCCCCTGGCTGCCGTAACCGATCACCGCGACCTTGCGGCCCTGGATGATGGACAGGTCGGCGTCGGCGTCGTAGAACAGCTCGGCCACTGGGATTCTCCTTGGTGTGCTGGTGTTGCGTCCCACCGTACGGCGGGCGGGGGAAGGAAGGACGTGCGGTCTCGTCAGACGGACCGGTCGGGGCTCAGGCGGAGCGGTCGAGGGACCGCAGGGACCGGTCGGTGATGGACCGGGCGCCACGCCCTATGGCGATCGTGCCGGACTGGACGAGCTCCTTGACGCCGAACTGCTCCAGCATCTTGAGCATGGCGTCCAGCTTGTCGCTCGAACCGGTGGCCTCGATGGTGACGGCCTCGGGCGAGACGTCCACGGTCTTGGCGCGGAAGAGCTGGACGATCTCGACGATCTGGGAGCGGGTCTCGTTGTCGGCGCGGACCTTCACCAGGACGAGCTCGCGCTGGATCGCGGCGCTGGGCTCGAGTTCGACGATCTTCAGGACGTTGACCAGCTTGTTGAGCTGCTTGGTCACCTGCTCCAGGGGCAGGCCCTCGACGTTGACCACGATGGTGATGCGGGAGATGTCGGGGTGCTCGGTGACGCCGACGGCGAGCGAGTCGATGTTGAAGCCGCGGCGGGAGAACAGGGCCGCGATCCGGGCGAGGATGCCGGGCGTGTTCTCGACGAGGACGGAGAGCGTGTGCTTGGTGGACATGTCGGGGTCTCTTCCTTTTCGCTGTCGCTCTGCGTGCTCAGTCGTCTTCGCCGTCGCCGAAGTCGGGGCGGACGCCCCGGGCGGCCATGACCTCGTCGTTGGAGGTGCCGGCGGCGACCATCGGCCAGACCTGGGCGTCCTCGTGGACGATGAAGTCGACGACGACCGGCCGGTCGTTGATGGCGTTGGCCTCGGCGATGACCTTGTCCAGGTCGGCCGGGTCCTCGCAGCGCAGGGCGACACAGCCCATGGCCTCGGAGAGCTTGACGAAGTCGGGGACGCGGGTGCCCTTGTTCGCCTTCAGCTCGTCGGGACCGGAGTGCAGGACGGTGTTGGAGTAGCGCTGGTTGTAGAAGAGGGTCTGCCACTGCCGGACCATCCCGAGGGCGCCGTTGTTGATGATGGCGACCTTGATCGGGATGTTGTTCAGGGCGCAGGTGGTGAGCTCCTGGTTGGTCATCTGGAAGCAGCCGTCGCCGTCGATGGCCCAGACGGGGCGGTCGGGCAGGCCGGCCTTGGCGCCCATCGCGGCGGGGACGGCGTAGCCCATCGTCCCGGCGCCGCCGGAGTTCAGCCAGGTGGCCGGCTGCTCGTAGTCGATGAAGTGGGCGGCCCACATCTGGTGCTGGCCGACGCCCGCGGTGAAGATCGTGCCCTCGGGGGCGAGCCGGCCGATGCGCTGGATGACCTGCTGCGGCGAGAGGCTGCCGTCCTCCGGCAGGTCGTAGCCGAGCGGGTAGGTCTCGCGCCAGCGGTTCAGGTCGCTCCACCAGGCGGTGTAGTCGCCCCTGTTGCCCTCGCTGTGCTCGGCCTGGACGGCCTGGACCAGGTCGGCGATGACCTCGCGGGCGTCGCCGACGATCGGGACGTCGGCGGCGCGGTTCTTGCCGATCTCGGCCGGGTCGATGTCCGCGTGGACGATCTTGGCGTACGGGGCGAAGCTGTCGAGCTTGCCGGTGACGCGGTCGTCGAAGCGGGCGCCGAGGGCGACGATCAGGTCGGCCTTCTGGAGGGCGGTGACGGCGGTGACGGAGCCGTGCATGCCCGGCATGCCGACGTGCAGCGGGTGGCTGTCGGGGAAGGAGCCGAGGGCCATCAGGGTGGTGGTGACCGGGGCGCCGGTGAGCTCGGCGAGGATCTTCAGCTCGGCGGTGGCGCCGGACTTGATGACGCCGCCGCCGACGTACAGGACGGGCCGCTTGGCGGCGCTGATCAGCTTGGCGGCCTCGCGGATCTGCTTGGCGTGCGGCTTGGTGACCGGGCGGTAGCCGGGCAGGTCGGTCTGCGGCGGCCAGGAGAAGGTGGTCTTCGCCTGGAGGGCGTCCTTGGCGATGTCGACCAGGACCGGGCCGGGGCGGCCGGTGGAGGCGATGTGGAAGGCCTCGGCGATCGTCCGCGGGATGTCCTCGGCCTTGGTGACCAGGAAGTTGTGCTTGGTGATCGGCATCGTGATGCCGCAGATGTCCGCCTCCTGGAAGGCGTCCGTGCCGATGGCCTTGGAGGCGACCTGGCCGGTGATCGCGACCATCGGGACGGAGTCCATGTGCGCGTCGGCGATCGGGGTGACCAGGTTGGTCGCGCCGGGGCCGCTGGTCACCATGCAGACGCCGACCTTGCCGGTCGCCTGGGCGTAGCCGGTGGCCGCGTGGCCCGCGCCCTGCTCGTGGCGGACCAGGATGTGGCGCACCTTCCGCGAGTCCATCAGCGGGTCGTAGGCCGGGAGGATGCAGCCGCCGGGCAGGCCGAAGATGGTGTCCGCGCCCACCTCTTCGAGAGAGCGGATGAGGGACTGCGCGCCCGTGACGTGCTCGACGGGGGTGGGCAGCGCGCCGTTACGGGGCCGCGGCTGCGGATGGTGCCCGGTGGCCTGCTCGGTCATCAGCGTCTCTTCTCGAAGCAGAGGGTTTTTGCGAGGTGTTTTACGAGGGTTTGCGGCGGTTTGAAGGGGAGCCGGTGCAACAAAAAACCCCTCGTGCCGTGAGGCAAGCGAGGGGAGCGCGTCGGGTGCGTTCTCAGCGGGGCCTACGGTGGCCCTGCTTCAGCCGACGCGCTTTCCAAGTACGAGAATTCGGGTGCGCATGGCACTGACCCTCTCCCTCGGCCCTCTTCACTGTCAAGTGGGTGGGACGGGCGTCTCACTATGTGAGCGGATCTGGGGGTGGTTTCCGACACGCACCGAGACCGCTCCGGGCAGCGGGTACTCGTCCCTGACCAGGGCCCTGCGCAGCCGGTACTCGTCGAGCGGGCCCGAGAAGGCCATGCCCTGGGCGTGGGTGCAGCCCATGGCGCGCAGGGCGACGACCTGCTCCGGCACGTCCACGCCGTCGGCGACCGTCCGCATGCCGAGCTCGCCGGCGATGCGGAGCACGCCCCGGGTGATCTTGCGGAGCCGGGCGGACTCGACCACGCCCTCGACGAGCCCCCGGTCCAGCTTCAGCATGTCGACGGGGAGCCGGCGCAGGGCGTTGACCGCCACGTGTCCGCTGCCGAAGCCGTCGAGCGCGATCCGCACCCCGAGCCTGCGCAGCACGGCCAGCCGCTGCTCCAGCTCGTCGAGCGGGATCCGGGGGTCGCTGTCGGCGAGCTCGACGATCAGCGAGCCGGACGGCAGCCCGTGCCGGGTGAGCAGGGACTCGACGGAGCCGAGCGGCAGCGAGCGGTCCAGGAGGCGCCGGGCGGAGAGGCGGATGGAGACCGGCGTGCGATGGCCGATTCCCGCCCGTTCGGCGGCCTGCTCCACGGCCTCTTCGAGGAGCCAGCGCCCGAGCTCGGCGGTCCGGTCGCCGTCGTCGGTGACGCGGAGGTACTCGGCGGGGGTGAAGAGGATCCCCTGGGCGGAGCGCCAGCGGGCCTGGGCGCTGACGGCGGCGATCCGGCCGGTGGCGAGGTCGACGACCGGCTGGTGGAGCAGGGCGAACTCGCCGTCGTGGAGGGCGGTGCGCAGCCGGGCGGCCAGCTCCGTCCGCCGGACGACCTCGGCCTGCATCTGGGGGGCGTAGAGCTCGACGCGGTCCTTGCCGGCGGCCTTGGCGCGGTACATGGCGAGGTCGGCGTTGCGCAGCAGGTCGCCGGCGTCGATGCCGGGCTCGGCGAAGGCGACGCCGATGGAGGCGGCGACCCGCACCTCCTGGCCGCCGTCCAGGCGGTACGGCCGGGAGAGCGTGAGCCGGAGCCGGTCGGCGATCTCCTGGACCTGGTTCCTGCGGGCCGTCCGGTCGCTGCCGCCGTCGCCGAGGATGAGGGCGGCGAACTCGTCGCCGCCGAGCCGGGCGGCGGTGTCCCCGGACCGTACGGAGTCGTGGAGGCGGCGGGCGGCCTGGACGAGGAGCTCGTCGCCGGCCTGGTGGCCGAGGCGGTCGTTGACCCCCTTGAAGCCGTCGAGGTCGATGAAGAGCACGGCGGTGCCGGGGTCGGAGGAGCGGCGGCCGCCGAGGGCCTGCCGGACCCGCCGGGTGAAGAGGGCCCGGTTGGGCAGGTCGGTGAGCGGGTCGTGCTCGGCGTTGTGCTGGAGCTGGGCCTGGAGGCGGACGCGCTCGGTGACGTCCCGGCTGTTGAAGATCAGGCCGCCCTGGTGCCGGTTGACGGTCGACTCGACGTTCAGCCAGTCGCCGCCGCGGCCCGAGCGGAAGCGGCACTCGATCCGGGTGGTCGGCTCGTCGGCGGGCGAGGCGGCCAGGAACCGCCGCACCTCGTGGACGACGGCGCCGAGGTCGTCGGGGTGGATGAGGGCGGCGAGCTCGGTGCCGATCAGCTCGTCGGCGTCCCGCCCGTACACCCCGGAGGCGGCCGGGCTGACGTAGTGCAGCCTGCCGTTGGGCGCGGCGATCATGATGACGTCGCTGGAGCCCTGCACGAGCGACCGGAAGTGGTTCTCCTTGTGGGCCAGCTCGTGGGTGAGGGCGATGTTGTCGAGGAGCATGATGCCCTGCCGCACGACGAGGGCGAGCACCACCGCGCAGCCGGTGAGGACGACGACGCGGTCGACCCGGCGCCCCTCGACCACGTTGTAGAGGATGCCGAGGGTGCAGACGGCGGCGGCGAGGTACGGGGTGAGGGCGGCGAGCGAGCCGGCGACCGGGCGGCTGTGGAGCCCCTGGCCGCGCGCGGCGGCCGCGCCGTCCGGGAGCCGGCGCACCCCCCAGGGCGCGTAGGCCAGCAGCAGGGAGCCCGCGAACCAGCCGGCGTCGAGGAGCTGCCCGGAGGCGTAGTTCTCGCGGAGCAGCGGCGAGGTGAACAGGGCGTCGCACAGGACGGTGAGCGCGAGGGCGGCGATCGCGGTGTTGGTCGCGGAGCGGTTGGCCTGCGAGCGCCGGAAGTGCAGGACGAGCACCATGCTGACGAGGACGATGTCGAGCAGGGGGTACGCGAGGGAGAGCGCGGCGCGGGCGACGGACTCGCCCCCGAAGTGGGCGGTGCGGGCGAGGGCCAGGCTCCAGGAGAGGGTGAGCAGGGAGCCGCCGATGAGCCAGGTGTCGAGCGCCAGGCAGACCCAGCCGGCCCGGTTGGCGGGCTTCTTCGCCAGGACCAGGAGGCCGACGATGGCCGGCGGCGCGAAGAGCAGGAAGAAGAGGTTGGCGACGGAGAAGTCCGGCACCTCGGTGCGCAGGACGACCTCGTACCAGCCCCACACCGCGTTCCCCGCGGCGGCCATGAACGAGGAGAAGGCGAAGAGCAGCCAGGCGGGGCGGGCGCTGCCGCGGTGGGCCCGGGCGTAGAGGTAGCAGGAGACCGCGGCGGTGAGGGCGGCGGCGCTCAGCCCGAAGTCACCCATGAAGAGCGCCAGTTCCGGGGAGCCCCAGCCGAGGGAGGCGCCGGTCGTGTAGCCCGCGCAGAGGAGCCCCAGGGCGATCTGGGCGAGGACCGCCCCGGCGCCGGGTCGTCCGAGGGGCGGGGGCCCCGGGTCCCCGTCGCCGGCGGGGCGGCGCACGAGGACGGCGCCGGGCGCGCTCACCGGGCCCTCCGGCGCCGGGCTCCCGCACGCGGCCGCGTCGTGCGGCCGGGCGGGCGGCTCGTCGGCACCCCCGGGGGCGTGCCCGTCGCAGTCGCGGCGGCCGGGGGCGGCGCCGCGGCCCGGGGGCGCGACGCCCCCGGCCACCGCGCGCCCGCCGGTGTCCGCCGGCCCCGGGGGGCCGGGCGACCGGTGCGGCGCGGCCTGGCCCGGCACCGAGCACACGAGGCCGGCGGCGAGGCGCGGAAGGCCGGCGGACGGGGGCGCCGTCGCGTCGGATCGTCGGTCCTCAGGCCGTGCTCCACCCGTCGCCCCCCTCGGAATCTGATGTCCCGTCACTTCGCTCCCCGGCGTCAGCCCGTACTCGACGCAGTCCCCCGCTCCGGGACGATACACCAGGTTGGTCACTCAGGGACAGGGTCGCAGTACTCTCCGTGACGACCAGGGGAGTTGTGTCCGGCGTGCGCCCGGCGCGCGCCGTCCGGGGCAGCCCGGCGGCGTCCGGCGACGGGCTCCGGGCGCCGCGTCCGGACGGGGCTCAGCCGGTGGTGAGGAGGACGTTGACCGGGTCCTCGCCCGCCGCGAACCGCCGCAGCTGTCCCGCGATCAGCCGCTTGGCCCTCGGCATGAAGGCCGAGGTGGAACCGCCCACGTGGGGGCTGATCAGGACACCGGGAGCGTGCCACAACGGGTGTCCGGCCGGCAGCGGTTCCGGATCCGTGACGTCGAGCGCCGCCGTGATCCTGCCGCTCTCGACCTCCTTGAGCAGCGCGTTCGTGTCGACGACGGGGCCCCGGGCGACGTTCACCAGGAGCGCCCCGTCCTTCATCCGCGCGAGGAACCCGGCGTCGGCGAGTCGCCTGGTGGCGGGCGTGAGCGGGGTGGAGAGGACGACGACGTCGGCCTCCGGCAGGAGGGCCGGCAGGTCGGCCAGGGCGTGGACCGGGCCGCGCCCTGTGGTGCGTGCGGAGCGTGCGACGCGCGCCACCCGCGCGCACTCGAAGGGCGCGAGCCGGTCCTCGATCGCGGCGCCGATCGAGCCGTACCCGACGATCAGGACGGACTTGTCGGCGAGCGCCGGGTAGAAGCCGGCCCGCCACTCCTCGGCGTCCTGGCCGCGCACGAACCCGGGGATCCCGCGCAGCGAGGCCAGGATCAGGGCGAGCGTGAGCTCGGCGGTGCTGGCCTCGTGCACGCCCTTGGCGTTGCACAGGGCGACGCCCGGGCGCAGCGAGCCGATGCCGGGGGTGACGTGGTCGATGCCCGCGGACAGGGTCTGCACGACCCGGACCGAGGTCATCCCGGCGAGCGGCCGGACGGCGATCTCGGAGCCCTTCATGTACGGGACGACGTAGAAGGCGCAGCGCGCGGGATCGGCCGGGAACTCCGGCCCGCCGTCCCAGAAAAGGTAGTTCAGGCCCGACTCGCCCGGCTCGGGAAGATCTTCGATCTCGTCCGCGGGAATCGGAAGCCACACGTCAGCGGTCGTGTCTTCGCATCTCATGTCCGGGAGGCTATGCGAAGAACCCCGCGCCCCATTGGTTACTTTGGGGGGCGGCACAGGGAGGGGTACCGGCAGGTGGAGCGCAGGACTATCGGGGCGACGGCGCTCGACGTGGGTGCGATCGGCCTGGGGTGCATGCCGATGAGCTGGGCGTACAGCCGTTCGCAACAACGCGGGGACCGCTCGCTGCGGACCGTGCACGCGGCCCTCGACGCCGGGGCGAGCCTGCTCGACACCGCCGACATGTACGGCCCGTTCACCAACGAGCTGCTGGTGGGACGGGTGTTGAAGGAGCGTCGGGCGGAGGCGTTCGTCTCGACGAAGTGCGGGCTGCTCGTCGGCGACCAGCACGTGGTGGCCAACGGGCGCCCGGGGTACGTGCGTCGGGCCTGCGACGCCTCGCTGCGGCGGCTCCAGACCGACGTCATCGACCTGTACCAGCTGCACCGGGCGGACCCCGAGGTGCCGGTCGAGGAGACCTGGGGCGCGATGGCCGAGCTGGTGTCGGCGGGCAAGGTGCGGGCGCTCGGGCTCTGCGCCGTCGGCGCCCGGACCGGGCGCCGGGGCACCGGCCGGGACGGTTACGAGGGAACGATCCGGCAGCTCGAACGGATCCAGCAGGTGTTCCCGGTGGCGGCGGTGGAGGCCGAGCTGTCGGTGTGGTCGCAGGAGGCGCTGGCGCGACTGCTGCCCTGGTGCGCGGCCCGGGGCGTCGGCTTCCTGGCGGCGATGCCGCTGGGCAGCGGGTTCCTGACCGGGACGCTGACCCCGGGCGGCGGTTTCGAGCCGGACGACCCGCGGGCCCGGCACCCCCGGTTCACGGCGGAGATGATGGCGGCGAACCAGCCGCTCGTGGCGGGCCTGCGGCGGGTGGCCGCGCGGCACGGGGCGGACGTCACCCCGGCGCAGGTGGCCCTGGCGTGGGTGCTCGGCCGGGGCCGGCACGTGGTGCCGGTGCCGGGGGCGAAGCGGGAGCGGTGGGCGGTGGAGAACGCGGCGGCGGCCTCGCTGCGGCTGACGCCGGAGGACCTGGCGGAGATCGCGTCGCTCCCGGCGCCCCGGGGGTCCTGGGACTGAGCGGCCCGGGACCGGCCCTCCCCCGGGAAGGATCCCGTCGGGGATCCCGTCGGGAACCCCTCCGGGCCGGGAGGTGTTCTCAGGGGTGGGGATGCCGTTCGCCCCGTCGAGCCCGCCGGACCCTCCGAAGGGGAGCGCGCCATGAAACGTCCTGCCGTCGTGAAGGCCCTGGGGGGCGTCGCCGCGCTGGTCCTGGCGGTGGGCTGCTCGCCGGGCGGCGCGTCCTCGGGGAGCGCCGGGGAGCGCCCCCGTACGCCTCCTTCGGCATCGGCCTCCGGGACCGCCGCCGCGCCCCCGGCGGCCGGCCGGGTGGCGGTGGAGGGGACGCTGGCCGAGGGCCTGGAGTCGCCCTGGGGGCTCGCGGAGCTGCCCGGCGGCGACCTGCTCGTCTCCTCGCGGGACGAGCGGACGGTCACCAGGATCGACGGGCGGACCGGAGCCGAGACGCCGCTCGGCGAGGTGCCGGGGGTCGTGCCGGCCGGCGAGGGCGGCCTGCTCGGCCTCGCGGTCCGGGACGGCTGGGTGTACGCGTACCTGACGGCGTCCTCGGACAACCGGATCGTGCGCATGCGGTACGGGGGCGGGGCCGGCGACCGGCTCGGACCGCCGGAGCCGGTCCTGACCGGCATCCCCAAGGGGTTCACGCACAACGGCGGGCGGATCGCGTTCGGCCCCGACGGGATGCTGTACGCGGGGACCGGCGAGACCGGTGACACCGGTCTGGCGCAGGACCGGGGGTCGCTGGGCGGGAAGATCCTGCGGATGACACCCGGGGGGAAGCCGGCGCCGGGCAATCCCTTCCCGGGCTCGCCGGTCTACTCGTACGGCCACCGGAACGTGCAGGGGCTCGCCTGGGACGCGGACGGGCGCCTGTGGGCGGCCGAGTTCGGGCAGAACACCTGGGACGAGCTGAACCTGGTCGGGGCCGGGCGGAACTACGGCTGGCCGGAGGCCGAGGGGCGGGCGGGGAAGGAGGGGTTCACGGACCCGGTGGCCCAGTGGCCGACCTCGGAGGCCTCCCCGAGCGGGATCGCGTACGCGCGGGGAGCGATCTGGATGGCCGGGCTCCGGGGCGAGCGGCTGTGGCGGATCCCGCTCTCCGGCGCGGAACGCTCCGGAGAGCCCGAGGCGTTCCTCGAAGGCGAGTACGGGCGGCTGCGGACCGTGCTCGCGACGGGCGGCGACCGGCTCTGGCTGGTGACGAGCGAGACCGACACCCGGGGGACGCCCGGGCCCGGCGACGACAGGATCCTCCGCCTGCGGGCGGAGTGAGGAGGACGGGGCCGTGTTCGATCCGATGGCGGAGCTCTTCGCGCCGGGGCGCCGGCACACCGAGGAGGAGCGGCAGCGCCTCGCTCCGACCCGGGAGGACCGGGGGACGCGGATCCCGGGCGCCCGCCGATGGACCTGCGGTCGGGGCGGGTGACGACACGGGTCCCCCGCGCGCAGGCGGAGGGGGATCCCGGCGGCGGGCCGGCGGGGCGCGGCGGCCGGGTGGAGGCGGTGGGCGGGGGCGGCGGCCCCGCCGCGGCCGGCGACGCCGAGCTCGGCGGGGACGGGGGAGGCGTGGACGCCGGCCGGGTCGGGTGAGGCGAACGGCTCCTCGGCGGGCCGGCGGCCGGTGCGGCCGGCCGCGCTCGCGGGGGGGGCGGGCCGAAGGCGTCGTCCCCGGGCTGCGCCGGGGCCGGGGACGTTGCCCGGGGGCGCGGGAGGGCCGGGTGCCGGCGCCGCTTCTCGCGACGCCTCCCCCGTCGTCTCCCCGGGCCCCGGCCGCGTCGGACGAGTGCCGCGCGTGCGGGACCCGGGGCCTCGGGCGCTCCTCGAAGGGGTCCGGGCGGGCTCAGGAGCCGGCGGTCGGGAGGGTGAGGAACAGGTCGAAGTAGGTGCCGACCGACAGGAGGAGGCCGAGGCCGCCCAGGACGGCTCCGGCGACGGCGACCGCGCGGACCCAGGCGGGGCGCCGGGGAAGGGCCAGCACGGTGACGGCGACGATCAGGGCGATGAGGGCGAAGACGCCGTTCACCAGGGCGGTGCTGTGCCAGGCGTCGCCGTAGATCTCGCTGATCTGCTGGGTGGGGGTGCCGGAGCCGGAGGTCTTGATCTGCCCGATGAGCGTCTCGCGCTCGGCGACGACCCGGCCGGCCCAGGTGCCGGTGAGTCCGACGGCGGCGAGGGCGAGGGAGACGACGCCGGCGGCGCCGGCACCGACGCCGGTGTCCGCGGCGGGGGCCTCCCCGTCGAGCTCGGGATCCTCGTCGAGGTCCTCGCCCACGCGCTCGCCGAGCGGCTCCGCACCGGCTCCGGAGTCCTCGCCGGCTCCCGTCCCCGCGAGGGTCCCCGCGTCCTCGGCGGCGGCCGCCTCCGCCGCCCCGCCGTCCTTCTCGTCCTGCCCGGTCTTCCCGGTCGTCTTGATGTCCATGCGGCGCACGCTAGGGGCCCCGCATGAGAGCGGTCTTAACGGGCCGGACCCGGGCTACTCCCCCGTCCGCTCCTTCTTCGCCGCGCGCCACTCCGGCGCCAGGACCGACCACAGCTCGGTGTCCGTGCGCGTGCCCCGGTGCGGGTAGTTCTCGCGCAGGACGCCCTCCTTCGTCATCCCGAGGCGGCGGGCGACGGCGAGGCTGGCCCCGTTCTTCGTGGAGGCGTACCACTCGACGCGGTGGATGCCGCGCTCCTCGACCGCCCAGTCGACGAGGATCCGGCAGGCCCGGGTGACCAGGCCCTTCCCGGCGGCGGACGGCTCCAGCCAGCAGCCCGCCTCGGCGGTGCCGCGCGTCACGTCCATGGTCCGGAGCATGACGCCGCCGACGAGGGTGCCCCCGGTCCAGATGCCGAGGATCCGGCCGGCGTCGTTCGCGGCCTTCTCGGCGTAGGAGCGGAGGAAGGAGCGGGCGGAGTCCAGGTCCGTGACGACGTCCGGCAGCCCGATGTGCCGTCCGACGTACTCCCGTCCCCGGTCCATGTGGGCCAGGAACTCCTCGGCCCGCCAGGGCTCCAGGGGCCGCAGCTCGGCGCCGTCGTCACCCAGCGATATCGCGAACATCCTCGTTCTCCTCCGTGGTCGGGACCGTGACGCGCTGTGCGGGGATCCTCGCACGCGCGTCGGCGGCGGCCCGGCACTCCGGGGGTTCGATGCTGATCCGGGGCAGCAGGCGGTCGAGACCCTTCGGCAGCCACCAGTTCGCGCCGCCGAGCAGGTGCATGAGGGCGGGGACCAGGAGGGTGCGCAGGACGAAGGCGTCGAGGGCGACGGCCGCCGCGAGCGCGATGCCGAACATCGCGACGACCCGGTCGCCGGAGAGCACGAACGCCAGGAAGACGGAGATCATGATGACGGCGGCGGAGTTGATCACCCGGCTGGTCTCGGCGAGGCCGACCCGGACCGCCCGCCGGTTGTCGCCGGTCTCCAGCCACTCCTCGTACATCCGGCTGACCAGGAAGACCTGGTAGTCCATGGAGAGTCCGAAGAGGACGGAGACCATGATCACGGGGAGGAAGGGCTCGATCGGTCCGGCGCTGCCGAGGCCGAGGAGTTCGCTGCCCCAGCCCCACTGGAAGACCGTCACGACGACGCCGAAGGCCCCGGCGACGGCCATGACGTTCATGGCGGCGGCCTTGAGCGGGATGCCGATCGAGCGGAAGGCGAGCAGGAGCAGCAGACAGCCGAGGGCGACGACGACGCCGACGAAGAGCGGCAGCTTGCCGACGATGATCTCGGCGAAGTCGTCGTAGGAGGCGGTGACGCCGCCCACGTTCACGTCCAGGGAGGTGCCCGACTCGGCCCTCGGCAGCACGTCCTGGCGCAGCCGGTCGACCAGTTCGCTGGTCGCCTTCGACTGCGGCGAGGAGTCGGGGACGACGGTGAGGACGGCGGTGTCGCCGGAGCCGTTGTACGTGACCGGGGAGACGGCCGCGACGCCCTTGGTCGCGGAGAGCGCGGCCGGCAGCCGGTCGAGGGCGACCCGGTCGTCGGCGCCGTCGAGTCCGGCGACGAGGGTGAGGGGGCCGTTGACGCCGGGCCCGAAGCCCTCGGCCAGCAGGTCGTAGGCCTTCCGGGTGGTCGCGGTGGCCGGGTTGTTGCCCTGGTCGGAGGTGCCGAGGTGGAGCGAGAGGGTGGGCAGCGCCAGGACCGTCATGACGACGGCGGCGACGGCCCCGAGGAGCTTGGGGTGGCGCTCGACGAAGGCGGACCAGCGGGCGGCGAAGCCGGTGGGCAGCTCCGGCTGCGGCCCGTGCTCGGCGAGCGTGCGGCGCTCGCGCCGGGACAGGGCGCGCGTGCCGATCAGGGAGAGCAGCGCCGGGAGGAGGGTGACGGAGGCGGCGACCGTGAGGACGACGGTGAGGGAGGCGGCGACGGCGACGCCGTTGAGGAAGCTCAGCCGCAGGATCAGCATGCCGAGCAGGGCGATGCAGACGGTGGCCCCGGCGAAGACGACGGCGCGGCCGGTGGTGGCGACGGCCGTCTCGGCGGCCTCGGCGACGGACAGGCCGCGTTTGAGGCCCCTGCGGTGCCGGGTGACGATGAAGAGCGCGTAGTCGATGCCGACGCCCAGGCCCACCAGCATCCCGAGCATGGGGGCGAAGTCGGCGACGGTCATCAGGTGGCCGAGCAGCACGATCCCGGAGTACGCGATGCCGACGCCGACGAGTGCGGTGGCGATGGGGAGCGCGGAGGCGGCGAGCGAGCCGAAGGCGAGGAAGAGGACGACGGCCGCGACGGCGACGCCGACGACCTCAGCGACGTGCCCGCCGGGGGCCTCGGTGAGGGCGACGACGGTGCCGCCCAGCTCGACCTGGAGTCCGTCGGTCTCGGCGCCCTTGGCGGTGTCGACGAGGGCCTTCGCCTGGCCCTCGGGGACGTCGTCGGCCTGCTCGGCGAAGGTGACGGTGGCGTAGGCGGTGCGCCCGTCCTCGCTGATCCGGCCCGTCGCGTCCCCGTAGGGGGAGGTCACGGCGGCGACGCCGGGCAGCTCGGCGACCTCGCGGAGCACGCCGGTCATCCGCTCCCGGACGGCGTCGGCGCGGACGCTGCCGCGTTCGGTGTGCCAGACGATGGTGTCGCCGTCGCCGCCGAGGCCGTGGAAGCCCCGTTCGAGGAGGGCGGTGGCGCGGCCGGACTCGGTGCCGGGGACCTCGTAGTCGTTGGAGTACGCGTTCCCCGCGAGGATCGCCCCGGTGCCGGCCCCGCCGAGGGCGAGGAGCCAGAGGAGGACGGCGACGAGGCGGTGCCGGACGCACCACCGGGCGATGGCTGCCAAAGGACGTGCTCCCTGGGTGGTTCGTGGATCTTTCCCGGGAACGGCCCGATAAAGAACGCATGACCTATGTGCGCCCACTCTCGCAGCCAAACGTGATCGTTTGCCCCTTTCGTGTCGATGGTCACAGCGGTGTCGTTCACCGGGGCGCGGGGGCCGGGCGCGAAGGCTCCGGCCCCCGCGCCCGGCGCATCGCGCGCGCTCAGCCGGAGACGCTGGCGCGCCCGTTCTCGATGTGGCCCATGAGCCGGCGGCGGAAGCCTCCGGGGGCGGTCACCTCGACGTCGTACCAGCCGTGCGCGTCGGCGGCCGAGTGGACGACGGTACGGGTCCTCCCCGGCTTCACGGTGACGGTCCGGGTCCAGTCCCCGAGGTCGTCCTCGTCCACGTAGCCCAGCGGCCGGACGGTGAAGGAGACGGGGGCGCGGCCGGTGTTCCGCACGGTGAGGTGCAGGTCGCGGTCGTGGTGGTCGATCCGGGTGGCCAGCTCGGCGCCGCCCGCCGCGGGGCCCTCGAACTCGCGCCGGAAGCCGTTGGGGCCGGTGATCGTGAAGCGGTAGCGGTCGCCCGGGACGGGGACGGTCCACTCCCCCGTACCCCTGACGTCCTTGTGCTGCGGGACGGCGAACTCGCCCGCGTACGGGTAGAGGGCGAAGTGCGCGCTCGCCCTCCCCCGGTTGCTCAGCGCGACCGTGACGGCACCGGCGCGGACGGTGGCGGCGGCGTCCGGCTGGTACGGCAGGGGGCGGGCCGGGCGGGCGCCGGGCTCCTGGACGGGCATCCGCTGCACGGCCGGGGGCTGGGGGCGCCAGCGGCCGGTGAACGGCGGGACCGGGCCGGGGCGCTCGACCTCGGGCTGCCGGCGGCCCCGGTGGAAGTCGAAGGCGGAGGTGAGGTCGCCGGTGACGGTCCGGCGCCAGGGGGTGATGTTGGGCTCGCGGACGCCGGTGAGCTTCTCCAGGAAGCGGATGACGGAGGTGTGGTCGAAGGTCTCGGAGCAGACGTAGCCGCCGACCGACCAGGGGGAGACGACGAGCAGCGGGACGCGGATGCCGAGGCCGGTGGGCTGCCCCTGCCAGCGCTCGTCCGTGGCGTCGGCGGGCGGGACGGGCGGCGGGACGTGGTCGAAGAAGCCGTCGTTCTCGTCGTAGTTGATCAGGACGACGGTGCGGCGCCAGACGTCGGGATGGGAGCCGAGGGCGTCGAGCACCTGGTAGAGGAGGGTGGCGGAGGCGATCGGGGAGGAGGAGCCGGGGTGCTCGGAGTCGATCGCGGAGGGCACCAGGTAGGAGACCTCGGGGAGGGTCCCGGCGGCGACGTCGGCGCGGAAGGCGTCGGCGAGGGTGCCGCTCTCGACGCGGCGGAGCCCGCGCTCGAAGAGGGAGCGCTCGGCCCCGGTGAGCCCCGCGACGCCCTCTTCCAGGAGGCCGAGGAGCCGGGCCCGCTCGGCGGGGTCCTTCGTGCCGCGCACGGCGGCGTAGAAGGACTCCATGAAGGTGTGGCCGCCGGTGCGGGCGAGCGCCTTGCGGGCGATCTTCTTGAAGGTGGTGAAGAACTCGATGTTGTTGTCGGTGAAGTTCTCCCACTCGGTGTACGTCTTCCAGCTCCGCCCGGCGGCTTCGAGCCGCTCGGCGTAGGTGGACCAGCCGTAGCCGGGGTGGGTGGCCTCGGCGTACGCGGCGTTGGTGACGGCCCGGCTGCCGTCGGCCTCGTGACCGGTCCAGCCGGACCAGAGGTGGTTGCGGTTGGGGCTCGTCGAGGTGTGGATCGACGAGTGGTAGGCGTCGCAGACGGTGAAGGTGTCGGCCAGCTCGTAGTGCAGGGGGATGTCGCGGCGGTCGTAGTACGCCATGGTGGCGGCGGTCTTGGCCGGGACCCAGCCGTCCATCCAGCCGCCGTGCCAGGCCTTGGCGCCGCCGCCCCAGGAGTGGTCGAGGTCGCCGATGTACTGGAGGTCCTTCTTCTGCGCCTCGGCGGCGTCCCGGATCGGGAAGGGGAGGACGGTCCTGCCGGCGCCGGCGGGCTGCTCGAAGACCGGGCGGCCGGAGGGCAGTTCGATGGCATTGCGGTCGCCGAATCCGCGGACGCCGCGGAGGGTGCCGAAGTAATGGTCGAAGGAACGGTTCTCCTGCATCAGGACCACCACGTGCCGGACCGCCGAAAGACCCCCGGAGTGGGGCTCCGCGGCCATCGCGGCCTGCAGGGACGGCGGCAGCAGCGATCCGGCCGCGGCGGCGCCGAGGGCGCCTCCGCCCAGTGCGAGGAGCCTTCTGCGGGACATCTCGGACGACAAGACCGACCTCCAGTCGACGGCCAATGGTTCTCCTTCGAGCCATTGGAAGGTTCGTCCGGGACGGTAGTGAGACGGGGTGACCGCGAGAAGACCCGGCGGGGGCGCGGTGGTGAACGTCCAAGGGGGCACGACGGGAATCCAAGCGATTTCCGGCCATGTCGCCGCGCTGCGCGTCACGGGTCCGGGGCCGGGTCCGGGAGGGGGCGAGGGCCGGAGGCCGGGCCCGGGTCCGGGCCCCGGGGCGGGCGGGACCGGTGCTCCAGGGCTCCGGGGCCCGGGGCGGTCCCGCCCGTGCGCAGCCGCGTTGACCCCGGACCCACCCGAACGGCAAGCTGACCCCCAGTCATTCACTGTGCCCTGGGGGAAACTTGAGCAAGACGGCACACCACATCGGTCCCGACTCCGCTCCCGACCGGTACCGGCTCCTCCGGTCCATCGGACGCGGCGGCGAGGCCGTGCTCTATCTCGCGGAGATCGAACTGGCGGGCGGCGTCGAGCCGGTCGTCGTCAAGGTCCTCGACTCGAAGACGACGATCACGCCCGAGATCTTCGAGCGGATCAGCCAGAAGTGGAACGAGCAGGCCGAACTGCTCCGCTTCGTGCACCGGCCGGGCGTCGTCGGCGTGCGGGAGCACTTCCAGGGCCCGCCGATCCACCGGCCCGGCGAGTCCGGGACGATCACCGGCCGGGCCCTGGTGCTCGTCATGAACCACGTCGACGGCCTCGACCTGCGCGACTGGCGGGCCGAGCGCACCCTCGCCTCCCCCGCCGAGCGGCGCGAGGTGATGCGGACCCTGGAGCAGCTCGCGGACGTCCTCGACTGGCTGCACTCCGGGAAGGCCACCCCGTCCGGGCGCACGGTCGTCCACGGCGACCTCTCGCCGGGCAACGTCATGGTGGACGAGCACGGGCAGGCGACCCTCGTCGACTTCGGCCTCAGCAAGCTGACCGCCGACCACCAGACCGCCGAGGTGTGGTTCACCCCCGGCTACGCGGCCCCCGAGATCTTCGACGGCAAGCGCACCCCGGCCACCGACCGCTACGCCTTCGGCGCCATCGCGTACTTCCTGCTCAGCGGGCAGTCCCCGCCGACCGCTCCCGAGCAGCTGGTCGCCGCGCTCCGCGCGCTGCCGCAGATCGCCGGGCTGCCGGAGGACCAGCGGGACCGGGTGCTGAGCATCGCCTCGGCCGACGCCGGGCGGCGCCCGATCTCCCTGTCGTCCTGGGTGAAGGACGTACGGCACGGGGTGGTGTCCACCACGACGACCTCGCGCTCGGCGACGGTCGCGGACGCGGTCCCGGCGGTCGCGGACGCGGTTCCGCCGGCGCCGACCGCTCCGCCGGTCCCGTCCGCCCCGCCCGTCGCGCCGCCGCTGCCCGCGGCCCCGCCGCCGACGGACACGGCCGCCTCCGCCGCGCCGCCCGCCCCGGAGGACCGGCCGCTCGCGGCGCCGCCGGGGCCCGTCGTGACGCCGCCGCCGGTCGCGACCCCGCAGCCGGTGGTCGCCCCGCCCGTCGCCGCCCCGGCGATCCCCGTCGACCCGCGGCACGCCGCGTACGAGCCCACCGCCGCTCCCGGCTTCGGCCCGCCGACGCCTCCCCCGTCGTCGGGCCCCGCCACCGCCGCCACCCCGGCGGCCCCCGAGCCGCGGCGCCGCCGTCGCAAGGGCCCGCTGATCGGCGCCGTGGCCGGTGTCGTCGTGATCGCCGCCCTCGCGGTGGCCGGCGTCCAGCTCCTCGGCGACAAGGGGGGCGACGGCAAGAACACCGCCGCCGACCCGGTCTCCACCTCCCCGGTCGCCACGACGGAACCCACCCCCGACCCCGGCACCGAGAGCCCTTCGGAAGAGCCCACGAGCGAGGCGCCGGCCGAGGACTCCGCCTCCCCCTCGGAGTCGGCGAGCCCGACGGACGACCCCGGCTCGGTGCGGGACCTCCCGGTGGCCGATCTGACCACGCTCGCCTCCGTCAGCGATCCCGACGACTTCACCGTCGGCGCCGCCAAGATCAACACCAAGGAGTACGGCGCCACCCTGATCGGCGACTGCTACGGCGGCGCCTACGTGGAGTACGACCTCAACCGCGAGTGGAAGAGCTTCGAGTTCACCGCCGGGATCGACGACGGCTCGAAGATCGAGTCCGCCCGGGTCGTCGTCTCCGTCGACAACCAGCCCGCCCTCTTCAACGAGACGGTGGAGCTGGGCAAGCCGGTCACGAGGAGCCTGAAGATCGACGGGGCCCTGCGGCTGCGCCTCAAGGTCGAGGCGACCTGCGACGACAGCGGCAACGCCGTCATCGCCGCCCCGCTCCTCAAGCGGTAGCCCGCACGCGAAGCGGCGGCCCCGCACCGGAGTTCCGGTGCGGGGCCGCCGTCGGTACGCGTGCGGGAAGGGGATCAGCCCTCGGAGACGCCCAGCCGCTCCAGGATCAGGTCCTTGACCTTCGCCGCGTCCGCCTGGCCCCGGGTGGCCTTCATGACCGCGCCGACCAGGGCGCCGACCGCCGCGACCTTGCCTCCGCGGATCTTGTCCGCGATCGCCGCGTTGCCCGCGATGGCCTCGTCGACCGCCGCGCCGAGCGCGCCGTCGTCGGAGACGACCTTCAGACCGCGCTTCTCGACGACCTCGTCCGGGGTGCCCTCGCCGGCGAGGACGCCCTCGATGACCTGGCGGGCCAGCTTGTCGTTGAGGTCGCCGGAGGCCACCAGGGCCGAGACCCGGGCCACCTCCGCCGGGGTGATCGCCAGCTCCTCCAGGGAGACGCCCCGCTCGTTGGCGTTGCGGGCGAGCTCGCCCAGCCACCACTTGCGGGCCGAGGCCGCGTCCGCGCCCGCCTCGATCGTGGCGACGATCGGGTCGACCGCGCCCGCGTTGAGGATGGACTGCATGTCCAGCTCGGACACGCCCCACTCCTCGCGCAGCCGGTTGCGGCGCACGCGCGGCAGCTCGGGCAGGCCCTTGCGCAGCTCCTCGACCCACGCGCGGGAGGGGGCCACCGGCACCAGGTCCGGCTCGGGGAAGTAGCGGTAGTCCTCGGCGTTGTCCTTGATGCGGCCGGAGGTGGTGGAGCCGTCGTCCTCGTGGAAGTGACGGGTCTCCTGCACGATCGTCCCGCCGGAGGACAGGACGGCCGCGTGCCGCTGGATCTCGAAGCGCGCCGCGCGCTCCACCGAACGGAGCGAGTTGACGTTCTTCGTCTCCGAGCGGGTGCCGAACTTCTCGGTGCCGTGCGGGCGCAGCGACAGGTTCACGTCGCAGCGCATCTGGCCCTTGTCCATGCGCGCCTCGGAGACGCCCAGCGCGCGGATCAGCTCGCGCAGCTCGGCGACGTACGCCTTGGCGACCTCGGGGGCCCGGTCGCCCGCGCCCTCGATCGGCTTGGTGACGATCTCGATGAGCGGGATGCCGGCCCGGTTGTAGTCGAGCAGCGAGTGCGAGGCGCCGTGGATGCGGCCGGTCGCGCCACCGATGTGGGTGGACTTGCCGGTGTCCTCCTCCATGTGGGCGCGCTCGATCTCCACGCGGAAGACCTCGCCGTCCTCCAGCTGGACGTCCAGGTAGCCGTCGAAGGCGATCGGCTCGTCGTACTGGGAGGTCTGGAAGTTCTTCGGCATGTCCGGATAGAAGTAGTTCTTCCGGGCGAAGCGGCACCACTCGGCGATCTCGCAGTGCAGCGCGAGGCCGATCTTGATCGCGGACTCGACGCCGATCGCGTTGACGACCGGGAGCGAGCCGGGCAGGCCGAGGCAGGTCGGGCAGGTCTGCGAGTTGGCGTCCGCGCCCAGCTCGGTGGAGCACCCGCAGAACATCTTGGTCCGGGTGCCGAGCTCGACATGGACCTCCAGGCCCATGACGGGGTCGTACTCGGCGAGCGCCGCTTCGTACGACAGCAGTTCAGTGACAGTCACGGTGAGACTTTCCCTCTCAGCCCAGCAGGACGTCGTCGTCGCCCAGGCGCTTCAGCTCCCGGTAGAGGATCGCCAGGCCGGTCGCGATCGCGGCGGCGGACACCGCGGCGTCGAGCAGCCGCAGGACGTCGTTGTCGTTGCGGGCCAGCTTGGCCTGCTTGGCGACGCTGACCGCGCCGAAGGCGGTGGTGGCCAGCGAGACGTACAGACCGGTCTTCGACTTCTTGAAGTTCTTGGCCTTCTTTGCCATGGCACTCACAGCGACGGAGCCTCCTCCAGCAACGGGTGTCCCCACTTTTCCACGAAGGCGGCCTCGACGGCGGCTCCGACCCTGTAGAGCCGGTCGTCCTTCAGGGCGGGGGCGATGATCTGCAGACCGACCGGGAGGCCGTCCTCGGGCGCGAGGCCGCAGGGCAGCGACATGGCGGCGTTGCCGGCCAGGTTGGTCGGGATGGTGCACAGGTCCGCGAGGTACATGGCCATCGGGTCGTCGGCGCGCTCGCCGATCGGGAAGGCGGTGGTGGGGGTCGTCGGGGAGACGATCACGTCCACCTCCTCGAAGGCCCTCTCGAACTCGCGGGTGATGAGGGTGCGGACCTTCTGGGCCGAGCCGTAGTACGCGTCGTAGTAGCCGGAGCTGAGCGCGTACGTGCCGAGGATGATGCGGCGCTTGACCTCGTCGCCGAAGCCGGCCTCGCGGGTGAGGGCGGTGACGTCCTCGGCCGAACGGGTGCCGTCGTCGCCGACGCGCAGGCCGTAGCGCATGGCGTCGAAGCGGGCCAGGTTCGAGGAGCACTCGGACGGCGCGATCAGGTAGTACGCCGAGAGGGCCAGGTCGAAGGTGGGGCAGTCCAGCTCGACGATCTCGGCGCCCAGCGACTTCAGCAGCTCGACGGACTCGTCGAAGCGCTGCACGACGCCGGCCTGGTAGCCCTCGCCGCGGAACTGCTTGACGACGCCGACGCGCATGCCGGCGACGGAGCCGTTGCGGGCGGCCTCGACGACCGGCGGGACCGGGGCGTCGATGGAGGTGGAGTCGAGCGGGTCGTGCCCGGCGATCGCCTCGTGCAGCAGCGCCGCGTCCAGGACCGTGCGGGCGCAGGGGCCGCCCTGGTCGAGGGAGGAGGAGAAGGCCACCATGCCGTAGCGGGAGACCGCGCCGTAGGTCGGCTTGACGCCGACGGTGCCGGTGACGGCGGCGGGCTGGCGGATGGAGCCGCCGGTGTCCGTGCCGATGGCGAGGGGGGCCTCGTACGCGGCGAGGGCGGCCGACGAGCCGCCGCCGGAGCCGCCGGGGATCCGGGTGAGGTCCCAGGGGTTGCCGGTCGGGCCGTAGGCGCTGTTCTCGGTGGAGGAGCCCATCGCGAACTCGTCCATGTTGGTCTTGCCGAGGATGACGACGTCGGCGGCCTTCAGGTTCTTGACCAGGGTCGCGTCGTACGGCGGGATCCAGCCCTCCAGCATCTTCGAGCCCACGGTGGTCGGGATGCCGACGGTGGTGAAGATGTCCTTGAGCGCGAGCGGCACACCGGCGAGCGGGCCGAGCTTCTCGCCCCGGGCGCGCTTCTCGTCCACGGCGCGGGCCTGGGCGAGGGCGCCGTCGCGGTCGACGTGCAGGAAGGCGTGGACCTTCTCGTCGACGGCCTCGATGCGGGCGAGGTGGGCCTCGGTGACCTCGACGGCGGTCAGCTCGCCGGCGGCGATCTTCCCGGCGATCTCGGCCGCGGTGAGCGTGATGATGGTGTTGTCCGTCATGACGTGTTAGTCCTCCCCCAGGATCTGCGGCACCTTGAAACGCTGCTGCTCCTGGGCCGGGGCGCCGGAGAGCGCCTGCTCGGGGGTGAGCGACGGACGGACCTCGTCCGCGCGCATGACATTGGTCAGCGGCAGCGGGTGGGAGGTCGGCGGTACGTCTTGGTCGGCGACCTCGGAGACGCGGGCGACCGCGCCGATGATGTCGTCGAGCTGGCCGGCGAAGTGATCGAGTTCTTCGCCCTTCAGCTCCAGACGCGCCAGCCGTGCGAGGTGGGCGACCTCCTCGCGCGTGATGCCAGGCATGCGGATCCTCACGGGGTGAGCTTGATGGTGTGGGTCCATCCTATGGGGCCCGCGCCGTCGCCCGCGCAGTAACCTCCCGCCGCCCCCGCCGGGTCACCCCCGGGGGACGACCTGCCCCGAGGGGTGGTCCAGGTCGGTCGGGGGCGCGAGGTCGGCGGGACGGCGCCAGCCGTGCTCGCCGCGGGCCAGGAGCCAGGCGGTCGCCTCGTCGGGCGGCATGGCGGCGGCGACCAGCCAGCCCTGGACGGCGTCGCAGCCCAGGTCGCGCAGCCGCTCCCAGGTCTCGTCGTCCTCGACGCCCTCGGCGACGACGAGGAGGCCGAGGGAGTGGGCGAGGTCGACGGTGCAGCGGACGATCTCGGCGTCCTCGGTGTCGACGGCGAGCCGGGCGACGAAGGAGCGGTCGATCTTCAGTTCGCTGACCGGCAGCCGGCGCAGGTGGACGAGGGAGGAGTAGCCGGTGCCGAAGTCGTCGAGGGACATCTTGACCCCGTGGCCGGTGAGTCCGTTGAGCGTGTCGGCGGCCCGCTGGGGGTCCTCCAGGAGCACGTGCTCCGTTATCTCCAGCTGGAGGGAGCCGGCCGGGACGCCGTGGCGGGCGAGCCGGGCGGCGACGGCGCCCGCGAAGCCGGGGGTGTGGACGTCGCGCGGCGAGACGTTGACGGCGACCGGGACGTCGAGGCCCTGGGCGCGCCAGCGGGCGACCTGGGCGAGGGCGGTCTCCAGGACGTACTCGGTGAGGTGGGGCATCAGGCCGGAGGTCTCGGCGATGGCGATGAACTCGTCCGGGGGGACCCTGCCGCGCTCGGGGTGGACCCAGCGGACGAGCGCCTCCAGGCCGGCGACCTGGCCGTCGAAGCGGACCTTGGGCTGGTAGTGGAGCTCGACCTCGTGGGCGTCGAGGGCGCGGCGCAGGTCGCCGAGGAGGCCGAGCCGGTCGGGGGTGTTGGAGTCGCGCTTGGACTCGTAGACCTCGACGCCGGTGCGGTCCCGCTTGGCCTGGTACATGGCGACGTCGGCCCGGCGCAGTAGGCCCTCGGCGTCGAGGGCGTGGTCGGGGAAGACGGCGACGCCGGCGCTGGCCTCCAGGACGAGGGTGAGGCCGTCGAGGTCGAGCGGGGAGGAGAGCTCGGCGACGAGGTGGCGGGCGACGCGCTGGGCGCTGGTGGTGGAGTCGGCGGTGGGGAGGAGGACGGCGAACTCGTCGCCGCCGAGCCGGGCGGCCTCGGCGCCGCGGGGCAGGGCGAGGCGGAGCCGGTCGGCGATCTGGAGGAGGAGCCGGTCTCCGGCGAGGTGGCCGAGGGTGTCGTTGACCGAGCGGAAGCGGTCGAGGTCGATGAGGACGAGGGCGGCGCGGACGCCCCGGCCCTCCGCGTCCTCCAGGGCGGTCCAGGCCCGCTCCAGGAGCCACTGGCGGTTGGGGAGGCCGGTGAGCGGGTCGCGGAGCTGCTCCTCGGCGCGGGCGCGGGCGATCCAGAGGGTGGAGTCGAGGGCGATGAGGGGGACGGCGAAGAGCGGCAGGAGGACCGGGCGGCTCGCGGCGACGGCGCAGATGAGCGGGGCGATGCCGAGGAGGGCGACGGCGACGAGGCCCTGCCGGAGGAGGGCGGTGCGGGCGGCGGTGGGCAGTCCGCGGCCCTGGGGGGCGAGCGTGTACCACAGGAGGAGCCGGGTGACCACGAGGTAGGTGGTGGCGGCGAGCGCGATTTCCGGGAGGTCCCCGATCGTCCAGTCGAGGGGCCACCAGGGCTGTTCGACGGTCGGCACGTCGCCGAAGAGGGCGAGGACGAGGGCGGCGGCGCCGACGCCGAGGACGTCGGCGGCGCCGTGCAGCAGGCCCTGTCGCCAGCGGTGGTGGCGGGCGGCGCCGACGAGGGTGACGACGGTCAGGGAGACCAGTCCGGCGGGCACCCAGCCGTACAGCAGGAGGACGGCGAGGGTGAGGGCGGCGCCGGAGCCGGTGCCGCCCCACCAGCGGTCGCGGCCGAGGGCGACCAGGTGGCCGACGATGAGGCCGGCGAGGAGGGCCAGGGACCAGCCGGTGACCCCGCCGGGGAAGAGTCCGTGTCCGGTGGTCAGGGCTCGCTGGAGCCCGGCGGCGAGCACGACGGCCGCGATGCCCACCACGACCGCGGGCAGCCGGGAGGTGGAGCCCCCGGGGGCCGCGCGGCCGTGCGGCCGTGGGACCGGTGCGGCGCTCTCGGTCGGTTCCATTTCCGTCCCTCTCACAGGCGGCGGTGCCGTCGGTGTGCGATGGGCCGCGGGCAGGCGGCCGTCCGTCGTCCGGCCGTCGTCGTCCGGTGCGGGGCCGCCGGCGGGCGGCCGCTCCTCGTGCCACGGGGCCGTTGTCCTGACGCCACGACCGGCAGAGCCCTCGCGCGGCCGTGCAGGACGAGACGCACGGTCACCACACTAGGCCGCCGAGGGCTCCGACGGGCAGCGCTCTCCGTGTCTTGCCCGAATGAGACCTGGCCACCCCTCACGATCTGGTATGCGCCGAACGGGTGATGTCTCCCGGGGCGGAAAGGGGCTATTCGGCACTCTCGGGAAGAGGGACCGCGGCCTCCAGGGCGGCGTCGGGTCCCTGTTCGAGCAGGATCGAGAAGCCTTCCTCGTTCAGAACCGGAACTTTCAGCTGCATCGCCTTGTCGTACTTCGAACCAGGGTTTTCCCCCACCACGACGAAGGAGGTCTTCTTCGAAACGGAACCGGTCACCTTCGCTCCGAGCCGCTGGAGCGACTCTTTTGCGCCATCCCTGGTGAACTTCTCCAGGGTGCCGGTGACCACGACCGTGAGCCCCTCCAGCGGGCGCGGCCCCTCGCCCTCGCCGCCGCCCTCGTCCTCCAGCGCGACTCCGGCGGCCCGCCACCTGCGGACGATCTCGCGGTGCCACTCCTCGGCGAACCACTGCTTCACCGCCGCCGCGATGATCCCGCCGACCCCGTCGACGGCCGCCAGCTCCTCCTCGCTCGCCCGCTCGATCCGCTCCAGGGAGCGGAACTCGCGGGCGAGGGCCGCCGCCGCGACCGGCCCCACGTGCCGGATCGAGAGCCCGTTGATGAAGCGGGCCAGCGGGCGGGTCTTCGCCTGCTCGATGTTCTTCAGCATCGCCAGGGCGTTCTTCTTCGGCTCGCCCTTCTGGTTGGCGAAGACGGTGACGATCTTGTCCTCGCCGGTCTTCGGGTCCCGTTTGGGCAGGCCGCTGCTCGGGTCGAGGACGTACGTCTTGATCGGCAGGAGCCGCTCGATGGTGAGGTCGAAGAGACCGCCCTCGTCCGCGAGCGGCGGCTCGGACGGCTCCAGGGGCCCGGTCAGCGCCGCGGCGGCCACCATGCCGAAGTGCTCGATGTCCAGGCACTGCCGTCCGGCCAGGAAGAAGAGCCGCTCGCGCAACTGGGCGGGGCAGGTCCGGGCGTTCGGGCAGCGGAGGTCGATGTCGCCCTCCTTCATCGGCTTCAGCGGCGTCCCGCACTCGGGGCACTCGGACGGCATCACGAACTCCCGCTCGCTGCCGTCCCGCAGGTCCGCGACCGGCCCGAGGATCTCCGGGATGACGTCGCCGGCCTTGCGCAGCACGACCGTGTCGCCGATCAGGACGCCCTTGGCCCTGACCACCTCCTGGTTGTGGAGGGTGGCGAACTCGACCTCGGAACCGGCCACGGTCACCGGCTCCACCTGCGCGTACGGGGTGACGCGGCCGGTGCGGCCGACGCCGACCTTGATGTCGACCAGCCTGGTGTTGACCTCCTCCGGCGCGTACTTCCAGGCGATGGCCCAGCGCGGGGCGCGGGCCGTGGAGCCCAGCCGGCCCTGGAGCGGGATCTCGTCCAGCTTGACGACGACGCCGTCGATCTCGTGCTCGACGGAGTGCCGGTTCTCCCCGAAGCGCGCGATGAACTCCCGCACCCCGTCGAGCGTGTCCACCACCTCGTTGTGCCGGGCGGTGGGCAGGCCCCACCCGTGGAGCAGCTCGTACGCCTCCGAGAGCCGGGCGATGTCGAAGCCCTCGCGGGCGCCGATGCCGTGCACCACCAGGTGGAGCGGGCGGGAGGCGGTGACCTTCGGGTCCTTCTGGCGGAGCGAACCGGCGGCGGCGTTCCTCGGGTTGGCGAAGGGCTTCTCGCCGGCCTCGACCAGGCGGGCGTTGAGCCCGAGGAAGGCCTCCATCGGGAAGTAGACCTCGCCGCGGACCTCCACGAGGTCCGGGATCCGGTCGCCGCTCAGCCGCTCCGGGACGTCCACGATCGTGCGCACGTTGGGCGTGATGTCCTCGCCGGTGCGCCCGTCGCCGCGGGTCGCGGCCCGGGTGAGGCGTCCGTGCTCGTACGTCAGGTTCACGGCCAGGCCGTCGACCTTCAGCTCGCACAGGAAGTGGTGGTCGGGCGTGCCGACGTCCCGGGCGACGCGCTCGGCCCAGGCGGCCAGTTCCTCGTCGTCGAAGGCGTTGTCGAGGGAGAGCATGCGCTCGCGGTGCTCGACGGCCGTGAACTCGGTCTCGTACTGCCCGGCGACCTTCTGGGTCGGCGAGTCGGGGGTCCGCAGCTCCGGGTACTCCTCCTCCAGCGCCTCCAGGGAGCGCAGCAGCCTGTCGAACTCGCCGTCGCTGATGACCGGCTGGTCCTTCACGTAGTACCGGAAGCGGTGCTCCTCGATCCGCTCGGCCAGGTCCGCGTGCTTCTCCCGTGCCTCGGCGGGCGGGGCCCCCTCGTCGACTGCCACCTTCGTCCGTCCTCCCGTACCTCGGTCCTCGGTCACTCCGGGTTGTCCGCGAGCGACTTCGCAGCCCGGACGCAATGGGCGAGCGCCGCGCGGGCGTGGGCGGGCGAAGCGCCCGCGAGCCCGCACGTGGGGGTGATCACCACGGACTCCGCGAGGGTCCCCGGATTCAGCCCCAGCCTGCGCCACAGCGTCCTGACACCCATGACGCTACCGCCCGGGTCCGACAACGGGCCGTCGGTGGACGGCACCACACCGGCGAAGAGCTTCGTGCCGCCCTCCACGGCCTCCCCGATCGCCTCCTCGTCACGCTCGGTGAGCAGTCCGAAGTCGAAGGAGATCCCGGCGACTCCGGTCCGGCGCAGCAGCGCGAAGGGGACGTCGGGGGCGCAGGAGTGGACGACCACCGGCCCGTCGTGGACCGCGGCCACGTCCCGCAGGGCGCCCTCCACGACCTGCCGGTCCACGGCCCGGTACGTGCGGTAGCCGCTGGCGGTGCGGACCCGACCGCTCAGCACGGCGGTGAGCGAGGGCTCGTCGAGCTGGAGGACCACCCGGGCGCCGGGCACGCGCCTGCGCACCCCGGCCAGGTGCTGCTGGAGTCCTTCGGCGAGCGAGCCCACCAGGTCCCGGCAGGCGCCCGCGTCGCCGAGGGCGGCCTCGCCGCCGCGCAGCTCCAGGGCCGCGGCGAGCGTCCAGGGGCCCACCGCCTGCACCTTGAGCGCGCCCTCGTACCCCTGGGTGAACTCCTCCAGGGCGTCGAGGTCCTCGCCGAGCCAGGAGCGGGCCCGCCGGGTGTCGCGGCCGGGCCGGTCGCTGATCCGCCAGCCGCTCGGCTCCACGTGCGCGTACAGGTCGACGAGCATCCCGATCGTCCGGCCGGTCATGTCGGCGCCGGGCCCGCGCGCGGGCAGCTCCGCGAGGAACGGGAAGTCCTCGAAGGAGCCGGTGACGGTCTTGGCGGCCTCGCGGGCGTCGCCGCCGGGCAGGGACCCGACGCCGGTGGCGGGGCCCCAGGGGAAGTCGTTCTTCTCGGTCGTGTCGCTCACCCGGGAAGCGTACGTCCCGGGGGCCCGGCCCTCTCCGTCAGCGTCCCGGGCCGCCCGGCCCCGCTCCCGCCGTCGCTCCGCCCGTCGTCCCGACGTCAGCGTCCCGGGCGGACGGTGAGGTCGTTGATCTCGGCGTCGCGCGGCAGGTCGAGCGCGGTGAGGATCGCCGTCGCGACCGACTCGGGGTCGATCCACCTCGACGGGTCGTACTCCTTGCCCTCCTGCTGGTGCACCTTCGCCTGCATGGGGCTGGCGGTGCGGCCCGGATAGACCGAGGTGACCCGGACGCCGTGGGCGTGCTCCTCGTGGCGCAGGGAGTCCGCGAGGGCCTTCAGACCGTGCTTGGAGGCGGCGTACGCGCCCCACTCGGCGTGCGCGGCGAGCCCGGCGCCCGAGTTCACGAAGACGACGTGGCCCTGGGAGACCCGCAGTTGGGGCAGGAAGTGGCGGGTGAGCTCGGCCGGGGCGACCAGGTTCACGTTCAGCTGGTGGTGCCAGGTCTTGGGGGTGAGCTCGCCGACCGGCCCGAGGTCGACGACGCCCGCGACGTGCAGCAGGCCGTCCACCCGGTCGGGCAGGCTCTGGTGCGAGAACGCCCAGGACAGCCGGTCCGGGTCCGCGAGGTCCCCGACGAGGGTGCGGGCGCCGGGGAACTCGGCGGCGAGCTCCTTGGCCCGCCCCGCGTCGCGCGCGTGGAGCACGAGGTCGTCCCCGCGCGCGTGGAGGCGGCGCGCGACGGCCGCGCCGATGCCGGAGCCGGCTCCGGTGATCACATGAGTAGCCATGGCCCCATGCTCGCATCAGCGGGAGGCGGTCCCCGCGCCCGCGCCCGTACCGGAGGGGGCCGGTCCCCGTACCGGCCGGCCCCCGCGCTCGCGTCAGCGGGAGGCGATCTCCGCCTCCAGGTGCGCGAGGGCCGCCGCGCCGTCGTCGGCGAAGAAGACGAGGTCGGCGAGGGGGATCGGGAGGAAACCTTCCTCCTCCATGCGCCGGAACTGCTCCTTCAGGCCGTCGTAGAAGCCCGCCGTGTTGAGCAGGACGACCGGCTTGCGGTGCTTGCCGTGCTTCTTCAGCTCCAGGATCTCGGTGGCCTCGTCGAGGGTGCCGGTGCCGCCGACCATGACGACGATCGCGTCGGACTTGGCGAGGAGGAGCGCCTTGCGCCGCGCGAGGTCCTCGGCGACGACCATCTCGTCGGCGTTCGGGCGGGCCTTGTGGGCGAGGAAGTCGACGGAGACGCCGACGATCCGGCCGCCCGCCTCCTGGACCCCGTCCGCGACGACCTTCATCAGGCCGGTGTCGGAGCCGCCCCAGACGAGGGTGTGCCCCGCCTTGCCGAGCAGGGTCGCGAACTCGCGGGCCGGGGCCGTGTACCGCTCGTCGAGCCGGGCGGCGGAGAGGAAGACACAGATGTTCATGGCTTCACCGTAGGCGGTCGCGGAAGAGGTCCGGCGGGCGGCGATGAGTTCTCGGGGCGGCCCCGGTCTGCCCTGCCATGGACGAGGTGAGCAGGTTCGGGGGACGGGTCACGTCACGGGACGGGACGCCGGTCGCGTACGAGCGGTACGGGGACGGGGACGGGCCGCCGCTCGTCCTGGTGGGTGGAGCGCCGGGGGCGGCGGCGGGCGAGCGGGCGCTCGCCGGGCTGCTCGCCCGGAGCTTCCCGGTCGTGGCGTACGCCCGGCGGGGCCGCGGGGGCGCGGTGGAGCGGGAGATCGAGGACCTGGCGGCCGTCCTGGCGGCGGCGGGCCCGGGGGCGGCCGTGCACGGCGCGGGCGCGGGCGGCGCCCTCGTGCTCGCCGCGGCGGCGGCCGGGCTGCCGGTGGGCACGGTGTCGGTGTACGAGCCGGCGCCCACCGGCGCGTCCCTCGGGCGGGTCTCCGCGCGCGTGCTCGTGGTCGACGGGGGCGCCAGCCCGGCGGAGGCCCGGCGCGCGGCCCGCGCCCTGGCGGCGGCCCTCCCCCGGGCCCGGCACCGCACCCTGACGGGCCAGACCCACGAGGTCGCCCCGCACGTGCTGGCCCCGGTCCTGGCGGGGTTCCTGGCCGAATCCCTCGCGGAGGAGCGGGACCTTCCGGGCGGGTCCTAGGGCGTGTGTCGAAAGTAGCGCCGTCTGCCCGGAGGGCAGGCCCGGCGGTGTCCGGGGCCGTGCGTCGCGGGGCGGAGGAGGGAGGCGACGCGGAGCGCCGGCGACCGGCGACGACGCGGCGGGGCGCGGCACCGGACGCCGCGGGCCCGGCGTGATCGGCCAGACACGCCCTGGCCTTGGCCCATGATCACATGTGCCGTGCGGTACACGATCGGCCCGAGGAAGATCGAGGCCTTCGAGCGGTTCGGCCGCCGCTGGACGGAGCTGGTGCGGGCCCGCGGCGGCACGCACCACGGCTGCTTCCTCCCGGCGGAGGGCGCGAGCGACGGGGCCCTGGCCCTGTTCGGTTTTCCCGGCCTGGCCGCCTACGAGGAGTACCGGCGGCTTTTCGGCCGGGACCCCGAGTTCATCGAGGCGGACCGCATCCGCGACGAGAGCGGATGCGTGCTGCGTCACGAGCGCACCTTCATGCGGCCGCTGCTTCCCGGCGACCTCGCGGCGGCCGACACCGACACCGACAGCGTCCCCTGGCCGGCGACCGGAGATCCGGAGGAACCGCCCGGGGCCGGGGACCGGGGCCTGCCGGGCCCCGGGCGGTGACGCGTCAGGCGGTGGCCGGCTCCGTCGTCCGCCGGGTCGTCGTCGCGATCGTCGCCGAGCCCACCACGCGCGTGCCGTCGTACAGCACGATCGCCTGGCCGGGGGCGACGCCCCGGACCGGCTCGTCGAAGGAGACCCGCAGCTCGCCGTCCTCCATCGCCGCGCTCACCGGCGTCTCGCCGCCGTGGGCGCGGAGCTGGGCGGTGTAGCGGCCGGGGCCCTCCGGGGCGGTGCCGCACCAGCGGGGCTTGATCGCGGTGAGGGCGGTGACGTCGAGGGCCTCGACGGGGCCGACCGTGACCGTGTTGTTCACGGGCGAGATGTCGAGGACGTAGCGGGGCTTGCCGTCCGGGGCCGGGTGGCCGATCCGCAGGCCCTTGCGCTGGCCGATGGTGAAGCCGTACGCGCCCTCGTGGGTGCCGACCTTCGCGCCCGCCTCGTCGACGATGTCGCCCTCCGCCTTCCCGAGGCGGGTGGCGAGGAAGCCCTGGGTGTCGCCGTCGGCGATGAAGCAGATGTCGTGGCTGTCGGGCTTCTTCGCGACCGCGAGCCCGCGCCGCTCGGCCTCCGCCCGGATCTCGTCCTTGGTGGTGAGGGTGTCGCCCAGCGGGAACATCGCGTGCGCGAGCTGCTTCTCGTCGAGCACGCCGAGGACGTAAGACTGGTCCTTGGCCATGTCGGAGGCGCGGTGCAGCTCGCGGGTGCCGTCCTCGTGGAGGACGACGGTGGCGTAGTGGCCGGTGCAGACCGCGTCGAAGCCGAGGGCGAGCGCCTTGTCGAGGAGCGCCGCGAACTTGATCTTCTCGTTGCAGCGCAGGCAGGGATTGGGGGTGCGGCCGGCCTCGTACTCCGCGACGAAGTCGTCCACGACGTCCTCGCGGAACCGCTCGGCCAGGTCCCACACGTAGAAGGGGATGCCGATGACGTCGGCGGCCCGGCGCGCGTCGCGGGAGTCCTCGATCGTGCAGCAGCCGCGCGCTCCGGTGCGGAACGACTGCGGGTTCGCGGAGAGGGCGAGGTGCACGCCGGTGACGTCGTGGCCCGCCTCGGCGGCACGGGCGGCGGCGACGGCGGAGTCCACTCCGCCCGACATGGCGGCAAGGACGCGAAGGGGGCGCTGGGGCGGGGTCTGAGTCATAGCCCCACCAGGGTACGGGGCGCCGGGAACCACCGTCGCGGGAGTAAGCGTTCTCGATGGCATGGGGAGCAAGGGGAACAAGGCGGTGGGGCGGCGTGCCGTCCTGCTCGGCGGCGGGGCCGCCGTGGTGGGCACGGCCGTGCTCGCCCGGGAAGAGCTGGCGCGCGCCTGGTGGCGGCTGCCGGGGACGCGGCGGAAGAGGGTGGAGGGGGAGCTCGACCACGCGTCCGCCGAGTGGACGTCGGCGGCGCGGGCGAACTGGCGGCGGGCGGACCGGCCGGACGACTACACGATCGACCGGGTCGTGATCCACGTCGTGCAGGGCAGCTACGCGACCGCCCTGAAGGTCTTCAAGAACCCGGGGCACGGGGCCGCCACGCACTACGTGGTCCGCAAGGACGGGCACGTGGCGCAGATGATCCGGGAGCTCGACGTGGCCTTCCACGCCGGGAACCGGGACATGAACGAGCGGAGCGTCGGCATCGAGCACGAGGGCTTCGTCGACCGGCCGCAGGACTTCACGGCGGCGATGTACGAGGGGTCGGCGCGGCTGACGGCCGACATCTGCGCCCGGCACGGGATACCCGTGGACCGGGAGCACGTCATCGGTCACGTCGAGGTCGAGGGCACCGACCACACCGATCCCGGACCGCACTGGGACTGGGACCGGTACATGCGGCTCGTGCGGGAGGCCTCGAAGAGGCCCGCGTAGCCCGCGCGGGCGCGCGCCGGGGTTCGTCCGGGGCCGGCCGCCGGGGCTCCCGCCGGAAGGGCCCCGGCCCCGGGTCCCCGGGCGGGACCGGTACGCCGGCAGGACCCCGGAGTCCCGGGCGGGGCCCGGAGCCCCCCGGGCCTCAGGTGAGGCCGGCCGTGCGGGCCCGCTCCACCGCCGGGCCGATCGCGTCGGCGACCGCCGCCACGTCCTCCTTGGTGGAGGTGTGGCCGAGGGAGAAGCGCAGGGTGCCCCGGGCCAGGTCGGGGTCGGTGCCGGTGGCGAGCAGGACGTGGCTGGGCTGGGCGATGCCGGCGGTGCAGGCGGAGCCGGTGGAGCAGGCGATGCCGGCCGCGTCGAGCAGCAGGAGCAGCGAGTCGCCCTCGCAGCCCGGGAAGGTGAAGTGGGCGTTGGCGGGGAGCCGGTCGACCGGGTCCCCGCCGAGGACCGCGTCGGGGACGGACGCGCGGACGGCGGTGACGAGCTCGTCGCGCAGGGCGCCGACCTCGCGGGCGAACTCCTCGCGCCGCTCGGCGGCGAGCCGGGCGGCGACGGCGAAGGCGGCGACGGCCGGGACGTCGAGGGTGCCGGAGCGGACGTGCCGCTCCTGGCCGCCGCCGTGCAGGACGGGCACGGGGGTGTGCTCGCGGCCCAGGAGCAGGGCGCCGATGCCGTAGGGGCCGCCGATCTTGTGGGCGGAGACGGTCATGGCGGCGAGCCCGGAGGCGGCGAAGTCGACCGGAACCTGTCCCACGGCCTGGACGGCGTCGGCGTGCAGGGGGACGCCGTACTCGGCGGCGACGTCGGCGAGTTCGCGGACCGGCATGAGGGTGCCGATCTCGTTGTTCGCCCACATGACGGTGGCCAGGGCGACGGTCTCGGGGTCGCGGGCGATCGCCTCGCGCAGGACCTCGGGGTGCACCCGGCCGTGGCGGTCGACGGGCAGGTACTCGACCCGCGCGCCCTCGTGGACGGCGAGCCAGTCGACGGCGTCGAGGACGGCGTGGTGCTCGACCGGGCTGGCCAGGACGCGGACGCGGCGGGGGTCGGCGTCGCGGCGGGACCAGTAGAGGCCCTTGACGGCGAGGTTGTCGGCCTCGGTGCCGCCGGAGGTGAGGACGACCTCGCTCGGCCGGGCGCCGAGGGCGACGGCGAGGGTCTCGCGCCCCTCCTCGACGGTCCGCCGGGCCCGCCGTCCGGCGGCGTGGAGGGAGGAGGCGTTGCCCGTGACGGCGAGGTGGGCGGTCATCGCCTCGATCGCCTCGGGCAGCATGGGCGTGGTCGCGGCGTGGTCGAGGTAAGCCATGGTGGGTCGATTCTACGAGCCCGCCGGGGCGCTCCCGGCGCCTGGCCTGTTTACGCCGTCGCCCCGCCCGGACGCGCCGCCGCCCCCGTCCCCGTGCGGCAAGGACGGGGGCGGCGGCGGCCGGACCGCGCGGGACCCGGGGGCTCAGCCGCGCGGGGCGCGGGCGAGCTGGCGGGACTGGGCGACCAGGCGGTCGGCGCTGTCCCAGACCTCGGCGTCCTCCTCCAGGAAGCCGCCGGCCAGGTTGCGGGTGGTGATGGAGACCCGCAGCGGGCCGGGGGCCGGGCGGCAGCGGACGTGGGTGGTGAGCTCGACGGTCGGCGTCCAGCCCTTGAGGCCCAGCTCGAAGGAGGTCGGCGGCAGGGCGTCGACGGTGAGCAGCAGGGAGAGGGCGTCGGGCTCGCGCCCGTCGGCGAGGCCGAACCAGGCGCGCATCTCGCCCTTGCCCGAGGGGGCGCCGATCGCCCAGCCGACGCAGGCGGGGTCGAGGCGGATGTCGAGCCGCTCGGTGATGGCGGAGGAGCCGGGGAGGTCCGGGGCCGGGCCGTCGGAGGTGCCGAAGCAGTTCTCGATCGGGGCCATCGCCGGGGGCGTCGCGCTGGTGCGGACGTCGTCGGGGAGGGCGTCGAGGTCTCCGTACGAGGCGAGGACGCGGATGCGCTCGACCTCGGTGCCGTCCTCGGCGTACTGGAAGAGCGAGGCCTGCCCGGTGGAGAGGGTCCGGCCGGTGCGGACGGTCTCGGTCCGGATCACCGCGGGGCCGGGCGCGGACGGCGTGAGGTAGTGCGCCGAGATCGTGAACGGGTCGGGGTGCGGGAGGTGGTGGCCGAGGGCGCGGCCGAGCAGGGCGAGGAGGTAGCCGCCGTTGACGGCGTGGATGATCGTCCAGCCGGCGGAGAGGTCGGCGTCGTAGACGCCGGGCTCCCGGAGGGTGACGGCGGTGTCGCGGTCGAACTCGTTCGTGACGACGGCGTGCGGACCGGCGTTCGGCTCGGTGCTCGTGCTCATGGACCCGAAGGTACCGCAGGTTACTACTGAGCGGTAGCTTTCTCCGGCTCCTCGCGGGTGGAGGAGCGGCGGTTCCAGGCGCGGGGCGCGCGCCAGTGGTAGCGCATCGCGAGGAGGCGGAGCGCGAAGGCGGTGAGGACGGCGGCACCGCTCGTGAAGGCGTTGAGGGCGTCGAAGCGGATGCAGAGCACGACCATCGTCGCGCCCACGATCGCCGGGACGGCGTAGAGGTCGCGGTCCCAGCGCAGCAGCGAGGGCACCTCGTTGGCGAGCACGTCGCGCAGGACGCCGCCGCCGACGGCGGTGGCGAGCCCGAGGGCGGCGGAGGAGGTGAGGCCGAGGCCGTAGTCGTACGCCTTCGTCGTCCCCGTCACGCAGAAGAGGCCGAGCCCGGCGGCGTCGAACACGTTGACGGCGGTCTGGGTGCGCTCCACCTGCGGGTGCAGGAAGAAGACGAGGACCGTCGCGACCAGGGGCGTGAGGAAGTAGCCGAGGTCGGTGAAGGCGGCGGGGGGCACGGCGCCGATGATCAGGTCGCGGAAGAGGCCGCCGCCGAGGGCGGTGACCTCGGCGAGGACGGCGATGCCGAAGACGTCGAAGTTCTTCCGGACGGCGAGGAGGGCGCCGGAGATGGCGAACACGAAGATGCCGACGAGATCGAGGGCGTGTTGGACGGAGGGGGTGAACAGGTCGTGGAGCACCGGCCCATTGTCCTGGTCCGGAACCCGTGCCCCTTCCCTCCGGGGGGCCGGGAGAGCCGGAAGGCCGGAGCGGCCGCGATGCGGCGGCTCCGGCCTTCCGGTCGGCGCGTGCTACTTCTCCGACGCCTCGGGATCGTCCGACGCCTCGGGCCCGGCCTTCTCGGGCTCCGGCTCCACGGGCTCCTCCCGCACATCGGGCCCGGCCTTCGCGGGCTCGTCCGAGGCCCCGGGCCCGGCCTTCTCGGGCTCCGGCTCCGGCTTCGCCTCCACCGGCTCGTCCGACGCCCCGGGCTCCGCCTTCCTGCCCGACTCCGGCTCCGGCTCCGGCTCCGGCCCCGACCCCGACTCCGGTGACGTACGGGCCGCCGGGATCGTGTCGGTCTTCCCGGCCGGCACGATCGCGACCGCCTCCGTCCGCTTCACCGTCCCGGCCTCGATCCCGGCCGCGAAGTGGCAGGCCACCTTGTGCCCGTCGCCCAGGTCCACCAGCTCCGGACGCTCCGTCGCGCAGCGGGTCTCCTGCTTCCACGGGCAGCGCGTGTGGAAGCGGCAGCCCGTCGGCGGGTTGGCCGGCGACGGCAGGTCCCCGCGGAGCAGGATGCGCTCGCGGCGGTCCTCGACCTCCGGGTCCGGCACCGGCACCGCCGACATGAGCGCCTTGGTGTACGGGTGCTTCGGCGCCGCGTACAGCGCGTCGCTCGGGGCCTCCTCGACCAGCGCGCCCAGGTACATGACCCCGATGACGTCCGAGATGTGCCGGACGACGGCGAGGTCGTGCGCGATGACCAGGTAGGTCAGGCCGAGCTGCTCCTGGAGCTCCTCCAGGAGGTTGATCACCTGCGCCTGGATCGACACGTCGAGCGCCGAGACCGGCTCGTCGCAGATGATCACGTCGGGTTCGAGCACGAGCGCCCGCGCGATGCCGATGCGCTGGCGCTGTCCGCCGGAGAACTCGTGCGGGTAGCGCGAGAGGGCGTTGGCGGGGAGGCCGACGCGGGCGAGGATCTCCTTGATCCGCTCCCGGCGCTCGTCCTGGTTCGCGCCGATGCCGTGCGCGGCCATGCCCTCGCTGAGGATCGACTCGATGTTCTGGCGCGGGTTGAGGCTGCCCAGCGGGTCCTGGAAGACCATCTGGAGGCGGCGGCGGAACCGGCGCATCTCCTCGTCGGGCAGCTTGGCCAGGTCCGTGCCGTCGAGGACGATCTCGCCGTCGGTGACGTCGACGAGGCGCAGCACGGCCCGGCCGAGCGTCGTCTTGCCGCAGCCGGACTCGCCCACGAGGCCGTACGTCTGGCCGGCCTCGACGTTGAGCGAGATGCCGTCGACGGCGTAGACGTGGCCGACCGTGCGGTTGAAGAGGACGCCCTTCCGGACGGGGAAGTGGACCTTCACGTCGTTGAGTTCGAGCAGGCTCATGCCGGCACCTCCGACTCGGCCTGGGCGGGGAGGACGGGGTTCACGCAGCGGACCCGGTGGTCCTTCGCGCGCGGTTCCGTCAGTTCGGGCGTGCCGGTCAGGCACTCCATCGTGTAGGAGTCGCAGCGGGGCGCGAAGGCACAGCCGTCGGCCCAGGCGATCTTGTCGTTGATGGATCCGCGGATGGGCCGCAGCGGCTCGCCGCGCGGGGCGTCCAGGCGCGGGATGGAGCCGAGCAGGCCGTGCGCGTACGGGTGGGTCGGGTGCGCGAACAGTTCGCGGCGGGCCGCGGACTCCACCGCCCGGCCCGCGTACAGCACGTTGACCTGGTCGCAGAGGCCGGCGACGACACCCAGGTCGTGGGTGATCATCAGCAGGGCGGTGCCCTCCTGGTCGACGAGCTCCTTGAGCAGTTCCAGGATCTGGGCCTGGATGGTCACGTCGAGCGCGGTGGTCGGCTCGTCGGCGATGAGCAGCCGGGGCGCGCACGCCACGGCCATCGCGATGAGCGCGCGCTGGCGCATGCCGCCCGAGAGCTGGTGCGGGTACTCCTTCAGGCGCCGCGCCGGGTCGGGGATGCCGACCCGGTCGAGCAGGTGGGCGGCCTCCTTGCGGGCGGCCTCGCCCTTCATGCCCCGGTGGCGCCGGAGGATCTCGGTGACCTGGACGCCGATGGGGACGACCGGGTTCAGCGAGGAGAGCGGGTCCTGGAAGATCATCGCGAGCCGGCTGCCGCGCATGTCGCGGATCGCCTTCTCGCTCAGGCCCAGCAGGTCGGTGCCGTCGAAGACGGCGCGCCCGCCCACGGTGACGCCCTTGCGCGGCAGCAGGCCCATCAGGGCCAGCGAGGTCACCGACTTGCCGCAGCCGGACTCGCCGACCAGGCCCACGACCTGCCCCTGGTCGACGTCGAAGGAGACCCCGTCCACCGCGGTGGACGGCGTGCGGCCCCGGCCGCCGAAGGTGACGGTGAGTTCTTCAACCGAAAGAAGTGCCATGGGACTTCAGCCTCGCAGCTTCGGGTCGAGGGCTTCGCGCATGGCCTCGCCGAGGAGGGTGAAGCCGAGGGCGGTGATGATGATCCCGACCGCCGGGTAGACGGCCATCATCGGCTCGTTGTCGAAGAACCGCTGCGCCTGGGAGAGCATGACGCCCCACTCCGGGATCGCCGGGTCGGGGTTGCCGAGGCCCAGGTAGGAGAGGGCCGCGGCCTCGATGATGGCGGTGGCGAGGCTGAGCGTCGCCTGCACGATGACGGGGCTCAGCGAGTTCGGCAGGATCTGCGTGACGACGATCCGCTTCTTCCGCACGCCGAGGGCCTTCGCGGCGAGCACGTAGTCCGCGCCGCCCTGGGCGAGCATCGAACCGCGCAGCAGGCGGGCGAAGATCGGGATCTGGACGACGCCGACGGCGATCATCACCGTGGTCAGGGACTGGCCCATGACCGCGGCGATCGAGACCGCGAGGAGCAGCGACGGCAGGGACAGCATGATGTCGATGAAGCGCATCACGACGGTGTCGATCCGCTGGCCCGGCTTGCCGCCGAGGGTCGCGGCGGCGCCGGAGAGCATGCCGACCAGCGCGCCGACGACCAGGCCGATGAGCATCGAGACCACGCCGACGAGGAGGGTCTGCCGGGCGCCGACGAGCATCCGGGAGAACAGGTCGCGGCCCAGGTGGTCGAGGCCGAACCAGTTCTCGCCCCGCATGCCGACGAACTTGCCCTGGTTGGCGAAGACTTCGCCGCGCCAGGTCTGCGCGGTCGGCGAGTAGGGCGCGAACCAGGGGCCGACGACGGCGATCAGGGCGAACAGCGCGATGACGACGGCGCCGATGACGGCCATCTTGTTCGCCCGCAGGCGCCGGAAGGCCTCGCGCCACAGGCTGGCGCCGACGGTGGCCTCGTTCCGCTGGGTGAGCGCCGCGAGGCGGTCGATCTTCTCTGTCTTGGTGCTCACGGTCAGTGCACCCGCACTCTCGGGTCAATGAGGCTGTACGCCAGGTCGACCAGCAGGTTGATGAGGACGTACACCATCGCGATGAACATGATGAAGCCGACGAGCACCGGGTAGTCGCGGGCGTCGATGGAGGTGCGGATGAAGGAGCCGATGCCGCCGAAGGAGAAGACCGACTCGGTGAGGACCGCCCCGGAGAGGAGGCTGCCGGTGAGCAGGCCGATCGCGGTGATCACCGGGAGGAGCGCGTTGCGCAGCACGTGGCGGACGCGGACGACGTTCTTCCCCAGGCCCTTGGACTCGGCGGTGCGGATGTAGTCCTCGCCGAGCACTTCGAGCACGCTGGCGCGGGTCATCCGGACGATGACGGCGAGCGGGATGGAGGCGAGGGTGACGGCCGGCAGGACCAGGTGCATGATCGCGTCCCAGGACGCGTCGAGCTCCCCGGTGAGGAGACCGTCGAGGACGGCGAACCCGGTGACGCTGGTCGCGTCGAGGCCGGTGGAGAGCCGGCCGTAGCTCGGGAAGACGCCCAGTTCGACGGCGAGGAGGCCCCTGAGGATCATGGCGAGGAAGAACACCGGGATGCAGATGCCGACGAGCGATCCGGAGACCGAGGCGACGTCGAGCCAGCCGCCGCGGCGCTTGGCCGCGAGGTAGCCGAGCGGGATGCCGGCGACGACGGCGATGAGGATGGCGGCGACGCCGAGTTCCACGGTGGCCGGGAAGCGCAGCGCGAACTCGTCCCACACCGGCTGTCCGGTCTGGGTGGAGGTGCCGAGGTCCAGGTCCAGGATCCGCTTGAGGAAGCGGCCGTACTGCACCCAGACGGGCTGGTCGAGTCCCAGCGCCCGGTTGATGCGTGCCACTTCGGCTTCGGTCGCCCGCTCGCCCAGGATCGCTGAGGCGGGTCCGCCGGGCAGCCGGTTCAGCCAGAGGAAGAGCAGAACCGACAGGCCGAGCAGGGTGGGTATGAGCTGTAGCAGTCTTCGTACGACGAGTCGCAGCACCCCGCGTGCCCCTTTCTTGCGTGTGCGTGAGAAGCGGGATCCGCCCGGCCACGTCCGACGTGGCCGGGCGAATCCCGCTCGGGTGGCGATTACTTGAAGGAGACCTCGGCGAAGTTCTCCTGCGTCAGCGGGGAGACCTTCGGCGGGTTGACGTTCTTGCCGAACGCGATGGCCGGGGGCGAGGAGGAGATCGGGAGGCCCGGCAGGTACTCCATGATCGCCTCGTTGGCCGCCTTGTAGGCCTCGACGCGCTTGACCGGGTCGGCGATCTTGGAGGCGCCGTTCACGGCGTCGAAGACCTTCGGCTCCTTGAAGCCCCACTGCTTGTCGTACCCGGCGAACCAGGTGCCGATGAAGTTGAAGCCGTCGTTGAAGTCACCGGTCCAGCCGAGCATGTGCAGGTCGCACGAGCCGGCCTCGGTGGCGTCCAGGTAGTCCGGGGCCCACTTCATCGGCTTCGGGGTGACGGTGACGCCGGCCTTCTCCAGGTCGGCCTTCATCAGCTCGAACATGTCCTGCGGAGCGGGCATGTACGGGCGGGTGACCTCGGTCGGGTAGCAGAACTCGACCTTGAGGGCGGACTCGCCGGCGCTCTTCAGGAGCTCCTTGGACTTGTTGGTGTCGAACGCGTACGCCTTCACCTTGTCCGAGTAGCCCGCGATGGTGTCGGGCATGAACTGCGTGGCCACCTTGCCGCCCTCGGGCAGCTGGGTCTTCACGAGGTTCTCGCGGTCGATGGCGTGGGCGATGGCCTGGCGGACCGCGGGCTTCTTCAGCGCCGCGTTCTTCTCCTGGCTCATGCCGACGTAGAAGAGGTTGAAGACGTCGCGCGTCGGGACGTTGTACCCCTCCTTCTCCAGGGTCTTCACGTCCGCGGGCGACACCAGGTCGTAGCCGTCGATGTCACCGGCCTGGAGCGCCTGGCGGCGGCCCTCCTCGGTGTCGATCGTGCGGAAGACCAGGTTCTTCACCTTGGCCTTGTCGCCCCAGTAGTCGTCGAAGCGCTCCAGGGTGACTTCCTTGTTGCCCTTGTTCCACTTCGTGATCCTGTACGGACCGGTGCCGGCGACCGTGCCGGCCTCCTGGCTGTACTTGGGGTACGTGATGGCGTCGCCCTTGGCGGAGGCGTCCTGCTTCTCGTACTCCTTGAGCGCCTTCGGCGAGTGGATCGCGAGGGCCTGGAGGGAGAAGCCGCCGGGGAGCTGCGCGGAGGGCTCGTTGACCTCGATGACCGCGGTGTTCTCGTCCTTCGCCGTGCAGGACTTGTAGTTGGGCTTCGGCGCCTCGGCGTCCTCGTTCTTCGCGAAGCCGCCCATGATGGACTGCCAGTAGTACGAGACCGAGCTGGACTGGTAGGTGCCCTTCCAGTTGAACCAGTGGTCGTAGTTCGCGCAGACGGCGGCGGCGTTGAACGCCTCGCCGTCGTGGAACTTCACGTTCTTGCGCAGGTTGAACGTCCACACCGTGCCGGCGGGGTTGGCGGACCACGTCTCGGCGAGGCCGCCGACGAGCTTGCTGCCTCCCGACTCGTGCTCCAGGAGTGCTTCGAAGGCCTGCCGGGTCACCCGGAAGGTCTCGCCGTCGCTCGCGAGGGCGGGGTCCAGGGAACCGGGGTCACCGGCGCCGGCGAACACGAAGGTGTCCTTCGCACCGCCCTTCGCGCCGTCCTTTCCGCGCTCGCTGGAGCAGCCCGTCGCGACGAGCGCGGCGGCAGCCACCACCGTGATCGCCCGAACGGTACGGGAATTGAATATTCGCATGGGGCCACCCCAGGATCAGCCGTGTGGAGAGGTCTTGACCGGCCGAACACTACCCACGGGCAACGAGCTGGAGAACAGTCCGGATAACGGTGATACCTAGTCGAGACCCGGACACTTGCCAAACCGGGCAGTTCCGGGACAAGTGCGTGGCCTGGGCGAACGCCCCTGGCGTGCGGGCGAGTTAACGGGAGGTGTCACGACCGGACAGATCGGCCATCCCGGTCTTCCGGTCACGCTCGGGGCGGATAGCCGTATCCCGGGGCAGGCGGGGCGGCGTGCGCCTCGCGGTCGTAGAAGGGGCGCGCGTTCGCCCGCAGCCAGAGCGCCACCGGGTCGTACGCGTCGGAGAGGGCGACCGTCGAGACGGGCAGCCCGTCGGGGACGGAGCCGATGGACTGGCGCATCATCGACCGGACCGCGTCGACGGCCGCCGGGGAGGTGTCGTACAGGTCGAGCCCGATGACCAGGTACGGGGAGCCGAGCGCGGGCTGCACCCAGCCGCGGCGCAGCGCCCGGACGGCCGGGGTGCGGTGCGCGTTCTGCGTGATCAGGGCGTAGAACTGCGGGATCTCCAGGGCAGGCTCGGTGACGCGCAGCGGTCCGGCGGGCATCCGGTCGAGACCGGTGGCGATCCGGCGCAGATCGGCCCAGGGGATGCCGACGCCGCCGCCGGGGGCGTGCGGATTCAGCCAGACGCCCCAGCGGTCGGGGTAGAGGGCGCGGGCGATCTCGCGGCCGGTGACCCGCTCGTGGCCGCGGTTCCAGCCGGAGGCGGCGAGCTCCTGGTCGGAGGTGACGCAGGGCGCGTAGCCGAAGCCCTCGACCTCCATGTTCCCGTACTGGGCGTCGGGCGAGCCGGGCGAGCCCTGCCAGAGCAGCATCCGGAGCTCGCCGTCGGCGAGGGCGTGCAGCAGCCGCTCGTACGCGTCGTAGCGTCCGGGCGCCACCTGGCGCAGCATGTGCTCGACCTGACCGGCCGCAGCGGTGCCTGACGCACTCACCCTGGGTCCCGCCCCTCTTCCGTCCACCACGTCTGTGCGGCCGCCGGGTCAGGTGCGGCCGTCGAGTCGGTTCAGCTTAGGGCCCGGCCCGCCGGGCGGGCCCCGAACAGGGTGCCGCTCACACGGCGGCGCGCCGGTAGAAGGGGCGGACCCGCTCCACCATCCAGTCGCCCACCGGGTCCTGCGCCATGTCGAGCAGGATCAGGTTGACCGGCCAGGCGACCTCGACGCGGCCGAGGGCCCGGCCGAGGGCGTCCAGGGGCGCGGTGCGGTCGGGGCCCTCCCAGCGGGAGAGCCGGACGCCGATGAAGAGGGCCGGCTCGGTGCCCTCGACGCTGGCGAGGGCCCGGCGGGCGCTGGTGACGACGCCGGTGGCCTCGAACTCGGCGGAGGCCGCGGCGAGGAAGTCGACGGGGTCGTCCTGCCAGTCGGGCTCGAAGAGCCGGACGCGGCCGCCGGACGCGGGGCCGTCGAGCGGGGTCCGGCCGACGCGGCAGAGCTCGGCGACGGCGGGCGGGGGCAGCGGGACGCCGACGGTGCCGCCGGGGTTCACGGCGATGCCGAGCTGCGGGGGCAGGCCGCGGGCGAAGTCGCGCGCGGGGGCGACGGCGAAGGACATGTGGCCGCCCGCGCAGGCGCGGAACTGCTGCTCGGAGCTGAAGACGGGGACGTAGGCCGCGCCGTCGATCTCCATGGTGGCGAGGTCCAGGTCGGTGCTGTCGGGTCCGCCGCCGTTGGGCAGCGGGATCCAGACCGGGCTGCGGCCCAGCACCTCGACGAGGCGGCCGCCCGCCCCGGGATTGCCGAGCGAGGCGGCAAGGACCTCTTCGAGCTCGTTGCCCGGCCACGTCACGTCCACGGTCCCGTTCCCCTTCTCCGCCCGGCCTGCCGTACCCGGCCGCCCGGCAGCACCCTAACGCCGCCCCGGAGCGGCCGTGGCCGGAAGAGAAGGGTACGGGCGCTCCGGACGCGCCATGCGGGGGGTCAGACCGCCTCCCCGAAGGCGATCGTCCGGAGGGTGTCGGCGGCGTCCCGGTCGAGCAGGGTCGCCGAGGCGCAGCCGTGCGGGAGCCGGCCGGTCTCCGCGGCCCGCAGCAGCCGGCCGACCGCGCGCCGGTGCCGGGCGAAGGCGTACGCGGAGACGCCCCGGCCCCGGGCGTGCTGTCCGGCCCTGGCGGTGTCCGGGGTGACGTCGAGGAGGACCAGGTGCAGGTCGCTCCCCCGGCGGCGGGCCTCGCGGGCGAGCCAGCCGCGCACCCAGGACTGGGTGCCGCAGTCGTGCACGACCACGCTCGCGCCGGAGCGCAGGGCGCGGCGCAGCCCGGCGTAGTGCGCGATCCGGACCAGGGGGCGGTAGAGGGCGTACGGCAGGAGGCGGGGCATCCGGGCCTCCCAGCGCTCCCGGGCGTCCTGGGAGTCGATGCCCCGGCCCCCGGCGGTCCGCCTCATCAGGGTGGACTTGCCGCTGCCGGGCAGCCCGGAGACGACCACGAGGTCCCCGGCCGCGTACACGAGGGCGCGGGGGCCCCGGCCGCCGCGCTCGCGCAGGTCCCGCAGCGCCCGGACCCGGCCCCGGGTCCGGGCGCGGGCCCGTGGAGACGGTATGCCCGTACTCGCCGGATACGCGCCGGTGTGCTGGAACGTCATCGCCTCTCCCCCTGCCGGGCCTCAGGAGACCCTTCCCAAGAAGTGTAAAGAAACGGTAATGGGGCACAAGCGATTTGCCGTGCCGACACCGCGTGCAATGATGTGCGCGCCAGGCGCCCACGGTCGCCTGTACAACCGCATACCGGCCGTTCGAATCCGCGCGGGAGAGTTCCGGACCACGGAGTGGGTGACCACCCGGTGCGTCCGGGCGCCGAAGGAGCAAGACCCTCCCTTGAATCTCTCAGGCCCCGTACCGCGTGGATGAGGCAGATCTGAAAAGCGGGACACCCCGGTGTCCCCACCCAAGGTGCAAGCCGGGATCTCGGTGACGAGATGCCCCCGGTGAACCTCTCAGGTTCCATGACAGATGGGGAGGACGTCCTCGCCCGTCATGTCTTCGTCACCGAACGCCCTTGGGACCCGGGAGCCACCCCATGACCTCTGCCCCCCGCCTCACCGCCCTCGATGCGCTGCATCGCTCCCTGGGCGCGACCATGACCGACTTCGCCGGCTGGGACATGCCGCTGCGGTACGGCAGCGAGCGCGACGAGCACACCGCGGTCCGCACCCGGGCCGGCCTCTTCGACCTCTCCCACATGGGCGAGATCACCGTCACCGGACCGCAGGCCGTCGAGCTGCTCGACTTCGCCCTGGTCGGCAACATCTCCACGGTGGGCACGGGCCGCGCCCGGTACACGATGATCTGTCGCGAGGACGGCGGCATCCTGGACGACCTGATCGTCTACCGCCTGGGCGAGACCGAATACATGGTGGTGGCCAACGCCTCCAACGCCCAGACCGTCCTGGACGCCCTCACCGAGCGCGCGGCCGGCTTCGACGCCGAGGTCCGCGACGACCGCGACGCGTACGCCCTGATCGCGGTCCAGGGCCCGGAGTCCCCCGGCATCCTGAAGTCGGTCACCGACGCCGACCTGGACGGCCTGAAGTACTACGCCGGCCTGCCGGGCACGGTCGCGGGCGTGCCCGCGCTGATCGCCCGCACCGGCTACACCGGCGAGGACGGCTTCGAGCTCTTCCTGAAGCCGGAGCACGCCGAGGGCGTGTGGAGGGCGCTCACCGGGGCGGGCGAGGGCGTCGGCCTGATCCCCTGCGGCCTGTCCTGCCGCGACACGCTCCGCCTGGAGGCGGGCATGCCGCTGTACGGCCACGAGCTGACCACCTCCCTGACGCCCTTCGACGCCGGTCTCGGCCGGGTCGTGAAGTTCGAGAAGACGACGAACGAGGGCCGCTTCGTCGGCCGCGAGGCCCTGGAGAAGGCCGCCGAGCGCGCCGAGACCGCCCCGCCGCGCAGGCTGGTCGGCCTGGTCGCCGAGGGCCGCCGGGTCCCGCGCGCCGGGTTCTCCGTCGTCAAGGACGGCGAGGTCGTCGGCGAGGTCACCTCCGGGGCCCCGTCCCCGACGCTCGGAAAGCCGATCGCGATGGCCTACGTGGACGCGGCGCACGCGGAGCCCGGCACCCAGGGTGTAGGTGTGGACATCCGGGGCACCCACGAGCCGTACGAGGTCGTGGCGCTGCCGTTCTACAAGCGCCAGAAGTGACGAAGTCGTCCCACCGCGCGTCTCACCCCGCAAGACCGACGTTCATCAGCACTCCCCCGATCCAGGAGAATCAGGTCATGAGCAACCCCCAGCAGCTGCGGTACACCAAGGAGCACGAGTGGCTGTCGGACGCCGAGGACGGCGTCGCGACCGTCGGCATCACGGAGTTCGCGGCCAACGCGCTCGGTGACGTCGTCTACGCCCAGCTCCCCGAGGTCGGCGACACCGTCACCGCGGGCGAGACCTGCGGCGAGCTGGAGTCGACGAAGTCCGTGAGCGACCTGTACTCCCCCGTCTCGGGCGAGGTCGTCGCCGCCAACCAGGACGTGGTGGACGACCCGTCCCTGGTGAACACGGCTCCGTTCGAGGGTGGCTGGCTGTTCAAGGTGCGCGTCGCGGGTGAACCGGACGACCTGCTCACCGCCGACGAGTACGCCGCGTTCTCCGCCGGGAACTGAGACCGGGCCCGAAACCCCTTAGGGATCGATTCATGTCGCTTCTGAACACTCCCCTCCACGAGCTGGACCCCGACGTCGCCGCCGCCGTCGACGCCGAGCTCCGCCGCCAGCAGTCCACCCTCGAGATGATCGCCTCGGAGAACTTCGCTCCGGTCGCGGTCATGGAGGCGCAGGGCTCCGTCCTCACCAACAAGTACGCCGAGGGCTACCCGGGCCGCCGCTACTACGGCGGCTGCGAGCACGTCGACGTGGCCGAGCAGATCGCCATCGACCGGATCAAGGACCTGTTCGGCGCCGAGTACGCCAACGTCCAGCCGCACTCCGGCGCCTCCGCGAACCAGGCCGCCCTCTTCGCGATCGCCCAGCCGGGCGACACGATCCTGGGCCTGGACCTGGCCCACGGCGGCCACCTCACCCACGGCATGCGCCTGAACTTCTCCGGCAAGCAGTTCGACGTGGTCGCGTACCACGTGGACGAGGCCGGCCTGGTCGACATGGCCGAGGTCGAGAGCCTGGCCAAGGAGCACCGCCCGAAGGTGATCATCGCGGGCTGGTCGGCGTACCCGCGCCAGCTCGACTTCGCCGAGTTCCGCCGGATCGCGGACGAGGTCGGCGCCTACCTGTGGGTCGACATGGCCCACTTCGCCGGCCTGGTCGCCGCCGGTCTGCACCCGAACCCGGTCGAGCACGCGGACGTGGTGACCTCCACCACGCACAAGACGCTCGGCGGCCCGCGCGGCGGCATCATCCTGGCGAAGAAGGAGTTCGCGAAGAAGCTGAACTCCTCCGTCTTCCCGGGCTTCCAGGGCGGCCCCCTTGAGCACGTGATCGCGGCCAAGGCCGTCTCCTTCAAGGTCGCGGCCTCGGAGGAGTTCAAGGAGCGCCAGCAGCGCACCCTGGACGGCGCCCGGATCATCGCCGAGCGCCTGGTCCAGGACGACGTGAAGGCCCACGGCGTCTCGGTCCTGTCCGGCGGCACGGACGTGCACCTGCTCCTGGTCGACCTGCGCGACTCGGAGCTGGACGGCCAGCAGGCCGAGGACCGGCTCCACGAGGTCGGCATCACGGTCAACCGGAACGCGGTCCCGAACGACCCGCGTCCCCCGATGGTCACCTCGGGCCTGCGCATCGGCACGCCGGCGCTCGCGACCCGCGGTTTCGGGGCCGAGGACTTCCGCGAGGTCGCGGACGTCATCGCCGAGACCCTGAAGCCGGGCTTCGACGCCGAGAAGGCCGAGGCCCTCAAGGCCCGGGTGACCGCCCTGGCGGACAAGCACCCGCTGTACCCCGGCCTGAAGTGATACCGAAGTAATTTCGTACGCTTTTGTTCGTACGGACATCCGGGGCACCGCGCACACTGGAACAACGGGCGCGGTGCCCCGACCCATGTCCCCCGCCCCCACGCCTTCTCTGCACCACCCCGGCAGACAACGACGTCCAGCCCCACAAGGAGTCCTCCCGTGGCCATCTCGGTCTTCGACCTGTTCTCGATCGGCATCGGCCCGTCGAGCTCCCACACGGTGGGCCCCATGCGCGCGGCCCGGATGTTCGCCCGCCGGCTGAAGAACGAGGGCCTGCTGGCCCACACGGCGAAGGTGCGGGCGGAGCTGTACGGCTCGCTGGGCGCCACCGGCCACGGCCACGGCACCCCCAAGGCCGTCCTGCTCGGCCTGGAGGGGAACTCGCCCCGCACGGTGGACGTCGAGCACGCGGACGAGGAGTTCGAGCGGATCAGGGCGAGCGGCCGGATCAGCCTGCTCGGCGCCCACGAGATCCCCTTCGACTTCGACGCCGACCTGGTCCTGCACCGGCGCAAGGCGCTCCCGTACCACGCCAACGGCATGACGGTCTTCGCGTACGACGCGGAGGGCGCACTCGTCCTGGAGAAGACGTACTACTCGGTGGGCGGCGGCTTCGTCGTCGACGAGGACGCGGTGGCCGGCGAGAACCCGATCGTGCCGGACGACACGGTCCTGAAGTACCCCTTCCGCACCGGCGACGAGCTGCTCCGCCTGGCGAAGGAGAGCGGTCTGTCGATCTCCGCGATGATGCTGGAGAACGAGAAGGCCTGGCGCACCGAGGAGGAGATCCGCGCGGGCCTGCTGGAGATCTGGCGGGTCATGCAGTCCTGCGTCTCGCGCGGCATGTCCCGCGAGGGCATCCTGCCCGGCGGCCTGAAGGTGCGCCGGCGCGCGGCGAACTCCGCCCGCAAGCTGCGTTCCGAGGGCGACCCGGCGGCGCACGCCATGGAGTGGATCACCCTGTACGCGATGGCGGTGAACGAGGAGAACGCGGCGGGCGGGCGGGTGGTCACCGCCCCGACGAACGGCGCGGCCGGCATCATCCCCGCCGTGCTGCACTACTACATGAACTTCGTCCCGGGCGCGGACGAGGACGGCGTGGTCCGCTTCCTCCTCGCGGCCGGCGCGGTGGGCATGCTGTTCAAGGAGAACGCCTCGATCTCCGGCGCCGAGGTCGGCTGCCAGGGCGAGGTCGGCTCGGCCTGCTCGATGGCGGCGGGCGCCCTGGCCGAGGTCCTGGGCGGCTCCCCGGAGCAGGTGGAGAACGCGGCCGAGATCGGCATGGAGCACAACCTGGGCCTGACCTGCGACCCGGTCGGCGGCCTGGTCCAGATCCCGTGCATCGAACGCAACGGCATGGCGGCGGTCAAGGCCGTCACGGCGGCGAAGATGTCGATGCGCGGCGACGGCAGCCACCTGGTCTCCCTGGACAAGGTCATCAAGACCATGAAGGAGACGGGCGCCGACATGAGCGTGAAGTACAAGGAGACGGCCCGGGGCGGCCTCGCGGTGAACATCATCGAGTGCTAGGACGCGTCCGGCCCTGATCCGCCGGACACGCCCCGGGGGCCGGTCCGGCGGGCCGGGGCCCGGACGGGCGGCGACCGGGGGTCGCGCGGCCCGTCCGGGCGGGCGGGTCAGGCCTTGCTGAGGTGCGACCAGAACTCGTCCCACGACAGCCGGCCGTCGCCGTTGTCGTCGCGCTGCTTGATGAGCGCCTCGGCGACCGTCTCGGTGACGTTGAAGTCGCCCAGCTGCGCCATCACGCTCTTGTACTCCGCGGCGGTGATGAAGCCGTCCCCGTCCACGTCGTACCGGTTGAATGCCGTGCGTGCCGACTCGATGTCCGCCACTGTTTCCGCCCCTTCATGGTGCTTGTCTGACGGGGGTCAGATTAGCCGTCCCGCCCCCGCCCGCCGCGGGTGGTCCCGGCGGAAGGGGTCGCCGGGCCCCTCGGCACCGGTTGGGGTGGTCCGGGGGTTTTCGTCCACCGATGTCGGTCGTCCAACATGCGGACGACCCCGGGAAACACGCCATGAACCGCATAGTCATTCACTGTTTACAAGGCAGGTGCCACATGTCACCAACGATTCACAGTTAAAGTGTTCACGTTTGCCCGTTTTTGCCCCGCTAGGGACTTTTGGTGATGCGGGCACTTGTCTGACATAGTCGTTGACACGACCCCCATTGACCCGGGCCAGGTCGACAAGGCGGCCGTGGATACACCCCCCCGTCCACGGCGCATCACACGAAAGCCCCCAGCTCGCCCCACCACGGCGCACGGGGGCTTCCGTGCGTCCGGGGCCGGGCCGCCGCGGGGCGGAGGTCACGGGCGGTCCGCGACCCGCATCTCGAACCAGGTCGTCTTGCCGCGCGGCGCCAGGTCCACGCCCCAGCGGTCCGCCAGCTTGTCGACGAGGAAGAGCCCCCGGCCGCTCGTGTCCAGCTCGTGCACCGGCATCAGACAGGGCAGCCCGCGCGAGGGGTCGCGCACCTCGACCCTGATCCGGCCCCGGCCCTTCTGCAAGCGGAGCGCGAAGACCCGGGCGCCGGTGTGCCGGACGGCGTTGCCCACCAGCTCCGAGACCAGGAGGACCGCGTGCTCGGTGAGCTGCGGCCCCAGCGCCCACTGGCGCATCAGCACGTGCTGCGTGAGTCTGCGGGCCACCCACGCGGACTCGGGCCGGGACGGCAACCGGACGTCGCCCTCCGCCGGATTTCCGTACAACTCCACTGCTTCAGCGGCCTGTTGGTCCTCCGCGGTCAGTGACCACCGCTCCGCGGCGGCGCTCGCGCGCTGCCGTGGTCGTTCCCTACCCTCCAGGCCCGCCATGCCCCCCATCATGGCCGCACGGAGCGGCCCGCGGGGGCCGTTCCGCCGGAATCGACCCCCCGGCGGGCCCCCGCGGACCCGTCTTCGGGTCGCTTTCGGTCAGGTCAGCCGAATTTCGCCTTCCCCGGGCCCTCCTCGACGAAGCTGCGCATCCCGCGCTCCCGGTCCTCGGTGGCGAACAGGGCGGCGAACCAGGTGCGCTCGACGGCCAGACCGGTGTCGATGTCGGTCTCCAGGCCCTGGTCGATCGCCTCCTTCGCGGCCCGCAGGGCGACGGCCGGGCCCTGCGCCAGCTTCGCGGCCCACGCGTGCGCCTGCTCGTACACCTCGGCGGCCGGGACGACCCGGTCGACCAGGCCGAGGGAGAGGGCCTCGTCCGCCTTCACCATCCGGCCGGTGAAGATGAGGTCCTTGGCCCGGGAAGGGCCGACGAGGCGGGAGAGGCGCTGGGTGCCCCCCGCGCCCGGGATCAGGCCGAGCAGGATCTCGGGCTGGCCGAGTTTGGCGTTGTCGGCGGCGATCCGGTAGTCGGCGCAGAGCGCCAGCTCGCAGCCGCCGCCGAGCGCGTAGCCGGTGATCGCGGCGACGACCGGCTTGGGGACGCGGGCGACGGCGGTGAAGGCGTCCTGGAGGGCGCGCGAGCGCTTGACCATGGCCACGTGGTCCATGACCTGCATCTCCTTGATGTCCGCGCCGGCCGCGAACACCTTCTCGCCGCCGTACAGGACCACGGCCCGCACGTCGTCGCGGTCGGTCGCCTCCTGGGCGAGCTCGCGCAGCCGGTCCTGCGTGGCGACGTCCAGGGCGTTCATCGGGGGGCGGTCGAGGCGGATCGTGCCGACGCCTTCGGCGACTTCGAGGTTCACAGTCATGGGAGAAGGTTAGGGGTCGTCGACGACGACGGGCCCGGTGCTGTTGCTCACAGCACCGGGCCCCGCCGAGAAGCGCCGGACCGCCTAGGCGGTCCACTCCGACCACGGCATGTTCCAGCCGTTGAGGCCGTTCTCCGGCTTGATCTGCTTGTCCTTGGAGTTCTTCACGACGACCACGTCACCGATGATCGAGCTGTCGTAGAACCAGGCGGCCGGCGTCGAGCCGTCCCCCGCGCCCCGGGTGTCCGAGAGGCCGACGCAGCCGTGGCTGACGTTCTGCGAGCCGAAGGTGCTCTTCGGGGCCCAGTAGTTGCCGTGCACGAAGGTGCCCGAGGTGGACAGGCGCATCGCGTGCGGCACGTCCTTGATGTCGTACTCGCCGCCGAAGCCGACGGTGGCGCCGTTCATCCGGGTCACCTTGTACTTCTCGCTGATGACCATCTGACCGTTGTACGTGGTCGTGGACGGCGCGCCCGCGGTGATCGGCAGCGTCTTGACGATCTTCCCGTCGCGCTCGACCTTCATCGTCTTGGCGGCGGCGTCGACGGTGGAGACCTGGCGGCGGCCGATGGTGAAGGTGACGGTCTTCTTCTGCTTGCCGTAGACGCCGGGGCGGCCCTCGACGCCGTCCAGGTTCAGGTGGACCGTCACCTTGGTGCCGGCCGCCCAGTACTGCTCGGGGCGGAAGTCGAGGCGGTCGTTGCCGAACCAGTGGCCCTCGATCGGGACCGACGGCTCGGCCGTCACCTTGATGGCCTTCTCGACGGCCTCGGGATCGGTGATGCCCCGGGTGAAGTTGATGGAGACCGGCATGCCGACGCCGACGGTCGAGCCGTCCTCCGGCGTGTAGTGGCCGAGGAAGGTGTTCTTCGGGACCAGGGTCGTGAAGGTGGTGTCCTTCGCCGACTCGCGGCCGTCGGCGTCCTTCGCGACGGCGTGCACCTTGTACTGGGTGCCCCCGGCCAGGTGCGCGGTCGGCTGCCAGCTCGCGCCGTCCGCCGCGATCTCGCCCTCGACCGCGGTGCCCTTGGAGTCGGCGACCGTGACCGTGGTCAGCTTGCCCTGCTGGGCGGTCACCTTGAGGGCGCCGCTGGTGGCGACCGAGTCGGCGCCGTCCTTCGGAAGGATCGTCACGACGGCCTGGGAGGCCGTGTTGTCCTGTCGGCCGGCGTCCTGGGCCTGCGGGCCCTTCGCGCCGCCGGCGGCGGTGTCCCCGCCGCCCCCGCCGCAGGCGGTGAGCACCAGGAGCAGCGCCCCCGCCGCCAGGGCCCGGAACCGGACGCCCCCGCGTCGCCGGCCCCTCCCCGTGGTCCCCGCCGGTGCCCCCGATATCGGCTGCCCGTTCACTGTGGTCGTCTCCCCTCGCACGGCCCGGCAACGCCACGGCCCCACCCCCGTGCGCATTCACTCGCGCACACGGCGCTAGATAATCACACCGCAGGACACGAAAGATCCACGCCCATGTCACCGTTCCGTCCCGATCGACGTGCGGGAACGACGGAAGCGGCGGGGGTGGCGGGGGCGACGGGAGCGACGGGGTTCAGCGGAGCGCGGAGCCGGCCTTCCAGCTCTTCCAGTCCGTGTTCCAGCCGCCGAGCCCGTTGTCGGGGGCGACCTTCCGGTCGCGGGAGTTGACCACCTCCACCACGTCGCCGACGAGGGTCCGGTCGAAGAACCAGCCCGCGGGCGAGCGCTCGCTGCCGCCCTTCTCGTCCCGGAGCCCCACGCAGCCGTGGCTGACGTTGGCGGTGCCGAAGGTCTCGGGCGGGGCCCAGTAGTTGCCGTGCAGGAAGGTCCCGGACTCGGTGAGCCGCATCGCGTGCGGCACGTCCTTGATGTCGTACTCGCCGCCGAAGCCGACGGTGGCGCCGTTCATCCGGGTCACGTCGTACAGCTCGGTGACGACCATCTTCCCGTTGTACGTGGTGGTCTTCGGCGCTCCCGCGGTGACCGGCAGGGTGGCCAGGACCTCGCCGTCCCTGCGGACCTCCATGGTGTGCGCGGCGGCGTCCACGACGGAGACCTGGGAGCGGCCGACGGTGAAGCCGACCCTCTTCCGCTGGATCCCGTACACGCCGGGCGCCCCCTCGACGTCCCGCAGGCCGATGTCGACGGTGACCCGGGTGCCGGCGGCCCAGTACCGCTCCGGGCGGAAGTCGAGCCGCTCCTTGCCGAACCAGTGGCCGGAGACCTCCACCGGCGGGTCCGAGGTGATCCGGACGGCGCGCTCGACCGCGGCCCGGTTCTCGACGGGCCGGCTGAAGGTGAAGGAGACGATCATGCCGGTGCCGACCGTGGAGCGGTTCTCCGGCGCGAAGTAGCCGATGAAGCGGGACTCGGGCACCACGGTGCTGAAGGTGGTGTGGCGGGCCGAGCGGCGCCCGTGCGCGTCGAGCGCGACGGCGTCCACGCTGTACTTGGCGGCGGGCGCGAGCCGGCCGGGGGCCGACGGCCGCCAGCGCAGCCCGTCGGCGGAGACCTCCCCGGCGACCTCGGTCCGCCGGCCGTCCTCCACCCGGGCGACGCTCACCCGTTCGAGCCGTCCGCCGTCCACCCGCACCTCGACCGGCCCTCCGGTCGGGACCGCGCGGCTGCCGTCCTCCGGGGTGACCCGGATGACGTCGCCGGGGGCCCGTCCCCTGCCCGGCGGGGAGAGGTCGACGCCCCCGCCGCCGTCCGCTCCGGTGCAGCCCACGAGGCCCGCCAGCAGTCCCGCCACCGCGAGGACGCGCCCCGCCCTCTTCCACACAGATCTCACGCCCGGCCCAACGACGGCCACCCTCCAGGGGAAACGTGCGTGCGGGCCATGTTGGGAGCACGGCCGTGCGGGCAGAACAGGGGGAGAACCTCGCGCGGGGAGCGGTGGCCGGGACGCCACCGCTCCCCGCGTGCGGACCCGACGGAGCCGCGGGAGGCCGGACGGTGGCGAGCGCAGCCGAGCAGGAGGCGGTACAGCAGCGTGCCCTGGAGCGGGCGGGGCCGCCCGTGTGGCCGGGGGCGCCGACGCCCCTGGGCGCCCGCTGCCGGGTCGGGCCCGGCGGGGTCGCGGGTACCAACTTCGCCCTGTGGGCGGGCGGGGCGGAGGCCGTCGAGCTGTGCCTCTTCGACCCGGACGGGACGGAGACGCGGCTGGCGCTGACCGAGCTGACCCACGAGATCTGGCACGGCTTCGTGCCCGGGACCGGCCCGGGGCAGCGGTACGGCTACCGGGTGCACGGCCGCTGGGACCCGTGGACGGGCGCCCGGTGGAACCCGGCGAAGCTGCTCCTCGACCCGTACGCGCGGGCCGTCGACGGCGAGTTCTCCCTGCCGCCCGAGGTGTACGGGCACGTGCGGGACTGGCCGCAGCAGCACGTGGCCGACACCGTCCGCGACGAGCGGGACTCCGCCCCGCACGTCCCCAAGGGGGTCGTCGTCCACGACGACGACGACTGGTCCGACGACCGCAGGCCCAAGACGCCCTGGCAGGACTCGGTCATCTACGAGGTGCACGTCAAGGGCTTCACGAAGCTGCACCCGGGCATCCCCGAGCACCTGCGCGGCACGTACGCGGGCCTCGCGCACCCGGCCGCGGTCGACCACCTCGTACGGCTGGGGGTGACGGCGGTGGAGCTGCTGCCGGTGCACCAGTTCGCGCACGAGGACCACCTGCTGCGGCGGGGCCTGCGCAACTACTGGGGGTACAACTCCGTCGGCTACTTCGCGCCGCACGCCGGCTACTCCTCCTCGGGGACGGCCGGGCAGCAGGTCGGCGAGTTCAAGAAGATGGTGCGGGCGCTGCACGCGGCGGGGATCGAGGTCATCCTCGACGTGGTCTACAACCACACGGCGGAGGCGGGCGAGCTGGGCCCGACCCTCTCCCTGAAGGGCATCGACAACCGGGGCTACTACCGGCTCCAGTCCGACGCCCGCCGGTACGCCGACTACACGGGCTGCGGCAACACCCTGCACGTGGTGCAGCCGCAGGTGCTGCGGCTGATCACCGACAGCCTGCGCTACTGGGTGACGGAGATGGGGGTCGACGGCTTCCGCTTCGACCTGGCGGCGGCGCTCGCCCGCTCCTTCCACGACGTCGACATGCTCTCCCCCTTCCTCGCGGTCATCGCCCAGGACCCGGTGCTGCGCCGGGTGAAGCTGATCGCGGAGCCCTGGGACGTGGGCAACGGCGGTTACCAGGTGGGGGCCTTCCCGCCGCTGTGGACCGAGTGGAACGACCGCTACCGGGACGCCGTGCGGGACTTCTGGCGCGGGGCGCTGCCGGACGTGCGGGACCTCGGCTACCGGCTGTCCGGCTCCAGCGACCTGTACGCCTGGGGCGGGCGCCGGCCGTACGCCTCGGTCAACTTCGTCACCGCCCACGACGGCTTCACCCTGCGGGACCTCGTCACGTACGAGCGGAAGCACAACGAGGCCAACGGCGAGGGCAACCGGGACGGCACCCACGACAACCGCTCCTGGAACTGCGGCGCGGAGGGCGAGACCGACGACCCGGAGACCGGGGCGCTGCGGCTGCGCCAGCAGCGCAACCTGCTCACCACCCTGCTCCTGTCGACCGGGGTTCCGATGCTGGTCTCCGGCGACGAGATGGGCCGCACCCAGGGCGGCAACAACAACGCGTACTGCCAGGACAACGAGATCGGCTGGCTCGACTGGTCGCTGCCGGAGGACCCCGGCCGGGCCCAGCTGCTCGCCCTGTCCCGGCGGCTCCTCGCGCTGCGCCACCGGCACCCGGTGCTGCGCCGCCGGGCCTTCTTCTCCGGCCGGCCGCAGCGGGCGGACGGGCTGCGGGACCTGGCCTGGTTCACGGCCGGGGGGACCGAGATGACGGAGGGCGACTGGTACGCGCGGACGGGGACGCTCGGCCTCTACCTGTCGGGCCGGGACATCCCGGGCCGGGACGCGCGGGGCGAGCGGATCACCGACGACAGCTTCCTCGCCGTCCTGCACTCCGACCACCGCCCCCTGGACTTCCGGCTCCCGGGCCCGCCGTGGGCGGAGACGTACGAACTGGTCGTGGACACGGCCCGCGAGGACCAGTCCGGCCCGCCGGGCACGGTCCACCGGGGCGGGGAGGTGCTCACGGTGGGGGCCCGGTCGGTGGTGCTGCTGCGGGTGTCGAGATGAGGCCGGGGGCGGGGGCGCCGGAGGTCAGCGGAGCCTGACGTAGCAGGTGAAGTCGCCGGTGACGGTGGCTTCGGGGCCGTCGTAGGTGAAGGCGAGGCTCTCGTTCCCCGACACCCAGTACCGGCCGGAGGGCCGTCCGCCGGAGGTCCAGGCGGCGGGCGCCTTCCGGTGGGCCTTCTCGCACCGCTCGGACGCGAGCCGGTCGCCGACCCCCGACGGGTCCCGGCCCTCGAAGGTCTCGTCGATCCGCTCCTGGCCGAAGACCCGCAGGTCCGCGTCCTTGCCGCAGGGCACGGGGCGGACCAGGGACAGGTGGCCCAGGCCGGTGTCGTGGGAGGCGCAGGCGCCGGCCTTCAGGGCGGGCAGGGTGACGGTGACCCGCTCGGCGTCCTCCACGGGCTCCCCGGCGGGCACCGGCGGGACCTTCTGCCCGCCGTGCCCGGTCAGGACGTACTCGGCGCGCAGCGAGGTGACCCCCCGGAGGATCCCCTGCCCGCGGAGGGTGCCCAGCACCGACCCGTAGTCGGCCTCCGCCCGCAGCAGCCGCCCGTCCTCGTCGAGGACCACGGTCAGCGGGACCTCGTCGGCCGCCTTCGTGCCGACGAACGCGTACGCCAGGGAGTGCGGCAGGGCCTCCGCCGCGCCCCGGACGTGGACGTCGACCTCGTACCGGCGCCCGCCGTCCGGAGTGGGGACGGGCTGCCGCTCGGGGTTCGCGTGGCGCACGACCTCGGCGAGGGTGCGCCCCCAGGGGGCCGCCTCGCCCGCGTACTCCATGAAGGTGCCGACGCTGTCGGCGAACTCCATGGAGCCGGAGGCGGCGTAGCGCAGCCAGGTGCCCCGGGAGGTCCGGTAGGAGACGTCGTTCCTCTCCACGGCGTAGACCTGGCGGGCCCGGTCCCCCGGCTCGCGGCCGAGGTCGGCCGCCGCCGCCCCGGGGAAGCCGCGCGGCACGTCCACGGAGCGTTCCACGCGGGCGGTGTCCCGCGCGTAGTCGAGGACACCGGTGACCCGCTCCACGGCGGTGCCGCCGGCCGAGCCGTAGGCGAGGGTGGCGGTGAAGCGGGCGGAACCGGTCGCGGCGGTGGCCCGCGAGGCGGCGGCCAGCTGGTCGTCGAGCCGCTCCTCGAAGACCGGCTTCCCGGTCGGCGGGGCCGCCTTCGCGGCCAGCTCCTCCCCCGTGCCGGCCGTCTGGCAGCCGACGGCCGCGAGCAGCAGCGGCAGCGTGACGGCCGCCGTACGGAATCTCCCGGAGAGTCCCATGTCGTTCTTCCCACCCCATGATCGATGTACGGGGAAGGGATCCTACGGTCCGGTCCCGGGCGGCCGACCACCGGTTTCCACGGCCCGGTCGGCGCGGCCCGGCGCACGGCCGCGCCGCCGCGCGAGGGGGTCGCGGGGCTCAGGAGCGGCCCAGGATCCCCCGCTCGTACCCGGCGGCGACGGCCGCCGCCCGGTCCTTCGCGCCCAGCTTGGCGTAGATGTGGGTGAGGTGGGTCTTGACGGTGGCCTCGCTGATGAAGAGTTCGGCGGCGATGGCGCGGTTGGCGGTGCCCCGGGCGACGAGGGCGAGGATCTCGGCCTCGCGCGCGGAGAGGGTGGTGTCGGCGGGCGGGGCGGCGGGGGTGCGGACGGCGGTGACGAGCCGGGAGGCCACGGCCGGGGAGAGGACGGTACGGCCCCCGGCGGCGGCCCGCACGGCCGCGAACAGCTCCTCGCGCGGGGCGTCCTTGAGGAGGTAGCCGGTGGCGCCGGCCTCGATCGCCGGGAGGGTGTCGGTGTCCGTGTCGTACGTGGTGAGCACGAGGACCCGGGCGCGGGCGCCGTGCCGGGCGAGCGCGGCGATGGCGTCGACACCGCCGCCGCCCGGCATCCGCAGGTCCATGAGGACCACGTCGGGGTCGAGTTCCAGGGCGAGTTCGACGCCCCGGACGCCGTCGGGGGCCTCGCCGAGGACGCGGAAGCCGGAGCCCTGGGCGGCGAACATGCCGCGCAGGCCGTCCCGTACGACGGGGTGGTCGTCGACGATCAGCAGGGTGATGTCGGTCATGGTGTGGCCAACGGTACGCGGGCGGAGACCGCCGTGCCCTCGCCGGGGGCGGTCTCGACGGTGACGGTCCCGGTGAGGCGCTCGGCGCGGGCCCGCATGCCGTCGAGCCCGAACCCGCCGCCGGAGCCGTCCCGTTCGGGCCGGGCGAGCGGGTCGAAGCCGCGGCCGTCGTCCCGTACGTCCAGGGTGATCTCGTCGCCCATGTAGGAGAGGGTGACGCCGGCCCGGGCGGCCCCGGAGTGCCGGGCGGTGTTGGACAGGGCCTCCTGGGCGATCCGCAGCAGGGTGGCGGCGACCTCGTCGTGGAGCGGGGCCTCGGTGCCGGTGACGGTGAACCGGGTGTCGACGCCGGTGCGTTCGGCCCACTCCTCGACGGTCTTGCGCAGGGCGCCGGGGAGGGCGTCGTGCTCCAGGGCGACGGGGCTCAGGTTCCGCACGGAGCGGCGGGCCTCGCCGAGGCCGTGCCGGGCGAGGTCGGCGGCGCGCCTCAGGTGGACCTCGGCACGGTCCCGGTCGGGGGTGGCGGAGGCGGCCTGGAGCTGGGTGACGACCCCGGTGAGGCCCTGGGCGATGGTGTCGTGGATCTCGGCGGCCAGCCGCCGCCGCTCGTCGGCGACCCCGGCCTCCCTCGCCTGGAGGAGGAGTTGGGCGTGGAGGGCGGCGTTCTCGGCGAGGGCCTGTTCGAGGCGCCGGTTGGCGCGGCCGAGCTCCGCGATGGTGGCGGCCCGCTCGGCGGCCTTCTCGGCGTCCTTCTCGGTGAGGTGGGAGAGGCCGACGACGAGGCAGGCGTTCAGGGCGAACAGGCCGCCGAAGGCGAGCCACTGCATGAGGGAGGCGGGCGGCAGACCACCGGACTGGGACCCGGCCATCGTGACGGCGACGAGGAGGAGCCCGGCGCGGGCGAGCCGGCGGGGCAGCAGGTGGACGGCGTCGAAGTAGCCGACGCAGGCGTAGACCGCGAAGAAGGGGTTGAGCCAGGTCAGGGCGAAGGCGAGGGCGGCACGAAGGCCGAAGTACACGGTGGAGGCGGGGCCGGGCGCACCGGGGACGAGGAGGGGGGCGGGGGCTTCCGGGGCGGGGTCTTCCGGGCCGGCGTCGGGGTCGGGGGCGGTCTCTTCCGCGACGCCGGGCGCAGGCCCCGGCTCCCCCCGTACGGGCTCCGGCTTCCCCCGTACGACCCCGGTGCCGGGACGTCCGGGCGTTCGACCGTGGGTCGCGGCGAAGCGCGCGCAGCGGCGGTCCCACAGCAGGTGGAGGAGGAGGGCGACGGCCACCAGGGCGCCGGCGGTCAGCGTCTCCGTGCGGTCCATCAGCGTCCCCGCGGCCGCCCCGGCGATCGCGGTGGCGATGCCGAGCAGCCCGTACGGCCCCCAGCGGAAGAACTGGCGCCGGCGTTCCTCGACGGTGGTCGGCATCGGTTCCGCCCCCTCACTCGCTCACTGCCAGCGGAACCAGCGCGCCGACGCGCCGGTCAGGACGACCGTCCACAGGGTCATGACCCCGAGCGCGGCCCAGCCGGGCCAGCCGCCCGACGCGGCCGTGTCGAGAGCCTCGGAGGCGGCGCCGAAGGGGGTGAGCCCGACGATCCGCTGGAGGGTATCCGGCATGGCCTGGACCGGGACCCAGACCCCGGCGGTGAACATGGCGGGGAAGAAGACGACCGAGCCGACGGCGGTGGCGATCTTCTGCGTGCGGGAGGCCGCGCACACGGTCGCGCCGAGCGCGAGCCCGCTCGCGACGGCGAGCAGCAGGGCGAGCAGGTACCCGGCGGGGTTCCCCGGCAGGGCGACGCCGAAGGCGAGGCGGCCGACCGTGAGCACGAGCAGCGCGGAGACGAGCGCGGCGGCGCCGTGCAGCGCGAGCTGGGCGGCGAGCAGGGCCCCGGGCCGTACGGGAGTGGTGGACATCCGGCGCAGGATGCCGCGCTCGCGGTAGCCGGAGAGGACCGGGGGCATGGCCTGGATCCCGGACATGACGAGGGCGAAGAGGACGGAGACGGGGACGTAGAGGTCGATGACCCGGCGCCCGCCGAGGTCCTCGGAGGCCTCCCGGAAGGAGGGGACCAGGCCGAGGACCACGAGCAGCAGGGTCGGCGAGAGCATCACCCAGAACAGGCTTCCGGGCTCGCGGCCGAAGAGCCGCGCCTCGGTCCTCAGGACGGTCGCGGTGGGGGTGCTCATCGGTGGTCGTCTCCCGTCAGGTCGAGATAGGCGTCGTCGAGGGTGGCGTCGGTGACCCGCAGCTGGTGGGCGGTGACGCCGTGGCGGGCGAGGAGGGAGACGAAGGCGGTGACGGTCTCGTCGGTGCCGCCGACGACCGTCCGCCCGTCGGCGGTCGTGACGGAGACGGCCCCCGGGAGCGCCCGCAGTTCGGCCGGGTCGACCGGGACGCCGGCGGCGAAGGAGATCTCCTTGGCGCTGCCGGAGCGCCCGATCAGCCCCTCGGGGGTGTCGAGGGCGGCGATCCGGCCGCGGTCGAGGACGGCGATCCGGTCGCAGAGGCGCTGGGCCTCCTCCATGAAGTGCGTGACGAGCAGGACGGTCACCCCGGTGTCCCGGACGGCCTCGACGAGCGCCCAGACCTCGCGGCGGGCGCGCGGGTCGAGGCCGGTGGTGAGTTCGTCGAGGACGACGACCCGGGGGCCCCCGATCAGCGCGAGGGCGATGAACAGACGCTGCTTCCGGCCCCCGGACAGCTTCGCGAACCGCACCTTCAGATGGGGCAGGAGCCCGAGCCGCTCGGCGAGCGCGTGCGGGTCGGCGGGCCGCTCGTGGAAGGAGGCGTACAGGTCGAGGGCCTCGCGGACGGTCAGCTTGGGCTGGAGTTCGCTCTCCTGGAGCTGGACGCCGAGGACCCGGGTGACCTCGGCGCGCCGCGCGGCCGGGTCGTACCCGCAGACGCGGACCAGGCCCTCGTCGGGGGTCCGCAGCCCCTCGACGCACTCCACGGTGGTGGTCTTGCCGGCGCCGTTGGGTCCGAGGATCCCGAAGACCTCCCCCTCGCCGACCTCGAAGGAGACCCCGTCGACGACCTTCCGGCCGTCGTAGGACTTGTGCAGTCCCCGCACTTCGATCGCTGCTGTCGTCATGCCCCGAGCCTCCCGGCCGGGGCGGCCCGCCGGTATCGGCCGATCCGCTCGTACCGGCCGTCGTCCGATCGGTTGACGGCGGGTACGACCCGGGGAGCCGCGACCCGGAGGACTGCGGTGCCGCAGGCGGCGGTCCCGGAGGCGGCGGAGGTGGCGGAGGTCCCGGAGGTGGCGGAGGTCCCGGAGGTGGCCGGAAAACCGGATGAGGGGTGTCAGTGGTGAACCGTAAGGTCGGACCTGATGCCCGAGAAACCCTTGCCCCCAGCTGACCCGGCGAACCCGACGGACCCGGCGGACACCGCCGACCGGTCGGCGGTGCGCGTCCTGCTCCGCCTGTGGCCGTACGTACGGCCCGTGCGGGGGCGGCTGTTCACGGCCGCCTTCGTCGCGATAGTCGCCTCCTGTCTGTCGCTCGTCATCCCCCTCGTCCTCAAGTGGCTGGTGGACGGGCCCGTCGCGGACCGGGACCCCGGGGGCGTGTGGCTCGGCGCGCTGTACCTGCTGCTGCTCGGGATCACGGAGGCGGTCCTCTTCGGCTTCCGGCGCTGGCTGGTGGCGCGGCCGCTCGCCGGGGTGGAGGCCCGGATGCGGGCGGACCTGTACGGCAGGCTCCAGCGGCTGCCGATCGCCTTCCACGACCGGTGGGCGTCGGGCCAGCTCCTGTCGCGCGGGACGACGGACCTGATGCTGGTCCGGATGTTCCTCGCCTTCCCGCTGACCTTCCTCCTGGTCAACGGCGTGACGATCCTCGCCGGATACGTCCTGCTGCTCTCCCAGGACTGGTCCCTCGGGCTGGTGCTGCTGACCCCGGTGCTGCCGCTGGTGGTGGTCTGCTCGCTCTTCGAGGGCCGCTACGGCCTGGTGGCGCGCCGGGCCCAGGACCAGGTCGGCGATCTGACGACGATCGTGGAGGAGAGCGTCCTCGGCATCCGGATCGTCAAGGGCTTCGGCCGGCACCGCAGCCAGGCGCGCGCCTTCCGCGAGCTCTCCGAGCGCCTGCGGGGCACCGAGCTCGTCAAGGCCCGGCTGCTCGCCATGATCTGGGCGGTCATCACGGTCGTGCCGGAGCTGGCCATCGGCGCGGCGCTCGTCCTCGGCACGGTGCAGGTCGCGGACGGCGGCCTGTCGGCGGGCACGCTCGTGGCGTTCCTGTCGACGGCGCTCGCGCTGCGCTGGCCGGTGGAGTCGATCGGCTTCCTGCTCGCGATGAGCCAGGAGGCGGCGACGGCGACGGAGCGGTACTTCGAGGTGATGGACGCCGAGGAGGAGCCGGAGACGGCCTCCCCCGGGGCCTCGCGGGCCGACGGCCCGGAGGGGGTGCGCTTCGAGAACGTCACGTTCCGCTACCCGGACGCCCCCGAGGGCGCCCCGCCGGTCCTGGACGGCGTCGACCTGCACATCCGCCCCGGCGAGACGCTGGCCCTGGTCGGCGGCACGGGCTCCGGGAAGACGACCCTCACCGCCCTCGTGCCGCGCCTGCACGAGACGACGGAGGGCCGGATCCTCCTCGACGGCGAGGACATCGCGCTGATGGAGCGGAGCCGCCTCCGCTCCCTGGTGTCGATGGCCTTCGAGGAGCCCACCCTGTTCTCCGCGTCCGTCGGCGAGAACGTCCTGATGGGGGCCGACGGGGCGGCGGGCGAGCCGGAGCTGCGGCGCGCCCTCGCCGTGGCCCAGGCGGACGACTTCGTGGACCGGCTGCCCGAGGCCGCCGCGACCCGGGTCGGCGAGCAGGGCCTGAGCCTGTCGGGCGGCCAGCGGCAGCGGCTCGCCCTGGCCCGCGCGGTGGTCGGCCGCCCCCGCTTCCTCGTCCTGGACGACCCCCTCTCCGCCCTCGACGTGCACACGGAGGCGCGGGTGGAGGCGGCCCTGCGGGAGGTGCTGCGGGAGACGACGGCCCTGGTGGTGGCGCACCGCCCGTCGACGGTGATGCTGGCCGACCGGGTCGCGCTGCTGTCCGGAGGCCGGATCGCGGCCGTGGGCACCCATCAGGAACTGCTGCGGAGCAGCGAGGAGTACGCCTGGCTGATGTCGGGCGAGAAGGAACGGCGATGACGGACACCACGCTCACGAAGCCGCCCGCCACCGTGCCGGACGAGCCGGACCCCTTCGACCGCGACGACCTTCCGGCGCCGCCGGGGGCGACGGGCGCCCTGCTCCGCTCCCTCCTGTCCGCGCACCGCGCGCGGGTCGCGGTCGCCGCGCTCGTCCTCCTGGTCAAGGAGGCGGCGGTCCAGGCGGGCCCGCTGCTCGTCGCGTACGCCATCGACCGCGCCGTTCCGGCCTTCCGCGCGGGCGACCACGGCCCGGTGGTCGCCGTGGCCCTCGGCTACCTCCTCTGCTCGGCCCTCTCGGGCCTCCTCCAGTACGTCTTCGTCCGGGGAGCGGCCCGCGTCAACCAGGACGTCCTCCTGGACCTGCGCGGCCGGATCTTCCGCCACGCGCAGGTCCTCAGCGTCGACTTCCACGAGCGCTACACCTCGGGCCGGCTGATCTCCCGCTCCACCACGGACGTGGAGTCGCTGCGGGAACTGCTCTCGGAGGGCCTCCAGGAGCTGATCGGCGTGGTCCTCTCCTTCGTCTCGATCACCCTGGTCCTGCTCTGGCTGGACCTGGGCATCGGCGCGGTGGCGACGGCGTCCTTCGTCCCGCTCTGCCTCCTGGTGCGGCTCTACCGCCGCCGGGCGGGCCGGGTGTACGGCGAGCGGTCCACCGCGATCGCGGGCGTGATCGTGAAGTTCGCGGAGACGATGAACGGCATCCGCCCGGTCCGCGCGTTCCGCCGCGAACGGACCAACGACGCGGAGTTCGCGGCCCTCAACCACCGCCACGAACGAAGCAACGGCGACGCGCTCCTCGAAATGGCCCGCTACGTGATCGGTTCGCGCCTCGTCGCGAACACGGCAGTGGCCGGAATGTGTCTCTGGGGCGCGTACCGGGTGGCGGAGGGCTCCCTGGAACTGGGCGTCCTGGCGGCGGCCGTCCTCTACATGCGGCGCCTGTACGACCCGATCGACCGCCTGGGCATGTTCCTCAACTCGTACGAGTCGGCGGCGGCGTCCCTCGCCAAGATCGCGGGCCTCCTCGCCCAGGAACCGGGCGTCCCGGAGACGGCGACGCCCCGCGAACTCCCCCGCCGCGAGGGCACTCCGGGCCGGGAGGTGGTCTTCGACGACGTGAGGTTCGCCTACCGCACGGGAGGCGAGGTGCTCCCGGCCTTCGACCTGAGGATCCCGGCCGGCCAGACGGTGGCGGTGGTGGGGGCGACGGGCGCGGGAAAGTCGACCCTGGTCAAGCTCCTGGCCCGCTTCTACGACCCGACGGAGGGCCGGGTCCTCCTCGACGGCGTCGATCTCCGCGACCTCACCACCCCCGACCTGCGGCGCGGGATCGTCATGGTCACCCAGGAGGCGTTCCTCTTCTCGGGCACGGTGGCGGAGAACATCGCGATCGGCCGCCCGGACGCGACGCGCGCGGAGATCGAGGAGGCGGCGCGGGCCATCGGCGCCCACGACTTCGTCGAGGGGCTGCCCGACGGCTACGACACGGACGTGCGCAAGCGCGGCGGCAGGATCTCGGCGGGCCAGCGCCAGCTGGTGGCCTTCGCCCGCGCGCTCCTGGCGGACCCGGCGGTCCTGATCCTGGACGAGGCGACGAGCTCCCTCGACGTGCCCGGTGAAAGGGCGGTCCAGCGGGCCATGGACACGGTCCTGAAGGGCCGTACGGCGGTGGTCGTCGCCCACCGCCTGTCGACGGTCGAGGTGGCGGACCGGGTCCTGGTGATGGAGTCGGGCCGGATCGTCGAGGACGGCCCGCCGTCGGCCCTGGTGACGGGAGACGGCCACTACGCGGGCCTGCACCGGGCGTGGCGGGACAGCCTGGTGGGCTGAGGGAACGTCCCACGGCCGCGAGTTCGCCCCCGCACCCGCGCGGGGGCCGTCGTGGCGGGGGCCGCGTGCGGGACGTGGAGCGTGGTGCGGGGCGCGCGAGAACCGGTCACTCCGCCGGGACCCGCGGGCGCCGTGAATCATGCGGTCCCGAACGCGGCCCCCGGAGCGGGCCCCCCGCCCCCGGAAAACCGGAGTGCGCCCCACCGCCCAACCCCCACGGGCGAAAACGCGCCTCCGGCCGAACACCGCCCCACGCTTGCCCCACAGCTCACGAAACGTCCGCTTAACGAACGCGCCCGTACCAGCAGCGGACGATTTCTGGCCAACTTGCCGTCGCACTCCTGACAGGTCCCCGTCATCCCTGTCACTCTCTCCCCGGCCCCCGAACGAAAGTTCCCGGCGTCACCTGAACGTGCTCAACCGCTCTCCTTGCTCTGCCCGACGGACTCACCCAGGCCCGCCGGTACCCCCCTCGCAAAAGGAGTCCGCGTGAGATCCACGCCCAGCCGTCGTGCCACCGCGACCGGCGCCCTGATAGCCGCCGCCGCCATGCTCGCCGTGAGCGTCCAGACGGGCGCCGCCACCGCGGCCGACACCCCGTTCAGCGCCGCGCCCAAGTCCCAGCAGGGCACCTCGGCGAACCCCGGCAAGCTCCCGGCCGACCTCACCCCCGCCCAGCGCACCGCGCTGATCAAGGCGGCCGACGCCGACAAGGCCGCCACGGCCAAGTCCCTCGGCCTCGGCGCCGAGGAGAAGCTGGTCGTCCGCGACGTCGTCCAGGACCGCGACGGCACGACCCACACCCGCTACGAGCGGACCTACGCGGGCCTGCCCGTCCTCGGCGGCGACCTGGTCGTCGAGGAGTCGAAGGCCGGCGCCCGCCAGAGCGTCACCAAGGCGGTCCGCACGGAGCTGAAGAACGTCGACACGACCGCCAAGGTCGCCCCGGCCGCCGCCGAGAAGCAGGCCGTCGGCCTCGCCCGGGCGGACGGCTCCGAGAAGACCGCCGCCAGCCGCGCCCCGCGCAAGGTCGTCTGGCTCGCCGAGGGCTCCCCGGTCCTCGCGTACGAGACCGTCGTCGGCGGCCTCCAGCACGACGGCACCCCGAACGAGCTGCACGTCGTCACGGACGCCAAGACGGGCGCGAAGCTCTACGAGTGGCAGGCCGTCGAGACCGGCACCGGCAACACGCAGTACAGCGGCCAGGTGACGCTCGGCACCGCGCCCTCGTACACGCTGACGGACACGGGCCGCGGCAACCACAAGACGTACAACCTCAACGGCGGCAGCTCCGGCACGGGGACGCTGTTCACCAACTCCACCGACGTGTGGGGCAACGGCAACCCGTCCAACAAGGAGACCGCGGCCGCCGACGCGCACTACGGCGCCGCGCTCACCTGGGACTACTACAAGAACGTGCACGGCCGCACCGGCATCCGCGGTGACGGCGTCGGCGCGTACTCCCGGGTCCACTACGGCAACGCGTACGTCAACGCCTTCTGGCAGGACTCCTGCTTCTGCATGACGTACGGCGACGGCGCGGGCAACACCAAGCCGCTGACCTCGATCGACGTGGCCGCGCACGAGATGACGCACGGCCTGACCTCGGTCACCGCCAAGCTGGTCTACAGCGGCGAGTCCGGCGGCCTCAACGAGGCCACCTCGGACATCTTCGCGGCGGCCGTCGAGTTCTACGCCAACAACGCCCAGGACCAGGGCGACTACCTGGTCGGCGAGAAGATCGACATCCGCGGCAACGGCACCCCGCTGCGCTACATGGACAAGCCGAGCAAGGACGGCTCGTCCAAGGACGCCTGGTACTCGGGCATCGGCTCGATCGACGTCCACTACTCCTCGGGCCCGGCGAACCACTGGTTCTACCTGCTCTCCGAGGGCAGCGGCACCAAGACGATCAACGGCGTCACCTACGACTCGCCGACCTCGGACGGCCTGCCCGTCACGGGCATCGGCCGGGACAAGGCCGCGCTGATCTGGTTCAAGGCGCTCACCACCAAGTTCGGCTCGAACACCAACTACGCCGCCGCCCGCACGGGCACGGTCGACGTGGCCAAGGCGCTCTACGGCGCCACCAGCCCCGAGGTGACGGCCGTCGAGAACGCCTGGGCCGCCATCAACGTCGGCGCCCGTCCCGGCGGCGGCAACCCCGGTGGCACGGTCTTCGAGAACACCGCCGACGTGTCGATCCCGGACAACGGCGCCGCGGTCACCTCGACGGTCAACGTCACCGGCGTCACCGGCAACGCCCCCAGCAACCTCTCCGTCGGCGTGGACATCGTCCACACCTACAAGGGCGACCTGATCGTCGACCTCGTCGCCCCCGACGGCTCGGTCTACAACCTGCACAACCGCGCCGGCGGCAGCGCCGACAACATCGTCCAGACCTACACCGTGAACGCCTCCTCGGAGGTCGCCAACGGCGCCTGGAAGCTCCGCGTCCAGGACAAGGCCTCGGCCGACACCGGCTACATCAACGCCTTCAAGCTGACCTTCCCGTAACCACCTCGGGAAAGGCCGGAACGAAGTGAAGGACGCCCCGGGGGCAACGCCCCCGGGGCGTCCGCGCGTCCTCCCTAGGGTGGAATGCGTGATCAGGGTGCTGCTGGCGGACGACGAGGCGATGATCAGGGCCGGGGTGCGGGCCATCCTCGCCACCGACCCCGGGATCGAGGTGGTGGCGGAGGCGGGCGACGGGCACGAGGCCGTCGAACTCGCCCGCGAACACCGGCCGGACGTCGTGCTGCTCGACGTCCGGATGCCCCGGCTCGACGGGCTCGCCGCCGCCGAGGAGCTGCGCGGGGCCGTGCCGGGCGCGGCCGTCGTCATGCTCACGACCTTCTCCGAGGACGCCTCCATCGCGCGGGCGCTCGGCTCGGGCGTCGGCGGCTTCCTGCTGAAGTCCGGGGATCCGCGCGAACTGATCGCGGGAGTGCGGGCGGTGGCCGGCGGCGGGGCCGCGCTCTCCCCCGCGGTCGCCCGCCGGGTCATCGACACCCTGGGCGGCGAACGGTTCACGCGCGCCGCCGAGGCACGGGTCCGCCTGGAGCCGCTGACCGGCCGGGAGCGGGAGGTGGTGGCGCTCCTCGGCGCCGGGCTCTCGAACCAGGAGATCGCGGACCGCATGTACGTGGTCGAGGGCACGGTCAAGGCGCACGTGAGCGCGGTCCTGGCCCGCCTGGGCCTGCGCAACCGGGTGCAGCTGGCGGTCCTGGCACACGAGGCGGGCCTGGTCCCGCATGAGTGAACGCCCCTTCCGGCGCCGGCCCCGCACGGGCGAACGCCCCCGCCTGCGCTGGCCCCGCACGGGCGAGCGCCCCCGCCGCCCCGCCCGCGAACACGCCGCCGACACGGCTCTCTGGCTCCTCCTCTGCGTCCCGGTCCTGCTCCGCTCGGACCCGAACGACGGCGGCTCCTGGCCCCTGGTGGCCCTGGGCGTGACGGTCCTCGGCGGCTGCGCCGCGGTGAGCCGGCGGTGGCCGCTGGTGCCGCTCGCCGTCACGGTCGCGACGAGCCTGGCCGTCACCCCGGAGCTGTTCACCCCTTCGTACGGCCCGGCCCTGGTGGCCTTCGCCTACCTGGCGGGGCGGCGGCGGGCGCGGACGCGCGGGGCGCTGTGGCTGTTCGCCGCGATCGCGGCGGCGGGGCTGCTCCTGACCGCGGTCACGGGCACGCCCCTCGGCCAGTGGTTCACCCTCCTGCTCGCGCTGGCCCTCGCGGTCGTGGCGCCCTGGCTGATCGGCCGGTACGCGCACCAGTACGACCGGCTGGTGCGCAGCGGCTGGGAGCTGGCGGACCGGATGGAGCGGGAGCAGGCGGTCGTCGCCGACCGGGAGCGGCTGCGGGAGCGCGCCCGGATCGCGGGCGACATGCACGACTCCCTCGGCCACGACCTGGCCCTGATCGCGCTCCGGGCGGGCGCCCTGGAGCTGGACCGGGACCTCGGCCCGGAGCAGCGGCGGGCTGCGGGCGAGCTGCGGCGCGCGGCGGCGGACGCGACGGCCCGGCTGCGGGACGCCGTCGGCGTGCTGCGGGAGGACGGCGCGACGGCGCCGACGACCCCGCCCGGCGAGACGGTGGAGGAGCTGGTGGCCCGCGCCCGCGCGTCGGGCCTGCCCGTCGCGCTCACCGCGCCACCGATGCCGGCCCCGCCGGGAATGGCGGGCCCCGCCCTGCACCGGGTCGTGCAGGAGGGTCTGACCAACGCGGCCAAGCACGCCCCGGGCGCACCGGTCTCGGTCACGATCGCCCCGGGGCCGGACGAAGGGGCCGTACGGGTCCGGGTGCTCAACGGCCCCGGGACCGCTGCGGCGCCCCTCCCCTCCGGCGGCACCGGCCTCGTCGCCCTCGACGAGCGGGTCCGTCTGGCGGGCGGCTCGCTGGCGCACGGGACGACGGCGGACGGCGGCTTCGCCCTGGAAGCCGTCCTGCCCCGCCGCCCCCCGCCGTCCCCGCCCGCCGCGCCCACCTCCGCGCGGGAGCTGGACCGGGCCCGCCGCGAGGTGCGCAAGGGGCTCGCGCGGGCGATCTGGGTTCCGCTCGCCCTGCTCACCGCGCTCGGCCTGCTGATGGGCGGGGTCGCGCTGTGGACCCAGCACCGGTCGTACCTGGAGCCGGAGGAGTACGCCCGCCTGCGCGTCGGCCAGTCGTACGAGGAGGCCGCCGGGTCCCTGCCCGACCGCCCGCTGGACGGCCCGCCGCACCGCGCGCCCGCCGAGCCGCCCGGCACGGACGAGTGCCGCTACTACCGCACGACGCTGCTCGCCGCCGTCCCGGTGTACCGGCTGTGCTTCGCGTCGGGGCACCTCGCCGACAAGGCCGAGGTGCCCCGGGGCTGATCCGGCGGACCGCTACCGCAGCAGCACCCCCGCCCCCTCCCCCGTCGTCTCCTCCGGCAGGGCCGCCAGGCCCAGTTCGGAGGGGTGGGCGAGGAGGGGGTGGGTGGGCAGGACCCGGACGGTGCAGCCGAAGGAGCCGGTGCGGTCGAGTTCCAGGGTGCCCGCGTACGGGAGGCGGCCCTCCAGATCGGGGCCGCCGGCCGGCTTGAGGGCGACCGTGCGGGGGGCGGTGAGGGTGTCGTCGGCGTCGACCCGGCCGGTGACGGCCTGGACCTCGACGTCGTCGGGGGCGAGCGCGCCGAGGGCGACCCGGACCCGGACGACCGGGGTGGCGCCCAGCTCCGCGTCGGCCACGTCGTCCGCGAGGCCGTCGCCGACCTCGACGCGGTCGACGGTCACCTGGGGCCAGGCCTCCCGGACCCGGGCCTTCCAGGCGGCGAGTTCGCGGGCCCGGTCCGGGGTGAGCGCCCGGCGGGCGGTGGCGGCGGGGGCGTAGAGCCGCTCGACGTACTCGCGGACCATGCGGTCGGCGAGGACCTTGGGACCGAGGTCGGCGAGGGTGCGCCGGACCATCGCCGTCCAGCCGGCCGGGACGCCGTCGGCGCCCCGGTCGTAGAAGCGGGGGGCGACGCGGCGCTCGATCAGCTCGTAGAGGGCGGCGGCCTCCAGGTCGTCGCGGCGCTCCTCGTCGGCGGCGGCCGCGCCGTCGGCGGTGGGGATGGCCCAGCCGAAGTCGGGCTCGAACCACTCGTCCCACCAGCCGTCGAGGACGGAGAGGTTGAGGCAGCCGTTGAGGGCGGCCTTCATGCCGCTGGTGCCGCAGGCCTCCAGGGGGCGCAGGGGGTTGTTGAGCCAGACGTCGCAGCCGGGGTAGAGGCCGCGGGCCATCTCCATGCCGTAGTCGGGCAGGAAGACGATCCGGTGCCGGACCCGGGGGTCGTCGGCGAAGCGGACGAGTTCCTGCACGAGCCGCTTGCCGCCGTCGTCGGCGGGGTGGGCCTTGCCGGCGACGACGAGCTGCACGGGCCGCTCGGGGTGGAGCAGCAGCGACCGCAGCCGGTCCTTGTCGCGCAGCATCAGGGTGAGCCGCTTGTACGAGGGGACGCGGCGGGCGAAGCCGATGGTGAGGACGTCGGGGTCGAGGACGGAGTCGGTCCAGCCGAGTTCGGCGGCGGCCGCGCCGCGCTGCCGCCAGGAGGCCCGCAGCCGGTCCCGCACGTCGGCGACGAGCCGTTCGCGCAGGGTGCGGCGCAGGTCCCACAGCTCCCGGTCGCTCGCGTCGGGGCCGAGCGGGCCGACCTCGGGGGCGACCCAGGTGGGGGCGTGGACGCCGTTGGTGATGGAGGTGATCGGCACCTCGTCGGGGTCGAATCCCGGCCATAGTCCGGCGAACATGGCGCGGCTGACGGCGCCGTGGAGGGTGGAGACGCCGTTGGCGCGCTGGGCGAGGCGCAGGCCCATGGCGGCCATGTTGAAGACGCCGGGTTCGCCGCCGAGGGGGGTCTCGTCGCCGAGGGCGAGGACGCGGCCGGTGTCGACGCCGGGCAGGGCGCCGTCCTCGCCGAGGTGGCGGGCGACCAGGGCGCGGTCGAAGCGGTCGATGCCGGCCGGGACGGGGGTGTGGGTGGTGAAGACGGTCCCGGCCCGGACGGTCTCCAGGGCGCCGTCGAAGTCGAGCCCGTCGCGCTGGAGTTCACGGATGCGTTCGAGGCCGAGGAAGCCGGCGTGGCCCTCGTTGGTGTGGAAGACCTCGGGGGCAGGGTGGCCGGTGAGCCGGGTGTACGTGCGGACGGCGCGGACGCCGCCGATGCCGAGCAGCATCTCCTGGAGGAGCCGGTGCTCGCTGCCGCCGCCGTAGAGGCGGTCGGTGACGCCGCGTTCGCCGGGGGCGTTCTCCTCGACGTCGGAGTCGAGCATGAGCAGCGGGACGCGGCCGACCTGGGCCGTCCACAGGTGGGCGTGCAGGCTGCGGCCGCCGGGGAGGGCGAGGGTGACGCGGGCGGGGGCGCCGTCCGGCTCGCGGAGCAGGGTGACGGGCAGCTCGCCGGGATCGAGGACGGGGTACTGCTCCTGCTGCCAGCCGTCCCTGCCGAGGGACTGGCGGAAGTAGCCGTGCCGGTAGAGCAGGCCGACGCCGATCAGGGGGACGCCGAGGTCGCTGGCGGCCTTGAGGTGGTCGCCGGCGAGGATGCCGAGGCCGCCGGAGTACTGGGGCAGGGCGGCGGCGACGCCGAACTCGGGCGAGAAGTAGGCGACGGCGGCCGGGAGGTCGCCGGACTGCTCCTGGTACCAGCGGGGGGCGTGCAGATAGGCGTCGAGGTCCTCGGCGGCGGCGCGGAGCCGGGCCAGGAAGTCCTGGTCGGCGGCGAGCGCGGCGAGCCGTGGGGCTTCGAGGGCGCCGAGGACCCGGACGGGGTCGGCGCCGGCCCGGGGGCCCGGCCGGGACGGGTCGGCGGCGAGGGAGTCGAAGAGGGCCCGGGTGGGCTCGTGCCAGGACCAGCGCAGGTTGCGCGCCAGGTCGGCGAGGGGTCGAAGGGTGTCGGGGAGGACGGGACGCACGGTGAATCGACGGATTGCCTTCACGCGTTCCACCTTCGCAGGCGAGTACGGACCGGAGCGGACGCACCACGCTGTGTGTCCGGCGTGCCGCTCCGATGGTAGCCCCGACCGGATCGGAGCAACGGGAACCGACGGGTACGGAAACCCCTGTGACGGCCCGTGCGGAAGCAACCTCCCGGTGCCGCAGGGGCGGTGACGGCTTCGTGTCCGACTTCAGCGTTGGCCCGATTTGCTACGACCCGGTAGTTAACAAAGCGCCGGATTGCCCGAGGGTGCACCATGGGAAGGCTCCTCCGGTAACGCCCGGCACGCGCCCGTTCCTGACCCCCTTTCACCCCCTCGGTTCGGCCGTCCGGGTGAACGCGGACGGGAGAGGGCACGCCCCCGACCCGCCGGCCGTCGGCGGAGCTAGAAAGAGCGCACCACCACCCGCACCCCCGTAAACCGTCAGGTGATGCTGTGAATCCGCTCATGGGACGCATTCCCGTCATGGACGTCCGCCCACTGGTCGACTGCGGCCGGCGCCCCGCGAAGGCGGTGGCCGGAGAGACCTTCGAGGTGACGGCGACCGTCTTCCGCGAGGGACACGACGCCGTCGCCGCCAATGTCGTGCTGCGCGGTCCGTCGGGCCGTCCCGGCCCCTGGATCCCGATGCGCGAACTGGCGCCGGGCACCGACCGCTGGGGTGCCGAGGTCACCCCGGACGCCGAGGGGTCCTGGACGTACGCCGTGGAGGCCTGGAGCGACCCGGTCGCCACCTGGCGGCACGCGGCGAAGATCAAGATCCCGGCCGGGATCGACTCCGAACCGGTCCTCGCGGAGGGGGCCGAGCTGTACGAGCGGGCCGCGAAGGGCGTCCCGAAGAAGGGCGGCGGCCGGGAGGCCGTGCTCGCGGCGGCGGACACCCTGCGCGACCCGTCGCGCTCCGCCGCCGTCCGGCTCGCGGCGGCCCTCGCCCCCCGGGTGGTGGAGGTCCTGGACCGCCACCCGCTGCGCGAACTCCTCACCTCCTCGCCGAAGTTCCCGCTCCGGGTGGAGCGCGAGCGGGCCCTGTACGGCTCCTGGTACGAGTTCTTCCCCCGCTCGGAGGGGGCGCGGACGGTCGACGGGCGCACGGTCCCGGGGAACTTCCGGACGGCCGCCGAGCGGCTGCCGGCGGTGGCGGCGATGGGCTTCGACGTGCTGTACCTGCCGCCGGTGCACCCGATCGGCGAGACGCACCGCAAGGGACCGAACAACTCCCTGTCGGCGTCGCCGAGCGACGTGGGCGTGCCGTGGGCGATCGGCTCGCCGGAGGGCGGGCACGACGCGCTCCACCCGGACCTGGGCACCTTCGAGGACTTCGACGCCTTCGTGGCGCGGGCCCGGGAGCTGCGCCTGGAGGTCGCGCTCGACTTCGCGCTCCAGTGCTCGCCGGACCACCCGTGGGTGGAGAAGCACCCGGACTGGTTCCACCACCGCCCCGACGGCTCGATCGCGTACGCGGAGAACCCGCCGAAGAAGTACCAGGACATCTACCCGATCGCGTTCGACAAGGACATGGACGGGATCGTCGAGGAGACCGTGCGGGTGCTGCGGCACTGGATGGACCACGGGATCCGGATCTTCCGCGTCGACAACCCGCACACCAAGCCGGTGGTGTTCTGGGAGCGGGTGATCGGCGAGGTCAACGGGGCCGACCCGGACGTGATCTTCCTGGCGGAGGCGTTCACCCGGCCCGCGATGATGCGGACCCTGGGCGCGATCGGCTTCCAGCAGTCGTACACGTACTTCACCTGGCGCACCACCAAGGAGGAGCTGACGGAGTACCTCACGGAGCTGTCCCGCGACACGGCGGCGCAGATGCGGCCGAACCTGTGGGTGAACACCCCGGACATCCTGCCCGGCCACCTCCAGGAGGGCGGCCGGCCCGCGTTCGAGCTGCGGGCGGTGCTCGCGGCGACGCTCTCGCCGTCCTGGGGCATGTACGCCGGGTACGAGCTGTGCGAGAGCACCCCGCTGCGGGAGGGGAGCGAGGAGTACCTCGACTCGGAGAAGTACGAACTGCGGCCCCGTGACTGGGAGTCGGCGGAGCGCGCGGGGAGGACGATCACCCCGCTGATCACGAACCTGAACCGGATCAGACGCCGCCACCCGGCGCTGCGCCGACTGCGGAACCTGACCTTCCACGACGTGGACAACCCGCAGGTGATCGCGTACAGCAAGCGCTCCGGTTCGAACACCGTTCTGGTGGTCGTCAACCTCGACCCGCACCACACCCAGGAGGCGACGGTCTCGTTGAACATGCCGGAACTCGGCCTCGACTGGCACGAGACCGCGCCGGTGCGCGACGAGCTCACCGGCGAGACCTATCACTGGGGCAGGTCCAACTACGTGCGCCTGGAACCGGGCGTCACGCCCGCGCACGTGCTGGCCCTGCGACCGTCCCCGCAGACCGGAGGGTCACCCACCTCATGACTGTCAACGAGCCCGTCCCCGACACCTTCGAGGACACCCCCGCCAAGGACCGCGATCCCGACTGGTTCAAGCGGGCCGTCTTCTACGAGGTCCTCGTCCGCTCCTTCCAGGACAGCAACGGCGACGGCGTCGGCGACCTGAAGGGCATCACGTCCAAGCTGGACTACCTCCAGTGGCTGGGCGTGGACTGCCTCTGGCTGCCGCCGTTCTTCAAGTCCCCGCTGCGGGACGGCGGCTACGACGTGGCCGACTACACCTCGGTGCTCCCGGAGTTCGGCGACCTGGCCGACTTCGTGGAGTTCGTGGACGCGGCCCACCAGCGCGGCATGCGCGTGATCATCGACTTCGTCATGAACCACACCAGCGACCAGCACGTGTGGTTCCAGGAGTCGCGGCGCGATCCGGACGGGCCGTACGGCGACTACTACGTCTGGGCCGACGACGACAAGCAGTACCCGGACGCCCGGATCATCTTCGTCGACACGGAGACCTCCAACTGGACCTTCGACCCGGTGCGCAAGCAGTACTACTGGCACCGGTTCTTCTCGCACCAGCCGGACCTCAACTACGAGAACCCGGCCGTGCAGAAGGAGATCCTGTCCGCGCTGAAGTTCTGGCTGGACCTGGGGATCGACGGCTTCCGGCTCGACGCGGTGCCGTACCTCTACCAGGAGGAGGGCACCAACTGCGAGAACCTCCCGGCCACCCACGCCTTCCTGAAGCGGGTCCGCAAGGAGATCGACGAGCACTACCCGGACACGGTGCTGCTCGCCGAGGCGAACCAGTGGCCGGAGGACGTCGTCGACTACTTCGGCGACTTCCGGTCGGGCGGCGACGAGTGCCACATGGCCTTCCACTTCCCGGTCATGCCGCGGATCTTCATGGCCGTGCGGCGCGAGTCGCGCTACCCGGTCTCCGAGATCCTGGCGAAGACCCCGGCGATCCCCTCCGGCTGCCAGTGGGGCATCTTCCTGCGCAACCACGACGAGCTGACGCTCGAGATGGTCACGGACGAAGAGCGCGACTACATGTACGCGGAGTACGCCAAGGACCCGCGGATGCGGGCCAACATCGGCATCCGGCGCCGGCTCGCCCCGCTCCTGGACAACGACCGCAACCAGATGGAGCTGTTCACCGCGCTGCTCTTCTCGCTGCCCGGTTCGCCGGTGCTGTACTACGGCGACGAGATCGGCATGGGCGACAACATCTGGCTGGGCGACCGGGACGGGGTGCGCACCCCGATGCAGTGGACGCCCGACCGCAACGCCGGGTTCTCCTCCTGCGACCCGGGGAGGCTCTACCTTCCGGCCATCATGGACCCGGTCCACGGCTACCAGGTGACCAACGTCGAGGCGGGCATGGCCTCGCCATCGTCGCTGCTGCACTGGACGAAGCGGATGATCGAGATCCGCAAGCAGAACCGGGCCTTCGGCACGGGGACGTACACGGAACTGCCGTCCTCGAACCCGGCGGTGCTCGCGTTCCTCCGCGAGTCCCCTCCCGAGGAGGGACAGGACGCCGACCTGGTGCTCTGCGTGAACAACTTCTCGCGGTTCGCGCAGCCGACCGAGCTCGACCTGCGCAGCTTCGCCGGGCTGCACCCGACGGAACTGGTCGGTGGCGTGAAGTTCCCTGCCATCGGGCAACTCCCGTACCTCCTGACCCTCGCGGGCCACGGGTTCTACTGGTTCCGCCTCAAGAAGGCCTGAGACCCCGACGGTTCGGCCACGTCCGCGGCGGGACGGTTTCGCCCGTCCCGCCGGGGGCACTGTGAACGACAGCACGATTCAGGTCCATACGGGCCTTCTTCTCGGGCCCATACGGATCTTCCCTTTCCGACACGTCCCGCACATCCGGACAGTCCAAGCCGCCATCCGGGACACTCTGCGCATTTGAACGTATACGAAACCCAACTGCGCGCCCCGGGGAAAGGACGCGATGCCATGCCGGAGACCGCATCCGACACCCGGGCCCCGGACGCCCTCCTTCCGTCCCTCGCCCCCCTGCTCCACGAATGGCTGCCACGGCAGCGCTGGTTCGCGGGCAAGGGCCGCCGGGTCACCGGATTCACACTGGACGCCGCCACCGAGCTGCTGCCGCCGGACGGCCCGGGGCCCGGCCTCCTCCACCTGCTCGTACGGGTCGAACAGCCGGGCCGGCCGGCCGGTTCGCCCTCCGACTGCTACCAACTGCTCCTGGGCGTACGGACCCAGCTCCCGCCCCGCCTCGCCCCCGCCCTGATCGGGCGGATCCGGCAGGGGCCGCTCGCCGGGCGGGCCGTCTACGAAGGGCTGCGCGACCCGCGGCTCGCCGGGCTCCTCTACGAGCGGCTGCGCACCCCGGGCCGGACCGGCCCGCTGCGCTTCCACGCCACCACCGCCCTGCCGGCCGCGCTCGCGCCGCGCGTGCTCGACGCCGAGCAGTCCAACTCCTCGCTGGTCTACGGGGACGCGTACATCCTCAAGATCTTCCGCCGGGTCAGCCCCGGTGCCAATCCCGACCTGGAGCTGCCGCTCGCGCTCAGCCGGGCCGGCTGCGCCCGGGTGCCCGCGCCGGTCGCCTGGTTCGAGTCGGGGGCCGCGACCCTCGGCGTCCTCCAGCCCTACCTGCGGGACTCCCGGGACGGCTGGCGGCTCGCGCTCGACGCGCTGGCCGACGGGCGGGAGTTCACCACCGAGGCGCGGGCGCTCGGCCGCGCCACCGCCGAGGTGCACCTGGCGCTCGCCGGGGCGCTGCCGACGCGGCGGCTCGGGAAGGCCGAGGCCGAGCTGCTCGCCAACGCGATGGACCGGCGGCTGCACGCGGCGGCGCAGGCCGTGCCGGCGCTGCTGCCGCACGTGCCGGGGCTCCGGGCCGTCTTCACGGCGGCGGTCGGGGCGGCCGGGGCGGGGGCGCTCCAGCGCATCCACGGCGACCTGCACCTGGGGCAGACCCTGCGGGGCTCCGACGGGGCCTGGGCGGTCATCGACTTCGAGGGCGAGCCCGCGAAGCCGCTGGACGAGCGGCGCAGCCCGCAGCCCACGGTCCGGGATGTCGCCGGGATGCTCCGCTCCTTCGACTACGCGGCCCGCACCCACCGCCCGTGGAACGCGGACTGGGCGGCCCGCTGCCGCGCCGCCTTCTGCACCGGCTACGCGGAGGCGGCGGGCGCCGACCCGCGCTCGGACCCGGCGCTCCTCCGCGCCTACGAGACCGACAAGGCGGTGTACGAGGTCGTCTACGAGGCCCGTCACCGGCCGGACTGGCTGCCGGTCCCGATGGCGGCGATCGAACGTCTGGCGGCGATCCCGTGAGTACCCCGTTCGGAGCAGCGGGCCCGTCCTGCGGGCTCCCTCCCACCCGCGGGAACCCCCACCGGCCCCGTTCGGCCGAGTGTCCCGGCGTCCCCGCGGCCCGTTCCACAGGCGTGTTCCGCACCGATCCCCCCTTTCCCTCTCCCGTCCTCCAGGAGGCATCCCCGTGACCGCCCGATCCGCAGGAAAGACGTCCACAGCCAAGAAGGCGCCCGCGTCGGCCACTGCCAGGAAGGCGTCCGCGGCGGACCTGCCCGCCGTGCGGAAGGAGCCCGCGCCGGAGCGGCCCGCCGTACGGAAGGCGCCACCGCTCGACCCGGGCGACCGGGCGCGGCTGCTCGCCGGGGAGCACCACGACCCGCACGGGGTGCTCGGCGCGCACCCGGTGCGCGGCGGGGTGGTGGTGCGGGTGCTGCGCCCGTTCGCCCGCGAGGTCGCGGTCCTCACCAAGGGCCGCCGGATCGCGCTCCACGACGACGGGGACGGCCTCTTCTCGGGGCTGCTGCCACTGCTGCGGAAGGTGCCGGCGTACGAGCTGCGGGTGCGCTACGCGGAGGGCCCCGAGCTGGAGCTCCAGGACCCGTACCGCTTCCTGCCCTCGCTCGGGGACCTCGACCTGCACCTGATCGGGGAGGGCCGGCACGAGGAGCTGTGGACGGCGCTCGGCTCCCGGATCATGACGCACGAGGGCGTGACCGGCACCCGGTTCGCGGTCTGGGCGCCGAACGCGCGCGGGGTGCGGCTCACCGGTGGGTTCACGTACTGGGGCGCGGGCCTGCCGATGCGCTCGCTCGGCTCGACGGGCGTGTGGGAGCTGTTCGTGCCCGGCCTCGGCGAGGGCACGGTCTACAAGTACGACATCACCCGGCCCGACGGCTCGCACACGCTGCGGGCGGACCCGATGGCCCGGCGCACCGAGTGCCCGCCGAACACGGCGTCGATCGTCACCGAGTCGCACCACGTGTGGGGCGACGGGGAGTGGATGGAGCGGCGGGGCGCCCGCCCGGCGCACGAGGCCCCGCTCTCGGTGTACGAGGTGCACCTGGCGTCCTGGCGGCCGGGGCTGACCTACCGCGAGCTGGCCGAGCAGCTCCCCGCCTACGTGCGCGACCTCGGCTTCACGCACGTGGAGCTGATGCCGGTCACCGAGCACCCCTTCGGCGGCTCGTGGGGCTACCAGGTGACCGGGTTCTACGCGCCGACGGCCCGGATGGGCACCCCGGACGACTTCAAGCACCTGGTGGACGCGCTGCACCGGGCGGGGATCGGGGTCCTGATGGACTGGGTCCCGGCGCACTTCCCGAAGGACGACTGGGCGCTCGCCGAGTTCGACGGGCGGCCGCTGTACGAGCACGAGGACCCGCGCCGGTCGCACCACCCGGACTGGGGGACCCTGGAGTTCGACTACGGGCGCAAGGAGGTGCGGAACTTCCTGGTCGCCAACGCCGTGTACTGGTGCCAGGAGTTCCACATCGACGGCCTGCGCGTGGACGCGGTCGCCTCGATGCTCTACCTGGACTACTCGCGCGAGCACGGCGAGTGGGTGCCGAACGAGTTCGGGGGCCGGGAGAACCCGGACGCGGTGGCGTTCCTCCAGGAGATGAACGCGACCGTGTACCGGCGCTGCCCGGGGATCACGACCTTCGCGGAGGAGTCCACGGCCTGGGACGGGGTGACGCGGGCGACGGACCAGGTGGGTCCGGGCGGCTTCGGCGGCCTCGGCTTCGGCATGAAGTGGAACATGGGCTGGATGCACGACTCCCTGGAGTACGTGCAGAAGGAGCCGGTGCACCGGAAGTACCACCACGACGAGATGACGTTCTCGATGGTGTACGCGTACAGCGAGAACTACATCCTGCCGATCTCGCACGACGAGGTGGTGCACGGCAAGCGGTCGCTGGTGTCGAAGATGCCGGGCGACTGGTGGCAGCAGCGGGCCAACCACCGCGCCTACCTGGGCTTCATGTGGGCCCACCCCGGCAAGCAACTCCTTTACATGGGGCAGGAGTTCGCGCAGGGCGGGGAGTGGTCGGCGGACCAGGGCCCGGACTGGTGGCTGCTCGACCCGGCGTACGGGGCGGCGGACGACCACCGGGGCGTGCAGAACCTGGTCCGCGACCTGAACACGGTGTACACGGCGACGCCGTCGCTGTGGGAGCGGGACACCTCGCCGGAGGGGTTCGCGTGGGTGGTCGGGGACGCGGCCGACGACAACGTCTTCGCGTTCCTGCGGTTCGACGGCTTCGGCTCGCCGCTGCTCGCCGTGTCGAACTTCTCGCCGGTGGTGCGGCGGGACTACCGGCTCGGGGTGCCGGACACCTTCGCGGCCTGGACGGAGGTGCTGAACACGGACGCGGGCCGGTACGGGGGCTCGGACGTGGTCGGCACCGACCCTGTGAAGACCGAGTCGGTGCCGTGGCACGGACGGGAGTCGAGCGTGCGGATGACGCTGCCGCCGCTGGCGACGGTGTGGCTCAGGCCGGCTTGAAGGTCACGGCGGGCGTGATCGCGCGGGTCTGATCACACGGGCCTGATCACGCCCAGGCGCTGGGTGGCCCGGGTCAGGGCCACGTACAGGTCGTTCACGCCGTGCGGGGCGCCGGCCCGGATGCCGTCCGGGTCGACGACGAGGACCGTGTCGAACTCCAGGCCCTTGGCCTGCCGGGGGTCGAGGAGGACCACCGGCCGGGTGAGGTCGGGGGCCGGGCCGTGGTCGGCGTCCGGAAGGGCGCCGGCCAGGGCGGGGTGCAGCTCCGGCGGGGCGATCACGGCGAGCCGCCCGTCGGGGCGCCGTTCGGCGGCGACCGCGTCGGCGGTCTCCCTCACCGGGTCCTCGACCGTGCGGTCCCAGGGCTCGACGCCGGTGGAGCGGACCGAGCTCGGCGGCTCGAAGCCGGGGTCGGCCTCGCGCCGCACCTCGGCGGCGACGGCCATGATCTCGGCGGGGGTGCGGTAGTTGACGCCGAGCCGGACCAGCTCCCAGCGGTCCTCCACGTACGGGCCGAGGATGTCCCGCCAGGCGCCGACGCCGGCCGGGTCGCCGGTCTGGGCGGGGTCGCCGACCAGGGTCATCGAGCGGGTGGGGCTGCGGCGCATCAGGAGCCGCCAGGCCATCGCGGAGAGTTCCTGGGCCTCGTCGACGATGATGTGCCCGAAGGCCCAGGTGCGGTCGGCGGCGGCCCGTTCGGCGGCGGTGCGGTGGTCGGCCTCCTCGTGGCGCTCCGCGAACCGCTCGGCGTCGATGACGTCGTGGGCGGAGAGGACCTCGGAGGCGTCCTTGTCCTGTTCCTCCTTGTCCTCGAACTCGTAGGTGCGCGAGGCGTACGAGACGTCGAGGACGCCCTGCGCGTACTGGATGCGCTTCTGCCGCTCGGCCTCCTCGGCGGCACGGAGGGCGGAGTCGTCCTCGCCGAGCAGTTCGGCGGCCTCGTCGAGCAGGGGCACGTCGGCCGGGGTCCAGGCGCCGCCCTCGCGGCGGATCGCGTCGGCGTCGGCGTCCGGCAGGTGGGTCGGCTCGGTGAGGTAGTCCGCGAGGAACTCCCGCGGGGTGAGGGCGGGCCAGAGGGTGTCGAGGGCGGCGTACACCTCGGGGTTGGCGGCGATGCCCTTGGCGAGCAGGGCGATGTCGTCGGGGCCAAGGAAGTTGGGGCCGCCGTACGGGTCGGCGCCGATGCGGTCGGCGAGCTGCGCGGCGAGGGCGTCGAGGATCCGGAAGACGAAGTAGGGGCGGGCGAGGTTGTGCGGGAGGGCGGTCTCGCGGGCCTTGTGGCGGGCCTCCAGGGCCATGTCCCAGTCGACGACCAGGTCGCCGTCCTCGTGCGGGACGACCAGCGGCTCGCCGCGCTCGGGGACCCGCTGGCGGTCCCGCACGGCGGCGGCGAGGGCGTCGGCCATGGCGGCGGAGCCCTTGACGGCGGCGGCGCGGGGGGTGTCGGTGCCGGTGGCGCGGACGCCGGGGAAGAGCTCGGCGGGGGTGGCGAGGAGGACGCCGGTCTCGCCGAGGGAGGGCAGCACGTTGCCGATGTAGCCGAGGAAGGCGGGGTTGGGGCCGACGATGAGGACGGCCCGGCGGGCGAGCTGCTCGCGGTGGGCGTAGAGGAGGTACGCGGCGCGGTGCAGGGCGACGGCGGTCTTGCCGGTGCCGGGGCCGCCCTCGACGACGAGGACGCCGCGGTGCGGGGAGCGGATGATGGCGTCCTGCTCGGCCTGGATGGTCTGCACGATGTCGTGCATGCGGCCGGTGCGGGCGGCGTCGAGGGAGGCGAGCAGCACCTCGTCGGCGTCCCGGTTCTCGTGGCCGGTGCGGGTGGCGTCGGCGAGGTCGAGGACCTCGTCGTGGAGGGCGGTGACCGTGCGGCCGGTGGTGCTGATGTGGCGGCGGCGGGAGAGGCCCATGGGCTCGTACCCGGTGGCGAGGTAGAAGGGGCGGGCGACCTCGGCGCGCCAGTCGACGACGAGGGGGGTGCGGTTCGGGTCGTCCTCGCGGATGCCGAGCCGGCCGATGTGGTGGTCGCGGCCGTCGCGGAAGACGAGCCGGCCGAAGCAGAGGCCGCTCTCCCCCGCGTCGAGCGCGGCGAGCAGCCCGGACCGCTCGGCGACCAGCACGTCCCGTTCGAGCCGGCCCTGGCTGTTGCCGGTGCCGGGGGTGCGCAGGGCGCGGTCGACGGCGGCCTCGGCCTGGTCCCTCAGGTGGTCGAGTCGTGTGTAGAGATCGGTGATGAATTGTTGTTCATTCCGAAATTCCTCGGTTGACAATTCGACTCCCGGCGCGATACAGTACGTTTATTGAGCTTCACCGTGACTCGCAGGCGCACTTGGGTGCGCTTTCTTTATGTGCAGACACGGAATCCATCAATATACGCTCCGCGACACCCCGGCTGTCAATTCCGGTCGGGGTTTTCCCGTTCTCCGCCCGCCGGGTTCCCGGTGAGGTCCTTGTGGAAGTGGACGTCCTCGGCGGCGCGCAGGAGCCTGCCGCCCCGGCCGTCGCGGCGGTGCTCCTCGTGGACCCAGAGCATGTCGATGCCGAGCAGTCCGGCCCAGGTCCGGGCGGTGATCCCGCCGACGACCTCGCCGGTCGCCGGGTCGACGGCCTTCACCGGGAACCCGCTCCGGTCCTCGAGGCTGGTCCCGGTGGCCGCGAAGTCGTACGCGTCGAGCCCCCGGTCGAGGAGCTTCGCCGGCTCGGGGTCGCGGTCCCCGACGGTCAGGCCGGTCGTGTCGTGATCATGATTCATGCCGCCCGAGTCCGGCACGGGCCGCCGGGAGGGCCTCCCGGCGGCGGCGGGTGCGGGAGCCCCGGCGGCTCAGGGGCCGAGGACGTCCTCCAGTTCCTCCAGGAGGCGGCGCTTCGGGCGGGCGCCCACCAGGGACTTCACGGGCTCGCCGGCCCGGAAGGCCATGAGGGTCGGGGTGGCGAGGACCCCGTACCGCACCGTGGTCTCCGGGTTGCGGTCCACGTCGATCTCGACGATCCGGAGGCGTGCGGCCTCCTCCCGGGCGAGCGCGCCGAGCACCGGCTTCAGCTGCCGGCACGGCCCGCACCACTCGGCGGTGAACTTCACCAGGACCGGCAGCCCGGAGCCCAGCACCTCCGTGCCGAAGTCCGCGTCCGTCACCTCGGTCACGCCCGCCGCGTCCGTCGTGTCCGTCGTCATGTCCGTCACTCCTCTTCCTCCGCCGCTTTCTCCGGGGTCAGTTCGCACCGGGGCTCCGGGCCGTGCGGCAGCTCCGCCTCGGCCCGCAGCAGCTGGGCGCCCACCTGCGCGCGCACCGCCCGGAGCTGTTCGATCAGTCCGTCCAGCTCGGCGACCTTCCGCCGGTAGACGGCGATCGACGCGGGGCACGCGTCCCCCGCCGGGTGCCCCGCGCGCAGGCAGTCGACGAACGGCCGCGTCTCCTCCAGCTCGAACCCGAAGTCCCGCAGGGTCCTGATCTGCTGGAGGAGCCGCAGGTCGTCCTCGTCGTACGTGCGGTGCCCCCGGTCCGTGCGCCGGGCGGTCAGGAGCCCCCGGGACTCGTAGTACCGCAGGGTCCGCGTGGTGGTCCCGGCCCGCTCGGCCAGCTCTCCGATGCGCATGCCCCCGACGGTAGGCCTTGACGTCGGCGTCAGGGCAAGGGCCGGTCTCGCGGCCCGTCCGTGAAGCGGGTCGCCGGGGCGGCCGGGGCCGGCGTGCGTCAGGCGTGGTCGCGGTCCGGCGGCAGCAGCGGTTTTCCCTCCACCGGGGAGGAGAGCACGATCGAGGTCGTGGTGCGGCCGAGGAGCGAGGTCTGTTCCAGGACCTCTTCGAGGTGGACGGTGTCGGTGACGGCGACCTTGAGGATCCAGCAGTCCTCGCCCACCACGTGGTGGACCTCCAGGACCTCGGGGCGGGCGGTCAGTTCGAGGGTGCGGGGGTGCCTGAGGGTGTAGCCGCCGTGCGGGTTCACGCGGATGAAGGCCCGGAGGCCGTAGCCGAGGCGGGCCGGGGAGACCCTGGCCCCGTAGCCGGTGACCGCGCCGCTCTCCTCCAGGCGGCGGACCCGCTCGGTGACCGCCGCCGGGCTGAGCCGGACGCGGCGGCCGAGCTCGCTCAGCTTGATCCGGCCGTCGGTCTGGAGGAGGTCCAGGATCTGCCGGTCGATGGCGTCGAACGCCCCACGGGGGGCCGCCGAGGTTTCGTCGGCGGCGGTCCGCGAACGCCGTGGTTCCTTCGGCGCGACGGCCTGGAGACCCATGTTTCCCCCTTCAGGCGGCGAGCGTTCAACGTAACACTTTTCCCCGGAGGAAAGGGAGTGGGAATTCATGGACGTTCTGGTCATCGGCGGGAGCCGTTATTTCGGCAAGCGGGTCATCGCCCTCCTGCGCGAATCCGGGCACCGCGTCACGGTGCTCAACCGGGGTTCCTCCGGAGTTCCCGGCGGGCCTTCCGGCGGAATGCGGCACCTCGTGGCCGACCGCGACGACGAAACCGCCCTGGAATCCGTGCTGGCGGGCCGCTCCTTCGACGTCGTCCTCGACCAGGTCTGCTACACCCCCCGCCAGGCGGAGATCGCCCGGCGGGTCTTCGCGGGACGCGTCCGGCGCTACGTGATGACGTCGACGGTGGAGGTGTACGGGAACGAGGACTCGCCCGCACCGCTCCCGGAGACCGCCCTCGACCTGGCGTCGGTCGCCGTCGACACGGGCGCCGCCTGGGACGACCCGGAGTTCCGCGACGCGCACTACGGGGAGGGCAAGCGGCAGGCCGAGGCGGTGTTCGCGGCCGGGGCGCCGTTCGCCTGGGCCTCGGTCCGGGTGGCGCACGTCCTCGGCGGCCACGACGACTTCACCGGCCGGCTCGACCACTACGTGCGGCGCGTCCGGGACGGCGAGCCGATCGCGGTCCCGGCGGTGAACCGTCCGGCGACCTACGTGTACGTGGAGGAGATCGCCGCGTTCCTCGCCTGGGCCGTGGAGGCGGACTTCACCGGGCCGGTGAACGCGCACTCCCACGGCCCGCTCCGCACCGCCGACCTCTGCGCGGAGATCGAACGGCAGGTGGGCGGCCGGACGGTGTTCCGGGAGGTGGAGGCCGGGGAGGTCTCGCCGTTCTCCTTCGCCCGCTCGTACGGGATGGACAACGCGCGGGCCACGGAGCTGGGTTACTCCTTCTCCCATTCCTCGGAATGGCTCGCGCGGGCCGTCTCCGACGCGGTCGGTGCGGCGCGGTGACGCGCTTCCGGACGCTGGGGGACGTACGGGTCGGGGCCGTCGGGCTGGGCACGATGCCGCTCTCCATCGAGGGGCGGCCCGACCGGGCGCGGGCCGTCGCCACGGTCCACGCGGCCCTGGACGCGGGCGTGACCCTGCTCGACACCGCCGACTCCTACCACCCGCCGGGCGGCGAACCCGGCGAGGGCGAACGGCTCGTGGCCCGGGCCCTGGCCTCGTACGGAGGCCGTACGGACGGGGTGCTGGTGGCGACGAAGGGCGGGCGGGGGCGGACGGCCGACGGCGGCTGGACCGTGGACGGCCGGCCCGGCCGCCTGCGGCGGGCGGCGGAGGCCTCGGCCCGGCGGCTCGGGGGCGGCGCGATCGGGCTCTACCAGCTCCACAAGCCGGACCCGTCCGTCCCGTACGCCGAATCGCTCGGCGCGGTGAGGGAGTTGCTGGACGCGGGCACGGTCCGGCTCGCCGGGGTCTCGAACGTGGGCGCCGAGCAGATCCTGCTGGCCCGGGAGGTGCTGGGCGACCGGCTCGTCTCCGTGCAGAACCGGTACTCGCCCGCCGTCCGGGACGGCGAGGCGGAGCTGCGGCTCTGCGCGGAGCTCGGGCTCGCCTTCCTGCCGTGGAGCCCGCTGGGCGGGATCTCGCGCAGCTCGCTGGACGGGGCGTCCGCCCTGGAGGAGGACCCGGAGTTCGGGGCGTTCCACCGGGTGGCGCGGGCGCGCGGGGTCGGCCCGCAGCGGGTGGCGCTCGCCTGGCTGCTGTCGCTCTCGGAGACCGTCCTGCCGATCCCGGGGGCGAGCCGCCCGGAGACGGCCCGGGACTCGGCGGCCGCGGCCGGGCTCGTCCTGACGGAGGAGGAGCTGGCGGAGCTGGGGCCGCCGGAGCCGGAGGGGGCGGAGGGGGCTGAGGAGCCGGAGAGGTAGGAGGGGTCGGAGGAGCCGGCGGTGCGGGGGTGAACGGGAGGTCCCCGGCCGCTCGTGGCGGCCGGGGACCTCCCGTACCCGGGGCCCGGATCCGGCTCAAGGCCCGGGACCCGGAGGTTCTTCGCGGAAGTGCGGGAGAGGGGGAGAGGGAAGGGGGCGGAAGGCGGTCAGACCGCCGCGGGCGTCTTCCCGCCCTCCCCGTCCGCCCGCTGGTCCGGGACCGGGGTCGTCGGGGCGTGGTCGTCGACGAGGGTCTTCTCGTCGAAGGGGATCCGGCCGGCGAGGACCTCGGCCACCCGCTCCTTGTCGATCTCCTTGGTCCAGGTGCCGACGAGGACGGTGGCGACGGCGTTGCCGGCGAAGTTGGTGAGGGCGCGCGCCTCGCTCATGAAGCGGTCGATGCCGACGATCAGGCCGACGCCGTCGACCAGCTCGGGCCGGTGCGACTGGAGGCCGCCCGCCAGGGTGGCGAGGCCCGCGCCGGTGACGCCCGCCGCGCCCTTCGAGGCGATGATCATGAAGACGAGGAGGGAGACCTGCTCGCCGAGCGACAGCGGGTCGCCCATCGCCTCGGCGACGAAGAGCGAGGCCATCGTGAGGTAGATCGCGGTGCCGTCGAGGTTGAAGGAGTAGCCGGTCGGCACGGTGATGCCGACGACCGGCTTGGAGACGCCCAGGTGCTCCATCTTCGCGATGAGGCGCGGCAGCGCCGACTCGGAGGAGGAGGTGGAGAGGATCAGCAGGAACTCGCGGCCCAGGTACTTCAGGAGGGCCCAGATGTTGATCCCGGCGACCAGCCGCAGGATCGCGCCGAGCACCACGAAGACGAAGAGCCCGCAGGTCAGGTAGAAGCCGATCATGATGACGGCGAGGGACTTCAGGGCGTCCACGCCGGTCGCGCCGACGACGGCCGCGATGGCGCCGAACGCGCCGACGGGGGCCGCCCACATGATCATGGCCAGGATGCGGAAGACCAGCCGCTGGATGTGCCCGATGCCGCGCAGGACCGGCTCCCCGGCCGCGCCCATCGCCTGGAGCGCGAAGCCCGCGAGGAGGGCGACCAGGAGGGTCTGGAGGACCTCGCCCTCGGTGAAGGCGGAGACGAGGGTGGTGGGGATGATCCCGAGGAGGAAGTCCGGCGTGGACTCGCTCGCGCCCTCCGCCTGCTTGGCGCCGGCCTCGGCCAGCTCCTTGGTGAGGTGGAGGCCGGAGCCGGGCTCCAGGAGGTTGCCGACGAGCAGGCCGATCGCGAGCGCCACCGTCGACATGAGCAGGAAGTAGCCGAGGGCGAGGCCGCCGACGGCGCCGACCTTCGCGGCCTTCCGGACCGAGCCGACGCCGAGCACGATCGTGCAGAAGATGATCGGGGAGATCATCATCTTGATCAGGTTGACGAAGCCGGTGCCGAGCGGCTTCAGCTCGACGGCGAAGCCCGGCGCCAGGAAGCCGACCGCGATGCCGAGCAGTACGGCGCCGATGACGGCCAGATACAGATAGTGGGTACGGTCCCGGCGTGCGGCCACGGGGGTCCTCCTCGTGCTGGTGGGTGTCCCCCGGGCGTCCGCGTCCCGGTGGACCTCCGCGACTATCCACCAGCCTGTGACCCGGGTCACGGTTGCGTACGTTTCGTTCACGGCCGAAACGACGCCGGTCGCGGACGGGGCGGGACCGCGGCGCCGCCGCGCGGTCCCGGACGTGCACACTTACCCGCATGCGTCTCCGCCTCCCCCGTCCCCGCAGCCTGGCCGGCCAGCTCTTCGCGATGCAGGTCGTGCTCGTGGCCGTCGTCGTGGCGGGGTGCGCGGTCTTCGCGTACCTCACGGACCGGACGCAGGCCGAGGAGACCGCGCGGCGCCAGTCCACGGCCACCGCCGCGGCCGTCGCCGACTCGCCGTCCGTGGCCGCCGCCGCGCGCTCGGCCGACCCGTCGGCGGCGCTCCAGCCGTACGCGGAGTCGCTGCGCCGCCACGCGGACGTCGCCTTCGTGGTGATCATGGCCCCGGACGGCACCCGCTGGACGCACCCGGAGCCGGACCAGATCGGCCGCACGTACCTCGGCCACACCGAGGAGGCCCGGCGGGGACGGATCCACTCCGAGACGCACCTCGGGGTCCTCGGCCCCTCCGTGCGGACGATCGCGCCCGTCTTCGGCGCCGACGGACGGGTCGTCGCGCTGGTCAGCGCGGGCATCACGATCGAGCGGATCAGCGCGCAGGTGCGGGAGCAGGTGACCGCCCTGCTCGGCATGGCGGGCGCGGCGCTCGCGCTCGGCGGGGCGGGGACGTACGTGGTGAACGCGCGCCTGCGCCGCCACACCCACGGCATGAACGCCACCGAGCTGAGCCGGATGCACGACTACCACGAGGCCGCGCTGCACGCCGTGCGGGAGGGGCTCGTGATGCTCGACGGGCGGCGGCGGATCGCCCTGATCAACGACGGGGCGCGGGAGCTGCTCGGCCTGGACGAGGGGGTCGTGGGCCGCCCGGCGGCGGAGCTCGGCCTGCCCGCGCCGCTGACGGGCGCGCTGCTCTCCTCGGAGCCGCGCGTGGACGAGACGCACCTGACGGACGACCGGGTCCTCCTCGTCAGCACCCGCCCGGTGGTGGGCGGGGAGCGGCGCGGGACCGTCGTCACGCTGCGGGACCGCACGGAGCTCCAGGCCCTGTCGGGCGAGCTGGACTCCGAGCGGGGCTTCACGGAGGCGCTGCGCTCGCAGGCGCACGAGGCGGCGAACCGGCTGCACACGGTCGTCTCGCTCATCGAGCTGGGCCGGGTGGCGGAGGCGGTGGAGTTCGCGACGGCGGAACTGGAGCTGGCGCAGGCGCTCACCGACCGGGTCGTGGACGCGGTCGGCGAGCCCGTCCTCGCCGCGCTGCTGCTCGGCAAGGCGGCGCAGGCCAACGAGCGGGGCGTGGAGCTGGTCCTCACCGAGGACAGCCGCATCGACGACGGGCGGGTGCCGGAGGCGCTGTCCGCGCGGGACCTGGTGACGATCCTCGGCAACCTGATCGACAACGCGGTGGAGGCGGCGGGCGGCGCCCCGCACGCGCGCGTGACGGTCACGGTCGCGGCCCGCGCGGGGGACGGCGAGCTGCTGCTCCGGGTCGGGGACACCGGCCCCGGCGTCCGCCCGGCCGACCGGGACGCGGTGCTCGGGCGCGGCTGGTCCACCCGCGGCCCGGGCCGCGGCCTCGGCCTGGCCCTGGTCCGCCAGGCGGTCTCCCGCGCCTCGGGCACGCTGACCCTCGCGGACGGGAAGGAGGGCGGGGCGGAGTTCACCGTACGGCTGCCGCTGCGGGAGGGGGCTCCGGAGCCGGGGACCGCGCCGGGGCGGGTGCCCGCACCACGGGAGGGGGACGCTTCCGGCACGGGCGGCGTCGCGCCCGCGGACGGGGCACCCGGTCCGGGCGGGGCACCCGCGCCGGGCTCCGGCGGCCCGTCCGGCCCCGGTGGGGCCCGTGGCCCGGGTGGAGCCCCACCCCCGGACCGGATCGGCGGCCCGGAGGGAACTCCCGGCCCGGACGCGGCACCGCCCACGGACAAGGCCGCCGGTGCGAGCGGAGCCCCGCCCACGGACGGGGCCGTCGGTGCGGGTGCCGACCCCGCCGGCCCCGGGACGGAGGCCACTCCATGAGCGCCGCTCCCCTCCGGGTCCTGGTCGTCGAGGACGACCCCGTGGCCGCCGACGCCCACGCGCTCTACGCCGGGCGCGTCGAGGGGTTCGCCGTCGTCGGGGTCGCGCACTCGCGGGCCGCCGCCGTGCGGGTGCTCGACCGGACGCGGGTCGACCTGATCCTGCTCGACCTGTACCTGCCCGACGGCCACGGCCTCCAGCTGCTGCGCGCGCTGCGCGCCGCCGGGCACGCCGCCGACGTCATCGCGGTGACCTCCGCCCGGGACCTGGCGGTCGTGCGGGAGGGCGTCTCCCTGGGGGTCGTCCAGTACGTGCTCAAGCCCTTCGCCTTCGCGACCCTCAGGGACCGGCTCGTGCGGTACGCCGAGTTCCGGGCCGCCGCCGGGGAGGCCTCCGGACAGGACGAGGTGGACCGGGCGCTCGCCGCCCTGCGGGCCCCGCACCCCGCCGCGCTCCCCAAGGGTCTGAGCGCCCCCACCCTGGAGGCGGTCACCCGCACCCTCCGGGCCGCCCCGGACGGGCTCACCGCCGCCGAGGCGGGGGCGGCCGTCGGGATCTCCCGGATCACCGCGCGCCGCTACCTGGAGCACCTCGTCACCGAGGGCCGGACCGTGCGGGCGCCCCGGTACGGGCAGATCGGACGGCCCGAGCTCCAGTACCGCTGGCTGGAGGGGCCGGCGCGCGGCCACTGAGCGGGGAGGACGGTGTTACCGGGCGGTTCACACGTTCCTACGGCCTTTGGCCTTGGGCGAACGCACCGTATCCGCCTGTCTCCCTCCGCACCTACCGTGGCCGCGTGCACCAGCCCTCCCCGCCCTTCGACGCCCCGGCCGCGCGCCGCCTGCGCGAGGGCCTCGGCATGGCCCACGGCCACGTCGCGTACGGCCTGCGGGCGCAGTACGGCGTCTTCGCCACCCCCGAGACCGTCCTCGCCTGGGAACGCGGCCGGGCGGTCCCCACCGAGCAGGAGCTCACGGCCCTCGCGGGCGTCCTGTGGTGCTCCCCCGCCGAGCTGATCGTCACCGCCTCCACCCTGCGCGAGCACCGGGTGGCGCGCGGCCTCGCGCCCGAGGAGCTGGCGCGGCGGGTGGGGCTCGCGGCCTCCGCGTACCGGCGGATGGAGGACGAGGGGGACTGGCGCGGCACCGAACGGCAGACGGCCGCCCTCGCGGAGGTCCTCGGCCTCGGCCCGCGCGCCCTGATCACCGCGACCGGCGGCGACGGGCGCCTCGCCGAGCTGCTGCGCGACGCGGTCACCACCCGCTGGCAGGCGTACGTGAAGCCGGTGGTGCGGACGGTGCCGCTGCCCCGGCGGACCGTGGAGTCCGCGCTCCAGCGGCTGCACGGGGAGTACCACGCCCGGATGGCGGCGGTCAGCAGCTGGGGCGCCTCGGGGACCACGGGCGACGAGGGGCGCGCCTACCTGGACGGGATCGCCGGCCACTTCTGGGAGTCCGTCGGAACGTGATCCGCCGGCCGCGACCGGCGCCGTAGATTGGCGCCGTGAGACGACACATACCCTTCGAACGACTCCACAACTTCCGTGATCTGGGCGGCTATCGCACCGCCGGCGGCGGGACCGTGCGGTGGGAGACCCTCTACCGCTCCGACTCCCTCGGCAAGCTCGCGGACGCCGGACCGGAGGACCTGGAGCGCTTCCGGGCGCTGCGCGTGACCACGGTGATCGACCTGCGCCACCCGTGGGAGATCACGGCCAAGGGCCGCCTGCCGGAGTCCCCGGACGTCTCCTGGCACAACCTCTCCGTCGAGCACCGCCCGTACGACCAGGCGGAGATCGACCCCGCCGTCGACCCGTGGCGGTACCTCGCCGACCGGTTCGCCGAGGTCGCCGAGGACGGGACGGCGGAGCTCCGCACCGCCCTGGAGGTCGTCGCCGCCGCCGACGGACCGCTCGTCTTCCACTGCGCCTCGGGGAAGGACCGTACGGGACTGCTCGCGGCCGTCCTCCTCGCGCTCCTGGAGGTCCCCGACGAGGAGGTCCTCGCGGACTTCGCCCTCACCGAACTGGCCACCGAACGCCTGGTCGCCGACTGGCACGCGGCCCACCCCGGACGCGCGCTCCGCTGGCCGGGCTACGGCCGCGCCCCCGCCGACGTCGCCCGTCTCTTCCTCGCGGACCTGCGGACCCGGCACGGATCGGTGTACGCGTACGCCACCGGTCCGGTCGGTCTGGACCCGGCGGTGGTGACGGCGCTGCGGGCCCGTCTGGTGGAGCCGCCGGAGCGCCGTCCGGCGCCCGCCCGTCCGGCCGTGTGACCCCGCGCCCGGACGACAGCGCGCACCGCGCGGGGTACGGTCGACGGGCGGAGACCGGTCCGGCGGACACCGTGCTCCCGACCCCGGTCACGGGGCGGCGGCCGGCCGGGCGGTCCCTCTCCGCACACGGTCCACGGCAACCCCGGAGGAGGCCGGATGCCGGGTCACGCCGACCGCGCCCCCCGGCGCGCCGCGCCCTTCCGGAACCCCTCGCGCGCCGTGCGCCGGGACCTCTCCCAACTGCTGTGCGCGGTCGCCGGCCTGGGGCTGGGACTGTCGGCACCGCTGATCACCGGCGGACCGCGGGTGGACGCGGGCCGGGTGGTGAGCGTGCTGTTCCCCCTGGGCTTCGGCGTCATCGGCCTGGTGAGCGTCATCTACTCGCTGCTCTTCCTGGTCGTCCAGTTCTCCGCGAGCACGTTCACCCCGCGCCTCGGCCTGTTCCGCCACGAACCGGTCGTCTGGCGGACGTTCGCCTTCGCCGTCGGCCTGTTCGTCTTCTGCGTCACCTCGGGCCTGGCGATCGGCTCGCGGAAGACCGTCTCCGTCCTCGTCCCCTGCGCGGCCGTGCTGCTCACCCTGGTCGCGCTCGGTCTGATGCGCACCCTCCAGATGAAGGCCTTCGACTCGATCCAGCTCGGCCACGCGCTCACCGCGATCACCGCCCGCGCGCACGCCCTGTACGACGGCCTGTACGTCCGCCCGTACGCGCCGCCCTCCCGGGAGCCCGAATCGGAGCCGGAAGCCGGATCCAAGCCGGAGCCGGAAACGCGTACGGGCACGGGCACGGAAGTGCGCTGGTCGGGGCCGCCGGCCGTCCTCCAGAGGATCGACGTGCCCCTCCTCCTGGACGCCGCCCGGAAGGACGGCTTCTCCGTCGCCTTCCGCGTCGCCCCCGGCACGACCCTGTCGGAGGGCACGGTGATCGCCCGGGTGAGCGGGGACGGCCCGCGGGCGGCGACGCTCCTCGGGGCCCTGTCGACGGGAGTGGAGCGCACCTTCGACCAGGACCCCGCCCTCCCCCTGCGGCTGCTCGCCGACATCGCCCTGCGCGCCCTGTCCCCGGCGGTGAACGACCCGGCCACGGCGGTGGAGGCCCTGGACCGCCTGGAGGCCCTGCTGCTCCTCCTCGCCGGCCGGGACCTGGACGTCGGGCGGTTCCACGACTCCGCCGGACGGGCGCGGGTGAGCGTTCCGGTCCCGGGCTGGGACCACTGCGTCCGGACCGCCGTCGACGACGTGCTCATCGCCGCCACCGGCTCCCCGATGGCGCTGCGCAGGGCGCGCGACCTGCTGCGCGGACTGGCGGAGCGGGCTCCCGGGGACCGGCGCGCCGTCGTGCTCGACCGGCTCCGGTGGGTCGAGCGGACCGGCTGCGAGACGTACCCGCTCCTCTGGACGGACGGCTCCGGGGCGGGCCCGGACGGGCCCTCCGGGGGGCGCACGCGTGGCACGCCCGGGTGAGGGGCCCGAGAATGGGAGGGCCGGACGGGGCCCCTCCCCGTCGCTCCCGGAGCACGGCAGAGACCCAGGTGATGACGCATGTGCCGATGGCTGGCGTACTCGGGCACGCCCGTCCTGCTCGACACCATCCTGTACAAGCCGGAGCACTCCCTGATCGACCAGAGCCTGCACTCCAAGCTCGGCGTGGAGACCACCAACGGCGACGGGTTCGGCGTCGGCTGGTACACGGAGGGCTCCGACTCCCCGGCGCTCTTCCGGGAGATCGGCCCCGCCTGGAGCAACCGCAACCTGCGGGAGCTGGCGGACCACGTCCGCTCGCCGCTCTTCTTCGCCCACATCCGCGCGTCGACCGGGACGGCGGTGCAGCAGTCGAACTGCCACCCGTTCCGGCACGGCCGCTGGATGTTCATGCACAACGGCGCCGTCGCGGAGTTCCACCGCGTGCGCCGCGCCCTCACCCTGCTCGTCGACCCGGAGCTGTACGCGGACCTCGAAGGGACGACGGACTCCGAGGTGATGTTCTACCTGGCCCTCACCTACGGCCTCGACCGGGACCCGCCCGCCGCGGTCGCCCGGATGGCGGGAACGGTGGAGCGCGTCGGCCGCGAGCACGGCGTGGAGTTCCCCCTCCAGATGACGCTGGCCGTCAGCGACGGCGAACGCCTCTGGGCCTTCCGCTACTCCAGCGAGCGCGCCTCCCGGTCCCTGTTCTACAGCAGCCGGGTGGAGACGCTGCGCCGGCTGCACCCCGACGTCACGTTCCTCCAGGGCGCCTCCGAGGGGACCCGCCTCATCGTCTCCGAGCCGCTGGGCGACCTGCCCGGCGCCTGGAACGAGGTGCCGGAGGGCAGTTACGGCGTCGTCCAGCCGGGCGGCGACGAGATGCACCCGTTCGCCCCGGTGGCGGACCGGGGGCCGGGGCCCTGATCCGCCGGACACCCCCTAGTCGCGGCGGTCGAAGTCGAAGAGCTGGCCCGCGGCGTCCGGCGCGCAGGGGGCCAGGGCGAGGCCGGCCGCGCGGTCGCCGACGACGGTGACGCAGCCGCCGGGGGGCGCGGAGCCGGCCGGGACGATCCGGTAGCCCTCGACCGGGGTGCCGTACGGCTCCAGCGAGAACCGCTCGATCCGGGTGGGGTCGCCGCACTCGGAGTCCTCGTACGGCGCGCCGGGCACGCGCCCGCCGGAGGGTATGCCGGAGCAGCCGGCGCCGTGGTCGGGATGGTCGGAGACGATCCGCCACCGGCCGCCGCCCGCCTCCACGAGCGCGTACCGCGGAACGTCCGCGGCGGCGCACGGCACCTGGTGGATCCGGCCGGTCCGGGCGCCGGGCCGCTCGCCGAGGCAGAGGTCGGTGCCGACCACCCGGATGCGCACGTCGCCGGCGGCGGGCGCGGTGGGGGTGCGGGGCGGGTGCCCGGTGTGGCCGTCCCGCAGGAAGGCGACCACGCTGACCCCGGCGAACACGAGGGCGGCGACCGCGAGCGCCGGGACGAGGAGGCCGCGTATTCGGGGCCGGGTCCCGCCGGTCCCCGGCCCGGGGGGCGCGACGGCGGGTGCGGAGGGCCAGACGGGCGGGGGGCCGGGGGGCTCCTCGGGACCGGGGACCTCCCCGGGGGTGGGAGCCTCCCCGGGAGCACGGGCCGCCCCGGAGCCGGGAGCCTCCCCGGGAGCGCGGGCCTCCCCGGGGGCCTCTTCGCGCGCCGCGTCCGTCGGCTCCGGTTCCTCCGGCGCGGGACGCGCGTCCGGTCCCGGCCCCGCGTCCGCCTCCGGTTCCGCGTCCGCCTCCCCGTACCCCCTCCGCTCCGCGAGTTCCCTCCGTGCCGTCCGCCACCGGTCCGGCGCGGCCGGTCCGGCTCCGCACGCGCGGACGAAGGCGGTCAGGAGGTCCTCGCGGGGCAGGGCCGCGCGGGACAGCATGTTCGCCACCGTGGAGCGGGGCAGGACGTTCCCGCGCGCCTCCGCCCGCGCCGAGAGTTCGCCGTACGTCAGGCCGGACCAGTCCTTGAGCGCCCGGAGGCGCGCGAGGAACTCGGCGGGGCTCCGGGCGCCCCGCGGGTCAGGGGCGTGCTCCCCCGGCGTCATCCGCGCCTTCCCCTCCTCCCGGACGGGCGGACAGGTTCGGGACGTGTCCGGGACAGGCCCCAAGCCTTGTTGATCCCGTGCTCCGGCTCAAGGGTGGATTCCGGCATTTCCGGGGGCGGTGCCGCACGAGGAGCGGCCCCGGCCGCCCACGGGGGACGGTCGGGGCCGCTTCCGGCGTACCGGGGGGGGCGGAGCGGGGGCTAGAAGACGGACTCCGCCTCGCGCATGCGGTCCGCCGGCACCCTCTTGAGCTGGGTCACGGCCTCCGCCAGCGGCACCATCTCGATGTCCGTGCCGCGCAGCGCCGTCATCCGGCCGAAGTCGCCGCGGTGCGCCGCCTCCACCGCGTGCCAGCCGAAGCGGGTCGCGAGGACGCGGTCGTACGCGGTCGGGGTGCCGCCGCGCTGGACGTGGCCGAGGATGACGGGACGGGCCTCCTTGCCGAGGCGCCGCTCCAGCTCGACGGCCAGCTGGGTGCCGATGCCCTGGAAGCGCTCGTGGCCGAACTGGTCGATCTCGCCCTTGGCGTACTCCATCGAGCCCTCGGCCGGGTGCGCGCCCTCGGCGACGCAGATGACCGCGAACTTCTTGCCGCGCGCGAAGCGCTCCTCGACCATCTTGACGAGGTCGTCGACCTCGAAGGGGCGCTCGGGGAGGCAGATGCCGTGCGCGCCGCCGGCCATGCCGGACTCCAGGGCGATCCAGCCGGCGTGGCGGCCCATCACCTCGACGACCATCACGCGCTGGTGGGACTCGGCGGTGGTCTTGAGGCGGTCCATGGCCTCGGTGGCGACGCCGACGGCGGTGTCGAAGCCGAAGGTGCGGTCCGTGGAGGAGATGTCGTTGTCGATGGTCTTCGGGACGCCGACGACGGGCATGCCGGCGTCGGAGAGCATCCGGGCGGCGGTCAGGGTGCCCTCGCCGCCGATCGGGATGAGGACGTCGATGCCGTACTGGCGGGCGAGCTCGGAGGCGGACTCGGCGGCCTCGCGCAGCCGGTTCCGCTCCAGGCGGGCCGAGCCGAGGATGGTGCCGCCGCGGGCCAGGATGCCGCTGACGGCGTTGAGGTCGAGGGGCCGGAAGTGGCCGTCGAGGAGGCCCTTGAACCCGTCCTCGAAGCCGATGACCTCGTCTCCGTGGCCGGTCATCGCCCGGTGCACGACCGACCGGATCACTGCGTTCAGGCCGGGGCAGTCGCCGCCCGCCGTGAGGACTCCGATGCGCATCGTGCTGTGTCTCCTGCTCGGTCGCGGTCCGTGTGAGCCAGGGCAATTCTCACACGCCGGTCCCGAGGGGCGCGCTCGCCGCCGTTCCGCGCGTCCCTCCCGGCGGCCCCCGGGCGCTCTTCCGGGAGCCCCCGCGAAGGTCCCCGGACGCGCCTCCCGGCGCCTTCCGGGGTCTCTCCCGGGGGCCTTTCGGCCCGGGGTTCCGGGCCCTTCGTCCGGCGGGCGACCTAACCACCGCCGGGGGTATTGTCAAGGGGGTAATGCCGCCCCATAGGGGCTTTCCAAGCCCTTTTGATTGACGTACGGGCCGGGAAGGCGGAGTGGGGGCACCGCCCGGGCCCTTCCGCAGGACTGGACAGGAGACCACGGCGTGACGCGCAGCGTGTACGTGACCGGGATCGACCGCGGTGACGGCCGCCAGGTCGTCGAGCTGGGAGTCATGGAGCTCCTCACCCGCCAGGTGGACCGGGTGGGGGTGTTCCGGCCGCTGGTGCACGACGGGCCCGACCGGCTCTTCGACCTGCTGCGCGCCCGCTACCGGCTCTCGCAGGACGCCTCGACGGTCTACGGCATGGACTACCACGAGGCCTCGACCCTCCAGGCCGAGCGGGGCACCGACGAGCTGGTCTCCCGGCTGGTCGACCGCTTCCACGCCGTCGCCCGGGAGTACGAGGTCGTCCTCGTCCTCGGCACCGACTTCGCCGCCACCCAGCTCCCCGACGAACTGGCGATCAACGCCCGGCTCGCCAACGAGTTCGGCGCCTCCGTCATCCCGGTGGTCGGCGGCAAGGGCCAGTCGGCGGAGTCCGTGCGGGCCGAGGCGCGCAACGCCTTCCGGGCGTACGACGGGCTCGGCTGCGACGTGCTCGCGATGGTGGTCAACCGGGTGGCGGCCGAGGACCGGGAGGCGATCGCGGAGCGGCTCGCGGCCCGGCTGCCCGTGCCCTGCTACGTCCTGCCGGACGAGCCGGCCCTGTCGGCGCCGACCGTCGCCCAGATCACCCACGCGCTCGGCGGCGCCGTCGTCCTCGGGGACGACGCCGGGCTCGCCCGGGACGCCCTGGACTTCGTCTTCGGCGGCGCGATGCTGCCGAACTTCCTGAACGCCCTGACGCCCGGCTGCCTGGTCGTCACCCCCGGGGACCGGGCCGACCTGGTCGTCGGCGCGCTCGCCGCGCACTCGGCCGGCACCCCGCCGATCGCCGGGGTGCTGCTCACCCTGAACGAGCGGCCCAGCGAGGAGATCCTGACCCTGGCGGCCCGGCTCGCGCCCGGCACCCCGGTGGTCTCGGTCGCCGGGAACAGCTTCCCGACGGCCGCCGAGCTCTTCGCCCTGGAGGGCAAGCTGAACGCGGCCACCCCGCGCAAGGCGGAGACCGCGCTCGGCCTGTTCGAGCGGCACGTGGACACCGCCGACCTGCTCAAGCGGGTCTCGGTGGCCCGCAGCGGCCGGGTCACCCCGATGATGTTCGAGCACGAGCTGCTCGAACAGGCGCGGGCCGACCGGCGCCGGGTGGTGCTGCCGGAGGGCACGGAGGAGCGGGTCCTGCGCGCGGCCGACGTGCTGCTGCGCCGGGACGTGTGCGACCTGACGCTGCTCGGCGACGTGGAGACCATCCGCAAGAAGGCCGCCGACCTGAGCGTGGACCTGCGCGACACGCAGCTCATCGACCCGCACACCTCGGAGCTGCGGGACCCGTTCGCCGAGAAGTACGCGGCGCTGCGCGCCCACAAGGGCGTCACCGTGGAGCTGGCGTACGACGTGGTGTCGGACGTGAACTACTTCGGCACCCTGATGGTCCAGGAGGGCCTGGCCGACGGGATGGTGTCCGGCTCGGTGCACTCCACGGCGGCGACGATCCGCCCGGCCTTCGAGATCATCAAGACGAAGCCGGAGGCGTCGATCGTCTCCTCGGTCTTCTTCATGTGCCTGGCGGACAAGGTCCTCGTGTACGGCGACTGCGCGGTCAACCCGGACCCGGACGCCGAACAGCTCGCGGACATCGCCGTCCAGTCGGCGGCCACCGCGGCCCGGTTCGGCGTGGAGCCGCGGATCGCGATGCTCTCGTACTCCACGGGCACCTCGGGCTCCGGCGCCGACGTCGACAAGGTGCGGGAGGCGACCAAGCTCGTCCGGGAGGCGCACCCGGAGCTGCGGATCGAGGGGCCCATCCAGTACGACGCGGCCGTGGAGCCCTCGGTGGCGGCGACGAAGCTGCCGGGCTCGGAGGTGGCGGGGCAGGCGTCCGTGCTGGTCTTCCCCGATTTGAACACCGGCAACAACACGTACAAGGCCGTGCAGCGTTCGGCCGGCGCCGTGGCCGTCGGACCGGTGCTCCAGGGCCTGCGCAAGCCCGTGAACGACCTCTCGCGCGGCGCGCTCGTCAGCGACATCGTCAACACGGTCGCCATCACGGCGATCCAGTCCCAGGGTCAGGAGCTCCCCGCATGACCGCGCCCACGTCCGCTCCCACGCGCGTCCTCGTCCTCAACTCCGGTTCCTCTTCGCTGAAGTACCAGCTCATCGACATGCGCGACGGCAGCCGCCTCGCCCAGGGGATCGTGGAGCGGATCGGCGAGGAGACCTCGCGGCTCGCGCACGCCCCGCTCCGGGAGGACGGCGGCCGGCGCGAGAGGAACGGTCCGATCTCCGACCACTCGGCCGCCCTGAAGGCGGTCGCCGAGGAGCTGGCGGCGGACGGGCTCGGCCTGGACTCCCCCGAACTGGCGGCGATCGGGCACCGGGTGGTGCACGGCGGGCTGCGGTTCACCGAGCCGACGGTGATCGACGGCGAGGTGCTCGCGGAGATCGAGCGGCTCGTGCCGGTGGCGCCGCTGCACAACCCGGCGAACCTGACCGGCATCCGCACGGCGATGGCGCTGCGGCCCGACCTGCCGCAGGTGGCGGTCTTCGACACCGCCTTCCACACCACGATGCCGGAGTCGGCGGCGCGGTACGCGATCGACGTGGAGACCGCCGACGCGCACCGGATCCGGCGGTACGGCTTCCACGGCACCTCGCACGCGTACGTCTCGCGGGAGACGGCGCGGCTGCTCGGCAAGGAGCCGGAGGAGGTGAACGTGATCGTGCTGCACCTGGGGAACGGGGCGTCCGCCTCGGCGGTGCGGGGCGGCCGGTGCGTGGACACCTCGATGGGCCTGACGCCCCTGGAGGGCCTGGTCATGGGGACCCGGTCGGGCGACATCGACCCGGCGGTCACCTTCCACCTGCGGCGGGTGGCGGGGATGTCGGCGGACGAGATCGACGTCCTGCTGAACAAGCGGTCCGGTCTGGTGGGGCTCTGCGGCGACAACGACATGCGGGAGATCCGCCGCCGGATCGACGAGGGCGACGAGCGGGCGGCGCTCGCCTTCGACGTCTACGTCCACCGTCTGAAGAAGTACATCGGGGCGTACTACGCGGTGCTCGGCCGGGTGGACGCGGTGGCGTTCACGGCGGGGGTGGGCGAGAACTCGGCGCCGGTGCGGCAGGCGGCGATCGCGGGCCTGGAGGAGCTGGGGCTCGCGGTGGACGCGGAGCTCAACGCCGTGCGCTCGGACGAGGCGCGGATCGTCTCGCCGGAGTACGCGCGGGTGGCGGTCGCCGTGGTGCCGACGGACGAGGAGCTGGAGATCGCGCGCCAGAGCTACGCGCTGGTGCGGGGCCCGCTCGGGGAGGACGCGGCCGGGGAGGAGAGGGCCGGGGAGGACGCGCTCGTACGGGGTACGGAGGGCTCGAACGAGTGATCGCTTGAGCGGTCGCCCGCCCATTTGTACTTTCCGCCAGTCGGAATATTCCGCAGTGAAACAAACCGATAGGATCCGCCTCATGCGCCGTTCCAAAATCGTCTGCACGCTGGGCCCCGCCGTCGACTCGTATGAGCAGCTGAAGGCTCTCATCGAGGCCGGTATGAACGTGGCCCGATTCAACTTCAGCCACGGTACCCAGGCAGAGCACCAGGAGCGGTACGACCGCGTCCGGCAGGTCGCCGCGGACACCGGGCGGGCCGTCGGCGTCCTCGCCGACCTCCAGGGCCCCAAGATCCGTCTGGAGACCTTCGCCGAGGGACCGGTCGAGCTGGTGCGCGGTGACGAGTTCACCATCACCACCGAGGACGTCCCGGGCGACAAGTCGATCTGCGGCACCACCTACAAGGGGCTGCCCGGCGACGTCTCCAAGGGCGACCAGGTCCTCATCAACGACGGCAACGTCGAACTGCGGGTGGTCGAGGTCGAGGGCCCCCGGGTCCGGACCATCGTCATCGAGGGCGGCGTCGTCTCGGACCACAAGGGCATCAACCTGCCCGGCGCGGCCGTGAACGTCCCGGCCCTGTCCGAGAAGGACGTCGACGACCTGCGCTTCGCCCTGCGGATGGGCTGCGACATGGTCGCCCTGTCGTTCGTGCGGGACGCCGACGACGTCAAGGACGTCCACAAGGTGATGGACGAGGAGGGCCGCCGGGTCCCCGTCATCGCCAAGGTGGAGAAGCCGCAGGCCGTCGAGAACATGGCCGACGTCGTCGCCGCGTTCGACGCGGTCATGGTGGCCCGCGGCGACCTCGCCGTGGAGTACCCGCTGGAGAAGGTCCCGATGGTGCAGAAGCGCCTGGTGGAGCTCTGCCGCCGGAACGCCAAGCCGGTCATCGTCGCCACCCAGATGATGGAGTCGATGATCACCAACTCGCGTCCGACCCGCGCCGAGGCGAGCGACGTCGCCAACGCGATCCTGGACGGCGCGGACGCGGTCATGCTGTCGGCCGAGTCCTCGGTCGGCGCGTACCCGATCGAGACCGTCAAGACGATGTCGAAGATCGTCACGGCGGCCGAGGAGGAGCTGCTCTCCAAGGGCCTCCAGCCCCTGGTCCAGGGCAAGAAGCCGCGCACCCAGGGCGGTTCGGTCGCCCGCGCGGCCTGCGAGATCGCGGACTTCCTGGGCGGCAAGGCGCTGGTCGCCTTCACCCAGTCCGGCGACACCGCCCGCCGCCTCTCGCGCTACCGCGTCCAGCAGCCGATCCTCGCCTTCACGACGGACGAGAACACCCGCAACCAGCTCACCCTGAGCTGGGGCGTCGAGTCCTTCGTCGTCCCGCACGTGGACAACACCGACGCGATGGTCGACCTCGTGGACGCCGAGCTCCTCAAGCTCCAGCGCTACAACGAGGGCGACACCATGGTCATCACGGCCGGCTCGCCCCCCGGCGTCCCCGGCACCACGAACATGGTCCGGGTCCACCACTTGGGTGGCGGCGAGCGCGCCTGACGCGCCCCGCACGCACGCCGAAGCCCCCGTCCGGTGCGGACGGGGGCTTCGGCTCGTGCGGCTCCCCGAACGGTACGGGGGTCAGTTCGCCTCGATCGTGTTGCGGAGGCCCGGGATCTTGAGGTTGCCGCCGAACTGTCCGGCCTGCTTGATCCTCACGTCGGTGAAGATGGCGAGCGGGACGTCCAGCGGGGGCGGGGACTCCGGACCGAAGGTGACCGGGATGATGCCGAAGAGGTTGCCCTTCAGCTCCTCCGTGTACATGGTCACCGTGCCGCCGGTGATGGTCGACGGGTCCTTGGTCTTGGTCGAGCGGACGTGGGCCGAGCGCCCGTCGGAGTGGGTCGTGATCTGGTGCAGGTGCTCGATCTTCACCGTGGTCGCGGTGAACTTCAGCGCCTTCTTGACCTTGCCGCCGTAGGTCTTCACCTCGACGATGCCGTGGTACTTCAGGCCGAGGAGCGTGAGCTTCGAGCTCTCCAGGATCCACGGGTCGTCCGGCAGCAGCGGGATGCCGGGCTCCACCTGGGCCGCCGCGAGCGCCGCGTCGTCGCGCTCGGGGCACGGGAAGCGGGGCTTGGCGCCCTCGGGTATGTCCTCGTCCTTCTTGGCGTCGAGGCCCTTCGCGCTCTCCGGCAGCTCCTCGACCTCGGCGCCGGCCTTCTCGGCGGCCTCGCGGATCTCGGCCTTCTTCTTCTCGGCGGCCGGGTCGGCGGCGGGATCGGCGGCCGGCTCCGGGGCCCCGGTGGGCTTCGGCGCGGCGGTCGTCTTCGGGGCGGCGGCCGGGGTCCCGGTCGTCGGCGCCGTCGTGGTGGGCGCGGCCGTCGGGGTCGCCGTGGCCGTCGGCTTCGGGTCCGGGCCGTCGAAGAGGTCCTTCAGCGCGTCGCCCAGACCCAGCGGGTCCAGCGGGTTCTTCGACTTCGTCGGCACGGGTGCGGCCGTCGCGGTCGGCGTGGCGGCGGGCTTCGGGGCCGTGGTGGTCAGCTTCCGCTGCGTGGTCGTCTGCCCGGTCGCGGTCGGCGACGGCGTGGCGGTGGCGGAGGGGGTGCCGGAGGGAGTGGCCGAGGGGGAGGCGCTCGCGGTCGCCGAGGGAGTGGCCGTCGGCTTCGCCGCCTCCTTCTCCGTCTCCGAGGCCTCCGGCGCGGGCTCGTCCGAGCGCGTCACGCAGGGGCCGGGGGCGAAGGGGATGTCCTTGTCGTCGGCGAGGGCGATCTTGGGCGTGAGGCCCATGCCCACGAACACCGCGGTCGGCATGGCGGCCAGCGCCATCGCCTTGCCCGCGGGGCCCTGGATCCTGTTCAGCAGCGTCTTGCGTGGGGCCGCGTGGCGCGGTCCGCCCTTCACGAGCGCCGGCTGGGTGTCGTCACCCCGCACTGTTCCTCCCGCCGTTGGCATCGAACGTCTTTTCGGTCGCGTGGTGCTCCGGTCCGCGCTGCTCCGGAAGTCCGGCCGTCAGCACGGCCCCGGCCTCCGCGGGAACCTCCGGCTCGCCGCCGTCCCTCGCGTCCGCGGTCTCCTCGACCGGCGGTGCGGGAGCCCAGGCGATGGACATGCCGCCCCCGATGAGGGAGAGCAGGAATCCGACGCCGAGACCGCCGAAGTTCGACACGGGGATGGAGACCAGTCCGAGGACGATCGTCGCGACGCCCGCGAAGACCCGTACGGCGGGCTGGAACCACATCATCAGGCCGAGCGTGATGAGCAGGGCGCCGATGATCAGCGCGCTGGATCCGGCGGTCGTCTTCATCGCGAGGGTGATGTTGCCGAGCCGCATGTCCCCGTAGGGGAGGTAGGCGATCGGCACGCCACCGAGGAAGGTGAGCAGTCCCGCCCAGAAGGGCCGGGTCTGCCGCCAGACCTTGAACCGGTTCTCCTGGGGGACTTCGCGGGAGGCAGGGGTCTCGGCGCTCATGGAAAACAGCTCCCTGGAAGCGGTGTTGCTGAGAAGAGAAGAGATGGAGCGGAAGGGGCCCGGCGGGGCGGGGCCGCGCGCGGCGGCCCCACCCTTCGGTGCGTGATCGGTCCGGGGACCGGTCAGCCCTTGAAGCACTCCTTGTCCGTGCCCCGGTGCAGGGACAGGTTCAGGTCGGGGAGCTTGAAGGTGGCGGCCGTGGTGGCCCACGCCTTCTGCCGGACGTTGCTCAGCTCGGCGACGTCGGCGCGCTGCCCGAAGCCGTACTTGTTGGCCTCGGTGTTGGGCTGGATGCCCTGGCCGCCCTCGTGCTTCGGGAGGGAGCCGGCCGCGACGCCGATGTCGATGTTGGTGAAGTTGGCGTCGGCCTCGAGGTACGAGACGTCGAGGTAGAGGTCCTTCGCCTGGACCTTGTCCGCGTCCTTGCCGGACTTGACCGCGTCGGTGCCCGCGGTCAGGCGGAGGGTGATGTCACCCAGGCCCGGAACCGGCGTCACGACCGACTGGCACATGTTGGTGATCTTGGCCGTGTCGAAGCCGGAGACCGCGACCGGGGCGCCGAACGGCGTGCCGTCGAGCTTGTTGCCCTTGGCGACGCTGCCGTACTGGACGAACTCGGTGCCCTCGAGCTTGTCGGTGGTGACCTTGAACTCCTGGCCGGAGATCGCGAACGACGCGGCGAGCGCGCCCTGCGCCAGGCCGACGCCGATCGCTGCCGTCGCGGCCACGCTGGGCACCATGACGACGGCGAAACGCTTCCATCTGGTCCCGCCACGAACCTGGGACTTCATGAGAATCCTCCTTCTCGGACGTACATCTCCAGAAGGGGCGTGGGCCCGTTCTGCGATGGGAGAAGAGCTACGTCCTCGGGAAGGAGAGCGCCGAGGCGACGAGCGGCGCAGTACGCCTCCGCATCACCGGCGATCACCCCCGAGCGACAACCATGGGCCACGCGGTGCGCGTGACCTGATCGGACAGGCCCCGTTCGGTGAGAGCGGGAACCCCCCTGTCCGCGACCGGTGCCGGAACACCGGTCCGCCCGGTGGGGACCCTCCCCGCGATCCCGGTTGGTTGCCGGGGTCGTGCGGTTCGGACCGAGCGTGGCCGATCGTGGTCCATTCCGGGCGCCCGCACAAGGGGGTTCGTTACCGGCTGGTAACGGGTGCATCACCACGTCATGGCGAGACGGGACCGACCGGGCACGCAGGGTGCGTTCGCAGGGGGGTGAATGTCAGGAGATCGCCGGACGAACCAGGGCAGAACGCCGGGTTCGATTTACTGCAAGTAACAGCGGCCGCGATTACCAAGTTTTGGTAAAGCGCGGCCGCGTTTTGTCACTCCGCTGCCAAATCGCCGGGCGATCCGGCGCGCGGAGCGGGGGTCTCGAACGCCTCAGAACAACACGCGTGCGAGGGCCTGCCGGGCCGCCGTCACCCTCGGGTCGTCGGCGCCGATCACCTCGAACAGCTCCAGGAGCCGCAGCCGCGCCGCGTCCCGGTCCTCGCCGGCCGTGCGGCGCACGGTCTCCACCAGGCGCCCGAAGGCGTCCTGCACGTGACCGCCCACCAGGTCGAGGTCGGCGGCGGCGATCTGCGCGGCGACGTCGGCCGGGTTCGCGGCGGCGTTCCCGCGGACGGTGCCCGGGTCCAGGTCCTGCACGCGGGCGAGGAGTTCGGCCTGCGCGAGGCCGAGCTTGGCCTCCGGGTGGGCCGGGTCGTCGGCGAGCACGTTCTTGTACGCCTGGACGGCGCCGGCCAGGTCGCCCGCGTCGAGCGCGACCATGGCCGCTTCGAGGAGGGAGTCGTACGGGCCGGCGGGCCGCTCGGCGGGGGCCGAGGGGTCGGCGTCCGCGTCCACGACGATCCCGGTGAGGCCGAAGCGCTCCTCGCCGACCGCGATGAGCTGGTCGAGGGTCTCGCGGATCTGGGCCTCGGGCACCGCGCCCTGGAAGAGCGGCAGCGCCTGACCGGCGACCACCGCGAAAACGGCCGGAATTCCCTGGATGCCGAACTGCTGCATCAGCATCTGGTTGGCGTCGACGTCGATCTTCGCGAGCAGGAAGCGGCCGTTGTACTCGACGGCGAGCCGCTCCAGGAGGGGGCCGAGCTGCTTGCAGGGCTCGCACCACTCGGCCCAGAAGTCGAGGACGACCGGGACCTCGGCGGAACGCTGGAGCACATCGCGCTCGAAGCCCGCCTCGTCGACGTCGATCACCAGGGCGGACGGGGGCACCGCGGCCGTTCCGCCCTGCCGGGCGGCTTCGGCGCGCGCCTGCTCCGCCTTCGCCTTGGCCTCTCCGGCCGCCTTCACCGCGGCGAGGTCGACGACGCCGCTCATGGACATGTTTCGGGGCTGCATGGCTACATCCTCCCCCTTCCGCGCGCGTAACCGTTAAGCCGTGGCCGAACCGCGCCGTCCACCCGCCTCCCGCCGGTGTGCGAGACGCGTGGACGACACGGTTCTTCGTCTTCTCTTGTCCTGTTCGCGCCGGGTCCCCACCCGGCACCATGGTTGTCGCTCGGGCCGCTCAAAGCCTTTCGCTACGAGCCGTAGCGTAACTGGCGCGGCGGAGGCGGCGGGAGGGCGGACGGCCGATCCGCACGGTGAACTGCCTCACATCGCGGGCCTCTGGCGCCGTACCTACCGGCGGGTATGGTCGACGTTCATGTGTAGCCGCACCCCCCGCAGCAGCCGTACCGGGCGCCCCCGCTCCGCCGAGGCCGACGAGGCCATCCTGGAGGCGACCCGCGCGGCCCTGGTCGAGCTGGGCTGGTCCAAGCTCACGATGGGGGACGTCGCCGGCCGCGCCGGGGTCGCGAAGACGACCCTCTACCGCCGCTGGGCCAACAAGAGCGAGCTGGTGGTGGACGCGGTCGCCCTCCTCTTCGACGAGCTCGAACTCCCCGACCTGGGCTCGCTCCGGGCCGACATCGAGCACGTGGTGCTCCAGTTCGCGGCGCTCCTCGAACGCCCCGAGACCAAGACGGCCCTGATGGCGGTGGTCGCCGAGTCGACCCGGGACGAGCCGCTGCGCGAGCGCATCCGCGCCTCCATCGTCGACCGCCAGAAGCGCCTGGTCCTGGAGGGCCGGATGCGGGCGCAGCGGCGCGGCGAGCTCCCGGCCGACCGGGACCTGCCGGCCGTCGGCACCACCGACGACCTGATCTTCGACGTGATCGCGGGCGCGGTGGTGCACCGCGCCCTGGTCAGCGCCGAGCCGGTGGACGGGCCGTGGGTGGCGCGCCTGTCGGCCCTCCTGGTGGGGGGCCTGGGTGCGGCGGCGGCCGGGGACCGGGACGCGTGAGGGGCGGTACGGGAAGTCCCGTACCGCCCCCGCCCCGCGCCGGACGGCTCAGAAGCCCGGGGGCTCCGTGTAGACGCCCCACTCGTCGCGCAGGGCGTCGCAGATCTCGCCGAGGGTGGCCTCGGCGCGGACGGCCTCCAGCATCGGCCCGATCATGTTCGAGCCGTCGCGGGCGGCGGCCAGCATGGCGTCGAGCGAGGCGCGGACCTTCGCGTCGTCCCGGCGCGCCTTGCGCTCGCCGAGGACGCGGACCTGCTCGCGCTCGACCTCGTGGCTGACCCGGAGGATCTCCAGGTCGCCGGTGACGGAGCCGTGGTGGACGTTGACGCCGACGACCCGCTTGTCGCCCTTCTCCAGGGAACGCTGGTACTGGAAGGCGGACTCGGCGATCTCGCCGGTGAACCAGCCGTCCTCGATGCCGCGCAGGATGCCGGAGGTGATCGGGCCGATCGGGTGCCGCCCGTCCGGGTGGGCGCGCCGGCCGCGCTCCCGGATCTGGTCGAAGATCCGCTCGGCGTCGGCCTCGATGCGGTCGGTGAGCTGCTCGACGTACCAGGAACCGCCCAGCGGGTCCGCGACGTTGGCGACGCCGGTCTCCTCCATGAGCACCTGCTGGGTGCGCAGCGCGATCTCGGCGGCCTGCTCGCTGGGGAGCGCGAGGGTCTCGTCGAGGGCGTTGGTGTGCAGGGAGTTGGTGCCGCCGAGGACGGCGGAGAGGGCCTCGACCGCGGTCCGCACGACGTTGTTGTACGGCTGCTGGGCGGTGAGGGAGACCCCGGCGGTCTGGGTGTGGAAGCGGAGCCACTGCGCCTTGTCGGTCTTCGCGCCGTACACCTCCTTCATCCAGCGGGCCCAGATCCGGCGGGCGGCGCGGAACTTGGCGATCTCCTCGAAGAAGTCGAGGTGGGCGTCGAAGAAGAAGGAGAGGCCGGAGGCGAAGACGTCGACGTCGAGGCCGCGTGAGAGGCCGAGCTCCACGTAGCCGAAGCCGTCGGCGAGGGTGTACGCGAGCTCCTGCGCGGCCGTCGCCCCGGCCTCGCGGATGTGGTAGCCGGAGACGGAGAGCGGCTTGTACGCGGGGATCTTCGCCGCGCAGTGCTCCATCAGGTCGCCGATGAGGCGCAGGTGGGGCTCGGGCTCGAAGAGCCACTCCTTCTGCGCGATGTACTCCTTGAAGATGTCGGTCTGGAGCGTGCCGTTGAGCACGGCCGGGTCGACGCCCTGGCGCTCGGCGGCGACGAGGTACATGCAGAAGGCCGGGACGGCGGGTCCGGAGATCGTCATGGACGTCGTGACGTCGCCGAGCGGGATGTCCTTGAAGAGGACCTCCATGTCGGCGGCGGAGTCGATGGCGACGCCGCAGTGGCCGACCTCGCCGAGGGAGCGGGGGTCGTCGGAGTCGCGGCCCATGAGCGTGGGCATGTCGAAGGCGACGGAGAGGCCGCCGCCGCCGGCGGCCAGGATCATCTTGTACCGCTCGTTGGTCTGCTCGGCGTTGCCGAAGCCGGCGAACTGGCGGATGGTCCAGGTCCGGCCGCGGTAGCCGGTCGGGTGGAGGCCCCGGGTGAAGGGGTACTCACCGGGCCAGCCGATGCGCTCGAACCCCTCGTAGACGTCTCCGGGCCGGGGCCCGTAGACGGGCTCGACGGCGTCGCCGGAGAGCGTGGTGAAGTCGGCGTCCCGCTTGCGGGCCTTGTCGTAACGGGCCTGCCAGCGACGGCGGCCTTCCTCGATGGCGTCAGCGTCCATGCTTCGAATTTACTAGGACGTCCTAGTAAATGTCGATGGGAAACCCCCGCACATCAGTGCGGGGGCGGGGGTCAGGCCTCGGTCTTCGCCGGGGCCTTCGCCGGTGCGGGGGCGGTCTGCGCGCCGCTGACCAGCGGAAGCGTCTCGCGGTGGATCCTGCGCTCGACGAAGAAGGCGGCGAAGGGGATGGTCCCGGAGACCAGCACCCAGAGGAGCTTCCCGAACGGCCAGCGCGCCTTGGAGCCCAGGTCGAAGGCGAAGACGAGGTAGATGATGTAGAGGACACCGTGGGTCTGGGAGACCGCGAAGGTGAGGTCCTCGCCCGTGTGGAAGCCGTACTTGGCGACCATGCACGCGCACAGGATGAGGAGCATGACCGCGGTCACGTACGCCATGACGCGGTAGCGGGTCAGCACGCTGGATTTCATGCCGTCGAGCGTAACCGCACGTTCCGGGCGATCTTCGGGCGGGTCAGGCCTCGTCGAAGTCGTTCGCCGACACCCGCAGCGGGCGGAGCATCGCGAAGATCTCGGCGCACTCCTCGGCGTCGTACGCGCCGAGGCCGAAGTCCATCTCCATCAGGTCGCGGGTGGCCGCCTCGACGACCTCGCGGCCCCTGTCGGTGATGGTGGCGAGGGTGCCGCGGCCGTCGTTGGGGTTGGGGCGCTTGGCGACGAGGCCGGACCTCACGAGCCGGTCGACCGTGTTCGTCACCGAGGTGGGGTGGACCATCAGCCGCTCGCCGATCTTGGACATCGGCAGCTCGCCCGCCTTGGAGAAGGTCAGCAGGACCAGGGCCTCGTACCGCGCGAAGGTCAGGCCGTACGGCTTGACGACGGCGTCGACCTCCGCCAGGAGGATCTGGTGGGCGCGCATGATCGAGGTGATCGCGGCCATCGAGGGGACCGGTCCCCAGCGCTTCTGCCAGAGTTCGTCGGCGCGGGCGATGGGGTCGAAGGGGAGACTGAGCGGCTTCGGCACGCGTCGACCTTACCCATGGGGAACATGGCGGTCAGCCCCGTCTCGTCCTTCGGTCGCCCCGGCCGCCGGCCCGCCCGAGAACCCCGCGGGGCGGACGACGGGACCCCGCTCCGGTCCGGAGCGGGGTCCTCGGGAAGGGGTGCCGGGCGGGCGTCAGGCGCCGAGGTGGCGCTCCACGGTCGCGACCTTCGCGGTCAGGCCGTCCGTCACGCCGGGGCGGATGTCGGCCTTGAGGACGACGGAGACGCGGGGCGCGCGGGCCTCGACGGCGGCGACGGCGCGCTTGACGACGTCCATCACCTCGTCCCACTCGCCCTCGATCGAGGTGAACATGGCGTCGGTGCGGTTCGGCAGGCCGGACTCCCGGACGACCCGGACGGCGTCGGCGACGTACTCGCCGACCTCCTCGCCCACGCCGAGCGGGGTCACCGAGAAGGCGACGATCACGCGTTCACCGTGCCCTCGCGGCGGGCGCGGGAGGCGATGACCGCGTTCTCGGCCTCGCGCTTCAGCTTCCGCTCGGCGTAGAAGCCGCCCAGGGGCAGCACCGAGAGGACGAAGTAGAGGGCGGCGGTCCCGAAGCCCCACTTGGTGCGGTTCCAGGCGTCCAGCCAGAAGAGCACGTACAGGACGAACAGAATGCCGTGGACGGCCCCCATGACCGGCACCGCGTTGAACTCCGTCGTCCGCTTGAGCACCGAGCAGACGAGCAGGAGCAGGAACGAGACGGCCTCCGGCGCGGAGACGAGCCGGAGCCGGTGGAGGGAGGAGGCGGTCTTGATGTCCACGGAGGGGGTCACCTTCGTTCGGTCTCGTGACGCGATCTTGTGAACGGATGCACAAGGGCCCGTCCATTGTGCACGGCGACTTTGCTGTTCCTTTAGGCGGGTCCCCAGTACCTTCGGGCCGTGGCAACGTTCCGACTGCAAGGCAGCAAGGTGCTCGCCGTCTCCCTGACCGGTGACGCCGTGAAGGCGAAGAACGGCTCGATGGTCGCCTACGACGGCCAGATGGCGTTCAAGAAGATGAGCGGGGGCGGTGAGGGCCTGCGCGGCATGGTGACCCGCCGGCTCACGGGCGAGCAGATGGAGGTGATGGAGGTGCGCGGGCAGGGGACCTGCTGGTTCGCCGACCGGGCCTCCGAGATCAACCTCGTCTCCCTGCACGGCGACAAGCTGTGGGTGGAGGCGAGCAACCTGCTGTGCACCGACGCGGGGCTGCGCACCGGCACCACCTTCACGGGGCTGCGCGGCGGGGCCACCGGCAACGGCCTCTTCACCACGACGGTGGAGGGGACGGGCCGGGCGGCGATCATGTCCGACGGCCCGGCGGTGGTGCTGCGGGTGACCCCGCAGTACCCGCTCCAGGTCGACCCCGGCGCGTACATAGCCCACCAGGGCAACCTCCAGCAGCACTTCCAGTCGGGTGTGACCTTCCGCACCTTCATGGGCGAGGGCGGCGGCGAGGCCTTCCAGATCCGCTTCGAGGGGGACGGCCTGGTGTACGTCCAGCCCAGCGAGCGGAACACGATCGGGGGCGACGTCTGATGCCGTTCCGCGAGATCAACTCGAAGATGGTCGAGGCGACCGTCGTCCCGGGGCAGCGGCTGTTCAGCCAGCGCGGCGCGATGCTGGCGTACCGGGGGGACGTCACTTTCACGCCGAACACGGCGGGCGGCCAGGGCGGCCTGATGTCGATGATCGGGCGCCGGGTGGCCGGCGAGGCGACGCCGCTGATGACGGTCGAGGGCAGCGGCACGGTGATGTTCGGGCACGGCGGCCACCACATCCAGGTGATCGCGCTGACCGGCGACACCCTGTACGTCGAGGCCGACCGGCTGCTCGCCTTCGACGGGACCCTGGAGCAGGGCACGATGTTCATGGGCTCGCAGGGAGGGGTCATGGGCATGGTCCGGGGCCAGGTGACCGGCCAGGGCCTCTTCACCACCACCCTGAGGGGCCACGGCTCGGTGGCCGTGATGGCGCACGGCGGCGTGATCGAGCTGCCGATCGTCCCGGGCCGCCCGGTGCACGTGGACCCGCAGGCGTACGTGGCCCACCACGGCGACGTGCGGAACAAGCTCTCCACCGCGCTCGGCTGGCGGGACATGGTGGGGCGCGGCTCGGGCGAGGCGTTCCAGCTGGAGCTGAGCGGCAGCGGCGCGGTGTACGTCCAGGCCTCGGAGGAGAAGCTGTGAGCACCCCTGTCATCCACGACCCGCAGACCCTGCCGTCGGACGACAACGTCAATCCGTACACCTTCTGCGTGGAGCTCAAGGGCTCCCAGTGGTTCCTGCAGAAGGGCAAGATGATCGCCTACTACGGGCGGATCGAGTTCAACGGCATCGGGCACGGGCGGCTCGACCGGCTGGTGCGGACGTCCTTCCACTCGCCGCTGCACGCGAGCGACTGGGTGGTGGCCGAGGGCAGCGGGAAGATGCTGCTCGCGGACCGGGCCTTCGACGTGAACTCCTTCGACCTGGACGAGGGCAACCTGACGATCCGGTCCGGGAACCTGCTGGCCTACCAGCCGACCCTGGCGCTGAAGCAGTCGATCGTGCCGGGCTTCGTGACGCTGATCGGCACGGGCAGGTTCGTGGCCGCGTCCAACGGTCCGGTGGTCTTCATGGAGCCGCCGATGCGGGTGGACCCGCAGGCCCTCGTCGGCTGGGCGGACTGCCCCTCGCCCTGCCACCACTACGACCACGGCTACCTGACGGGCGTGATGGGCGGCCTGCGGTCCCTGACGGGACTGGGCGGCACCTCGGGCGAGGAGCACCAGTTCGAGTTCGTGGGGGCGGGCACGGTGCTGCTCCAGTCCACGGAGCTGCTGATGGCGGAGCGTGACGCCGGCGCTCCCCCGGCGCAGGCGGGCGTTCCCGGCGGACACGGCGGGTACGGTTCGAGCCAGGGGCAGCAGGGTGCGACACCGCGCCTTCCCGGCCAGCTGGGGGACCTCCAGCGTCGCTTCGGGCTGTGAGCGGTAGTCTGCGGACCGTGACGCCCTCGAACCCCCGCGCCCGCGGCGGAGTGGGGAACGCGCCCGGGTGGGGCCCCGGGTGCCCGGCGTCACGCTCCCAGATTTCGTCAAGAATTCAACTTCTTAGGTAGAATCCACATATGGAGACCGAGACGGCCACCCCGTGGCTCACCGACGGCGAGCAGTGTGCCTGGCGCACCTTCCTGGACGTCCAGAGGATGCTGACGCACCAGTTGGAGAAGGACCTCCAGCCCTTCGGCCTGACGATGAACGACTACGAGATCCTGGTGAACCTCTCCGAGTCGGCCGAGCGCCGGCTGCGCATGAGCGACCTCGCCGCGGCCACCCTCCAGTCGAAGAGCCGCCTCTCCCACCAGATCACCCGGATGGAGACCGCCGGCCTGGTCCGGCGCGAGAACTGCGAGTCCGACCGGCGCGGCCTGTACGCCGTCCTCACCGACCGGGGCATGGAGACCATGCGCAAGGTCGCCCCGCACCACGTGGAGTCGGTGCGCAGGCACTTCATCGACCAGCTCACCCCCGAGGCCCTCGGCGACCTCCACGAGTCCCTGAAGCCGGTCGCGGAGCAGCTCCGCGGACGCCGCGGCAAGCCGTAGTCCCCGGCACGTGTGCGGGAGGGCCCCCCGGTGATCCGGGGGGCCCTCCCGCACACGTGCCGCTCAGTTGCCCGTCAGCTCCGCCACCAGCTCGTCGGCGGCCGCGTACGGATCGAGGCCGCCCGCCGTGATCCGCTCCGCGAGCGCGTCCAGGCGCCGGTCGCCGCGCAGGTCCCCGATCCGCTCGCGCAGGGCCGTGACCGCGATGGTCTCGACCTCGCGCGAGGCCCGGGCCCTGCGGCGCTCCGCCAGGACCCCGTGCTCCTCCATCCAGGCGCGGTGCTTCTCCAGGGCCTCCACGACCTCGTCGACGCCCTCGCCGCGCGCCGCGACCGTCTTCACGATCGGCGGCCGCCAGTCGCCCGGCCCGCGCGCCTCCCCGAGGCCGAGCATGTGGTTGAGCTCCCGGGCGGTGGCGTCCGCGCCGTCCCGGTCGGCCTTGTTCACCACGTACACGTCGCCGATCTCCAGGATGCCCGCCTTCGCGGCCTGGATCCCGTCGCCCATGCCCGGCGCGAGCAGGACCACCGAGGTGTCGGCCTGGGAGGCGATCTCGACCTCCGACTGCCCGACGCCGACGGTCTCCACGAGGATCACCTCGCAGCCGGCCGCGTCCAGGACGCGGATGGCCTGCGGGGCGGACCAGGCGAGGCCGCCCAGGTGCCCCCGGGTGGCCATGGAGCGGATGTAGACGCCCGGGTCGGAGGCGTGGTCCGACATCCGGACCCGGTCGCCGAGCAGCGCTCCCCCGCTGAACGGGGAGGACGGGTCGACGGCCAGGACGCCGACCCGCTTCCCCGCCCGGCGGTACGCGGAGACGAGCGCGGACGTCGAGGTGGACTTGCCGACCCCGGGAGAACCGGTCAGGCCCACCACGTACGCGCCGCCGGTGAGCGGCGCGAGCGCCGCCATCACCTCACGGAGCTGCGGGGACGCCCCCTCCACCAGCGAGATGAGCCGGGCCACGGCCCGGGGCCTGCCCTCGCGCGCCTGGGCGACGAGTGCGGGGACGTCCACCATGTGCAGAGCTCCTTGCCTGGGTGCTTACTTGCCGGCCACGCGAACGATCAGGGCGTCGCCCTGGCCGCCGCCGCCGCACAGGGCCGCCGCGCCGACGCCGCCGCCGCGCCGCTTGAGCTCCAGGGCGAGGTGGAGCACGACCCGGGCGCCGGACATGCCGATGGGATGGCCGAGGGCGATGGCGCCGCCGTTGACGTTCACCTTGTCGGAGGTGACGCCGAGGTCCTTCATCGACTGGACGAGGACCGCGGCGAAGGCCTCGTTGATCTCGATCAGGTCGAGGTCGTCGACGGTCAGGCCCTCCTTCTTCAGGGCGTGCAGGATGGCGTTGGCCGGCTGCGACTGGAGGGAGTTGTCCGGACCGGCCACGTTGCCGTGGGCGCCGATCTCGGCGATCCACTCCAGGCCCAGCTGCTCGGCCTTGGCCTTGCTCATCACGACGACGGCGGCGGCGCCGTCGGAGATCTGCGAGGAGGTGCCGGCGGTGATCGTGCCGTCCTTGGCGAAGGCGGGACGGAGCTTGCCGAGGGTCTCGGTGGTGGTCTCGGGGCGGACGCCCTCGTCCTTGGCGAAGATCACCGGGTCGCCCTTGCGCTGCGGGATCTCGACCGGGGTGATCTCGGCCTCGAAGAGGCCGTTCTTCTGGGCGGCGGCGGCGCGCTGGTGCGACAGGGCGCCGATCTCGTCCTGGGCGGGGCGCTCGATGCCCAGTCGGGTGTTGTGCCGCTCGGTGGACTCGCCCATGGCCACCGCCTCGAAGGAGTCGGTGAGGCCGTCGTGCGCCATGGAGTCGAGCATCTCGATCGCGCCGTACTTGAAGCCCTCGCGGGACTTCGGGAGCAGGTGCGGGGCGTTGGTCATCGACTCCTGGCCGCCGGCGACGACCACGTCGAACTCGCCGGCGCGGATGAGCTGGTCGGCGAGGGCGATGGCGTCGAGCCCGGAGAGGCACACCTTGTTGATGGTGAGGGCCGGGACGTTCATCGGGATGCCGGCCTTGACGGCGGCCTGGCGGGCGGGGATCTGACCGGCGCCGGCCTGCAGCACCTGGCCCATGATCACGTACTGCACCTGGTCGCCGCCGATGCCGGCCCGGTCGAGGGCGGCCTTGATGGCGAAGCCGCCGAGGTCGGCGCCCGAGAAGGACTTGAGCGAACCGAGCAGGCGACCCATGGGCGTACGGGCGCCCGCGACGATCACTGAGGTGGTACCGGTCGTTCCAGACATGAGGCACGGCCCCTAGGGATGAGAAGTGAACGAGGGTTTACCGCCAATGTACTGAGGGGTCCGGCGCGCGGTCATCGGCGCGACGGTGTGACGGCGCGCACGTTGCGTAACCGCCCCTTCGGGGATGCACTGGACCCATGCTGACGCGAATCGACCACATCGGGATCGCCTGTCTCAACCTCGACGCGACCGTCGAGTTCTACCGCGCGACCTACGGCTTCGAGGTCTTCCACACCGAGGTCAACGAGGAGCAGGGCGTCCGCGAGGCCATGCTCAGGATCAACGGGACCTCGGACGGCGGCGCCTCCTACCTCCAGCTCCTGGAGCCGACCCGGGAGGACTCGGCGGTGGGCAAGTGGCTCGCCAAGAACGGCGAGGGCGTGCACCACATCGCCTTCGGCACCGCCGACGTCGACGGGGACGCCGAGGCCATCCGCGGCAAGGGCGTGCGGGTCCTCTACGACGAGCCGCGGACCGGCTCCATGGGCTCCCGGATCACCTTCCTGCACCCCAAGGACTGCCACGGCGTCCTCACCGAACTGGTCACCTCGGCGAAGCCGTCGGCTGACCACTCCTCAGCGGAGCACTGACCTCCGGATTCCCGGCCCGGTAGAGTGGGCGGCTCCGGGCCGGGGCCGGTCGGGGCCGCTCCGCGTGGCACCCAAGTCGGGATGTCGGGGTCGTCCGATCTGCCACGATTCCCCGGGGGCCCGTCCCCGGCCGAGGGGGCGGCGCTCGTTGAGTGTCGCGACCAGGGTTGGGGTCTTCCCTGCTCGAACGCGTTGAGAGCTCGGGGAAGGATGGGACCGCGCAGTGCGGGGCTACGAACGCCAGGAGAGCCACCGAGCTGAAGACGACCATCTCGCCCGGTTCGAAGCCGAGATGGACCGGCTGAAGACCGAGCGGGAGAAGGCCGTCCAGCACGCCGAGGACCTCGGCTACCAGGTCGAGGTCTTGCGCGCCAAGCTCCACGAGGCGCGCCGCACCATCGCGTCCCGGCCCGCGTACGACAGCGCCGACATCGGCTACCAGGCCGAGCAGATGCTGCGGAACGCGCAGGCGCAGGCCGAGCAGCTCCGCCAGGACGCCGAGCGCGAGCTGCGCGAGGCCCGCGCCCAGACCCAGCGCATCCTCCAGGAGCACGCCGAGCACCAGGCCCGGCTCCAGGCCGAGCTGCACAACGAGGCCGTCCAGCGCCGTCAGCAGCTGGACCAGGAGCTGAACGAGCGCCGCCAGACCGTCGAGGCGCACGTCAACGAGAACGTCGCCTGGGCCGAGCAGCTGCGCGCCCGCACGGAGTCCCAGGCCCGCCGGCTGCTGGAGGAGTCCCGCGCGGAGGCCGAGCAGGCCCTCGCCACCGCCCGCGCCGAGGCCACCCGGCTCGCCGAGGAGACCAGCCGCCGCGTCGGCGCCGACGCCGAGGCCGCCCGCGCCGAGGCCGAGGCGATTCTGCTGCGCGCCCGCAAGGACGCCGAGCGGCTCCTCGCCAACGCCGCGGGCCAGGCCCAGGAGGCCACCAGCCACGCCGAGCAGCTCCGCTCCTCCACCGCGGCCGAGACCGACCAGGCCCGCCGCCAGGCCACCGAGCTGTCCCGCGCCGCCGAGCAGCGGATGCAGGAGGCCGAGGAGAGGCTGCGGACCGCCCGCGCCGAGGCCGAGAAGGCGCTCACCGAGGCCAAGGAGGCCGCCGCCCGGCAGCTCTCCTCCGCCGAGTCGGTCAACGAGCAGCGCACCCGTACGGCCAAGGCGGAGATCGCCCGGCTCGTCGGCGAGGCCACCAAGGAGGCCGAGACCCTCAAGTCCGAGGCCGAGGAGAAGCTGCGCGAGGCGACCGCCGAGGCGGAGAAGCTGGTCGCGGAGGCCTCCGACAAGGCCCGCACGGCCGCCGCCGAGGACTCCGCCGCCGCGCTCGCCAAGGCCGCCCGCAGCGCCGAGGAGATCCTCACCAAGGCGTCCGAGGACGCCCGGGAGACCACCCGCAAGGCCGCCGAGGAGGCCGAGCGGGTCCGCCGGGAGGCCGAGACGGAGGCCGACCGGCTGCGCGCCCAGGCCGAGGAGCAGGCGGACGAGCTGCTCGGTTCGGCGAAGGACGACACCAAGGAGTACCGCGCCAAGACCGTCGAGCTCCAGGAGGAGGCGCGGCGGCTGCGCGGCGAGGCCGAGCAGCTGCGCGGCGAGGCCATCGACGAGGGCGAGCGGATCCGCGGCGAGGCGCGCCGCGAGGCCCTCCAGCAGATCGAGGAGGCGGCCGGGACCGCCGAGGAGCTGCTGTCCAAGGCCCGCACGGACGCCGAGGAACTGCGGACGAAGGCCGGCGCGGAGAGTGAGCGGGTCAAGTCCGAGGCCATGGAGCGCGCCCAGACGCTCCGGGCCCAGGCCGAGGAGACCCTGGAGCGCACCCGCGCCGAGGCCGAGCGGCTGCGCGCCGAGGCCGAGGAGCAGGCCGAGTCGGTCCGGACCGCGGCCGAGACGGCGGCGGCCGGGCTGCGCGCGGACGCCGAGCGGGCCGCCGGGGCCCGGCGCGCGGAGGCCGCCGAGGAGCTGGCCCGGCTGCACGCCGAGGCCGGGGCGAAGGTCGCGGCCGCCGGGGAGGAGCTCACCGACGCGCGCGCCGAGGGCGAGCGGATCCGGCGCGAGGCCGCCGAGGAGACGGAGCGGCTGCGGACCGAGGCCGCCGAGCGCATCCGCGTCCTGCGGGAGCAGGCCGAGCAGGAGGCCGAGCGGCTGCGGGTCGAGGCGGCGGCGGACGCGGGCGCCGCGCGCGCCGAGGCCGAGGCCGCGGCCGTACGGCTGCGCACGGAGGCGTCCGACGAGGCCGAGCGGCTGCGCACGGAGGCCCAGGAGACCGCCGACCGGGTGCGGGCGGAGGCCGCGGCCGCCGCCGAGCGGGTGGCCGCCGAGGCCGCCGAGGCGCTGTCCGCCGCGCAGGAGGAGGCCGTACGGCGCCGCCGGGAGGCCGAGGAGATCCTGGAGTCGGCGCGTTCCGAGGCCGGCCGGGAGCGCGAGCTGGCCCGTGAGCAGTCCGAGGAGCTGCTCGCCGCGGCCCGCAAGCGGGTCGAGGACGCCCAGACCGAGGCGCAGCGGCTGGTCGAGGAGGCGGACGCGCGGGCGACCGAGATGGTCGCGGCGGCCGAGCAGACCGCCCAGGAGGTGCGGGACTCGGTGGCCGGTCTGCGCGAGCAGGCCGAGGAGGAGATCGCCGGGCTGCGGTCGGCGGCCGAGCACGCCGCCGAGCGGACGCGCACCGAGGCGCGGGAGGAGGCGGACCGGGTCCGCGCCGACGCGTACGAGGAGCGGGAGCGGGCGGCCGAGGACGCGGCCAGCGTCCGGGCGCGCGCCCGGGAGGAGTCCGAGGCCGCGAAGGCGCTGGCCGAGCGGACGGTCACGGACGCGCTCGCCGAGTCGGAGAAGCTGCGGGCGGACACCGCCGAGTACGCGCAGCGGGTGCGGACCGAGGTGACGGACTCGCTCGCCTCCGCCGAGCAGGACGCGGCCCGTACGCGGGCGGACGCCCGGGACGACGCGAACCGGATCCGTTCGGAGGCCGCGGAGCGGGCCGAGACGGTGGTCGGCGAGGCGCGGGCCGAGGCGGACCGGCTCACCGCCGAGGCGGTCGAGCTGATGGAGACCACCGAGCAGGACGCCCTGCGCATCCGCGCCGAGGCCGAGCGGGTCAAGGCGGACGGCGAGGCGCACGCCGAGGCGCTGCGGGCCGCCGCGCTCGCGGACGGCGAGCAGGTCCTCGACGAGGCCCGCAAGGCCGCCGACAAGCGGCGCGCCGACGCGGCCGAGCAGGCCGACGCCCTGATCGCCGAGGCCACGGGCGAGGCCGAGCGCCTCACCCGCGAGGCCGCCGAGCTGGCCGAGCGGGTCACCGCGGAGGCGACGGCCGGGGCCGAGCGGCTCACCGCCGAGGCGGTCGAGCTGATGGAGACCACCGAGCAGGACGCCCTGCGCATCCGCGCCGAGGCCGAGCAGGTCAGGGCCGACGGCGAGGCGCACGCCCAGGCGTTGCGGGCCGCCGCGCTCGCGGACGGCGAGCAGGTCCTCGACGAGGCCCGCAAGGCCGCCGACAAGCGGCGCAGCGACGCGGCCGAGCAGGCCGACGCCCTGATCGCCGAGGCGACGAGCGAGGCCGAGCGCCTCACCCGCGAGGCCGCCGAGCTGGCCGAGTCGGTCGTGGCGGAGGCGCGCGCCGAGGCGGAGGCGACGACGGGTTCCGCGCGGCGGGACGCCGAGGAGGTCCGCGCCGGGTCGGAGCGCCTGAAGGCGGACGCCGAGGAGGCGGCCGAGCGGATGCGCGCGGAGGCCCGCGAGGAGGCGGACCGGGTCCTCGACGAGGCGCGGGAGGCCGGGGCCAAGAAGCGTTCGGACGCGGCCGAGCAGGCGGACCAGCTCATCAACAAGGCCCGGGAGGAGGCGCTGCGCGCCACCGCGGAGGCCGAGTCGCAGGCGGACCTGATGGTCGGCGCGGCCCGCAAGGAGGCCGAGCGGATCGTCGCCGAGGCGACCGTCGAGGGCAACTCGCTGGTGGAGAAGGCCCGTACGGACGCGGACGAGCTCCTGGTCGGGGCGCGCAGCGACGCGACGGCCATAAGGGAGCGGGCCGAGGAGCTGCGGGGCCGGATCGAGGGCGAGATCGAGGAGCTGCACGACCGGGCGCGGCGCGAGACGGCCGAGCAGATGAAGACGGCCGGCGAGCGGGTCGACAAGCTGGTGAAGGCGGCGACGGAGCAGCGCGCCGAGGCCGAGGAGAAGGCGAAGGAGCTGGTCTCCGAGGCGAGTTCGGAGGCGAGCAAGGTCCGGATCGCGGCGGTGCGGAAGGCCGACGGGCTCCTCAAGGAGGCCGGGCAGAAGAAGGCGTCGCTCGTCGCGGAGGCGGAGGCCATCAAGGCGGAGGCCCAGCGGATCAGGGCCGAGGCGGAGGCCGAGGCGGCGGCGACGATCGCGGAGGGCAAGCGCGAGCTGGAGGTGCTGGTGCGCCGGCGCAAGGACATCAACGCCGAGATCTCCCGTGTCCAGGACGTGCTGGAGGCGTTGGAGTCCTTCGAGGCGCCCGGCGGCGCGAAGTCCTCCGGGGCGGTCGGCGCCAGAGCGGGGGCCTCGGCGGGTTCCACCCGTACGAGTGGCAAGTCCCAGGACGGCTAGCCACTCAAAAGGCTGGACATTCTCCAGACCAAACAGGCATACGCTCGATGACACGCCGCTTCGGCCCCTAGGATTCCCTCTAACACCTCACCGGTCTCATTCGACAGGAACCCCATGAGCGACACTTCCTCCCCCTTCGGCTTCGAGCTCGTGCGGCGCGGTTACGACCGCGGTCAGGTGGACGACCGCATTACCAAGCTCGTGGCCGACCGCGACAGTGCTCTTTCGCGCATCACCTCTTTGGAGAAGCGCATCGAGGAGCTCCACCTCGAAACGCAGAACGCCCAGGCACAGGTCACCGACGCCGAGCCGTCGTACGCGGGGCTCGGCGCCCGGGTCGAGAAGATCCTCCGGCTCGCCGAGGAGGAGGCGAAGGACCTGCGCGAGGAGGCCCGTCGCGCCGCCGAGCAGCACCGCGAGCTGGCCGAGTCGGCCGCCCAGCAGGTGCGCAACGACGCGGAGACGTTCGCGTCCGACCGCAAGGCCAAGGCCGAGGACGAGGGTGTCCGGATCGTCGAGAAGGCGCAGGGCGAGGCCAACTCGCTGCGCGCCGAGGCGCAGAAGGACGCGCAGTCGAAGCGCGAGGAGGCGGACGCCCTCTTCGAGGAGACCCGCGCCAAGGCCGCCCAGGCCGCCGCGGACTTCGAGACCAACCTGGCGAAGCGCCGCGAGCAGTCGGAGCGGGACCTGGCCTCGCGCCAGGCGAAGGCCGAGAAGCGCCTGGCCGAGATCGAGCACCGGGCCGAGCAGCTCCGCCTGGAGGCCGAGAAGCTGCGCACGGACGCGGAGCGCCGGGCCCGCCAGACGGTGGAGACCGCGCAGCGCCAGGCCGAGGACATCGTGGCCGACGCGAACGCCAAGGCCGACCGCATCCGCAGCGAATCGGAGCGCGAGCTGGCGGCCCTGACCAACCGCCGGGACTCCATCAACGCCCAGCTGACCAACGTCCGCGAGATGCTGGCGACGCTGACCGGTGCCGCGGTGGCGGCGGCCGGCTCCCCGATCGACGACGAGCGCCAGACCGGCGTCCCCGCCCAGCAGACCCGCTGACGGCACGTCGGACAACGACTCGGCAACGGCTCGCGAACCCTCCGTCATTCCGGTGGCGGAGGGTTTTGCGCGCCCGTAGGTTGTACGCATGATCGAGCTTGAGGGCCTGACCAAGCGCTACGGGACGAAGACCGCGGTCGACCACCTCTCCTTCCAGGTACGCCCCGGCATGGTGACCGGCTTCCTCGGGCCGAACGGGGCGGGCAAGTCGACGACGATGCGGATGATGCTGGACCTGGACAACCCGACGAGCGGGACGGTCCGGATCGACGGGAAGCACTACCGGGAGCTGCACGAGCCGCTGAAGCACATCGGGGCGCTGCTCGACGCCAAGGCGATGCACGGCGGCCGTTCCGCGTACAACAACCTGCTGTGCCTGGCGGAGTCGAACCGCATCCCGCGGGCGCGGGTGGACGAGGTGCTCGGCCTGGTGGGTCTGACGCCGGTCGCGAAGAAGAAGTCGAAGGGCTTCTCCCTCGGCATGGGGCAGCGGCTCGGCATCGCCTCGGCGCTCCTCGGTGATCCCGAGATCCTGATGTTCGACGAACCCGTCAATGGTCTGGACCCCGAGGGAATTCACTGGATCCGCAATCTCATGAAGGCGTTGGCGGCCGAAGGCCGGACGATCTTCGTTTCCAGCCATCTGATGAGTGAAATGGCGCTGACGGCCGATCACCTGATCGTGATCGGCCAGGGAAAACTGCTGGCCGACACGTCGATGGCGGATTTCATCCAGCAGAATTCCCGGAGTTATGCGCGGCTGCGTTCGCCGCAGCAGGAGCGGCTGCGGGACGTGCTGCACGCCGACGGCTTCGTCGTGGTCGAGGCGGGCGGCGGCGTCCTGGAGGTGGACGGGGCGACGACCGAGAAGCTGGGCGAGCTGGCGGCCGAGAACGGCATCGTGCTGCACGAGCTGAGTGCCCAGCGCGCCTCCCTCGAAGAGGCCTTCATGCAGATGACGGCGGGCGCGGTCGAGTACCACGCGCACGGCACCGATGTACACGGCGGCGCGCCGGCGCCCGGCCCCCAGTGGGGCACGACCACCAAGGGAGCCTGAACGATGGCAGCGGCATCCGCGGTCCTCCAGTCCGAGTGGACCAAGATCCGGACGGTGTCGTCGACCGTCTGGACGCTGGCGAGCGCCTTCCTCGTCACGGTGGCGATGGGCGCGGGGGTGAGCGCCCTGGTGAGCTCCACCTTCGACGATCTGAACGAGGCGGAGCGGCTCACCTTCGACCCGACCCTGATCAGCTTCTCCGGGATGGTCCTCGGCCAGCTGGCGATGGTGGTCTTCGGCGTCCTGGTGGTGGGGACCGAGTACTCCTCGGGCATGATCCGCACCTCGCTGGCGGCCGTGCCGCAGCGCGCGACCTTCCTCTTCTCGAAGATCGCGGTGGCGGGCGGGCTCGCCCTCCTGGTGGGCCTCGCCACCAGCTTCCTGACCTTCTTCCTCGGGCAGGCGCTGCTCGGCGGGCGCGGTGCCTCGATCGGTGACGAGAACGTGCTGCGCGCGGTGGTCGGCGCCGGGCTCTACATGGGTCTGATCGCCCTGTTCTCCATGGGCGTGGCGACGATGCTGCGCTCGTCGATGCTGTCGCTCGGCATCCTGATGCCGTTCCTCCTCCTGGTCTCGAACATCCTCGCGGCGGTGCCGAAGGCCAAGGAGGTGGCGCGTTACTTCCCGGACCAGGCGGGCGCGAAGATCATGCAGGTCGTGCCGGACGCCATGAACACGCAGGAGGCTCCGTACGGCCCGTGGGGCGGGCTCGGGATCATGGTGCTGTGGGTGGCGGCGGCGCTGGCCGGCGGCTATCTGGTGCTGAAGCAGCGGGACGCCTGACCCTTTCTGTTTGGCCGGAACCGTCAACGGCTCGATAAGCTCCTAGCTCATACGGGGGGCTCCGGCCGACGGACGCCGCGCCCCGGCACGGATGCGACCGACCTGTCGATGGGGCTGCAGAATGATCGAGGCAGTCGGCCTGACGAAGCGCTACGGCGCCAAGACGGCCGTGTACGACCTTTCCTTCCGGGTGAGGCCCGGCGTGGTGACCGGCTTCCTGGGGCCCAACGGCTCCGGGAAGTCGACGACGATGCGGATGATCCTGGGGCTCGACCAGCCCTCGGCGGGCCACGTGACGATCGGCGGGCACCCCTTCCGGCAGCTTCCGAACGCGCCCCGGCAGGTGGGCGCGCTCCTCGACGCCAAGGCCGTGCACGGCGGCCGGAGCGCCCGCAGCCACCTCCTCTCGCTCGCCCAGCTCGCCGGCATCCCGGCGCAGCGGGTCGACGAGGTCCTCGGCGTGGTCGGCCTCCAGGACGTGGCCAAGCGGCGCTCGAAGGGCTTCTCGCTCGGCATGGGCCAGCGGCTCGGCATCGCGGCGGCGCTCCTCGGCGACCCGCAGGTGCTGCTCTTCGACGAGCCGGTCAACGGTCTGGACCCCGAGGGCATCCTCTGGGTGCGGAACCTGATGAAGAAGCTGGCCGCCGAGGGCCGGACGGTCTTCGTCTCCAGCCACCTCATGAGCGAGATGGCGCTGACGGCGGACCACCTGATCGTGATCGGCCGGGGACAGCTCCTCGCGGACATGAGCGTCAAGGAGTTCATCTCGGCGAACTCCGCCGACTTCGCCCGGGTGCGGACGCCGGGGACCGACCCGGCGCAGCGGGAGAAGCTGACGGCGGTCCTGACGGAGGCCGGCGGCCAGGTCCTCTCCGAGCCGGACGGGGCGCTGCGGGTGACCGGCCTGCCCCTGCCGCGGATCAGCGACCTGGCGCACGGCGCGGACGTGCGGCTCTGGGAGCTGTCCCCGCACCAGGCGTCCCTGGAGGAGGCGTACATGCGCCTGACGCAGGGCGCAGTGGACTACCGCTCCACCGACGACCGGCTCGCCCACCTCCAGCCGCCGCTCCAGCCCGGGCAGCCGGGGTACGGGACGCCGCCGCAGCCGGTGGTCCAGGACGTGCCGCAGCAGGGCTGGTACGCCCCGCCGCCGCCCGGGCAGAACCCGTACGCCACGGCGCCGGCCCCCGGCCACGCTCCCGCGCCGGCCCCGTACGCCCCTCCGGCCGCTCCCCGGCCGGGCGACACCACCGAGGACGCCCGATGACCGCCCCCGCCCACCCGCAGCACGTGCCGGCGCCGCACGCCTACGTCTCCCCCATCCCGGTCCGCCGGGCGAACCTCGGGGACGCCCTCGCCTCCGAGTGGACGAAGATCCGCTCGGTGCGTTCGACGGTGTGGACGCTCGGCGTCATGATCCTGCTGATGGTGGTCATCGGCCTGGGCGTGGCGGCCATCGCCTCGGCCTCCGAGGCGCCCATGGGCGACGAGACGGCGCTCGCCTTCGGCTTCTTCGGGATGCTGCCGGCGTCGATCTGCGTGATCACGCTCGGGGTGCTCACGATCGCCTCGGAGTACGGCACGGGCATGATCCGCACGACGCTGACGGCCTGCCCGAGCCGGGCCCGGGTGCTCACGGCGAAGGCGATCGTCTTCTTCCTGCTGGTCTTCGCGGTCACCACGGCGGTGGCGACGCTGGTCGCGGTGGCGCAGGTCGGCCTGGTGGACGGGGCGGAGCCGACGGGCGGCGAGTGGCTGCGCGCGACGGTCGGCGCGGGCGCCTACCTGGCCGCGCTCGGTCTGCTGTCGCTGGCGGTCGGCACGGTCATCCGGCACTCGGCGGGCGCGATCACGGTGATGATCGGCCTGCTGCTCCTGCCGCTGGTGGCGGCCCTCTTCATGTTCTCCGAGGCGCTGAAGTCGGTGCAGGAGTGGCTGTTCACGTACGCGATCCCCTCGCAGATGATCGCCCTCTACAGCTCGCGGCCGCCGTTCGGCGAGGACGGTCCGGCCGGCTGGGAGCCGCTGCTGATCATGGGGGGCACGGCGGCGGTGGCGCTCGCCGGCGCCTACGCCCTGCTGAACAGCCGGGACGTGTAGGCGGACCGGTGCCCGGCACCCCGGCGGGTACCTGGGGGGTGTCTTGTCGGTCGGGCCGGATCGGGCACCGGACGCCGCGGGCCCGGCACGATCGGCGGGACGCCCCTAGTACCTCGGCGCGTTGCGGGACCGCTGCACCCGGCTGGTGCGGCGGTCCTTCGCGTTCCAGCAGGCCTTGTGCCAGTGGCGCCGGTCGTCCACTCCCCCGTACTCCGGCCAGGCGACCACGTGCGGGGCGCCGGGCGGGATCTCCTGGTCGCAGCCGGGGCAGCGGTAGCGCTTGCCGGGCGCGCTGGCCCCGGCGACGAGGCGGACGTACCACTCCTCGCCCTGCCAGCTCTCGGTGCGCTGCGCCCCGCCGTACCGGTCGCCGTGGTCGCCCTGCGGCTCGGACTGGTCGCGGCCTCGGGCGCGGTTGTGACGCGGGGACACGGGCACACCTCACGGGATCGGGGAACACGGACGGTTCCCTCCAGCCTACGGGCCGCCACGCGGTGCCCCGGGCCCGGTGGCCGGGCCCTGCCGAAAATCGCAAGAACTTCATGAAGGGCCGTTGCCTTTGGCACGTGTCAGGCGTTGTTGCCAGTGCGAGGGGGAGATTCGCGTCGGCCGCAAGGAGGCACAAGGCGATGCGCGTGGGTACGTTCGTTCTGGCCGCCCAGTTCCCGGGCCAGGGACAGGGAGAGGCGCTGCACCGCGCGGTGCGGACCGCCGAGGTCGCCGAGGAGGCGGGGCTCGACTCCGTCTGGCTGGCCGAGCACCACTTCGTGCCGTACGGGGTGTGTCCCTCGGCCGTGACGCTGGCGGCGCTGCTCCTCGGCCGCACCCGGCGGCTGCGGGTCGGCACGGCGGTGAGCGTGCTGCCGACCGTCCACCCGGTCGCCCTGGGGGAGCAGGCGGCGCTGCTGCACCTCACCTCGGGCGGCAGGTTCACCCTCGGGGTGGGCCGGGGCGGGCCGTGGGTCGACCTGGAGGTGTTCGGCGCGGGCCTGGAGGCGTACGAGCAGGGGTTCCCCGAATCGCTCGACCTGCTGCTTCGCTGGCTGACCGAGCCGCGCGTCGGCGCCGGAGGGGAGCGGTTCTCCTTCCGGGAGGTGCCGGTGGTGCCCCGGCCGGACGAGCTGATCGGCGGGACGGCGGCCCCGGAGGTGGTGGTGGCGTGCACCTCGCCGAAGAGCGTGCGGCTGGCCGCCGAGCGCGGGCTCCCGATGCTGCTCGGGATGCACTGCGGCGACGAGGACAAGGCCGAGATGGTCGCGGCCTGGACGCGCTGGTCGCGGGAGTCCGGGCGGGACCCGGACGAGACCGCGCGGATCGGCTCCCACCACGTGTCGGCGGGGGTGGCCCAGCTCGCGGACCGGCGCGAGGACGCGACCGAGGCGCTGGTGAAGGCGATGCCCGGCTGGCTGAGGCAGGGGCTCGACGCGCACGTGACCGTGGACGGCCGGCACCGGTCGATGCGGGACCCCGTGGCGTACACGGAGCTGTTGTGCGGACTGCACCCGGTGGGCACGCCCCGGCTCGCGGCGGACCGGCTCGCGGCGACGGCGGAGCGCACGGGCATCACGCGCTTCGCCCTGCTCGCGGAGGGCTCGGGCGACCTCGCGGCGACCGAGGAGAACGTCCGGCGCCTCGGCGCGGAGGTCCTGCCGCTCCTGGGATGAGGCGACGGGGCCGGGTGAGGGGCGGCGGGCCTCCCGGTGCGGGGCCGTGCGGTCCCGTCCTCCCGGTGACCGTGCTGCCGCTCCGGCATCCCTTCGCGCCGGTGCGCGTCGACACGCGCCGGCCCCCTTCTCCCGCGACGGGGAGCGGCAGCACCATGGCTCAGCAGTCGCGCAGTTCCGGGGACTGGTTGAGCAGCTGCCCCCTGATCGACGTGAAGCGGGCGAGCCGGTCGTCCACCGCCGGGTCCAGCGGGAAGACCGCCACCCGGTGGCAGTTCTGGAAGGCGAGACGCACCCCGAAGTGCCGCTGCAGGGCGCCACGGATGGCGTCGCTCGCGAGTGCGCGCAGCAGCTGACCACGTGCCTGCTCATTCGGCGGCGGCGTCTGGTTGTCGGCGAACTCTCCGCCGTCGACCTTCAGCTGGGCCACCAGAGAACTGATCATCTCCCATGCGTAGGGCAGGGAGGTCCGGACGCAGTCGACGAAGTCGGCTTCGTCGACCTCGCCTCGCTCGGCCTGTTCCAACAGGGCCGGTGAGACGTCGAGCGACATGGGTTCTCCTCTCGCGACCCCGCGGACGGGGTCTTGCGGGCAGGGCGAAGGCCGGGCCGTGCGCCACGCAGCGTGCACGGACGACGACCTCCAGCTTCCACGGTAAGCGCGCAGTCCTGACCGCACCAGAAGATGGGGAACACAACCGGCTGATAACCGACGGGTGTTCGGCTCATGAAGATCCCCCGGCGAAGCCGGGGTGACGCCCGAATCGCGCGGGAGAGCGCCCGTCTTGTAGCGTTGCCGACCATGCGTCTCGTCATTGCCCGCTGTTCCGTCGACTACGCGGGCCGGCTCACCGCCCACCTGCCCTCCGCGCCCCGTCTGATCCTGGTCAAGGCAGACGGCAGCGTCTCCGTCCACGCGGACGACCGGGCGTACAAACCGCTCAACTGGATGTCCCCGCCGTGCACTCTGAAGGAGGGCACCGACGCCGAGGCGGGCGTCTGGACCGTGATCAACAAAGCGGGCGAGAAACTGATCATCACGATGGAGGAGATCCTCCACGACTCCTCGCACGAGCTGGGCGTGGACCCGGGCCTCATCAAGGACGGTGTGGAGGCGCACCTCCAGGAGCTGCTCGCCGACCGCATCGAGACCCTCGGCTCGGGGTACTCCCTGATCCGCCGCGAGTACCCGACCGCGATCGGCCCCGTGGACATCCTGTGCCGGGACTCGGACGGCGCGACGGTCGCGGTGGAGATCAAGCGGCGCGGCGAGATCGACGGCGTCGAGCAGCTCACCCGCTACCTGGAGCTGCTCAACCGCGACCCGCACCTGGCCCCGGTCAGGGGCGTCTTCGCGGCCCAGGAGATCAAGCCGCAGGCACGGGTCCTCGCGACGGACCGCGGGATCGGCTGCGTGGTCCTCGACTACGACGCCCTGCGCGGCATCGAGGACGACAAGCTGCGCCTTTTCTAGGAGCGGTGCGGACGGTACGGGAACGGCCCCGGGCGCGTGGACACGCGCCCGGGGCCGTTCCCGTTCTTCCGTGCGGACGGGGTCAGGCGGGGGTCTCCGTGGTGGTGGAGCCGGCGGGGGCGGGCGCGCTGCTGAGGGAGGCGGAGGCGGAGTTGCTGGGGCTGCCTTCGCCGTCGGGCGGGCTCGTCGTCCCCGTCGGCTCCGGTTCGGTGGTCGGCGGGGTCTCGGGCGGCGTCGTCGGAGGGGTCGTCGGCGGCGTCGGCGTCGAGGAGCTCGGCTTCGGGGACGTCGGCGGGCGGGACGTGCTCGGCCCCGACGTCGGGGAGGTGGGCCGCGTCGTCTCCGTCGGGGACGTCGGCGTCGGCGGGCCGTCCGAGGACGAGGGCGGGCCGCCGGTGGCGCCGGGACTCGTGGAGGAGGACGGCGAGGCGCTGCCGGAGCCGGAGGGGCTCGGGGCGCCGGAGGCGGAGGGCTCGCGCGTCTCCCCCGGTTCGGCGTCCTCGGAGGCCTCGTCGGTCCCGGTCTCCCCGTCGGGGGCGTCCTGGGTCGCGGTGCTGTCGGAGGTGACGCGCTGCGGGGCCGGGTCCTCGCCGTTGCCGGAGGTGGCGCCGAGGGTGACGACGGTGCCGAGGACGGCGACGAGGAGCGCGCCCGCGCCGACCGCGACGAGGTTGCGGCGGGCGCCGTCGAGGATGCCGCTCCCGAGGCCGGGGCGGCCGGCGCCCTCGGCGGGGACGGGGACGGGGCTCGTGGCGGGCTCCGGGCCCTTGCCGGTGAAGCCGGAGAAGCCGGAGAAGGCGGGGGCCGGGGGCCTTACGTGCCCGCCGGGCAGCGGGGTCGTGGCCGGTTCCGGGGCGGGGCGGGCCGGGCGGGCGGCCGGGGTGCCGCGCGGCGGGGAGACGGGCTCCTCGGCGCGGGGGGCGGCCGGGGCGGTGTGCTCCCGGGAGAGGTCGGCGACGAGGGCGAGCGCCCGGCGGCCGGCGACGGTGCCGCGCTTGTCGGCGAGCACGCCGCGCATGCCGATGGAGGCCTCCAGCTCGGCGCGGGCCCGCTCCAGGTTGCCCGCGCAGATCGCGAGGACGCCGAGCTCGTGGTGGAAGTAGGCCTCCTCCGCGACGTCCCCGGTCAGCCGGGCGGCCTCCTGGCCGGCGCGCAGGGCCCGCTCCCAGGCGCCCCAGTGCAGTCCGGCGGCGAAGGCGGGGGCGGCGGCGCGGGCGAGGAGGACGGCGGTGGCCCGCTGCTCGGCGGCGGCTTCGGCGTCGGCGCCGTTGCCGGGGAGGAGGGCGGTGAGCGCGGCGAGCAGGGCGTCGGACTCGGCGGCGGCCCGCTCGGGGGTGACGGAGGGGTGGGCGGCCCACCAGGCGTAGTGCTGGGCGGCGGTGTGGGCGCGGTCGGCGGCCCCGGGCTCGTACCCCTGGGCGAGGAGCTGGGTGAGGACCCCGGCGGCGAGCCGGTAGCGGGGGCCGGCCGGGGAGAGCAGGCCGCAGGCCACGAGCTCGCCGAGGGCGGCGTCGGCGTGGGTGTCGCCGACCAGGGCCGGCAGGTGGGCCTGGTGCGGCACCTCGCCGCCGAGGGCCACGGTGAAGCGCAGGGCGGTCTGGGCGGAACGGCTGAGCCGGGAGGCGAGGAGGGCGGCGGGGGCGGCGCCCTCGCCGAGGCTGGGCAGGGGTATCTCGCGCAGTTCGACGTCGGGGTCGTCGACGCCGTCGAAGGCGGCGGCCGCGGCCTTCGCCGCCGCTTCGGGGTCGGTGGGCCCGAAGGCCTCTTCGAGGGCGCCGAAGGCGTCGAACTCGGCGGGGGTGACGCGCAGCCGGTCGCGCTGGCGGAGCAGGGCGCCGGCCTGGACGAAGCGGAGGGGCAGGCCCTCGGACTCGAACCACAGGTCGCCCGCCCAGTTGGCCTCCTCGTCGGTGAGGGTGCGGCCGACGGCGCTCTCCAGGAGCTTCAGGGCGGCGGCGCGGCCGAGGCCGGCGAGGAGGACCTCCTCCAGGTGGGCGCCGGCCGAGGGCGCGGGGGTGTCCGGGGACGCGGCGAGGAGGAAGGCGCACTCGGGGGCGGCGGCGAGGAGCTCGTCGAGGGCGGCGCCGCCGAACTCCAGGTCGTCGACGACGACCACGGCGCCGACGTCGCGGAGCAGGTCGAGGAGGGCGGGCCGGTCGGGGCGGTGGCCGGGGGCGTGCCGGACGGCGTCGAAGAGCTCGTGGAGGAGTTCGCCGGCGGTGCGGTGGCGGCCGGAGAGGCGGACGACGCCGTCGGGGGCGAGGTCGGCGCAGTCGGCGGCGACCGCGTCGAGGAGGGCGGTGCGCCCGGAGCCGGGGACGCCGAGCAGCCGGGCGGAGCGGCCCCGGCCGAGGATCGCGGCGAGCCGCTCGCGCTCCTCCTGGCGTTCGAGGAGCGGCAGGGCGGGTGCCGCCGGGCCGGCCGGTGCGGGCGGGGCGGCGGCGCGGGCGGCCTCGGCGCGCTCCTCGGGGGTGCGGGGGCGGGGCGCTTCCGGCGCCCGTCCGGGCGGGCATGGCTCGATCTCGCTGCCGTCGACGGGGTTGACGGTGAGGAGGAGCTCCCCGGAGACGAGCCGGACGACACGGGCACGCGCGGGCGCGGGCACCGGTGCGGGCGCAGGCGCGGGTGCCGGCACGCCACGGCCCTGGCGGGCCTCCTCGCCCTCGGTGTCGTGACCGTACTCCTCCGACCCAGGGTTGATCGGGTCCATGGTCCTAGCCCCCAAGAAGCGGTGTGCGGGCCCGCCGGATGGGTCGCGTCCTCGTCGGACGGCCGAATGTGCGGACGGCCGAAACCCTAGACCGTGCCGGGACGCCCGGGAACAGCCGGGGTGCTCCCGAGACCAAGACGTCACGGTCTTGTGAGGATCGGGCGTGACGCCCGGTGCGCGTCGCGGGTCCGCTCCGGACCGGCCCGCGGGGCGGGACTCAGACCCGGGGCAGGGACTCCAGGGCGAGGCCGCCCTCGATGGCGAGGATGCGGTGCAGCCGGGTGGCGACGAGGAGGCGCTGCATCTGGGGCGGCACCCCGCGCAGGACCAGGCGCCGGCCGCAGCGGCCGGCCCGCCGGTGGGCGCCCATGATGACGCCGAGACCGGTGGCGTCCCAGGAGTCGAGCCCTGTCAGGTCGAGCACCAGGTCGCCGACTCCGTCGTCGACGGCCGAGTGCAGGACCGTACGGGCGTCCGCCGCGCTGCGGACGTCGAGGCGGCCCCCGACGACCAGCTCGACGTGGTCGCCCCTGATGTGCATATGCGCTCCCCGAGAGTGCTCCGTCTTCGCAACAACTGACTGCCGCACCGGCAGAAGCGTTGCGCCTTGTCAGCGATCCGCTACTGAAATTCACCCCACGGAGTGAGGGCGGGGTGGTGGGCCGGGGTCCGTACTCGTTCGGTGGGTGCGGAGGCCCCGGTCCGCTCAGTACGTTCGGCTCAGTACGTGTAGTAGCCCTGCCCGCTCTTGCGGCCGATGTCACCCGCGTCCACCATCCGGCGCATCACCTCCGGCGGAGCAAACTTCTCGTCCTGGGACTCGGTGTAGATGTTGTTGGCCGCGTTCACCAGGATGTCGATGCCGGTGAGGTCGGCGGTGGCGAGCGGGCCCATGGCGTGGCCGAAGCCGAGCCTGCAGGCGATGTCGATGTCCTCGGCGGTGGCGACGCCCGACTCCTGGAGCTTGGCGGCCTCGACGACGAGGGCGGCGATGAGCCGGGTGGTGACGAAGCCGGCGACGTCGCGGTTGACGACGATGCAGGTCTTGCCGACGGACTCGGCGAACTCGCGGGCGGCGGCGAGGGTGGCGTCGCCGGTCTTGTAGCCACGGACGAGCTCGCAGAGCTGCATCATCGGGACCGGGGAGAAGAAGTGGGTGCCGACGACGGCCTCGGGGCGTCCGGTCACCGCGGCGATCTTGGTGATCGGGATCGCGGAGGTGTTGGAGGCGAGGACGGCGCCGTCCTTGGCGACCTTGTCGAGCGAGCGGAAGATCTCGTGCTTGACGTCGAGGTTCTCGAAGACGGCCTCGACGATCACGTCGGCGTCCGCGACGGCCTCCAGCTCGGTGGTGGCGGTGATCCGGCCGAGCGCGGCCTCCGCGTCGGCGGCGTCCAGCTTCCCCTTGGCGACGAAGCGGTCGTACGACGCCTTGATGCCGTCGGTGCCGCGGGTCAGGGCGGCGTCGGTGACGTCACGCAGGACGACGTCCCAGCCCGCCTGGGCCGAGACCTGCGCGATGCCGGACCCCATGAGTCCGGCCCCGATGACGGCGAGCTTCCTGGCCACGATGTTCCACCCCTCCACGCCTGTTCACTTCTGGCTCTCCGGCGGAGATTAGCGGTCCGGAGGCGCCATGTGACCGCTAAGTAATGCGCGTCACGCCCTCTTTGACGGACGTCACACTCACGACAGGCCGCACGGGGTTCCGCTCGTGGACGGACGGCCTCCGCCGTGACGGTCGGCACACGCGCGTCACGGGGCGCGGGCGGCTGACTACGCTGGCGCCATGGTCAATCTGACGCGCATCTACACCCGTACCGGCGACAAGGGCACCACCGCCCTGGGCGACATGAGCCGGACCGCCAAGACGGATCTACGGATCTCGGCCTACGCCGACGCCAACGAGGCGAACGCCGTGATCGGTACGGCGATCGCCCTCGGACAGCTCGACGAGGAGGTCGTGAAGGTCCTCGTCCGCGTCCAGAACGACCTCTTCGACGTCGGCGCGGACCTCTCCACCCCGGTCGTGCGGAACCCGGAGTACCCGCCGCTGCGGGTCGAGCAGGCGTACGTGGACAAGCTGGAGGCCGACTGCGACCGCTTCCTGGAGGAGCTGGAGAAGCTGCGCTCCTTCATCCTGCCGGGCGGCACGCCCGGGGCGGCGCTGCTGCACCAGGCGTGCACGGTGGTCCGGCGGGCGGAGCGCTCCACCTGGGCGGCCCTGGAGGTGCACGGCGAGACGATGAACGCCCTGACCGCCACGTACCTCAACCGGCTATCGGATCTGCTCTTCATCCTCGCCCGCACGGCCAACCGGGAGGTCGGGGACGTCCTGTGGGTGCCGGGCGGGGACCGCTGAGACCCGTCCGGGGGTCTTTTCCAGGGTCTTCCCCGGGTCGTTCGCCGGGGCCTTCTTCGGCCAGATCGCGTAGCTGAGCGCGATCAGGCCGTGGATGCCGGCCGCCCGCCAGGCGACGAGGATCCAGTCGCGCAGGCCGTCGGTGTTCCCGTCGCCGCCGACGTACCAGGTCGCCAGGAGCAGCAGGCCCGAGGCGACGGCGGCGGCGGTCACCGTGCCGAGCCAGATCGCGCCCTCGTGGCGGGCGCGGGCCGTGCCGTACCGCGGGGGCTTCGGGGGCGGCGGGGCGCCGCCGAAGCGGTGGGCGGCGTGGCCGTCGAGCCACTTCACGGTGCGGTGGCCGTGGCCGACGGTGTAGCCGATGTAGAGCGCGGCGATGCCGTGCCGCCAGTTCGGGTCGGCGCCGTTCTTGAGGTCGATCGCGGTGACGACGAGGAGCAGGACCTCCAGGAGGGGTTCGCAGAGCAGCAGGGCCAGACCCGTCCGGGGCATCTTCAGCAGGTAGCGGGTGGCGAGGCCGGCGGCCAGCAGGACCCAGAAGCCGACCTCGCAGACGACGATCAGCGTGACGATCACGAGGGTTCCCCTTTCGGTTCCCCCTCAGCGTCCCGCCGGTCCGGGCCGGTTTCGTCGTCGCGGGTGACGAATCCCGTCTACATCCTTCGGCGGAGGGCCGGATCGGCCCGGACGAGGAGGTTCCCGCACGCGGGGGCGTGTTGGATGGGTACGTGACGCCCCGCCGCCCCGTGACGCTCCCCCGCCCGGGCAGACTCCCCCGCCCGCACCGCTTCGACCTGCTCATGGGCTTCCTCGGGTTCTCCTGCGGACTGCTCCTGTGGTCCTACGGGCTCTACACGACGGGCGACCGCCTCTTCGACCAGCGGTGGGCGGCGCTGGTCCCGCTCGCGGCGATGGCATCGGCGGAGACGGTGCGCCGGACGATGCCGCGGACGGCGATCGTCGCCGGCACGCTCGCGCTCGTCGGCGACCAGCTCACCAACGGGAACCTGGTCACCGTCCTGATGTTCACGGACGTGGTCTACGCGGCCGTCGTGTACGGGAACCCCGCCGCCGCTCGCCGGGTCCCCTACACGACCGGGCTGGTCACGGTCGCGGTGACGGTCGGCTTCCTCGTCTGGTGGCAGAACGCGATCGCCCTGCTCGTCGGGGTGCTCACGGGCATGGTCTCCTTCATGCCGGCGATGACCGGCGCCGTCGTGCGCAACCACCGGGAGGCGGCGGACGCCGCCCGGCTGCGGGCCGAACAGACGGCGCTGCTCGCCGAGATGGACCGCACGCAGGCCGTGGTCGCCGAGCGGGCGCGGATGGCGCGCGAGCTGCACGACATGGTGGCGAACCACCTCTCGGCGATCGCGATCCACTCCACGGCGGCGCTCTCGCTCGACGACCCGGGCACCACCCGGCAGGCCCTCACCGTGATCCGGGAGAACAGCGTGGCGGGCCTGTCGGAGATGCGGCGGCTCATCGGCATCCTCCGGGACGGCAGCGGGGACACCGAGCCGGCCGCCGCCCCCACCCTCGCCGGTCTGGACGCCCTGGTCGGCCAGGCACGGGCGAACGCCCGGCCGAGCGGCCTCGTCCTGGTCCTGGAGGACACCCGGGAGGACGCGGCGGGACTGCCCGCGCCGGTGGAGCTGGCGGCGTACCGGATCGTGCAGGAGTCGCTGACGAACGCGCTGAAGCACGCGGCGCCCGGCGAGGTCCGGGTGGTCCTCGCCCGGGAGCCGGGCGCGCTCACGGTCGAGGTGACCAGTCCGTTCGGGGAGCGCCCGGGGCCGACGGCGCCCGGCTCGGGGGCGGGTCTGGTGGGGATGCGGGAGCGGACGGCGCTGCTGGGCGGGGCCTTCGGGGCGGGGCCGGTGACGGACGGCGGGGGAAGGAGACTGTGGCGGGTGCGGGCGGAGCTGCCCGTGGACGCGAGCGACGAGGAGCGGGCATGACGGTGCGGGTGGTGGTCGCCGAGGACCAGAGCGCGGTGCGGGCGGGTCTGGTGCTGATCCTGGGGAGCGCGCCGGACGTCGAGGTGGTCGGGGAGGCGGCCGACGGGGAGCGGGCGGTGGAGCTGGCCCGCGAACTGCGCCCGGACCTGGTCCTGATGGACGTGCAGATGCCCCGGATGGACGGGGTGACGGCGACCGGGATCGTGGTGTCGGAGGGGCTCGCGGACGTGCTCGTGCTGACCACCTTCGACCTGGACGCGTACGTCTTCGGGGCGCTGCGGGCGGGCGCCGCGGGTTTCCTGCTGAAGAACGCGGAGGCCCGGGAGCTGATCGAGGCGGTGCGGACGGTGGCGCGCGGCGAGGGGCTGATCGCCCCGGCGGTGACGCGGCGGCTCATCGCGGAGTTCGCCGCGTCCGGGCGGCCGTCCGCGCCGGGGGGAGGAACGGACCCCGCCGTCCTGGACGCGCTGACGCCCCGGGAGCGGGAGGTCCTCTCGGCGCTCGGCCGGGGCCTGTCGAACGCGGAGATCGCGGTGCGGCTCGACATGGCGGAGGCGACGGTGAAGACGCACGTCAGCAAGGTGCTGGGGAAGCTGGCGCTGCGGAGCAGGGTCCAAGCGGCGGTGCTCGCACAGGAGTTGGGGGTGTAGGGGGCGCGTCGACTTTGGTCTGGACCTCTTGACGATTGGTCCAGACCTTCCTACGCTCGCTGGGCGCGCGCATCTCCACGGACCACCCCCACCCCGTCCGCAACTTGAGGAGCACCGTTGAGCACTCAAGCACCGACGCGCAGAGCAGGGTTCAGACGTCGGGCCGCTGCCGGTCTGACCGCCCTCGTCCTGCCGCTGGCCGCCATGGTCGGCCTCGCCTCCCCCGCCGAAGCGGCCACCTCCGCCACGGCCACCTACACCAAGACCCAGGACTGGGGCTCCGGCTTCGGCGGCAACTGGACCGTCAAGAACACCGGAACCACCACCCTGACCTCGTGGACCGTCGAGTGGGACTACCCCACCGGCACCGCGGTCACCTCCGCCTGGGACGCCACCGTCACCAGCTCCGGCACCCACTGGACCGCCAAGAACGTCGGCTGGAACGGCACCCTCGCCCCCGGCGCCTCCGTCTCCTTCGGCTACAACGGCACCGGCTCCGGCGCGCCCAGCGGCTGTAAGATCAACGGCGCTCCGTGCGACGGCTCCACCCAGCCGGGCGACAACCCGCCCTCCGCCCCCGGCACCCCGGTCGCCTCGAACGTCACCGACACCTCGGTCAAGCTCACCTGGACCGCGGCCACCGACGACAAGGGCGTCAAGAACTACGACGTGCTGCGCGGCGGCACGAAGGTCACCACGACCACGGGCCTCACCTACACCGACACGGGCCTGACCGCCGGCACCGACTACAGCTACACGGTCGTCGCCCGCGACACCATCGACCAGACCGGCCCCGCCGCCGGCCCGGTCCAGGTCCGCACCACCGGGGGCCCGGACATCCCGCCGCCGCCGAACGCGGTCAAGCTGGGCTACTTCACCAACTGGGGCGTCTACGGGCGCAACTACCACGTGAAGAACATCGTGACCTCGGGCTCCGCGTCCAAGATCACCCACATCAACTACGCCTTCGGCAACGTCCAGGGCGGCAAGTGCACCATCGGCGACTCCTACGCCGACTACGACAAGGCGTACACCGCCGACCAGTCGGTCGACGGCGTCGCCGACACCTGGGACCAGCCGCTGCGCGGCAACTTCAACCAGCTCCGCAAGCTGAAGAAGGCGTACCCGAACATCAAGGTCCTGTGGTCCTTCGGCGGCTGGACCTGGTCCGGCGGCTTCGGCCAGGCCGTGCAGAACCCGACCGCCTTCGCCCAGTCCTGCTACGACCTGGTCGAGGACCCGCGCTGGGCCGACGTCTTCGACGGCATCGACCTGGACTGGGAGTACCCCAACGCCTGCGGCCTCACCTGCGACACCAGCGGCCCGGCCTCCTTCAAGAACATGATGCAGGCCATGCGCGCCAAGTTCGGCGCCAACAACCTGGTGACGGCGGCCGTCACGGCCGACGGTTCCGCCGGCGGCAAGATCGACGCCGCCGACTACGGCGGCGCCGCCCCGTACTACGACTGGCTCAACGTCATGACGTACGACTTCTTCGGCGCCTGGGACGCCAAGGGCCCGACCGCCCCGCACTCCCCGCTCACCTCGTACTCCGGCATCCCGCAGGCGGGCTTCAACTCCGCCGACGCGATCGCCAAGTTCAAGGCGAAGGGCGTCCCGGCCTCCAAGCTGCTGCTCGGCATCGGCTTCTACGGCCGAGGCTGGACCGGCGTCACCCAGTCCGCCCCCGGCGGCACGGCGACGGGTGCGGCGCCCGGCACGTACGAGGCGGGCATCGAGGACTACAAGGTCCTCAAGAACACCTGCCCGTCCACCGGCACGATCGCCGGTACCGCGTACGCCCACTGCGGCACCAACTGGTGGAGCTACGACACCCCGGCCACGGTCACGTCCAAGATGGGCTGGGCCAAGTCCCAGGGCCTGGGCGGTGCCTTCTTCTGGGAGTTCAGCGGTGACACCACCAACGGCGAGCTGGTCGGCGCGATCAACAGCGGCCTGAGCTAGCCCGTAGGGGAACGAAGAAGCGGGGGACGGCGCAGCACGCCGTCCCCCGCTTCCGTCGTCGCACGCTCCTACGCGACGTTGACCCTCTGCCCCGGAGGCGCCGCCTCCAGCCAGGCCATGAAACCCGTCCGGGCGTCCTCGCTCATCGCGAGCTCCAGGCGGACGCCCTCGTACATACAGGGCTGGATCACCGCGTCCGAGAGCAGCGCGAGCTCCTCCTCGCCCTCCGGCGTCCGGCGCTCCAGGGCCACGATGGAGGAGCGCTCCAGGACCCGGCGCGGGCGGGGCGCGTACGAGAAGACGCGGAACCAGGCGATCTCGTCACCGCTGTAGCGGGCGACGCCGTACACCCAGCCCTTGCCGGCCGGATCGGGCTCGTCGGGGACGTTCCAGCGCAGGGAACAGTCGAACGTCCCGCCGGCCTTCTGGATCAGTCTCCGGCGCAAACCGAAGACGAAGAGCCCGATCACCACCAGTGCGACGACCAGGCCGCACACGAGCAGAGCGAGGAACATCTTCACCGACCTCCTCGCTGCGTCCCGCGGCCGAACCCGCCGGCCGAACCGAATACAACCTGCACCTGCATCGCCTCAGCCGCGGCACGGTCTGGAAAATTCCAGCCGTGCCGCGGCTGAGGGCACTACTCTGCGCGGACCGTCAGCGGACCGCTACCGCGCGCAGCCGGACCTCGGCGCGCCGCTCGGCGGCGGCGTCGGAGTCCGTCTTGGCGCGCTCCAGCGCGCGCTCGGCGCGCTGGGCGTCGATCTCGTCCGCCAGCTCGCAGACCTCCGCGAGCAGCGACAGCTTGTCGTCCGCGAACGAGATGAATCCGCCGTGGACGGCGGCGACGACGGTCGCGCCCTCGCTCGTACGGATGGTCACCGGGCCCGACTCCAGCACACCGAGCAGCGGCTGGTGGCCGGGCATGACGCCGATGTCGCCGGAGGTGGTACGCGCGATGACCAGGGTGGCCTCGCCGGACCAGACACTCCGGTCCGCGGCGACCAGCTCGACGTGCAGCTCAGCAGCCAAGGGTGGCTCCTCGGGTCACCACCCGGCGGTCGTGCCGGGTGTTGGGGTCAATTCTAGGGGGCGTGGAGAGGGGGGCGGGACGGATCCCGCCCCCCTCAAGGCGAGCACGGGGCTCAGGAGACGCCGAGCTCCTTGGCGTTCTTCTTGAGGTCCTCGAGACCACCGCACATGAAGAAGGCCTGCTCCGGGAAGTGGTCGAACTCACCGTCGCAGATCGCGTTGAACGCGGCGATCGACTCGTCGAGCGGAACGTCCGAACCGTCCACACCGGTGAACTGCTTGGCGGCGTGGGTGTTCTGCGACAGGAAGCGCTCGACGCGGCGCGCGCGGTGGACGACGAGCTTGTCCTCCTCGCTGAGCTCGTCGATGCCGAGGATCGCGATGATGTCCTGGAGGTCCTTGTACTTCTGCAGGATCCCCTTGACGCGCGTGGCGGCGTCGTAGTGCTCCTGCGCGATGTAGCGCGGGTCCAGGATCCGGGACGTGGAGTCCAGCGGGTCCACGGCCGGGTAGATGCCCTTCTCGGAGATCGGACGGGAGAGAACCGTCGTCGCGTCGAGGTGGGCGAAGGTGGTCGCCGGCGCCGGGTCGGTGAGGTCGTCGGCGGGGACGTAGATCGCCTGCATCGAGGTGATCGAGTGACCACGGGTCGAGGTGATGCGCTCCTGGAGGAGACCCATCTCGTCGGCCAGGTTCGGCTGGTAGCCCACCGCGGAGGGCATGCGGCCGAGCAGGGTCGACACCTCGGAACCGGCCTGGGTGAAGCGGAAGATGTTGTCGATGAAGAACAGCACGTCCTGCTTCTGCACATCGCGGAAGTACTCCGCCATGGTCAGACCGGCGAGGGCGACGCGCAGACGGGTGCCCGGGGGCTCGTCCATCTGGCCGAAGACCAGGGCGGTCTTGTCCAGAACGCCGGACTCCTCCATCTCCGCGATGAGGTCGTTGCCCTCACGGGTGCGCTCGCCGACGCCGGCGAAGACGGAAACGCCCTCGTGCAGCTTGGCCACACGCATGATCATTTCCTGGATCAGAACGGTCTTGCCGACACCGGCGCCACCGAACAGACCGATCTTTCCACCCTTGACGTACGGGGTGAGGAGGTCGACGACCTTCAGGCCGGTCTCGAACATCTCGGTCTTCGACTCGAGGTCCGCGAACGCCGGGGCCTTGCGGTGGATGGACCAGCGCTCGCCGACCTCGGACTCGGCCTCGGGCTCGTTCAGGATCTGACCCAGCGTGTTGAACACGCGGCCCTTGGTGACGTCGCCGACGGGCACCGTGATGCCGTCGCCGGTGTCGACCACGGGGGCCTGGCGGACCAGGCCGTCGGTGGGCTGCATCGAGATGGTGCGGACGATGCCGTCACCGAGGTGCTGCGCGACCTCGAGGGTCAGCGTCTTGAGCTTGCCCTCCTCGGCCGGGTCGGCGACCTCGACGTGCAGGGCGTTGTAGATCTCCGGCATCGCGTCGACGGGGAACTCCACGTCGACGACCGGGCCGATGACCCGGGCGACGCGGCCCGTGGCGGCGGCCGTCTCAACAGTGGTCGTCATTACTTGTCACTCCCCGCGGTCGCGTCGGCCAGGGCTGCGGTGCCACCGACGATCTCGCTGATTTCCTGGGTGATTTCGGCCTGGCGGGCCGCGTTGGCAAGTCGGGAGAGGTTGTTGATCAAGTCTCCCGCGTTGTCGGTGGCCGACTTCATCGCGCGGCGCGTGGCGGCGTGCTTGGAGGCAGCCGACTGGAGCAGCGCGTTGTAGATCCGGCTCTCGACGTAGCGCGGCAGCAGGGCGTCGAGGACGTCCTCCGCCGACGGCTCGAAGTCGTACAGCGGGCGGAGGGTGTCCGGCTCGCCGGCCTCCTTCGCCACCTCGTCGAGGCTGAGGGGCAGCAGCCGGGCCTCGATGGCCGTCTGGGTCATCATCGAGACGAACTCGGTGTAGATGATGTGGAGCTCGTCCACACCGCCCTCGGCCGTGTCCTTCTCGATCGCCTCGATCAGCGGTGCCGCGATCTTCTTGGCGTCCGCGTACGTGGGCTCGTCCGTGAAGCCGGTCCACGTGTCGCTCAGCTTCCGCTCACGGAAGTTGAAGTGCGCGACACCGCGGCGGCCGACGACGTAGACGTCGACCGTGCGGCCCTTGCCCTCCAGCTCCTTGATGAGCTTCTCCGCCGCCTTGATGGCGTTGGAGTTGAAGGCGCCGGCCAGACCGCGGTCGCTCGACAGGAGCAGGACCGCGGCACGGCTCGGGTTCTCCGCCTCGGTGGTCAGCGGGTGCTTGTCGTTCGCACCCGTGGCCACCGCCGTGACCGCGCGGGTGAGCTCGGTCGCGTACGGGGTCGACGCCTGCACCTTGCGCTGCGCCTTGACGACACGCGAGGCGGCGATCATCTCCATCGCCTTGGTGATCTTCTTCGTCGCGGTGACGGATTTGATGCGACGCTTGTAGACCCGGAGCTGCGCTCCCATGAGTCAGGTCCCTTCCGTCGTCACTTCGAGACGTTGACGGCGGCAGGGGCGTCCGCGCCGAGCAGCTTGCCGTCGGACGTCTCGAACTGCTGCTTGAACTCCGCGATGGCGTCGGCGACGGCCGTGAGGGTGTCGTCCGACATCTTCTTGCCCTCGCGGATGGAGGTCATGAGACCGGAGTGGTTCTGGCGCAGGTACGCCAGGAGCTCGGCCTCGAAGCGGCGGATGTCGGCGACCGGGACGTCGTCCATCTTGCCGGTGGTGCCGGCCCAGACCGAGACGACCTGGTTCTCCGTGGGCATCGGCTGGTACTGAGCCTGCTTGAGCAGCTCGACCATCCGCTGACCGCGCTCCAGCTGCGCCTTCGAGGCCGCGTCCAGGTCCGAACCGAAGGCCGCGAAGGCCTCCAGCTCACGGAACTGGGCGAGGTCCACGCGGAGGCGACCGGCGATCTGCTTCATGGCCGGGTGCTGGGCGGAGCCACCGACTCGGGAGACCGAGATGCCGACGTTCAGGGCCGGGCGCTGGCCGGCGTTGAACAGGTCGGACTCCAGGAAGCACTGGCCGTCGGTGATGGAGATGACGTTGGTCGGGATGAACGCCGAGACGTCGTTCGCCTTGGTCTCGACGATCGGCAGACCGGTCATCGAGCCGGCACCCAGCTCGTCCGAGAGCTTCGCGCAGCGCTCGAGGAGACGGGAGTGCAGGTAGAAGACGTCACCCGGGTAGGCCTCACGGCCCGGCGGGCGGCGCAGCAGCAGCGACACGGCGCGGTAGGCGTCGGCCTGCTTCGACAGGTCGTCGAAGACGATCAGGACGTGCTTGCCCTGGTACATCCAGTGCTGGCCGATGGCCGAGCCCGTGTACGGCGCCAGGTACTTGAAGCCGGCCGGGTCGGACGCCGGGGCGGCGACGATCGTCGTGTACTCGAGCGCGCCGGCCTCTTCCAGGGCGCCGCGCACGGACGCGATGGTCGAGCCCTTCTGGCCGACGGCGACGTAGATGCAGCGGACCTGCTTGTTCACGTCGCCCGAGCGCCAGTTGTCGCGCTGGTTGATGATCGTGTCGACGCACAGCGCGGTCTTGCCGGTCTGGCGGTCGCCGATGATCAGCTGACGCTGACCGCGGCCGACCGGCGTCATGGCGTCGACGGCCTTGTAGCCGGTCTCCATCGGCTCGTGCACCGACTTACGGGCCATGACGCCCGGGGCCTGCAGCTCGAGGGCGCGGCGGCCCTCGGTCGCGATCTCGCCGAGGCCGTCGATCGGGTTGCCGAGCGGGTCGACAACGCGGCCGAGGTATCCCTCGCCGACACCGACGGAGAGGACCTCGCCGGTGCGCTGCACCGACTGCCCCTCCTCGATGCCGCTGAACTCGCCGAGGACGATCGCACCGATCTCGCGCTCTTCGAGGTTCAGCGCGAGACCGAGGGTGCCGTCCTCGAACTTCAGCAGCTCGTTCGCCATGGCCGAGGGAAGACCCTCGACCTTCGCGATGCCGTCGCCGGCCAGGCTGACCGTGCCGACCTCCTCGCGCGAGGCCGCGTCCGGCTGGTACGACTGGACAAAGGTCTCCAGTGCGTCCCGGATCTCCTCCGGCCGGATCGTGAGCTCCGCCATCTGGGTTCCCTGCTCTCCTTGTTGGGCCCGAAGTTTCTTAAGGGGTCTGGGGGCCGACCCCCAGGAATCTTCTGCAATCTCTGCACGGCCCAACCGGGCCGCTGGTGATGCTGTGATGCTTTTCTGCTGTGGTGACCGCGTCAGCCGGCCAGTCGACGGGTCGCCTCGCCGAGGCGCTCCGCGATGGAACCGTCGATGACCTCGTCGCCGATCCGCACGGTGATCCCGCCGAGGACCGCGGGGTCCACGTCCAGGTTCAGGTGCATCTCCCGGCCGTACAGCTTGGCGAGGACGCCTCCGAGGCGCTGCTTCTGCCGGTCCGACAGCGGCACCGCCGAGGTGACGACGGCGACCATCCGGTCCCGGCGCGCCGCGGCGAGCTTGGACAGGGACTCGAGTCCCGCTTCCAGGCTACGTCCCCGGGGCTGGGTCACCAGACGGACGACCAGGCGCTCGGTGGTCGCGTGGGCCTTGCCGCCCAGCAGGCTGCGGAGCAGCGCGCCCTTGGCGGTGGCCGTGGCGGCCTTGTCCGTCAGCGCCGAGCGGAGCTCGGTGCTGGAGGACACGATCCGGCCGAAGCGGAACAGCTCGTCCTCGACGCCGTCCAGCGCGCCCGCCTTCTGCGCCGCGGTGAGGTCCGCGGTGTTCGCCAGCTCCTCGGTCGCGTCGACCAGGTCGCGCGAGCGCGACCAGCGGGAGCGGACCATGCCCGAGACCAGGTCGGCGGTCTCGCCGCCCACCTGACCGGTCAGGAGTCGCTGCGCGAGTGCGGCCTTGGCCTCACCCGACTGGGCGGGGTCGGTCAGGACCCGGCGCAGCGACACCTCGCGGTCGAGCAGCACGGTGACGGCGGCGAGCTCGTCCGCGAGCTTCGTCGCGTCGACCGGGGTGTTGTCGGTCAGCGCGTCGAGGGACTCGCGGGCGGCTGCCAGTGCTTCACGGCTCGCTCCGTTCATCGGACGGCCTCGGCCTTCTCCTCGAGCTCGTCGAGGAAGCGGTCGATCGTGCGGCTCTGGCGGGCGGAGTCCTCCAGGGACTCGCCGACCAGCTTGCCGGCCAGGTCCGTGGCGAGCTTGCCCACGTCCTGACGCAGCGAGGCGGACGCGGCCTTGCGGTCGGCCGCGATCTGCGTGTGGCCGGCCGCGATGATCTCCTCGCGCTGGCGCTGGCCTTCCGCCTTCATCTCCTGGATGATCGCGGTGCCCTGCTCCGTCGCCTCCTGGCGAAGACGCGCGGCCTCGTGGCGGGCCTCGGCGAGCTGGGCCTTGTACTGCTCCAGCACACTCTGAGCCTCGATCTGGGCCGACTCGGCCTTCTCGATGCCACCCTCGATGGCCTCGCGACGCTCGTCCAGAACCTTGTTGATGTTCGGGAGGAGCTTCTTGGCGAGGAAGCCGAAGACGATGACGAAGGCGATCAGGCCGATGACGAGCTCGTCAAGATGCGGGATCAGAGGAGGCTGGGGCTCCTCCGCCGCAAGAAGCAGAGCGTTCACATCAGTGCCTTCCGTAAAAAGAATCGGGCTGTCGATCCGGGCTTACTGGTAGACGAAGCCCATGACGATGCCGATGAGGGCGAGCGCCTCACAGAAGGCGAAGCCCATGATCTGGTTGGTACGGATCAGACCGGCGGCCTCGGGCTGGCGGGCGAGGGCCTGGGTGCCGTTACCGAAGATGATGCCGACGCCGACGCCGGGGCCGATGGCCGCGAGGCCGTAGCCGATGGAGGCGACGTTGCCGACGACGTTCTCCTTGGCGCCGGCGGCGAGGTTGACCATGTCGAGAGCAGCGGACATGCCGTTACTTCCTTCTCTTTCAATGACCCGGTGGGGGTTGGCCACCGGACGACTGTTGGCTTGGGGGTGGAGCAGTGGTCCCGGGCGGGGCTCAGTGGTGCTCGGAGAGCGCGCCCTGGACGTAGCTGCAGGCCAGGAGGACGAAGACGTACGCCTGGACGGCCTGGATGAAGAGCTCGAACGCGGTCATCACGAGAACCATCACGAACGAGGCGCCGGCGTAGACGAAGCCCAGGCCGTTCATGAGGTACCAGGTGGCCAGCGAGAACATCACGATGAGCAGGTGACCGGCGAACATGTTCGCGAACAGTCGGACCGCGTGCGTGAAGGGCCGGATGAGGAGGTTCGAGAAGAACTCGAGGACGATGACCATCGGGAGGATCGCGCCGAGGGACTTGTCGTAGCCGACGATGTTCTTCCAGCCGCCCACGAAGCCGTGCTTCTTGAAGGTGAGCGAGATCCACATGACGTACACGATCAGCGCGAGACCGGCCGGGAAGGCGATCAGCGAGGTGACCGGGAACTGGGCGAGCGGAACGATCGACCAGAGGTTCATGATCCAGACGAAGAAGAACAGCGACACCATGAAGGGGACGTACTTCTCGCCGTCCTTCTTGCCGATGATCTCGTAGACGATGCCGCGGCGCACGAAGTCGTAACCGGCCTCGCCGACCATCTGCAGCTTGCCGGGGATCAGCTTGGGCTTGTTGAAGGCGGCCCAGAAGAAACCGACGACCACGATGGAGCCGAGGATGGCGAGCAGCATCGGCTTGGTGAACTCGATGCCGCCCACCGTCGCGATGGGCTCGTACATGAACGTGTGCAGGCCCGGCGCCGGGAAGCCACATCCGGTGAAGATGTGGCAATCCGGGTCGAAGGCAAGCGTCTGGTCAGCACTCACCGCGGGCTCCTTCAGCGTGGCGCATAGGTACGGCAACCTCGTTGTGTCGGCGCGGCACGCAGCCGCGGGTCGGCACTGGACTGGTCTTACGGATAAGGGGGCGGCGGTTCGGCTTCGAGCCTCGCGCTGGGACAGGCGTCTCGGATGCCCGCGCCCGCAGTGCCGCAGTTGGCACCGGACGATAGCAGGAAGCCGAACGCGGCTTTATCCCGGCCCTACCCTTCACGACTTCGGCCCCGAGTTTCCGGGGTCGATGTAAGTGATCTTGGCCTTCATGTAGGCCCGGGCCTGCGCGGCGACCCACACGATGGTGGCGGCGAGCAGCGTGAAGGCGAAGGCCTTGAAGTCGAACAGCGTGGTGTTCTTGAGCAACGCCAGGAAGATGAAGAGCACCAGGAGCTGGGCCGTGTAGAGCATCAGCCCCATCGCCTGGAACAGGTGCGGGAACGACTTCGCCGTCCGCTGGAGAACCAGCTGTCCGATCCCCATGAAGAGGAGGACCACCAGGGTGCCGACGACCGCGCCGAGCGCGCCCTTGCCACCGGCGACCACCCCGCTGACGACCGTGGCGACGACGCCGACGGCTGCGGTGGGCACAACGGTGTGCAGGAGGATGCGTGCGTCGTTGGACGGCATGGCGGTGTCTCCGCTTGATGGAGGGGGCGATGGTGTCGTCATGGACGAGCGTAAGCCCGGTCCGAGGTGGGTCTCGGGGCCAACGGACCGTCGCACTACGGTCTTTCGGCACTGTCGCCGGGTCTCGTGAACGGTATCACAAACTATTTGAATAGGTCTTTACCCATAAGGTGTGCCAGTTGTCACACATGAGGGTTACACCGCGCGTGTGTGCACGACGGCGGGGCGCCTTGTCTGGTAATGCCCGCCGTCGCGGCTTTCGTCAACTTGGCGTTCCGGCCTTCCGCCGGTCGGTGAAGCGCGCGCGGTTGCCGATGGCGGTGGCGCCGTTGATGCCCGCGGGCACCGGGACGCGCTCGTCCCCGGCCGGGACGGGCTCCGGGGACGGCTCGGCGTCCGCGTCCGCCTCCTCGGCGGCGGCCGGCCCGCGGCGCCGGTAGCGGGGCGGCACGACGGACTCGGCCCAGCGGGGCGCGCGCGGCGTGAAGCGCGGCATCAGGAGCAGCACCAGGCCGATCGCGCTGAGCGCGACGACCCCGAGGACGATCCACATCGAGGTCGAGTGGACCGAGTACGCCAGCGTCCCGAAGGCGATCAGGGCCGACCAGAAGTACATGATCAGCACCGCGCGGCTGTGCGAGTGGCCGATCTCCAGGAGCCGGTGGTGCAGGTGGCCGCGGTCGGCCGCGAACGGCGACTGGCCCTTCCAGGTGCGGCGCACGATCGCCAGGACCAGGTCGGCCATCGGGATCGCGATGATCGTCAGCGGCAGCAGCAGCGGGATGAAGACCGGCAGGGCGGCGTGGGTGGCCTCGCGGGTCGAGCCCTCGAAGAGCTTCAGCACGTCGGGGTCGACCTGGCCGGTGATCGAGATGGCGGAGGCCGCCAGGATCAGGCCGATCAGCATCGAGCCGGAGTCGCCCATGAAGATCCGCGCCGGGTGCATGTTGTGCGGCAGGAAGCCCAGGCACATGCCGATGAGGATGGCGGTGAAGAGGGTCGCGGGGGCGGCGGCCTCGATCGTGTAGCCGTACCAGAGGCGGTAGGCGTACAGGAAGAAGGCGGTGGCGGCGATGCAGACCATGCCGGCGGCGAGGCCGTCGAGGCCGTCGACGAAGTTCACCGCGTTGATGGTGAGGACCACCAGGGCGACCGTGAGGAGCGTGCCCTGCCCGGGGGTCAGGGAGACGACGCCGATGCCGGGGATCGGCAGCCACAGGATCGTCAGGCCCTGCGCCACCATGACGCCGGCCGAGATCATCTGCGCGCCCAGCTTGATCAGCGCGTCCAGCTCGAACTTGTCGTCCAGGACGCCGATCAGCCAGATCAGCGCGGCGCCGGAGAGCAGCGCGCGGGGCTCGTTGGACAGTTCGAAGACGCTGCCGAGGTTCTGCAGGTGGGCGGCGACCAGCAGGCCCGCGCACAGGCCGAAGAACATGGCGATGCCACCGAGCCGCGGAGTCGGTTCTCGGTGTACGTCGCGGGCGCGGATCTCCGGCATCGCCCCGGTCGCGATGGCGAACTTGCGCACCGGACCGGTGAGCAGGTAGGTCACCGCGGCCGTGACACAGAGCGTCAGCAGGTAATCACGCACGGGCTGCCCCACAGGAATCGCTGGCCATCTCAGCCCCACACCCTAGCCGTGCCGTCCATGTGCTGGAGGACACGCGGGGCCGCCGGACGGTTGCACCGGGGCGCGCCCGGTGTCCGCGCGGCGGGAACGCGGTGTGCTGTACGGCGGGGAACTCAGCGTCCGTACGGCGGAAACCGTCCGGTCAGCGCGCGCACTTCCGCCCGCACCCGGGCCGTCTCCTCGGGGTCGTCGCGGAGCGCGGCGGTGAACAGCCCGGCGATCCCGGCCATTTCCGTGGTGCCCATGCCCTGGGTGGTGACGGCGGCCGTGCCGAGCCGGATCCCGCGCCCCTCCCCGTACGGGAGCGCGCAGGTGTCGAGCACCATGCCGGCGGCGGCGAGCCGGGCGCGGGCGGTGCGCCCGTCGACGCCGAGGGGGGCCGGGTCGGCGGTGATGAGGTGGGTGTCGGTGCCGCCGGTGGTCGGCGCGAAGCCCTCGGCGGCGAGGGCGGCGGCGAGGACCCGGGCGTGCTCGACCACCCGGTGGGCGTACGCGGTGAACGCGGGCCCCTCGGCCTCGCCGAAGGCCACCGCCTTGGCCGCGATCGTGTGCATCTGGGCGCCGCCCTGGCTGAACGGGAACACCGCCCGGTCGATCCGCCCCGCGAGCTCCTCCCCGCACAGGATCATCCCGCCGCGCGGGCCGCGCAGCACCTTGTGGGTGGTGGCGCAGACGACGTCGGCGTACGGGACGGGGCTGGGGGCCGCTCCCCCGGCGACCAGGCCGATGGTGTGGGCCGCGTCGGCGATGAGGTAGGCGCCGGTCTCGTCGGCGATCTCGCGGAAGACCGCGAGGTCGAGGTGGCGGGGGTAGGAGATGGAGCCGCAGACGATCGCCTTGGGGCGGTGGTGGCGGGCGAGGGCGGCGACCTGCTCGTAGTCGACGAGCCCGGTCTCGGCGTCGACGCCGTACGGGACGAAGTCGAACCAGCGGCCGGAGAAGTTGGCGGGCGAACCGTGGGTGAGGTGCCCGCCGTGCTCCAGGCCCATGGCGAGGACCGTGTCACCGGGCCTGAGAAGGGCCGCGTACGCCGCCAGGACGGCCGAGGAGCCGGAGTGGGCCTGGACGTTCGCGTGGTCGGCTCCGAAGAGCGCGGTGGCCCGTTGCACGGCGATCCGCTCGACGGCGTCGGCGTACTCGCAGCCGCCGTGGTGCCGGGCGCCGGGGTAGCCCTCGGCGTACTTGTTGGCGAGCGGGGAGCCGAGGGCGGCGAGGACGGCGGGCGAGGTGAAGTTCTCCGCCGCGATCAGCTGGAGGCTGTCGGCCTGCCGCCGCTCCTCGCCGAGCAGCACGTCGGCGACCTCCGGGTCCTGCCGGCGCAGGACGTCGAGTGCGTCTTCGGGGAGCGCGGTGACCGGCATGGCTGACTCCGGGCGTGGAGGGATGTCAGCACCAATGTAGGTACGGCCCGCCGGACCCGCGCGCCGAGAACCGGCGGCGCCCCCGGCCTCTCCCCGCCCCGGCCGCGCCCGACCGGCTCAGCGCCGCGCCGTCACCCCGGTCAGGGCCGTCACCACCGGGTCGAGGGCCTGGTCGAGCACCTTCTCCGACGCGCCCCTCGCGCCGCTCGCCCCCGGGGGGCCTCCCGGGCTTCGGGCCGCTGCGCCGGACTCCGTCCGCCGGACGTGGTGGCCGTGGCCGACCGGCTCAGCGCCGCGCCGTCACCCCGGTCAGGGCCGTCACCACCGGGTCGAGGGCCTGGTTGATCTCGTCGCCGATCGAGCGGAAGAACGTGATGGGGGCTCCGTACGGGTCGTTGACCTCGTCCGCGTCCGGGGACGGGGCCAGGAGCCACCCGCGTAGGGCCGCGGCCGCGCGGACCAGGGCGCGGGCGCGCTCGACCATGCCCTCGTCGCGCGGGTCCGGGAGCGTGGCCGGGTCGATGGCGCGGACCAGGCGGGTGAACTCCTTCAGGGTGAAGGTGCGCAGTCCCGCCGAGTGGCCCATCGAGATGACCTGCGCCCGGTGGTCGCGGGTCGCCGTCAGGACGAGGTCCGCGCGGATGACGTGCTCGTCGAGGAGCTCGCGGCCCACGAAGCCGCTGGAGTCCGCGCCGAAGTCGGCGAGGACCAGCTCCGCGTTGGCCTCCATCGGGGCGCCCTCGTGGCCCCAGGTGCCCGCGCTCTCCACGACCAGTCCGCCGCCGAGGGGGTCCCCGAGCCGGTCGGACAGGGCGTGGCGGGTCAGCCGCTCGGTGATCGGCGAGCGGCAGACGTTGCCGGTGCTGACGTGGAGGATGCGGAAGGTGTCGCTGTCGTCGTGCCCCGCTATGCCACGCCCCTCAGGGGCGGTCAACTGGCCACCTCGAGGTCGGGTACGACCTTCCGGAGCTCCTCCGCGGAGAGCGCTCCCTGCCGCAGGAGCACCGGCACCGGGCCGGTCACGTCGACGATGGACGAGGGGACGTTGCCGGGCGTCGGGCCGCCGTCGAGGTAGACGGAGACGGAGTCGCCGAGCATGTTCTGCGCGGCGTCGCAGTCCTCCGGCGACGGGTGGCCGGTGAGGTTCGCCGAGGAGACGGCCATCGGGCCGACCTCGGTGAGCAGCTCGATCGCGACGGGGTGCAGCGGCATCCGGACGGCGACGGTGCCCCGGGTGTCGCCGAGGTCCCACTGGAGGGACGGCTGGTGCTTGGCGACCAGGGTGAGCGCGCCGGGCCAGAAGGCGTCGACGAGCTCCCAGGCCTGCTCGGAGAAGTCGGTGACCAGGCCGTGGAGGGTGTTCGGGGAGCCGATGAGCACGGGCGTGGGCATGTTGCGGCCGCGCCCCTTGGCGGCCAGCAGGTCCGCCACGGCCTCGCTGCTGAAGGCGTCCGCCCCGATCCCGTACACGGTGTCGGTGGGGAGCACGACCAGTTCGCCCCGGCGGACGGCGGACGCGGCCTCGCGCAGGCCCGTCAGTCGGTCGGTCGCCTCGTTGCAGTCGTATCGCCGTGCCATCAGTTCCCGGCCTCCTCGTACGCGTGGTTCGTCATGGTGGTGATGACGGTCGGGGCCGTCATGGCGTCGCCTTGCGGGCGGTCGCGAAGCGCGGCCGGTTGTTCAGGTCGGGGTGGTCGGCGGCGTCCGCCCAGCCGGCCTCCTCGTTGAAGATCCACGGCACCTGGCCGCCCTGGGTGTCCGCGTGCTCGATGACGACGAGGCCGCCGGGACGGAGCAGGCGGTGGGCGGTGCGCTCGATGCCGCGGATGGTGTCGAGGCCGTCCTCGCCGGAGAAGAGGGCCATCTCCGGGTCGTGGTCGCGGGCCTCGGGCGCCACGTACTCCCACTCGGTGAGCGGGATGTACGGCGGGTTGGAGATGACCAGGTCGACCTGGCCGTCGAGGTCGGGCAGGGCGGTCAGCGCGTCGCCCTGGTGGACGGTGACGCGGGAGCCCTCGGCGTTCTTCCGGGTCCAGACGAGGGCGTCGTCGGAGAGCTCGACGGCGTGCACGCGCGAGCGCGGCACCTCCTGGGCCATGGCGAGCGCGATGGCCCCGGAGCCGGTGCACAGGTCGACGATGAGCGGCTCGACGACGTCCATGGCGCGCACGGCGTCTATGGCCCAGCCGACGACCGACTCGGTCTCCGGGCGCGGCACGAAGACGCCGGGCCCCACCTGGAGCTCCAGGTAGCGGAAGAACGCCCGTCCGGTGATGTGCTGGAGGGGTTCGCGGGCCTCGCGGCGGGCGACCGTCTCCCAGTAGCGGGCGTCGAAGTCCGCGTCCTTGACGTTGTGCAGCTCCCCCCGCTTGACGCCGTGCACGAATGCGGCGAGCTCCTCGGCGTCGAAGCGCGGGGAGGGGACGCCGGCGTCGGCCAGCCGCCGGGTGGCCTGGGCCACCTCGGCGAGCAGCAGACTGCGGGGGCCTGGGGGTCGCCCCCCAGAAGGTGACTGCACGCTGGTCCTCCGTGGTGCGGGGTGGGGCTTGAGGGGTGGTCGTACGGTCCTGCGGGCCGTACGACCGCGCGGTTACGCCGCGGCGAGCTTCGCCGCCGAGTCGGCGTCGACGCACGCCTGGATCACCGCGTCCAGTTCGCCGTCGAGCACCTGGTCGAGGTTGTACGACTTGAAGCCGACGCGGTGGTCCGAGATGCGGTTCTCCGGGAAGTTGTACGTCCGGATCTTCTCGGAGCGGTCGACGGTGCGGACCTGGCTGCGGCGGGCGTCGGCGGCCTCGGCCTCGGCCTTCTCCTGGGCGGCGGCGAGGAGCCGGGAGCGCAGGATGCGCATGGCCTGCTCCTTGTTCTGGAGCTGGCTCTTCTCGTTCTGGCAGGAGGCGACGATGCCGGTCGGCAGGTGGGTGATGCGGACGGCGGAGTCGGTGGTGTTGACCGACTGGCCGCCGGGGCCGGACGAGCGGTAGACGTCGATGCGCAGGTCGTTGGCGTGGACCTCGACCTCGACCTCCTCGGCCTCGGGCGTGACGAGCACGCCGGCGGCGGAGGTGTGGATGCGGCCCTGGGACTCGGTGGCGGGCACGCGCTGGACGCGGTGCACCCCGCCCTCGTACTTGAGCCGGGCCCAGACGCCCTGGCCGGGCTCGGTGGCGCCGTTGCCGCCCTTGGTCTTCACGGCGACCTGGACGTCCTTGTAGCCGCCGAGCTCGGACTCGGTGGCGTCGATGATCTCGGTCTTCCAGCCGACGCGCTCGGCGTACCGGAGGTACATGCGGAGCAGGTCGCCGGCGAAGAGCGCGGACTCGTCGCCGCCGGCGCCGGCCTTGATCTCCAGGATGACGTCCTTGTCGTCGCTGGGGTCGCGCGGGACGAGGAGCAGGCGGAGCCTGTCGGTCAGCTCCTCCCGGTCCCTCTCCAGCTGCTTGACCTCGGCGGCGAAGTCGGGGTCGTCCTGCGCCAGCTCGCGGGCGGTCTCGATGTCGTCACCGGTCTGCTTCCAGGAGCGGTAGGCGCCGACGATCGGGGTCAGCTCGGCGTAGCGCTTGTTGAGCTTGCGCGCGTTCGCCTGGTCGGCGTGGACCGAGGGGTCCGCCAGCTTCTTCTCGAGGTCGGCGTGCTCGCCGACCAGTTCCTCGACCGCCTCGAACATGCGGGGGCTCCTGGTTTTCGTCAGTTGCTACGGGGACGCCAAAGCGCCGGTCCCGGCCACCCGCGCGGGGCGACCGTGGACCGGCGCAGGGGCTCGCTACTTGTTGGCGGAGCCGGCGGCCTTGCCGAAGCGGGCCTCGAAGCGGGCGACGCGGCCGCCGGTGTCGAGGATCTTCTGCTTGCCCGTGTAGAACGGGTGGCACTCGGAGCAGACCTCGGCACGGATGGTGCCGTCGGTGAGGGTGCTGCGGGTGGTGAACGACGCACCACAGGTGCAGCTGACCTGGGTCTCGACGTACTCGGGGTGGATCTCGCGCTTCAAGGTGTCTCCTATGTTCCGGGAGGGCACCGGGTCGCTGCTGCGGGTTGCGGCATGCGTGAACCGGGGCCGACGTACCAGTCTGCCAGGACCGGCCGCATCTCCCCAAACCGGGGTCGGGCCGGAGGTATTCCCGGCCTACCGCACGACGCCCCCGGCCGCCCCGGTGGCGGTGTCCGCCGACACGGAGGCGGGGACGGGCAGGTCGTCCTTGAGCGCCTTCCAGAGCTGCGCGGACTGCTGCTCCAGGGGCACGACCCGGTTGGGGTCGATCCGGTCGTACACGACGGGCAGGGTGACCATGTGGACGTTCCGGGCGTCGATGCCGGAGAGGCTCCGGGCGAAGCCGGTCAGCTCCTGGACGGTGTCGAGTTCGGAGTCGGGGGTGATGGCCCTGGTGGCGGCGTCGGCGAGGCCGAGGAGCTTCGCCGGGTCGGTGAGGACGCCGACGCCCTTGACCTGCTCGACGAGGGCCTTGACGAAGGCCTGCTGGAGCTGGATGCGGCCGAGGTCGCTGCCGTCGCCGACGCCCTTGCGGGTGCGGACGAGGCCGAGGGCCTGCTCGCCGTCGAGGGTGTGGGGGCCCGGGGCGAGGTCGAGGTGGCTGTCGTCGTCCTTGATGGGCTCGGTGGTGGTGATCCCGACGCCGCCGAGTTCGTCGATGATCTCCTTGAAGCCGGTGAAGTCGACCTCGACGTAGTGGTCCATGCGGATGCCGGACATCGACTCGACGGTCTTCACGGCGCAGGCCGGTCCGCCGACCTCGTAGGCCGTGTTGAACATGGCGCGGCGCCGGCCGGGGACGTCGGCGCCGCGGGCGTCGGTGCAGTCCGGCCTGGTGATCAGGGTGTCGCGGGGTATGGAGACGACGCTCGCCTTCTTGTGGCCCTCGTGGACGTGGACGACCATCGCGGTGTCGGAGCGGGCGCCGCCCTCGTCCCTGCCGTAGGCGTCGTTGTCGCCGGAGCGCGAGTCGGAGCCGAGGACGAGGATGTCCATGGAGCCGTCGTCGACGTCGACGGGGCGCTGGGCGCCGAGCTGGGCGTTGATGTCGACGCCCTGGATGTTGTGGTCGAGCTTCTTGTAGTAGGCGTAGCCGAGGCCGGCGCCGCCGAGGACGAGGACCACGAGGGCCCCCGTGATGAGGATCGGCACCTTGCGGCGTCGGCCGCTGTTCGTCTGCTCGGTCATCGCCCGTCCTTCGGCCCTGGATTCACCTTCTGTGACGGGGAGACACCCGAAAGGGTTGCACGGGGATCGGCGGCGTTTCGGACGGAAAACACCGCGCCCACCGTGCGGACACGGTGGGCGCGGTGGTCGGCGCAGTTCACGGGGTCACGGGCCGGGGCCCGGTGTCCGCCGTGTGACGCGGATCTCGTGGACCGCGTCAGTCGTTGTTGCTCGCTCCGGGGGTGGTCTTCTGGATCTGGAGGAGGAACTCGCCGTTCGACTTCGTCTGCTTCATCTTGTCGAGGAGCAGCTCGATCGCCTGCTGCTGGTCGAGCGCGTGCAGCACGCGGCGCAGCTTCCAGGTGATCGCGAGCTCGTCGCTGCCGAGGAGGATCTCCTCCTTGCGCGTGCCCGAGGCGTCGACGTCGACGGCCGGGAAGATGCGCTTGTCGGCGAGCTTCCGGTCGAGCTTGAGCTCCATGTTGCCGGTGCCCTTGAACTCCTCGAAGATCACCTCGTCCATGCGCGAGCCGGTGTCGACCAGCGCGGTGGCCAGGATGGTCAGCGAGCCGCCGTCCTCGATGTTGCGCGCGGCGCCGAAGAAGCGCTTCGGCGGGTAGAGCGCGGTCGAGTCGACACCACCGGACAGGATGCGGCCGGAGGCCGGGGCGGCGAGGTTGTACGCGCGGCCCAGGCGGGTGATCGAGTCGAGCAGGACGACCACGTCGTGACCCAGCTCCACGAGGCGCTTGGCGCGCTCGATGGCCAGCTCGGCGACGGTGGTGTGGTCCTCGGCCGGACGGTCGAAGGTCGAGGAGATGACCTCGCCCTTGACCGACCGCTGCATGTCGGTGACCTCTTCCGGACGCTCGTCGACCAGGACGACCATCAGGTGGCACTCGGGGTTGTTGACCGTGATCGCGTTGGCGATGGCCTGCATGATCATGGTCTTGCCGGTCTTCGGCGGGGCCACGATCAGACCGCGCTGGCCCTTGCCGATCGGCGCGACGAGATCGATGATCCGCGTGGTCAGCACGCCCGGGTCGGTCTCCAGGCGGAGCCGGTCCTGCGGGTAGAGCGGGGTCAGCTTGTTGAACTCCGGGCGGCCGCGGCCGGAGTCGGCGGCCATGCCGTTCGCGGAGTCCAGGCGGACGAGCGCGTTGAACTTCTCCCGGCGCTCGCCCTCCTTCGGCTGGCGCACGGCACCGGTGACGTGGTCGCCCTTGCGCAGGCCGTTCTTGCGGACCTGGGCGAGGGAGACGTACACGTCGTTCGGGCCGGGCAGGTAGCCGGAGGTCCGGATGAACGCGTAGTTGTCGAGGATGTCGAGGATGCCCGCGACGGGGATCAGGACGTCGTCGTCGGCGACCTGCGGCTCGCCGGCCTGGAAGTCGTCGCGGCCACGGCGCCCGCGGCGGTCGCGGTAGCGGCCGCGACGGCCCCGGCGGCCGCCGGCCTCGTCGTCGTAGTCGTCCTGCGGACCGGCCTGCTGGCCGCCCTGCTGCCCCTGGCCGCCGCCCTGGCCCTGGCCGCCCTGGCGCTCCTGGCGGTCCTTGCGCTGGCCACCCTGGCCGCCCTGGCCGCCGCCCTGCTGGTCGTCGCCCTTGCGGTCGCGCTGGCGGTCCCGGCGCTCGCGGCGGTCACCGCGCTCGCCGCGGTCCCGGCGGCCGCGGCCCTCGGCGCCGTCGGCGTCGGTCCGGGTGTCGGCCTGCGCCTCGCCCCTGACCTCGCGGGTCTCGGTGCGGGCTTCCGCACGGGCCTCGGTCTTGACCGCCTGGGCGGTCTCGGCCGCGCCGTCCGGCGAACCGGCGGGGGCGGTGGCGCGGCGGCGGCGGCGCTCGCCGGCCGGCTGCTCGTCGCCCTGCTCCGACGGGGTCTTGGGCGAAGGCTGGCCCGGGATGTCGATCTGCTGCTGGCCGACGGCCTTCTCGGCCTTCTCCGCCTTGGGGGCGGGGGCCTCGGCGGCCGGCTCGGCGGCGGTCTCGCCCGTACGGGCCTTGGAGGTGGCGCGGCGCTTCGGCTTGGTCTCGGCGGCGGCGTCGGCGGCCTTGGCCGGGGCGGCGAAGCCCCCGCCGGCCTGCGCCTCCTTGATGACCTCGATCAGCTGGCTCTTGCGCATCCGCGCGGTGCCCCTGATGCCGAGGCCGGACGCGACCTGCTGCAGCTCGGCCAGGACCATGCCCTCGAGGCCGGTGCCGGAGCGGCGGCGCCGTGCGGTGCCGCCGGTGGCAGCACCTGCGGCGGGCGCGGCGTTGTCGACACTGCTGTCGGCAGTCACGCCCATCAGATCGGTGGTGTCGCTCACGAAGGGTCCTTCCCTGGAGCGGACGTCGGCCATCTGGCTCGGCGACCGGTTGTGCTGTCCGGCAGGGTCCTGGTGTGTGGACCGAGTCCGGGGCGGTGGTCCCGCCGCGTGCGGCGGAAGAGAGGAAACGTGCTGTGGGTCCGGCCCGAGGCCCCCTGCTCGGCCCTCACGAGAGAAGAGCGAGGGGTGTCGTGCCGGTTCCGGAGCGTGCTCGAAACTGCTCAGGCGGGCTGCTCAGGCAGTTGGGGAGGCTCCCGGAAGAATGGGTGGTCCCTGAGGGGACACTCCGCACCGCTCCACAAGGAGGTCGGGTGCAGACTTGAGATTAACACTACCGGCTCCAACAAACATTCCCCCTCTCACTCACCGGCAATCTCCCGACCGGGGCGCTGCCCGGCGCCCCGGCCCGTCACCTAGGGCGCCAGCGGCAGGACGCTCGCGCCGGACGCGTCGAGGTCGAGCCGGTTCGCGGCCCATCCCCCGCCCGCGAGCAGGGCGACCTTGTCGGCGGTCCCCCGTTCGGCGAGGGCGAGGACCGTGGGGCCCGCGCCGGAGATGACCGCGGGGACGCCGTCCGCCCGCAGCCGGTTGACCAGGGCGACGCTCTCGGGCATCGCGGGAGCGCGGTACTCCTGGTGCAGCCGGTCCTCGGTGGCCGCGAGCAGCAGCTCGGGGCGGCGGGTCAGGGCCTCGACGAGGAGGGCGGCGCGGCCGGCGTTGGCGGCGGCGTCCACGTGCGGGACGGTGCGCGGCAGGAGTCCGCGGGCGGTCTCGGTCAGCACGGGCTTCCCGGGGACGAAAACCACCGGAACGATGGAATCGGAGGGGTCCATCCTGATGGCCCGCGCGGCGCCGGACTCGGTCCAGGCGAGCGTGAATCCGCCGAGGAGACAGGCGGCGACGTTGTCGGGGTGGCCCTCGATCTCGGTGGCCAGCTCCAGGAGGGCGGCCTCGTCGAGCTTCGCGTCTCCGCCTATGGTCACGGCGCGGGCGGCGACGATGCCGGCGCAGATGGCGGCGGAGGAGGAACCGAGGCCGCGGCCGTGCGGGATGCGGTTGGCGCAGACGACCTCAAGACCGCGCGGCTGCCCGCCGAGCAGGTCGAAGGCCGTGCGCAGGGAGCGCACGAGCAGGTGGCTCTCGTCGCGCGGGAGCGTCTCGGCGCCCTCGCCGGCGATGTCGACGTGCAGCCCGGAGTCGGCGACCCGGACGACCACGTCGTCGTAGAGCCCCAGCGACAGGCCGAAGGCGTCGAAGCCCGGGCCGAGGTTGGCGCTGGTGGCGGGGACGCGCACCCGTACGGCGGCGGCGCGGAACGCTGGACCGGCCATCGCTCGCTGACTCTCCTTGATGACGACAACGGGTTTTTCAACGGGTATTTCAAGAGAAGTACACCGGGACCCGGCGGGCCGTTTCGGCCACGGGGGCGACAACGGCAACGACACCGCGCATATGCGTCGGGGCGGGTCGGTACAGCCTATCGAAGGAAGGTTCTGCGGCGACATAGGGCGCACAGGAGGCGCACGATGCGTGTCGCGGGCCCGCCCGTGCCCCTCCGTGGGTTCCTGATCGGGTTTCGCCGCGCGGCACTTCCCGTACGGGGGACGGTCCGGATCGGGACGCGTCCCCCGTACGGAGGAACGGGATCAGGCCAGACCGAGGCGCTCGGCGGCGGCCGCGGCGTCGACCGGGACGGTGACGGGCTGCGGCGCGCCGGCGACGGCCCAGTCGGGGTCCTTGAGGCCGTTGCCGGTGACGGTGCAGACGATCCGCTGGCCGGGGTCGACCTTGCCCTGCTCGGCGGCCTTCAGCAGACCGGCGACCGAGGCGGCCGAGGCGGGCTCGACGAAGACGCCCTCCTGCGCGGCCAACAGGCGGTAGGCCCGCAGGATCTCACGGTCCGTCACCTCGTTGATGAAGCCGCCCGACTCGTCGCGCGCGGCGATCGCGTAGTCCCACGAGGCCGGGTTGCCGATGCGGATCGCGGTGGCGATCGTCGACGGGTCCTTGACGACCTCGCCGCGCACGAGCGGGGCGGAGCCGGAGGCCTGGAAGCCCCACATGCGCGGCCGGCGGGTGGCGAGGGCGGGGAGGGTGCGACGCGTGGCGTCTCCGTCAGGGGTGGTGGCGGGCGACGGGTGGGCGTACTCGCTGTACCCCTTCCAGTACGCGGTGATGTTGCCCGCGTTGCCGACCGGGAGGACGTGGATGTCGGGGGCGTCGCCCAGCATGTCCACGATCTCGAACGCGGCGGTCTTCTGGCCCTCGATGCGGACCGGGTTGACCGAATTGACCAGCGCCACCGGGTAGTTCTCGGAGAGGGCGCGGGCCAGGGTGAGGCAGTCGTCGAAGTTGCCGTCGACCTGGAGGATCTTCGCGCCGTGCACGAGGGCCTGGCCCATCTTGCCGAGCGCGATCTTGCCCTGGGGCACGAGCACGGCGGACACCATGCCGGCGCGCACCGCGTAGGCGGCGGCGGAGGCGGAGGTGTTGCCGGTGGAGGCGCAGATGACGGCCTGCGCGCCCTCCTCCTTGGCCCGGGTGATGGCCATGGTCATGCCCCGGTCCTTGAAGGAGCCGGTGGGGTTGGCGCCCTCGACCTTGAGGTGCACCTCGCAGCCCGTGCGCTCGGAGAGGACCTGAGCCGGAACGAGCGGCGTGCCTCCCTCACGGAGCGTGACGACCGGCGTCGCGTCCGTGACCGGAAGGCGGTCCCGGTACTCCTCGATGATGCCGCGCCACTGGTGGGTGCCCTTGCTGGTCATGGGTCCTTACTCCCCTTCAACACGCATGATGCTGGCGACACCGCGCACGGTGTCGAGCTTGCGCAGCGCCTCGACGGTCCCGGAGAGGGCGGCGTCGGGCGCGCGGTGGGTGACGACGACGAGGGAGGCCTCGCCGCCTCCGTCCGGTCGACCGTGCTGGCGCACGGTGTCGATGGATACGCCGTGCTCGGCGAAGACCGTCGCGACCTGGGCGAGGACGCCCGGCTTGTCGGCCACGTCGAGGCTGATGTGGTACCGCGTGACGACCTCGCCCATGGAGCTGACGGGAAGCTGGGTGTACGCGGACTCTCCGGGGCCGTTGGCCTCGTTGAGCTTGTTGCGGCACACGGCGACGAGGTCGCCGAGCACGGCCGAGGCGGTCGGCGAGCCGCCGGCGCCGGGGCCGTAGAACATGAGCCGCCCGGCGGCCTCCGCCTCGACGAAGACCGCGTTGTACGCCTCGCGGACGGAGGCGAGCGGGTGGCCGAGCGGGATCATCGCGGGGTGCACGCGCGCGGTGACGGACCCGCCGTCGGCGGCCCGCTCGCAGAGGGCGAGCAGCTTGATGGTGCAGCCCATCTCCTTGGCGGAGGCGAAGTCGGCGGCGGTGACCTCGGTCATGCCCTCGCGGTAGACGTCGTCGAGGCGCACGCGCGTGTGGAAGGCGATCCCGGCGAGGATGGCGGCCTTGGCGGCGGCGTCGAAGCCCTCGACGTCGGCGGTCGGGTCGGCCTCGGCGTACCCGAGGGCGGTGGCCTCGTCGAGCGCCTCGGAGTAGCCGGCGCCGGAGGTGTCCATCTTGTCGAGGATGAAGTTCGTCGTGCCGTTGACGATGCCCATCACCCGGTTGATCTTGTCGCCGGCGAGGGACTCGCGCAGCGGCCGGATCAGCGGGATGGCGCCGGCGACGGCGGCCTCGTAGTACAGGTCCTGTCCGTGCCGTCCGGCGGCCTCGTGGAGGGTCGCGCCGTCCTGGGCGAGCAGCGCCTTGTTGGCGGAGACGACGGAGGCGCCGTGCTCGAAGGCGGCGGTGATGAGGGTGCGGGCCGGCTCGACGCCGCCGATGACCTCGACGACCACGTCGATGTCCCCCCGTTTGACCAGGGCGGTGGCGTCGGTGGTGACCAGTTCCGGGGCGATGCCCTCGCGGACCTTGTCGGGCCGGCGGACGGCGACGCCGGCGAGCTCGACCGGGGCGCCGATGCGCGCGGCGAGGTCGTCGGCGTGCGTCGTCATGATGCGCGCCACCTCTGAGCCGACCACTCCACAGCCCAGCAGCGCCACCTTCAGCGGACGCGTACGCATCATCCGACCTCGTTTCTCGTACTACTTCGTATTTCTACGGTCGTGTCTCTACGGTCTCTACGGTGGGGACCAGTCTCACTCACCGGACGGGCGTTTCCGCCCTTTGTCCGGATCGTGAGACATGGATTCCACCACCCGACTATTTCATCACCCGACGTCGAGACGCAGGAGATCTTCCTCCGTCTCGCGGCGGACGATGACGCGCGCCTCGTCGCCGCGGACGGCGACGACGGGCGGGCGGAGCGCGTGGTTGTAGTTGCTGGCCATGGAGCGGCAGTACGCGCCGGTGGCCGGCACGGCGAGGAGGTCGCCGGGCGCCAGGTCGGAGGGCAGGAAGGCGTCCCGCACGACGATGTCGCCGCTCTCGCAGTGCTTGCCGACGACGCGGGAGAGCATCGGCTCGGCGTCGCTGGTCCGCGAGACGAGGGCGACGCTGTACTCGGCGTCGTACAGGGCGGTGCGGATGTTGTCCGACATGCCGCCGTCGACGCTCACGTACGTCCGCAGCCCGTCGAGCGGCTTGATCGTGCCGACCCGGTAGAGGGTGAAGGCGGTGGGTCCGACGATGGCCCGCCCGGGCTCGACGGAGATGCGGGGCGTCCGCAGCCCGGCGGCCTCGCACTCCCTGCTCACGATCTCGTGGAGGGCCTTGGCGATCTCGCGCGGCTCGCGCGGGTCGTCGTCGGAGGTGTACGCGATGCCGAGGCCGCCGCCGAGGTCGATCTCGGGCAGCTCGACGCCGTGCTCGTCGCGGACCTCGGTGAGGAGCTGGACGACGCGGCGGGCGGAGACCTCGAAGCCGGCCATGTCGAAGATCTGCGAGCCGATGTGCGAGTGGATGCCGACGAGTTCCAGCCCGTCGAGCTTGAGCGCCCGGCGCACGGCCTCGGCGGCCTGCCCGCCGGCCAGCGCGATGCCGAACTTCTGGTCCTCGTGGGCGGTGGCGATGAACTCGTGCGTGTGGGCCTCGACGCCGACGGTCACCCGGATCTGCACGCGCTGCCGCTTGCCGAGGGACTGGGCGACGTGCGCGACGCGGACGATCTCCTGGAAGGAGTCGAGCACGATCCGCCCGACGCCGGCGGTCACCGCCTTCTCGATCTCCTCCTCGCTCTTGTTGTTCCCGTGGAAGGCGATGCGCTCGGCGGGCATGCCGGCGGAGAGGGCGGTGGTGAGCTCGCCGCCGGAGCACACGTCGAGGTTCAGCCCCTCTTCCGCGAGCCACCGCACGACGGCCCGGGAGAGGAAGGCCTTCCCGGCGTAGAAGACGTCGGCGTCCGGGCCGAAGGCCTCGGCCCAGGCGCGGCAGCGGGCGCGGAAGTCGGACTCGTCGAGGAAGTAGGCGGGGGTGCCGAACTCCTCGGCGAGGCGGTTCACGTCGATCCCCCCGACCGTGGCGACCCCGTGCTCGTTCCTCCCGACGGTCCGGGACCACACCTTGGGGTCGAGGGCGTTGAGGTCGGCGGGCGGGGCGGAGTAGTGGCCCTCGGGGAGGACGTCGGCGTGGCGGGGCCCTGCGGGGTGGGCGGAACGGCTCATGTCTGCGTCTGCTCTTTCAGATCCGATCGGGTGCGCTGATGCCGAGCGCGGAGAGGCCACCGGCGAGCACCGTCCCGGCGGCTTCGGCGAGCGCGAGCCGGGAGCGGTGGGCGGCCGAGGGTTTCTCGTCGCCGAGCGGCAGCACGGCGTGCTGGAACGCGAGCAAGGCGTCGGCGACGGCTTCGAGGTGCCGGGCGACCCGGTCGGGGGCGCGGTGGCGGGCGGCGGAGAGGAGGACGGGGGGGTGGTCGCGGAGGAGACCGGGGAGTCCGGCGCCGTCGCAGTCCCCCGGTTCGGGGGAGAACCCGAGCTGCCGGGCGTTGACGAGCAGCCGGCGGGCGCGGGAGTGGGCGTACCGGACGCGGAAGAGGGGGTTGCGCTCGTGCGGGACGAGGAGGGGGGCGGGGTCGAGGGCCCGGTCGTGGGGGGCGGCCCGCAGGAAGGCCCAGCGCGTGACGTCCTCCCCGTACTCCCCGTACTCCCCGTACTCCCCGTACCCGTCCGGATCGCCCGGCCCGCCGGGCCGCACGCGGATCCGCTCGCCGTCGTCCGCCCCGGTCTCGACGTGGGCCCCCTGGGAGCGCAGCAGCCGGGCGAGGGTCTCGGCCACGACGACGGCGCGGGGCCCGTCGCCCCCGGCGAGACGGACGGTGGTGCCGGCGAGGGCGGCGCCGTGCCCGTACGAGGTGCCGGCGGCCAGGATCCCCCGTACGAGATCGGCGTCGGCGTCCCCGCGCAGGGTGAAGTTGAGGAACCCGGGCCCGGTGATCTCGACGGACCGCAGCTCCGGAACGTCACGGAGTCGTTCTTCGAGGATCCCGGCGACGTCGAGGGCGCTGCGTCCGGCGGGCCGGGCGAGGGCGAGGGCGATGCTGCTGGCGTACTCCCCCGCTCCCCCGGGCCGGGCCCGCTCGACCTTGGCGCGGGGAGGGACGTCGACCCGCAGAGCACCGTCGTCGACCGCACGGCGCACGGCGCGCAGCACGGTGAGGGAGAGGTCCGCGGGGGTCACGGGACAAGCGTAGGGGAGGAGGGGGGGCCTGACGCGAACCGGTTTCGCCATGCGGGCAACGGGGTACGGGCGGCTCCCCCCGGCCCACGGAGGAAATCAGTCGGGGAGAGGGTCGCCGCGGCCTTCGACGGCGCCGTCGCGGAGGCGGTCGCGTTCGAGCCCGAGGCCGTCCGGGAGTGCGTCCCGGAGCCCTTCCTGAGGGGCGTCGGCCAGGGCCGGTTCCTCTCCGCCGTCCTGACCGGCCGTGTCGGGACGCTCCCGCCGCTCGCGGCGCATCAGCTGCCGGACGACACGGACGAGCTCGGTGGGCTCGAAGGGCTTGGAGAGGAAGGCGTCGACCCCGGAGGCGGCTTCGCCGGCGGCATCGCCACAGGCGCTGATGATGGCCACCGGAAGATGCCGGGTCCGCGGATCGGCCCGCAGCCGCTCGGCCGTTCTGATCCCGTCGAGACGGGGCATGACGACGTCGAGGGTGACGACATCGGGCCGAACCCGGTGCACGACATCCAGACACTCGGCACCATCGGCCGCGGTCACGACCTCGAACCCCTCGAGTTCGAGATTGACCCTGATCAGCTGCCGGATCACCTTGTTGTCGTCGACAACGAGCACCCGGCCGGACGCGCCTGACACACGAACGAGAGTAGGCCGACCCCGACGACCGCGTCCGGCTTTTACCCACTTCTGACCCGTGCGGGGGACACGCCCCTCCGTGACACCCCGGAAATACCTGTTCACAGGCACTCCTCCGAAGCTGGTAGGGTTCTACCCGTCGCCGCCGAACGCGGCGGACGCCCCCGTAGCTCAGGGGATAGAGCAACGGCCTCCGGAGCCGTGTGCGCAGGTTCGAATCCTGCCGGGGGCACTTCGCAGGAAGTGCCACACAGACCCCGTGATCGGCGAAAGCGCCGAGAACGGGGTCTTGTTGTACGTGCGGGTCGGATGTGCGGGCGGGCAGGTGCACCGCCGCCGGGGCGGCCTACTCGGAGGCCCGGTAGAGGCGCAGGTCGCTGTTGGCGAACAGGTGGACGTAGCCGCACGACCAGCAGATCAGGCCGGTGGCCGACTCGTTCGCCCAGGCCAGGTTGAAGAACTCCATCCCGGTGCTGTTCAGCTTCACCTCGCGCTCCCGGAAGGTGTCGCCCCCGCAGATCAGGCAGTGGATCTCCTTCTCGCCGATCTGCGCGTGCACGGGCTTGGCCATGTGTCCCCCTCGTTCTCGTTCTCGTTCCGGGGGCGAGGCCATGTGCGTGCGCCGGCGCCCCGTCGCCCCACTCCCGTCACTCTGGCACGACGCCGGGTCCCGCGACATTGCCCGCGGTCGGCAGTCCCGACGGCTGCCCCGTGCCGGGGCGCGCGGGGTTTCACCCGCGGCCACGGCCCCAGGCGTCCCGTGTTCCCGGCGGTGGTCGTGGCCGGTCCGCCGGTGCTTCTACGATGCCTGGCAGCGTCCCGGTGGCCGGGGCGCCCGGAGTCGGGTGAGGTGGGGGTCTGTATGGGGCGGTCGCGTGATGCCTGGCTGCGGCGCTTCCCCGGGGCGGGAGCCGCGGGCGGGAGCGGGGCGGAGTGGGAGTTGGTGTGCTTTCCCCACGCCGGTGGTTCCGCCTCCTACTGGCGCCCCCTCGCCCTGGCGCTCTCCCCCGCCGTCGACGTGTCGGCCGTGCAGTACCCGGGGCGGCTCGACCGGCTGCGCGAGGCGCCGGTGGAGGACCTCCACCGGCTCGCCGACCTGATCGCGGAGGCGCTGGGGCCGTCGGGCGGTCGGCCCCGGGCGCTGCTCGGGCACAGCATGGGGGCCTCGCTGGCGTACGAGGTCGCCGTGCGGCTCGCCCGGGTGCCCGGCGGCGAGCCGGACCTGCTCGTCGTGTCGGGCCGGCGGGCGCCCGCCGCCGCCCGGTGGCGGGACCGGGGCGTTCCGCTCGGCGACGACGAACTCGTGGCGCGGGTGAAGCGGTTGGGAGGGACGGACGCCGCCGTGTTCGACGAGCCCGACCTGCTGGAGCTCGTCCTGCCCGCGCTGCGCGGCGACTACCGGGCCCTCTCGTCGTACGAGGACACCGCGGGCCGGCCGCTGACCTGCCCCGTCGTCGCCCTGGCCGGCGACCGGGACAGCGAGGCGACCCCCGAGGAGGTCGGGGCCTGGGGCGAGCACACCTCGGGCGCCTTCCGGACGCACGTCTTCGAGGGCGGCCACTTCTTCCTCAACGACCGCGCCGACGAGGTGGCCGGGCTGGTCCGCGGCCTGCTGTCGGCCCGTACCGGCTGAGCGCGGACGGGCCGGTCTTCCGGCGGGCCCTGGAACCGTTCGGCCGGGGGCGCGCGATCGGCGGGCTGGAAGGGTTCGGCGGGCCCGGCCCACCGTCGTCGCGGCCCGTCAGCGGATGTCGGCTCCGTACACGCGCTCGACGGTCAGGGTGATGAGGACGCGGCGGTCGGAGACCATCACCGCCCGGTACTCGTCCCAGTCCGGGTGTTCGCCGGCGGCGGCGCGGTAGTAGTCGACCAGGGCCTCGACCTCCGGTCCGTGCGGGTCGGTGCCCGGTCCGGTGAGCGTGACGGTGCCCTCGGCGGTGGCCCAGGACATGCCGTCCGGGCCGGTGACCTCGATCGCGGCCCGGGGGTCCCGGCGCAGGTTCGCCGCCTTGGCGGTGCCGGCGGTGGTCGACACGCGGACGACGCCCGCCGACTCGTCGTAGGAGGGCTGGACGGGGGAGAGCTGCGGACGCCCGTCCGCCTTGATGGTCGCGAGGACGCCGAGCCGGCTCTCGGCGAGCAGGGCCCTGGGGTCGAAGGATGCGGCAGTCATGGAGCGATCATCGGCCGCCCGGTGGTGGGGAAGTCAAGTGAACTCCCCCTGGAACGGCGGTACTCGGCCGGACCGCCCCACCCCTTCGGCACCGGCGGGCGATCCGCGCGACCCCGTCCCCGGCCCCTGCCAAGAGCCCGTTCTCCTCATGGACGACATCACGCCACGTATGGAGCGGTACGGGGAGTTCCCGGCACCGCTCTTCGCGCCGGAGCGTGCGGGGGCGTGTCGTGGGGCGCGGACGCCCACCGGTCGCGCGGGTGACGAGTGGTCCGGTCGGGGCGGTGGGGAGGAGGCGGCGTCCGGACGGGCGGCAGCGGGACTGCAAGGGCGCGCACGCAGGGCAACTGCCCTGCTCCGCAGCGTACATGGCGCAAAGAGAACGGAAGGCGGTCCTCCCGCCGGGTGGGTATCGGCGGTACGGCCTTGTTGTCCGTCCTGTGGTGCACACTTGCTGCCTGGTACAGGGCTCACGGGGAAGGCGGCCTGGCACATGCTGACGGGGATCGAGGAGGTCGACTGGGCCTCGCTGGGGCATGCGTACGGCCCCGCGGACGACGTGCCGGAGCTGCTCCGCGGACTCGCCTCCGCCGATCCCGCCGAGCGGGAGACGGCCCTCGACGGCATGTACGGGGCGGTGCACCACCAGGGCGACGTCTACGACTCGACGCTCGCCTGCATCCCCTTCCTCCTCGAACTCGTCGCCGACCCCGGCGTCCAGGACCGCGGCTGCATCGTCGAACTCCTCACCAGCATCGGGGGGATCGAGCTGGACGACGAGGAGGAGATGGGCGAACACCCGGACGACGAAGGGGAGTTCATCCCCGCCGCCAACTACGCCATGGCCGCCGCCGCCATCGCCGCCGGGGCCGACGTCTTCCTCGGCCTCGTCCAGGACCCCGACCCCGAGGTGCGGCTCGCCGCGCCGTACGCGCTCGCCTCGCTGCACCCCGAGCCCGCCCGGGTGCTGACCCTGCTGCGGGAACGGCTCACCGTCGAGCGGGACACCGAGGTGCGGCTCGCCCTGGTGGCCGCCGTCGGGCAGCTCGCCCTCCGGCACGCGTCCCTGCGCGCCGAGACCGTCGACTGGCTCGGCTGGCTCGCCCGGGCCGCCCAGGACCCGGGGCTCCGGCTCGCGGCCCTCGCCCAGCGGGCGCGCTGCGCGCCGTGCGAGATCCCCGAGGACGTCGTGCCGTGGGTGACGGAGCTGCTGGAGGAGATCAGGACCGCGTCCGTCCCCGGCGCCGGGTCCGACGCGCCCCGGGGCGCCGCCCCGACGCTCATCGGGCAGGTGCGGGAGCTCCTGGAGGAGCACGCGGCCGGGCGGCCGGCGCCCTGGACCGAGGAGCTGCTGCGGACGCTGCACGCCGCGCTCGACGACCGCGTCGACGACCGGATCGCGCTGGTCCTCGCCCAGCTCCGCAGCCCCGACTGGGGGCAGCGCTCGGACGCGATCTGGCTGTGCGGAGGGCTGATACGGGTCTGGCGCGGGCGGTACGAGGAGGTCGTCCGGCTCGTCGGCGACCAGCTCCACGATCCCGAGCCCCGGCTCCGGGAGGCCGCCACCTCCTTCCTGGAGCGGCTCTTCGAACTGGGCGCGCCCGCCGCCGACGCTCTCGCGGCGCGCCTGGCCCCGGCTCCCCCGGGCCCGGCCGGCGGGCACGGCGCCGTCGGGCGGGACGGGGCGCTGATCGCCCTCGCCCGCGCCGGGGACGTCCGCGCGGTTCCGCTGATCGCCCGCGCCCTGGAGGAGGGCGAGGTGCGGCGGGAGCTGCTGTACGCCACGGACGGCCTCGGGCCCTCCGCGGCGATGCTCGCTCCCGCGCTCCGGCGCGAGCTCGCGCGGGTCGAGCTGGACGAGCGGCTGTACGACCGGGCGGCCCCGCTGCTCCACGCCCTGGCCGCCGTGCGGGGCGCCCAGGCCCTCCCCGAGGTGCTGCGGGTGCTGCGCGGCGCGCCCGCGAACCGGCGCGACCGGGTGCGGGAGGCGGCCCTGCGCACCCTCGCGGCCTTCGGGCCCGCCGCCCGGGAGGCCGTGCCGGAGCTGCGGGGGTTCCTGGCCGACGAGTCGGCCGCCGTCTCCACGGCGGCGGCCCGTGCCCTGTGGGCGGCCGAGGAGGGCACGGCGGAGGTGCTGGCGGTCCTGGAGCGGTGGCTGCGGCAGGACCTGCCGGGCGCGGACCGGTGCGCCGCCGCGCAGGCGCTCGGGGAGATCGGTCCGGCGGCGGCCGCGGCGGCCCCCGCCCTGCGGCCCGCCCTCGCCTCGCGGGACCCCTGGGTGCGGGTCCGCGCCGCCGCGGCCCTGTGGCGGGTGACCGGGGAGACGGAGGAGGCCCTTCCGGTGCTGCTCGCCGCCTGGGAGGAGAACCGGCACGCGCGCGTGGACATCGCGGAGTGCCTGGCGGAGATGGGCCCCGCCGCCTCGGCGGCCCGGCTGGTCGTCCTCACCGAGCTGACCCGCAGACGCCGCCACAACGCCCGCGAGGGCGCCTCGGGCACGCACGACCTCCACCTGGACGAGAAGCTCCTCACCCTGTGCCGGGCCGCCCTCGCGCGGATGGAGCGGGGGGCGTACTGAGCGGGGGCGCGCCGCCGGGCGGAGCCCGTACCCGGGCGGGAACCGTGGCCCGGGCGGGAACCGTGGCCCGGACGGAGGCCGCGGCCCGGACGGAAGAGCCCGACCCGGGTGGAAGACAAAAAGGACTTCGCTCCGCATAAGGTCTACGGGGAGCGGGACGGCCCGTAGACCGACACCGGGGAGCAGGTGGCCACGTGGGAGCGAGCGGAGTGCACGTCGCCCTCGGCGTCCTGTGCGCGCTGTGCGTCTCCGCGCTCGCCGGCTGCGGAAGCGCCGGTACGGGCGGGCTGGAGAGCGCCGGGCCCACGAGCCCCGCCGTGGGGCCCGTACGGCTCTGGCCCGACCTGCCGCCCGCCACGAACCCGCCGATGGACTACGGCGAGTCCGACATCCAGCGCGTCCCCGGGATCCGGGTCGCCGGCGGCGACGTCCGCTCCGTCGACGCGGTGGAGGTCGTCCGGGCCGAGGTGCGCGCCCACCCCGACGCGCGCAGCGGCGCGGACGGGCTGTACGAGGAGACCGCACGGGCGATCGGGGCGTGCGTGAGCGCGCCGGCCTCCTGCCCGGTCATGCGGCCGTACCACCGCGACCTCACCGGCGACGGCCGGGACGAGCTGATCGTCGGGATCCGGATGCCCGAGCAGCAGGTCGCCGTCCGGGTCTACCGCGCCGAGGGGGGCGGGCTCACCCGGATCATGTCCACCGTCGACCAGGTCATCAGCGTGGAGCTGGCCGGCCGCGACCTGATCATGCGGGTCGGATCGGCCGGCATCCCCGGTTACGAGTACCGCACCGCCTGGTCCTGGGACGAGCGGCAGGGCAGCATGCTGCCCACCCGGGACGAGATCGTCCGTACGGGCCCTTCCGGCGGCCGGTCCCGGGCCGGGCGCGCTTCCGGGCCGGGGCCGGGGTCCGTCTCCGGGTCCGGCTCTGGGTCCGAGGCCGGGTCCGCGTTCGGGTCCGGCTCCGGGTCCGAGGCCGGGTCCGGAGCAGGGTCCGCGTTCGGGTCCGGCTCTGGGTCCGAGGCCGGGTCCGCGTTCGGGTCCGGCTCCGAGGCCGGGTCCGGAGCAGGGTCCGCGTTCGGGTCCGGCTCTGGGTCCGAGGCCGGGTCCGGAGCAGGGGCCGCGTCCGAGGCCGGGTCCGAGACCCGTTCCAGATCCACGTCCGGCCCCGCACCCGCGCCCACCCCCTCCGGAACCGCCCCCGTCCCCGCACCCCCTCCGGAGGAGGGCCCGTGAAGGCGCTCCGGCGGCCCGCCTGGACCGCGACCCTCACCTGGAAGGCCGCCGTGTTCATCGCGGTGATGTGCTGCGCCCTCGCCGCGCTGCTCGGTGCCCTCGTCCACGTGTCCGTGACCCGGCAGACCGTGGACGACGCCCGGGAGAAGGCGCTGGTCCGGCTCGGCGAGGTCACCGACCTCTACGAGGCGGGTGAGCCGCTCCCCCGGTTCGCGGGCGTCGACCCGCCGGACCTCCCGGCCGCCCTGCGGCTGCTCGCCCTGCGCGGCGAGCGCGGCACGGTGGTCGCCGACCGCGGCGGCCGGCCGGCGATGTGGGCGGCGGGCCCCGCCGACGGCCGGACCCTCGCCGTGCGCCTCGACTACACGCAGAGCGCCGGGACGATCGACGCCCTCGGGCGCTCGCTGCTCGGCTCCTCCGTCCTGGCGATCGGGGCGACCCTGCTCGTGGGCGTCTTCGCCGTCACCCGGGTCACGCGCCGGCTGCACCTCACCGCCCGGGTGGCCCGGCGGATCAGCGCCGGCGACCTCGACGCGCGCGTGGACGACCCGAGGACCAAGGACCCCTCCCGGCCCCAGGACGAGGTGGCGACGGTCTCCGGGGCGCTCGACACCATGGCCTCCTCCCTCCAGCGGAAGCTGCAGAGCGAGCAGCGGTTCACCGCCGACGTGGCGCACGAGCTGCGCACCCCGCTGACCGGCCTCACGGCCGCGGCCGAGCTGCTGCCGGAGGGGCGCCCCTCGGAGCTCGTGCGGGACCGGGTGCGGGCGATGCGCGGGCTCACCGAGGACCTCCTGGAGATCTCGCGGCTCGACGCCCGCAACGAGACCGTGGACCTGGCGGTGCACGAACTCGGCCCGCTGGCCGGACGGGTGGTCCGCGCCTCGGGCACGGAGACGGATGTGCGGGTCGTCCGGGACGCCGACGTGGAGACGGACCGGCGGCGCCTGGAGCGGGTCCTCGGGAACCTGGTGTCCAACGCACACCGGCACGGCGCGCCCCCGGTGGTGGTCACGGTGGACGGGCCCGTGGTCTCCGTGCGGGACCACGGGCCGGGGTATCCCGCGTACCTGCTGGAGTCCGGGCCGCAGCGCTTCCGCACCGAGAGCGGGGGCAAGGGGCACGGCCTGGGCCTGACCATCGCGGTGGGGCAGGCCGAGGTGATCGGCGCGGAGCTGGTCTTCGCCGAGGCGCCCGGCGGGGGCGCCGAGGCCCGGCTGCGGCTCCCCGAGTACGTGCGCCTGGACGATCCCCCGCCGGAGGAGCGCGGCTGAGGGTTCCCGGGGCGGCCCGGGGGCCACGGCAGAGCACGGCGGCACACCGTCCCGCAAAAGGGACATAAAGCATGGCGCTTGCTACGTTGCGGCCATGACCGCACCGCGAACGGACGCGCCCCCGCCCGGGGTCCCCGTCCCGAAGCGCCGCGGCGTGGAACTCTCCCTCCTCGTCTGCGCCGTCCTCATCTCCGTCTACGGCTACGCCGCGGTCGGTCTCGCCCGCGTCGGCGCCGTGCCGCCGGACGCCGCCCGCTACGCGGCCGGACTCGGCCTGCTCGCGCTCGTCGCCCACCTCGCGGTCCGCTTCGGGGCCCCGTACGCCGATCCGCTGCTGCTGCCGATCGCGGTGCTGCTCAACGGCCTCGGCCTGACCCTGATCCACCGGCTCGACCTGGAGACGCCGTACGACCGGGCGGCGACCACCCAGCTGGTCTGGTCGGCGCTCGGGGTGACGCTCTTCATCCTGGTGGTGCTGCTGCTGCGCGACCACCGCACCCTCCAGGGGTACGCGTACGTCTCCGTCGCCGCCGCCCTCGCCCTGATGCTCCTGCCGGTCCTCTTCCCCGCCGTGAACGGCGCCAGGATCTGGATCCGGATCGGCGGGCTCTCCTTCCAGCCGGGCGAGTTCGCCAAGATCCTGCTCGCGGTCTTCTTCGCCGCGTACCTCTCCGCCAACCTCAACGCGCTCGCGTACACCGGCCGCCGGATCTGGAAGTTCCAGTTCCCCTCCGGGCGGGTGCTCGGGCCCGTCGTGGCGATCTGGCTGCTGAGCGTCGGCGTGCTCGTCCTGGAGCGGGACCTCGGCACCTCGCTGCTCTTCTTCGGCCTCTTCGTGATCATGCTGTACGTGGCGACCGGCCGGACCGGCTGGATCGCGGTCGGCCTGGTGCTCGCCTCCGCCGGCGCCTTCCTGGTCGGTTCGCTCGAACCGCACGTCCACGGCCGGGTGCAGGACTGGCTCGACCCCTTCGCCTCGATCCGGGCGGGCGAGGGGCCGGGGCAGCTCGCCCAGTCCCTCTTCTCCTTCGCGGCCGGCGGGATGCTCGGCACGGGGCTCGGCCTCGGCCACTCCGTGCTCATCGGCTTCGCCGCCAAGTCCGACTTCATCCTGGCGACGGCCGGCGAGGAGCTGGGGCTCGTCGGCCTGACCGCGCTCTTCCTGCTGTACGCGCTGTTCGTCGGCCGCGGCTACCGCGCCGGGCTCCTGCTGCGCGACCCCTTCGGACGGCTCCTCGCGATCGGGCTCGCCTCGATCGTGGCGCTCCAGGTCTTCGTGATCGCGGGCGGGGTGATGGGGCTCATCCCGCTGACCGGCATGGCCATGCCGTTCCTGGCGCAGGGAGGTTCGTCGGTGGTGACCAACTGGGTGATCGTCGCCCTCCTCGTCCGGGTCAGCGACTCGGCGCGCGCGCCGCGACCGGAGTCGGCCGACACGGGGGAGCTCGCACGGGTCAAGGAGGGCGCCGCGTGACCGGGCCGCCGGGCGGACGGACGCCCCCGCCCGGACTCCGCCCCGCCCCCGGAGCCCTCCGGTGATCCGGTACATCCGGCGCGCCGCCGCGCTCTGCCTCCTCCTCCTGGTCGCGCTGCTCGTGAACGCGGGCCGCGTCATGGTCGTCGAGGCCGGGTCGCTCGACGACAACCCGGCCAACCGGCGGATCGCGATCAGCCGGTACGAGCAGCCGCGCGGCGAGATCGTCGTCGACGGGAGGCCGGTGACGGGCTCCCGCGACAGCGGGCAGCAGCTCCGCTGGGAACGGACCTACCGCCAGGGGCCGTTGTACGCGCCGCTGACCGGCCACGCCTCCCAGACGTACGGCACGACCCTCGTCGAGAACGCCGAGGACGCGGTCCTGGCGGGCACGGAGCCGATGCTGGCCCCGCTGCCGCTCCTGAACGGCCTCACCCGGGGCCGGGAGCCGGGTGGCGACGTGGTCACCACGATCCGGGCGCCGATGCAGGAGACCGCCTTCCGGGGGCTCGCCGGGAAGCGGGGCGCGGTGGTGGCCGTCGAGCCGGCCACCGGCCGGATCCTGGCGCTGGTCAGCTCGCCCTCGTACGACCCGGGGGTGCTCTCCGGGACGGGCCCGAAGGTGGAGGAGGCCTGGAAGCGGCTGAACTCCGCGCCGGACCGGCCGATGCTGAACCGGGCGCTGCGGCAGACGTACCCGCCGGGCTCCACGTTCAAGATCGTGACGGCCGCGGCGGCCCTGGACGCGGGCGCGGTGCGGGACGTGGACGCGCCGACGGACACCCCGGACCCGTTCGTGCTGCCGGGCACCCGGCAGGTGCTGCCGAACGAGGCGAAGGGCTGCGGCGACGCCTCCCTCGCGTACGCCCTCCAGTGGTCGTGCAACACGGTGATGGCCGGGCTCGGGGTGGAGGTGGGCCTGACGGGGATGGTCGACGCGGTGGAGCGGTTCGGCTTCAACGACACGGCGCTGCGGGTGCCGTCGTGGGTGGCGAAGTCCACCTTCGACCGGGAGATGAGCCCGGACCAGCTCGCGCTGTCGTCGATCGGGCAGTTCGACACGACGGCGACCCCGTTGCAGATGGCGATGGTGGCGGCGGCGGTCGCCAACAACGGCGAGATCGCCCGTCCGCACCTCGTCGACCGCACGACGACCTCCGGCGGCGCGACCGTGGAGCGGACCGCGCGCCGCACCCACCGGCAGGCGATGAACCCCTCGACGGCGCTCCGGCTCCAGGAGCTGATGGTGCGGGCCGTGGAGGACGGGACGGGGGCGAACGCGGCGATCCCCGGGGCCCGGGTCGGCGGCAAGACCGGCACCGCCCAGCACGGCTTCGGCAACACCGGCACCCCGTACGCCTGGTTCATCGCCTGGGCGCAGGGCGAGGGCTCGGCCCGGCCGGCGGTGGCGGTGGCGGTGGTCGTCGAGGACGCGGAGGCCTCCCGCACGGACATCAGCGGGGGCGGCAGCGCGGCGCCGGTCGCGAAGGCGGTGATGGAGGAGGCGCTGCGGCTGGAGGCGGAGGGGAGGAGGTAGGGCGCGGGGAGCGGGGGCCGGACCGGCCCCGGGCGTCGCACCGGTCCGGCCCCGGAGGTCCCTACTCGGCCCCCGCCCCGGTCCCACCCGCCTCGATCGCCGCCGCCACCTCCGCCGCCCGGTCCCGCTCCTCCGCCGCGAAGCGCTCCGCGTCGAGGCGTTCCGCCACCTCCTCGTCCTGGGCCATCAGCAGGTCCAGGTTGGAGTCGCCGAGGTCGAAGACGCCCATGTCCAGGTAGGCCTTCTGGAGGCGCGGGCCCCACAGGCCGATGTCCTTGACGCAGGGGACGATCCGGCTGAAGAGCAGCTTGCGGAAGAGCCGGAGGAACTCGCTGCGCTCGGTCAGCTCCTCGGCCTCCTTGCGCGCGACGCCGAAGTTCACCAGGACGTCGGTGGCGCGCAGCCGGTCGCGCATCAGGTGGCAGCCCTCGATGACGAACTCCTCGCGCTCGCGGAGTTCGGCGTCCGAGAGCTGCCGGTAGTGGTCGCGCAGGGCCATCCGGCCGAAGGCCACGTGCCGGGCCTCGTCCTGCATCACGTACGCGAGGATCTGCTTCGGCAGCGGCTTGTCGGTGGTGTCGCGGATCATGCCGAAGGCGGCGAGGGCGAGGCCCTCGATGAGGACCTGCATGCCGAGGTAGGGCATGTCCCAGCGGGAGTCGCGCAGGGTGTCGTCGAGGAGGCCCTTGAGGTTGTCGTCGATCGGGTAGAGCATCCCGACCTTCTCGTGGAGGAAGCGGCCGTAGATCTCGGCGTGCCGGGCCTCGTCCATGGTCTGGGTGGCCGAGTAGAACTTGGCGTCGAGGTCGGGGACGGACTCGACGATCCGGGCGGCGCAGATCATGGCGCCCTGCTCGCCGTGGAGGAACTGGCTGAACTGCCAGGACGAGTAGTGGCGGCGCAGTTCGCCCCGGTCCTTCTCGGTCAGCTTGGCCCAGTGGCGGGTGCCGTGGAGGTCCAGGGCCTCGTCCGGGGTGCCGAGCGGGTCGTACGGGTCGACCTCCAGGTCCCAGTCGATGCGGGTGGCGCCGTCCCACTGCTTGTCCTTGCCCTTCCGGTAGAGGGCGAGGAGCCGGTCGCGGCCGTCGTCGTAGTCCCAGGAGAAGCGGGCGGCGCCGGCGGCCGGCACGTCCCAGACGGCTCCGTCGGGGGCGTTCGCGTAGAGGTCGTGCGTCGACATGGACGACTCCTTCCGCCGACCTGCTCAGGTCCGACCCCAGCAGGCTCACACGCTGTTGACGCACCGTCAACAAGTCGCGCGCGAAGGATCGACGGCCCTGCTGACGAGCAGTCCAATAACGGATGATCCACGGCGACGCGACGGCGGGCACTGCGGGGTGTCTCCGCATGAGCCCTTTCCACGAGCCCGACTCCACCCGCCTCCGGGATACGCCCGCGAGGAGCCGCGCCGCCAGATGGCGACCGCCCCGCGCCGGGAGCGGGAGTTCACCCGGCCGAGCCGCGGCGAGGCGGCCCGGGTCTTCTCGGTCCGCTTCGTCAACCCGGGGGTGTACGGGGCGGTGGGCCCGGACCGGCGCGAGGCCGTCGCCCAGGGGCGGGCGAGCGGGCACCGGCGGGAGGTCGTGCGGGCGGGCGCCAGGCGGCTGACGGACTTCCTCGACGACGTGGGCCTGCTGCGGGGACCGGGACGGCGGCTGTGGAGGCCGTCGGGACCGCCGGCGTGAGGGGGCCCTGCGGGCCGTATGAGGACTGCGGGCTCCATGGGTCCTGTGGGTCCTGTGGGTCCGGCGGGCACTACGGGTCCGGCGGGCACTGCGGGTCCCACAGGCCGCACGGGCTCTGCGAGCCCCACGGGCACTGCGGGTCCCACGCGCCCCACGGGCACTGCGAGTCCCACGGGCACTGCGGGTCCCACAGGAATCAAGGCCCCCACGGGCCCCGTGGTTCCCGCCGGGCCCGCCGGTCCTCCCGGTCGTGCGGGTCCTCCCGGTCGTGCGGGTCCTCCCGGTCGTGTCGGCCCCGGGAATCGGACCGCGCGCCCCGCCGGGAAGGCGCGCGGTTACGCTGCGGAGCATGACGAGTCCCGCCACGCCCGCGTACCGCAGGCTCAGCGTCGAGGAACGGCGCGGCCAGCTCCTCGAAGCGGCCCTGGGGCTCTTCGCCCACCGGACGCCCGAGGACGTCTCGCTCGACGACGTCGCCGAGGCGGCCGGCGTCTCGCGGCCCCTCGTCTACCGGTACTTCCCCGGCGGCAAGCAGCAGCTGTACGAGGCCGCCCTGCGCTCCTCCGCCGACGCCCTGAACCACTGCTTCGCCGAGCCGCTCGCCGGACCGCCCACGGAGCGGCTCGGCCGGGTGCTCGACCGCTACCTGGCCTTCGTCGACGAGTACGACGCGGGGTTCAGCGCGCTGCTGCGCGGCGGCAGCGTCGTCGAGACCCCGCAGACCACCGCGATCGTGGACGAGGTGCGGCGGGCCGGCGCCGAGCAGATCCTCCTCCACCTCGGGGTGGAGCGGCCGGGCCTCCGGCTCGGGATGCTGGTGCGGACGTGGATCGCCGCCGTGGAGGCCGCCTCGCTGATCTGGCTGGGCGAGGAGAAGCAGCCCCCGGCGGCGGAGCTGCGCGACTGGATGGTGGACCACCTGGTCGCCCTGCTGACCGCGACGGCGGCGGGCGACGAGGAGACGATGGCGGTCGTCCGGCGGCTGCTCGCCCAGGAGACGGCCGAGGGGCCGGTGGCGGACCTGGCCCGCCGGGCGATCCCGGTGGTGAGCGAGGCCGCCCACCTGCTGTGAGCCGTGCGCGGGGGCGGACGGTGACCCGTCGCGGGCACGGCGGGAGAGACTGGAGGGGTGAGAAGCGAGAACACCCCCTTCCGCGGCGGGCCCCTGGACGGCCGGGTCCTGCCGATCCTGCTCGGCCCGACCGGCCACCCGCCGAAGTGGTACGAGGTCCCGGTCCCGGCGCACGACGGGAACCCGCCGACGGTGTACGCCTACCGGCGCGAGCCCGCCGGTCACACGAAGCGGCTCGGGCTCCAGCGCGGCTGGGTGTACGAGTACGCCCCCGGGGGCCGGGAGCGGCGCGAGCCGAAGTGGCCGTGGTCGAAGCCGGGCGGGGGGCCCGGGGCCCCTGGTCCGACCGGGTGAGGGCGCCGGACGCGCCCCCGTTCGTACGGTGATCGGATGAAGTGAACCGTCATCATCCCCGTGGAGGTGGTGACGTGTCACGAAGGCTGCTGCGCACGGTCTGCGCGGGAGCGCTCGCCGCGCTGACGGCGCTCACGGGGCCGGTCCCGGCGGGCGCCGACCCGGCGGACCCGCCCGCGGAGCCCCCGGCCCGGGCCCCGGTCGCCCGGCCGGACCCGGAGCTGGAACCGGTGGGCCCGGTGGACCCGAAGGTCCCCGGAGCTCCCGTACCGCCCACCGCCACCACCCCGGAAGCCCCGGAGGCCCAGGAGGACCCGGAAGGCCCGGGCCCGGACCCCGGCGACGACGCCGCGGCCCTCGCACCCCCCGGCGGAACCTCCGTCGCGAGCCTGCTCACGCGCCTGCGCACGCTCTACCGGCAGGCCGAGGAGGCCACCGAGCGCTACAACGCCGCCGAGGAGGCGCTGAGGCTCCGGACCGCCGACGCGCAGAGGCTCGCGGCCGGTCTCACCACCGCGCGGGCGGCCCTCGACCGGGAGCGCGCCGAGGCCGGACGGATCGCCCGGGAGCAGTACCGGGGGAGGTCGGAGCTCTCCTCGTACCTGGACGTGCTCTTCGCCCCGGACGCGCGGGCGGCCATGGACCGGGAGCGGCTGGCGGCCAGGGCGGGGCGGAACCGGGCGGGCGTCGTCGCCCGGCTCGAAGGGGCGGCCCGGCGGGCGGACGCGCTCACGGCCACCTCCCGCAAGGCCCTGGACCGGCAGCGGCTCCTGGCCGCCGAGCGGCGCACCCGGCGCGACGAGGTCCTGACGAGGCTGAAGGAGGTCGAGAGGCTCCTCGCCGACCTCTCCCCGACCCAGCTCACCCGGCTCACCCGACTGGAGCGGACGCAGACCGCGGGCGCCCAGCGCGAACTGCTGGACTCCGGGGTCCTGGACGGCGCGCGCACCCCGTCCCGGGCGGGCGGGGAGGCCCTGCGGTTCGCGGTGGGGCAGATCGGCAAGCCGTACGCGTGGGGGGCGGAGGGCCCGGAGGCGTACGACTGCTCGGGGCTGGCGCAGCGGGCGTGGGCGGCGGCGGGCCGGACGATCCCCCGGACCAGCCAGGAACAGTGGAGGACGCTCCCCCGGGTCCCCCTCACGGAGCTGCGGCCCGGGGACCTGGTGGTCTACTTCCCGGGCGCGACGCACGTGGCGGTCTACCTGGGCGGGGGCCTGGTCGTCCAGGCCCCGCGCCCCGGCGCGAAGGTGAAGGTCTCCCCCGTGGCGGCGAACCCGCTGCTCGGAGCGGTGCGCCCGGACCCGGACGGAACGGCCCTGGCCTCGTACACCCCGCCGGACCTGCCGGAGGGCGCGGAGGACGGCGGGGACGAGGGGTTCGACGGCGGCTGATCCGCTCAGCCGGCGATCGTGAGGAGGCCGACCACCCAGATCGCCAGGTTGAGGAGGACTCCCACGACGCACCCCCCGCCCACGAGGACGCCGGCGAGCGACCGGTTCCGCCCCTCGGGCCGCCAGGTCTCGCCCGCCCGCTCCTCGTAGGAGTCCGGCCGGTCCCAGTCGACGGGCCGCTCCAGCTCCCCGGCGCGGGCGCCCCGCACCGCCGCCAGCTGCCCCTCGGCGAACGCGGTGGCGGCCAGCGCCTCGGGCCCGCGCCAGGCGAGCGCCTTCATCCGCCGCCCCGGGGACCGGTACCTCTCCTCGAACGCGACCGTCTCGTCCTCCCGCCGGTCCTCTTCGAGGTACATCCAGCGCCCGGCCTCCGCCGCGTCCCCGTACAGCCGGTACACCTCGGCCAGCCGACGGCGCAGCGTCAGGTCGCACGGAAAGGACGAGACGAGCCCGCGCAGCCGCTGCCGCGCCACGGGCACCCGCCCGGCGGCGAGGTCCGCGTCCACGCGGGCGAGGGTGTTCGAGAGGGTCATGCCCGCATGATCGAACAGAACGGGTCGCCGCCACGACCGGTTTTCGGCGGTCGTGGCGGCGGCCCGCCCTTGTCGGCTCTCGGTGCCTTGTCAGCTCTCGGTGAGCGACGCCAGGTAGGCGCCCGCCTTCTCCGGTTCGTAGAAGAAGTTCTCGAAGTCGGACGGGTCGTTGAAGCCGTTGGCGAAGCGGTCGGCGGCGGGCTGGAGCCGGCCGGCGGCGCCGAGGAGGTTCAGGACGTGCTCCGGCGGCGGGGCCAGCATCGCGTTCGTCCACTTGGTGACGTGCCGGGCCGTCTGCCAGTAGCGGTCGAAGGTGGCGCGCATCCAGGACTCGTCGAAGGGCGCCTCGCCGTGTTCGACGATCGAGGAGAGGTAGGCCGCCGCGCACTTGGAGGCCGAGTTGGAGCCCTGGCCCGTGACCGGGTCGTTGGCGACGACGACGTCCGCGACGCCGAGGACCAGGCCGCCGCCGGGGAGGCGGCCGACCGGGTTGCGGACGGTCGGGGCGTAGCGGCCGGCGAGGGTGCCGCCCGCGTCGGTCAGTTCGACCCTGGTGGCCCGCGCGTACTCCCACGGCGTGAACCGCTCCATCAGCTCCAGCGTCAGCGCCAGGTGCTCGGAGGGGTCCTTGACGCCCTTGAAGACGTCGAGCGGGCCGCCGGGGACGCCCTCCCAGAAGAGGATGTCGGCGCGGCCGCCGGTGGTGAGGGTCGGCATGACGAACAGCTCGCCGACGCCCGGGACGACGTTGCAGCGGACCGCGTCGAAGTCGGGGTGCTCGGGGCGCGGGCCGAGGCCGTGGACGTACGCGACGGCCAGCGCCCGCTGCGGCGCGTCGTACGGGGAGCGCGCGGCGTCCCGCTCGAACATGGAGACCAGCTCGCCCTTGCCGGCCGCGACGAGCACCAGGTCGTAGTTGCGGGAGAAGTAGTCGAGGTCCCCGACCGCCGCACCGTGGATGACGAGCTGGCCGCCGCGCTGGGCGAAGGTCTCCGTCCAGCCGGCCATCTTCACCCGCTGGTCGACGGACTGGGCGTACCCGTCCAGCCTGCCGACCCAGTCGATCGGGCGGGAGGAGTCGGGGCCCGCGACCGAGACGCCGAGGCCCTCGATGCGGGGCGCCTGGGACTCCCAGAAGTTCAGCCCGAGGTCCCGCTCGTGCTGGAGGGCCGTGTCGAACATGCACTGGGTGGACATGACCCGGCCGGCGCGGATCTCGTCCGCCGTCCGGTTCGACATGAGGGTGACCTCGTACCCCCGCGACTGCAGTCCGAGGGCGAGCTGGAGGCCGGACTGCCCGGCTCCGACTATGAGTATCTTCCGCATGGGTGGTGCTCCTGGCGTGGCGTGACGGGGGGCGGGGCTATTCGGGGGTGGCGTCCAGGGCGTGCGCGACCATGGCGAGCAGGGTCTCCACGACGCTGTAGCGCTTGCGCGCGTCCATGATCACCACGGGGACGTGCGCCGGCACGGTCAGCGCCTCCCGCACGTCCTCCGTCTCGAACAGCTCGCTGCCCTCGAAGTGGTTGACCGCCACGATGTACGGGAGGCCGCAGCTCTCGAAGTAGTCGAGGGCCGGGAAGCAGTCGGTGAGGCGCCGGGTGTCGGCGAGCACGATCGCCCCGATCGCGCCGCGCACCAGGTCGTCCCACATGAACCAGAAGCGCTGCTGGCCCGGCGTGCCGAAGACGTAGAGCACCAGGTCGTTGTCGAGCGTGATGCGGCCGAAGTCCATCGCCACCGTGGTGGTGAGCTTGTCCGGCGTGGCGGTGAGGTCGTCGGTGTCCTCGCTCGCCCGGGTCATCAGGGCCTCGGTCTGGAGCGGGGTGATCTCCGAGACCGCGCGGACGAAGGTGGTCTTGCCGACGCCGAAGCCGCCCGCGACGACGATCTTCGTCGCCGTGGGTGCCTTGCTGTGGTCGAGCTGCCAGTCCTGCGCGCCGTCCTCGGTGTCCGGGCCGGACGGGCCGGACGAACCGGACGGGCCGGGGCGGGGCTGGGCGGGGATGCCGACGGCCGCCGGTGTGTCGGCGACCGCTTCGGAGGCGGCCGCGGAGACGGTTCCGGAGGCGTCTCCGGAGACGGAGACGGCGGTGGCGTCAGAGACGACGGAGTCCACTCAGCACCCTTTCGAGGAGCGCGCGGTCGGGCTGGCCGGTGCCGTGACCGGTCCCGTACACACGGATCTTTCCCTGGTCGGCCAGGTCGCTGAGGAGCACCCGGACGACCCCCAACGGCATCTTCAGAAGCGCCGAGATCTCGGCCACCGTCCGCATCCGGCGGCAGATCTCGACGATGGCCCGCATCTCCGGCATCAGGCCGCGGGCGCCGGTCCCGCCGTCCGTCAGGACCTTGCGCGCGGCGGGCGCTTCGAGCGCCGCCACGAAGGTCTCGACGAGCAGGACGTGGCCGAAGCGGGTCCGGCCGCCGGTCAGCGAGTACGGGCGCACGCGCGCGGGGCGGCGGCCCTCTCCCCGTACCGGCAGCTTGAACGCGGGCGGGACCGGGGCCGCCGAGGACAGGGCCGTCACCGGGGGCCCTCCAGGGACTTGCGCAGCTCGCTGCGGACCTCGGGGGTGAGGACGTGGCCGGCGCGGCCCACGAAGAGCGCCATGTGGTACGCCACGACGCTCATGTCGCAGTCGGGCGTGGCGTGCACGCCGAGCAGCGAGCCGTCGCTGATCGACATGACGAAGACGCTGCCCTCGTCCATCGCCACCATGGTCTGCTTGACCCCGCCGCCGTCCATCAGGCGCGCGGCGCCGATGGTCAGGCTGCCGATGCCGGAGACGATGGTGGCCAGGTCGGCGCTGGAGCCGCGCGGGCCCCGGGGACCGTCGGCGTCCTCGGCGGGCGCGGCGTCCCGGGGGGGCTCCGGATCCGAGGACAGCAGCATCAGGCCGTCCGAGGACACGACGGCCACCGAGCGGACCCCCGGCACCTCCTCGACCAGGTTCCCCAGCAGCCATTGCAGGTTGCGGGCTTCCGTACTCAGTCCGAACGTTCCCGTCGCGGTCAACTGCGTGCCTCCTCGACTGTGTCCCCCGTCTTCTCCTCTGTACGTGCAGTCCTTGCGTTCGCTATCCCCGTCGCGTCCGATCCGGGCGTGCCCGTTCCCGGTGCGCCCGCGCCCGCCGTCTCCGTGCCCGGCGTGCTCATCTCCGCCTCCACGTCCCGGCGCCCGGCCTCGGCGCCCCGGTGGAAGCCGCCGAGCCTGCGGCGCAGGGCCTCGGCGTCCACGCCGCCCTTGCGGGGAGGAGCGGCGGGTCCCGCCTGGCGCACCACCTGGGGGGTGCGCTTGGGCAGGCCCTTGTCGGTGACCCGCCCCCACTGCCCGGGGCGCGGCCCGGGAACCGGCGGCTGGTCGACGGCCGGTTCGGGGGCGGGCTGGACGGCATCGGCGACGGCGCGGGCACCGGTGTCCCCGTCGGCGGCGCGCTCGTGGACGTCCGGCTCCCGCGGCGGAACGGGCAGCCGCACCTGGAGCGTGGTCTCGGAGACGGACTCCGGGGCGTGGGGGCCTTCACTCTCGTACGGCTCCGGGGCGGGAAAGCCTTCGCTCTCGTACGGCTCCGAGGGCGCGGGCTCCGGCTCGGGGGCGTACGGCTCCTCCACCGTCCGGCGCGGTTCCGGAACGTACGGCTCCTCGGAGACGACCGCCGGCGCGTGGGACTCCTCGTCGGGGACGCCCTCGGGCGCGTGGGGCTCCTCGGGCGCGTGGGGCTCCTCCGCCGCGCCCTGCGGCTCCGCCCGCGCGAACGCGCGTTCCGCCGCCTCCACCAGGGGGTCGCGGGTGCGGGACGGCAGGGTGTTGGAGTTGGCCTCCGCGACCGAGCCGGGCAGCTGGATCGCGGGGGCCGCGCCCGCGACCCGTGCGGGCTCCTTGACGGCGGCCGGCGGGGTGGTGGGCAGCAGGGGCAGCGGCAGGACCACGACGGCCGCCGTGCCGCCCGGCTGCTGCTCGCGCAGCTCGACGCGGACGCCGTGGCGGGCGGCGAGCAGGGCGACGACCCGCATGCCGAGGCCCTCGCCCTCGAAGGCGTCCGGGTCGGCCTCCGCCAGGCTGGCGTTCAGCTCGGCGGAGCGGGCGGGGGTCATGCCGATGCCGGAGTCCTGGACGGAGAGCATCACCTCGCCGGTCTCCAGGAGCCAGCCGGAGAGCTGGACCTCGGCGTCGGGCGGCGAGAAGGAGGTGGCGTTCTCCAGGAGTTCCGCGACGAGGTGGCTCAGGTCGTCCGCGGCGAAGCCGGCGATCTGGGCGTGCGGCGGCAGGGACTGGATGGTGACCCGCTCGTACCGCTCGATCTCGCTGACGGCGGCGCGCAGCACGTCGACGAGCGGGACGGCACCGGCGTGGCCGTGGACGTGCTCGTGGCCGGCGAGGACGAGGAGGTTCTCGCTGTGGCGGCGCATGACGGTCGCCATGTGGTCGAGCTTGAAGAGGGTGCCGAGGCGGTCCGGGTCCTGCTCGCGCTCCTCCAGCTTCTCGATGACGCCGAGCTGCCGCTCGACGAGCCCGAGGTTGCGCAGGGAGAGGTTGACGAAGGTGTGCCGGACGGTGCCGCGGAGCTTCTCCAGCTCGGCGGTGAGGAGGGCGACCTGCCCCTGGAGCTCGGCGCGCCGGGTGGCCAGCTCGGTGGCGAGGGCCTCCTTGTCGGCGGCCAGGTCGGCCCGCTCGGCGGTGAGGTGCCCGGTGCGCGCGGCGAGGCCGGCGAGCTCGCCGTGCAGGGTGTTGAGGGAGCGGACGGCCTGTGCGAACTCGTCGTTGCGGCCGGTGAAGCGGATCGGCTCCTCGGTGGCCGGGTCGGGGGCGGCGGCGAGCCGGGCGGCCCCGATGCGGAGCACGGCGAGCGGCCGGGTGAGGCTGCGGGCCACGTAGGTGGAGACGCCGACGGCGAAGAGGAAGCAGCCGCCGAGGAGGGCGAGGCGCAGTTCGAGGGCGGTGACGTCGTCGTCGCGGAGCGCGGAGAGGCGCTCGACGCGCTGGGCGGCGAGGGCGGACTCGACGCCGCGCATCTGCTCGATGCGGGCGGAGAGCGCGGCCTCCAGGGCGGCCGGGTCGGTCTTGCGCTCGGCGGTGGTCAGCCGGGGCTGGTCGGTGAGGGAGGCGAGGGAGCGTTCGGCGCTCTTGACGTCGGGTCCGGTGACGGTGCCGGCGAGCGAGTCGCGGGCGGCGGCGCCGGCGGCCTGGTCGAAGTCGCCGAGGGCGGCGAGCTCGCGGACGCGGGCCTGCTGGGCGGCGGCGGTGAGGCGGTCGCGGGTCCGGTCGGCCTCCGCCGCGCCCTTCGGCTCCTCGGGGACGTAGGTGCCGGTCGTGTCGTCGTAGCGGAAGTCGCCGGTGGGCTCGGGCTGCGGCACCGAGAGCGCGGCGAGGAGCAGGCCGCGGGTGGCGGAGGCCTGTTCGACGGCGCGGCCGAGGGCGGCGGGGGCGCGGGTGGCGCCGATGAGCGAGACGTCGGCGGCTCGGGCCGGGGTCCGGTCGGCCAGCTCGTCGGCGAGGGCCTGGAGCTTGTCGATGACGTCCGAGTACGCCTTGTGGGCCTCCAGGGCCGTGCCCTTGCCGGTGAGGGCGGCGCGGCGGACGGAGGGGACGCCGGCGAGGTCGCGGCGGAGCTCCGTGGAGGCGGCGGGGCGGATCTCGTCGATCTGCCGGTCGACGCGGGTGGAGCGCACGGTGGTGACCCGGCGCTTCTTCTCGGCGTCGCCGCTCTGGGCGTCGCGGCCCGCGGCGATGTACGCGACGACCTCGTCGCGCTCGTCGGCCAGGGAGTGCGCGAGGGTGACGGCCTGCCGGTCGAGCTCGGCGAGGGTGACCAGGCGCTGGGAGTCGGTGAGCTCGGCGGAGGTGGCGAGGATCCCGGGGGCGCCGGCGGCCAGGACGGTGACGCCCACGAGGGCGACGCCGACGACGAGGCGGTTGCGGACGCGCTTGGCACGGCCGGCGGGGGCGGCGGGCTGCGCGGGGGCGGACGACGGGGCCTGGGCGTGGTCGGCGGCCGTGCCTCCGGCGGGGGCCGCGGCGGGGCCGACCGGGGCCGGTGGGACACCGGGGCCCTGGCTCCGCGTGCCGTTCTTGCTCCGAGGCCGCTTCATCTGCACCGGTGCTCGCATTCTTGACTCGTCCAGCCACAAAGCAGAGGTGACGGCCGATCACATGGAGCGCCCCCACCCCCGATACGGCTTCCGACCATTCCAGCGCTTCCGGGAAGGGGACGGGCATCGGCCGCTCCGCCACCCGAACGAGTGAACAACACTCCCGAGTTGGCGAACAACTTCCCCGGGCCGGGTCCCCGGGCCCGGAAGGGGCCCCGGTTGGATCTTCCGCGCGGGCTTTGGCAGGATGCCCGCCCGCAGCTCCGCGGCGGCGCCCGTTCCGCCCCTTCCACCGCCTCCGCCCTTTGGTACAGGCCTTTTCCCGTCATTTACGGGTCCGGTGGGGGCGGACCCGGGGCCGGGCACACTGGGCCGCATGCGCAGCGACGTCGCCTCCCTCCCCGGCAGCCCCGAACGCCCCAACGAGGACTGGGCGGCCACCGCCCTGTTCGCGGCGGAGGGCGGGGGGACGCTGGTCGTCCTCGACGGCGTCACACCGCCCGCCGGTGAGGACGGCTGCGTGCACGGAGTGCCGTGGTTCGTCGCCCGTCTCGGCGGGGCTTTGACCGAACTGTCCGCTTCCCGGCCGGATCTCCCCCTGTCCGGGATCCTCTCCCTGGCAATCCGGCGCACCGCGGACGCCCATCAGGCGACCTGTGACCTTTCTCACGTACGGACGCCTCAGGCAACCGTCGCCCTCGCCCGTTGGAACGGGACGGCGGTCGAACACCTCGTCCTCTCCGACGCGGTCCTCCTCCTGGAGGGGCCGGACGGGGTGGTGCGGGCGGTCCTCGACGACCGGCTCGACCGGGTGCCGGCCGAGGTGCTGCGGTCCGTGGCGGCGACGGACCGGCTGCGGAACCGGGAGGGCGGCTTCTTCACGGCGGCGGCCGACCCGGCGGTCGCGGAGCTCGCGGTGACCGGGACGGCCCCGCGCGCGGAGGTGCGGGCGCTGACGGGGCTCACGGACGGGGCGAGCCGCTGGGTGGACCTGTTCGGCGAGGGCGACTGGGCGGACTGCCTCGGCGTCCTGCGCGCGGAGGGCGCGTCCGGCCTGCTCCGCCGGGTGCGCGAGCGGGAGGCCGCGGACGCGGGGGCGGGGGGCGTACGGCGCTGGAAGCAGCACGACGACGCGACGGCGGCGCACGTGGAGCTGGGGCCGGGGCTTCCGTGGACGCCGGGCTTCCCGGGGGACGGGGCCGCCGGGCGGCCGGGGCGCCCGGGGCCTCCGTGACTTTCCGGCCCTCCATGGCGCCCGGGGCCTCCACGGCCTCCGGAGTCTCCACGGCTTCCGGGCCTCCTGGTCACTGAAACTCCGGAGGCCGGGACCTCAGCCCTCCGCCCGTACGTTGAAGTGGTTCAGGAGCCGGGCCAGCTCGGCGACCTCCGCGCGGTCCCAGTCGGCGAGCTTGCGGACGTAGCGCTCGCGCCGGGCGTCGCGGACGCGGCGGAAGCGGTTCCGGCCCTCCTCGGTGAGGCGGACGAGGGAGGCGCGCCCGTCGGCGGGGTCGGGGTCGCGGGCGACGAGCCCGAGGTCTTCGAGGGCCCGGAGCTGGCGGCTCATGGTCGCCTTGCCGACGCCGAAGTACCCGGCCAGTTCGGTGGCCCGCTGGGGCCCGGCGTCGTCGAGGCGCACGAAGAGGCCGTAGGCGGCGGGCTCCAGCTCGGGGTGGACCTCCCGGGCCATCTCGCCGGACTGGGCGCGGGCGCGGCGCAGGAAGACCGCCAGCTCGCGTTCGAGGGCGAGGAACTCCCGGTCCACGGTGACCGGAGGGGCGGCTCCGGCCGTGTCGGGGGACGACGGGGCGGGGCCCGTCCCGTCGGGGGCCGGCGAGGCGGCTCCGGTCCCACCGGCGACCGGCGGCACGGCTCCGGCCCCGTCGGGCGCCGGCAGGGTGACCCCGCCCTCACTTCCCGCACCGCTTCCGTGCACGTCAGCGCCTCCCACGTGTTCCCCGTTGGCGTGACTCCGCCACACCGGCGGTCTTCCGCCGCTGAAAGTTTCTTCCCGTCGCGGCCGTTTCCGCAGCTCTTCCAGTATTTCGCAGGCGTAGACCAACGGCGGTGACCGGGCCCCCTTCCACGGGTGGGTCTACGTGCGTAGCGTCGTTCCCACCACCCCCGCTGACATGTCCGCGACAGGACTGTCACCCCCTCTCCCCACGAGCCTTTCGGAGGCACGCGATGCGTGTGCACGGATCCGGAACGACCCTCGCCGGCGCCGCCCTCGCGGCCCTGGCCCTCCTGCTCCCCCTCGCCGGACCCGCCGGGGCCGCCCCCGACGCGGACGCCCGGAGGGCGCCCGCCCGCGGCACCGCCCACATGGGCATGGGCGTCCTCGCGCACGACGGACGCGGCACGGCGCCTTCCGGCCCGTCGGTCCGGGCCGCCCGGACGGAGGGCGTGGACGTCTCCAGCCACCAGGGGAACGTCGCCTGGGGCACGCTGTGGAACAGCGGCGTCCGGTGGGCCTACGTGAAGGCGACGGAGGGCACGTACTACGAGAACACCCACTTCGCCCAGCAGTACAACGGCTCGTACGACGTCGGCATGATCCGGGGGGCGTACCACTTCGCCACCCCGGACACGGCGTCCGGCGCCGCCCAGGCGGACTACTTCGTCGACAACGGCGGCGGCTGGTCGAAGGACGGCAGGACCCTGCCGGGCGTGCTCGACATCGAGTGGAACCCGTACGGAGCGACCTGCTACGGCAAGTCCCAGGCCGGGATGGTGGCCTGGATCCGCGACTTCCTGAACCGGTACAGGGCCCGGACCGGGCGGGACGCCGTCGTCTACACGGCGACGAGCTGGTGGACCCAGTGCACCGGCAACCACTCCGGCTTCGGCGCGACCAACCCGCTGTGGGTGGCGCGGTACGCCGCCACCGTGGGCACGCTCCCGGCCGGCTGGGAGTACTACACGATGTGGCAGTACACCTCCACCGGCCCGACGGTCGGCGACCACAACCACTTCAACGGGGACCTCTCGCGCGTGAGGGCGCTCGCGAACGGCTGACGCCCCCTCCCCCCTTCCTTCGTCACCCCCACCTCCCGGCGGCCCCCGGGGGCGCCGCGTGCGCCCCGGGGGCCGCTCCGGCTTTTTCCCTCCCTCCCCTTGCTCATTGGTATGGACCAATGCGAGGCTCTACGACGGCCGCCCGGAATTCAACTTCCGTGCGCCCCGCGCGCGTTGCTCGTTCCGTACTCCCCACGCACGAGAGAGAGCCCCCGCATGCCCTCCCTGCCTTCCGCCCGCCGTGCCGCCGCCGCCGGCGCCGCGGCCCTGTCCGCCGCGGCGCTCGTCGGTCTCACCCCCACGGCGGCCAGTGCCCACGGGGCCGTCTTCAACCCCGTGAGCCGGGTGGCCGCCTGTTACGCCGAGGGCCCCGAGACGCCCAGGTCGCAGGTGTGCAAGGACCTCGTCGCCGACTCCGGCACCCAGCCGCTCTACGACTGGAACGAGGTCAACATCGCCAACGCGGACGGGCAGCACCGGACCCTCATCCCGGACGGCAAGCTCTGCTCGGCGAACCGCGCGAAGTACCGGGCCCTGGACTGGGCGCGCACCGACTGGCCGGCGACGGCGGTCGCCGCGGGCTCCTTCGACTTCAAGGTGCGGGCGACGGCGGCCCACTCGGGCACCATGACGGTCTACATCACCAAGGCCGGCTTCGACCCGACCCAGCCCCTGAAGTGGTCGGACCTGGACGAGACCCCGGTCGCCGTCTACCAGACCACCCGCACCGCCACCGACGGCCACTACAACTTCACGGGCACCCTGCCGGCCCGCACCGGCCGCCACATCGTCTACAAGGTGTGGCAGCGCAACGACAGCCCCGAGGCCTTCTACAGCTGCTCGGACGTCACCTTCGGCGGCGCGGCGGCCCAGGCCGGCACGGCGACGGCCGGCGCGAAGGCGCAGGCCCCGACCGAGGCGAAGATCGCGGCGGGCGCCGCCCTGTCCACCGTGAGCCACGCGGGCCACGGCGGCGACGAGCAGCCCCCGGCGCTCTCCGCCGAGGCCGCCGGAACCGCCTCCCCCCTGATGCCGGCCCTCGCGGGCGCGGGCGCCCTCGCCGCCTTCGCGGCGGGCAGCCTGCTCCTGGGCCGCCGCCGGAACCCGTCCGCCTCCTGACGCGCCCCCACGCGTCACCGGTGCCGCCGCCCGGGTCCGACGGGACCGGGCGGCGGCCGGGGCGCGCGCCGGGCTCCCTCCCGCCCGGCGCGCCCCGGGGCACGTGCCGAAGGTCCCGCCCGCCCGGCGGCGCCCGGCACGCGCCCTAGGAGCCGGACTCCCCGAGCGGGAAGAGGGCGGTGAGCCGGGGCAGGGCCGACCCCTCCGGCCCGGCCGCCCCGCGCTCCTCGTCCTCTTCCCCCTCTTCCTCCCCCAGCGCCTCCTCGGCCTCCTCGACCGCGTCGAGGAACTCCTCGCCGTCGTCGTCCTCCTGGCCGGTCAGCTCGTCGTACGCGTCCTGGGCGACGTAGTCGAGCTCCTCCCACTCGGGCCACTCGTCGTCGTCCCAGTCGTCGCGGTGCCGTCCCGCGAGCGCCCGCACCTCGGGCACGTCGGCCAGCGCGTCCGGGTCGGCGAGCACCGCCTCGTACGCCTTCCGGCCCTGGCCCACCAGCCAGAGCGTGAAGTAGTGGAAGCCGTCGTCCGTGCAGTGGCCGCCCTCGATCCGGTTCGCCGCCCTCCACAGCGCGTGGGTGTCGGCCGTCCCGCACGCCTTCTCCAGGCGCACCTGGAACGCCACGCTCTCGTCGGCCGGGCGCCGCAGCAGCTCCCCCTCCAGCCACTCCAGCCGCTCGTCCCGGGTGCCGGGGCGGCTGCCCAACTCGTCGATGAGAGCCCAGAAGGCGTCTTCGTTCATGCGTACGATCATGACAGCCGGGACTGACATCGCGGACCCGCCCCCGGGCCCCCGTCCCGGCCCTCGTCCGGACGTGCCGGAGCGGGGCGCCCCCGAAGGAACGCCCCGCTCCCGGCGAGGGGTTACGCGGCCACGCCCACCGGCACCTCCGCCGGGGCGAGGGCGATCTCCAGGACCTGCCGGACGTCCGTCACGGGGTGGACCTCAAGCTTCTCCAGGATCTCGGCCGGGACGTCGTCCAGGTCGGCCTCGTTCCGCTTGGGGATCACGACCGTGGTGATGCCCGCCCGGTGCGCGGCGAGCAGCTTCTGCTTCACTCCGCCGACGGGCAGGACCCGGCCGGTGAGGGAGACCTCGCCGGTCATGGCCACGTCCGTGCGGACGAGCCGTCCGCTCAGCAGGGAGGCGAGGGCGGTCGTCATGGTGACGCCCGCGCTCGGCCCGTCCTTGGGGACCGCGCCCGCCGGGAAGTGGATGTGCACGCCCCGGTCCTTGAGGCCGGTGACGGGCAGTTCCAGCTCCGCGCCGTGCGAGCGGAGGAAGGAGAGCGCGATCTGCGCCGACTCCTTCATCACGTCGCCCAGCTGCCCGGTGAGGGTGAGTCCGGCGGCGCCGGTCTCCGGGTCGGCCAGGGAGGCCTCCACGAAGAGGACGTCGCCGCCCGCGCCGGTCACCGCGAGTCCGGTGGCGACGCCCGGCACGGACGTCCGGCGCTCGGCCGGGTCCTGCGCCGACTCGGGCACGTGGTGCGGGCGCCCGATCAGCTCGCGCAGGTCCTCCGGGCCGACCGTGAACGGCAGCTCGCGGTCGCCCAGTTCGTGCTGGGCCGCGACCTTCCGCAGCAGCCGGGAGACGGCCCGCTCCAGGGTGCGGACGCCCGCCTCGCGGGTGTACTCGCCGGCCAGCTTCCGCAGCGACGCCTCCTCCAGGACGACCTCGCCGGGCTCCAGGCCGGCCCGCTCCAGCTGCCGGGGCAGCAGGTGGTCGCGGGCGATGACGACCTTCTCGTCCTCGGTGTAGCCGTCGAGCCGCACCAGTTCCATGCGGTCGAGGAGGGCCTCCGGGATGGACTCCAGGACGTTCGCCGTGGCCAGGAAGACCACGTCGGAGAGGTCGAGTTCGACCTCCAGGTAGTGGTCGCGGAAGGTGTGGTTCTGCGCCGGGTCGAGGACTTCGAGGAGGGCCGCCGCGGGGTCGCCGCGGAAGTCGGAGCCGACCTTGTCGATCTCGTCGAGCAGGACCACCGGGTTCATGGTCCCGGCCTCCTTGACGGCGCGGACGATCCGGCCGGGCAGGGCGCCGACGTAGGTGCGGCGGTGGCCGCGGATCTCCGCCTCGTCCCGGACGCCGCCGAGGGCGACCCGGACGAACTCGCGGCCCATCGCGTGGGCGACGGACTCGCCGAGGGAGGTCTTGCCGACGCCGGGCGGGCCGACGAGGGCCAGGACGGCGCCGCCCCGGCGTCCGCCGACCACGCCGAGGCCGCGGTCGGCGCGCCGCTTGCGCACCGCCAGGTACTCGGTGATCCGCTCCTTCACGTCGTCCAGGCCCGCGTGCTCGGCGTCGAGCACCGCGCGGGCGCCCCGGATGTCGTACCGGTCCTCGGTCCGCTCGTTCCAGGGCAGTTCGAGGACCGTGTCGAGCCAGGTGCGGATCCAGGAGCCCTCGGGGGACTGGTCGCTGGACCGCTCCAGCTTCTCGACCTCCTTGAGGGCGGCCTCCCGCACCTTCTCCGGCAGGTCGGCGGCCTCCACGCGGGCGCGGTAGTCGTCGGACCCGTCGCCCTCCGACTCGCCGTTGAGGTCGCGCAGCTCCTTGCGGACGGCTTCGAGCTGGCGGCGGAGGAGGAACTCGCGCTGCTGCTTGTCGACGCCTTCCTGGACGTCCTTGGCGATGGTCTCGGCGACGTCCTGCTCGGCGAGGTGCTCGCGGAGCTGTGCGGTGGCGAGGCGCAGCCGGGCGACCGGGTCGGCGGTCTCCAGGAGCTCGATCCGCTGGGCGACGGTCAGGAAGGGCGAGTAGCCGGAGTTGTCGGCGAGGGCGCCGACGCCGTCGATCTGCTGGACGCGGTCGACGACCTGCCAGGCCCCGCGCTTCTTGAGCCAGGTGGTGGCCAGCGCCTTGTACTCCTTGACCAGTTCGGTCACGGAGCCGGGCAGCGGGTCGGGCAGGGTCTCCTCGACGGCGGTGCCCTCGACCCACAGGGCGGCGCCGGGGCCGGTCGTGCCGGCGCCGATGCGGACGCGGCCGCGGCCGCGCACGAGCGCGCCCGGGTCGCCGTCGGACAGGCGTCCCACCTGCTCGACGGTCCCGAGGACGCCGGTGGCGGCGTAGGTGCCGTCGACGCGGGGCACGAGCAGCACCCGCGGCTTTCCTCCTCCCGGCCGCGCGGCGGCCTGGGCGGCCTCGACGGCGGCCCGTACGTCGTTGTCGGACAGGTCCAGCGGCACCACCATTCCGGGCAGCACGACCTCGTCGTCGAGCGGCAGCACAGGCAGAGTGAGCGGCGCGGACGCCATGGACTCAGAAGCCATGATCTCCCCTTCGGCAGTCAAGTTGAGCTGTATGGACTCAATGCTTGTGAGCCCATGAATGTTCCCGGACGCCTGTTCGCTCTGAGCGATCACCCTCGCGGGCCCCTCCGAACGGCCGATGTAATACCTCCATGGATATGAGAGCCATTACATCGGCATGGGTGAAGGGCTGGACCGTCTCCCGGGGCACCCCGGCCGCCGTCGACCGGCCGTGGGGGTACCGGATCGACGTGGGCCTCCCCCGGCACGTCCTGCGGCACGTGCTGCCCGCGCCCGACGCGGCCACCGTCGGTGCGCTCTGCGAGCGGCTCACCGAGCCGTACACCTGGCTCAAGGTGATGGCGGACGCCGAGGAGGCGGCGCCGTGGATCACCGAGGGGTGGACGATCCCCGACGACCCCGGCTTCATGATGGTCAAGCCGCTGGACCCCGGCGTCCGCCCCGCGCCGCCCGAGGGGTACGCCCGGACCGTCGAGGTCCGGGACGGCGTCGTCCGGGTCCGGATCCTCGCCCCGGACGGCACCCTCGCCGCCCGGGGGCAGATCGCCCCGACCGGCGCCACCGCCGTCGCGGACCAGATCGAGACGGACGCGGCGCACCGGCGCCGGGGCCTCGGCGCCAACGTCGTGCTCACCCTGGAGGCCGCCGCCGCGCAGGCGGGCGCCACGACCGGAGTGCTCTCCGCCACCACGGACGGCCGACGGCTCTACGCCGCGCTGGACTGGGAGTACCGGGGGCCGCTGACCGGCGTCGTTCGGGAGGAGGGCTGAGCCCAGGGGACTCCGGACGGTGGCGGAATCCCGTCGTCCGGCTGCGGGGAGGCGCCTCGCCGGGCATGCTCCTCCCATGAGTCTGAGTCCCATGAGGCGAGGCGGGCGGGGAAGGCGATGCGGGGCCGTGCTGCTCGCGGCGGTCCTGGCGGGCGGCGCGGCCGGCTGCGGATCGGACACCGGGGCTCCCCCGGCGCCCGGCGCGCCCGGGACCACGGCCGGACCGGGCGCGTCCGGCCCGACGACCGGTCCGGGCGCTTCCGGAACCACGCCCGCACCGAGCACCCCCGGCGCCACGACCGGCCCGAGCGCCACGCGGGACGACCCCCGGCCGGGCCAGGTCCTCGTCCGGGTGACCGTCACCGGCGGCTTCGCCGGGGTCCGCAACCGGCTCGTCGTCCGGCGGGACGGGGGATGGACGATCAGCTCCGGCGACAAGCCGCCCCGGACCGGCCGGCAGACCCCCGCCGAGGCCGCCGAACTGCGCGCGGCCCTGGAGGACCCCGCGTTCGCCCTCGTCCCGGCGCGGCCGACCGGACGCCCGATCGCCGACGGCTTCCAGTACGAGGTGGCCTACCGCCACCGCGTGGTCGTCGCGGACGACGGCGACCGGCCGCCCGCGCTCCGGCGCGTCTTCGACGCCCTCCCGGAGGGCGGGCCGCCGACGAGCCCCTGAGGCCGCCCCGGACCGCGTTTTCCCCGGACCGCGAACCGAACCGGGACCCGCCCGCGACAGAGCCGTCCCCGGGAGGGCTCGGCCCCGGGGAGGACTCGGCCCCCGGGAGGATTCGCCCCCCGGCCGGACGGCGCGCCTTTCCGGCCCGGTGCCCGACGGCCGATTCCCGCGACCCGGACGGGGCGCCCGTCCCGTGAGGTCCCCTCCCGCTCCCGCGCCCCGCCCGCCGGTACGCCGGAGGTCTCCGTGCGGGCCGCCCCATGGCTGGGAACAGCCCCCGGTGCCGGTCCCTCCGACCGGCCCCCGGGCGTCGTCCCCGGCCCGCCGCTCGCGGCGGGCGGGCACGCCCCTGTACCCGTGGCGCGGCGCACGGCCGACGGGCGGCGAGAGGCCGGACGACGAAGGGCGGGCGGGCGTTCGAGGGGCGGCGGGCGTTCGAGGGGCGAGGTGTCGGACCGGCCGTCGGGCGGTGCGCTCCGGGCGGACCGGACCGCGACCCCCCAGGACCTCCCTCGACCTCCCGGGATCGGGGCGGAATCGGGGCGGGGCCGGTCGGGGGTCAAGGGGGAGCGCCTCCCGGGAGAGAGGGCGGGCCACGACCGGCCGTTCCCGTAACACGTTTGTGATCGTCACCACCGCACGGCGAGGATGGCGGGAACCATCCGACGAGACGACGAGAGCGGAGTGACGACGATGTCGGAAACCGTGACCCTCGACCGGCGCGAAGGACCCCATGGAGAGGTCGTCCTGCGCCGCCGCGACGAGCACTACGAGATCATCGCCAACGGCACCTTCCTGATGGACACCTCCGACGGGCGCTCCGAGCGGCTCCTGATCGACGCGGCCCTCGCCGCGCTCCCCGAGGAGCGGCGGGCCGGTGCCTCCGTCCTCGTCGGCGGCCTCGGCGTCGGCTTCTCCCTCGCCCACGCCGCCGCCGACCCCCGCTGGGGCCGGATCGTGGTCGCCGAGCGCGAGGAGGCGGTCATCGACTGGCACCGGCGGGGCCCGCTCGCCTCGATCTCCGGGGCCGCGCTCGCCGATCCCCGGACCGTGATCCTGCACACGGACCTGGTGGAGCACGTCCGCACCTCCACCGACACCTACGACGCCCTCTGCCTCGACATCGACAACGGCCCCGGCTGGACCGTCACCGAGGACAACGAATCCCTGTACGGCGCCGAGGGGTTGGCGGCCTGCGCGGACCGGCTGAACCCCGGCGGGATCCTCGCCGTGTGGTCCGCGCGACCCTCCGGGGATTTCGAAGCAACCTTGCGGAATGCCGGATTCAGCGGGGTACGGACGGAAGAGATCCCCGTTGCCCGGGGCGTCCCGGACGCGGTCCACCTGGCCGTGCGTCCCGGCTGACTCCTGGATAGCCGGGACGCCGCCGGTACCTCTAGGCTGCTGCACCGACATCGGCGACGCGAGGCGGGGCAATGGAGCAGACACACACCACTCACCACGGTGCGGCGGCCACTCCGGGGGCCCAGCGGCGCGTCCTGGTGGTCGAGGACGACGCCACGATCGTCGAGGCGATCTCCGCCCGGCTGCGCGCCGAGGGCTTCCTCGTGCAGACCGCGACCGACGGTCCCGCCGCCGTCGACGCCGCCGAGGCGTGGCAGCCCGACCTGATGGTCCTGGACATCATGCTGCCCGGCTTCGACGGCCTGGAGGTGTGCCGCAGGGTCCAGGCCCAGCGGCCCGTCCCGGTCCTCATGCTGACCGCCCGCGACGACGAGACCGACATGCTGGTCGGCCTCGGCGTCGGGGCGGACGACTACATGACGAAGCCGTTCTCGATGCGCGAGCTGGCCGCCCGGGTGCACGTGCTGCTCCGCCGGGTCGAGCGGGCCGCGCTCGCGGCGGTCACCCCGCGCAGCGGCATCCTCCGCCTGGGCGAACTGGAGATCGACCACGCGCAGCGGCGGGTCCGGGTCCGGACGGAGGACGTGCACCTGACCCCGACCGAGTTCGACCTCCTCGTCTGTCTGGCGAGCACGCCCCGCGCGGTCCTCTCCCGCGAGCAGCTCCTCGCCGAGGTGTGGGACTGGGCGGACGCCTCGGGCACCCGGACCGTGGACAGCCACATCAAGGCGCTGCGCCGGAAGATCGGGGCCGAGCGGATCCGCACGGTCCACGGCGTCGGCTACGCGCTGGAGACCCCGGCGCCATGAGCCCCCGGAGGCCCGGAGGGCCGGAGGAGCCGAAGGCGACCGGGGGGCCGGGCGGAACCGGGGGGCCCGGCGGTCCCGGCGGCGGGCGGCGGCGCCGCCGGATCGTGATCTCCATCAAGACCAAGCTCGGCGCGCTCGTCGTCGGGGCGGTCCTGCTGACCTCCTGCCTCGCGCTCGTGGCGATCCGCACGTCCACCGAGTTCCGGTACATCACGATCTTCGCGATGATCGCGACCCTGCTCATCACCCAGTTCGTGGCCCAGTCCCTGACGGCCCCGCTGGACGAGATGACCACGGTGGCCGGGACGATCTCGCGCGGCGACTTCAGCCGCCGGGTGCGGGGCGCGGACCGGCGGGACGAGCTGGGCGACCTCGCGTCGACGATCAACCGCATGGCGGACGACCTGGAGGCCGTGGACCGGCACCGCAAGGAGCTGGTGGCCAACGTCTCGCACGAGCTGCGGACCCCGATCGCCGCGCTGCGGGCCGTTCTGGAGAACGTCGTGGACGGGGTGTCCGAGGCCGATCCCGAGACGATGCGGTCGGCGCTCGGGCAGACCGAGCGGCTCGGCCGGCTGGTGGAGACGCTCCTCGACCTGTCACGCCTTGACAACGGTGTCGTCGCCCTGCGGGGGCGCCGCTTCGAGGTGTGGCCCTATCTGTCCGGGGTCCTGCGGGAGGCGAACCTCGCCGCGTCCCAGCGCGGCCTGTCGTCCACCTCGGGCCTGCACAACCGCACGGACGTGCACCTGCACCTGGACGTGTCGCCGCCCGAGCTGGTCGCCCACGCGGATGCGGAGCGGCTGCACCAGGTGATGGCGAACCTGATCGACAACGCGGTGAAGCACTCCCCGCCGCACGGCCGGGTCACCGTGCGGGCCCGGCGCGGCCCGTATGCGGACTCCCTGGAGCTGGAGGTCGAGGACGAGGGCCCCGGCATCCCGGAGTCGGAGCGGCACAAGGTCTTCCAGCGGTTCAACCGGGGTTCGGCCTCGCGCCGGCAGGGTCCGGCCAGCGACGGCGGGACGGGTCTGGGGCTCGCGATCGCCCGCTGGGCGGTCGATCTGCACGGCGGCGAGATCGGCGTGGCCGAATCATCACGCGGGTGCCGCATCAGAGTCACTCTTCCGGGCAGTCGTCCACCGACGGATTGACGTAGGGTTCGAACCGGAAGAACACGTTCTGCGTGGACGCGGGCAAGACCTCCGTGCACGTGAACGGGGTGCGATCAGGGGTGCGGCCGAAGGGGGCCGTGCCGATGCCTTTCCGTACCCTCACACCAGCGGAACCACGCTTGTTTCCCGCCATTCACGGCTCCGAAACACCCCGTCAAGTGTGACTTGCGCGACGTTGGAGTGCCCGGCCTGCACCTCCCGGCCGGACAGGCGTAGCCTTTATTTCCGCTGTCCATCACCTTGTGAAGCGGAAGAGGGCGGTTGCCGCCGTGTCGTCTCAGTCCCCCAGTACCCCGAGCTCCCCGACCGACCAAGACGGGCAGGGCCAGAACCCTGCGACCGCCTTCGGTGCCAATGAGTGGCTCGTCGACGAGATCTACCAGCAGTACCTCCAGGACCCGAATTCGGTCGATCGTGCCTGGTGGGACTTCTTCGCCGACTACAAGCCCGGAGCGTCGGAGACCCCGGCCGCCCCGGCGCCCGCTCAGAGCGCGCCCAGCGCGCCCGCCGAGCGGCGGACGGGCCCCGCACAGGCCGCGCCCGCCGCTCCGGCCTCCGTGCCCGCGCCCGCTCCGGCTCCCGCCGCACAGAAGCCGGCCGCGGCTCCCGCCGCCCCGGCCGCGGTGAAGGCGGCCCCCGCGGCCGCCAAGCCGGCCGCCGCCCAGGCCGCGCCGGCCGCCGCGAAGCCCGCCGCCAAGGCCGCTCCGGCGTCCGAGGCCCCGGCCGGTCCCGAGCTGATCACGCTGCGCGGCCCCGCCGCCGCGGTCGCGAAGAACATGAACGCCTCCCTGGAGGTGCCGACGGCCACGTCCGTCCGCGCCGTCCCGGTGAAGCTGCTCTTCGACAACCGGATCGTGATCAACAACCACCTGAAGCGCGCCCGGGGCGGGAAGATCTCCTTCACCCACCTCATCGGCTACGCGATGGTGCAGGCCATCAAGGCCATGCCGTCCATGAACCACTCCTTCGCGGAGAAGGACGGCAAGCCGACCCTGGTCAAGCCGGAGCACGTGAACTTCGGCCTCGCGATCGACCTGGTGAAGCCCAACGGCGACCGCCAGCTCGTCGTCGCGGGCATCAAGAAGGCCGAGACGCTCAACTTCTTCGAGTTCTGGCAGGCGTACGAGGACATCGTCAAGCGCGCCCGCGTGGGCAAGCTGACGATGGAGGACTTCTCCGGCGTCACCGTCTCCCTGACCAACCCCGGCGGCCTCGGCACGGTCCACTCCGTGCCGCGTCTGATGCCCGGTCAGTCGGTCATCATGGGCGTCGGCTCGATGGACTACCCGGCCGAGTTCCAGGGCACCTCCCAGGACACCCTGAACAAGCTGGGCATCTCCAAGGTCATGACCCTGACCTCGACGTACGACCACCGGGTCATCCAGGGCGCCGCCTCCGGCGAGTTCCTGCGGATCGTCTCGAACCTGCTCCTCGGCGAGGAGGGCTTCTACGACGAGATCTTCAAGGCCCTGCGCATCCCCTACGAGCCGGTCCGCTGGCTCCGCGACATCGACGCCTCCCACGACGACGACGTCACCAAGGCCGCGCGGGTCTTCGAGCTGATCCACTCCTACCGGGTCCGCGGCCACGTCATGGCCGACACCGACCCGCTGGAGTACAAGCAGCGCAAGCACCCCGACCTGGACATCACCGAGCACGGCCTCACCCTGTGGGACCTGGAGCGCGAGTTCGCGGTCGGCGGCTTCGCCGGCAAGTCGATGATGAAGCTCCGCGACATCCTCGGCGTGCTGCGCGACTCGTACTGCCGCACCACCGGCGTCGAGTTCATGCACATCCAGGACCCGAAGCAGCGCAAGTGGATCCAGGACCGCGTCGAGCGCCCGCACTCCCGCGTGGAGCGCGAGGAGCAGCTGCGGATCCTGCGCCGCCTGAACGCCGCCGAGGCCTTCGAGACCTTCCTCCAGACGAAGTACGTCGGCCAGAAGCGCTTCTCCCTGGAGGGCGGCGAGTCCGTCATCCCGCTGCTCGACGCGGTCATCGACTCGGCCGCCGAGTCGCGCCTCGACGAGGTCGTCATCGGCATGGCCCACCGCGGCCGGCTGAACGTCCTGGCGAACATCGTGGGCAAGTCGTACGCGCAGATCTTCCGCGAGTTCGAGGGCAACCTCGACCCGAAGTCGATGCACGGCTCCGGCGACGTCAAGTACCACCTGGGCGCCGAGGGCACCTTCACGGGCCTGGACGGCGAGCAGATCAAGGTCTCGCTCACCGCCAACCCCTCGCACCTGGAGGCGGTCGACCCGGTCCTGGAGGGCGTCGTCCGCGCCAAGCAGGACGTCATCAACAAGGGCGGCACGGACTTCACCGTCCTGCCCGTCGCCCTCCACGGCGACGCGGCCTTCGCCGGCCAGGGCGTCGTCGCCGAGACGCTGAACATGTCGCAGCTGCGGGGCTACCGCACCGGCGGCACGGTCCACATCGTCATCAACAACCAGGTCGGCTTCACCGCCGCCCCGGAGTCCTCGCGTTCCTCGATGTACGCGACCGACGTGGCCCGCATGATCGAGGCGCCGATCTTCCACGTGAACGGCGACGACCCGGAGGCCGTGGTCCGCGTCGCGCGGCTCGCCTTCGAGTTCCGCCAGACGTTCAACAAGGACGTCGTGATCGACCTCATCTGCTACCGCCGCCGCGGTCACAACGAGGGCGACAACCCCTCGTTCACCAACCCGCAGATGTACAACCTGATCGACAAGAAGCGTTCGGTGCGCAAGCTGTACACCGAGTCGCTCATCGGTCGCGGCGACATCACCCTGGAGGAGGCGGAGCAGTCGCTCCAGGACTTCCAGGGCCAGCTGGAGAAGGTGTTCGCGGAGGTCCGCGAGGCCACCACCGCCGCCTCGTCCTCGGTGCACGTCCCGGACGCCCAGGCCGAGTTCCCGGTCTCCGTCACCACCGCGGTCTCCCAGGAGGTCGTGAAGCGGATCGCCGAGTCCCAGGTCAACGTGCCGGACCGGATCACGGTCCACCCGCGCCTGCTCCCGCAGATGCAGCGCCGCGCCGCGTCCATCGACGACGGCACCATCGACTGGGGCTTCGGCGAGACCCTCGCCATCGGCTCCCTGCTGATGGAGGGCACCCCGGTCCGTCTCTCCGGCCAGGACTCCCGCCGCGGCACCTTCGGCCAGCGCCACGCGGTCCTGGTGGACCAGGAGACCGGCGAGGACTACACCCCGCTGCTCTACCTGACCGAGGACCAGGCCCACTACAACGTCTACGACTCGCTGCTCAGCGAGTACGCGGCGATGGGCTTCGAGTACGGCTACTCGCTGGCCCGCCCGGACGCCCTGGTCGTCTGGGAGGCCCAGTTCGGCGACTTCGTCAACGGCGCGCAGACCGTCGTCGACGAGTTCATCTCCTCCGCCGAGCAGAAGTGGGGCCAGACCTCCGGCGTCACGCTGCTCCTGCCGCACGGCTACGAGGGCCAGGGACCGGACCACTCGTCCGCGCGCCCGGAGCGCTTCCTCCAGATGTGCGCCCAGGACAACATGACGGTCGCCATGCCGACGCTGCCGTCGAACTACTTCCACCTCCTGCGCTGGCAGGTGCACAACCCGCACCACAAGCCGCTCATCGTCTTCACCCCGAAGTCGATGCTCCGCCTGAAGGCCGCGGCGTCCAAGGTGGAGGAGTTCACCACCGGCGGCTTCCGCCCGGTGATCGGCGACGGGACGGTCGACCCGGCCGACGTCCGCAAGGTCGTCTTCTGCGCGGGCAAGGTCTACTACGACCTGGAGGCCGAGCGTCAGAAGCGCGGCGTCACGGACACGGCGATCATCCGTCTGGAGCGCCTGTACCCGCTGCCGGGTGCCGAGCTCCAGGCCGAGATCGCCAAGTACCCGAACGCCGAGAAGTACCTGTGGGCCCAGGAGGAGCCGGCGAACCAGGGCGCCTGGCCGTTCATCGCGCTCAACCTGATCGACCACCTCGACCTGGCGGTCGGCGCGGACATCCCGGCGGGCGAGCGCCTGCGCCGGATCTCGCGTCCGCACTCCTCCTCCCCGGCGGTCGGCTCCGCCAAGCGCCACCAGGCGGAGCAGCAGCAGCTCGTCGACGAGGTCTTCGACGCCTGATCCGCACCGCTCGCGCGGAACGGACGGAGGCCCGGCACCCCCACGGGGTGCCGGGCCTCCGGCGTTCCCGGACCCGGGCGGGCGGCGGCGGGGAGGCGCGGGACACGGCCTATCCTGATCGCATGTACTTCACCGACCGTGGCATCGAGGAACTGGAGAAGCGGCGCGGCGAGGAGGAGGTCACCTTCGAGTGGCTCGCCGAGCAGCTGCGGACGTTCGTCGACCTCAACCCCGACTTCGAGGTGCCGGTCGAGCGCCTCGCGACCTGGCTGGCCCGTCTGGACGACGAGGACGAGGACGACGAGTAGGACGCCGCCGCGTCCCCGGACGCCGTGCGGTCACCGCTCCCTGAGCCGGTCGTAGGCGAGTCCGAGGGCCCCGTGGGCGACGAGCAGGGCCCCGGCCGCCGCCCAGCCGCCGCTGCGCCGTCCGGCGCCCCAGAGCAGCAGCGGCACCCCCGCCAGGAGCTGCGCCCCGCCCAGCGCGCGCGCCCGGGGGCCGCGCAGGTACGGGCCGAGGGGGCCGCCCTCCACCACGTCGAGCTCGGCGCGCACCGCGTCGCGCCGGCCGGGCCGTTCGAGCTGTTCGGCGCCCTGCGCGAGGGCGACGGAGCGGAGCCGGTCGGCGCGGTCGCCGGGGACGAGTCCGGTGGGCAGCGCGAGGCCGGCGCGGGCGAGGACCGCGACGATCCCGACGAGCCGGCTGTGGGCGTCGGCCTCCGGGTCGGGCGCGGTGAGGGATTCGAGGGCCTGCACGTCGAGGACGGGGTCGAGGGCGAGCCGGGCGGCGAAGGTCCGCATGGCCTCGTCCTCGCCGGCGGGGGTGCCGTCCGCGAGCCAGGTGTAGCCGACCGTGCGGCGGAAGCCGGCGGCCAGGGTGAGTCCGGCCCGGTCGCGGTCCCACCACAGGGCGACGACGGGCCAGGTGGCGGCCGGGACGGCGAGGGCGGTGGCCCAGCCGGTGACGACCCGCTCGACGGGCTCCCCGCCGTGCAGCCAGGGCTTCCCCTCCGGTACGAGGACGCTCCAGCCGGGTCCGGCGGGGGCGAGGAGCAGGTGCTCCCCGAGCAGCCGGGCCGGCGGCCGGACCGCCGGGGGATCGGCGCGGCAGAGCAGCAGCGCCCCGACGGGCTTCGGTCCGGATGTCGCGTTCATGCCCCTACGCTAGGTCAATTTGTCCGGGTAAGGGAGTGATTGAACCCCTCGTCTCAGGGAAGAGTCGGGGTTGACTTCGTTCAACCGCGATATATCGTGTTCATCGAGAGACGCGATATGTTGCGTTGCCGATACGGGAGGTCAGCACCATGACAGAGTGGTCCGTCGCCGAGCCGACGAAACTGGCGCCGGCCGACCCTGTGACGCGCCTGCGGATCCGCGTCGTCAACGGCACGGTGAACGTGGTGGGGACGGACGAGGACTCCGCCCGCGTGGAGGTCTCCGAGGTCGAGGGCCCGCCCCTGCTCGTGTCGCAGGACGGCTCCACCCTGACCGTGGGCTACGAGGACCTCCAGTGGAAGCACGTCCTCAAGCTGCTCGACCGCAAGGAGTACCGGCGCCGGGCCGTCGTCTCCGTCGCCGTCCCCGCGGGGGCCGACGTCGAGGTGGGCGTGGTCGGCGCCGAGGTCGTCGTCTCCGGCGTCCGGGGGCGTACGGAGGTGCGCGGCGTCAGCGGCGACACCACCCTCCTGGGGCTCTCCGGCCCGGTCCGCGCCGAGAGCGTCTCGGGAAGCCTGGAGGCCCAGTCGGTCACCGGCGCCCTGCGGGCCAACTCCATGACCGGGGACGTGACGGTGATCGAGGGCTCCGGCGGCTCCGTGCAGGCCGAGACGGTCAGCGGCGACATGGTCGTCGACCTCGACCCGGCCGGGCTCGACGGCCCGCCCGCCGACATCCGGCTCACCAGCGTCTCCGGCGAGGTCGCCATCCGGCTCCCGCACCCGGCCGACGCCCGGGTCGAGGCGAGCACCACCAGCGGCTCCGTGTCGAACGCCTTCGAGGACCTCCGGGTGGGGGGCCAGTGGGGCGCCAAGACCGTCAGCGGCACCCTCGGCGCGGGCCGGGGCACGCTCAGGGCCACCACCGTCTCCGGCTCCATCGCCCTGCTCCGCCGCCCCGAGGCGGACGAGGACACCGGCGCCGACCCCTCCTCCGCCCCCTCCGCGACCGGAAAGGTGCTCTGACATGCCGCCCGTCTTCGCCCACGGCCGCCTGCGCCTCTATCTGCTCAAACTGCTCGACGAGGCCCCGCGCCACGGCTACGAGGTGATCAGGCTCCTGGAGGAGCGCTTCCAGGGGCTCTACGCGCCCTCGGCCGGCACGGTCTACCCGCGCCTGGCCAAGCTGGAGGCCGAGGGGCTCGTCACCCACGCCAGCGAGGGGGGCCGGAAGGTGTACTCGATCACCGAGGCGGGCCGCGCCGAACTGGCCGGGCGCGGCACCGAACTGGACGACCTGGAGCGGGAGATCCGCGAGTCGGTGTCGGAGCTGGCGGCGGAGATACGCGACGACGTGCGCGGCGCGGCCGGCCGGGTCCGCAGCGAGATGCGCGCGGCGGCGGGCCGGACCCGCACGGCGGAGCCCTCCTCGTTCGCCGACGCCAAGGAGGAGCTGCGCCGGGTCGGGCAGGAGTGGAAGCAGCAGGCCCGCGAGGCCCGCGCGGAGGCCCGCTCGGCGCGCCGCCAGGCGAAGGAGTTCCAGCGGATCGCCCAGCAGGTCCAGGAGGAGGTCCAGGACCGCTTCTCGCGCGGTGACTGGCCCAAGGGGGTCTGGGAGGGGATCTCGGGCATCACGGCCCAGCTCGGGGACCTGGTGACGGGCACGACCCATCCGAAGGCCGCCGGCGCCGCCGACCGGGAGCCGCCGTTCGCGGCGGCCCCGGCCGACGAGACGCCGGAGTGGGCGCGGGACGTGGAGGGTTCGGGCGATCCGGCCCGCGACCTCGACCGGCTCCTCGACCGCTTCCGCGACGAGGTCCGGGACGCGGCCCGCGACCACGGGGTGACCCCGGAGCAGCTCGCCGAGACCCGCCGCCACCTCGCGACAGCGGCCCACCGCATCACGGGCCTGCTGCGCCCCGAGCGGAAGGCGTGAGCGAAGCGGCGGCGGGGCCCGGGGGCGTCAGCGGCGGGTGACCGTGACCGTCACCCGGGCGTCCGGGGCCGCGAGGACCCGGGCCCTGCCCCGGCCCTCGCGGAGGACGACGGCCGCGCCCCGGGCCGTCACCCGCCAGTCGCCGGGCGGCAGGGAGAGCTCGGTGACCCGGGAGCCCCGGCGCCCGGCGGCGTCGTACACGAGGCGGCAGACCCCGGTCGCGGGGTCGTGGGCGGCGGAGCGGACCCGGCCCGCGACCGCCTCCGCGTACGGCTCGGCGGTCAGCTCCTTGTTGGTGCGGAAGGCGCCGGTGCCGTCGACCGCGCAGTAGCCGCCGCCGTAGCACCACACGTAGCCCGCCCAGCCGGAGCCGTAGCGGCCGAGGGAGGACATCGCGTCGCGGTAGAAGCGGTTCATGTTCGGCAGGGAGTTGTTGAGCGGCCCCCACTCCCCCACGACCACGGGCACCTTGTAGCGCTCGGGGTAGAGGGTGACGGCCCGCTCGTAGTTCTCGATCCAGCCGGCGGCGGGGTCGTAGTCGGCGCCCGCCTCCATGCCGGTGTTGTAGAAGTGCGGGGCGTAGACGACCTTCGGGTCGTGGATCCGTCCGAGCCCGGTGGGCACGCCCTCGCCGACGACGGGAGTCGGCTCGACGAAGATCCAGGCGTCCCGGTCGACCGAGCGGACGGCGTCGGCGAGCCGGTTGTAGAGCGGGGTGAGCTGGTCCCGTTCGATGCGCCGGGCCGCCGTCGCCAGGTCCTCGCCCTCCCGGACCTCTCCCATCGGCTCGTTGATCAGGTCGTAGCCGAGGACGGCCGGATGGTCGTCGAAGCGGTCGGCGAGCACCCGCCACATGCGGGCCTGGGCGCGCCGCAGGTCCTCGTCCTCGTACAGATGGGTGAAGGCCCGCTGGACGGCGGGCTCGAAGTACTCGGAGAACCAGTCGTCGGGGCGCGGGGTGAAGGGCAGCCCGTCGGTCCTGGTCGCCCACTCGGGGATGCCCCGGTGGCCGAACGCGGGCCCGAAGACGTCCTGGTGGGCGTCGAGGAGGACCTTGACGTCGTGCTTCTCCGCCCAGTCCAGGATCCGTTCGATCTTCCGCAGGTAGTCCTGGCTGTACCGGCCGGGCCGGGGCTCCAGGTCGTCCCAGAAGACCAGGAGGCGGGCGAAGTTGAAGCCCTTGGCCCGCATGTCGCGGAAGTGCTTCTCGGTGACGGCGGAGAGGGCGGCGTCGCCGCGGTTCGCCTTGTCCTCGACGTTCCAGCCGCGCAGGGTGAGGGCGCGGCCGTGCTCGTCGGTGAGGACGGGGATGCGGTCGCCGGCCGTGCGTCCGGCTCTGTTCGCGGCTCCGTCTCCGGCTCCGTTCGCGGGCTCGGCGCGGGCGGCCGTGGGGGCGAGCAGCGCGGCGACGACGGCGCTCGCGAGAAGGGTGGTTCGCCAGGTGGTTCGCGGCATGGAGGACCTCCGGCACGACGGTGTGTTCGGGGTGCGCGTGCCGGAGATCCCATCAGCACTACTGACGAGTCATCAAGAGGCCGTCGGAAGATCCTCAGAAGGCAGGGCTTCAGGAGGCAGGGCTTCAGGAGGCGGTTCTTCGGGGGTGGGTCTTCAGGAGGTGGTCAGGACGACCTTTCCGAAGAGGTCGCCCGCGGCCATCTTCTCGAAGCCCTCCCGCGCCCGGTCGAGCGGCAGGACGTCGTCGATGACCGGGCGGACGCCGGTGGCCGCGCAGAAGGACAGCAGGTCCTCCAGCTCGTCCCTGGAGCCCATCGTGGAGCCGACGACCTTCAGCTCCAGGAAGAAGATCCGGGTCAGCTCGGCGTGCGAGGGACGGTCGCCGCTGGTGGCGCCCGAGATGACGAGCGTGCCGCCCGGCCGCAGCGACTTGACCGAGTGGGACCAGGTCGCGGCGCCGACGGTCTCGATGACCGCGTCCACCCGCTGCGGGAGCCGCGCCCCCGCCTCGTACGCCTCGACGGCGCCGAGCTCGACGGCACGCTTGCGCTTCTCCTCGTCGCGGCTGGTGGCGAAGACCCGCAGGCCGGCCGCCTTGCCGAGGGCGATCGCGGCGGTGGCCACGCCGCCGCCCGCGCCCTGCACGAGGACCGAGTCGCCGGGCCGCACCCCGGCGTTGGTGAAGAGCATGCGGTAGGCGGTCAGCCAGGCGGTGGGCAGGCAGGCGGCCTCCTCGAAGGAGAGCTCCTTCGGCTTGGGCAGCACGTTCCAGCGGGGCACGGTGACCCGCTCGGCGAAGGTGCCCTGGTAGCGCTCGGTGAGGATGGACCGGGGCTCGTCCGGGCCGACGCCGTGACCCGTCTGGCCGATCACGGAGTGCAGGACGACCTCGTTGCCGTCCTCGTCGATCCCGGCGGCGTCGCAGCCGAGGATCATCGGCAGCTTCTCCTCGGGCAGGCCCACCCCGCGCAGCGACCACAGGTCGTGGTGGTTGAGGGAGGCGGCCTTGACGGTGACGGTGGTCCATCCGGCCCGTGCCTCGGGTTCGGGGCGTTCGCCCAACTCAAGGCCGTTCAGCGGCTGGTCACGGTCGATTCGGGCGGCGTAGGCAGCGAACATGGCCCCGACCCTAGGGCGCGCGGGCGGGCGGGGGAACCACACCCCGGTGTGACCCGTGTCGCCCGGCGGCCCCGGGGCGCCGGAGGTGCCGCCCGAGACCCCGTGGCCGCCCCCGTACGGCCCGCCGGGAGGCCGGAACCCGCCCCGTACGAGCCCGGGAGCGGTCGTACCGGCGGGGAGGATCGTCCCGTACGCCGAAGGGCCCCGTCCCGGCGTACAGGACAGGGCCCTTCGGGCGTGCCGGAGGCGCGTCAGCGGCGGGCGACGCCCTCGGCGCGGGCGGCGGCGGCGACCGCGGCCGTGACGGCCGGGGCGACCCGCTCGTCGAACGGCGACGGGATCACGTAGTCGGCGGCGAGCTGGTCGCCGACCACGTCCGCGAGCGCGTTCGCCGCGGCGATCTTCATGCCCTCGGTGATCCGGGAGGCCCGGACCTGGAGCGCGCCGGCGAAGATGCCGGGGAACGCGAGGACGTTGTTGATCTGGTTCGGGTAGTCCGAACGGCCGGTCGCCACGACGGCCGCGTACTTGTGCGCGACGTCGGGGTGGACCTCGGGGTTCGGGTTGGCCATGGCGAACACGAAGGCGTTCGGGGCCATGGAGGCGACGGCCGCCTCGGGGACCGTGCCGCCGGAGACGCCGATGAAGACGTCGGCGCCGGCGAGGGCGTCCTCCAGGGAGCCGGTCAGGCCCGCCTTGTTGGTGATCTCCGCGAGCTCGCGCTTGACGTCCGTGAGGTCGCCGCGGTCACGGCTGACGATGCCCTTGCGGTCGGCGACGGCGACGTCGCCGAGGCCGGCCTCCAGGAGGAACTTCGCGATGGCGACACCGGCCGCGCCGGCGCCGGAGATGACCGCGCGCAGGTTGCCGAGGTTGCGGTCGGTCAGCTTCGCCGCGTTGCGCAGGGCCGCGAGGGTGACGATCGCGGTGCCGTGCTGGTCGTCGTGGAAGACCGGGATGTCGAGGCGCGCCTGGAGCCTGCGCTCGATCTCGAAGCACCGCGGGGCCGAGATGTCCTCCAGGTTCACGCCGCCGAAGGAGGGGGCGAGCCGGACGACGGTCTCGACGATCTCGTCGGTGTCGGTGGTGGCGAGGGCGATCGGGACCGCGTCCACGCCGCCGAACTGCTTGAAGAGGATGGCCTTCCCCTCCATGACCGGGAGGGAGGCCTCCGGGCCGATGTCGCCGAGGCCGAGCACCGCGGTGCCGTCGGTCACGACCGCGACGACCTGGGACTTCCAGGTGTAGTCGTTGACCAGCTCGGGCTGCTCGGCGATCGCCGTGCACACCTTGGCGACGCCGGGGGTGTACGCGAGGGACAGGTCGTCCTTGTCCCGGAGGGGAACGGTGGCCTGCACGGCCATCTTGCCGCCCCGGTGGAGGGCGAAGACAGGATCGAAGGGCTCCTCGGGAGCCTCCGTACCGCTGTCGTTGCGAGGGTTGACGATCTCCGCTGCCATTGGGTTGACCCCTTGAGTCTGTTTCATTTGAGGGTGGCCGCTCCCGGTTGAGGAGGGGTGGGGAGGCACCGCGGCCGCCTTGTCGGGCAGCCGCTCGGGCACGCCGCACAACGCGCCCTGAGCCCCGGATGAGGGGTGTAAGGATCCTTCTTACCGGACGGACGGCACCGCAGACGAGTCCATAACCGTTCGGTGACACGACTCATACCGAGAGCATCCGGGCACGTACGGGTAACGACACGTCACACGATGTCCGCATAGATGCCCAGGGCACCCGATTGGCGGCCTTGGTGTCGTCCGAATGGCGAGATCAACCGGATATTTTTCGGCGCAGTGGAAGGTATTCCGCAGAAGATCCGGCCCTGATGGAGCGGTCTGTCGTGATTCGGGGGTCACCCGTTACCCGATTTTGACATCCGTGGCCGTCGGTTTGAGGCAGTCCGAATGGCAAGATGCCGTAATCACACAAGGCCGCGACACTCGAAGATGCGTACGTGGCCACCTGGCATCTCCCTGATACGCCGGAGGAACCCGACCATGACCGCACGCTCCACGCGTTGTACGACCGCCGCCAAGACCCGCACGTCCCGTCTTGCCGCGGTCGCCGCCATCGCGGTCGCCGGCTCCATGCTGCTGACCGCCTGTGGCGACCAGACCGAGGGCGGCTCGTCCGGGGGCACCTCGCCCTCGGAGAAGCCCGCCTCCAGCGCCCCGCTCTTCTCGAAGCTCCCGGCCGACATCCAGAAGTCCGGCGTCATCAAGGTCGGCACGGACGCCTCGTACGCCCCGATGGAGTTCACCGAGGGCGGGAAGATCGTCGGCGTCGACCCCGACATCGCGCAGGCCCTGGGCAAGCAGCTCGGTGTGAGGCTGGAGTTCGTCTCGGGCACCTTCGACGGCCTGATCACCTCGATCTACAGCGGTCGCCAGGACCTGATCATGTCCTCGATGACGGACAACAAGAAGCGCCAGGAGGGCCTGGACGACAACGGGAAGAAGATCGGCAAGGGCATCGACTTCGTCGACTACTTCAGCTCCGGCGTCTCCCTCCTGGTCAAGAAGGGCAACCCGCAGGGCATCAACTCCCTCGACGACCTCTGCGGCAGGACCGTGGCCGTCCAGCGCGGCACGATCTACGAGGACACCTTCAAGGCGCAGGCCACCAAGTGCGGCGACAAGAAGCTGACCATCCAGGCCTTCGACACCGACGCCGAGGCTCAGACCCGCGTCAAGGCCGGCGGCGCGGTCGCCGACCTGAACGACTACCCGGTGGCCGCGTACATCGCGAAGACCTCGGGCGGCGGCAACGACTTCGAGGTCGTCGGCAGCCAGAGCGACGTCGGCCTCTTCGGCATCGGCGTCTCCAAGGACAAGCCCCAGCTGCGCGACGCCGTCAAGGAAGCGCTCGACGCCATCATCAAGGACGGCACCTACGCCGAGGCCCTGAAGAAGTGGGACGTCGAGGACAGCGCGGTCAAGTCGGCCACCGTCAACGCCGGCAAGTGACCTCGTCGCACCACTGAAGGGCAGTCGTCATGACTGACAAGATCCACAAGGACCCGGCCGCCGCTCCGGCCGGGTCCGGCCCCTCGGGCCCCTCCCCGTACGAGGCGATCAAGGCCGTCCCCGTGCGGCACTACGGCCGCTGGGTCAGCGCCGTGGTGGTCGTGGTCCTCCTCGGCTGGCTGGTCTATGCCTTCTCCCAGGGCAACGTCATCTGGGACACGGTGTGGGACAAGGTGTTCGACCCGTCGATCGTCAGCGGCCTGTGGAACACCATCATCATCAGCGTCGCCTCGATGGCGCTGGGCCTCGTCCTCGGCATCCTCTTCGCCGTGATGCGGCTCTCCAAGAACCCGGTCACCGGCGCGGTGGCCTGGCTCTACATCTGGTTCTTCCGCGGCACGCCGGTCTACGTGCAGCTGCTCGTCTGGTTCAACCTGTCGCTGATCTTCCAGTACATCGACCTCGGGCCGATCTACAAGAACGAGACCGTGGACGTCATGACGCCGTTCATGGTGGCCCTGCTCGGCCTCGGCCTGAACGAGGGCGCCTACATGGCGGAGATCGTCCGGGCCGGCATCCAGTCGGTCGACGAGGGCCAGACCGAGGCGGCGCACGCGCTCGGCATGTCCCAGACGAAGACCATGGGCCGGATCGTCCTGCCGCAGGCCATGCGGGTGATCGTGCCGCCGACGGGCAACGAGTTCATCAACATGCTGAAGACCTCGTCGCTGGTCTCGGCCGTGCAGTACACCGAACTCCTGCGGGCCTCGTCGAACATCGGCAGCACGGCCGGCGCCGTGATGGAGATGCTCTTCGTCGCCTCCATCTGGTACCTCGCGCTGACCAGCGTGTTCAGCGTCGGCCAGTACTACCTGGAGCGTCGCTTCTCCCGCGGTTCGACCCGCAACCTGCCGCCCACCCCCTGGCAGCGGATCAAGGCGAACCTGAGCACGTTCAAGCGCCCGGAGGTGTCCCGATGACCGGCGAGCCCATGGTCAAGGCAGAAGGCGTCCACAAGTCCTACGGCGCCGCCCACATCCTCCGGGGCATCGACCTGGAGGTCCGCAACGGCGAGGTCTTCTGCCTGGTCGGCCCGTCCGGCTCGGGCAAGTCGACCTTCCTGCGGTGCATCAACCACCTGGAGCGCATCGACGCCGGCCGGCTCTCGGTCGACGGGCAGCTGGTGGGCTACCGCCAGAAGGGCGACAAGCTCTACGAGCTGAAGGACAGCGAGGTCGCGCTCCAGCGCCGCGACATCGGCATGGTCTTCCAGCGCTTCAACCTCTTCCCGCACATGACGGCCCTGGCCAACGTCATGGAGGCGCCCGTCCAGGTGAAGGGCGACTCCAAGGCGGTGGCGCGCGAGCGCGCCGAGCGCCTGCTCGACCGGGTCGGCCTGCGGGACAAGATGGGGAACTACCCCTCGCAGCTCTCCGGCGGCCAGCAGCAGCGCGTGGCGATCGCCCGCGCGCTGGCGATGGAGCCGAAGCTGATGCTCTTCGACGAGCCCACCTCGGCGCTCGACCCGGAGCTGGTGGGCGACGTCCTCGACGTCATGCGGGACCTGGCCGAGTCGGGCATGACGATGGTCGTCGTCACGCACGAGATGGGCTTCGCCCGCGAGGTCGGCGACTCGCTGGTCTTCATGGACGGCGGCGTGGTGGTCGAGTCGGGCAACCCGCGCGACGTCCTGGGCAACCCGCAGCACGACCGGACGAAGGCGTTCCTGTCCAAGGTGCTGTAAGGCGCGCGCGAAGGGGCGGTACGGGATCTCCCGTACCGCCCCTTCGTCCGTCTCCGGCCCGGCTACTTCACCGCGAGGAGCAGGGTGTCGGAGGGCGAGGCCCAGACGGCCCGGGCCTCGCCGAAGCCGGCGGCGCGCAGGGTGTCGGCGTGCCAGCGCGGGGAGGGCATGTCGCCGTCGGCGTGCTCGCCGTAGATCTCGAAGCGGCGGGCGGTGGGCCCGGCGAGGACGGGGTCCTTCGCGGCGAGGGCCCACCAGTCGGCCCAGTCGAGGACCCCGGCGGCCTTCTCGCGGTCCATCCGGGCGTGCCGCAGGGCCCGCTCGCCGGCGTTGATGCGGGGGGTGGTCTCGTCGATCATGTGGTCGGCGTTCATGAAGACCCCGCCGTCCCGGACGAGCCCGGCGAGCTGCCCGTAGAGGGCGGCGAGGGGCTCGGCGTGGAGCCAGTGCAGGGCGGTGGCGGTGAGGACGGCGTCGTACGAGTCGTGCGGCAGGTCCGCGGTCCACGCGGGGTCCTTGAGGTCGGCGGTCACGAAGGCGACGCGCTCGTCCCCGGCGAAGTGGCCCTCGGCGATCGCGAGGAGGGCGGGGTCGAGGTCGACACCGGTACTGGTCGCCTCCGGGAACCTCTTGAGGAGCCGATCCGTGATACTTCCCGTACCGCACGCGAGGTCGAGGACGCGGGGCTTCGGCCCCACCAGCGCCTCGACCATGTCGAGCATCACGCGGAACCGCTCCTCGCGGTCCGGCATGTACCACTCCTGCTGACGGTCCCAGCTCTGCTGCCAGGCCGCCCAGTCGGTTCCGGTCATCGTCGTGCCCTCCCCACTTCGTAATACCCTCGAAGGGGAAACAGCCGTTACCCCTTCGACCGAGACACTAGCCCGCCGAAGTAAGGACTACAAGTGGAACTGGCCCATTACTCGGATTTCGCCGTGCGTCTGGTCAACACCGAGGAGCCGGCCCGCGGCAAGGACTCCCTCACCTCCGTCGAGGTGGTGCGGGACCTCTTCGGCTCGGCCTCCCAGATGGCCCGGCGGGTCACCGAGGCCGACGTGCCGCGCTTCCGCGCGATCCGGACCCGGCTGCGGGCGGTCTTCACGGCGGCCGACGAGGGCGACCACACGGGGGCCGTGGACCTCCTGAACTCCCTGCTCCTGGAGTTCCCGGTCAGCCCGCAGATCTCGGGCCACGACTTCCTCGACGAGGCGGGGCGGCCCAGGTGGCACATGCACCTCGCGGACCACTCCTCGAACGCGACCACGGGGTACGCGGCCATCTGCGCGATGGGGCTGGCCTTCCACCTGACCGAGTTCGGCGCGGACCGGCTGGGCCTGTGCCAGGCGCCGCCGTGCCGCAACGCCTACCTGGACACCTCCACCAACCGGTCCCGGCGCTACTGCTCGGACCGCTGCGCGACCCGCGCGAACGTGGCCGCCTACCGGGCCCGCAAGCGCCTGGAGGCGGAGCGCACGGACCGCACGGGCCTGACGCACGAGACGAGCCAGGAGAGCGCCACCCCGGCCGAGCGCTGACGCCCCGGCGTCACGGGCCGGTACCGCGCCCGCACCCGTCCGAGCACGAGTTCGGGCGGTACGGCCCCGAAGACCCGGCTGTCCCCCTCGGCGTCCGGGTTGTCGCCGAGCACCCACCAGCCGCCGTCGCGTCGCTCGATCAGACGCTTCACGACGAGCAGGTCCTGCTGGAGCGGATGGCGCAGCACGGCCACGCTCCCGGGCCGCAGCCGGCCGCCGTAGTGCACGAGCAGCCGGTCGCCGTGCAGCAGCGTGGGCACCATCGACACGCCCGTCACCTCGGCGATCCCGAACGGAGGACCGGCCTCCCCCGCCCGTTCCCGCCCCGACCCGCTCATCCGGCACCTCCAGATCCGCCCGCGCGCGGGCCCTCCGACCCGCTCGTCCACTCGTACACGAGTCCCATGGTGACCCTGGACTTTTGACCTAAGCCCCAGGGGGCGCCCGCGAAAACGCCCTTCTCACCGAGTAATGTCCCACCTGAGAAGACGATCACGAGGAAGGACGGCTCAATGCTCTCCCGCCTGTTTGCCCCCAAGGTGAAGGTCAGCGCCCACTGCGACCTCCCGTGCGGCGTGTACGACCCGGCCCAGGCCCGTATCGAGGCCGAGTCCGTCAAGGCTGTCCAGGAGAAGTACCAGGCCAACGAGGACCCGCACTTCCGGGCCCGCGCCACGGTCATCAAGGAGCAGCGCGCGGAGCTCGCCAAGCACCACGTCTCGGTGCTCTGGAGCGACTACTTCAAGGCCCCGCACTTCGAGAAGTACCCCGAGCTCAACCAGCTGGTCAACGACACCCTGAAGGCCCTCTCGGCCGCCAAGGCGTCGACGGACCCGAAGACGGGCGAGAAGGCGCTGGAGCTCATCGCCGAGATCGACCGGATCTTCTGGGAGACGAAGAAGGCCTGACCTTCTGTCCCCGCTCCGAAGGGGTACGACCGGTTTCCGGTCGTACCCCTTCGGGCGTTCCGGGGATCGGGTGGGAGAGCACGTTCTCCGTGGTGCCCCCCTCGGGCAGAGCCCGGAACCGGCCGCGCGGTCGGCGGTCGGCCTCCGCGGCGGGCCCGGACCCGTCTCCCGCGCCCGTCCCCCGGAACCGCGCTCACACCGGCGTCGGGCACGGCCCCACCGGCACTTCCGCCGCCGCCCCCTGGCCCCGTAACCACTCGCGGTACGGGGCCGCGCGCAGGGCCGCCTCGCGGTAGGCGGCGGCGAGTTCCGCGTAGAGGGTGTCCAGCGGGGCGCCCGGGCGTGCGTACAGGAGGAGGCGGACGGCCAGGGGGTCGCCGCGCAGCGGGCGGATGGCCATGTCCTCGCGCGGGCCCGAGGTCGGCTGGCAGGGGGCGACGGCCTCGCCGAGGGCGATGAGCGAGGCGGCCGTGTGGTAGTCGCCGTGCAGCAGCGGCGGGTCGATCCCGGCGGCGTGCAGGACCCTGCGCAGGCCGTCCCATTCGCCGTCGACGGTCGGGTCGACCATCCAGTGGTCGTCGGCGAGGTCGGTGAGGTCCACGACGGGCCGGGCGGCGGCCGGGTGGTCCCGGGCCATGGAGACGAACTGCGGTTCGCGGGCGACCAGGACCCGCCCCGTGAGCCCCTCGGGGACCCGTAACGGGCAGCCCTCCACCTCGTGCACGAAGGCCACGTCGAGCTGGCCGGCGGCGACCATGCGGAGCAGCGCGTGGGCGGAGACGTCCACCCGCAGGCCGACCTCGGTGCCGGGCAGCCGCTGGCGGAGGCGGCGGAGCCAGCCGGGGAGCGCACGGCTGGCGGTGGAGCCGACGCGGAGCCCCGACCCTTCGGCGCGGGCGGCCGCGGCCCGGGTCTCGGTGACGAGCGCGGCCATGTCGGCGACCAGGGGGCGGGCCCGGTTGAGCAGCGAGCGGCCGAGCGGGGTGGGGCGGCAGCCGGTGCGGCCGCGCGAGAAGAGTTCGGCGCCCAGGGAGTTCTCGATCCGGCGCAGCTGGGTGGTCAACGAGGGCTGACTCATGCCCAGTTGGCGCGCCGCCTTGTGCAGGCTGCCCGCGTCCGCGATGGCGCAGAGCGCGCGCAGATGTCTCACCTCCAGCTCCATGCCCCGAGGGTAGGGCGGCTCCCTGAGTCGCACCAGATACCCGGAACCCCTCAATCACCTTTCATTCAAAGGCGGTTGACCGGTCAGGGAGGGGTGATGCGGTGGGGCTATCGGGGGTTGGCATCATCCCCACGCGCCCCGGCTCCCTCCAGACTCTCCCCAACCCCACACAGGAGGAGCCCCCCATGCTTCGTTCCAAGGTCCTCACCTCCGCGCTGACCGCCGCCCTCGGCGTCGGTCTCGCCGCCTCCCTCGGTGCGTCGCCGGCCGCCGCCGCGCCCGACGACCGAGCCGTCGCCCCCGCCAACGCCACGGCGGCGTACGCGGGTTCGGCCGCGGAGGCCAAGGCCAACCAGGCCTTCTTCGACGCCGTCGTGAAGTCGGTCGCGAAGAAGCGCGCCGCCGCCCCCGGCGCGGCCGCCGTCACCGTCGTCTACAGCGCCTCCAACGCGCCGAGCTTCCGCACCCAGATCGCCCGCTCGACCCAGATATGGAACAGCTCGGTGGTGAACGTCCGGCTCGTCGAGGGCAGCAACCCCGACTTCCGCTACTACGAGGGGAACGACTCCCGCGGCTCGTACGCCAGCACCGACGGCCACGGCGGCGGCTACATCTTCCTCGACTACCGGCAGAACCAGCAGTACGACTCGACCCGGGTGACCGCCCACGAGACCGGGCACGTCCTCGGCCTCCCGGACCACTACAGCGGCCCGTGCAGCGAGCTGATGTCGGGCGGCGGCCCCGGCACGTCCTGCCGGAACGCCCAGCCGAACACGCAGGAGCGCGCCCGCGTCGACCAGCTGTGGCGCTACGGCCTCGCCTCGGCCTTCAAGAACTGACGCGGTAGGGGCAGGCAGTACGAGTACGGCGGCGGCGTCCCTCCCCGGGCGCCGCCGCCCTCGTCGCCGTTCCCGGGGCTCGCGGCCCGTCAGACCGGCTCGCGGCCCGTCAGGCCGACTCGTGGTCCGTCAGGCCGGCTCGCGGTCCGTCAGGCCGGCTGGAGGAGGCGGCGGCCGAAGTCCGCGCCGGGCGGCAGCTGGCGGCGGACCCGGTCGAGGGCCCCCTCGAAGTCGCCCCCCGCGACGCACGCCTCGAAGGCGGCGCCGCCGTAGTGCAGCGTGAGGCTGAGGTCGGGCCGTTCGCCGAGCGTCAGCAGACAGCTCAGCGTGGCCCGCTGGGAGGCGCCGTCCACGACGACGGGGAGCGGCAGGTCCCACTCCAGGACGCAGCCGGTGAGGGTCCGCCCGTCGGCGGCGGCGAGCGCGGCGAAGCTCTCGCCCGCGTACTCGGTGCCCCTGATCCGGACGGCGACGTGCCGCCCGTCGGCCGTGATGGCGATCGCTTCCGCGCCGCTGCGGTCCCGGTACCAGCCGGTCCAGACTTCTGTCGACTCCGATGACATGCGCGGACTGTAGCGGTACGAACGGCTCCGCCGCGCGTCCGGCCACCCCGTGGCCGGACTTCTCCCGATCTCGCCGTTCTTGCCGGTCACGTGCGGTGTCGCGGCTTCCGCGCCCGCGCGCTCCCGATGACCGCCGCCCGCGCGCGGCCGCACGGCCGCGCTACCGCTTCCTGGAGTACCGGCGGACCAGCACGCCGTTGTCGAAGGCGCTGACGTCGTCGAGCTCGAAGTCCCGGGGCTCGAAGCCGGCGCCGAACATCGGCATGCCGCTGCCGTACACCTGCGGGTAGGTCTTGATGATCAGTTCGTCGATCTCCTCGACGAGTTCACCGGCGACGGTGGAGCCGCCGCAGAGCCAGATGTCCAGCGGGCCGTCCTCGGCCTTGAGCGCGCGGACGCGGCCGACGAGGTCGCCGGAGATCAGTTCGACGTTCGGGTGGGGCGACTCGGCCAGGGAGCGGGTGGCGACGAGTTCGCGCAGGTGGCTGTAGGGGCTGGTGACGCCGATGTCCAGGGCGAGCCGGTACGACCCCATCCCCTGGACCACGGTGTCGAAACGCTCGTTGGGGCTGTCGACGCCGAGGGTCTCCCGGCCCTGGGTGGGGATCGTCTCGGGGTACGCGGCGTTCATCCAGCGGAGGTACTCCTCGTCCACGTACTTGTACATGGAGGTGGCGTCGCCCTCGGGGTCGCCTATGAAGCCGTCGATGGTGCAGGCGATGTAGTACGTGAGCTTGCGCAAACCGGTCCTCGTTCGCTCGGGGAAGTTCCGGAGGCGGACCCTGTCCGCGACCACGTCAGTCATAGTGCTCTGCCTGTAGTGGTTACGCAAGCCTTTTGGTCGGCCCTCACGCATCCGGTCCCGAGCACTCGGCTCCCGTGCGCTCGGCTCCCGTGCACTCGACTCCTGTGCGCTCGGCTCCCGTGCGCTCGGCTCCCGTGCGCTCGGCTCCCGTGCACTCGGCCGCGTGTTCCGTACGGGCGGGCGGAGCACCGCGCGGCGGGGTCCGGATCGTCCTCCGGGTGCGGCCGCTCCCGGCCCGGGCGGGCTCAGCGCGTGCGCCGGGTGACGAACTCCGCCAGGGCCAGCAAGTCCCCCGCGGCCACCAGGTCCGGAACCGCCCGCGCCAGGTGCTCGACGGCGCGGCCCATCCGCTCGGCCGCCTGGGCCTGCGCCCAGTCGCGTCCGCCGGCCCGCTCCACCGCGTCCGCCGCCGCCCTCACCCCCGCCGCGTCGAGGACCGGGCGGGAGTACAGCTCGGCCAGCTCCTCCCCCGCCGGGGTCCCGGAGGTGAGCGCCGCCACCACCGGCAGCGACTTCTTGCGGGCGGCCAGGTCGGCACCGGCCGGCTTGCCCGTGCGCTCCGGGTCGCCCCAGATGCCGATGAGGTCGTCGATGAGCTGGAAGGCGAGCCCCGCCTCCCGGCCGAAGGCGTCCATCGCCGCGACCTCCTCCTCGCCCGCTCCGGCGTAGAGCGCGCCGAGGGCGCAGGCGCAGCCGAGCAGCGCGCCGGTCTTGGCGGTGGCCATGGCCGCGCACTCGTCGAGGGAGACCTCGCGCGGGCCGCGCTGCTCCAAGGCGCAGTCCGCCTGCTGCCCCGCGCAGAGCTCGATGACGCAGGCGGCGAGGCGCGCGGAGGCCGCCGCCGAGGCGGGGTGCGGGTCCTCGGCCAGCAGCCGCAGGGCGAGCGCGCTCATCGCGTCGCCCGCTATCAGCGCGTCCGGGATGCCGAAGACCTTCCAGGCGGTGGGCCGGTGGCGCCGGGTCGGGTCCCCGTCGACGATGTCGTCGTGGAGCAGGGTGAAGTTGTGCGCGAGCTCCACCGCGGCGGCGGCCTTCACGGCCCGGGCCTCCTCGGCGCCGAGCGCGCGGGCCGCGGCGAGGACGAGGGCGGGCCGGATGGCCTTGCCCGCCTGCTCGGCGGCCGGGGAGCCGTCGGCGTGCTCCCAGCCGAAGTGGTACATCGCCACCCGGCGTATGGATCCGGGCAGGGTCTCGACGGTCGAGCGGAGCTGGGGCTGGACGGCCGTCCGCGTCCGGTCCAGGAGCGCCGCGGCCCCCTGGCCGTCGGTGACGGCATCCGCGCTGGTCATGGTCACGGTCACTTCCTTCGCGTCCTTCACGGCTGTCGTCCGCCGCGGCGGGCCGGGAGCGCCCGGGGGCGGGAGGGTCCGCTCCCCCGCCCCCGGGCGCCGCCGGTTCAGCGCCAGCGGCTGACCTCGACGTTCTCCAGGACGCCGAGCGCGTCCGGGACGAGGACCGCGGCCGAGTAGTAGGCGGTGACCAGGTAGGAGATGATCGCCTGCTCGTCGATGCCCATGAAGCGGACGGAGAGGCTGGGCTCGATCTCGTCGGGGATGCCGGTCTGGTGCAGGCCGATCACGCCCTGGTCGGCCTCGCCGGTGCGCATGCAGATGATCGAGGTGGTGCGGGCGTCCGAGACCGGGATCTTGTTGCACGGGTAGATCGGGACGCCGCGCCAGGTCGGGATGCGGTTGCCGTTGACGTCGATGGTCTCCGGGACCAGGCCGCGCTTGTTGAGCTCGCGGCCGAAGGCGGCGATGGCGCGCGGGTGGGCGAGGAACATCTTCGAGCCCCGGCGGCGGGAGAGGAGCTCGTCCATGTCGTCCGGGCCGGGAGCACCGTCGTGGGGCTGGATCCGCTGCTCGTAGTCGCAGTTGGAGAGGAGGCCGAACTCCTTGTTGTTGACGAGCTCGTACTCCTGGCGCTCGCGGAGCGCCTCGACCGTGAGCCGCAACTGCTGCTCGGTCTGGTTCATCGGCTGGTTGTAGAGGTCGGCGACGCGGCTGTGGACCTTCAGCACGGTCTGGGCGACGCTCAGCTCGTACTCGCGGGGCGAGGCGTCGTAGTCGACGTACGTGTGCGGCACGACGGCCTCGCCGACGTGGCCGGCGGAGAGGTCGATGGCGGCTTCGCCGTACTTGTTGGTGCGCTGCTCGGGCAGGGCGGCGACGGTCGCGAGGTGGGTGGCGAGCGAGTCGGCCCGGTCCGCGAGGTTCCGCACGTCGGCGCGGGTGAGCTCCAGGACCGTGCAGGCGGTGGCGGCCCGGGCGGTCCACTCCCAGGTGGCGTCCTCGCGGATCAGGGAGGACTCGCCGAGGTAGGCGCCGTCGGCGAGGACGCCGAGGACGGCCTCGTCGCCGTACGGCCCCTCGCCGATCTGCTCGATCCGGCCGTGGGCGAGGAGGTACACCCGGTCGGTGGGGGCGCCCGAGACGGCGATGGTCTCGCCCGCCGCGTACTCCCGCTGGGTGCAGCGGGACGCCAGCTCGGAGAGCGCCTCCTCGTCCTCGTAGCCGCGCAGGGCGGGGAGTTCGCCGAGTTCGGCGGGGATCACCGCGACGTGCTCGCCCGTCTGGACGAAGGTGACGCGCCCGTCCCCCACGGAGTAGCTGAGCCTCCGGTTCACCCGGTACGTGCCGCCCTGCACCTGAACCCACGGCAGCGCCCGCAGCAGCCACCGGGAGGTGATCTCCTGCATCTGCGGGGCCGACTTGGTGGTCGTGGCGAGGTTCCGCGCGGCGGCGGTGCCGAGACTCTGCTGCGGCGCCTGCTGCTCCGCGAGGACCTCGTCGCCAACCGAACCTACGGACATGGAACTCCCTCTCGTATGACTGAGTTGCGGGAGAAGCCTTTCAGTACGCACCGTGTCGGCGCCATTACACAATCGAGTGGGACTGTTCGAAGATCTTCGGGGCATGTCACCGGTTTTTCCCTCCGGACGGTGGAGTTCCGGCGGCCCCTCGGCCCCCGTGTCCGGATCGGCTCGCACACGGCCCGAACGGATGGCGGCGGAGCGGCGGACTCCGGTACTCCGGTAGGTCCACCCGTCCTCCGGAAGGAGTCGGCCATGGCTGCACCCATGTCCGCGAACAGGTTCCTCACCGCACTGCGCAACGAAGGCCTCACGGTCGTCCAGGTCGGCGACTGGTCCACCCACAACCGCAACCACAAGGGCCCCTGGGGCCCGGTGCACGGCGTGATGATCCACCACACCGTGACCCGGGGCACGGCCGGCACCGTCCGCATCTGCCGGGACGGCTACGCGGGCCTGCCGGGACCGCTCTGCCACGGCGTGATCGCCAAGGACGGCACGGTCCACCTCGTCGGCTACGGGCGCGCCAACCACGCCGGGCTCGGCGACGACGAGGTGCTCCGGGCGGTCATCGCCGAGCGGCGCCTGCCGCCGGACGACGAGGCCACCACGGACGGCAACCGGCACTTCTACGGCTTCGAGTGCGAGAACCTCGGGGACGGCGTGGACCCGTGGCCGAAGGTCCAGCTCGACGCCGTCGCGAAGGCGGCCGCGGCCGTGTGCCGGGTGCACGGCTGGACCCACCGGTCGGTCATCGGCCACCTGGAGTGGCAGCCGGGGAAGTCGGATCCGAGAGGCTTCACGATGGCCTCCATGCGGGAGCGGATCGCCGAGCGGATGCGGTAGGCCGCGCCGCCGCCCGCCCCGCCGTTCCGCGCCGCCGCCCGCCCCGCCGTTCCGCGCCGCCGCCCGCCCCGCCGTTCCGCGCCGCCGCCCGGGTCGCCGGTCCGTCCGCCGCCGTCCCCGCCCGGACCGGCGACACAATGGCCGGGTGAACGCGCTCGATCTCTCCCGGTTGCGTCCCCGGCTCCCCTCGCCCCTGGAACCGCTGGAGGACAAACGTTTCGTCCGGCGGGGCCTCACGCTGCTCCTGAAGCGTGAGGACCTCATCCACCCCGACCTGCCGGGCAACAAGTGGCGCAAGCTCGCGCTCAACCTGGAGGCGGCGGCCGGGCGGCCCGTGCTCACCTTCGGCGGTGCGTACTCCCACCACCTGCGGGCGACGGCGGCCGCCGGCCGGCTGCTCGGCTTCCCCACGGTCGGGGTGGTCCGGGGCGACGAGCTGGCCGGCCGGCCGCTCAACCCGTCCCTCGCGCGGTGCGCGGCGGACGGGATGCGCCTGGAGTTCGTGGACCGGACCACGTACCGCGCGAAGAACGACCCCGCCGTCCTCGCCGCGCTCCTGGAGCGCGCCCCCGCGGGCGCGTACGTGGTCCCGGAGGGCGGCAGCAACGCGCTCGCCGTGCGCGGCTGCGCGGAGCTGGGCCGGGAGCTCGCGGGGGCGGCGGACGCGGTGGCCGTCGCCTGCGGCACGGGCGGCACCCTGGCGGGCCTCGCGGCCGGTCTCGCCCCCGGGCAGCGGGCCCTCGGCTTCCCGGTCCTCAAGGGGGGCTTCCTGGGCGGGGAGGTCCGGGCCCTCCAGGAGGCGGCGTACGGGGGTCCGCGCGGCGACTGGTCCCTGGACGAGCGCTTCCACGGCGGGGGCTACGCGCGCGTGTCCCCGGCCCTGGAGGCGTTCACACGGGATTTCGAGGAACGGCATGAACTCGCCATCGAGCGACTGTATGTGGCCAAAATGCTGCACGGCCTGGTGACCCTGGCGGAGGAGGGCGCGTTCCCGCCGGGTGCCCGGATCGCGGCGGTGGTCACGGGCGCCCCGGACGGGGTTCAGCCGTCCGCCTCCTCGCGGTAGGCGGCCGCCTCCTCCAGGTCGAGGCGGCGGAGCAGGGTGCGCATCATCTCGTCGTCGATCCGGCGCTCGTCGCGGAGCCGCACGAAGACCTCCCGCTCGGCGTCGATCATCTCGCGCGAGAGGCGCCGGTAGGTGTCGTCGGCGGTCTCCCCCGTGACCTCGTTGACCGCTCCGAGCCGCTCCCAGACCGCGTTGCGGCGCCGGTCGAGGACGGTGCGCAGCCGGTCGGCGAGGGGCTGCGGCAGGGCGTTGCGGTCGTCCGCGAGGAGGGCGTCGAGGCGCTCCTCGGCGGCCCGCGAGGCCTCGCTCTGTGCCTGCGCCTCGGCCAGCGTCTCGGCGTACCGGTCGCGGCCGGGCAGCTTCAGGAGCCGGATGAGGGGCGGCAGGGTGAGGCCCTGCACCACCAGGGTGCCGATCACGGTGGTGAAGGTGAGGAAGAGGACGAGGTTGCGGGCCGGGAACTCCTCGCCGTCGGCGACCACGGGGATGGAGAAGGCGATGGCGAGCGAGACCACTCCGCGCATGCCGGCCCAGCCGACGACGAGCGGCGCCCGCCAGTCCACCCCCGGCTCCCGCTCCCGGACGCGGGCGGAGAGCCACCGGGGCAGGAAGGTCGCCGGGTAGACCCAGACGAAGCGGACGAGGACGACGGCGACGAAGACGCCGACCGCGTATCCGGCCGCCTCGCCGACGCCGTACCGGCCGAGCCCCTGGACGACGTACGGGAGTTGGAGGCCGATCAGGGCGAAGACGGCGGATTCCAGGACGAAGGCCACCATCTTCCAGACGGCCTCCTCCTGGAGCCGGGTCTCGAAGTCGACCTGCCAGGCGCGGTGGCCGAGGAAGAGGCCGACCACGACGACGGCGAGGACCCCGGAGGCGCCGACCTCCTCGGCGGCCGCGTAGGCGGTGAAGGGGATGAGGAGGGAGAGGGTGTTCTGGAGCAGGGAGTCCCGCACGTGGAGGCGGAGCCAGTGGATGGGGACCATGAGGACCAGGCCGACGCCGACGCCGCCGGCGGCCGCGAGCGCGAACTCCCCCGCGCCGCCCGCCCAGCCGATCCCCTCGCCGACGGCCGCCGCGAGGGCGACCTTGTAGGCGGTGATCGCGGTGGCGTCGTTCACCAGGGACTCGCCCTGGAGGATCGTGGTGATCCGGTTCGGCAGGCCCAGTTTGCGGGCGATGGCGGTGGCGGCGACCGCGTCCGGCGGGGCGATCACCGCGCCGAGCACGAGGGCGGCGGTGAGCGGCAGGTCGGGCACGAGGACGTACGCGAGCCAGCCGACGGCCACGGTGGCGAAGAGGACGTACCCGACGGAGAGCAGGGCGACCGGCCGGACGTTGGCGCGCAGGTCGAGGTAGGAGGACTCGACGGCGGCCGTGTAGAGCAGCGGGGGCAGGATCAGCGGCAGCACCACGTGCGGGTCGAGCGTGTAGTCGGGGACGCCCGGCACGTACGAGGCGGCGAGGCCGGCGGCGACCAGGAGCAGCGGGGCGGGCACCGGGGTCCGGCGGGCCGCCCCCGCGATCGCGGCGCTCGCCGCCACCAGCCCCACCAGTTGCAGTGCGTCCATCCCGTCCGCCCGCCCTCTCGTCCGTGTCGCGACGTAACCTGGCCATCATGAGCGAGTGCCCGCACCTTGCCGAACTGCCGCGCCCCGAGCCCGCCCCGCTGTCCGACACCTGCCCGGAGTGCCTGGCGGACGGCACGCATCCGGTCCAGCTCCGGCTCTGCCTGACCTGCGGGCACGTGGGGTGCTGCGACTCCTCGGCGGGACGGCACGCGACGGCGCACTTCTCCTCGACCGGGCACCCGGTGATGCGGACCTTCGAGCCGGGCGAGCGGTGGCGCTGGTGCTTCGTGGACGGGGCGATCGTCTGACGGTTCGGCGTCTCGCGGTTCGACGGGCTCCCGCTTGGGTACGTCACCCCTCCGCCGGTCGCCCGGTTCCGTCGTCCACAGGCCTCCGCACACCGCCCGCACCCATGGGCCTACCATGGGTGACGGGTCGTGGCGGGGCCGGGGAGCGCACGGCGACACGGCGGGACGGATCGCGATAGCGTCACGGCGGACTGCGCAGCCCCCTGCGTACCGCCCGGTTCGGGGGCCTCTCCCCCGAGCCCCGAATGAGTTTGTGCCACCTTGGAGGTGAGGGTGTCCCAGATCGCAGGCGAGCCCGGGACCCAGGACTTCGTGGAAGTCCGGCTGCCCGCTGCGGGTGCCTATCTGTCCGTGCTGCGTACGGCCACGGCCGGCCTCGCGGCGCGCTTGGACTTCACCCTCGACGAGATCGAGGACTTGCGGATCGCGGTCGACGAGGCCTGCGCCATCCTGCTCCAGCAGGCCGTGCCGGGGTCCGTCCTCAGCTGCGTCTTCCGGCTGGTCGACGACTCGCTGGACGTGACGGTCTCCGCCCCGACGACGGACGGCCGCGCTCCCGAGCGGGACACCTTCGCCTGGACGGTGCTGTCGGCGCTGGCCGGGAAGGTGGAGTCGTCGGTGGCCGACGACCGCACGGTCTCGATCAGCCTGTACAAACAGCGCGGCGCGGGGCCAGGCCCGGCGTGAGGAGCGGGGACGCGACGGCCGGCATCCCCGGGCAGAAGGCGCGGCCGCATGAGGGCGCTACGGAGCGGGCGGACCAGATGAGCGAGCACGAGCAGCAGCACGAGGGTGCCGGGGCGCCGGGCGCCCCCGAGACCCCTGCCGCCCCCGCGGCCCTCGCGGGCCCCGCGGAGGCTTCCGGGACCCCGAGGCCCGGGGGCGCGGCCGGGGACGGGGCACGGGAGGGCGACGGGGCCGACGAGGCGACGGAGGCCCCCGCCGTCCCCGCCCCGCACGACCGGAGCGGCGCCCGCGCCCTCTTCGTCGAGCTGCGCGAGCTGCCGGAGGGCTCCCCCGAGAAGGCGGAGCTGCGCAACCGGCTGGTGCGGATGCACCTGCCGCTGGTGGAGCACCTGGCCCGGCGCTTCCGCAACCGCGGCGAACCGCTGGACGACCTGACGCAGGTGGCGACGATCGGCCTGATCAAGTCGGTGGACCGGTTCGACCCGGAGCGCGGGGTCGAGTTCTCGACGTACGCGACCCCGACGGTCGTCGGCGAGATCAAGCGCCACTTCCGGGACAAGGGCTGGGCGGTACGGGTGCCCCGCCGGCTCCAGGAGCTGCGGCTCTCGCTGACCACGGCGACGGCGGAGCTCTCCCAGCAGCACGGGCGCTCCCCGACGGTGCACGAGCTGGCCGAGCGGCTGGGGATCTCGGAGGAGGAGGTCCTGGAGGGCCTGGAGTCGGCGAACGCCTACTCGACGCTCTCCCTGGACGTCCCCGACACCGACGACGAGTCGCCGGCGGTGGCGGACACGCTGGGCGCGGAGGACGAGGCCCTGGAGGGGGTCGAGTACCGCGAGTCGCTCAAGCCGCTCCTGGAGGACCTGCCGCCCCGGGAGAAGCGGATCCTGCTGCTGCGCTTCTTCGGGAACATGACCCAGTCGCAGATCGCGCAGGAGGTCGGCATCTCGCAGATGCACGTCTCCCGGCTGCTCGCCCGGACGCTCGCGCAGCTGCGGGAGAAGCTGCTGGTGGAGGAGTAGGACCCGCCGCTATCCGTTCACGGCGTTCACAGGGGCCGTGCACCGGGCACCGCTCACGGGGCATCCTGACCGGGGCGCCGGATGCCGAGCGCCTCGGTCGTGGCGGGGCTCACCAGGAGGACGAGACCGGTGACGGCCAGGACGCCGAGGACGGCGCCCGCCGGGATCATCGCACTGTTCGCCTGGAGCATCTGCCAGGCGACCGGCAGGGCCAGGATCTGGGTGATGACGGCCGGGCCGCGGCTCCAGGAGCGGCGCAGCCACAGGCCGCGTGCGGCGGCGAGCGGGATCAGGCCGAGTGCGACGAGCGTCACGGCGCCCGTCGCCGCGCCGATGAGGTCGCCGGGCGTCCCGGCCAGGGCCCTCACCAGCATGTAGACGCCTCCGGCGACGAGGCCGAGCGCCTCGACGCCGGCCACGGCCGCCGCCGCGGCGAGGCGGGCGGGACGGGGGGTCCGCTCCGGGTCGCCGACGGGGGTCTCCGTACCGCCGGCGGGGGTCTGCTCCGTACTGCTCATGCAAGGCAGGGTAGCGGGGGCGCCCCCGGGACCGGCGGGGCCGGGTGGGCCGGGTGGGCCCCTGCGGCGTCGGGCGGGAAGTCCGCCGAACGGACCGGGCTGGGCCCGGTACCGCCGGGTAGGTACGCTGGCGACCATGCGCGCACTTCTCGTGGTCAACCCGGCAGCCACCACCACCAGTGCCCGCACCCGTGACGTCCTCATCCACGCGCTGGCCAGCGAGATGAAGCTGGAGGCGGTCACCACCGAGTACCGCGGACACGCGCGTGACCTGGGACGACGGGCCGCCGAGTCCGGGAGCGTCGACCTGGTCGTGGCCCTCGGCGGGGACGGCACGGTCAACGAGGTGGTCAACGGACTGCTGCACGGCGGGCCCGATCCGGAGCGGCTGCCGAGCCTCGCGGTCGTCCCCGGCGGGTCGACCAACGTCTTCGCCCGCGCGCTCGGGCTGCCGAACGACGCCGTGGAGGCGACCGGCGCCCTGCTCGACGCGCTGCGTGAGGAGCGGACACGGACGGTGAGCCTCGGGCTCGCCTCCGGGGCGCCGGGCACGGAGGACGAGTCCGTGCCGTCCCGCTGGTTCACCTTCTGCGCCGGCCTCGGTTTCGACGCGAGCGTCATCGGCCGGGTCGAACAGCAGCGGGAGCGCGGCAAGAGATCCACGCACGCCCTCTATCTGCGCCAGGTGGTGCGCCAGTTCCTGGGCGAGACCAACCGCCGGCACGGCACGATCACCCTGGAGCGGCCCGGCGAGGAGCCGGTGGAGGATCTGGTCCTCTCCATAATCTGCAACACCTCTCCCTGGACCTACCTGGGCAATCGCCCGGTGTACGCGTCTCCGGAGGCCTCCTTCGAAACCGCGCTCGACGTGCTCGGGCTGAGGCGTCTCTCTACCCCCGCCGTCGCCCGGTATGCCACCCAGTTGCTCACTTCGTCCCCGGATCGCGGGCCCCGCGGCAAGCACGCGGTGTCCCTGCACGACCTGACCGACTTCACCTTGCATTCGAAGGTCCCCCTCCCTCTCCAGATGGACGGAGACCACCTCGGACTGCGTACGAGCGTGGCGTTCACAGGCGTTCGCCGTGCACTGCGTGTGATTGTGTGAGTGGAAGGGCCCAAAGTCCTTTCACTCGAACGTTTAGGCGCGCATCCACCCCTAAGAAGTACGGCTGTGACCTAGCCGACACCGAGGAATCAAAAAAAACTTTCCGGAAGGGGTTGTATCCGCTGCCGAGGTTTGCGAGTCTCTTCTTGGCGATCGGGACGGCCCGCAAGACCGGCCTCCACTGAGAGCCAGAACCCCTCCTCAGTCCAAGGACCACACCAGTTCATCTGGCAGTCGGCCCTTCCCTTGCGGGGGGATTCGTGAAAGCGTTCACATTCACAAGCAACCTGCACGTAATACCAAGAGAGGTAGCAGCCATGGACTGGCGTCACAACGCCGTTTGTCGTGAGGAAGACCCCGAGCTGTTCTTCCCCATCGGCAACACCGGTCCTGCGCTGCTGCAGATCGAGGAAGCCAAGGCCGTCTGCCGCCGCTGCCCCGTCATGGAGCAGTGCCTGCAGTGGGCGCTCGAGTCCGGCCAGGACTCCGGCGTCTGGGGTGGCCTCAGCGAGGACGAGCGCCGCGCGATGAAGCGCCGTGCCGCTCGCAACCGGGCGCGCAACGCCAGCGCCTGACGCCCCACTTACAGCCTCAGGCGAGCGGCGCACACATCGCGTGTGCAATCACCGCCCTTGAGTCGCAGCGCGCAGCAGTAACCCACAGCATTCGAGCCCCGGACCGAATTCCCTTCGGTCCGGGGCTCGCTGCCGTGTTCTCCGGAGGTCCCGGTCCGCGGCCGTTCCGGTCTCCGCCGGGAATTCCGGCGGAGACCGCTTTCGCGGGGCCTACTTCTGGGACCGCACGGGAATGTCGAGGACCACCTTCGTGCCGCGCTCGGCGCCCGGCAGCATGTCGAAGGTTCCGCCCAACTCCCCTTCCACCAGGGTCCGTACGATCTGGAGGCCGAGGTTTCCGGCCCGCTGCGGGTCGAATCCCTCGGGCAGGCCGCAGCCGTCGTCCCCGACCGTGATGAGGAGGCGGGCGTCGGTCCGGGCCTCGCCGCGGACGGCGGAGACCTCGACCGTGCCCCGCTCCCCCTGCGCGAAGGCGTGTTCGAGCGCGTTCTGGAGGACCTCGGTCAGGACCATGGAGAGCGGGGTGGCGACCTCGGCGTCGAGGATGCCGAAGCGGCCGTTGCGCCGGCAGGTGACCTTGCCCGGGGAGATCTCCGCGACCATCGCGATGACGCGGTCGGCGATCTCGTCGAACTCCACGCGCTCGTCCAGGTTCTGGGACAGCGTCTCGTGGACGATGGCGATCGAGCCGACGCGCCGCACGGCCTCGTTGAGGGCCTCGCGGCCCCGGTCGGAATCCATCCGGCGGGCCTGGAGGCGGAGCAGGGCGGCCACGGTCTGGAGGTTGTTCTTCACCCGGTGGTGGATCTCCCGGATGGTGGCGTCCTTGGTGATCAACTCGCGCTCGCGGCGGCGCAGTTCGGTGACGTCCCGGAGCAGGACGAGCGAACCGATGCGGGTGCCCTTGGGCTTGAGCGGGATCGCCCGGAGCTGGATCACCCCGCCGTTGCCCTCGACCTCGAACTCGCGCGGCGCGTAGCCGGAGGCGAGGGTGACCAGGGCCTCGTCCACCGGGCCGCGCGAGGGCGCGAGTTCCGCGGTGATCTGGCCGAGGTGCTGGCCGACGAGGTCGGCGGCCAGGCCGAGGCGGTGGTAGGCGGAGAGGGCGTTGGGCGAGGCGTACTGGACGATGCCCTCCGCGTCCAGGCGGACGAGGCCGTCGCCGGCGCGGGGCGAGGAGTCCATGTCGACCTGCTCGCCGGAGAAGGGAAACGTTCCGGCGGCGATCATCTGGGCCAGGTCGGAGGCCGACTGGAGGTAGGTGAGCTCCAGGCGGGAGGGGGTGCGGACGGTCAGCAGGTTGGTGTTGCGGGCGATGACGCCGAGGACCCGGCCCTCGCGCCGCACGGGGATCGACTCGACCCGCACCGGGACCTCCTCGCGCCACTCGGGGTCGCCCTCGCGGACGATCCGGCCCTCGTCGAGGGCGGCGTCGAGCAGCGGGCGGCGGCCGCGCGGGACCAGGTGGCCGACCATGTCGTCCTGGTAGGAGGTGGGGCCGGTGTTCGGCCGCATCTGGGCGACGGAGACGTACCGCGTGCCGTCGAGGGTCGGGACCCAGAGGACGAGGTCGGCGAAGGAGAGGTCGGAGAGCAGCTGCCACTCCGACACCAGCAGGTGGAGCCACTCGAGATCGGAGTCGCTCAGGGCGGTGTGCTGGCGTACGAGGTCGTTCATGGAGGGCACGGTGCGAGCGTACCCGTGGAATTCAGGGGCGGTGAACCTGGATCTCCGGGGCCGCGTGTTGGAGTATGGGCCAGGAAACACCGCGTTCGCGTGGATGGACAGACAAGAATGGTCTAGTCCACAATGAACAGAACAGAGCCTCCATCCTCCCCGCACAGGAGGATGGAACGAGGTACCCGACGCTCTCTGCCCTGACTGCGTCGAGACCTCCCACACGGCCGAGGGACCGCACACCCCCGGCCGGGCAACTCCGGGCTGCGGTGCCGGGCGGGCTGAGGGTCCCGCCGGGCGCCGCGGCCCGCGGGTGTTTCCGGGGCCGCGATTCCCCGGGACCCGCCTACTCCCCCGCCTCCGCCGGCCAGGCGCGCATCGCCGCCTCGGCCACGGCCGTGAGCTCCTCCGCCGTCGCCCCGTCGCGGGCCTGCTGCGACATGCCCTGGAGGACGGCGCCGCTGAAGCGGGCGAGGGCGCGCGGGTCGGTGTCGGCCGGGAGCTCGCCGGACTCCACGCCCCGGCGGATCCGCTCCTCGAAGAAGGCCAGGTTGGCGTTCCTGCGGTCGCGCAGGGCCTCCTCGACCTCGGGGGTCGAGCAGTTGGTCGCGGCGGAGATCATCAGGCAGCCGCGGGGGTGTCCGGGCTCGGTGAAGAGCTCGGCGGCCTCGCCCAGCATGCGCCCGACGGCGCCCCGGGCGGTCGGCTCCTCGGCGAAGGCGCGGCCGCCGTAGGCGCCGTACGAGAGGGCGTACGCCTCGACGACCTCCTCGAAGAGGGTCCTCTTGTCCCCGAAGGCGGCGTAGAGGCTGGGCGCGCTGATGCCCATGGCGCGGGTGAGGTCGGAGACGGAGGTCGTCTCGTAGCCGTGCTCCCAGAAGGCCATCGTGGCCCGCTCCAGGGCCGTGGGCCGGTCGAAGGAGCGGGGGCGGCCGCGCTGTCTCGTCACCATGGAGTGAATTCTATAGCGCGCGCTACGGAAGTGGGGTACGGTCTTTTCATAACGACCGCTACAGATATGAAGGGGGGCGGCGCCATGGGCGTGCTCACGGGGAAGACGGCGCTGGTCACGGGCGCGAGCCGGGGCATCGGGCGGGGGATCGCCGAGCGACTGGGGCGCGACGGGGCGCGGGTCGCGGTGCACTACGGGACGAACGAGGCGGCGGCGAAGGAGACGGTCGCGGCGGTCGAAGCGGCCGGCGGCGAGGCGTTCGCGCTCGGCCGGGAGCTGGGGACGCCGGGGGACGCGGCGGCGCTCTGGGAGGACTTCGACGCGCGGGCGGACGGGCTGGACATCCTGGTGAACAACGCGGGGATCGGCGTGTCGAGCCCCTTCGCGACGATCACCGAGGAGGAGTTCGAGCGGGTCTTCGCGGTGAACACGAAGGCCCCGTTCTTCCTGGCGCGGCTCGGCGCGGAGCGGCTGCGGGACGGGGGCCGGATCGTCAACGTGTCGACGGGGCTGACGAGGACGGCGCTGATGCCGGACCTGATCGCCTACTCGATGTCGAAGGGGGCGCTGGACGTCCTCACGCGGGACCTGTCGAAGCTGCTGGGCCCGCGCGGGATCACGGTCAACTCGGTGGCGCCCGGGATCGTGGCGACGGACAACACGGCGTGGCTGGAGGACGACGAGCAGGCCGCCGCGCGGGCGGCGGGGTACTCGGCACTGGGCGGGATCGGGAGCACGGCCGAGATAGCCGACGTGGTGGCCTTCCTGGCCTCGGACGACGCGCGGTGGGTGACGGGGGCATGGATCGACGCCACGGGGGGTTCGCTGACCTGAGCCGCCGGGGCCGCGCGCCCGGCGCCCGGGTGGCCGGCGGGGCGGGGGCGGCCGACGATGGGAGCGGGGCCGTCCGGGGGGCGGAACGGCATGGGAGGGAGGGCTCTCCTCTGCTAGATTTGACCTTAGATTGGTCTATACCACCGGACCCCTTCCCAGCCCCTCACCAGATCGGCAGGCACAGCGTGGAAGTTGTCATCGTCAAGGACGCCGAGGCGGGCGGAGAGCTCATCGCGGACGGCATCGCCGGCCTCCTGCGCCGCAAGCCCGACGCGCTGCTCGGCGTGGCCACCGGTTCGACTCCGCTGCCCATCTACAAGGCCCTGATCGCCAGGGTCGGGGACGGCGCGGTGGACGCCTCGCGGGCCCGGATCGCCCAGCTGGACGAGTACGTCGGCCTCCCCGCCGGGCACCCGGAGTCGTACCGCTCCACCGTGCTCCGGCAGGTCGTCGAGCCGCTCGGGCTCTCCCCGGAGGCCTTCATGGGGCCCGACGGCTCCGCCGAGGACGTCCAGGCGGCCTGCGAGGAGTACGACCGGGCCCTGCGCGAGGCCGGCGGCGTGGACCTCCAGATCCTCGGCATCGGCACCGACGGACACATCGGCTTCAACGAGCCGTGCTCCTCGCTCGCCTCCCGGACCCGGATCAAGACGCTCACCGAGCAGACCCGGGTGGACAACGCGCGCTTCTTCGACGACGACATCGAGCAGGTGCCGCACCACGTCATCACCCAGGGCATCGGCACCATCCTGGAGGCCCGCCACCTGGTGCTGCTCGCCACCGGCGAGGGCAAGGCGGAGGCCGTGGCGCAGACCGTCGAGGGCCCGGTGGCGGCGCTCGTGCCGGCCTCCGCGCTCCAGCTCCACCCGCACGCCACGGTCGTCGTGGACGAGGCCGCCGCCTCCAAGCTGAAGCTCGCGGACTACTTCCGCCACACCTTCGCGAACAAGCCCGCCTGGCAGGGCATCTGAGAACGCCCGGAACCCCGGTGAGAGCGTGAGGAAGGGGCCCGGCACCTGAGGACAGGTGCCGGGCCCCTTCGCGCACGGCGTCGGCGGGGAGCCGTCAGGCTCCGGTGCCGACCACGGCCTCGGCGGCGGCGCGGCCGCAGACCCGGGCCGCGCCGTGCGTGGCGATGTGCAGGGCCCCGCGGGGCTCCGCCTCGTTGAGGCCCATCTCGACCACGACGGTGTCGGGGCGGGCCGCGAGGAGACCGTCGAGGGCCCGGATCATCCACGGGTGCCGGTGGAGGTCGCGCACGACGGCCACCACGCGCCGCTCCCCCGCGTCGGCGAGGACGGATCCGGCGGAGGACTCGTCGTACGAGCCGGTCTCCGTGCCGGGCAGCAGCCGCCCCAGCTCCGCCGCGATCCCCCAGGGGGTCTCGTCGCCGACGGCGAAGTTCGCGACCGGGGTGAAGGACGCCACGTAGGGGGTGCCGGTGACCGGGGTGTACGGACGCTCCCCGCGGGTCACCCTCAGGGCCCGGCGGGCGGCGACGAGTCCGATGTCGGCGCCGGGCGCGGTCCCCTCCTGCACTGCCGCGCCCGGCGCCGATCCAGCCCCCCTGACCCGGTGCGCCTGGGTCCAGGCCGCCAGGGCGCGCACGCGCGCCGCGGCGTCGGCCAGCCGCTCCTCGGGCAGTTCACCGGTCCGTACCGCGCCGACGAGCGCGTCGCGCAGCCGCAGTACGGTGTCCTCGTCGCACAGCCCGCCGCCGACGCAGATGGCGTCGGCGCCCGCGGCGATGGCGAGGACGGAGCCGCGCTCGATGCCGTACGTCGCCGAGACGGCCTGCATCTCCATGCCGTCGGTGACGATCAGCCCCTCGAAGCCCAGCTCCTGGCGCAGCAGACCGGTGAGGATCTGCGGGCTCAGGGTGGCCGGACGGTGCGGGTCGAGCGCGGACAGAAGGATATGCGCGCTCATGACCGCTTTGGTACCCGCGGCGACGGCCGCGCGGAAAGGTACCAGCTCACGGGCGTGCAGTGTGGCGAGGTCCACATCGATCCGGGGCAGCGCGTCGTGGGAGTCGACGTTGGTGTCGCCGTGTCCGGGGAAGTGCTTCGTGCAGGCCGCGACCCCGACGCCCTGGAGGCCGTCGACGTACGCCACGGTGTGCCGGGCGACCAGGTCCGGGTCGGGCCCGAAGGACCGGACGCCGATGACCGGGTTCTCGGCGTTGGAGTTGACGTCGGCGGAGGGGGCCCAGTTGAGGTCCACCCCGCACTGCGCGAGCCGGCGGCCGAGCTCGCGGGCCACGGCCCGGGTGAGCTCGACGTCGTCGACGCTGCCGAGGGCGTAGTTGCCGGGGAAGGACGAGCCCTGCTTGACCTCCAGGCGCGTGACGTCGCCGCCCTCCTCGTCGATGGCGACGAGGACGTCGTCCCGCTCGGCCCTCAGCTGCGCGGTGAGCGCGGTGAGCTGCTCGGGGGTGACGATGTTCCGGCCGAAGAGGCCGACCGACGACAGGCCCTCGCCGATGCGGCGGAGCAGCCAGTCGGGAGCGGTGGTGCCGACGAAGCCGGGCTGGAGGACGGTGAGCGCGTCACGGGTGAGCGTGTCCGAGGCGTGTACGAGAGTGGTCATGAGACCCGTTATCCCTTCACCGCGCCGGCGGTCATGCCGCCGACGGCCTTGCGCTGGAGGAAGATGAACACGACGAGCACGGGGAGCGCGAAGAGGGTCGAGGCGGCCATGGTGGCGCCCCAGTCGTTGCCGAAGGCGGTCTGGAACTGGGTCAGCCAGAGCGTGAGGGTCTGGTTCGTCTTGTCCTTGTTCAGGACCAGGACCATCGCGAACTCGTTCCAGGCGGTGATGAAGCCGAAGAGCGAGGTCGACATCAGACCGGGGGCGAGCAGCGGGAAGATCACCTTGCGGAAGGCCTGGCCGCGGGTGCAGCCGTCGATCTGCGCGGCCTCCTCCAGCTCCACCGGGACGGCGGCGATGAAGCCGCGCAGGGTCCAGATGGTGAAGGGCAGGACCATCACGAAGTAGATCGCCGTGAGCAGCGGGATGCTGTTCAGCATGTCGTTGTCGCGGGCGATCATGTACATCGCGATGACCATGACCTCCCAGGGGGCCATCTGCGCCATCATCACGATCAGGACGATGCCCTTGCGGCCCTTGAACTTCATGCGGGCGATCGCGAAGCTCGCCGACAGGGCGACGAGCAGGGCCAGGAGGACGGCGCCGGCGGTGACGATCAGGCTGTTCGTGGCGTAGGTCCAGAACAGGTCGACGCCGGTGGCCGTGGAGTAGTTCTCGAAGGTCGGCGTGAAGAAGAAGACGGGATCCTTCGTCAGGATCTCGCTCTGCGGCTTCAGCGAGGACGAGAACATCCAGTAGACGGGGAAGACGAAGACCACGGCGACCACGAGGGCGGCGAGGTTCTTCGCCACCGTCGCCGGCCGGAGCGGGCTGCGGGTCCGCAGCTTCTGGGGGGTCGGGGTGGTGGTGCTCACTGCTCGTCCTCCTGCTTCAGGATCAGGCGGAAGTAGAAGGACATGGCCACGAGCAGCATCACGATGGTGAGGATCGAGATGGCGGCCGCGAGGCCGTAGTGCTGCTGGCCCATGCCCTCGATGTAGGCGAAGACCGGCAGGGTCTCGGAGGTCCGGTCGGGGCCGCCCTGGTTCATGGCGTAGACCTGGGTGAAGGCCTTGAAGATCCAGATGATCTCCAGGAACGTGGTGATCATGAAGAACGGCTTCAGGTTCGGGAAGACCACGGACCAGAAGGTGCGCCAGCCGCTCGCGCCGTCCATCTTGGCCGCCTCGTACAGCTCGGACCCGACCGTGGTCAGGGCGGCATACATGTTGAGGGCGACGAAGGGGATCGAGCCCCAGACGAGCAGGATCGTCACGATGACGAAGGTGGAGAAGCCGGTCTCGAACCAGTTGTGCTGGTCGTAGCCGGAGAAGCCGATCGAGCGCATCAGCCAGTTGGCGACGCCGAACTGCTCGTCGAAGAGCCACTTGAAGACGGTGACCGAGGCGACGATCGGCATGGCCCAGGCGAACATCAGCGCCAGGGAGAGCACGAACCGCATCTTCTTGCCGAGGCGGTTGAGGAGCATGCCGATCAGCGTGCCGAACAGCATCACCAGGGCGACGTTGACGGCGGTGACCACGAGCGACCGGACGACGACGCTCCAGAAGTCGGGGTCGCTCAGCAGCTTGGTGTAGTTCTCGAAGCCGATCCAGGGCGTCTCGCGCCGGATCATCTCCCGCTTGTTGACCCCCTGGAAGGAGAGGACCACGTTGCGGAACAGCGGGTAGAGCAGCAGCACCGCCATGGAGAGCAGGGCGGGCGTGACGAGCAGGTACGGCAGCAGCCCGCTGGGCAGGGAGCGCCTGCCACGCGGAGGCCGAAGGGATTCCTTCGCGCCGGAAGGGGGTGGCGGAGTCTGCGACTTCCCTGCCGCCCTCCCGGGCGCGTCCTGAGGAGCGGCGCTGGCCGTCCCCTGGGAGTCCACGGTCATGGTCTTCTTCCTCGCGGTTCTGGGGCTCCCGCGCCCACCGGGGCGCGGCCCGGGGGAGCGGGCCGCTGTTCACTGCAATGGCCGAATGGCGCGGCCGGTACGATCCGGCCGCGCCACCGGGGTGGTTACCGCTACTGGTTGAGGCGCTCGGCGATGACCTTGTCGGCCTCGTCACCGGCCTTCTTCGGGTCCTCGCCCTTCAGGACCTTGGTCATGTAGCCCTTGATCGGGTTGGGCTCGGTCTCGACGTTGGCCCAGCCCTCGGTGATCGGGGTGATGCGGCCGCTGCTCGCGGACTTCACCATCGCCTCGGCGAAGGAGCCGGCCTCGGGCTGGATCTGCGCGGACGGGTCGTTCGGGACGATGCCGCCCTTGACGGCGGTGCCGTAGGACTGCATGCCCTTCTTGTTGGTGGCGAGGGTCAGCCACTCCTTCGCGAGGTCCTTGTTCTGCGAACGCTCGGCGACGGCGAGGTTCGAGCCGCCGAAGAACACGGAGCCCGGCTTGTCGGCCGTCTTGCCCGGGATCGGGAAGTAGCCGAAGTCGGCCGTCTTGCCGGCCTTCTTGATGGCGTCGATCGCGCCGCCGGCCTCCCAGCCGAGACCGATCCAGGACGCCACGCCGCCCTTGGGGACGATGTCGGTGGACTGCTGCGGGGTCGCCTCGTCCTTGTCCTTCGGAGCGGTCGAGTAGGACTGCAGCTCCTTGTAGAAGTTGATGGCCGAGGCGGCCTGCGCGGTGCCGAGACCGCCCTTCCACTTGTCGCCGTCCTTGGTGGCGAGGTCGCCGCCCTCGTCCCACAGGAAGCCGGCGAAGACGTACCAGCTCTGGCCGGGCAGGTAGATCGGCTGCGACTTCGGGTCGGAGGCCTTGAGCTTCTTCAGGCCCTCGAGCCACTCGGCGCGGGTCTTCGGCGGGGTGATGCCCGCCTTCTTGAAGGCGGCCTTGTCGTAGATCACGGCGCGGTTGGCGGCCCACCACGGAGCGGCGTAGAGCTTGCCCTCCAGCTCGGCCGAGGGCTTGATGCCCTCGCTCCAGTTGGCGTAGCCGAGCTTGTCCTTGTCACCGGTGAGGTCGGCGAGACCGCCGGAGGCGGCGTAGCCCGTGGTCTGGGTGTTGCCGATCTCCAGGACGTCCGGCGGGGTGTTCTCGGAGAGCGCCGTGGTGACCTTGGTCTGGATGTCGGTCCACTGCTGCGTCTCGACCTTGACCTTGACGCCGGGGTGCGAGGCCTCGAACTCCTTGTTGACCCCGTCGATCCACTCCTTGGGAGCGGAACCGTCCATGACCCAGACGGTCAGGGTCTTGTCGCCCCCGGCCGTGCCCTTGTCGCCGTCCTTGGCCTTGTCGCTGTCGGAACCACATGCAGCGATGGAGACCATCATGCCCGCGACGCCGATCGCCGCGATGAGCTTGCGCTTCACGCCACCCTCCTCAGGGATGCCTGCAACCCCCCTGCCCACCGCGCGAAGACATACGTCGGGTAATGCTCGTGGGGCTGGGACCTGGTCTTTAATGGTTTAGACCAGTACTCGGAGCTTGGCCTAGACCTTTTTGGGTGTCAAGAGTGCGCAAGACGGGTATGGGCGTCCGTTATCGGACCGACACCTGGTCCAGACCGGCCACCACCGCAGGAATCGCGCCATCCGGCGCCCTGCCGAGGGTGCCGCGCGCACCCCGGCGGTCCGGAGGACCCCTCCCGTCCCGCCGGAGGAAGCCTCTCACCTCTCGGCCGGAATGGCCTAGACCAACGGGGGATATCACGGTGTATAAGAAGCAGGGAACGACTCCTCCTCGCCGAACCGGCACATATCGGCAGGAGAAACCGTGGAGGCACATGAAGCGTGCCACCATGTGAGCCGCGACAGACGGAGGAGCCGGTGACGGCAACAGCACAGGAGTCGGGAAGGCAGGCCATGGCCACGGACGCGGGCAGCACGGAGACAGAGAGCGGGACGCCCACCCGTACCGCGCGCGTGCCCAAGTACTACCGGCTGAAGCGGCACTTGCTCGACATGACCGAGACCCTGCCGCCCGGCACGCCCGTCCCGCCGGAGCGGACGCTCGCCGCCGAGTTCGACACCTCCCGCACCACCGTGCGCCAGGCCCTCCAGGAACTGGTCGTCGAGGGGCGCCTGGAGCGCATCCAGGGCAAGGGCACCTTCGTGGCCAAGCCCAAGGTCTCCCAGGCGCTGCAACTCACCTCGTACACCGAGGACATGCGCGCCCAGGGCCTGGAGCCCACCTCCCAGCTCCTCGACATCGGCTACGTCACCGCCGACGACACCCTCGCCGGACTGCTCGACATCTCGGCCGGCGGCCGGGTCCTGCGCATCGAGCGCCTGCGGCTCGCCAGCGGGGAGCCGATGGCGATCGAGACCACCCACCTGTCCGCGAAGCGCTTCCCGGCCCTGCGCCGCTCCCTGGTGAAGTACACCTCGCTCTACACCGCGCTCGCCGAGGTCTACGACGTGCACCTCGCCGAGGCCGAGGAGACCATCGAGACCTCCCTCGCCACCCCGCGCGAGGCCGGGCTGCTCGGCACGGACGTGGGCCTGCCGATGCTGATGCTCTCCCGCCACTCGCTGGACGCGCAGGGCGAGCCGGTGGAGTGGGTGCGGTCCGTCTACCGGGGCGACCGGTACAAGTTCGTGGCCCGCCTCCAGCGCCCCAACGACTGAGCGGCGGCGCCCCTCCCGCGCAACGGCCGCACCCCCGTCGGGTGCGGCCGTTTCGCGTTTCCGGGAATGTCGTATTCCCTCCGCACGGCGCCGCCGGCGATCGAAGAGGGCCGCTTCCGACAAAACAGATCCGTTATGCGGACGGGGGTTCCATGGAGCGGACGCGTCCCCTAGATTTCCCCAGCATTACCGAGGTGATCAGCGAGGGGACGACATCGCCATGTCAGAAGCGGCACAAGGGAAACAACCGACCGTCACCCCCCTGCGGGTGGTGATCGCGCTCTGTCTCGTCGCCCCGTTCGTGGCGATGCTCTGGGTGGGCTCCTACGCGAAGGCCGAACCCCTCTTCGCGGGCATCCCCTTCTTCTACTGGTACCAGATGCTCTGGGTGCTGGTCTCCACCCTGCTCACCATGATCGCGTACAAGCTGTGGCAGCGGGACCAGCGGTCCCGCGAGGGAGGCGACGCGCGATGAAGGACGGCGTGAACGGCGTGGCGCTCGCCGTCTTCATCTTCTTCTTCCTGGCCGTCACGGTCATGGGCTTCCTCGCCTCGCGCTGGCGCAGGGCCGAGAACGAGCACAGCCTCGACGAGTGGGGCCTCGGCGGCCGGTCCTTCGGCACCTGGGTGACCTGGTTCCTGCTCGGCGGCGACCTCTACACCGCGTACACCTTCGTCGCCGTCCCGGCGGCCATCTACGCTGCGGGCGCGGCCGGCTTCTTCGCCGTCCCGTACACGATCCTGGTCTACCCGCTGATCTTCACCTTCCTGCCGCGCCTGTGGTCGGTCTCGCACAAGCACGGGTACGTGACCACCTCCGACTTCGTCCGGGGCCGCTTCGGCTCCAAGGGCCTGTCGCTGGCCGTGGCGGTCACCGGCATCCTCGCCACCATGCCGTACATCGCGCTCCAGCTCGTCGGCATCCAGGCCGTCCTGGACGTGATGGGCGTCGGCGGCGGCGAGAACACCCACTGGTTCGTCAAGGACCTGCCGCTGCTCATCGCCTTCGGCGTCCTCGCGGCCTACACGTACTCCTCCGGCCTGCGCGCCCCCGCGCTCATCGCCTTCGTCAAGGACACCCTGATCTACATCGTCATCGCGGTGGCGATCATCTACATCCCGATCAAGCTGGGCGGCTTCGACGAGATCTTCAGCAAGGCGGGCGAGGCCTTCGCACAGACCAACCCGGCGACCGACAAGCCGCGCGGCGCGCTCGTCCCCGGCGAGGCCGGCCAGTGGACGTACGCGACGCTCGCGCTCGGCTCCGCGCTCGCGCTCTTCATGTACCCGCACTCCATCACGGCGACGCTGTCGTCCCGGAGCCGCGAGGTCATCCGCCGCAACACCACGATCCTGCCACTGTACTCGCTGATGCTGGGCCTGCTCGCGCTGCTCGGCTTCATGGCGATCGCCGCCGGGATCCAGGTGAAGAACGGCCAGCTCGCCATTCCGCAGCTCTTCGAGACCATGTTCCCGGACTGGTTCGCGGGCGTCGCGTTCGCCGCGATCGGCATCGGCGCGCTCGTCCCGGCCGCGATCATGTCGATCGCCGCGGCCAACCTCTTCACCAGGAACATCTACAAGGACTTCATCAAGCCGGACGCCACTCCGGCGCAGGAGACCAAGGTCTCCAAGATCGTCTCGCTCCTGGTGAAGGTCGGCGCGCTCGCCTTCGTCCTCACCATGGACAAGACGGTCGCGATCAACTTCCAGCTGCTCGGCGGCATCTGGATCCTCCAGACCTTCCCGGCCCTGGTGGGCGGCCTGTTCACCCGCTGGTTCCACCGCTGGGCGCTGCTCGCGGGCTGGGCCGTCGGCATGGTCTACGGCACGGTCGCCGCCTACGGCGTCGCCAGCCCGACCCAGAAGCACTTCGGCGGCTCCTCCGCCGAGATCCCGGGCATCGGCGAGATCGGCTACATCGGCCTCACCGCCTTCGTCCTCAACGTCGTGGTCACCGTGGTCCTCACCTTCGTCCTCAAGGCCCTCAAGGCCCCCGAGGGCGTCGACGAGACCTCTCCGTCGGACTACACGGCCGACGCCGGCGACCCCGGCGTCCGGGTCGAGATGGAGAAGGCCACCACGCCCACCCACTGACACCGGCAGCGCCGAAAGGGCCCGGGACCTCCACCAGGAGGCCCCGGGCCCCGGCGCGTCCCCGGTGTGCACACTTCCCCCATGGACTTCACGATCAGGGCGGTACGGCCCGAGGAGTACGAGGTGCTCGGCGAACTGACCGGGCGCACCTATCTGGACGACGGACTGCTGAAGTACGGTGCCGAGGACTCCTACCTGGCCGTGCTGCGGGACACGGAGCGGCGGGCCCGCGAGAGCGAGGTCCTCGTCGCGGAGGACACCGGGGACGCGGCGGGGCGGATCGTCGGCGGGGTGACCTTCGCCCGGGGCGGCACCCCGTGGGCCGACATCGCGGTGGCCGGCGAGGCCGAGTTCCGGATGCTCGCGGTCGCCCGGGAGGCCCGCGGCCGGGGCGTCGGGGAGGCCCTCGTACGGGCCTGTGTCGACCGGGCGCGGGCCCTCCCGGGGTGCGCCCGGATCGTGCTCTCGACGGGCGCGGAGATGATCGCGGCGCACCGGATCTACGAGCGGACGGGCTTCGTCCGCACCCCGCACCGGGACTGGGAGCCCTCCCCCGATCACTCTCTGCGCACCTACTCCCTGGAGTTCTGAGCCCAAGTCCCTTCCAGGGGGCGACACAACATGTGGGGGGTGCCATGAGCGGCGCCCCCCACATGTATGCTCGTCCTCGCTGTCGACGCAGGGGAATCCGGCGCGAATCCGGAACTGTCCCGCAACGGTGTGCTTCGTGCGGTTTCGTCCGGGGTGAGTCCGAACACCTGCCGACAGCGCACCCGGTCCTTCCGTTCCGGGTGCCACAGACGTCCGGGCCTCGCGGAGTGGGCCGGTGGACGCGGCGCGTCACGCCTGGACGCCCGCCCGTCCGCCCTCCCCCGCCGAGGCCCCGAGCCGAGCGAGGGAGAGCCCCCACGTGACCATCGCGCCCGCCGATCCGGCTTCGGCCGAGGCTTCCGCGGTCGAGAGCGACGGCCCCGGGACCGTACTGCTGCGGACCCTGACCGACCTCACCGCCGATCTCCCCGACACCGACCCCGGCAGGGTCGCCGCCGCCGCGCTCCGCGGCCGCAGCTCCGCCGCGGACGAGGCGGAGCTGCGCGAGCTGGCCACCGAGGCGGCCGCCGGCCTGATCGCCGAGGACCCGGCGTACTCCCGGCTCGCCGCCCGGCTCCTCACCGTCACCATCGCGGACGAGGCCGCCTCCCAGGGCTCGGTCGACTTCTCCTCCTCGGTCGCCGTCGGCCACCGCGAGGGCCTGATCGCCGACCGCACCGCCGAGTTCGTCGCGCTGCACGCCGACCGCCTCGACGCCACGATCGACCGCGCCGGCGACGACCGCTTCGGCTACTTCGGCCTGCGCACCCTCTACTCGCGCTACCTGCTGCGCCACCCGATCACCCGCAAGGTGATCGAGACCCCGCAGCACTTCATGCTGCGCGTCGCCTGCGGCCTGGCCGAGGACGAGAGCGTCCGCGCGCTCGACGAAGTGGCCGCGCTGTACCGCCTGATGAGCCGGCTGGACTACCTGCCGTCCTCCCCCACGCTCTTCAACTCCGGCACCCGCCACCCGCAGATGTCCTCCTGCTACCTCCTGGACTCCCCGCAGGACGAGCTGGACTCCATCTACGACCGCTACCACCAGGTCGCGCGCCTCTCGAAGCACGCGGGTGGCATCGGCCTCTCGTACTCCCGCATCCGCGCCCGCGGTTCGCTGATCCGGGGCACCAACGGGCACTCCAACGGCATCGTGCCGTTCCTGAAGACCCTGGACGCCTCCGTCGCCGCCGTGAACCAGGGCGGCCGCCGCAAGGGCGCCGCCGCCGTCTACCTGGAGACCTGGCACGCGGACATCGAGGAGTTCCTGGAGCTCCGCGACAACACGGGCGAGGACCAGCGCCGCACGCACAACCTGAACCTGGCGCACTGGATCCCGGACGAGTTCATGCGCCGCGTGAACGCCGACGCCGAGTGGTCGCTGTTCTCCCCCTCGGACGTGCCCGAGCTCGTCGACCTGTGGGGCGAGGAGTTCGACGCCGCCTACCGCAGGGCCGAGGCGGCCGGCCTGGCCCGCAAGACGATGCCGGCCCGCGACCTGTACGGCCGGATGATGCGGACCCTGGCCCAGACCGGCAACGGCTGGATGACCTTCAAGGACGCCTCGAACCGGACGGCCAACCAGACCGCCGAGCCCGGCCACACCGTCCACTCCTCCAACCTCTGCACGGAGATCCTGGAGGTCACGGACGACGGCGAGACCGCGGTCTGCAACCTGGGCTCGGTCAACCTCGGCGCGTTCGTGTCCGGTTCGGACATCGACTGGGAGCGCCTGGACGCGACCGTCCGCACGGCCGTCACCTTCCTCGACCGGGTCGTCGACATCAACTTCTACCCGACCGAGCAGGCGGGCCGCTCCAACTCCCGCTGGCGTCCGGTCGGCCTGGGCGCCATGGGCCTCCAGGACGTCTTCTTCCAGCTGAAGCTGCCCTTCGACTCCCCCGAGGCGCGGGCGCTCTCCACCCGGATCGCCGAGCGGATCATGCTCGCCGCGTACGAGGCCTCCGCCGACCTCGCCGAGCGCAACGGCCCGCTCCCCGCCTGGGAGAAGACCCGCGCCGCCCGGGGCGTGCTGCACCCCGACCACTACGACGTGGAGCTGAACTGGCCGGAGCGCTGGACGGCGCTGCGCGAGCGGATCGCCGCCGTCGGCATGCGCAACAGCCTCCTCCTCGCCATCGCGCCGACCGCGACGATCGCCTCGATCGCCGGCGTGTACGAGTGCATCGAGCCGCAGGTCTCCAACCTGTTCAAGCGCGAGACGCTGTCGGGCGAGTTCCTCCAGGTCAACTCGTACCTGGTCGACGAGCTGAAGAGGCTCGGCGTCTGGGACGCGCAGACCCGCGAGGCGCTGCGCGACGCCAACGGCTCGGTGCAGGGCTTCACCTGGGTCCCGGCCGAGGTGCGCGAGCTGTACCGCACGGCCTGGGAGATCCCGCAGCGCGGCCTGATCGACATGGCCGCCGCCCGCACCCCGTTCCTGGACCAGTCGCAGTCGCTGAACCTGTTCCTGGAGACGCCCACCATCGGCAAGCTGTCGTCGATGTACGCGTACGCCTGGAAGCAGGGCCTCAAGACGACGTACTACCTGCGCTCCCGCCCGGCCACCCGGATCGCCCGCGCCGCCCAGGCGTCGACGGCCGCCGCCGCGCCGATCCCCGTCCAGCAGGTCGCCGACCCCGACGCGGTCGCCTGCTCCCTGGAAAACCCCGAGTCCTGCGAGGCCTGCCAGTAATGAGCTCCACCGAACAGAAGAACCTGCTCGACCCGGGCTTCGAACTCACCCTCCGTCCCATGCGCTACCCGGACTTCTACGAGCGCTACCGGGACGCGATCAAGAACACCTGGACCGTCGAGGAGGTCGACCTCCACTCGGACGTCGCCGACCTCGCCAAGCTGACCCCGGCCGAGCAGCACATGATCGGCCGTCTGGTCGCGTTCTTCGCGACGGGCGACTCGATCGTCTCGAACAACCTGGTCCTGACGCTGTACAAGCACATCAACTCCCCCGAGGCGCGGCTCTACCTGAGCCGGCAGCTCTTCGAGGAGGCCGTGCACGTCCAGTTCTACCTGACGCTGCTCGACACCTACCTGCCCGACCCGGACGACCGCGCCGCCGCGTTCGACGCGGTCGAGGAGATCCCCTCCATCCGCGAGAAGGCGCAGTTCTGCTTCAAGTGGATGGACTCGGTCGAGAAGATCGAGCGCCTGGAGACGGCCGCCGACCGCCGCCGCTTCCTGCTCAACCTGATCTGCTTCGCCGCGTGCATCGAGGGCCTGTTCTTCTACGGCGCCTTCGCGTACGTGTACTGGTTCCGGTCCCGGGGCCTGCTGCACGGTCTGGCGACCGGCACCAACTGGGTCTTCCGCGACGAGACGATGCACATGAACTTCGCCTTCGAGGTCGTGGACACCGTCCGCAAGGAGGAGCCGGAGCTCTTCGACGACGCGCTCCAGCAGCAGGTCACGGACATGCTGAAGGAGGCCGTGGAGGCGGAGCTCCAGTTCGGCCGCGACCTGTGCGGCGACGGCCTGCCGGGCATGAACACCGAGTCGATGCGCGAGTACCTCCAGTGCGTCGCCGACCAGCGCCTCCAGCGCCTCGGCTTCGCCCCGGTGTACGGCTCGGAGAACCCGTTCTCCTTCATGGAGCTCCAGGGCGTCCAGGAACTGACCAACTTCTTCGAGCGCCGCCCGTCCGCCTACCAGGTGGCGGTCGAGGGCTCGGTGGACCTGGACGAGGACTTCTGAGCACGTAAGGGAAAGGGCCCCGCACTCTCCGGAGTGCGGGGCCCTTCGCCGTATGCCCCGCTCCGGCGGATCCGGCACCCGTATCGTGCGGGCACCACCACGTGCGCGAGGCGGGACGCGGCAACGGATGACATCGGGGGGTGCCGTGGCGGTTCGACCGGGGCCTGCTGTCCGGCGCGCGGGTGGATCTGGCCTCTCAGGTCCTGGTCGACTTCGAGAAAGGCACGGAGCGATGACGCCAGGCTCTGGCACGGACGATCGCATGCGGACGCGCCTCCGGGCGGGCGGTGCGGCCCTGGTGGTCGTCGCCGTGGGACTCGGAGCCCGTTCCACGGGGTCCGGGATCGTCGCCGAGCACGCGGGAGACGCGCTTTACACGGTGCTGGTCATGACCCTCGTGGTGCTCCTCGCACCCCGCGTCGAGGCAGGGGCGGCGGCAGGGACCGCGCTCGGGTTCAGCTGCGCCGTGGAGCTGTTCCAGCTGAGCGGCGTCCCGGCGGAGCTGGCCGCGCACAGCACGCTCGCGCGGCTCGTGTTCGGCACGTCGTTCAACGCGCCGGACCTGTTCTGGTACGCGGTCGGCGCGGTGTTCGGCTGGGCCGTCCACCGCGCCGTACGGGCACGAAGAGGCGCGGATCAGTCGTTCGGGACCGTCTCGTAGCGCGGGGTGCCCTCCTCCATCTGGCGCAGGGCGTCCTTGCGGTCCCGCTTGGAGAGGCGGTCGATGTAGAGGCGGCCGTAGAGGTGGTCCGTCTCGTGCTGGAGGCAGCGGGCGAAGTAGCCGGTGCCGCGCACCTTGATCGGGTTGCCCTGCGGGTCGCGGCCGTGGACCTCGGCGTAGTCCGGGCGGGCCAGCTCGGCGTAGGCGGTCGGCACGGAGAGGCAGCCCTCGTTGGACTCGTCCAGGACGCGGCGGTCCGCCGGCAGCTCCTGGAGCACCGGGTTGATCACGACGCCGGTGTGGCGGACGCCCTCGTCGTCCGGGCAGTCGTAGACGAAGACCTTGAGGTCCACGCCGATCTGGTTCGCGGCCAGGCCCACGCCCTCGGCGGCCTTCTGGCTGGCGAACATGTCGTCGATCAGCGCCGCGAGCTCGTCGTCGAACGCGGTGACGTCCTTGCACTCCTTGTGCAGCACCGGGTTGCCGACGACCGTGATCGGGCGGGCCTTGCCGCGCTCGCGGTGGGCGAGCTCGCGCGCCTCGCAGTCCTCCGTGTCCACGACGAAACCGTCGTTGATCTGCGTCTGCTCGTCCGTCTCCTGCTGCGCCATGTCCGGCCGCGCCTTCCTGAAAACCCGATTCCGTCGGAGGACAGCCTACGGGGAAGGGGCGGGCCGCTCAGCAGACCTCTTCGAGATCCCGCCACTCGCGGCTGTCCGGGCTGTCCGCCACCCAGCCGTCGAGGAGTCCGCGCACGAGCCCGGCCGGGGCCGCGATGCCGCACTCCCGCTCCGGCACCCACAGCTCGCCGGGCGAGCGGTGGCCGAGCGGCCCGGGGTGCCCCGGCTCGCTGTGGTCGTGGGGGTCGGAGTGCTCGCCCTCGCCCTCGGCGCTCGGCATCGTCGACTCGGAGCAGGCGCGGCAGAGCAGCCGCACGGAGGACGACCAGTCCTCGGCGGCGAAGCCCGCCTCGGCGGCGAGCTGCTCCAGGGCGTCCCGGTCGGCCTCGGTCGCGGCCTCCAGGAGGACCACCCAGGTGGGGACGGGCGAGGGGGCCCACAGCTCGATCTCGTCGAAGACCGGGTAGGAGGGCCCGGCGGTGGTGGTGCGCTCGCCGTTCGGCACGCCGTCGTGGAGGACGACCTCGCCCCAGCGGCGCCCGGAGGACGGCAGCGGGATGGAGAGCACCTCTATCCGTGCCGGGTCGAGCCGGCGGCCCCACACGACCTCGGCCTCGCCCTCGGGCGAGAGCCGGACGGCGGCGCTGCCCAGCTCCATGCCGACGGGCTCGCCCGTGCCGGAGGCGGCCCCGGGCACCCGCAGCCCGTACGCCTGCCAGGCGCGGCGGGCCAGCGGCCAGTCCTGGAGCGCGGTGGCGGCGATGCCGACGTTCCACCAGTCGGGAGCGCCGGTCTCCTTGTCGAGCAGGGCGACCGCGCGCAGTCCGGCGGCCCGGGCCTGCTCCCAGTCGTGGCGGAACTTGTGCAGCAGCGCCAGGTTGAACCAGGACTCGGAGAGCCAGGGCTCCAGGTCCGCCGCGCGCGTGAGGAGCGCGCCCGCGTCCTCGTACCGGCCGTCGCCGATCAGCGTGAACGCGCGGTCGGTGGCCTGCCGCCACGAGGCGGAGGGCCGATGCCGTACCTTCCCGAAGATCTTCACGATTCCCGCCTGCCGGTCGCTTCACCCTCTTGTTCGCATCCAACCATGCCCGGTCGGACACGCGCTCATTACCCATGGGTTACCCAGGGACGACCGGGGTCATCCCGGAGGCCCCGCCCCGGGCCAGGACCCTGGCCAGGGACTCGACGACGTCCGGGTGGTGGTCGCGGGCGGTGCCGAGCCGGAGCCTCTCCAGGGCGTCGAGCGCCGCGCCCGCACCCCCTCCTGCCCCGGTTCCCGGTCCGGTACTCGTCAGGTCGTCGTAGGCGTTCACGGTCCGGACGATCCGGGCGGGCAGCGGCTGCTCGCGGTACGGCTCGGCCTGCCGCTCGACGATCACGGCGACGGCCGGCGGGACCCCGGTCCTGCGGACGACCGCGCCGCCCAGGAGGGCGATCCGGCGCTGGTCCTCGGCGGGCAGGAGGGCGGTGGCGCCGCCCTCCACCGGGTCGACGAGGGAGAGTTGGCCGATGTCGTGCATGAGCGCCGCGTGTTCGAGGACGGTCAGTTCGTTCCCGGAGAGGCCCAGCTCGCGTCCGACGGCCGTGCTGAGGGCGGCGACCCGGCGGGCGTGGCCGGGCGGGGTGCAGCCGGCGACCTCGGTCGCCCGGGCGAGGGAGGCGATGGTCTGCCGGTTGACGGTCCGCACGGCCTCGTAGCGCCGGTGGGAGACCTGGGTGAGCAGGAGCGGGACGGCGAGCACGGGCAGGGCCCACGGTCCGGCGGCGGCGACGCCGAGGGCCATGACGGCGCCGGTGGCGCAGACGGCGGAGCCGATGCCGAGAAGGGCGCGCAGCTCGTCGCGGAGGAGGGGGCCGTAGGGGAATCCCGTACGGGCGCGGAGCAGGAGGGCGGCGAGCACGGCGTCGCACAGGGCGGTGAGGAGGAGCAGGAGCCCGAGGGAGAGGACGTACGGCGGGCCCTCGCCGAGGTGGCGGACGACCGCGCCGGAGGGACGGAGGGGCTGGAAGCAGAGCGCGGCGAAGCCGATGGTGAGGACGCGGCGGGCGAGGTGGTCGGGGCCCGGGCCCCGGCCCCGGACGAGGTGGGGGGCGGCCCCGGCGAGGCCCGCGGCGGTGGCGACGGCGACGGTCTGGAGGACGCCGTGGGTGGCGGGGCTCCCGGCGCTCTCGCCGAGCAGGGCGTACGCCAGGGCCCCGGCGGCGGCGAGCGGCGCGGGCTCCCGCTCGCCGGGAGCGCCCCGGCGGACCAGTGCGCCGAGGGCGACGAGGGCGCCGAAGGCGAGGGCGGTGCCGGGCCGGTCGATCCCGTGCCGGAGTGTGGAGCCGAGGGCGGTGAGACCGAGCAGCAGGGCGGCCGTGCGGACGGCGCCGACGGTGAGGACGCCGGGCCTCACGCGCGCTCCCCGGACGGGGTGGAGGACGGGGTGGACGCGCCCCGGGCCTTGGGCACGTTCCCGCCGGGCGGGGGCTCGTCGGCGGTGACGGCGGGCCGCCAGCCGTGCCGGTCCAGGGCCCGGACGAGGGCGCCGACCATCCGGGGGTCGAAGTGGGTGCCGGCGCACCGCTCCAGTTCGGCGACGGCGACCGGGACCGGCCGGGCGCGGCTGTAGGAGCGGTTGGAGGTCATGGCGTCGAAGGCGTCGGCGACGGCGACCATCCGGGCGAACTCGGGGATCTGCTCGCCGCGCAGCCCGTAGGGGTAGCCGCTGCCATCCATGCGCTCGTGGTGGTGGAGGATCGCGGTCCGCGCCTCGCCGAGGAAGCCGATGCCCCGGACGATCTCGTGCCCGTACTCGGGGTGCAGCTCGATGACCCGGCGCTCCTCGGGGGTGAGGGGCCCGTCCTTGCGGAGCACCCGGGTGGGCACGCCCAGCTTGCCGACGTCGTGCAGGATGCCGGCGAAGCGGACGGCGTCGAGCCGGTCCTCGGGCATGCCGAGTTCGCGGGCGATGAGGACGGAGGCGTGGCCGACGCGCTCGCTGTGGCCGCGGGTGTAGCGGTCCTTGATGTCGACGGCCTGGACGAGGGCGCGGATGGTGGCCTGGTGGGCGGCGCGCTCGCGGTGGTACTGGGCGAAGGCCCAGCAGGAGACGTACATGGGCAGGAGCACGAAGAGCCCCGCGGCCGGTCCGTGGCTGCCGCGCCACAGGACGCCCATCATCAGCCCGGCGAGGCCGTGCACGAGGTGCGGGGCGAGCGCCCGGCCGAGGAGCCCGCGCCAGGCGGCCCGCGGGGACACCCCGTCGGCGGTGGCGCGGATGCCGCCGTCGAGGGCGGTGAGGACCAGGCAGAAGGCGAGGGCGGCGGCGCCGGCGGGCAGCAGCGCGTACGGGAGGTCGGGGGCGGTGCCGCCGCGCCCGAGGGCGGCCGGGCCGCCCAGGGCTCCGGCGGTGTGGGCGGCGGCCCAGACGGCGAGGGCCGTGGCGGCGGCCCGCCAGGCGCGGCGCGGTCCGGCCGGGGGTTCCCCGACGCGGGCGAGGAGGCTGCCGGGCACGGCGGTGAGCGCGGCGGCGGCGGGCGGCAGGAGCAGCGCGGCGGCGAGGAGCACGGGGAAGAAGGAGCCGGTGTCCACGGGGACGGAGCCGCCGGGCGCGCGGCCCGGGAGACGGCGGCGGGCGGGCAGCTCGCAGAGCGCGTACAGGGCGGCGAGGAGCGCGGTCGTTCCCCAGGGCGCGCCGGGGCGCGACAGCGCGGGCAGGACGCACGCGCCGGCGGCGAGCAGGGCGGAGCCGATGTACACGCGGGCCGCCGGGGGGACGACCTTCACACCCGTCATCCCCGTCACGCTAGCGAGTCGGGCGGCCCGCGACGGCGCGCCGGGAGCGATTAGCACCTTCGAGTGATACAACCCGACTTACGCCGGAGGCCGCCGCGAACGCGTCGCGGCGGCCTCCGTTCCGGTCGGTGCGGGAGGGGTGCGTCACCCCCGGGGGGTGCGTCACCCCCGGGAGGTGGTGCGTCATCCCCGCGCGTGCCGTTCCCGCGCGTGCTACTCCTGCGGGGCGGGCGTCGCGGGCGCGTTCGCCGTGACGTCCTGCTCGGGCGTCGGCAGGCCGGACCGGATCAGCTCGATCCGGCCCATGACCTTGGCCCTCAGGTCGGTGGGGACGTCGTCACTGCCGCAGCAGCGCTTGACGAGCTTCTTCACGGCCTGCTCCAGGCCGTACTTCTCCAGGCACGGGGAGCACTCCTCGAAGTGCACCTCGAACTTGGTGCAGTCGCTGTCGGGCATCTCGTTGTCGAGGAACTCGTAGAGGTGGTCCAGGACCTCCGAGCAGTCCGTCTCGTGCGGCTCTCCGCAGCTCATGAGCCCGAGCCTTTCAGATCGTTCGACGACTCTCCGGCGCCCGCGGGAACGAGCCCGCGGTCGCGGGCGTAGTCCTCGAGCATGCCGCGCAGCTGGCGGCGGCCCCGGTGCAGCCGGGACATCACCGTACCGATGGGCGTCCCCATGATGTCCGCGATCTCCTTGTACGCAAAGCCCTCGACGTCGGCGAGGTAGACGGCGATGCGGAACTCCTCGGGGATCGCCTGCAGCGCTTCCTTCACGTCGGAGTCGGGAAGGTGGTCGAGGGCCTGGGACTCGGCGGAGCGCAGGCCGGTCGACATGTGCGACTCGGCGCGGGCGAGCTGCCAGTCCTCGATCTCCTCGGCGGCGCTGCGCTGGGGTTCGCGCTGCTTCTTGCGGTACGAGTTGATGAAGGTGTTCGTGAGGATGCGGTACAGCCACGCCTTGAGGTTGGTGCCCTCGCGGAACTGGTGGAAGGACCCGTACGCCTTGGCGTAGGTCTCCTGCACCAGGTCCTCCGCGTCCGCGGGGTTGCGCGTCATGCGGAGGGCGGCCGAGTACATCTGGTCGAGGTAGCCGAGGGCGTCCCGCTCGAAGCGCGCGTTGCGCTCCTCGGTCGTCTCCTCGGGGCCGTCGTCGGTCCCTGTGTCGGTCCCAGTGACCGGACCCACCTCCTCCAGCGCGGCGGCGAGCCCGGGGGCGGACCCGCTCGTTTCGGAGGATAGACGAGGAACCGCTCCGCCCGCCGCCCGAATCGGGGTGCCCTTGGGCGCGGGCAGCACCGTCCAGTCGAGGTCAGCGCCCTGCGCGCGCTCCGGGCAGATGGTCGAACCCATGCGACGGACTTCCTCTCCCTGCTCTTCCCTGGCTGTCGTACGACGTACCGAACAACAGCGGCCCCCGGCTCGGCATTCCCGGGCCGGGAACGGGCCGGGCCGGAGGCGGACGGGGCGTCAGCGCAGGGCGTCGAGCCATCCGGCGACGCCGTCCACGAGGAGGCCGAGGGCCTCGTCCGGGCCGAGGGGCGCGCGCTTGGGCAGGGCGAAGCCGTGGTCCCCGTACGGGACCTCGACGAGGCCGTAGGGCCCGGTCGGGTACTCCTCGGGGCGGCCGAAGGGGTCGTTGCCGCCCTGGACCACGAGGGTGGGCAGACCGGTGCCGAGGAGTTCGTCGGCGCGGGTCTTCTCGGGCCTGCCCGGCGGGTGCAGCGGGAAGCTCAGCGCGAGGACGGCCGTCGCGCCGAGTTCGCGGCCGGTGCGGCAGGCGACCCGGGCGCCGGCGCTGCGGCCGCCCGCGACCACGGGGAGACCGGGCTTCGTCAGGGCGGGCCAGAGGCCGCGCCAGGCGGTGTCGAGGGTCTTCGGGGCGGGGGCGAGCCTCTTGCCGGCGACCCGCCAGGGCTGTTCGACGAGGGCGACGGTCACGCCCCGGGCGGGCAGCGCCCCGGCCAGGGCCCTCAGGTCGCGGGCCTCGATCCCGCCGCCGGCGCCGTGGCCGAGGGCGAGGACGGTCCACGGCTCCGTCCCGGCGTCCGGCTCGTACCAGGTGACGCGGGCGTCCCCGGCGTCGGTGGGGACGGTCTCGCGGCGCGTCGTTCCGTCGGTCGCGTCGTCGGTCGTTTCGTCGGTCACGTCCTCATCCTGCCGCGCGGACGGCGGTTCAGAAGAGCGTCCCCTCCTCCGGGCCCTCCAGCTCCGTCAGGAGTTCGGGGCCGTTGTTGCGGACGTTGCTGACGGCCGTCGGCACCGGGTAGGCCCGCATCAGGCCCTCCGGCGGCGGGGCGAGCAGTCCGCGCAGCTCTTCGAGCTCGCCGTTCTCCGGGGAGAGCCAGGCGTCCCAGCGGTCCTCCGTCAGCATCAGCGGCATCCGGGGGTGGATCTCGGCGAGCGAGCGGGGCCCCTCGGCCGGGGCCACGCCCAGCGGACCGGTCTCCGCCTCCGTGGTGATCACCGAGCAGGTGACCCACCAGGAGGAGGGGTGGTCGTCCGGGAGGGTCCGGTCGCGCCAGAACTCGTAGAGCCCGGCCATCGCGAAGACCGAGCCGTCCGCCGGGGTCACGAAGTACGGCTGCTTGCGCGGCCGCTTCTTCTTCCCCTCCACCTCCAGGTCCCGCTCCGCCGTCCCGGTCACCCATTCGTAGTAGCCGTCGGCGGGAATGATGCAGCGGCGCGAGGCGAAGGCGCGTTTGAAGGAGGGCTTCTCGTGGAGGGTCTCGGACCGGGCGTTGATCATCCGGGCGGCGCCGTCGGGGTTCTTCGACCAGGAGGGGACCAGTCCCCACTTCAGGGCGCGCAGCTGGCGAACCGGCTCCTTGGATTCCGCGTCCTTCACGGGACGCTCCAGAACGGCCCAGACCCGTTTGGTGGGGGCCACGTTCCAGTCGGGGGCCAGGGTCTCCTCGGGCTCCCACTGCTCCACCCCGAAGACCTCCACCAGGTCCTCGGGCCGTCGACTCGATGCAAACCGTCCGCACATACGTGCCACACTGCCACGATCCCGCCCGCGACCGAGGAGCCTTCCGCCGAATGAACGACATCCTCGGCACCCAGCCCGCCCCGGACGAGTGGATCGTCTGGGCCACCGCCGGCTGCGCGCTGGTCCTCGTCGTGTTCCGCGGGCTCTGGCTGCCGGCCCGCAACGCGATCACCATCGCCCACGAGGGCGGCCACGGCATCGTCGCGCTGGCCGCCGGCCGCCGCCTCGAAGCGATCCGGCTGCACTCGGACACCAGCGGCCTGACCGTGTCCCGGGGCCGCCCGACCGGACCGGGGATAGTCCTCACCCTGGCCGCCGGCTACCCCGCGGCCCCGCTGCTCGGCCTCGGCGGCGCGGCCCTGATCGGCACCCACCGGACCACGCTGCTGCTGTGGGCCGCGACCGCCCTGCTCCTCGCGCTGCTCGTGATGGTCCGCAACGCGTACGGGATCCTCACCGTCCTGCTGACGGGCGCCGCCTTCCTCCTCGTCGCCCTGTTCACCGGGCCCGACGTGCAGGGCGCCTTCGCCTGCGCGGCGGTCTGGTTCCTGCTCCTGGGCGGCGTCCGGCCGGCCTTCGAGCTCCAGGCGAAGCGGCGCCGGGGCGGCACCCCGGACTCGGACGCGGACCAGCTCGCGCGCCTCACCCACGTGCCCGCGGGGGTGTGGCTGGTCTTCTTCCACACGGTCTCGATCTGCTGCCTGATCGGCGGCGGGCGCTGGCTCCTGCGCTTCTGACGCCCCCGTACAGTGAGGGCATGACCGCAGCAGCTTCCCCGCACACCGACCCGTCCACCGACCTCTGGCCCGCTCCGTACGCGCGTGGCGCCGTCGACGCGACCGTCACCGTGCCCGGGTCGAAGTCGGTCACCAACCGCGCCCTGGTCCTCGCCGCGCTCGCCGCCGAGCCCGGCTGGCTGCGCCGCCCGCTGCGCTCCCGGGACACCCTCCTGATGGCCGAGGCGCTCCGCACCCTCGGCGTGCGGATCGAGGAGGGGGTGGGCCCGGACGGGACCGGCGAGGCCTGGCGGATCATCCCCGCGCCGCTGCGCGGCCCCGCGGCCGTCGACGTCGGCAACGCGGGCACGGTCATGCGCTTCCTGCCGCCGGTCGCGGCGCTGGCCGAGGGCCCGGTGCGCTTCGACGGCGACCCGCGCTCCCACGAGCGTCCGCTGCACGGCGTGATCGACGCGCTGCGCGCGCTCGGCGCCCGGGTCGACGACGAGGGCCGGGGCGCGCTGCCGATGACCGTGCACGGCGTCGGGGGCCTGGACGGCGGCACGGTCGAGATCGACGCCTCCTCCTCCTCCCAGTTCGTCAGTGCCCTGCTGCTCTCCGCGGCCCGCTTCAACCAGGGCGTCGAGGTGCGGCACGTGGGGTCGCGGCTGCCCTCGATGCCGCACATCCGGATGACGGTCGACATGCTGCGCGCGGTCGGCGCCCGGGTCGACGAGCCGGAGCACGGCGGCGAGCCGGACGTGTGGCGGGTGGCGCCGTCCGCGCTGCGCGGCCGGGACCTGGTGGTCGAGCCGGACCTGTCGAACGCCCAGCCGTTCCTGGCCGCCGCCCTGGTGACCGGCGGCCGGGTGACGGTCCGGGACTGGCCCGCGCGCACCACCCAGCCCGGTGACGCGCTGCGGGAGATCTTCACCGGGATGGGTGGTTCCTGCGAGCTGACGGACGAGGGCCTGACCTTCACCGGCACGGGCCGGATCCACGGCATCGACGTCGACCTCGGCGAGGTCGGCGAGCTGACCCCGGGCATCGCGGCGGTCGCGGCCCTCGCCGACTCCCCCTCCACCCTGCGCGGCGTCGCCCATCTGCGGCTGCACGAGACGGACCGGCTCGCGGCGCTCACCAAGGAGATCAACGAGCTGGGCGGGGACGTGACGGAGACCGAGGACGGTCTGCACATCCGCCCGCGCCCGCTGCACGGCGGCGTCTTCCGCACGTACCACGACCACCGGATGGCCACGGCGGGCGCGGTCATCGGCCTGGCGGTCGCGGGCGTGGAGATCGAGGACGTGGCGACGACGGCCAAGACCTTGCCCGACTTCCCGACGATGTGGACCGAAATGCTCGGGGCCTGAGCGATGCGGCGCTACGGCAAGCACACCGACGAGGACGACATCCGCCAGCGGCCCAACCGCAAGGGGACCCGTCCCCGGACCAGCATCCGGCCGAAGCACGAGGACGCCGTCGAGGGCATGGTCCTCACCGTCGACCGGGGCCGGCTGACCTGTCTGGTCGGCGAACGGACCGTGACGGCGATGAAGGCGCGCGAGCTGGGCCGCAAGGCCGCCGTGGTCGGCGACCGGGTCTCGATCGTCGGCGACCTCTCCGGCGAGAAGGACACGCTGGCCCGGATCGTGCGGATCGGGGAGCGCTCCTCGGTGCTGCGGCGCACGGCCGACGACGACGACCCGTACGAGCGGGTGGTCGTCGCCAACGCGGACCAGCTGGCGATCGTCACCGCGCTCGCCGACCCCGAGCCGCGGCCCCGGCTGATCGACCGCTGCCTGGTCGCCGCGTACGACGGCGGCCTCTCCCCGCTGCTCGTGCTCACCAAGTCGGACCTGGCGTCGCCGGACGCGCTCCTGGAGATGTACGGGGCGCTCGGCGTGCCCCATGTGGTGACCACCCGGGACGAGTTCGTCGACGGGGCCGCCGCCGAGCGGGTGCACGAGCACCTCAAGGGCCGGACCACCGCGTTCGTGGGGCACTCCGGCGTCGGCAAGACGACCCTCGTCAACGCCCTGGTGCCGCCGGACCGGAGGCGCACCACCGGTGTGGTGAACGCGGTCACGGGCCGGGGCCGGCACACCACGACCTCGGCGCTCGCCCTGCCGCTCGACGACGCGGAGGGCGGCTGGGTGATCGACACCCCGGGCGTGCGCTCCTTCGGCCTGAACCACGTCGACCCGTCCCGGGTGATCCTCGCCTTCCCCGACCTCGTCCCAGGCACGGAGAACTGCCCGCGCGCGTGCAGCCACGACGAGCCGGACTGCGCCCTCGACGCGTACGTGGCGGAGGGGCACGCCGATCCGGCGCGACTCGTCTCGCTGCGGCGGCTCCTGGCGACCCGGGAGCGACGCGAGGGCGACTGAGCCGTCCGCGTTCATGTCCGTTCGGTACTGGTAAGTGCATAATCGCACCCAGTGCGACGAAGCAGTCACCGACGGCGTGGGAGGCACTGACGATGGCGTGGCTGCTGGTGGTGGTGGCAGGGTTCCTGGAAACGGGCTTCGCGGTCTGCCTCAAGCTCTCGCACGGATTCACGCGCCTGTGGCCGACGGTCGCCTTCGCGTCCTTCGCCCTCGGCAGCTTCGGCCTCCTCACACTGGCGCTGCGGAAGCTCGACGTGGGTCCGGCGTACGCGGTGTGGACGGGGATCGGCGCGGCCGGGACCGCGATCTACGGCATGGTCTTCCTGGGCGACGTGGTCTCCACCCTCAAGATCGTCTCGATCACCCTGGTGATCGTGGGCGTTATCGGGCTCCAGCTCTCCGGCTCCGCGCACTGACCTTCCGCCCTCCGGGCCCCCGCGGGCGTCCCGCACGGCACGGGGGGCGCGACGACGTGGCTGAGGGCGATCCTGACGGCGAGTTCGCAGCCGGCCGCCCACCGCTCGTCCGCGCAGGCCACGGTCGCCGCCACCAGCTCCCCCGGCGCGGGCGGCCCGGCGTCGGCGCGGCGCTGGGCGGGGACGGCGGCGGGCCGGGTCCCCGGCCCGGCCGGCCGGGGCGCCGGCAGCCGCGCGTCCCAGGCCCCGGTGAGCAGGGCCCGCAGGACCGGCCGGGCCGCGACCCGGGCCACGATCCACTCGGCGAGCGCGGCGAGGGTCCGGGCGGGCGGCCCCGGGGCGGCGAGCAGCTCGCGCACGCCCTGGAGGTAGGCGTCGGCCTCCCTGCGCACGAGCGCGCGGGCGAGCCCGTCCTTGCTGCCGAACTCGTTGTAGAGGGTCTGCCGGGAGACCCGGGCGGCGGTGGCGAGGTCGGCCATCCGCACGGCGGACCAGGGCCGGTGCGCGAGCGCGGCGAGCGCCGCGTCGAGCAGGGCCTCGCGGGCAGTCGGCATCGGCGCCTCCCGGGCCGTACGTGTCGATGCGGGGACCGGCACGCTCCGTGCGCGGGCCCGTACACAGCGTCGACAGGCTCCCCCGTCCTGTCAAGGAGCCCGGGGCCGCGGTGGACGGTTCGTCCGGCCGGAAGCGCCCGGGGATAGAGTGCCGACCATGGCCGATTACCACGATGACCTGCGCCTCGCCCACGTCCTCGCCGACGCCGCCGACGCGGCCACCATGGACCGCTTCCAGGCGCTCGACCTGAAGGTCGAGACGAAGCCGGACATGACTCCGGTGAGCGAGGCCGACAAGGCGGCGGAGGAGCTGATCCGCGGTCAGCTCCAGCGGGCCAGGCCGCGCGACGCGATCCTGGGCGAGGAGTACGGCGTGGAGGGCTCGGGCCCGCGCCGCTGGGTGATCGACCCGATCGACGGGACGAAGAACTACGTGCGCGGGGTGCCGGTCTGGGCGACCCTGATCGCGCTGATGGAGGCCGGGGAGACCGGGTTCCAGCCGGTGGTGGGCGTGGTGTCGGCCCCGGCGCTCGGCCGCCGCTGGTGGGCGGCGAAGGGCGCCGGGGCGTACACGGGCCGCAGCCTGGCCTCGGCGACCCGGATCGGGGTCTCGAAGGTCTCCTCCCTGGCAGACGCCTCGTTCGCGTACTCCTCGCTGAGCGGCTGGGAGGAGCGGGGCCGCCTCGACGGCTTCCTCGACCTCACGCGCGCGTGCTGGCGGACGCGGGCGTACGGCGACTTCTGGCCGTACATGATGGTCGCGGAGGGCTCCGTGGACCTCTGCGCGGAGCCGGAGCTGTCGCTGTGGGACATGGCGGCGGTGTCGATCGTGGTCCAGGAGGCCGGCGGCACGTACACGGGCCTGGACGGGCGGCACGGGCCGCACAGCGGGAACGCGGCGGCGTCCAACGGGCTGCTCCACGGCGAGCTGCTCTCGTACCTGAACCAGCGGGACCCCGAGGAGGGCACCTCCTGAAACGGGCCCGGCGCCGGGGGCGGTGAGGACGACCGCCGCCCGGCACCCGGGATCCGCCGCCGGGCACTCGACACCCGGGCGCCCGGGAGGGCGAGCACCCCGGCACCCGGCGCGGCTCCGCTTTGGGCGCCCCGGCATCCGGCGCGGCCCCGCCCCGACACCTCGGGAAGGCCACCGCCGCCTCCCGACACCCCAGCCGCCTCGGCGCCCCGGGAAGGCCGCCGCCGCCTCCCGACACCCCAGCCGCCCTGGCGCCCCGGGAAGGCCGCCGCCGTCTCCCGATACCTCGGCGCCCCGGGAAGGCCGCCGTCGCCTCCCGGCCCCGCTCCGCTCCGGCGCCCCGGGCGCCGCCCGCGCTCCCGGAGACGCCTCGCGCGCCCCCTTGTCGGCCCCCTCCCCCGGTGCCACTCTGAGACTCCCCCCACTTGTGAACTTGTGAAAAAGTTCTCGAACAGGAGGTGGTCCCTTCCATGCTCGTCCGCGACGCCATGAGCCCCGTGATCCTGACCATCGGCCCGGCCCACACCCTCCGCCAGGCGGCGAGGCTGATGTCGGCGCGCCGCGTCGGCGCCGCCGTCGTCCAGGACAGCGATGCCGGCGGCTTCGGCATCCTCACCGAGCGCGACATCCTCGACGCCGTCGGCGCCGACCGGAACCCCGACCACGAGACCGCCGACGCCCACACCACCCGGGACGTCGTCTTCGCCGCGCCCACCTGGACCCTGGCGGAGGCGGCCGAGGCGATGACCCGCGGCGGCTTCCGCCACCTGGTCGTCCTCGACGACAACGGGCCGGTCGGCATCGTCTCCGTACGCGACATCGTCCGCTGCTGGATCCCGGTGCACAGCGCCGCCGCCTGAGCACGCGCGGGAGGGCCGGGCCCCGCCCGTATCCGTACGGGCGGGGCCCGGCCCCCCTCTCCTCGGCAGGCGGCCGTCGGCCGCGCAGGGCCTGGACCGCGGCCCCCAGCCGCTCGCCGAAGTCTCCGTCCGCCTCGCGGAAGGCGTCGACCGCCCGTCCGAAGTCGTCGCTACCGGTGCGGTCCACCCCCGAATTCCGGCCAAGGCCGTGCATGATCCTACCTTGGACAAAGTCCAAGTCAATCCAGTCTCCAAAGTCACACTTTGTTCGGGATCTTGTCCCCGACTGTTAGGCTGGCCCTCATGAGCGACCTGTTGGAACGCCTGCGCGGACGCGGCTGGCGCATGACCGCGCAGCGGCGCGTCGTGGCCGAAGTGCTCGACGGGGACCACGTGCACCTGACCGCCGACGAGGTCCACGCGCGCGCCGTGACGCGGCTGCCCGAGATCTCGCGCGCGACCGTCTACAACACGCTGGGCGAGATGGTCACCCTCGGCGAGGTCATCGAGGTGGCCACCGACGGGCGCGCCAAGCGGTACGACCCGAACGCCCACCGTCCGCACCAGCACCTGGTCTGCGGCCGGTGCGGCGCGATCCGCGACGTGCACCCGGGCGGCGACCCGCTGGCGGACCTGCCGGACAGCGAGCGCTTCGGCTTCACGATCTCCGAGGTCGAGGTCACGTACCGGGGCGTCTGCCCGAGCTGCGCGACGACGGCCTGAGACTCGCACGGACGAGGGCCCCCGCTCCGGAGGGGGCCCTTTCCACGCGTGCTCCCGCACACGCCGGAACGACGAAGGCCCGGATCCAAGAGGATCCGGGCCTTCGTGCCACTGAGTAGCGGGGACAGGATTTGAACCTGCGACCTCTGGGTTATGAGCCCAGCGAGCTACCGAGCTGCTCCACCCCGCGTCGGTGAACCCAACCTTACGGGTCTTCCGTCACCGGTGCAAATCCGTTAACGCCCGGCGCCCCCGGCCCGTCCGTCACGCCGTCAGCTCCTGGTGCAGCGCCTCGCTCAGCCGCGCCGCCCGCTCGGCGACCTCCGCCGGGCCCAGCTCCACCGCGCGGGCGCACCAGCGGCGCCCCTCGGTGAGCTCGCCCCGGCGCGCCGCGAGCAGCGCGAGCCGGAGCGCGGCGCGGCCGTGGCCGGCCCGGGCGGCCCGGGTCCACCAGAGGGAGGCCTCGCGCTCGCTGCCCTCGCGGGCCAGCAGCAGCCCCAGGTTGAAGGCGCCGTTGCGGCTGCCGGCCTCGGCGGCCTCGCGGTACCAGCGGTCGGCCTCGGCCAGGTCGCCGCGCGCGGCGGCGAGCATCCCGACCCGCACCTGGGCGCGCCGGTGGCCCTGCCGGGCGGCCCGCTCGTACCACTCCTCGCACTCGCTCTTCTCCTCGCGGGGCGCACCGAGCACGGCGGGGCCGGGCTCGGGGCGGCGCGCGTCGAGCACCGAGGCGAGCCGGAAGGCGGCCTCGGCGCTGCCGCCGCCCGCCGCGCACCGCAGGTGCCGCTCGGCGGTCTGCTCGTCGCCGTCGCGCAGGGCGGCGATGCCGACCTGGAGGGCGGCCTCGGTGTGCCCGGCGGCGGCGGCCCGCTCGTACCAGACGAGGGCCGTGCGGTCGTCGTCGCGCCCGGCGTGCAGGATGCCCAGGTTGAAGGCGGCGTCCACGCTGCCGGCCTCGGCGGCCTTGGAGAACCACGGCTCGGCGCCGTTGGCGTCGCCGGCCTGGAGGAGCAGCACGGCGAGCGCGTTGGCGGCCTCGCGGTGGCCCGCGTAGGCGGCCCGCCGGTACCACTGCTCGGCCTGCGGGATGCGGTCCTGGGCGGCGCAGAGCAGCCCGAGGTTGTAGGCGCCGTTGACGTCGCCGGCGTCCATGGCGGCCCGGTACCAGCGCTCGGCGGTCTGCTGCTCGCCCCGGGCCGCGTGCAGGGCCCCCAGGGCGTTGGCGGCGTTGCCGTCGCCGTCCTGGGCGGCCCGCAGCCACCACACGGCGGCGCTCTCCTCGTCGCCCGCGTCGCGGAGCAGGAAGCCGAGCGCGCAGGCGGCCCTGGCCTCGCCCTCCTTGGCGGAGCTGAGGTACCAGCGGCCGGCCTCCTTGAGCTCGCCGCGCTGCTCCAGGATGGCGCCGAGGTGGAGCGCGGCCCGCCGGTGGCCGCGCGCGGCGGCCTGCCGGAACCACTGCTCGGCCTCGGCGAGTTCGCCCACGGGCTCGGCGGCCGGGGGGCCGTCGGGCAGCAGGGCCCCGGGAGCCGCGCCGGCGGCGCTCCTGGCGGCCCCGGGGACCGGGAGGCGGGTCCCGGTGGCGTGCGGGCCGCGGGGGGCCTCGGTGGCCCGCCGCTCCAGGGCCATGGCGAGCCGGTAGGCGGCCTCGCGGTGGCCCTGCTCGGCGGCGGCGCGCAGCCAGCGCTCGGCGCCGACGTCGCCGCGGTGCTCCAGGAGGTCGGCGAGGGCGTACGCGCCGAGGGCGTGGCCCTGCTCGGCGGCCTGGCGCAGCCAGTACTCGGCGGCGGGCTCGTCGCCGCGCTCGCGGTGGTGGCGGCCGAGCGCGTGGGCGGCGGGGGCGGAACCGGCGACGGCGGCGACCCGCCACCAGCCGGCGGCCTCGTCGGCGTATCCGCGCTGGTGCAGCAGGACGCCCAGGTTGTTGGCGGCGGCCCGGTCCCCCTCGGCGGTGGCGGCGCGCAGGTGGGGCTCGGCGCCGTCGAGGTCGCCGCGGCGCAGCAGCAGCGCGCCGAGGGCGCTCATGGAGGCGAGGTCGCCGCGCTCGGCGGCGCGGCGGTGCCGGGCCTCCGTCTCGGTCTCGTTCTCGGTGACGGCATCGGTCTCGGCGGTGGTGCCGAGGACCGCGTCGACGGCCCCCGCTGCCTCGATGATCTCGTCCGCGGCGTTCCTGGCGTGCCGCTGCACAAACCGCCCTGTCTCCAACAGAGTTGCCCTGTCCCCCATAAATACCATCGTCGCACCACCCGCCACCCGAGCACACCTGGTAAACCGCAGCCAGTGAGGTCACTCAGCGTTTTGTCGACATGCCCACAGAGAGACAAGTCAAACACGACTCACGCCAACTCGCCCCTTCCCTACCGCTCTTCGGTACCCCCTGACACGTCGACACACGACGAGGGCCCGGATCCTTATGGATCCGGGCCCTCGTTTGCCACAGAGTAGCGGGGACAGGATTTGAACCTGCGACCTCTGGGTTATGAGCCCAGCGAGCTACCGAGCTGCTCCACCCCGCGTCGGTGACGTAACAGTATCACGACGCGGAGGTGGAAAACCTCAGGTCAGCCGCCTGCTCCCGGGGCCTTGAGCTTCGCCCCGGCGTCGGCGGCCTTCTGGAGGGCCGCCTGCAACTCCTCCTGCGCCTTGCCGTACGCGGTCCAGTCGCCCTTCTGGAGGGCCGCCTCGCCCGCGTCGTACGCCTTCTGGGCGTCGGCGATCGCCTGCTTCAGCGCGTCGTCGTTCGACGCCGGCGGCGGAGGCGTGGTGCCCGGCTGCTCCGGCGTCGGCTGCTCCGGCGTCGGCTGCGTCGGCGCGTCCACCCCGAAGACCGCGTTGAGCGCCTTGGTGAGGTTGTCCTCGAACACCGTGGTGTCCTTGGTCGTGTCACCCGCGGGCTGGTCCGCGTCCACGTAGGACACCGCGACCTTCTTCAGGAGCGGGTAGAGCGCGTTCCGCCCCTGGGCGTACACCGGTTCCACGTACAGGAACCCGCCGTCGAGCGGCACCGTCAGCAGGTTGCCGTACTGGATGTCGGAGTCGGCGCCCTTCAGGTCCCGGACGAACTGGGCCACCGACGGCAGGCCGTTGAGCTTGCTCTGCACCTGGGCCGGGCCCGGCACGTCCTGGGTGACCCTCAGCAGTCTCATCCGGCCGTACTCCTTGCTGGTGGCGTCGGCGTCGACCGCCATGAAGCCGCCCAGGTTGGGCCGCCCGTTCGGCGTGAACGTCGTCGTCAGCGAGAAGCGCTGCGCCGCGTCCCCGGGCATCTTCATGCTCAGGTAGTACGGCGGGACCGCGTTGCCGTCCTTGTTGGTCGGGTCGTCCGGCACCTGCCAGGCGTCCGAGCCGCTGTAGAACTGCGCGGGGTCGGTGACGTGGTAGCGGGTCAGCAGCTCGCGCTGGACCTTGAACATGTCCTGCGGGTAGCGCAGGTGCTCCAGGAGGTCGCCCTTGATCTCGGACTTCGGCTCGACCGTGTCCGGGAACGCCTTCATCCAGGTCTTCAGGACCGGGTCCTCGGTGTCCCACTGGTACAGCTTCACCGTGCCGTCGTAGGCGTCGACGGTGGCCTTCACCGAGTTGCGGATGTAGTTGACCTGGTTCTGCTGGGCGACGACCGTGCGCTGCTGGTTGCCGACGGTCAGCGAGTCGGCCGTGGTGTCGCCGAGCGTGGTGCGCGAGGCGTACGGGTAGCCGTTCGTCGTCGTGTACGCGTCGATGATCCACTGGATCCGGCCGCCGACGACCGCCGGGTAGGCGTCGCCGTCGATGGTCAGCCAGGGCGCGACCGCCTCGACGCGGTCCTTGGGCGTGCGGTTGTAGAGGATCCGCGAGCCGTCGCCGATGGCCCCCGAGTAGAGGATCTGCGGCTCGCTGAAGGCCACCGCGTACGCGGCGCGGTTGAAGGTGCTGGAGAGGCTGACGCCGCTCTTCTCCTTGTAGCTGGTGGTCTTCTCGCCGTTCTCCTCGTAGTCGAGCTCCCGCTGGGGCCCGCCCACGATCGAGTACTGGTCGGTCTTCTCGCCGTAGTAGATCCGCTGCTCGTACTTCGGGAGCTGGCCGGTGGTCGGCAGGCCGGACTCGGTGAAGACCGGGGAGCCGTTGGCGTCGGTCTGCGTGCCCGTGGCCATGATCGCGCCGTAGCCGTGGGTGTAGGTGAAGTGGTCGTTGATCCAGTTCCGCTTCGGGATGCCGCGGATGTTGAGCTCGCGGAGACCGATGACGGTGTCCTTGCCCTGGTAGCGGTCCACGTCCAGGGTGGTCGGGAACTGGTAGTACTTCCGCTTCTGCTCCAGCTGCTGGAACGTGGGCGAGACGATGTTCGGGTCGAGGAGGCGGTAGCTGGCCGCCGTGTCGGCGTCGGCCCGCAGCTTGTCTTTGTCCTTGACCGTCGACTTGCCCGAGTAGTTCTCGGGCTTCGTCCCGTCGATCGCGTACGCCTTGCGGGTCGCGTCGATGTTCTTCTGGATGTACGGCGCTTCCTTGGCCTGCTCGTTCGGCTGGACCTGGAACTTCTGCACGATGGCCGGGTACAGGCCGCCGATCAGGACGGCGGAGAGCACCATCAGGCCGAAGCCGATCACCGGGAGCTGCCAGGTGCGGCGCCAGAGCGTCGCGAAGAACAGCACGGCGCAGATCGCGGCGATGCAGAAGAGGATGGTCTTCGCCGGCAGGTACGCGTTGGCGTCGACGTACCGCAGGCCCGTCCAGTTGCCGGTGGCCTTGAAGTCGCTGGACTTCACGGCCAGGCCGTACCGGTCGAGCCAGTACGCCACGGCCTTCAGCGACACGAAGACGCCGAGGAGCACCGAGAGGTGGCCCGTGGCGGCGGCGGTGGCGCGGGCGCCCGGGCTGGTGACCCGCAGTCCGCCGTACAGGTAGTGCGTGAGCGCGGCGGCGATCAGCGACAGGACGGCGGCGGCGAAGCCGAACGCGAGGAGGAAGCGGTACCAGGGAAGGTCGAAGGCGTAGAACGCCACGTCGAGCCCGAACTGCGGGTCCTTCTGGCCGAACTTCACGCCGTTGATCCACATCAGCCAGGTGCGCCACTGGCCGGAGGCGGAGGCGCCGGCGATCAGGGCCACCAGGGCCGTGACCGCGAGCAGCACCCACTTCTTGAAGGGCGCGAGGCCCATCCGGTACCGGTCGAGGCTCTGCTGCTCCAGCGACATCGCGCTGAGCGGCGGCCGCAGCCGGTGCGCCAGCCAGATGTTGAAGCCGACGGCGAGCCCCATCAGGAGGCCGAAGACCGCGAAGAGGCCGATCTTGGTCCACAGGGTGGTGGTGAACACGGACGAGTAATCGACCGAGCGGTACCAGAGCCAGTCCGTCCAGAACCCGGCGAACATCACGAAGGCCATGGCCAGCACGGCCAGGACCCCGAGTGTCATGAGCAGGGTACGGGCCCGCCGGGACGGCCGGCCGACTCTCATCCTTGGCCCTGACGGGCCTCCGCCGCGGTCCGGCATCTGGAAAGCCAACGTGCGCCCCTCGGTGTTGATGCGTCTCGGTGTCGAGCGTGTCGACGCGTGCTGATGGGTCTGAAAGCAGGCCCCGCGATCGTAGGGCCCACTGATGCAACTTACCGAGGCTTTACCTAGTTCCCGGCTTCGGGGGAAGAGGAGGCAGGATGTTGGTCATGTCCAACGTTTCCCCCTCCGGCCCGGCGATGGCCGCGAGCCCCCTCACCCGCGCGGTGCTCGAGATCGACACCTACGCGTCGGGCCTCGGCTGGGACCAGCCCGCCCGCCTGTTCGCCCTGGTCGACACCGCCCGGCTGCGCGCCCGGGAGCCCAGGCTCGCCTCCCAGCTCGGCCTGGGCGACGACGCCGCCTCCTACACACCGATCGAGCAGGACAAGCTGCCGCGCGGGAAGCCGCTCGACGAGTTCCTCGGCACGATCGCCTGGCCCGACGCCGTCGCCGGCTGCGCCATGACGGTGGAGCGGCTCATGCTGCCCCCGTCGGCGGAGGCCCAGGTGCCGCAGGGGCTGAGCGAGAAGCAGCTCGCCAAGTGGGTCGCCGGGCACCCGGACCGCCAGGAGGTCCGGATGACCGTGGCGGTGCTGCGGAGCGGCGCGCGCGAGGCGGCGATCCGGCTGCGCGAGAAGGACTCGGCGACCGAGGTCCTGACGGGCCCGGACCTGGTGCCGGGGCTCGCCGAGGCGCTCGCGGCCACCTTCGAGGGCTGAGGGCCCGTCCGTACGGAGAAGGGCGGCGCCCCCGGTCGGGGTGCCGCCCTTCGTGTCTGCCCGTGCCCGCGTCCCGTGTCCGCGCGCGTCCCGGGGCTCAGCCATTGGAGCAGCTCGGCAGGGACGCCGTGTCGCCCTCGCGGAGCTTCTCCAGGGACTTCGTGGCGTCGTCGATGGTGTCGACCTTGACGAGCGTGAGTCCGTCGGGGATGTCGGAGGCGGCCGTGGCGCAGTTGTCGGCCGGGGTGAGGAAGTACTCGGCGCCCGCGTTGCGCGCGCCGACGAGCTTCATCTCGATGCCGCCGATCGGGCCGACCTTCCCCTTGTCGTCGATGGTGCCGGTGCCGGCCACGAACCGGCCGCCCGTGAGGCTCTCCGGGGTGAGCTTGTCGATGATGCCGAGCGCGAACATCAGTCCGGCGCTGGGGCCGCCGACGTCGGCCAGGTTGATGTCGATCGTGAACGGGAAGACGTGGTCGGTGCCGGCCTGGATGCCGACGACGGCCCGGTCGCCCTCCTCGGAGGTGGTGGTCCTGATGACCACCTTCCGGGTGGCGGTCGGCTCCTTGCCCGCCTTCTCGGCGGCGGCCGCCTCCTTGGCGGGGACGATGGTGAACTCGACGTCCTGGCCGGGCTTCCGCTTCGTCACCTGCGCGGCGACGTCGCTCTGTTCGGCGATCGGCACGCCGTCGACGGCCCTGATCACGTCTCCGGCGTGCAGCCTGCCCTCGGCCGGGGCGCCCTTGACCACCGTGGCGACGACGACCCGGGAGACCACCGGGATGCCCAGCTCGCCGAGGGCCGCCACCTTCGCGCTCTCCTGGGACTGGCTGAACTCCTCGGCGTTCTCCTGGCTCGACTGCTCCTCGGTCTTGCCGTCCGGGTAGAGCGTGTCGTGCGGCACCACCACGTTGTCGTGGGCGAGCCATCCGTAGACGGCCTCGACGGCGTTCATCCGGTAGTCCGCGCCGGTGACCCGGACCGTCGTCATGTTGAGGTGGCCGTCGGTCGGGTACGTCTTGCGGCCGGAGATCCGGAGGACCGGCTCCCCCCTGGCCTCGCCGAGGGTGTTGACCGTCGGTCCGGGGCTCATCTCCGCGTACGGCACCGGGATCAGAACGCCGGCGATGAGCAGGCAGATCAGGACCAGGGTGGAGGCGAGCATCGTCGCGGTGCGGCGTGGCATGGAACGACAGTACGGGACTCGCCTGTGGACACACCCCCGGGGCGGGTCCGTACGGGGAGGCCCCCGTCAGCCGGAGGAGGACGAGGTGACGGCGGCGGCCGCGGCCGGTTCGCGCTCGTGGCGAGCGGAGTCCTCACGCTCGGGGCGGGCGAAGTCCTCGCGCTCGTGGCGGGCGGAATCGGAGGGCGTGGAGTGGGCGCGTTCCATCGCGTCCCGGAAGCGGGCGTAGCCGGCGAGCTCGGCCACGTCGCCTATGGTCTTGCTCCTCGAAGCCCAGCTTCCCCATATCGCCGCGCCGACGACTGCGAAAAGCGGAATCAGCAACCAGGCCAGCGCTGCCATCCCGACCTCCCATCCCCAGTGAGTTGATCAGCAGACTGTTTCATCCGTGTCGTCAACGCTCGCGCGCGGGGGTCGGTTACGCAAATCGGGCGTTCGGCTACGGCGCGTCGGCGCGTCGCCTTGCTTCCCGGTCCTCCCTAGCAGGAACCCACCCACTCCTCGGTTCCGTCCGAGAAGGTCTGGCGCTTCCAAATGGGTACTTCGTGCTTGAGGTCGTCGATCAGCATGCGGCAGGCCTCGAAGGCCTCCGCGCGGTGGGGGCAGGAGACGGCCACGACGACCGCGATGTCGCCGACGCGCAGGTCGCCCACGCGGTGGACCGCGGCCAGGGCGCGGACCGGGTGGTTCGCGACGACCTTCTCGGCGACGCGGCGCAGCTCCGCCCCGGCCGAGGGGTGGCAGGAGTAGCCGAGCCCGTCGACGTCCGCGCCGCCGTCGTGGTTGCGCACGGTGCCGACGAAGAGGGTCGTGCCGCCGGAGGCGTCGTCCCCGACGGCCCGGAAGACCTCGTCGACGGAGAGCGGGGCCTCCCGGATCGCGAGGAGCTTGATGGGGTCGGCCGCGGCCCGCTCGCCAGGGTGGTCAGACGTCAGTGCCATGAGCCCATCGTGCCGTACATCGCCGACAACCCGGAATAGCGGTTTCGACCGGCGCTCCGGACCCTCCGTAGGAGGGTCCTACAGTCCGCCGGAAGGCCGTGTCCCTGACGCGCCCGCCGGAGGGGCGTGTCCGGCGCGTCCGCCGGAGGGCCGTGTCCCGGGCGCGGGCGGGCCACCGGGGGGCCGCCTCCCGCTACGGGCGGTCCGCCGGGAGCCGCCTCCCGGGCGCGGGTCAGATCCCTCGCCGCTTGCGCATCTGCCGTACGAGCGCCGCCGTGCCGAGCAGCGCCACCGTCGCGCCGGCCGCGCCGGCCGCCGTCGCGTCCTTGCGGCCCAGGCGGCGGCCCGCGACCGTGTGGCGGCCCTCGACCTCCTCCAGGAGCGCGGTGAGGACCTCCTCGTTCGTCCACTTCGGCCGCCAGCCGGCGTCGTGCAGCCGTCCGACGCTCACCACCCAGGGGTGCATGGTGTACGCGAGGTCGCCCGCCGGGGACGGGGTCAGACCGATCCGGTGGAGGCGGGCCGCCGTGCCGAGGGCGACGGCGGAGGGCAGCTCCATGCGCCGGATCCCGGAGAGCTCCTCGACCTCCTCCTGCTCCAGCCAGCCCTCGCAGCCGACCGCGAACTCGCCGTCGACCTTCTCCAGGGCCGCGTACTCCAGGGCGCTCACCAGGTCCTCGACGTGGCAGAACTGCCAGGTCGGCCGGGAACCGGCGACGACGAGCAGCCGGGGCGACTCGAAGTAGCGGGTCAGCGCCGTGTCCGTGCCGCCGACGAGGACGGCCGGGCGGACCACCGTGACGTTGAGGCCGGGGTGCGCGCGGGGCGCCCGGCGGCCGAGGCGCTCGATCTCCAGCATGTCGCCGACGCCGGTGGCCTCCGCCGTGGCCTTCAGCTCGGCGTCCTCGGAGAGCGGGACGTCGTTGTCGGGCAGGGCGCCGTAGACCATCGAGGAGGTGCAGAGCACCACCCGGTGGACCCCGGCGGCCGCGGCGGCGGTCAGGACGGTCTGCGTGCCGCGCACGTTGTAGGCCGTCCGGGCGGCGGGGTCGCTCTCCAGGTCGAGGTCGACGGCGAGGTGCACGACGACGTCGGCGCCGCGCAGCTTCTCCGCGATGGCCGGATCGCGCACGTCGAGGACGTGCCAGTGCGCCTCCGGGACCTCGCCCCGGCGCTCGTCGATGGCGACGACCCGCTTGACCTCGTCGGAGGCGGCGAGACGCCTGGTCAGCAGGTCGCCGACGCCGGATGCGGCGCCGGTGACCGCGACGACGGGCCCGCGCGCGACGGGCCGGGTCGAGTGGTTTCGCGCTCCGCGAACCTGTGGATCTGGGGAACTCACCGGGCGTCTCCAGAGGTTGTCTTCAGTACGTACGCCGCACGACGTACGGACCAGGTGGCGTCCATCCTGCCGCAGGGCACGCCCCGGCGGAGCACCGAGCCCGTTTCCGGCCCGGATGTCTACGCTGGTGGTGTGCGGAGCCTGTCGTGGGCAGGCTCTGGTCGGGCAGTCGCCGTCGGCAGGAGGCCGGCGGCCCTACGAGCCGAGGAAACCTGTGAGTGACACCCCATTCGGATTCGGCCTTCCGCCGGAGGAGCCGGAGGACGGCGACGGCAAGAAGAAGGACCCCGCCGGAGGTGGCCAGGGGTCCGGTGGCCAGGGCGGCAACCCGTTCGGGGCGAACCCGTTCGGTTTCGGCGCACTGCCGGGCATGGGCGGGGCCGGCGGGCCGGGCGGCGCGGACAATCCGTTCGCGGCCATGTTCGGCTCGCTGAACCCCAACGATCTGGGCGCGGCCTTCCAGCAGCTCGGGCAGATGCTGAGCTACGAGGGCGGTCCCGTCAACTGGGACATGGCCAAGCAGATCGCGCGCCAGGTGGTGGCCCAGGGCACGCCGGACGGCACCAAGGACGCCAGCGTGGGCCCGGCCGAGAAGTCGGCGGTCCAGGAGGCGCTGCGCCTGGCCGACCTGTGGCTGGACCAGGCGACCTCGCTGCCCTCCGGTGCGAACGTCGCCGTGGCGTGGAGCCGCGCGGAGTGGGTCGAGGCGACGCTGCCGGCGTGGCAGCAGCTCGTGGACCCGGTCGCCGAGCGGGTCGGCGCGGCGATGGGCGACGTCCTGCCGGAGGAGATGCAGGCCATGGCGGGCCCGCTGATCGGCATGATGCGCTCCATGGGCGGCGCCATGTTCGGCCAGCAGATCGGGCAGGCCGTGGGCGCGCTCGCCGGTGAGGTCGTCGGCTCGACCGACGTCGGCCTGCCGCTGGGCCCGGCCGGGCGCGCCGCACTGCTGCCGCTGAACGTCGAGGCCTTCGGCAGGGACCTGGGCGTGCCCTCGGACGAGGTGCGGCTCTACCTGGCCCTGCGCGAGGCCGCCCACCAGCGCCTCTTCGCGCACGTGCCGTGGCTGCGGGCGCACCTGTTCGGCGCGGTCGAGGGGTACGCGCGCGGGATCAAGGTCGACACCTCGAAGCTGGAGGAGGCGGTGGGCCAGCTCGACCCGACGCATCCCGAGCAGCTTCAGGAGGCGCTCCAGCAGGGCATGTTCCAGCCGGAGGACACCCCGGAGCAGAAGGCGGCCCTGGCCCGTCTGGAGACGGCGCTCGCGCTGGTCGAGGGCTGGGTGGACGCGGTGGTCCACGAGGCCGCCAAGTCCCGTCTGACCTCGGCGGACGCGCTGCGCGAGACGCTGCGCCGGCGCCGGGCCTCGGGCGGTCCCGCCGAGCAGACCTTCGCGACCCTGATCGGTCTGGAGCTGCGTCCGCGGCGGCTGCGGGACGCGGCGCGCCTGTGGGCCTCGCTCACCGACGCGCGCGGGGTCGACGGCCGGGACGGCCTGTGGGAGCACCCGGACATGCTGCCGACGGCGACCGACCTGGACGACCCGGACGGCTTCGTGCACCGCGAGCACCTGGACTTCTCCGAGCTGGACAAGATGCTCGGCGAGGCGGCGAAGGGCGGCGCGCCGAGGGGCGGCGCCCCGAAGGGTGACGGCCCGGAGGACGACGCCCCGGAGGACGACGGCCGGGACGGCGGCGGGGACGGCAAGGAGTGACCCTGCACGACGACGCGGTCCTCGTGCTCAAGGAGTACGGGGGCCAGGAGGAGCTGCGCCAGGTCTACCTGGACCACCTGGACGCGCACCCGGACGGCATGTACAAGCCCTGCCCGGCCGGTCACCTGACGTCCAGCGCGCTGGTGGTCGACCCCGTGCGGGGGCGGGTGCTGCTGACCCTGCACAGGAAGCTGGGCATGTGGTTGCAGATGGGCGGCCACTGCGAGCCCGGTGACACGACGGTCGAGGGCGCCGCGCTGCGGGAGGCGACGGAGGAGTCCGGGATCCCCGGGCTCGTCCTGCTGCCGGGCGGCCCGGTGCGGCTCGACCGGCACCCGATCCCGGCGCCCTGCCACTGGCACCTGGACGTGCAGTACGCGGCCCTGGCGCCGGCGGACGCGGTGGAGCGGATCAGCGAGGAGTCGCTGGACCTGCGCTGGTTCGCGTACGAGGACGTGGCCGGCGTGGCGGACACGTCGGTGGTCCGCCTCCTGGAGGGCACGCTGGCCCGGCTGTGAGGAGACGGGAAGGGGGCGGGCGCCCGACCGGCGCCCGCCCCCTCCTCCGTACCCCTGCCTAGTTCCAGGCGTTGTTCTGGTTCTGACCGTGGGCCCCGTGCTGTCCGGCCCCGTACTGGGCGGCGATGCCCTGGCCGATGGCCGCGTGCTGCGGGGGCATGACCTCGCTGGGCTGGACGAGGGCGAAGCCCTGTCCGAGGAAGCTGAGCTCCCAGCCCTCTCCGGTGTCGCCGCGCCGGCGGCGGACGCTGGAGTTGTGCGTCTGCGCCTGCATCTGGACGCGCAGCCCGGTGGACCAGGCGACGATCGCGTCCGCGTCGACGCTGACGTACTTGTCGGGCGTGACCTGCATCATCAGCGGCTGCCCGGAGGTCATCAGGGCGACCTTGCCGCGGCCGGAGATGTTGAGCTGGTACTTGCCGGAGCCGGAGATGCCGTACTGGCTGTCGACGGCGATGACCTCGGTGTGGAGGGTCGAGTCGAGCGCCAGGACGTAGGCGCTGTCGACGGTGAGGCCCTCCTGCTCGACCTCCACGACGTGGACGTACTGCGCCAGGTTGGCGAAGTAGACCGTGCCCTGCCCGGAGCAGCGCATCAGGTCGAGGCCCTCGCCGGTGCGGGTGCGGGCCCGGCGCTGGTTCGCGGTCTGGTACTCGCCGTCGAAGTCGATGAGGCCCTGGTAGGCGACCATGGCGCCCTTGCGGGCGAGGACGTCGTCCTGCCCGGTCAGGCTGACCCGCAGGAGCTGCGGGTTCTGGACGACGTACCGCTCCTGGCTCTGCTGCTCGGCGTGGTTGAAAAGCGGGCTCTGCATGGTGTGTTCTCGCTCCCCCTCAGCCCCGGACCCGCAGGCGGTCGGTGCTGTCCTCGCTCGGCTGTACGACGACGATGCCCTGGCCCGAGAAGGCCATCTGGTACGCCTCGCCGCTGCCCCGTCCGATGAGGGAGGAGGCCTTGAAGCTGCGCTTGCCCTTGACCTTGAGCGCGGGCGACCAGGCGACGAGCGCGTCCGGGTCGACGTACGTCTCGTCCTCGCCGCGTCCGCAGTCGACGACGACCGGGGTGCCGCGCGAGGTCAGCGCGACCCAGCCGGTGCCGGAGACCGTCACGTTGAACAGGCCCTGGCCGGCGAACTTGGCGAGGCCCTTGACCCGCTCGACGCCCCACTGGAGGTGCGCGTCGAAGGCGAGGAGGTTGGTGCCGTTGACCGACAGGGAGTCGTTGTTCAGGTTGATCACGACGACGTCGGCGCCGTAGTCGGCGAGGTAGAGCAGGCCGTCGCCGGAGCACTTCATGATCGGCGCGCCCTCGCCCGTGACCCACTCCTTGCCGTACTGCCGGACGGCGGGCGGATTGGGCTCGTAGGTGATGAAGCCCTCGTAGGCGACCATCGAGCCCGACCGGGCGTAGAGGTCCTGGCCGCTCGTCATGGCGACCTTGAGCATGGCGCTGCCGTGGTTCTCCATCCGGGCCGCGACGGGGGTCGGGACGTAGCCCGCGAGTTGCTGGTTCATGGCTTCGGGCTCCCTCAGACCTCGTAGGGCTGGACGACGACGAAGTTTCCGGGGGCGCCCCGGAACTGCAGGTTCACGGTCTCCCCGCTGTGGCCCGGATAGGCGTTGCGGCGCAGGCGCACCTGGCTGGAGAGGACGACCTGGGAGGCAGACGACCAGGCGACGACGGCGTTGCAGTCGGCGAAGGTGGTCGGCGTGACCGGGAGGACCACGGGGACACCCCGGGTCTTCACGACGACGGTGCCGCTGCCCTGGAACTGCATGGTGAAGAGGGCGCCGCCGGGGATGCCGTGGCCCTCGATGCGGCGGACCTCGTACTGGAGGGTCTCGTCGAACGCGAGGACGTTCTCGGCGGAGACGCAGATGCCGTCGCCCTGGAGCTCGATCGGGTGGAGCTGGGCGCCCTCCTCGGCGAGGAAGACCTGGCCGCGGCCGGTGCAGCGCATGAGCTGCATCTCCTGGCCGGTGGCGTTGCCGACGATCCGGCCGGCGAAGCCCGCGCCCTTGTAGCCGAAGTCGACCTTGCCCTGGTACATGACCATGGAGCCCTGCCGGGCCAGGACGGGCGTGCCGCCCATGGCGAGGTCGACCCGCATGAGCTGCTGGTTCTGCGGGGTCCAGCGGGAGCCGGTGGGGGCCTCCTTGTACGGCGCGAGCGCGGCGGCGAGGCCCGCGCCGGTGGCGGGGGCGCCCTGGGGCACGCCCGCGTGCTGCTGCCCGTAGCCGGGCGGCTGCTGTCCGTACGGGGGCGGGGTCTGCCCGTAGGGGGGCTGCTGGCCGTACGGCTGCTGGTGGCCGTGGGGCGGGGTGTGCGGCGGCTGGCCGTGGCCGGGGTACTGGCCCGGGGGCTGCCCGGGGACCTGGCCGTACGGCGGCGGGGTCTGCCCGTACGGGGCGGGCGCCGGAGCCGGCGGGGGCACGGGGCCGGGGGCCAGGGGCGCGACCATCGTGGGCGCCGTGTGGACCGGCGGCGCCTGCGGGGCGGGGGCCGGAGCGGGCGGGCCGGGCGGGGCGCCGAACGCGGGCGCGGGGGCCGGGGCGGGTGCCGGGGCCGGGGCGGCGAAGGCCGGGGGCGCCGCGGCCTGGGGCGGCGGGGCGAAGCCGGGGGCGGGGGCCTGCTGCTGCGGGGCGGCGGGCTCCTCCTCGGCGACCTCGCCGCCGAAGTTGCGCAGGAGCGCCTCCAGGCCTCCGTCGAAGCCCTGGCCGACGGCGGCGAACCGCCAGACGTCCTTGAGGTAGAAGTCGCCGAGCATCACCGCGCGCTCGGTGGAGAACTCCGCTCCGGTGAACGCGTACCGGGCGACCTCCTCGCCGCCGGCCACGATCCGCAGGTGGCCGGGGCCGATCTGGGACATCTGGCCCGCGCCGTCGATCGTGGCGGTGAAGGACAGCTTGTGGATGTGCGCCGGGACGCGGTCGAGGGTGACGCGGAAGGACTCGGTGTCACCGGCCTGGGCGCCGAGCTGCTGGATGGACTCCTCGGGCGACTTCGGCTGGTTGAAGAAGACGAAGTAGCGGTCGTCCGAGAGCCGCTCGTCGGCGTCGAGACCGAAGCAGCTGATGTCGAAAGTCAGTCCGGGCGCCGCGATCTGCACGCCCACGTACAGATCGGTCCCCGCGGTCAGATCACTGATCTTGGCCTTGTGGCCGCGTTGGAATTCCCTGGCCATGCGTAACGACCGTCCCCCATCCCGAATGGCGAATGCTCGCGCCAGGCTAACCGCTGCGTGCGACATTGAGACAGGCCAGGGTGTTTTCGGTACGGAATCGGGAAATCCACGTGCCGCCGCGTGGCGGCGCCGTCACTCCTCGCGAGCGTCCGGGAGGTCCTCGTCGTCCGCGGGGCCGGGGTGGCCCGGGAGGTTCGGGAGGCGGTCGGCGGCGACCACGCCCTCCAGGTAGCCGCGGGCCCGCTCGGTGCGGGGGTAGGCCTCCAGGAGCCGCCAGAAGCGGGGGCCGTGGCCGGGGACGAGCAGATGGGCCAGCTCGTGCAGGAGGACGTAGTCGACGACGTACTCGGGCATGCCCTGGAGCCGGTGGGAGAGGCGGATGCTGCCCTCGGAGGGGGTGCAGGAGCCCCAGCGGGTGTTCTGGTTGGTCACCCAGCGGACCGAGTCCGGGCGGGCCCGGCCGCCGAAGTACTGGTCGGAGAGGCGCCGCGCCCGCTCGGTGAGCTCGCGGTCGCCGAGGACGCCGCGGCTCTCCTTGGCGGCGAGCTTCTCCAGCATGACGCCGACCCAGCGCCGCTCCTCCGCCTCCGACATGCGGGCGGGGATGAGCACCACGGTCCGGTCGCCCTCGCGGTAGGCCGAGACGGTCCTGCTCCGGCGGGCGCTCCTGCGGACCTCGACCTCGCTCGTCCCCGCGCCACGGGGTGGCTTGCCGGTCGCGCTGTGTCGTGGGTCGGCGGGCACGGCCCCGACGTTACCCGCTGCCGGAGCCGTTTCGGGAACGGTCGGGCCGTACGCCGCCCCATTCGAATGACTAATCCCCCGGCCTGTGGACAACTTTCGGCACGGGTCGGGGCGACGGGGCATTCTCACTTCCGGGCGACGGAAATCCGTTGTCGATCATGAATGCGGATCGTGCGTGTGGATCGTGCGCGCGGATCGTGCGTGCGGATCACGAGTACGGGTCGATGAGCGGGGACGGGGGCGGGGAAATGCATCCGATGGTGAAACCGGCGCTGCGGCGGGCCTGGCGGAGCCTGCGGTGCGTCCAGTTCGGGGTCACTCCGGCCCATGCCGTGGTGCTCGACCCGGTCGGTCCGGAGACGGAGGCGGTGCTCGGGCTGCTCGACGGGACGCGCGGGGTCGAGCTGCTGCGGGGCGAGGCGCGGGCGCTCGGCCTGCCGGAGGGACGGCTCGACGCGCTCCTCGGCCGGCTGGAGTCGGCGGGGCTCCTCGCGGACGCCGCGGCGGGGCGGCCCGGGAGGGCGGGGCCGGCCGCCGGGGCGGCGGACGCGGCCCTCGATCCGCTCCGGGCGGACCTGGCCTCCCTGTCCGTGGTCCATCCCGAGCCGGAGCGGGCGGCGGGAGTCCTGGCGGCCCGGCGGGCCCTGCGCGTCCAGGTCCGGGGCGCGGGACGGGTGGGGGCGACGGTGGCGGCCCTGCTCGCCGCGGCGGGCGTGGGCCGGGTCGAGGTGCTGGACCCGGGCCGGGTCGAGCCCTGGGAGACGGCGCCGGGCGGCCTGCCGCCCGAGTCCGTCGGCGAGCGCCGGACGACGGCCGCCCGCCGCCTGGTCGGCCGCTGGTCGCGGGGCGCGATGCCCGGGGGCGGCCGGGGCGGAGGCGGGACCGGGTGGGACGGTCGGGTGGGAGGCGGCGCCGGGCCGGGCGGCCGGGGCGGAGGCGGGGCCGGGCCGGGCGGCCGGGTGGGGGCGGGGAGCCACGGGCCGGGTGAAGGGCGGGGCGGGGCCGGGGTCTCACTCGTGGTGGTGACGCCGAGGGACGGTCTCGGCGCGTACGTCCCCGATCCGCTCCCGGCCGAGCGGTGGGTCTCCGCCGGCGTCCCCCACCTGTACGCCGGGGTCGTCGAGGCCACGGGCACGGTCGGCCCGCTCGTGCTGCCGGGCGGCACCGCCTGCGCCCGCTGCCTCCAGGAGGAGCGGACGGACCGCGATCCGGTGCGGCCCCGGCTGCTCGCCCAGTGGCGTTCCGGCGCCCCGCACCCGCTGCCGGCCTGCGACCTGGCACTGGCCACGGCGGTGGCGGGGCTGGCCGCCGCGCACGCCCTCGCCTTCCTGGACGGGGACCTGCCGGCGAGCACGGGCACCCGCTGGGAGGCGTCACTGCCGTTCCTGGAGTGGCGGGCGGAGCGGCTGAGGCCCCATCCGGCCTGCCCGTGCGGGGCGGCGCGCGGAAGGGAGGGGGAACGCGCCTCGGCAGCGGAGGACAGGCACGACACAATGGCGGGGTAACGGCCCTGCGCGGCACTGCAGTCTGGGTTTTGGAGGGGCGCATGTCTGATCTTCCCCGGAAGGCGGTCACCCGGACCGCCAAGTTGGCCGCGTTGCCCCTGGGCTTCGCGGGCCGGGCCACCTGGGGCCTGGGCAAGCGGATCGGCGGCAGATCGGCGGAGATCGTCGCCCGCGAGCTCCAGCAGCGCACGGCCGACCAACTCTTCAAGGTGCTCGGGGAGTTGAAGGGAGGGGCGATGAAGTTCGGGCAGGCGCTCTCCGTCTTCGAGTCGGCCCTGCCGGAGGAGGTCGCGGGGCCGTACCGGGCGGCGCTGACGAAGCTCCAGGACGCGGCGCCGCCGATGCCCACGCGGACGGTGCACGCGGTCCTGGAGGAGCGCCTCGGCCCCGACTGGCGGGAGCTGTTCCTGGAGTTCGAGGACAAGCCGGCGGCCGCGGCCTCGATCGGGCAGGTGCACCGGGCCGTGTGGCACGACGGGCGCGAGGTCGCGGTCAAGGTGCAGTACCCGGGCGCCGGGGAGGCACTGCTCTCGGACCTCACCCAGCTGAGCCGCTTCGCCCGCCTCCTCGGCCCGCTGGTCCCGGGCATGGACATCAAGCCGCTGATCGCCGAGATGCGGGACCGGGTCTCCGAGGAGCTGGACTACGGACTGGAGGCGACGGCCCAGCGGAAGCACGCGGAGGAGTTCGCGGACGATCCGGACGTGGTGGTCCCGGCGGTGGTGCACCAGTCGGAACAGGTCCTGGTGACCGAGTGGATGGAGGGGCTCCCGCTCGCGGAGGTGATCGCGGACGGCACCCGGGAGCAGCGGGACCGGGCGGGCCAGCTCCTCGCCCGCTTCCTCTTCTCCGGTCCGGCGCGCACCGGCCTGCTGCACGCCGATCCGCACCCGGGGAACTTCCGGCTGCTGCCCGGGGCCGACGAGGGGACCGACGGGGAAGGGGACCCGGAGGGCTGGCGGCTCGGCGTCCTCGACTTCGGCACCGTGGACCGGCTGCCGGGCGGACTGCCCGAAACGATCGGTGCCTGTCTGCGGACGACGCTGGCCGGTGACGCCGAGACGGTCTACGACCTGCTGCGCGAGGAGGGCTTCGTCAAGGAGACCGTCTCGCTCGATCCGGACGCGGTCCTGGAGTACCTGCTGCCGATCATCGAGCCGGCCGAGGCGGAGTCCTTCGTCTTCACGCGGTCCTGGATGCGCGCCCAGGCGGCCCGCATCGCCGACCCCCGCTCCCCCGCCCATCAACTGGGCAAGCAGCTGAACCTGCCGCCCTCGTACCTGCTGATCCACCGGGTGACGCTGAGCACCATCGGGGTGCTGTGCCAGCTGAACGCGACGGTCCGCCTGCACGACGAACTGGTCGCGTGGCTCCCGGGCTTCGCCGAGCCGGAAGCGGAGGAGGAGGCGGAGGCGGAGGCGGACTAGGGGGTGCCTCGCCGATCATGCCGGGCAGGGCCTGGGGACCGTCACCACCAGGAGGAGTCGAGTCTGCCCTCGATGGCGCGGAGGTTGGCCCGGGAGCACTCCTCGCAGAAGTACACCCGGCGGTCGTCCTCCACCGAGCAGGTCCAGGTCAGCGGCAGGGTGTCGGCGGTCCTGCCGCAGCGTGCGCAGGTGAAGGGCTCCTCGGGGGCACCGGCGTCGTTCATCCTCGCGACGATAGCCCGGCGGAGCGTCCGCGGTCCCGCACAACGCACCGCGGGGGCCGGTCCTGACGGACCGGCCCCCGCGACGGCGCCCCGGAGGGCGCGGGTTCTCAGTGCATGACGGCCATGGCCAGCGCGCGGCGGGCGCGCAGCGAGACGCGCTCGGCGCGGCGCTGCATGCGCCGGGCGGCGACCAGGCGCACGGCCTGGCGTTCCGCCTCGGCCTCGCGCTGTCGGTCGTGCATATGGGCACGAGCCAGGGCTTCGGGGATGAGTTGCATCTCAAGGGTCCTGTTCTGACGCGCCACGGGAGCGGCGGCGGGGGAGAAGGCTGAGGTCGCGGAGCCGGCGGGCTCGCTGGTGGAAGAGGTCATCGGGGCCTGCTTCTGGGGATCGTGCGTGTGGGGGCGGTCGATGGTTCCGGTGGCGTTCATGCCGAGACCGGGTTCTTGCGCGGACGGCCACGGGGCCGCTTCCGGGCGACGACCACGCCCTGGACGAAGAGCTCACCGCCCCAGACGCCCCACGGCTCGCGCCGCTCCTTGGCGCCGGCGAGACAGGCGGCCACGAGCGGGCAGGTCCGGCAGAGGGACTTCGCGTACTCCACGTCGGCCGGGGACTCCGCGAAGAAGACCTCGGGGTCGTAGGAGCGACAGGGGACGGGGACGCCGAGGTTCTCGATGGCGTCGTCGAGCGCGGTGAGCGCGGTGAGGGGGGTCAAAGCGGGGTCCTCCGTGAGGCCGGGCTGGGGGATCGAATCCGAAAGCGGTACGGACGGGGCGTGCGCTTCGAGTTGCACGGGGTTCTTTCCTCGTCTGGTCGTTCCGGCCTGTTGGCCGGGGTTTCGGCTGGTACCGGGTGGTGTCTGTCCCGAGGCCCCTTCTCCCGTCCGTCCCCGTTCGGGGACAAACAGAAGGGCCGCGGATCCCGGGTGGGGTTCCGCGGCCCTGAAGGCGCCTGCCTGATCCTGGATCAGGCTGGATCACTCCAGGGTTCGAGCCCACGGAAGGCCCACATCGTGTGGTGCGTCGTCTGCTGCTGGGTGCCGGCACCGGTCGCCGCAAAGGCATAGGCCTCGGCCTTGCCCGCTGCTCCTGCTTCCAGTGCCTTGGTCGGTCGCTCGTCGCGCAGGCCCACGGAGGGCCGGAGCTCCACGCCGGTGAACATGCCGAGGCCGGAGAGACCGGTGGCAGGCAGACCGGTGCCAATGAACGCCGAGGCGGAGAAGCCGAGCGAGCAGGCGGAGACGACCGAGCGATCGGTCATTTTGGCGGTGCTGACGAAGCTGGCGGTGCTGGTCTGAATGGTGGTGCTGATCACTGGAATCGCCTCCTCTCGGCGTCTCGGAGGGCTCGGGTGCGAGCCGGACCCTCATGTTTATTTGGACAAGTACAGCACGAGGACAGGGCTTCGAAGAAGCCGCCGTTCTCGTGGTTAAGAACCTATGGGGCTTGACGGGGCGGGCGCAAACTATTTTTCCGACGAGTTTTCCTCAGTCCTCGCCGACCCCCGCGCCTCCCTCCTCACCTGCGCAGATGGCCAGCACATCGGCTCCGAAGCGGTTCAGCTTGCGGGTGCCGACGCCGGCGATCGAGGCGAGCTCCCCACCGGTGGCGGGGACCCGCTCGGCGATCGCCATGAGCGTCTTGTCGGTGAAGACGCAATAGGCCGGCTGGCCGAGCTCGCCCGCCCGCCCGGCGCGCCAGTCGCGGAGCCGCTCGTACAGCCCCTCGTCCATGTCCGAGGGGCAGTCCTCGCAGCGCATCAGCTTCATCGCGCCCGCCTCGGTGAGCGTCGTGCCGCAGACCCGGCAGCGGACGGGGCCGCGCGGCCTGCGCCGTCCCTCCGCGCCCCCCCGCTCGACGGAGCCCGGGCCGCCCCTGCCGGGGGCGAGGGCGCCGGACCCGGGGCGCAGGCCCTTGAGGAAGCGGGTGGGGCGCCGGGAGGGCCGGCCGCCCGGGGAGCGGGAGAGGGACCAGGAGAGCGCGAGGTGGACCCGGGCGCGGGTGACGCCGACGTACAGCAGGCGCCGCTCCTCCTCGACCTGCTCGTCGGTCTTGGCGTAGGTGATCGGCATCATGCCCTCGGTGAGGCCGACCAGGAAGACGGCGTCCCATTCGAGGCCCTTGGCCGCGTGCAGCGAGGCGAGGGTGACGCCCTGGACGGTCGGGGCGTGCTGGGCGGCGGCCCGCTCGTCGAGCTCGGCGACCAGGTCGGAGAGGGTGGCCCCCGGCCTGGCGCGGGCGAAGTCCTCGGCGAGCCGGACGAGGGCGGCGAGGGACTCCCAGCGGTCGCGGACGGCGCCGGAGCCCGCGGGCGGCTCGGTGGTCCAGCCCTTGGTGGAGAGGACCGCCCTGACCTGCGCGGGCAGGTCCTCGGCGTCGTCGAGGAGGGAGTCGTTGCCCCCGGCTCGGGCCGCGCCGCGCAGGGCGATGCCCGCCTCCCGGACCTCCTGGCGCTCGAAGAAGCGCTCGGCGCCGCGGAGCTGGTAGGGCACTCCGGCGTCGGCGAGGGCCTGCTCGTAGACCTCGGACTGGGCGTTGATCCGGTAGAGGACGGCGATCTCGCCGGCCGGCACGCCGGCGGCCACGAGGTCCCTGATCCGGCGGGCGGTGCCCTCGGCCTCGGCGGGCTCGTCGGCGTACTCGGCGTAGACCGGCTCGGGGCCCGGGTCGCGCTGGGAGATCAGCTCCAGGCGGTGCTCGGCGGCCCGGCCGCGGGCCTGGGAGAGCAGTCCGTTGGCCAGGTGGACGACCTGGGGGGTGGAGCGGTAGTCGCGGACCAGCTTGACCACGGTGGCGCCGGGGTGCCGGGTGCGGAAGTTCAGCAGGTGGTCGGGGGTGGCGCCGGTGAAGGAGTAGATCGTCTGGCTGGCGTCGCCGACCACGCAGAGGCTGTCGCGGTCGCCGAGCCACAGGTCGAGCAGCCGCTGCTGGAGCGGGGAGACGTCCTGGTACTCGTCCACCACGAAGTGCTGGTACTGGCGGCGGACCTGGTCGGCGATGTCGTGCCGGTCCTGGAGGATGCCGACGGTGAGCAGCAGCACGTCCTCGAAGTCGATCACCGAGCGGTCGCGCTTGAGCTGCTCGTACGTGGCGTAGATCTGGCCGATCTCGGCCGGGTCGCGGGGTGCGTCCCGGTGGGCCTTGGCGACGACGGCCGGATAGTCGGCGGGGACGGTCTGGGTGACCTTGGCCCACTCGATCTCGCCGGTGACGTCCCGCAGCTCGTTCCGGTCCAGCCGGATCCGGCAGCGGGCGGCGGCCTCGGCGACGAGCTGGACCTTCCGCTCCAGGAGCCGGGGCAGCTCGCCACCGACTGCTTTCGGCCAGAAGAACTGGAGCTGGCGGAGGGCCGCGGAGTGGAAGGTGCGGGCCTGGACGCCGCCCGCGCCGAGCTGCCGGAGCCGGCCGCGCATCTCGCCCGCGGCGCGGTTGGTGAAGGTGACGGCGAGCACGCCGGCGGGCTGGAGCACGCCCGCCCGCACCCCGTACGCGATCCGGTGCGTGATGGCCCGCGTCTTGCCCGTGCCGGCTCCCGCCAGCACGCACACCGGGCCGCCCAGGGCGAGCGCGACCTCGCGCTGCTCGGGGTCGAGCCCGTCGAGCACCGCGTCGGCCGTCTCCGGGACCCGGGGGAAGAGAGTGGAGTGTGTCGCTGCTGTCACCCCGCCATGCTGCCAGGTCACGCGGGGCCGGTGCGTCGGGTTGTCCACAGGCGGGAGGCGCCGGTCATACGAATCCCGGGGCGGAGGGGGCGGGCCCGGGGCTGTGCGAAACCGGTCGGGAAACGGCCCGGGGCCGATTGCGGGAATGGGACGGGCGGGTCGTGCGTTCTCCTTCTCGGACCCGTCAGCGAACGCGAGCGAAGAACCAGAGGAGCGCCTGGCCATGCAGGGCACTGTGACGATGTACAGCACCACGTGGTGCGGCTACTGCCGTCGGCTGAAGAGCCAGATGGAGCGCGAGGGCATCGCGTACACGGAGATCAACATCGAGCAGGACCCGGACTCGGCGGCGTTCGTCGAGAAGGCCAACGGTGGCAACCAGACCGTGCCGACCGTGCTCTTCCCGGACGGCTCCACCCTGACGAACCCGAGCCTCGCGCAGGTCAAGCAGAAGATCGGCGCCTGAGCGGTTTTCGGCCACACGGTCCCGCGCCCGAGCGCGCCCGCCGTGCCCCGCGCCCCCTTCGGTCACACCCGACCGGAGGGGGCGTTCTCGTCGCGCCTCATCGGCGCCACCACCAGGCGGTTCGGCGGTTCCAGCAGGCGAGGCGGGCGGACCGGGCGGGTCAGAGCACGTCGCCCGGCTTCGGGAGCGGCCTGCCGTACCAGCGCTCGACCAGGCGGGAGGCGATCGAGATGCCGTACGGGGGGACGACCTCGCCGGTCTCGAAGGCGGCGGCCAGCTCCTCGCGGGAGAACCAGCGGGCCTCGTGGATCTCCTCCCCGTCCACGGTGATCTCCGAGGAGGTGGCGCGGGCGAAGAAGCCCAGCATCAGGCTGGAGGGGAAGGGCCAGGGCTGGCTGGCGACGTACTCGACCTCGCCGACCGTGACGCCCGCCTCCTCGAAGACCTCGCGGACCACCGACTGCTCGATGGACTCGCCCGGCTCGACGAAGCCGGCGAGGGTCGAGAAGCGGCCCTCCGGCCAGTGGACCTGGCGGCCGAGCAGGGCCCGGTCGTGCTCGTCCGTGACGAGCATGATCACCGCGGGGTCGGTGCGCGGGTAGTGCTCGGCGCCGCAGGCCTGGCAGCGCCGGATGTGCCCGGCGGCGGCGATGACCGTGCGCTCGCCGCAGCGCGAGCAGAAGCGGTGGAGGCGCTGCCAGTTCTCCAGGGCCACGGCGTGCACCATCAGGCCGGCGTCCCGGTCGGAGAGCAGCAGCCCGGCCTCGCGCAGTCCGGCGGGGCGGGCGGACTGGTCCATGCGGCCGGGCAGGGAGTCCTTCTGGAGCGCGAAGTAGGAGACCCCGTCGGCGTCCGTGCCCAGGAAGTAGCGGTGGGTCTCGGTGACGGGGGCCTCGAACGCCGGGGTCATGACGAGCTCGGTGGTGCCGTCGGAGCGGTCGTCGATCAGCACCTGGCCGCCGGAGACCACGAAGACCCGGGTCGTGGGGTGGCTCCAGGCCGCCGCGAGCCACGCCTCGTCGAGGCGGTGGTGGGCGGCGCGGTCGACGCCGCTCGGGGCGGTGAGCGAGATCGGGCGGTCCGCCGGGGCGTCCGCCGGGAACGGGGAGTCCGGGGCGTTCGGGGCGTTCTCCGGGGCCGACGTGTCGTTCAGGGCCGGCGCGTTCTTCAAGGTGCTCACAGGTTGCTTCCAACTCCCCCGGTTCGGTGTGGTGGGTTCAGCGCTCGGCGGCCTGGAGGGCGACGGGCAGGTCGCCCCAGAGATGAGCGGTCGTCTCGACGCCCTTCATGAGGAGATCGAGCTCGATCTTCTCGTTCGGGGCGTGCCAGCCGTCGGACGGGACGGAGATGCCGAGGAACAGGACGGGTGCCTCCAGGACGTCCTGGAGGTCGGCGGCCGGACCCGAGCCGCCCTCGCGGGTGTAGCGGACCTCGGCGCCGTCGAAGGCCCGGCTCATGGCCCCGGCCACCGCCTTCAGGGCGGGGTGGCCGAGGGGGGTGAGGCAGGGGCGGGTCGGGGCGCCGAAGACGATGTCGTACCGGATCCCGGCCGGGACGAGGTCGGCGAGCCAGTCCCGCACCGCGAGTTCGATCCCGGCCGGGTCCTGGCCGGCGACGAGCCGGAAGGAGAGCTTGAGGTGGGCGGAGGCGGGGACGATCGTCTTGCCGCCGGGGCCCTGGTAGCCGCCGCCGATGCCGTTGACCTCGGCGGTGGGGCGGGCCCAGACCCGCTCCAGGGTGGAGAAGCCGGCCTCGCCGAGGGTGCCGTGCGACGAGGCGGTGCGCAGCCAGGCCGCCTCGTCGAAGGGCAGCTCGGCGACGAGGGCCCGCTCGGCGTCGGTCAGCTCGGTCACCCCGTCGTAGAAGCCGGGGATCGCCACGCGCTCGTCGGCGTCGTGGAGGGCGGCGACGATCCGGCCCGCGACGGTGGCCGGGTTCGGCACGGCGCCGCCGAAGGAGCCGGAGTGGATGTCCTGGTCGGGGCCGTACAGCTCGATCTCGCAGTCCGCGACCCCGCGCATGCCGGTGCAGACGGTGGGGGTGGTCTCGGACCACATGCCGGTGTCGGAGACGATCACGGCGTCGGCGGCGAGCCGCTCCGCGCGGGCCTCGACCAGCTCGCGGAAGTGCGGGGAGCCGGACTCCTCCTCGCCCTCGATCAGCAGCTTGAGGTGGACGGCGGGGGCCGTGCGGCCGGTGGCGGCGAGGTGGGCGCGGACGCCGAGGGTGTGGAAGAACACCTGGCCCTTGTCGTCGGCCGCCCCGCGCGCGTACATCCGGCCGTCGACCACGGTCGGCTCGAACGGGTCCGTGTGCCAGCCGTCCTCGCGGGCGGCGGGCTGCACGTCGTGGTGGCCGTAGACGAGGACGGCCGGGGCGCCGGGGTCGTCCGAGGGCCACTCCGCGAACACGGCGGGGGCGCCGGCGGTCTCCCAGACCTCGACCGTCGTGAAGCCGGTCTCCGCGAGCTTGGCGGCGAGCCAGTCGGCGCTGCGCCGCACGTCGCCGGCCCGCTCCGGCTGCGCCGAGACGGACGGGATGCGCAGCCACTCGGCGAGGTCGCCGAGGAAGGCGGCGCGGTGCCGCTCGACGTACGTGCGCACTGCGTGGACGGCGCTGTCCGGGGTCTCGCTCATACACATGAGCCTATCCGGCGTCCGGGGGTGCCCCGCCCAGCAGGATCGCTTCGAGGCCGGCCCGGCCGGGCAGCCGGGCGGGCCGGGCGACCTCGCCCGTCCGCACGTACACGAAGGCGGCGGCCACCTCCTCGGGCGCGAGGCCGTGCTGCTCGGCCCAGGCGAGCCGGTAGATCGCGAGCTGGAGCGGGTCGGCGCTGCGGGTCCGGCTGGTCTTCCAGTCGACGATCTCGTACGCGCCGGTCTCCGGGTCCCGGTAGACGGCGTCGATCCGGCCCCGGACGACCCGGCCCGCGAGGGTGAGGTGGACGGGGACCTCGACGCGGTACGGGGTGCGGCGGGCGTACGGGGTGCGGGCGAAGGCCTCCTTCAGCTCGTCCAGGTCCCGTTCGTCGAGGATCTCGGGCTCGCCCGCGAAGTCCTCGCCGCCGGGCAGCTCCTCCGGACCGAGGAACGGCAGCGGCAGCTCCTCGTGGCGGGACTCCACCCACGCGTGGAAGCGGGTGCCCCGGCGGGCGGCGGGCTGCGGGGGCTTGGGCAGGGGCCGGGCCAGCTCCCGCGCGAAGCCCTCGGGGTCGGCGGCGAGGCGCAGCACCTGGGAGGCGGAGAGGTACGCGGGCAGCAGCACGTCCCGGGTGGTGGCGCGGGCGCGGCGGAGCTCGGTGGTGAGGGAGGTGAGGTCGCGGTCCCAGGAGGCGACGGTCCTGGCGTCCTCGGGGGTGAGGGCGCCGGTCCCTTCCGGGTCCTCGGGGGCCTCCGGCTCCGCTTCCCCGGGCTCCTCCGGTTCCGGGGTCCTCGGGCCCGGCACCGCGTCCGCGTGGGTGTCCTCGGGGAGGGACTCCTCGTCCTCGTCCCAGGCGGGCTCCTCCTCGTCCGGCCAGAGGTCCTCGGGGTGCGGGTCCCGGGGACCGGGAGCCGCGCTCGCGGGGACGCGGCCCTCCGCTCCGTCCTGTCCGTTCCCTCCCTCCCGTTCGGTCCGTCCGTCCTGCGGGGCGACGGCCCACAGCCGGTTCCGGACGAGGTCCGCCGCCGCGCGGCGGCGCTCGAAGGACTCCCGGTCCAGGGGCAGCGGCCAGGCCTCGTCCCGGTCGGCGGACGCCAGGGTCGGGTTCTCCGCGCCCTCCTCCGGTTCGTCCGCCCAGGCCTCGATCTCGCCGTGCCCCGCCGCGCAGTGCCCGTACAGGTCGAGGAGGAAGTCCGAGGGGCCGCGGGGCTTCTTCTGGCTGGGGCCCCACCAGTGGCCGGAGCCGAGGAGGAGGGAGCGGGGGCGGGTGAAGGCGACGTAGCCCAGGCGCAGTTCCTCGGTGTGCTGGTGCTCGCGCATGCCGGTCTTGAACGCGGCGAGGGACTTGGCGTCCCAGGTGTCGATTCGCGGCAGCGTGGCGGCGTCGCCGCGCAGGGCGTGCGGCAGGACCTGCGGCTGGGAGGTCCAGGCCTCGCGCGCGCGTGCGCTGGGGAACTGTCCGGCGACCAGGCCGGGGACGGCGACGACGTCCCACTCCAGGCCCTTGGACTTGTGGGCGGTGAGGACCTTGACGGTGTTCTCGCCGCCGGGCAGGGCGCTGTCGAGGCCCTTCTCGAACTGGACGGCCGTGCGCAGGAAGCCGAGGAAGGCGAGGAGGGTGGCCTCGCCGTCGAGGGAGGCGAAGCCGGCGGCGACGTCGAGGAAGTGGCCGAGGGTCTCGCGGCGGCGGGCGGCGAGGGCGTGCGGGGACGCGGAGAGCTCGACCTCCAGGCCGGTCGTGGTGAGGACCCGGTGCAGCACGTCCATGAGGGGGTCGGCGAGCGAGGTGCGCAGGGAGCGCAGTTCGGCGGCGAGGCGGGCGAAGCGGACCCGGGCCTCGGCGGAGAACGCCAGGCCGTCGTCGGGGGCGCCGCCGGAGTCGAGGAAGGTGTCGAGCGCGTCGGCGAGGGAGATCACCTCGGCCGGGTCGACGCCCTCGACGGCGGCGGCGAGCCGCTGCTCGGGGTCGGGATCCTCGCTCCCCCGGTGGACCAGGAGGCGGGCGCGGCGGCCGAGGAGGGCGAGGTCGCGGGGGCCGATCCGCCAGCGGGGGCCGGTGAGGAGCCGTACCAGGGAGGCGTTGGCGCCCGGGTCCTGGAGGACCTCGCAGACGGCGACGAGGTCGGCGATCTCGGGCAGGTGGAGGAGGCCGGAGAGGCCGACGACCTCGACGGGGACGTCCCGGGCGACGAGGGCGGCGTGGATCGCGGGGAAGTCGGTGGCGGTGCGGCACAGGACGGCGATCTCGCCGGGCTCGCGGCCGGTGCGGACGAGGTGGGCGAGGGAGTCCGCGAGCCAGTCGATCTCCTCGGCGTGGGTGGGCAGCAGGGCGATCCGCACGGTGCCGTCGTTCTCGGCGCCGGGCGCGGGCCGCAGCGCCTCCACGCCCGCGTGCATGGCGCGCAGGGGGGCGGCGAGGCCGTTGGCGAGGTCGAGGAGGCGGCCGCCGCTGCGCCGGTTCTCGGAGAGCGCGTAGCGGCTCGCGGGGCTGCCGTCGCCGTGCGGGAAGTGCTCGGGGAAGTCGTCCAGGTTGGCGACGGAGGCGCCGCGCCAGCCGTAGATGGCCTGGCAGGGGTCGCCGACGGCGGTCACGGCGTGTCCGGTGCCCTGGCCGAAGAGGCCGGAGAGCAGCAGCCGCTGGGCGACGGAGGTGTCCTGGTACTCGTCGAGGAGGACGACCCGGAACTCGTCGCGCAGGATCGCGCCGACCTCGGGCCGGGTGGTGGCGAGTTCGGCGGAGCGGGCGATCTGGTCGCCGAAGTCGAGCAGGTCGCGGGAGCGCTTGGCGGCGCGGTAGCGGACGACGAGGTCGAGCAGCTCGCGGCGGGCGGCGGCGGCCTCGGGGACCTTGCGCAGCTCGGCGTTGCTGAGCCTGGCGTCCGCGAGGGCCGTGAGCAGGTCGGAGTCGTACGCGCGGAGCCGCTCGGGCGGGACGAGGTGCTCGGCCAGCTCGGCGTCGAGGGCGAGCAGGTCGGTGATGAGGGTCGGGAAGGACCGGGTGAGCGCCGGGTACGGGCCGGGGGCCTCGCGGAGCACGCGCGCGGCGAGCTGGTAGCGGGTGGCGTCGGCGAGGAGCCGGGAGGTGGGCTCCAGGCCGATGCGGAGGCCGTGGTCGGTGAGGAGCTGTCCGGCGAAGGCGTGGTAGGTGGAGATGCGGGGATCGCCGGGAACGCCGTGGGGGTCGGCGGACACCGCGGTCGTCGGGGGGTGGTGGCCGGGCGACGGGTGGGACGGGCCGACGGCGTCGGGGTCGGTGACGCCGGCGCGGACGAGGGCGGTGCGGACGCGCTCGGCGAGTTCGCCGGCGGCCTTGTTGGTGAAGGTGAGACCGAGGACCTGCTCGGGGGCGACCTGGCCCGTGCCGACGAGCCAGACCACGCGGGCGGCCATCACCGTCGTCTTGCCGGAGCCGGCGCCGGCCACGACGACCTGCGGGGCGAGCGGCGCGGTGATGCAGGCCGTCTGCTCCGGGGTGAACGGGATGCCGAGCAGCTCCTTGAGCTCCTCGGGGTCGGCGATGCGTGCGGTCACCGGAAGAGGCTAGCGGGGCGGTCGGACAGCGCGGGCCGGGTGCGGGGCCCGGTGCCGGGAGTTCCGGGGGCGGGGCCCCCGCGCGCGTGACCGACCTCTCTTTCCGACGGGGCGTCACGCGCGTGGCTACTCGATGACGTGCCGGCCCTCCGGCCGGGCGCTGCACGAGGCGCGGAAGGAGCAGGTGGCGCAGTGCTGGCCGGTGGTGGGGGCGAAGCGCTCGTCGAGGACCCGGCCGGCGGCGCCGGCCAGCAGCTCCCCGACCCACTCCCCGGACAGCGCCTCCTGCGCCTGGACCTTGGGCAGGGCGTCGCCGCCCTCCTTCTTCGCCGCGGCCTGCCGCAGTTGTACGAGTTCGGCGCCGCCCGGCTCCGGACGGCGGCCGTCGAAGACCTCGTCGAGGGCGCCCTCGCGGACGGCGAGCTGGTAGACGGCGAGCTGCGGGTGGCGGGCGACCTCGTCCTTGGTGGGGGCCGACTTGCCGGTCTTGAAGTCGACGACGTAGGCGCGGCCCTGCGCGTCGGTCTCGACGCGGTCCATGGAGCCCCGGATGCGGACCTCGTACTCCCCCGCCTCCAGGGTCACGTCGAAGTCGTGCTCGGAGGCGGCGGGGGTGCGCCCGGCGCGGTCCATGACGTGCCAGCTGAGGAAGCGTTCGAGCGCCACGCGCGCGTTCTGCTTCTCCTGGGCCGACTTCCAGGGCGCGTCGAAGGCGAGGGCGTCCCAGACGGAGTCCAGGCGGGCCATGAGGACGTCGAGGTCGGCCGGGGTGCGCCCGGAGGCGACCTCGTCGGCGAGGACGTGGACGACGTTGCCGAAGCCCTGGGCGGCGGTGGCGGGTTCCGCGGCCCGGACCTCGCGGCCCAGGAACCACTGGAGGGAGCAGGTGCTGACGAGGTTGTCGAGGGAGCTGGGCGAGAGCGCGACCGGCCGGTCGCGCTCGCGGAGCGGGGCCGCGGCGCGCGTCGGCTCGAACAGGCCCCACCAGCGGTCCGGGTGCGCGGCCGGGACCAGCGGCTGGCCCTCGTCGTCGGTGAGGGCGGCGAGCCGGGCGAGGCGGTGGGCGGCGGCGTCCCGGAGCGCGGGCGAGGCGTCCGGGTCGACGGTGGTGGCGCGCAGCTCCGCGACCAGGGCGGAGACGGCGAGCGGGCGGCGGGGGCGGCCGGGGACGTCCTTCGGCTCGGCGCCGAACTCGGTGAGGAAGCGGGAGGGCTGGTCCCCGTCCTCGGCGGCGGCCTTCACGGCGGTGACGACGAGCCGGTCGCGCGCGCGCGTGGCGGCGACGTAGAAGAGGCGGCGCTCCTCGGCGAGGAGGGCGCCGGGGGTGAGGGGTTCGGCCAGGCCGTCGCGGCCGATGCGGTCGGCTTCGAGGAGGGAGCCGCGACGGCGCAGGTCGGGCCAGAGGCCCTCCTGGACCCCGGCGACGACGACGAGGCTCCACTCCAGGCCCTTGGAGCGGTGCGCGGTCATGAGCCGGACGGCGTCCGGGCGGGTGTGGCGGCGGGTGAGGGTGTCGGCGGCGATGTCCTGGGCGTCGAGCTCTTCGAGGAAGTTGACGACGCCCCGGCCGCCGACGCGCTCCTCGGCGCGGGCGGCGGTCTCGAAGAGGGCGCAGACGGCGTCGAGGTCGCGGTCGGCGTTGCGTCCGGCGGGGCCGCCGCGCAGGGCCGCGCGCTCCAGGCGGCCGGCCCAGGGGGTGCCCTTCCAGAGCTCCCAGAGGGCCTCCTCCGCGGTGCCTCCGGCGGCGAGCAGCGTCCGGGCGTCCCGGAGGAGCCGGCCGAGCCGCCGCACGCCGTGGGTGTACGCGGAGTCGTGCGCGACGAGCCGCTCGGGCTCGGCGAGCGCGCGGGCGAGCAGCACGTCGGAGGGCGGCGGCACCTTGTTTCCGGCCGCCCGCTCCTCGTCCCGCAGCGCCCGCCCGAGCTTCCGCAGGTCGGCCGGGTCGACCCCGGCGAGCGGCGAGGCGAGCAGCGCGAGCGCGGTCTCGGTGTCGAGCCATCCGCCGTCGCCGTGGCGACCGGGGCCCGCACCCGAGCCTGACGCTCCATCGGGCACGGCTCCATCAGGCGCGGCTCCGTCCGGAGCGGCTCCATCGGGCGCGGCCCCGCCCCGAGCCCCGTCCCCCCCGGAGCCCTCCGCGAGAACGGCGTCACCGACGCCGGCGGCCGCGTCGCCCCGTACCGGCTCCACAGGGGCGCCGGGCGCCGGGACCGGCGCGCCCGGATCGGAGCCGCCCGGGTCGGAGTCGGCCACACCGGGGCCGCCCGAAGCGGAGCCCACCCGCTCCCCCGCCCCGGCAGGGGACCCCGCCCCCGACACCGCCCGGAGCGCGAGGAGCAGCGGCGCCACCGCCGGTTCGTGGCGGAGGGGGGTGTCCGCCGCGTCCGTCTCGACCGGGACGCCCGCCGAGGTGAGGGCGCGGCGGAGGGCGGGCAGGGAGGCGCCGGCGCGGGTGAGGACGGCCATGTCCTGCCAGGGGACGCCGTCCTCCAGGTGCGCGCGCCGCAGCAGGTCGGCGATGTTCTCGGACTCCGCCGAGGCCGTCGGGTAGGTGTACGCCTCCGCCAGGCCCCCGTCCCGTACCGCCGTCAGGTCCCGGTGGGCGCGGACCCGGTCGGCGGGGAGCCGGGGCATCGGCATCCGCCGGGCGAGCTCCCGGGTCGCGGCGAGGAGCCGCGCGCCGGAGCGGCGGGAGGTGCCGAGGACGCGGACCCCGGCGCCGCCGAAGGAGTCGGGGAAGTCGAGGATGCCGTTCACGTCGGCGCCCCGGAACGCGTAGATGGACTGGTCCGGGTCGCCGAGGGCGACGACCGTGCTCCGGCCGCCGTCCGCGAGCGCGTGCAGGAGCCGGACCTGCGCCGGGTCGGTGTCCTGGTACTCGTCGACGTACACCGCGTCGTACCGGGGCAGGGTGACGCTCCCGGCGAGCAGCACGGCCCGGTGGACCAGTTCCGTGTAGTCGAGGACGCCCTGGAGGTCGAGGACGTCGAGGTACTCGGCGAGGAAGCCGGCCGCCGCCTTCCAGTCGGGGCGGCCGACCCGGTCGGCGAAGCGGGCGAGGGCGTCCGGTTCGAGGCCCAGCTCCCGCGAGCGCGCGAGGACGGCCCGCACCTCGTCGGCGAAGCCCCGGGTGGTGAGGCAGGCGCGCAGTTCGTCGGGCCAGCGGATCCCGCCGAGGCCGTTCCTCTCCAGCTCGATCTGGCCGGCGAGCAGCTCGCGCACCGCGAGGTCCTGTTCGGGTCCGGAGAGCAGGCGGAGCGGTTCCGCGAAGAGCCCGGCGTCCTGGTGGGCGCGGATCAGGGCGTAGCAGTACGAGTGGAAGGTCGTCGCCTGCGGGGGGCGGCGGCCGCCGAGCCGGGCCGCCATCCGGTCGCGGAGCTCGACGGCGGCCTTGCGGCTGAAGGTGAGGACCAGGAGGCGTTCGGGGTCGGCGCCCCGCTCCATCCGGGCCGCGACCGCCTCGACGAGGGTGGTCGTCTTGCCGGTGCCGGGTCCGGCGAGGACGAGGAGGGGTCCGCCGTCGTGCTCAACCACTTCCCGCTGGGCCGCGTCCAGTCGAGGGGGATCCAGCGGGGCCGGTGCGGTGCGCACCAGTCGGTACGCGCCCGGGGTCCGCTGCCGTCCCGGACCCGGGTGCGGCTGTCCCTGGTGCGGCGGCGTACGCCGGGTGGTGGAGGAGGAGCTCACGTGGATCGCCGGTCCTGGTGGGTGTGGTGGTGCGGGTGAGGCGGCCGGGTGCCGTGGCCGCCCCGGAAGACGCGAACGACGACGTTACGCGAAGCGGGACGGCGGCGAGCCGTACTCCGCACCGCTTCCCGGACCGCGTCCGGCCCGTCCGCCCCGCCCGGCCCGCGCCTCCTGGGCCGATGCCCTCACGTGTGAGTTCCGGCACCCCCGGGGGCGCCGTCACCGCCGTCGTCGCCGTCCGCGCCCGTCACGCCGTCCCACCGCGCCCGCCGCATGTCGACCCTGGGCACGTGCCCCTCGGAGGCCGGGCCCGCCTGCCGCAGCGGCGTGCCCTCCTCGCGGTAGTGGGCGAGGGCCCGGAGCTCGGCGCCGGGCAGCAGCGCGCCGTCCGCGCGGACCACGCGCCACCAGGGCGCCGCCCCTCCGTACAGGGCCATCACCCGGCCGACTTGGCGCGGTCCGCCCTCGCCCAGCCACTCGGCGATGTCGCCGTAGGTCATCACGCGGCCCGGCGGGATCGCGTCCGCGACGTCGAGCACCCGCTCCGCGTACGGAGGCAGCTCCTCCGCGTCCCCGGGCAGTCCCTCCGGCACTCCTCCGGCCTCCCCCACGGGCCCCTCCACCCTCGTCCGTCCCGTCCCACGGGCCCCTCCGGGCCCCTCCGCCCCATCCTGCCCCACGGCGCCGACATGGCCCTGATGCCTCCGCCCGGCGGCTCTTCGTGCCACCATCGTGCGGGCGGTGACTGGTGATACGAGATCAAGAGCGGCACGAGCGACACGCAGAAGAACGCGTACGGGGACGAGAACGACACGGCGCGCAGGCAGAGACGGACAGGATGATGGGGCAGGACACGCAGCCTCCCAAGGAGGGCAGGGCCGACGTGCCCGAGCGGGTCTCCGGCGACGAGCCGCTGCTCGCGGCCCGTGTCCACCGGCCCTCCGACCTGATGCGGCTGCTGGGCGGCCTGCTCGCGATCGGGCTCGTGCTCGCCGTCGCCGCCTTCGCGCACTTCACCACCTCCGGCCTGGAGAAGGACATCAACGCGGGCGCCGGCGGAGCCCCCGACGTCTTCGTCAAGATCGCCGGTCTCGTCTCCTCCATCGCCGTCCTCCTCGTCCCCGTCGCCTTCGCCATCGAGCGGCTGGTCAAACGCGACGGCCTGCGGATCGCGGACGGCGTCCTCGCCGCCGTCCTCGCGCACGGCGTCACGCTCGCCACCGACCTCTGGGTCGCCGAGGCCGCGCCCGGCGCGATCCGGGACGCCCTGACCCAGCCGCAGTCCGGGGGCGGTCTGACCGACCCGGTGCACAACTACCTCGCCCCCGTGATCGCGTACATGACCGCCGTCGGGATGGCCCGCAGACCCCGCTGGCGGGTGTCGCTGTGGGTGGTGCTGCTGCTCGACGCGTTCACGATGCTGGTGGCCGGGTACACCACGGCGCTCTCGATCGTCCTGACCGTCCTCATCGGCTGGACGGTGGCGTACGGCACGCTGTACGCGGTCGGCTCCCCGAACGTCCGGCCCACCGGGCAGACCCTGCTCGCCGGTCTGCGCCGGGTCGGCTTCCGGCCGGTGACGGCGCTGCGCGCGGAGGGCGTGCCCGACTCCGCCGACAGCGGGGACCGGGGCCGCCGGTACATCGTGACCCTGGAGGACGGGCCGCCGCTCGACGTCACCGTGGTCGACCGGGAGCAGCAGGCGCACGGCTTCTTCTACCGCGCGTGGCGGCGGATCAGCCTGCGGACGATCACCACCCGGCGCTCCATCGTCTCGCTGCGCCAGGCCCTGGAGCAGGAGGCGCTCCTCGCGTACGCGGCGATCGCGGCCGGGGCGAACGCGCCGAAGCTGATCGCCACCTCGGAGCTCGGCCCGGACGCCGTGATGCTGGTGTACGAGCACATCGGCGGCCGCAGCCTGGACTCGCTGGACGACCACGAGATCACCGACGAGCTGGTCCGCAGCGCCTGGCGGCAGGTGAAGGCGCTCCAGTCGCGGCGGATCGCGCACCGCCGGCTCACCGGCGACGCCATTCTGGTGGATCGTTCCGGCAGGGTGGTCCTCACCGATCTGCGGGGCGGCGAGATCGCGGCCGGCGACCTGGTCCTGCGGATGGACGTCGCGCAGCTCCTCACCACCCTCGGCCTGCGGGTCGGGGCCGAGCGGGCGGTCGCCGCGGCCGTCGAGGTGCTGGGCCCGGACACCGTCGCGGACTGCCTGCCGCTGCTCCAGCCGATCGCGCTGAGCCGCTCCACGCGCGCGACGCTGCGGAGACTGGCCCGGGAGCGGTCGGCCCGGGAGCGGGAGGCCGTCCTCGCGGCCTCCGAGGCGGCCAAGCGCGAGCGGGAGCTCGCCAAGGCGGAGGCGGCCGCCTCCGCCGGCACCGCCCCGGACCACGCGGTCGTACCGGCCGCCGCCGGCGGTACCAGGGCCGGGACGAAGGCCGTCGCCAAGGCCGGGACCAAGGCGGAGAAGGCCGAGAAGAAGGCGGACAAGAAGGCCGAGAAGCGGGCCCTGGACACGGCGCTCGACGAGGCCCGCGAGGAGGACCTGCTCGCCCAGATCCGGCAGCAGGTGCTGCTGATCCGCCCGCAGGCCCCGGTGGAGCCGGTGCGCCTGGAGCGGATCAAGCCCCGGACCCTGGTCAGCCTGATCGCGGGCGCGGTCGCCGCGTACTTCCTGCTCTCGCAGATCGCCAGCACCCCGCTGTCGACGATCAGCCAGGCGGACTGGCGGTGGGTGGCGGCGGCGGTGCTGTTCTCGTCGCTGAGCTACGTCGCGGCGGCGATGAGCCTGCTGGGCTTCGTGCCCGAGCGGGTCGGGTTCTGGCGGACGGTGGTGGCGCAGGTCGCCGGCTCGTTCGTGAAGATCGTCGCCCCGGCGGCGGTCGGCGGCGTCGCCCTGAACACCCGCTTCCTCCAGCGGTCGGGGGTCCGGCCGGGGCTCGCGGTGGCCAGCGTCGGCGCCTCGCAGCTCTTCGGGCTCGGGGCGCACATCCTGCTCCTGCTCTCCTTCGGCTATCTGACGGGGACGGAGAAGTCGCAGTCCTTCACCCCGTCGAGGACGGTCATCGCCGGACTCCTCACGGTCGCGGTGCTCGTCCTGGTGGTGACGGCGATCCCGTTCATGCGCAAGTTCGTGTCGACCCGGCTGCGCTCGCTCTTCGCGGGCGTGGTGCCGCGCATGCTGGACGTGCTCCAGCGGCCGGTGAAGCTGCTGACCGGCATCGGCGGGATGCTGCTGCTCACCGGCGCGTTCGTGCTCTGCCTGGACGCCTCGATCCGGGCCTTCGGCCACGACAGCCAGTCGATCAGCTACGCGAGCGTGGCCGTCGTCTTCCTCGCGGGCAACGCGCTCGGCTCGGCGGCGCCGACGCCGGGCGGTGTCGGCGCGGTCGAGGGCGCGCTCACCTTCGGCCTGGTGGCGGTGGGCCTCCCGCTGGAGGTCGCGACCCCGGCGGTGCTCCTCTACCGCCTGCTCACCCTGTGGCTGCCGGTCCTGCCGGGCTGGCTCTGCTTCAACTGGCTGACGAGGCGCGAGGCGCTGTGAGCGCCGGAGGGAAGCGCCGGACGCCGTGACGCGAGGGCCCCGCCGGATGGTCCGACACGCCCGGGCCACCCGCTTGGCCCGCTTCCCGCGCGAACGCGCGGGCGACGGCCCACCATGGGTCCATGCCGACCTCCGCAGCCCGCCGCGCCGCCCTGCTCGCCGCCACCGCCGTGCTGCTCGCCGCCGGGTGCTCGGACGGCGGGGACGACGCCGCGGAGCCGCCGAAGGAGTCGGGCCCCAGCGGTCGCCCGGCCCTGACGGCGCAGAAGCTGTCCTGGGCGCCCTGTCCGCCGCCGTCCGCGGCCGAGGGCGGCGGGCCCGCGCCGTCCGCGCTCCCCGGCGGCGGCTCCTGGGAGTGCTCCTTCCTCCGGGCCCCGCTCGACTGGTCGAAGCCGGAGGGTGAGACCATCGAGCTGGCCCTGATCCGGGCGCGCGCCCGGGACGCCTCCCGCCGGATCGGCTCGCTCGTCTTCAACTTCGGCGGCCCCGGCGGCTCCGGCATCACCGGCCTGCCCAGCTTCGCCGAGGACTACGAGACCCTGCGCGGCCGCTACGACCTGGTCTCCTTCGACCCGCGCGGGGTGGGCCGCAGCGACCCGGTCGAGTGCCTCGGCGACAAGGAGCTGGACGCGTACTACGCCCTGGACTTCACGCCCGACGACGCGGCCGAGGAGCGGACGCTGTCCGACGCGCAGAAGAGGTACGCGGCCGGCTGCGAGAAGGACTCCGGGCCCTCGCTGCCGCACGTCGGCACCGAGAACGCCGCCCGGGACATGGACCTGATGCGCCAGGTCCTCGGCGACGAGAAGCTGCACTACTTCGGCATCTCGTACGGCACGGAGCTCGGCGGCGTCTACGCCCACCTCTTCCCGAAGAACGTCGGCCGGGCCGTCTTCGACGCCGTCGTCGACCCGGAGGCGGGCGTCGAGGACGGCGCCCTCGGCCAGGCGAAGGGCTTCCAGCTGGCGCTGGACAACTTCGCCCAGGACTGCGTGGACCGGGGCGACGAGTGCACGCTGCCCGGCTCCGACGTCGCCGGGATCGAGACCTTCATCACCGACCTCCTGGCCTCCCTCGACAAGAAGCCGATCGCCGGCATCGGGGACCGCGAGCTGACCCAGACGCAGGCCACCAACGGCATCGCGCAGGCCCTGTACTCGAAGGAGTTCTGGACCTATCTGGAGCAGGGGCTCGACGCGGCCGACGGCGGCGACGGGGCGCTGCTGCTCTCGCTCTCCGACTCGATGAACGGGCGCGGCCAGAACGGCTCGTACAGCAACATCCAGGCCGCGAACGCCGCCATCAACTGCGTGGACTTCAAGGAGCGCTACACCCTCGGCCAGGCGAAGGAGCGGCTCGGCGAGTTCCGCGAGGCCTCGCCCGTCTTCGGCGACTTCATGGGCTGGTCGCTCTCGGGCTGCTCGCAGTGGCCGGTGCCGGGGACCTGGGAGCACCCGGACGTCTCGGCGCCCGGCTCGGCACCGGTCCTGGTGGTCGGCAACACCGGCGACCCGGCCACGCCGTACGAGGGCGCCCGGGCCATGGTGAACGCGCTCGGCAAGGGCGTCGGCGTGGAGCTGACGTACGAGGGCGAGGGGCACGGCGCCTACAACGGCGGCAGCGCGTGCGTGAAGAAGGCGGTGGACGCGTACCTGCTCGACGGGAAGGTGCCGAAGTCGGGGACCGTCTGCAAGTAGCGCGAAACCTGAAAAAAGAAAAGGCGGAGGACGAAAGCGGAATTCCTGCCGGCCGGAAACCGTGACGGTTTCCGGCCGGCAGGAATTCCGGGGAAATGCGGGCCTCGGCCCGGAGATCAGATCCGCGGACCGTGGCCGTGGTAGTAGCCGCCGACCTGGTCGTGGTAGTCCCGGTTGCCCAGGTGCTTTTCCTTGTCGAACTCGGGGGCGCTCTTGATCTCGTCCTTGGTGCGGGCGACGTACACGGTCTCGTTCGCCGTGTCGACGTGCTTCACGGTGCCCGCCGGCAGCAGGACCTCCTTGCCGAAGATCCAGACGCCGGTGTCGACCACGAGGTACTGCGAGTCGACGTCGTTGGAGTGCTTGTCGACCTTCCCGATGTGGCCGTCGGTCGCCTCGACGCGGTAGCCCGTCAGGTCCGTCCCCGCGTCGTAGCCGGAGGCCGATCCGTAGTTCCACACGTTGTTTTCGGGGGTGGTCACGAGAATCCTCCTGAAACGAATGCGATTTCCGGGGTCATCGGGTCCGGTTGTCCGACCGGCCCTGCACTCCGTCTTTCTCGGATCCCCGGACTCAAACCCGTGAATTTCCGCGCCGCTCCGGAAACGCGCGAAGGCCGGGGGCCGCCGACCGCGATTCCTCGTGGTCGGCGGCCCCCGGCCGCTGTCGTGCGCGCTCCGGGCGGGTGCCTAGTAGACGGGCTTCCCGGGCTCGATCTGGTGGACCCAGCCGATCACGCCGCCGCCGACGTGGACCGCGTCCGCGAAGCCCGCGGACTTGAGCACGGCGAGGACTTCCGCGCTGCGGACACCCGTCTTGCAGTGCAGGACGATCCGCTTGTCCTGCGGGAGGTCCTGGAGAGCGGTGCCCATCAGGAACTCGTTCTTGGGGATCAGGCGGGCGCCGGGGATCGAGACGATCTCGTACTCGTTCGGCTCGCGGACGTCGATGATGTCGATGCTCTCGCCGTCGTCGATCCACTCCTTGAGCTGCTTGGGAGTGATCGTCGCGCCGGCCGCCGCCTCCTGGGCCTCCTCGGACACGACGCCGCAGAAGGCCTCGTAGTCGATGAGTTCGGTGACGGTCGGGTTCTCGCCGCAGACCGCGCAGTTCGGGTCCTTGCGGACCTTGACCTGGCGGTACTGCATCTCCAGGGCGTCGTAGATCATCAGGCGGCCGACCAGCGGGTCGCCCACGCCGGCGAGGACCTTGATGGCCTCGGTGACCTGGATGGAGCCGATGGACGCGCAGAGCACGCCCAGGACGCCGCCCTCGGCGCAGGACGGGACCATGCCCGGCGGCGGGGGCTCCGGGTAGAGGCAGCGGTAGCAGGGGCCGTACTCGGACCAGAAGACCGAGGCCTGGCCGTCGAAGCGGTAGATCGAGCCCCACACGTACGGCTTGTTCAGCAGCACGCAGGCGTCGTTCACCAGGTAGCGGGTGGCGAAGTTGTCCGTGCCGTCGACGATCAGGTCGTACTGGCCGAAGATCTCCAGGACGTTGTCGGCCTCCAGCCGCTCCTCGTGGAGGACCACGTTCACGTACGGGTTGATGCCGAGCACGCTGTCCCGCGCCGACGCGGCCTTGGAGCGGCCGATGTCGGCCTGGCTGTGGATGATCTGGCGCTGGAGGTTCGACTCGTCGACCTCGTCGAACTCCACGATGCCGAGCGTGCCCACGCCGGCGGCGGCCAGGTACATCAGCGCCGGCGAGCCGAGGCCGCCGGCGCCGACGCACAGCACCTTGGCGTTCTTCAGCCGCTTCTGCCCGTCCATCCCGACGTCCGGGATGATCAGGTGGCGGGAGTACCTGCGGACCTCGTCTACGGTGAGCTCGGCGGCCGGCTCGACCAGGGGTGGCAGCGACACGGGGACTCCGGTGGTCGGTATGTCAGTACGGTTGTTCTCCCCGTAACACTGCCACGCCCCTTCTCATTCCGAGACACCCGGTCCGATCCGCGAGACGATTTCGTCCCAGTAGCCGGGCAGCGAGTGAAATGGATCGATTTGTCCCGGGCGGCCCGGACGGTCGGTGAAGAAGATCGTCCCGGCGCCCTGCCAGCGGGCGATCCGCAGGGCCTCGTCGAGGTGGGTGCGGGGGACGCCGTGCACGAGATGGACGAACTTCGTCTCCGTGTGCTCGGCGGTCCACTCGGCCACCTGCGACCAGCGGTAGTCCGTCCAGGCGCCGGAGAAGGTCACCAGCTGGTCGGCGGTCTCGGCGTATCCGGGGTGGGGGTGGGTGCCGTGGCCGAGGACGAGGTGGGCCTCGCCGCCGAGGACGGTCTCCAGGGTGGCGCAGACCCGCCGCACCCCGGCCAGGTCGGCCCGGTCGGCGGGGCAGCGGTCCAGGTAGTAGCCGTCCACCCTGTACCAGTCGAGGAAGCGGTGGGCGTCCGAGACCAGTTCCCCGAAGGGCCGGGAGCCGTGGGCGGCGTCCAGGTGCCCGAGGACCCTGACCCCGGCGTTCCTGAGCTTCCCGGCCGCCTCCAGGCAGTGCGGGTCGGGGCGACTGCCCGGCCCGTCCGCGACGTTGAGCACGGCCCAGTGCAGGGGGGTGCCGGGGCGGGTCAGCTCGGCCCACTCGACGGGGGCGAGCAGCGGGTGGGCGTAGCCGGGGACGCCCACCCCCAGGGCCTGGACCGCTCCGGTGGCCGTGGTCGTCAGATGCGACACGCCGCCTCCATCCAGATGTCGGCGAGGGACTCCTCCAGGTTGATCCGGGGGCGCCAGCCGAGCCGGTCGCGGGCGGTCCGCACGTCGGCCTGCTGCCAGGGCCCGCAGCCGTCGGGGTACGGGTAGGGGGCGGAGGCCAGTTGGTCGGCGATGGTCCCCTCGGTGCGGGGGGCCCCGATCACCGGGCGCTGCGGGACGCCGTGGCCGCCGTGCGGGACGTCCAGCTCGTTGAGGTTGCCGGAGTAGCCGGCGACCCGGGCCAGGACGGCGGCGGCGTCGCGGAGCCGGACCGCGCGGCCGGTGCCGATGTTGACGACGCCCTGGGCGGCGGAGAGCGAGGCCGCGTGGACGGCCCGCGCCACGTCCCGCACGTCCACGAAGTCCCGCTGCACGCCGAGGCCGCTGAGCTTGAGCTCCCCGTCCCCGGCCTGCATCGCCCGGCGCATCGCCTCGGCGAGGCGGCCGAGCGGGGAGCCGGCGGGGGTGCCGGGGCCCACGGGCGAGAAGACCCGCAGGACGACGGCGTCGAGGCCCGAGCCGAGGACGAGTTCGGTCGCGGCCAGCTTGGACACGCCGTACGGGCCGCCGGGGCGCGGCACGGCGTCCTCGGCGGTGGAGGAGCCGGGCTGGCTCGGCCCGTACTCCGAGGCGCAGCCGACCTGGACGAGCCGGGCGCCGCAGCCGCTGCGGCGCAGGGCCTCGCAGACGGTGGCGACGGCGACGGTGTTGTGCCGGGTCAGGTCGCGGGCGCCGCCGCGGGTGGCGCCGGCGCAGTTGACGACGACTCCGGGGTGGACGGCGTCGAGGAAGCGGGTGAGCGCGCCGGGGCTGCCGGACGCGAGGTCGAACCGCACGTCGGCGTCGTCGCCCCGGCCGAGGGCGGTGAGGTGGACGGCCGGGTCGGCGAGCAGCCGGTCGGCGACGAAGCGGCCGATGAAGCCGTTGGCTCCGAGCAGTAGCACCCTCATCGCGCGGCCCCTTCGTGCCGACCGGCCGTTCCTTGGGGTTGAGGGGTCATGTTCTTCGTTCTCCTTGCGGGGTGGTGTGGGAGGGGGCGGAGCACGCCCGCGGCGTCGGCTCCGCGGGTGTGCGGGGGGTTCACGGGGCGGCGTGGGCCGAGGCCCGGGCGAGGGAGCCGGTCGCGTGGGCCAGGAGGCCGAGCGCGGCGGCGCCGCAGACGAGGGTGGGGACGGCCCCGGGGCCCCAGGCGTCGGTGACGGCGCGCACCGGGACGGCGAGCGTGTCGAAGCCGGGGACGGGGAGGCGGGAGGAGAGGACGCTCGCGAGGGCGAGCGCCTCGGCGGCGCAGGCCCCGGCGAGGGCGGCCGAGGCCGTCCCGGGGCGGCCGTGCGCGGTGAGGAGCCGGGCGAGCAGCAGGAGCGCGCCGAGGGCGAGGGCTCCCGGGCCGGCCCCGGTGGGGACGAGGAGGGCGGCGAGGGCGAGGAGTTGGAGGGTCACGGTGCCGAGGAGCAGCGGCCGGACGGCGGCGGCGAAGTCGGCGAGGCCCCGGCTGTCGGCGATCCGGCGGCGGGCCCGGACGGCGAAGAGGTGGGCGCACCAGGCGGCGGGGGCGACGGCGAGGGCGAGGCCCAGGAGGGGGCCGGGGGTGAGGTCCCAGGGGCCGTCGGGGCCTCCGGTGAGCACCTCGGCGAGGAGTCCGTCGCCGCCGGCCGCGTACGCCAGGAGCCAGAGGGTCCAGAGGCGGGCGGCGGGCGCGGTCCGGCCGCCGGGTGCGCGGAAGGGGCCGCGCCGGACGGCGAGGAACAGCGCCCCGGCGAGCCCGAGGGCCCCGGCGACGCCGACGGCGGTGCGCGCGGGCCCGTGGGCGAGGGCGAGTCCGAGCCCGGCGAGCGCGGCGACGGCACCGGGCGCGAGCACGGCGAGCGCCCAGGGGGCGACGGGCTCGGGCGGCCGGATTCCGGCGGCGGCCCCGGCCTCCTCCCGGCCGCGCGGCACGCGCGCGTACAGCTCCTCGGCGAGCGAGAACACGTCCCGGTGCCGGTACCGCGCGGCGGTCCGGTCGGTGAACCCCCGCGCTTCGAGCCCGGCGGCCACCTCAAGGGCGTCGACGGCCCGTTCGCACAGCTCCCGGTGCCGGTGCAGAAGCACTTTGACGGGGTCGGCGGTGCCGTGGCGCGGACGGGGGGCGGGGAGCGGGGTGGCCGCGGGAAGCGGGGCGGACGGGGCCTGGACCGGCTCGGGTTCGGCGGTGGGCCGCGGGCCGGGGGCGGCCGGGGCGGGTGCGGACGGGCCCTGGACGGACCCGGGTTCAACCGTCGGCCGCGCGCCGGGGGCGACCGGGGCGGGCACGGGCCCCTGGACGGAACCGGGTTCAACCGTCGGCTGCGGGCCGGGGGCGACTGGGGCGGATGCGGACCCCTGGACGGGTGCGGGTTCGGCAGTCGGCCGCGCGCCGGGGGCGACCGGGGCGGGCACGGGCCCCTGGACGGAACCGGGTTCGGCAGTCGGCCGCGCGGCCGGGCTGCCTTCCGAAGGCGGAGAAGAAGGTGAAGACGAAGGCGCCGCGCCGGGTGCGGTTCGGGACGGCGGCTCGGCCTGCGTCCCGTGCTCCGGTCCGTTCCCGGTTCCGGGCTCGTCCTCCCGGGCCGGCGGCGGTGCGGTGGGCCGCTCCCCCCGGGTCGCGGGGGCGGCCGGGTGGGGCCGCGGGGACGTCGCCGTGGCCGCCCCCGGGGCCTGGGCTATCGCGGGCGGGGAGTCCTCGACGACGCCGGCCGCGAGGGCGGGGGTGCCGAGGAGGGCCTCGGAGCGGGCGTCCCAGGCTCCGGGGCTGGTCGGGGCGGCGCCGCCGCGCATGGGGTCGTCTCCTTCAGGCATCGGGGGCTCCGGAGCCCGCGGTCACGGCGCCGGGGTTCCAGCTCCCCGGCACGTGCGCCTCGGCGGGATGGGCGAAGAGGGCTCCGTCCCCCGACCGGTGGCGCACCGGCGCGCGGGAGAGGAGTTCGAGGTAGATGCCGCGGAACGCGGCCAGGTTCTGTTCGACGGTGAAGAGTTCGAGCGCGCGGGCGCGGGCGGCGGCGCCGAGCCGGTGCCGCCGTCCGGGGTCGCGCAGCAGCGCGAGGCACGCGTCGGCGAGCGCCCGGGGGTTGCGCGGGGGGACGACGAGCCCGGTGCCGCCGATGATCTCGACGACCGCGCCGACGTCGGTCGAGACGGTGGCCCGCGCGCAGAACATCGCCTCGACGAGGCCGGCCGGGAAGCCCTCGACGACGCTGGAGAGGACGACGACCGCGCCGGAGGCGTACGTCTCCTCCAGGCCGGGCGCCTCCGGGCCGCCGAGCTCCTCGAAGGAGACGGGGTTCTCGCCGACGGCGTGCGCCCCGGCGGCCTCGTCGGGGAAGAGCTGCGCCGCGAGGGCCCTGCACTGGGCGAGGTACAGATCGGCGCCCGGGTCCCGCACGGGGACGGTGACGATCCGCAGCCGGGCGTCGGACTGCCGGGCCCTGACCTCGGCGAAGGCGTGCAGCAGGGCGACGAGGTCCTTGGCGGGTTCGGCGCGGCCGACCCAGACCAGGGTGGCGGGGTCGCCGCTCTCCTCGTCCTCGCCGACCCCGTCGAAGCGGTCGGCGGCCATGCCGGGGTGGACGGTGCGGATGCGGTCCCGGTCGGCGCCGCACTTCTCCTGCCAGCGGCGGGTGTGGGCGTTGCCGGGAGTGAGCAGGGCGGCCTGCCGGTAGACCTCGGCGGCGAGCCGTCCGTGGAGGGCGGCGAGCAGGGCGCGCAGGGGCGCGGAGCGGTCGGCGCCGGCGGCCGAGAGGTAGTGGGCGCGGAGCGGGACGGTGTACTCGGTGACGAGCAGCGGGGTCCCGAAGAAGTGCTGGGCCAGGAGCCCCGGGAGGGCGGTGGTGCCTCCGGCGGCGGCGTGGCAGAGGTCGGCGGCGCCGAGGGCGTCCTCCTCGTACCAGTCGAGGGAGAGGGGGCGCAGGGCCTCCTCCAGGTGCTCGGCGAAGGCCAGGTGGTCGGGGAGTCCGGCGGCGGCCGCGCCCCGGCGTGCGCCGGGCGCGCGGCAGGCGGCTTCGAGGGCGCGGACGGCGTCGTCGGAGCGGAGCGCGCCGGGCAGTCCGCCGCGCTCGCGGGCGAGTTCGGCGAGCGCGTGGAGCCCTTCGGCGAAGGGGACCGCGCCGTCGGCGGCGCCCTCCTCCGCGCAGAGGCCGGTGGCGAAGCGCTCGTACGCCTCGGTGAAGCGGCGGCGGTCGCGGCGGCCGTAGGCGCGGCGGGCGGCGCGGCCGAGGAGGTGGCCGGGCGCGCCCCCGGGGTCGGCCGCGCGGACGATCCGGGCGTTGGGGGGCAGCGGCAGGGAGGCGCCGGTGGCGGGCGGGCGGCCGACGGCGTACAGGTCGAAGCGGTGCTGCCCGAGGCCGCGCACGAGCCGCTCGCACCAGACGCCGGACTCACCGACGGCGTACGGGTAGCCGCCCTCCGTGAGCAGTCCGATCCGCACGAGCGCACCCCCGATCTCCCTTGATGGCGGCCACCGTTGGTCCGGTGACTCGCAGCGGGAAGAACGTAAACAAAGAAGTCGGTGGTGGGGGGGGCGGGGGTGGGGGGCCCCCCCCCCCCGGGGGGGGGGGCGTAAAATTAACCCCCCCCTCGCCGGGTTTTGCGGGGAGCCGGGGGAACGAGAA
>NZ_JBIVSC010000003.1:339161-731925 GCF_044756005.1 Streptomyces sp. NPDC092045 | reverse complement strand
CCGCGAACGGCGCGATCTTCGCCTCCGCCAGCGCACGCACCGACTCCCGGAGCATGTCGTGCTCCTCCGAAGGCCGATACAGATCGAAGTCCTTGCCCATGATGTGGAGCTCCCCTAGACGCTTGTGGCACTGAGTACCCTCAGCAAAGCACACTCAGTGCCACAAACGCCAGGGCGCCCCGACGCGTGACGCGTCGGGGCGCCGGACGGACCGGGCGGCCGGCCCTACGGGCGGGAGATTTCCGCGAAGTTCTCCTCATTGCGGCGGAGCCGGTTCGCGTCGTATTCGGCGGCCAGCTCCTTCGCGCGGCTCTCGGTCATCTCCAGGCGAATCAGCACGGCCGGGGTGCATATCGTCGGCATGACGTGTCGGAGCAGGACCAGAACGCGGTGCGTCAGATCATTCCGGTCGCGCAGGATCTGGGACATGGTCTGGATTCCGGCGAAAGCACCCGAGAAGAGTTCGGCGGTGTCCGTCACGTCCACGTGGACCAGGAGTTCTCCCTGCGCCTTCGCCGCCATCAGGGCCTCCGACACCTGGTCGATCCAGGCCCGGAACGGAGCGGCCCGGTCGATTCCCATGGCGCCGCTGTCCAGCGCCAGCGCGACGCTCGCCCGCACCAGCGGGTCGCACTGCAACCGGTGGGCGAGGAGGAAGCCCTGGTCGACGAGCTCCTGCACCTTGATGGGCTGCGGGGTGAGCGGCTCGTCGAGCATCTGGGCGGCCAGCACGCCGACGGCCAGGTCCTCCTTGGAGGTGAAGTGGAAATACAGCGCCCCCTTCGTCACCCCGGCGCGCACCAGGATCTCCCCGATGGTCGTCCGCTCGTAGCCTCGCTCGGCAAAAACGGCGGCGGCCGACTCCAGAATCGTCTGCCGGGTCCGAATTGCACGTGCTTGCTGCGCCAAGGCGCCTCCCGCTGTCTCGCTGTCTGTGCTCGCCGTGTGACTCGAAGCATTGAAAAGAAAACCGCGCTCTAAGTACCCTACGCCGGGCGGAATTGCCGTCCGGGGTGTGCAGTGAAGTACGAGGGGGAGCCATGGAACAGCACCACCGAGAAGCGACGACACCCGTACCCGGGGAGTTCGTCCACCGGCACGACCCGGCAGACATCATCCCCACGAGCTGGACGAGATCACAGGAGAACCGGTATTCCGTCTCCGCCCGCTGGCCTGCCTCGCATCCCTTCTTCTCGCCGGCGGCAGGTGGCCGGCACGACCCGGTCCTGGTGGCCGAGACGATGCGTCAGGCCACCATGCTCGTGGTTCACGCCGGGTTCGGGGTACCCGTGGACGATCAGTTCGTCATGTGGGACCTGTATTACACCGCCGACCCCGAGCTGCTCCTCCTCGACGGCTCCTCCCCGGAGATCGCCGTCGACATCGCCTTCCCCGGCTACGACGGGAGGCCGGGCCGGGTGCGCAACCTGCGCGTCGACGTCGTGCTGACCCGCGACGGGCGCCGGATCTCGACCGGTGGCGGCACGATCCGCTGCACCTCGGCGCCGGCGTACCGCAGGATGCGCGGCGACCGCATGGCCGCCCTCGGCCGCCCGGTCCCCCTGATACCCGCGGTGGCCCCGCACCTGGTCGGCCGCGAGGACGCCAAGGACGTCGTCCTGGGCCCCGGCGACCGCCCCGGCCGGTGGCAGCTGCGGATCAACACCGCCCACCCCACGCTCTTCCGCCGCCCGAACGACCACGTCCCCGGAATGGTCCTGCTCGAAGCGGCCCGGCAGGCGGCGATGCTGGCGACCGGCAACACCGTCTACCTCCCCACCGTCGTGGACCTCTCCTTCTCGCGCTACGCCGAGCTCGACACCCCCTGCTGGGTCGAGGCCGAGGTCGTGGCCGCCCCCGGCGACCCGGCGACCACCGTCCGCGTCACCGGACAGCAGGACGGCCTGCCCGTCTTCGTCTGCACGCTCACCTCCCCGCCCCGGGAACCGGCGGTGGCCGGCCCCGGCGCCGCCGTCCGGCTGGCCGGCTGAAGGGCCGGACGACGACGATGGCTCCTCGCATCCTGATCACCGGCGCGTCCGGCTTCATCGGCGGCCGGGTGGCCGCCGCCGCGACGGCGGCGGAGGCCGGGCCCGTACGCCTGCTCGCCCGCGGCCCGCTCCCCCCGGCGGCGGACGCCGGACCGGAGCGCGCTCCGGCGGCCGAGACCGTCCCGGGCGACCTCCGGGACCCCGACTCCCTGCGCCGGGCCTGCGAAGGCGCCGACGTGCTGATCCACTGCGCCTCCGCGGTCGGCGGCGACGAGGAGACGGCCCGCGCCGTCAACGACGAGGGCACCCGGGCCCTGGTCGACGCGGCGGTGCGCGCCGGGGTGACCAGGATCGTCGCCCTGAGCACGGCCTCCGTCCACGGCCGCGGCCCCTTCCGCGCCGCCGCCCCCGGCACCCTGCCGATCGCCCCCGTCTCGGCCACCAGCCGCACCCGCGCGGCGGGCGAGCGGCACGTCGTGGAGGCCGGCGGGACCGTCCTGCGCCCCCACCTCGTGTACGGGACCGGGGACCGGCAGCTCGTGCCCGGCATCGTCGGGCTCCTCGGCGCGCTGCCCGGCCCGCTCGACGGCGGCACCTCGCTGCACTCCCTGATCGAGGTGGGCGCCCTGGCCCGCGTCCTGCTCGCCGCCGCCCTCTCGCCGGACACCCAGGCCGGCCCGTACCACGTCGACCACCCCGATCCGGTGCCCGCCGGGGAGCTGCTCGCGGTGGGCGAGGAGCTGCTCGCCCACCGGGCCGGGCCGCGCCGGGGACCGGCCCTCGACGTCGCGGAGGCACGCGCCCTCCTGGCCGCCCACCCCTTCGCCGTCCACCACCTCGACATGCTCGCCGTCGACCACTGGTTCTCCGACGACCGGCCCTGGAAGGAGCTGGGCTGCGACCCGGGCCCCGGCTTCGTCGAGGGGATCGCCGGCCACCTGGAGTGGTACCGGAGCACGCTCGGCCCCGCCCGGACGGCCCCGCCCGGGTCCTCCTGACCCGGCGCCGCCTCGGGACCGGGAGAGCCGAGGGCGCGGCCCGCACCGCGAGAAGCGCGAAACCGCGAGAACCGCGGACCCCGGCCCGCACCGCACCACCCCCGACCGAACGAACCGAACGAACCGAACGAACCGAGAGAAGGCGCCACCGACATGTCCGCGCTGGACGGAAAGACCGCGATCGTCACCGGAGCGAGCCGCGGCATCGGAAGGGGCATCGCCGAGCGCCTCGCCCGTGACGGCGCCCTGGTCGCCGTGCACTACGGCAGCGACGAGGAGGCCGCCCGCGAGACGGTGGCGACCATCGGGAAGAACGGCGGCCGGGCCTTCCCGTTCCGCGCGGACCTGGCGGCGCCGGACGCCGTCGACGTGTTCTACGCCGCCCTGGACGCCGGCCTCGCGGAGCTGGGCGAGGGGCCCGGGTTCGACGTCCTCGTCAACAACGCGGGCGCGAGCGGCTCCGGCCGCATCCACCAGCTCACCACCGAGACCTTCGACCGGCTGTTCGCGATCAACGTGAGGGCCCCGCTCTTCCTCGTCCAGCGGGGCCTGGACCGGCTGCGCGACGGCGGCCGGATCGTCAACATCTCCTCGGCGGCGACGCGGCACGCCTTCCCCGACTCCGTCACGTACGCGATGACCAAGGGGGCCGTCGACACGATGACCCTCGCCCTCGCCAAGGAGCTGGGCCCCCGGGGCATCACGGTCAACGCCGTGGCCCCCGGCTACATCGCGACGGACATGAACGCGCGGCGCCGGGCGACGCCCGAGGCGAGCGCCGCCCTCGCCGCGCTCTCGGTCTTCAACCGGCTCGGGACGCCCGCCGACGTGGCGGACGTGGTCGCCTTCCTCGTCTCCGACGACGCCCGCTGGATCACCGGCCAGTACGTGGACGTGACGGGCGGCACCGCGCTCTGAACCCGCCCGCTCCGGCCCGGGGGCCGGCCTCGGACCGGTCCCCGCGCACCCCTCCTCGGGGCGGTTCCCCGTCGATAAAGTGGGGGCACGATGACACGTTTCCGCGAGAGCGTCCGGTCCCTGCTGCGCGAGCAGGTGCTCGACGCCGCCCACCGCCTCGTCGCCGCCGAGGGCTGGAGCGGGCTGCGCATGACCTCCATCGCGCGGGCCGCCGGCATCAGCCGCCAGACCCTCTACAACGAGTTCGGGGCGAAGGAGGCCATCGGCGACGCCCTGGTCCAGCGCGAGCTGGAGGGCTTCCTGATCGGCATCGAGCGCGAACTCGACTCCCACCGCGGTGAGTTGGAGGCGGCTGCGGCGGCCGGCGTCGGCTACACGCTCCAGCAGGCCGTGGACAACCCCCTCATCAAGAGCGTCCTGGTCGCGGCACGGGGCGGCGAGGACGACCTCCTCGCCTACCTCACCACCCGCACGGAGCCGGTCTTCGGCACGGCCATGGCGATGCTCCACACGTACGCGACCGAGGCCTGGCCCGAGGTGGACGAGGAGTCGCGCGGGCTCGCCGTCGAGACGGTCGTCCGGCTCACCGTCAGCCACATCGTCCAGCCGGTGGCCCCGCCCGCCGAGACGGCGGCGCGCATCGCCAGGATCACGGCGAGGATCTCGTACCCCGGAGGCCGCTGAGGAGCGCCCCGCCCGCTCCGGAAGGCGCCGGACACACGACGAGGCCCGGTGTCGAACACGGGGGATCTCCGACACCGGACCTCTGTTGAATATTCTACGAGATGCCCGGGAGTGCTCGCGCACCGCCGCCCGCCGACGGGCGAAGCGCGGACGGACGGGGTACACCTCCCCTGAGACGCGGACACGGCCGGACCCGGCCGGGACACCCCTCGCCCGCGTCGCCGACGCCGAGGAGGAGGCAGCCGTGGAAGGCAGGAGCAAAGGGTTCGTGCGGTCCTTCAACCGTCTCGGGGGATACGGGTTCGTCGTCCCCGTCGGCTCCCGGGACCAGGTCTGGTTCAGCGCGGAGGACATCGAGGACGAGAGCGGGACCGTCTCGGAGGGGCAGCAGGTCTCCTTCGTCCTGGTCCTCGGGGACGGCCGCTTCGAGGCCAGGCAGCTGCGCGTCTGACGCCCACCGCGCCCCCGGGCACGTCCCCGGGCCGGTGGTACTGTGCCGGGGCCAGTCGCACCTTTGTACGCGCCCGAACGGGTGCGTGCACGGGTCAGGGAATCCGGTGCGAGACCGGAACTGACGCGCAGCGGTGAGGGCGACGGGCGGAGCATCGGCCACTGGGCGGCGACGACGGCCCGGGAAGGCGCCCCGTCCGGACGACCCCGAGTCCGAAGACCTGCTGGCGGCCCCGGCGCACGCCCGCCCGGGGAGCACCGTACGACAGGCTCCGCGCATGAGCCGTGGCCGCAGAGGAAGTCCCGTGCCGCTCGCACACCCCGTCCGCTCCGCCGTGCCGTTCCTGACCGGAGTCCTGCTCCTGACCGCGACCGGCTGCGGCGCGGGGACCACCCCCGCGTCCGACCGGCCCGCCGGGAAGCCGAAGAACGGGTATCCCGTCGTCCTCGACGACAACTGCGGACGGCCCGTCCGCGTCGAGCGCGCGCCGGAGCGGGCCGTCGCCCTCGACCAGGGCGCGGCGGAGATCATGCTCTCCCTCGGCCTCGCCGACCGCATGGTGGGCACCGGCACCTGGACGGACCCCGTCCTCAAGGGCCTGGAGAAGGAGAACGCCGAGGTCCCGCGCCTCGCCGACCGCTACCCCTCCTTCGAGAAGGTCCTCGACGCCGAACCCGACTTCGCCGCCGCCTCCTTCACGTACACCCTCGGCAAGGGCGGGGTGGCGGCCCGCGAGCGGTTCGAGAAGCTCGGCGTCCCCACCTACCTCTCGCCCACCGACTGCGTCGGCAAGGACAACAGCGGCGACGGCGACGGCGTCCGCGTCCGACCGCTCACCATGGAGACGGTCTACGGCGAGATCCGCGACCTGGCCCGGATCTTCGCGGTCCCGGAGCGCGGCGAGAAGCTCGTCGCCGAGCTCAAGGCCCGCGTGACGAAGGCCACTTCGGGCGGGGACTTCAAGGACGCCACCGTCCTCTACTGGTTCGCCAACGCCGAGGCGCCCTACATGGCGGGCTGCTGCGGCGCCCCCGGCATCGTCTCCCGCGAGCTGGGCGCGAAGAACGTCTTCGACGACACCAGGGAGGAGTGGCCCCAGATCAACTGGGAGACCGTCGCCGACCGCGACCCCGACGTCCTCGTCATCGGCGACCTCACCCGCCGCTCGCAGTCGGCCGAGAGCGCCGCCGAGAAGATCGAGTTCCTGGAGTCCGACCCGGTCACCCGCAGCATGACGGCGGTCGAGAACAAGCGGTACGTGCTGCTCAGCGGCCAGGCGCTCAACCCCACGATCCGCACCGTCGAGGCCGTCGAGAAGGTGGCGGCGGCGCTCCGCTCGTACGGCCTCGCCAAGTGACCCCCACGGCCGTGAAGCCGTCCCCGGCGCGCGCGGGAGCCGCGGTCCCGCTGTGGACGGCGGCCGGACTCGCCCTCCTGGCCGCGTCGGTCGCCGCGGCGATCACCATCGGCCCGGCCCGCATCGGCGTCGCCGACGTCTGGGCGACGGTCGCCGCCCACCTCGGCGGCGGCGCCCCGGCGCTCTCCCCGATCCGGGACGGGATCGTGTGGGACCTGCGGCTGCCCCGCACCCTCCTGGCCGCCGTCTGCGGCGCCGGGCTCGCCCTCTGCGGCGCGGTGATGCAGTCGCTGCTGCGCAACCCGCTCGCCGACCCCTTCGTCCTGGGCGTCTCCTCGGGCGCCTCGACCGGCGCGGTCGCGGTCGTCGTCCTCGGGGTCGGCGGAGGGGTCCTCTCCGTCACCGGCGGGGCGTTCCTCGGCGCGGTCTGCTCCTTCGCGCTCGTGCTGCTGCTCAGCCACACCCTCGGCGGCTCGACGGACCGCGTGGTCCTCTCCGGGATCGCCGCCATGCAGCTCTTCTCCGCCCTCACCTCCTTCGTCGTGATGACGGCCGCCGACGCGGAGACCACCCGGGGCGTCCTCTTCTGGCTGCTCGGCTCGCTCGCCGGGGCCGGCTGGACCGACGTGTGGGTGTGCCTCGCGGTCCTCGCGACGGCCCTGACGACCTGCCTCGGGTACGCGCGGACCCTGGACGCGTTCGCCTTCGGCGAGGAGGCCGCCGCCTCGCTCGGCGTCTCCGTCGCCCGGACCCGGCTGGTCCTCCTCTGCGTCACCGCCCTCCTGACGGCCGCCCTGGTCTCCGCCGCCGGGGCCATCGGCTTCGTCGGACTCGTCCTGCCGCACGCCGCCCGCGCGCTCACCGGGCCCGGCCACGCCCGGCTCCTGCCGGTCACCGCCCTGGCCGGAGCGGTCTTCCTGGTCTGGGCCGACACGCTCGCCCGCACCGTCCTCGACCCCCAGGAGGTCCCGGTGGGCGTGGTGACCTCGCTGATCGGCGTCCCGGCCTTCGTCCTGGTCCTCCACCGCACGCGCAGCACGAGGAGCACCCGATGACCTCCACCGGAGGAGACACGGGCGCGGGCCTGCGCGCCGACCGGGTCTCGCGCACCGCCGGCGGCACCCTCGTCCTCGACGGCGTCAGCGTCGCCCCGGTCCCCGGCACCGTCACCGGCCTCCTCGGCCCCAACGGCTCCGGCAAGTCCACGCTCCTGCGGCTCCTCGCCGGCGTCCTCGCCCCCGACTCCGGGGTCGTCACCCTCGACGGCGACCCGCTGGCCGGACTCGGCCGCAGGACCGTCGCCCGGCGCCTCGCCACGGTCGAGCAGCAGTCCGACACCCAGACCGACCTGACCGTCGTGGACGTCGTGCGCCTCGGCCGCGTCCCGCACCGCAGGGCCTGGACCCCGCCCTCGGCGGCCGACGAGGCCGCCGTCCGCTCCGCCCTCGCCCGCACCGGGCTCGCCGACCGCGCCCGCCAGCCCTGGCGGACCCTCTCCGGCGGCGAGCGCCAGCGCGTCCAGATCGCCCGCGCCCTCGCCCAGGAACCGCGCGAGCTCCTCCTCGACGAGCCCACCAACCACCTCGACGTCCAGCACCAGCTGGACCTCATGGAGCTCGTCTCGGGGCTGCGCCTCACCGCCGTCGTCGCCCTGCACGACCTGAACCTCGCGGCGATGTACTGCGAGCGGCTCGTGGTCCTCTCCGCCGGCCGCGTGGTCGCCTGCGGCACGCCGGACGAGGTGCTCACCGAGGAGCTGATCGCGGACGTCTACCGGGTCCGGGCCGCCGTGACGCACCCGGACCCCGGCCGCCGCCCCCACGTCCGCTTCCTGGGGACGGCCGGGCCCCCCTACTCCGCGTCGCCGGACTCCGGCTCCAGCGCGTCCATGAAGGAGCTGACCGAGAACACCGCGCGCCCGGGACCGGCCGGACCGTAGCCGGGCGGGGCGGTCAGGCCGTTCTCCCGGAGCGTCTCCGTGTACGCCTCCAGGAGCCGCAGGTGGTACTCCAGGGGCGCGCCGTCCGGGTTCTCGCGGCCCAGCGGCGTCGTCGGCTCCGGGCACCAGGTGGTGAACCGGGGCGTGATCCCGCGCGACATGAAGAACCGCAGGCCCTCCCGGGTGGAGGCGATCGCCTCGTCCACGGTCAGGAAGCCCGAGGGGCGCGCCATCTCGACCCCGGCGACGAAGTTCGGGATGACGTTGCGCGGCCCGAAGACCTCCGCCGAGTCCAGGATCCGGCGGTGCCACTCGTCCCGGCCGATGTAGCGCTCCTTGCCGGGGCAGTACAGCTCGAACAGGCGCCGGTCCCACACCTCGTAGTTCGGGTGGTAGATCCGGATGCCGTAGTCGTGGAAGCGCCGCACGTCCTCCTTGGGCAGGGCCTGCGCGACGACCTTGCCGATCCAGCGGCCGGGGAAGCGCTCCTCGATCGCCTGCGCGTACTGCCCGTAGAAGTCGGCCTCGTCCTTCCCGCCGACCTGCGAGGTGACGGCCCCGCCGGTCAGGGTGTACGCGGTCGACGCGCGGGCCGTGTCGTGCCGGTCGATGATCTCCAGGGCCTCCAGGACCTCGTCCACCGGCTTCACCCCGGTGTACGGGCGGCCCGCCGCCTTGTGCTGGCGCCAGTTGTGGTTGATGTCGCAGTACTGGCACTCCTCCTTGGCGCCGAAGTACTGGCACACCCGGAAGACCGTCAGGTAGATCAGGTAGCCCCACTGGATCGTCGGCGCCACCTCCATCACGGACTTGCCGTTCGACAGCGGGTGCCGGTAGTACTCCGGCATCGGCGGCAGGCCGACGTCCGCGATCCGCGCCCCGTCCAGGAACAGGGCGAGCGCCCCGTCCCCGTCCGGCGCGACCCGGTACGGCGAGGACGGGTTCACCCGCACCGACACCACCGTGCGGCGCAGCCCGTACGGACCGCCGGTCAGCACGATCTCCTCCGGCGGGCGGTTCAGGGCCGCCTCCCCGAGCTCCGGCAGCGTCCGGTGGTCGAAGGAGAAGATGAAGTACGACTTCGGCTTCACCTCGCCGCCCTCGTTGCCGGACAGGGCGGAGGGGTCGAAGGCGACCCCGCCGCGCAGCAGGTCCTCCTTGAGCACGGCCTCCCGGGGAATCCCCGGGAAGCGCTCCATGAGGGACTCCACGACGGACGTGCGGGTGGGTGCGACGCTGGACACAGGCGGGTCTCCGGAGGTGAGGGGCTTATGGAGCCGACGTGTACCCCACGCTACGCGCGCACACCCGCGACGGGTCGGCCGGGGCTCCCGGACCGCCGGGTCCGGGGCGGCGCGGCCCCGGACCCGGCGGACGCCGTCAGGCGCCGGACAGCTCCCCCCGCACGGTGCGGGCGGCGGCGACCAGGTTCTCCAGGGAGGCCCGGGTCTCCGGCCAGGCGCGGGTCTTCAGACCGCAGTCGGGGTTGACCCACAGGCGCTCGGCGGGGATCGCCTCCAGGCCGGTGCGCAGCAGGTCCGCCGCCTCCTCCGCGCTCGGCACCCGGGGCGAGTGGATGTCCCAGACGCCGGGACCGGCCTCGCGCGGATAGCCGTGGGCGGCGAGCTCGCGGGCCACCTGCATGTGGGAGCGGGCCGCCTCCAGGCTGATGACGTCCGCGTCGAGGTCGTCGATCGCCTGGACGACGTCCCCGAACTCGGCGTAGCACATGTGGGTGTGGACCTGCGTGTCCGGCCGCACGCCGCCGGTGGCGAGCCGGAACGCCCCGGTCGCCCACGCCAGGTACGCCGGACGGTCGGCGGCCCGCAGCGGCAGCGTCTCGCGCAGCGCCGGCTCGTCCACCTGGATGACGGAGGTGCCGGCCGCCTCCAGGTCGCCCACCTCGTCGCGCAGGGCGAGGGCGACCTGCCGGGCGGTCTCGCCGAGCGGCTGGTCGTCGCGGACGAACGACCAGGCGAGCATGGTGACCGGGCCCGTCAGCATGCCCTTGACGGGCCTGGACGTGAGGGACTGGGCGTACGAGGTCCAGCGCACCGTCATCGGCTCGGGCCGCGAGATGTCGCCGGCCAGGACCGGCGGGCGGACGTAGCGGGTGCCGTACGACTGGACCCAGCCGTGCTGGGTGGCGAGGTAGCCGTCGAGCCGTTCGGCGAAGTACTGCACCATGTCGTTGCGCTCGGGCTCGCCGTGCACCAGGACGTCGACCCCGGCCTTCTCCTGGTACGCGACCACCTCCTGGATCTCGGCCCTGATGCGCTCCTCGTACCCGGCCGCGTCGATCCGCCCGGCCCGTAGGTCGGCGCGGGCGGTGCGCAGCTCGCCGGTCTGCGGGAAGGAGCCGATGGTGGTGGTCGGGAGCAGCGGCAGGCCCAGGTGGGCGCGCTGGGCGGCGGCCCGCTCGGCGTACGGCTGCGAACGGCGGGCGTCCGCCCCGGTGACGGCCCCGGTGCGGGTGCGCACGGCCGGGTTCCGGGTGATCGGGGAGTTCGCGCGGGAGGCGAGGGCGGCGCGGTTGGCGGCCAGTTCGCCGGCGATCGCGTCGGTGCCCCGCGACAGGCCCTCGGCCAGCGTCGTGATCTCGGTGGTCTTCTGCTTCGCGAAGGAGAGCCAGCGCAGGATCTGTGGGTCGACGTCCTTCTCGGCCGCCGCGTCGAGCGGCACGTGGAGCAGCGAGCAGGAGGCGGAGACGTCGACCCGGTCGGCGAGGCCGAGCAGGGTGCCGAGGACGGACAGGGACTTCTCCAGGTCGTTGACCCAGATGTTGCGCCCGTCGACCACACCGGCGACGAGGCGCTTGCCGGGCAGGCCGCCGACGGCGGCGAGGCCCTCCAGGTTGGCCGCCGCCGGACCGGTGAAGTCGAGCGCGAGGCCCTCGACCGGCGCCTTCGCCAGGACGGGCAGGGCGTCGCCGAGCCGGTCGAAGTACGAGGCGACGAGGAGCCGGGGCCGGTCGCTGGGCGCGCCGAGGTCGCGGTAGGCGCGCGCGGCGGCGTTCAGGTCGGCCGGGGTCCGGTCCTGGACGAGCGCGGGCTCGTCGAGCTGCACCCACTCGGCGCCGGCCGCGCGCAGGTCCGCGAGGACCTCCGCGTACACCGGCAGGAGCCGGTCGAGCAGGGTCAGCGGGTCGAAGTCGGCGGGCACGCCCGGCGCGGGCTTGGCGAGCAGCAGGTAGGTGACGGGGCCCACGAGCACGGGCCGGGCGGCGAGGCCCAGGGCCAGCGCCTCCGCCAGCTCCGCGACCTGCTTGGCCGAGTCGGCCGTGAAGACCGTGTCGGGCCCCAGCTCCGGCACCAGGTAGTGGTAGTTCGTGTCGAACCACTTCGTCATCTCCAGCGGGGCGACGTCCTGCGTGCCGCGCGCCATGGCGAAGTAGCCGTCCAGGGCGTCGGCCGCGACGGCCTCGCGGTGGCGAGCGGGGATCGCGCCCACCATGACGGTGGTGTCCAGGACGTGGTCGTAGTACGAGAAGTCGCCGGTCGGCACCTCGTGGACGCCGGCCCCGGCGAGCTGCCGCCAGTTGGTCCGGCGCAGTTCGGCGGCGGTGGACCGGAGGGCGTCGGCGGTGACGCGGCCCTTCCAGTAGCCCTCGATCGCCTTCTTCAGCTCCCGGTCCCGGCCCTGGCGCGGGTAGCCGTACACGGTGGCCCGTGCTGCCGCGGCTGCGGACTTCGTGGTCACGGAGATCTCCTTCGCGAGATGAATCCCTGAGGTCCCGGGGACGGGGAGAGGGCGCGAAGGGGCGACGGACCGGACGGTACGCGTGCGCGGCGGGCACGGTCGTCCGTCGGGTGTGTGCGCCGACCCGCCCTCGAGGTCACCGGGATGTCCGCGCGCGGAGTCGTCCGCGTGCGGGCAACGGGCAGGTCTTCGGACTCGCGGGCACGCCCTCCGGACTGGTCCGGCGGACACCTAGTGGCCGTCGCTTCCCAGCCCCTTCCCGGGGCCAGTGCGTATGACGGCGGTCGTTCCCGCTCACCGCTGCGGGGCAGTCCCGGATTCCCACCGGGTTCCCTCTTACGACGCGTCCCGCCTGGCGGACGGGGGCGAACCAGCTGCCCGGTCAGACTACGGGGTCGACCGCCGGAGCGGGGGAGCGCATCTCGCCATTCGGGCAGGGGAGAGGGACGCGCGAGTGAGGATCGAGCAAGCGGGGCCGCTCGCGCGGGCCGGCCGTCCGGGCGTCTCCGCCCGGTCGTAGACGTGGAACCCCCGGCCGCTCCTCCGGCCGAGCAGCCCCGCCTCCACCCTCCGCAGGAGCAGCGGCGGGGCGCGTACAGGGGTTCCTTGGACTCCTCGTACAGCGAGCGCGCGATGGAGGCGACCGCGTCGAGCCCGGTGAGGCCCGCGAGCCGCGGCATCGCGGACAGCGGGTACGGGACGAGCAGGGCGTTGACGACGAAGCCGGCCCGGTCGTGGGAGCCGATCGCGGTCTTGCCCGGGGTGCGGGCCGCGAAGTCGGTCACCGCGGCCGTCGCCGCCGAGGTGTGGAGGATCGTGTGGAGGGGGAGGCGGAGGCCCTGCCGCACCGGACCGGATACTGTCCGGACGATCTCGAAACGGCGGCGGGGGCACGATGGACTGGGCGATGCTGCTGGGCGGGATGGCCGCGGGGCTGCTGATCTCCGTGGTGACCGCGCCGGCCGGGGTCTCGGGAGCGGTGTTCCTGCTCCCGGTCCAGCTCAGCGTCTTCGCCGTGCCGAACCCCTCCGTCACGCCGACGAACCTGCTGTACAACGTCGTCGCGGGACCCGGCGCCCTCTGGCGCCACAGCAGGACCGGCGCCCTGCGCGGCCCGCTCACCCGCCGCCTGGTGGCGGGCACGCTCCCCGGGGTGGTGGTCGGCGCGGTCGTCCGCGTCTTCGCCCTCCCGGGCCCCACCGTCTTCCGCCTCCTCATCGCCGCGCTGCTGCTGCCCCTCGGCACATGGCTGTGCGTCCGCACCCTGCGCCCCGCCCGCGAGCGCCCCGCCGCCGAACCCTCGCCCCGCACCGTCACCGGACTCGCCCTGGCGGTCGGGGTGGTGGGCGGCATCTACGGCATCGGCGGCGGCTCCCTCCTCGGCCCGATCCTGGCGGGCCGGGGCGTCCCCGTCGCCCGCGTGGCCCCGGCGGCCCTCGCCGCCACCTTCACGACCTCGGTCGTCGGAGCCGTCACCTTCGCCCTGCTCTCCCTCACCACCACCGAGGCCGCCGCCCCCGACTGGACCCTCGGCCTCGCCTGCGGCCTCGGCGGCCTGATCGGCGGCTACCTCGGCGCCCGCCTCCAACCCCACCTCCCGGAAACCGCCCTCCGCCTCCTCCTGGGCACCCTGGCGACGACCCTGGGAGCGCTGTACGCGGTCCAGGCCCTGTTGTGAGGGGCCCGGCCGCCCCTACGGCAACACCCCCGCCCCCCGCGCCGCCACCACCGCCTCCATCCGCGTGCGCGCCCCCAGCTTCCGCATCGCCGAGCGCAGGTAGCCCTTCACCGTCTCCGGGCGCAGGCCCAGGCGGGTCGCCGCCACGGCGTTCGTCGCGCCCGAGGCGATCGCCGCCAGGACGTCCGTCTCGCGCGGGGTGAGGGTCACCCCGGGGAGGGGGGCGGGGGAGCCCGAGGCGGTCTCCAGGCGGCCGCAGACCGCGAGGAGGCGTTCCCGCAGCTCCGGGTCCGTGACCCTCGGCGCCAGTTCGCGCAGTTCTCCGTACGCCCGGCGGACCTCCTCCCAGGAGGGCCCGGGCGGGGGCGGGGCCAGGAGTTCCCGGACCTCGTCCCGTACCGCCAACGCCTGTTCCACGTCGCGGGCCGCCGCGACCGCCGCGTCGAAGACCCGCTCGCCGACCGGCAGCGCGTCGCGCAGCGCCCCGTACAGCACGCCCCGCACCCTCCGGCGCACGACGACCGGCACCGCGATCACCGACCGCAGCCCCTCCGCCGACACCGGGCCGTCGTACTCGTGCGTGATGTGCCGCGCCGAGGGGTAGTCCGTCACCGCGCACGGCCGGCCGAGCGCCAGGCACTTCCCGCCCAGGCCGGAGCCCGCCGAGATCGCGAGCCCGCGCAGGGCCGGCGTCACCGCGCCGTTCAGCTCGTCGATCCGCAGCCCCCGGGTCTCGTGCATCAGCCCCCCGAAGACCACCGGGAGCCCGGTGGCGCGGCGCAGCCTCAGCAGCGCGCCGCGCAGCTCCACCGACGATCCGACGTGCTCGCGCACCGCGCTCTCCTTCGTGGCCGCCGACCCCGTCAGCCCTTGACGTCCGCCGGTTCACCCCCGAACGGGGGTGGTGAGACCCGGGTCACTGATTACACGATGTCCGGGACCGGTCCCGCAACGAGGAGGACACATGACGGCAACCAGCGCGACCGAGGAGTTCCGGGCCGCCCGGGACTTCCTCCTGGAGCACCGGGAGGACTACGCGGCGGCCTACGAGGGCTTCGCGTGGCCCCGGCCCGAGCGGTTCAACTGGGCGCTCGAATGGTTCGACGTCGTCGCGGAGGGCAACGACCGCACCGCCCTGCACATCGTCGAGGAGGACGGCTCCGCGACGAAGGTGTCCTTCGCGGAGATGTCCGCCCGCTCGAACCGGGTCGCCAACCGGCTGCGCTCCCTGGGCGTGCGCGCCGGCGACCGGATCGTCGTCATGCTGGGCAACCAGGTCGAGCTGTGGGAGACCGTCCTCGCCGCGATGAAGCTGCGGGCCGTCGTCATCCCCGCCACCCCGCTGCTCGGCCCCGCCGACCTGCGCGACCGCGTCGACCGCGGTCGCGCCCGCCACGTCCTGGTCCGCGCCGAGGACACCGCCAAGTTCGACGACGTCCCCGGCGACTACACCCGGATCGCGGTCGGCGACGGCGGGGCGGGCTGGCTGGAGTACGGGCTCGCCGACCGCGAGTCCGCCGACTTCGAGCCGGACGGCGACACGCTCGCCGACGACACCCTGATGCTGTACTTCACCTCCGGCACGACCGCCCGCCCCAAACTGGTCGAGCACACCCACACCTCGTACCCGGTCGGGCACCTCGCCACCATGTACTGGATCGGGCTCAGGCCCGGCGACACGCACCTCAACATCTCCTCGCCCGGCTGGGCCAAGCACGCCTGGTCCAACCTCTTCGCCCCGTGGAACGCCGAGGCGACCGTCTTCATCCACAACTACACCCGCTTCGACCCGGCCCGCCTCATGGAGGAGATGGAGCGGCACGGGATCACCAGCTTCTGCGCCCCGCCGACCGTCTGGCGGATGCTGATCCAGGCCGACCTGGGGCAGCTCAAGACCCCGCCGCGCGAGGTCGTCGCCGCCGGCGAACCGCTCAACCCCGAGGTCATCGAGGCCGTCCGGCGCGCCTGGGGCACCACCGTCCGGGACGGCTTCGGCCAGACCGAGACCGCCGTCCAGGTCTCCAACAGCCCCGGTCAGCGGCTCAAGGAGGGCTCCATGGGCCGTCCGAGCCCCGGCTACCGGGTCACCCTGGTCGACCCGGTCAGCGGCCGCCCGGACGTCGACGAGGGCGAGATCTGCCTCGACCTGTCCGCCCGCCCGGTGGGCCTGATGACCGGCTACCACGGCGACCCGGAGCGCACGGCGGAGGCGATGGCCGGCGGCCACTACCGCACCGGCGACATCGGCGCGCGGGACGCGGACGGGTACATCACCTACATCGGGCGCTCCGACGACGTCTTCAAGGCCTCCGACTACAAGATCAGCCCCTTCGAGCTGGAGAGCGCGCTCCTGGAGCACGAGGCCGTCGCCGAGGCCGCCGTCGTCCCCGCCCCCGACCCGCTGCGGCTCGCCGTCCCCAAGGCGTACGTGGTCCTCGCGGCGGGCTGGGAGCCGGGCCCGGAGACCGCGAAGGTCCTCTTCGCGCACTCGCGCGCGGTCCTCGCCCCGTACAAGCGCGTCCGGCGGATCGAGTTCGCCGACCTGCCCAAGACCGTCTCCGGCAAGATCCGGCGCGTAGAGCTGCGCCGCCTCACCGCCGAGGGCGGCGGCACCGAGTACACGGAAGGGGACCCCTCGTGAGCACGCCGAAGGAACTCTCGTACGCGCACGGCACCTCCACCACCCCGCTCCTCGGCGACACCATCGGCGCCAATCTGGACCGGGTCGTCACCGCCTGGCCCGACCGCGAGGCGCTCGTCGACGTCTCCACCGGACGCCGCTGGACGTACGCGGAGTTCGGCGCGGACGTGGACCGGCTGGCCGGCTCCCTCCTCGGCAGCGGCGTCCGCAAGGGCGACCGGGTCGGCGTCTGGGCCGTGAACTGCCCGGAGTGGGTCCTCGTCCAGTACGCCACCGCCCGCATCGGCGCCGTCATGGTCACCGTCAACCCGGCCTACCGCGCCCACGAGCTGGCGTACGTGCTGAACCAGTCGGGCGTCTCCCTGCTCTTCGCGTCCCTCGCCCACAAGGCGAGCGACTACCGGGCGATGGCCGAGCGGGCGCGGGAGGAGTGCCCGGGGCTGCGGGAGGCCGTGTACTTCGGGGACGCGAGCTGGGACGCGTTCCTCACCCGTACCGCCGGGGAGCTGCGCCCGGAGCCGCTCTCCTGCGACGAGCCCGTCAACATCCAGTACACCTCGGGAACCACGGGCTTCCCCAAGGGGGCCACGCTCTCCCACCACAACATCCTCAACAACGGTTACTTCGTCGGGGAGATGATCGCCTACGACGAGCAGGACAGGGTCTGCATCCCCGTCCCCTTCTACCACTGCTTCGGCATGGTCATGGGCAACCTCGCGGCCACCTCGCACGGCGCCTGCATGGTGATCCCCGCCCCCTCCTTCGACCCCGCCGCCACCCTCCGGGCGGTCCAGGAGGAGCGCTGCACCTCGCTGTACGGGGTGCCGACGATGTTCATCGCGGAGCTGAACCTCCCCGACTTCGCGACGTACGACCTGTCCACCCTCCGCACCGGCATCATGGCGGGCTCGCCGTGCCCGGTGGAGGTGATGAAGCGGGTGGTCGCCGAGATGAACATGGCGGAGGTGTCGATCTGCTACGGCATGACCGAGACCTCGCCCGTCTCCACCCAGACCCGCCGCGACGACGACCTGGAGCGGCGCACCGGCACGGTCGGCCGGGTCATGCCGCACGTCGAGGTGAAGGTCGTCGACCCGTCGAGCGGGCTGACCGTGGAGCGCGGCGCGGCGGGGGAGCTGTGCACCCGCGGCTACGGCGTGATGCTCGGCTACTGGGACGAGCCGGAGAAGACCGCCGAGGCGATCGACCCGGGCCGCTGGATGCACACCGGCGACCTGGCGGTGATGCGCGAGGACGGCTATGTGCAGATCGTCGGCCGCATCAAGGACATGATCATCAGGGGCGGGGAGAACGTCTATCCGCGCGAGATCGAGGAGTTCCTCCACGGGCACGCCAAGATCGCGGACGTCCAGGTGGTCGGCGTCCCCGACGAGCGGTACGGCGAGGAGATCCTCGCCTGCGTGATCCCCCGCGACCCGGCCGACCCGCCCACCCCGGAGGAGATCACCGCCTTCTGCCGCGACCGCCTCGCCCACTACAAGATCCCGCGCCGGGTGGAGATCCTCGCCGAGTTCCCCATGACGGTGAGCGGGAAGGTGCGGAAGGTGGAGCTGCGGGAGCGGTACGCCGGGAACCAGGGGGTGTCAGGCACTCCCTAGGGCGTGTGCCGGGCGCCGCCGGGCAGGCGGGACTTTCGACACGCGCCCCAGCGGGCGTCGGCGAGGTCCCGGCGCATGCAGACGCGGGGCCAGGCCGCCAGGCCGTGGGCCGCCTCCGCGCGGCGTATCGCGCGCAGTCCGTCCGTGAGGGCCGGGTCGGCGTCCGCGAGCGGGCGGAAGCCGAGCCGGGCGTAGTACGGGGCGTTCCAGGGCACCTCGGCGAAGGTCGTCAGGGTCAGGGCCGTCAGGCCCTCCCGCCCCGCGGTCTCCGCCAGGTGCTCGATCAGGGCCCGGCCGACGCCCCGGCGGGCGGCGTCCGGGTGCACCGACACCTGCTCGACGTGGGCGGCGCCGTCGACCGGATCGGTGAGCAGGTACGCCACCGGCCGGTCGGCGGCGTCCACCGCCACCCGGGCCCGGCCCGCCCGGCGGTACGCCTCCAGGGTCTCCAGGGGCGGCGGGTCGTCGTCGGCGATCGCCGCCATGCCCAGGGCGCGGAACGGTTCGCCCGCCGCCCGTTCGATGTCCTGGAGCAGCGGGAGTTCGGCGGCGACGGCCGCTCTGATGCGCATACGACAGTATGGCGCGGGCCGGGTGCGGGGCGCCCTCGGCGTCGGGGCGGGCGCCGTGGGACCTCAGGGCCGGGTGGGGGTGCCGCCCGGCGGCGGCCGGTGCCGGTCCGCGTCCCCGGGCCGGTCGAGCAGCCCGCCGTCCCGCGAGAAGCGGGGCAGGAAGAGGGCGAGCGCCGGATCGCCGTACAGCGCCACGTACAGCTGGACGAGGCGCCCGTCCGTCACCTCCCGCCGGTGGACCGGCAGCGGGTACCGCTCCCGCAGCCCGGTGAGCAGCCGCCGCGCCGCGCCGGTCGTGACCGGCAGCCGCAGCAGCACCGCCACCGCCCCGAGGACCGGCGGCAGGCCGACGGCGAGCACCTCCGGGAGGCCCGCGCGGGTCGCCCCGGTCGCGAGCGGCCCGACGAGGACGGTCAGCGGCACGCAGCCGAGCAGCGCCCGCACGACCCACAGCTGTGCGACCGGCCGCAGCAGTCCGGCCCCGCGCAGCTCGCCGCTCAGCGCGTCCACGGCCCGCCGCGTTTCGGGGCGCTGTGTGAGGTCGCCCAGGGCGAGGGCGCGGCGGAGCGCCCCGTGCACCCCGAGCTGGACCGGGTCGCGGGTCCGGCCCGGCCCGCCGTTGGCCCGAATCGTATGTTTACGGCCCGCCGCGACGGCCCCGCGCTGGTGCAGCGCCACGAGCGCCACGGTGACGACGGCCCGCCGCCCGCCGCGCAGCAGCGCGAGCGCCTGCGGCGTCGGCACGGCGTTCGCGTCCGGCGCTCCGCTCTCCCGGCTGCACGTTCGCAGCAGCGCCGCGGCGAGCAGCAGTTCGGCCCAGGCCGCTCCGATGAACCACCACATCCCCGTCGGCATGACGCCCACCCCCCAAGGGAGTTGTGCCCGGCGGAGCGTGTTCCTCACGCGTGAATGGCCGATTTCGGATGCCGAGGTGTTGTGGGGGAGGGCGGGGGCGCGCTTCACCGGGACCGAGCGCCGGGCGCGGGCGCGGACGTGCGCGAGGGCCCGGGCGCGGGGTCGGACGCGGGACGTGGGCGCGGGGCGTGCGCGAGGGCCCGGGCGCGGGGTCAGGCGCCGTTCGCGGCCAGGTCGTCGGCGGCGCGGTTGACCGGCTGCGGGGTGCCGGTCAGGTCGAGGACGAAGAGCGGGAGGCCGATCTCGGCGGCGCGCGAACGGGCTTCCGGGGTGTAGCCGGCGAGCGAGAAGAACGCGCTCACCGCCGACGTGCTCAGTCCGTTGAGCCAGAGGCACTCGACCACCCGCAGCCCGGTGGGGCGGGTGCTCGGGTCCACCTGGGCGACGAGCCCCGGCGCCCGCAGGTCCACCCCGGACGCGGGCCGTTCCTCGGGCTGGACGACCTCCCGGAAGCCGAGCCAGCGCAGGTACGCGGCCGCGGCGGCCACCGCGTCCCGCCCGGTCCGGATCGTCACGGGCCGGAAGGCGCCCCGTGCCGGGGCCGGGTGCGGGGCGGTGGGCGGCAGTGGGACGTGCGCGGGGTAGCGCTCGGCGAACGTGCGGTGCGGCCTCCGGCGCGGCGGGGCGCCGGGCTCGCGCGGGCCGGTGTGATCGACGGGGCCGATGTGATCGGCGGGGCCGGCAGGGGCGTCGTGGCCGGTGCGGCCGGGAACGCCGGTACCGGGGCGGTCGGCGCCGGTCGGGCCGCCGGGGAGCGTATGGCCGGAACCCGTGTCACCGGCTCCCGTACCGCCGGCTCCCGTACCGCCGGGTCCCGTACCGCCGGGGGCGGTCCCGGTGGCACCGGCGGTCCCGGTGGCACCGGCCGTGCCTCCGCCGGAACGGCCGGCGGCGGGCCGGTCCGGGCCGGAAGGGGTCGGAGCCGGGCCCACGGCCTGCGGCGGGACGAGACCGGGACGGCCACCAGGGGCACCCGTACCGCCAGGAGGGCGGCCGCCCGGGTCGCCCGTACCGCCGAGGGGACGGCCGCCCGGGTCACCCGTACCGCCCGGGTCCCCGGGCCCGCCCGGTCCCTCCGCCGACCGCAGCGCGTCCGCCGTCCGGACCGGTACCCGCAGGACCGCGCCGCACTGGCAGCCGAGCTCCGGGTGGGGCCAGTCGCCCTCGCGCCCGCAGGCGCCGCAGCGGACGGTGACCCATTCGTCCGTCCAGTTCCGGTGCGTGATCGGTTCCGCCACCGCGCCCGCCGCCACCGGCGCCGCCACGGGGCTCCCGCAGGCGCAGGGGAAGACGGGTGCCGCGTACGCCTGTGTGCTCAGGCATTCCGGGCAGCGCACCGGTACCGAATCGCCCACGGTCCAACCCCCTGTCGTTCGCTCCCATCGTCCACCCATCGGCCGCCGGCAGGGAGGGTGTTCGGCCACTTCGGACCTCCCGGAACCGGCCCGGGGCCGTCCGAACCGTCCCGGCACGCGGACCTCCCTTGACGGTTCTTCGCCACCCCACCTACATTGCTTCCACATAGCAGAACAGCTTTTCCGTATTACGGAAACAGGCGGCGAGTCCTCCGAGTCGAGGGGAGCCCGCCTGGATCCGCCCGGCCGAAGCAGGAGCACTCCCATGCCTCGTATGACCGCCGCCGCAGCGGCCGTTGAGATCCTCAAGCGCGAAGGCGTCACCCAGGCGTTCGGCGTCCCCGGCGCGGCGATCAACCCCTTCTACCGCGAGCTCAAGAACGTGGGCGGCGTCGGCCACACGCTGGCCCGCCACGTCGAGGGCGCGTCGCACATGGCGGAGGGCTACACCCGCGCCAAGGCCGGCAACATCGGTGTCTGCATCGGCACCTCGGGCCCGGCCGGCACCGACATGATCACCGGCCTGTACTCGGCGATCGCCGACTCGATCCCGATCCTCTGCATCACCGGCCAGGCCCCGGTCTCGAAGCTCCACAAGGAGGACTTCCAGGCCGTCGACATCGCCACCATCGCCAAGCCGGTCACCAAGGCCGCCACCACCGTCCTGGAGGCCGCGCAGGTCCCCGGCGTCTTCCAGCAGGCCTTCCACCTCATGCGCTCGGGGCGTCCCGGCCCGGTCCTCATCGACCTGCCGATCGACGTCCAGCTCACCGAGATCGAGTTCGACCCGGAGACGTACGAGCCGCTGCCGGTCTACAAGCCGCGCGCCACCCGCGCCCAGGCCGAGAAGGCGCTGTCCTTCCTCCTGGAGTCCGAGCGCCCGCTGATCGTCGCCGGCGGCGGCATCATCAACGCCGACGCCTCCGACCTGCTCGTCGAGTTCGCCGAGCTGACCGGCGTCCCGGTCATCTCCACCCTCATGGGCTGGGGCACCATCCCGGACGACCACGGGCTGGCCGCCGGCATGGTCGGCGTCCAGACCGCACACCGCTACGGCAACGCGACCTTCCTGGAGTCCGACGTCGTCCTGGGCATCGGCAACCGCTGGGCCAACCGCCACACGGGCTACAACCTGGACGCGTACACCAAGGGCCGGAAGTTCGTCCACGTCGACATCGAGCCCACCCAGCTCGGCAAGATCTTCGCCCCGGACTACGGCGTCGCCTCCGACGCGAAGGCCGCCCTGGAGCTCTTCGTGGAGATCGCGAAGGAGTGGAAGGCCGCCGGCCGGCTCCCCGACTTCACCGCCTGGGCCGCCTCCGCGCAGGAGCGCAAGGCCACCCTCCAGCGCCGCACGCACTTCGACGACATCCCGATGAAGCCGCAGCGCGTCTACGAGGAGATGAACAAGGCCTTCGGCCCGGAGACCCGGTACGTCACCACCATCGGCCTCTCCCAGATCGCCGCCGCGCAGTTCCTGCACGTCTACAGGCCGCGCCACTGGATCAACTGCGGCCAGGCCGGCCCGCTCGGCTGGACCATCCCGGCCGCCATCGGCGCCGCCACCGCCGACCCGGAGACCCCGGTCGTCGCGCTCTCCGGCGACTACGACTTCCAGTTCATGATCGAGGAGCTGGCGGTCGCCGCCCAGCACAAGGTCCCCTACGTCCACGTCCTGGTGAACAACGCCTACCTGGGCCTCATCCGGCAGGCGCAGGGCGGCCTCGGCATCAACTTCGAGGTCAACCTGGAGTTCGAGAACATCAACACCCCGGAGATCGGCGTCTACGGCGTCGACCACGTCAAGGTCGCCGAGGGCCTGGGCGTCAAGGCCATCCGCGTCACCGACCCGGACCGGCTGGGCGAGGCCCTGGAGCAGGCCAAGAAGCTGGCCGTCGAGCACCGGGTCCCGGTCGTCGTCGAGGCGATCCTGGAGCGCATCACCAACATCGCGATGAGCAAGACGGTCGACATGAGCGACGTCACCGAGTTCGAGGACCTGGCCACCGAGCCCGGCCACGCACCGACCGCGATCAAGGCCCTCCAGGTCTGATCCGGCCCCTGCCGAAAGGCCCCCGTCCCGCGGAGCACCGGGACGGGGGCCTTCTCGTGTGCCCGCCCCGCGCCGGCCCTGCGCCGTCCGTCCCGCGCCGATCCCGCACCGGCCCTGTGCGCCGTCCGTCCCGCACCGGTCCCGCGCCGGTCCTGTGGGGTGGACGCGATCGCCCTCCCCGTGCCGATCCCGCACCGGCCTTGCGGGGCGGCCACGAGGGGGTGGGCGGGCCGTGCGGATGCGGGAGCCTTGCACAGGCCTCGCCTGCGGGGCCTTGCGCAGGCCTCGCAGGGCCGTGCGGCAGGGGGGCGGGGCCGGGGGCAGTACGGGCTGTGCGCGCCGCGGAACCCCGCTTCGCGCCCTCCCGGTAAGTCCGGCCCCTCGCCGGCGCCCTCGCCCCGTGCGCCCCGGGGCCTCCTCCCGCCCCGGGGCCTCCTCCCGTCGCGGGCCGCCCGAGCAGCGGACCGGCCGGGGCGCGCGGCGCGGGGGCGCGGGAAACAGAAGAAGAGCGCGGAACCAGGGACCGTAAACCTGGTTCCGCGCTCTTCCGTCTGATGACCGCCCGACGGTGCGAGGCTGGCGCGACAGGACGTTCGCGCCGCCGGGCGGAGTCGTGGGACTCCCCTGTGATCGGGATCCACCCGTGGAGGGGATTCCCCTCTATGCGGGATTCCCCTCTGTAAGGGGAGGCGTTGGGACCGCGGCGGTGCCGACGGGTCGAGCGGCCGTCCCTTCCTTCAGGTCAGGAAGGGGGGTCCTCGCCCTTACCACCGCACTGGCTCGGAGCCGCCGCGGTCCTCACGCTGTCCGGTCCACCGGCCACCCCTCATTCGGGCCGGTGATCCGGACCGCGTACGGCGCTGACCTCCCGTCAAGTGCCGTACGCAGTCTGGGGTGCGCCGTGGATCAGTCGCGCAGGGCGGCGACCGCCTCGGCCACGCGCCGGCCGTACTCCGGGTCGGCGGCGGCGAAGTGCGCGACGTTCTTCTCGACGACGTCCTCGCGGGACACCTGGGACAGGCTGCCGGCGATGTTGGCGACCAGGCGGCCCTTCTCGTCCTCGGACATCAGGCGGTAGAGCTCGCCGGCCTGGAAGAAGTCGTCGTCCTTGACGTGCGCGGGCGCCTCGTGGGTGCCGGTCCAGCCGTGGACCGCGAGCGGCGCGGAGAGCGCGGCGTCGGTCTGGGCCGGGCCCCGGTACGAGTTGGGCTCGTAGTTCTTGTCGTGGCGCGAGCCGTTGCGGGTGGCCATGAGGCCGTCCCGGCCGTAGTTCTGCGCCGTGGTCGCCCGGGGGGCGTTCACCGGCAGCAGGGTGTGGTTCACGCCGAGGCGGTAGCGGTGGGCGTCCGCGTAGGCGAAGAGGCGGCCCTGGAGCATCTTGTCCGGCGAGGGACCGATGCCCGGCACGAAGTTGTTCGGGGAGAACGCGGCCTGCTCGACCTCGGCGAAGACGTTGTCCGGGTTGCGGTCGAGGACCAGGCGGCCCACCCGCTGGAGCGGGTAGTCGGCGTGCGGCCACACCTTGGTGAGGTCGAACGGGTTGAAGCGGTAGTCCGCGGCCTCGGCCGCCGGCATGACCTGGACGTAGAGGGTCCAGGAGGGGTTGACGCCCCGCTCGATCGCCTGGAGCAGGTCGGTCTGGTGCGAGTTGGCGTCCTTGCCGACCAGCTCGGCGGCCTGCTCGGCGGAGAGGCTGCGGACGCCCTGGTTCGTCTTGAAGTGGTACTTGACGAAGAAGGCCTCGCCCGCCTCGTTGGTCCACTGGTAGGTGTGCGAACCGAAGCCGTGCATGTGCCGGTACGAGGCCGGGATGCCGCGGTCGCCGAAGAGCCAGGTGATCTGGTGGGTGGACTCGGGGGAGTGCGCCCAGAAGTCCCAGACGTTGTCCGGCTCCTGACGGCCCGTGAACGGGTCGCGCTTCTGCGAGTGGATGAAGTCGGGGAACTTGATCGGGTCCTTGATGAAGAACACCGGGGTGTTGTTGCCGACGAGGTCGTAGTTGCCCTCCTCGGTGTAGAACTTCAGCGCGAAGCCCCGGGGGTCGCGCACCGCGTCGGCGCCGCCGAGCGAGTCGGCCACGGTGGAGAAGCGGATGAAGGTCTCGGTCCGCTTGCCGACCTCGGAGAGGAACGCGGCCTTCGTGAAGCCGGTGACGTCGTCGGTGACCTCGAAGTACCCGTACGCGCCGGAACCGCGGGCGTGCACCACGCGCTCCGGGATCCGCTCACGGTTGAAGCGCGCGAGCTTCTCCAGCAGGTGCTGGTCCTGGAGGAGGAGGGGGCCACCGACGCCGGCGGTGGCGGAGTTCTGGTTGTCGGCGACGGGGGCGCCGGACTCGGTCGTAAGCACGCGCTGCGACATCGTGACCTTCCGTACGGGAGCTGCACTGTGTGACGGTGCCAGGAGCGTAGGTACGCCCTCCGAAAAACGTCAACAGTTTGTTGAAAATGAAGTGTGGTGTTCCGGTCGGCGGCGGCGCCTGGGCGCGACAGGACAGTTGTCAGCGCCGCCGCCGACCGGAAATCGGGGGCCCCGGGGAAGCGGGGACGGGGTCAGACCTGCTGGCCGGAGAGGCGCTCGACGGCGCGCAGCAGGGCCGAGTGGTCCAGGCCGCCGTCGCCCTGGGCGCGCAGCGAGGCGACGAGCTGGGCGACGACCGCGCCGACCGGGAGGGCGGCGCCCACGGTGCGGGCGGCGTCGGTGACGATGCCCATGTCCTTGTGGTGCAGGTCGATCCGGAAGCCCGGCTTGAAGTCCCGGTTCAGGAAGTTGTCCTTCTTGCGGGTCAGCACGGTCGAACCGGCCAGACCGCCGTTGAGGACGTCGAGGGCCGCGGTGAGGTCCACGCCGGACTTCTCCAGGAAGACCACGGCCTCGGCGCAGGCCTGGATGTTGACCGCCACGATGAGCTGGTTGGCGGCCTTCACCGTCTGGCCGGAACCGTGCGGACCGCACAGCACGATCGTCTTGCCGAGGGCCTCCAGGATCGGCAGGGCCTCGTCGAAGTCGGCCCGCTCGCCGCCGACCATGATCGAGAGCACGGCCTCGACGGCGCCGGCCTCGCCGCCGGAGACCGGGGCGTCGATGACGCGTATCCCCTTCTCGGCGGCGTTCTTCGCGAGGTCGACCGAGGTCTGCGGGGTGATCGACGACATGTCGACGATCAGCGCGCCCTGCTTCGCGTTCTCCAGGATGCCCTCGGGGCCGTAGGAGATCGCCTCGACCTGCGGGGAGGCGGGCACCATCGTGATGATCACGTCGGCGTCCTTGACGGCCTCGGCGATCGAGCCCGCGGCGGTGCCGCCGGCCCGGGCCAGGCGGTCCAGCTTGTCCTGCTCCAGGGTGAAGCCGGTGACCGGGTAGCCGGCCTTGAGGAGGTTCTCGGACATGGGGGAGCCCATGATGCCGAGGCCGATCCAGGCGATCTTGGGAAGGTTGCTCATGAGGGTGCCTCTCGAAAACTGGTGGTACGGGGGAGGGGGCGCGGGTCGGCCGGTCAGCGGGCCGCGCGGGCCTCGGCCGGGAGCCACGCGAAGGACGCGGCGGCGTCGGCGGCCTTGTACTCCAGGCCGACCCAGCCGTCGTAACCGGCCTTCCTCAGCTCGTCGAGGAGCTGCTCCAGGGGCAGGTCGCCGGTGCCCGGCGCGCCGCGGCCCGGGTTGTCCGCGATCTGCACGTGGCCGGTCTTGTCCGCGTACCGCGCGATGACCGCGCTCACGTCCTCGCCGTTCATCGACAGGTGGTAGACGTCGAGCAGGAACTTGGCGTTGCCGAGTCCGGTGGCCGCGTTGACCTTGTCGACGACCTCGATCGCGGCGGGCGCGCTCACCAGCGGGTAGAGCGGCGACTCCGGCTCGTTGAGGGTCTCGACCAGGAGGATCGCGCCGACGCGGTCGGCGGCCCGGGCGGCCAGGACCAGGTTCTCCAGGGCGAGGGCGTCCTGGATCTGCGGGTCCACGCCCTCGACGCGGTTGCCGTACAGCGCGTTGAGCGCCTTGCAGCCGACCGAGGCGGCGAAGCCGGCGGCCACGTCGATGTTGGCGCGGAAGCGGTCCGACTCCTCGCCGGGCACGGAGAGGGCCCCGCGGTCCGGGCCGGGGAGCTGTCCGGCGTAGAAGTTCAGTCCCACCAGCTGGGTGCCAGCGTCCTCGAGGGCCTTCTTGAGGGCGTCGAGCTCGCTCTGCTCGGGGGTGGCGGTGTCGATCCAGGGCCACCACAGCTCGACCGCGGTGAAGCCCGCCGCGGCGGCGGCCGCGGGGCGCTCCAGGAGCGGGAGTTCCGTGAAGAGGATCGACAGGTTCACATCGAAGCGCTGATCGGTGTATCCCATGAGGGGCTAGGCGCTCCTTCCGTATAGCGGAAGTAAGTTTCTGTCTGACGGAATGTTGCAAGCAGGTCGCCGCGCTTGTCAAGAGGTCCCCGCAGGTCCGGGGCTCCCGCGGGCCGGGGGAAGGGCCGTAACTTGGGGCCATGGTGCGTTTGAGAGTGGAGTTCACGACCGAGCCGTTCGACCTCGACGAGGCGCCGGCGCACGCGGTCGTGGCCCGTGAGGTCATCCAGTCGGCCGACCTGGACGCGGTCGACGTCGGCCCCTTCGGCAACACGGCGGAGGGCGGCGCCGACGCGGTCCTCACCGCCGTCGACGCGCTGCTCCGCGAGTCGCTCGCGGCCGGCGCCACGCGCGTCTCGCTCCAGGTCAACGTGATCGGGGAGGACGGGAAGTGAACGAACACCCCTTGATCGCCGCGGTGAAGCCCCTGGTCGACGCCATGGGCGCCGAGCTGCTGGACCCCGAGCTGGCCGAGCCCGACGACGTCGTCCTGTCCTGGGAGGGGGAGGACGTGCTCGCCGTGCGCCTCCCGCAGCTCTCGGAGTCCCTGGACCACATCCTGGCCGCCCTCGAACGGCGGCACGGGACGCCGCTCGCGGAGCTCGACCGCAAGTCCAAGCAGGAGATCGTCCGGCTCCTGGAGGCGCGCGGGGCCTTCTCCGTGCGCCACGGGGTGGAGACGGTGGCGGGCGCGCTCGGCGTCAGCCGCTTCACCGTGTACAACTACCTGAACCGCGAGACCGCCCTGAACAGGGAAAAGGCCGTCAAGGCCGACTAGTTGATCACGTGTGTCCACAAGCCGTCGTCCGCATGTCGGGACGACGGCTTTTGTGTCACCGACTTTTCAACAAAGTGTTGACGTTGTGTTGTGGAGGGCGTTAGCTATCCGCAGCCCGTCCGACGCACAGCGAAAAACAGCCACGGAGGCTTCCCGTGACTTCAGGTACGACACCGGGCCTGGCCCGGTTCAACACCTCGGCGGACAGCGAGGCCCTCGCCGCGCTCCACGAGGTGTGCTCCAGCTCGGCGTGGGGGAGCAAGATCCTCGCCCGGCGCCCGTACGCCACCGCCGAAGCCCTCTTCCTCGCCAGTGACGCCGCCATGGCCGAGCTGACCGCCGAGGACCTGGCCGAGGCGATGGCCGGGCACCCGCCGATCGGTCGTCCGAAGGCCGGGGACCCGACCTCCTCCCGCGAGCAGAGCGGGATGGCCGGCGCCTCCGAGGAGCTCAAGGCCGAGATGCTCGAACTCAACCTGGCCTACCAGGACAGGTTCGGACATGTCTTCCTCATCTGCGCCACCGGCAAGAGCGGCGAACAGATGCGCGACGCGGTCCGCGAACGGATCGCCAACTCGCCCGAGGCGGAGCGCGAGATCGTCCGCGCCGAACTGGGCAAGATCAACCGCATCCGGCTGACCCGCCTCGCGGAGGGCCCGCAGGCCCCGTAACGGGCCCGCGGGTCCCGCAGAGGACTCGTGAGAGAGAAGAGAGCTCCGCACATGAGCACCGACACCACGGCCTCGGTGTCCACACACATCCTGGACACCAGCATCGGCCGCCCCGCCGGGGGCGTCGCCATCGCGCTCGCGGCCCGCGCCGGCTCCGACGCGGAGTGGACCGCGCTCGGCGGCTCCGCCACCGACGCGGACGGGCGCTGCAAGGACCTGCCGGCCCTGCCGGAGGGAACCACCCACGTACGCCTCGACTTCGAGACCGAGGCGTACTTCTCGACCCAGCACAGTGCGAAGAAGCAAGCCGAGGCGCAGCAGGACGCCCCCCGCGTAAGGGACAGCGGTGCGTTCTTCCCGGAGGTGGCGATCACGTTCGCCGTCACCCCGGGCGAGCACTACCACGTACCGCTGCTGCTCAACCCGTTCGGCTACTCCGTATACCGAGGGAGCTAGCAGACATGCCCACGATTCTCGGCCAGAACCAGTACGGCAAAGCAGAGAACCGCGTAGTCAAGATCACGCGGGACGGCGCCACCCACCACATCAAGGACCTCAACGTCTCCGTCGCCCTCTCCGGCGACCTCAGCGACGTCCACCTCACCGGCTCCAACGCCCACTGCCTCCCCACCGACACGACGAAGAACACCGTCTTCGCGTTCGCCAAGGAGTACGGCATCGAGTCCGCCGAGCAGTTCGGCATCCACCTCGCCCGTCACTTCGTGACGAGCCAGGAGCCGATCGAGCGCGCCCGGATCCGGATCGAGGAGTACAGCTGGGAGCGCATCGCCTCCTCCGACGCCAACTCCAAGTTCATCGGCTCCGACGAGGTCAACCACTCCTTCGCCCGCAAGGGCCAGGAGACCCGCGTCACCCAGATCACCTACGACGGCGAGAAGTGGGAGGTCATCTCCGGCCTGAAGGACCTCGTCGTCATGAACTCCACCAACTCGGAGTTCTGGGGCTACATCAAGGACCAGTACACGACGCTCCAGGAGGCGTACGACCGCATCCTGGCCACCCAGGTCTCCGGCCGGTGGCGCTTCAACTGGACCGACGACGACCAGCGCATGCCCAACTGGGAACGGTCCTACGAGCAGACGAAGAAGCACATGCTGGAGGCCTTCGCGGAGACGTACTCGTACTCCCTCCAGCAGACGCTCTACCAGATGGCCACCCGGATCATCAACCACCGCTCGGAGATCGACGAGGTCCGCTTCTCGCTCCCGAACAAGCACCACTTCCTGGTCGACCTCGAGCCCTTCGGCCTGAAGAACGACAACGAGGTCTACTACGCCGCCGACCGCATGTACGGCCTCATCGAGGCCACCGTCCTGCGTGACGGAGCCACGGCGCAGATCCCGGTCGACATGACCAACCTCTAAGCGGCATCTGAGTGACCGGCCCCCGCCCGCCCGCAGTCGGGCGGGGGCCGCACCAGACCGGAGGGAACCTTCCCATGGCACAGCCTGCAAAGGGGCCGGCAACCGCCGAAGGCCCGTGTTCCACCCCCTCGTCCTCCCCGGCCCCCTGCCACCCGGTGGACGAGAAGCTCCCCGCCTCGCGGCTCGTCCCCGCGGCACTCCAGCACATCGCCGCCATGTACGCCGGCGTCGTCACCCCTCCGCTCATCATCGGCCAGGCCGTCGGCCTGGACGCGGCCGGCATGACCCGGCTCATCGCGGCCAGCCTGCTGATCGCCGGCTGCGCGACCGTCCTGCAGACCCTCGGCGCCGGACGCTTCGCCGGCAACCGGCTCCCGTTCGTCAACGCGGCCTCCTCCGCCGGCATCGCCCCCATGCTCGCCATCGCCGAGACCAGCGCCCCCGGCCGCCAACTGCCCGCCATCTACGGCGCGGTGATGGTCGCCGGAGTCTTCTGCCTCGCCGTCGGACCCTTCTTCGGCCGGCTCCTGCGCTTCTTCCCGCCGCTCGTCACCGGCGTCGTCATCACCCTCATCGGGGTCACCCTGATGCCCGTGCCCGTGGCCTGGGCCCAGGGCGGCGACCGGACCGCGGCCGACTTCGGCGCCATGAAGTACCTGGCCCTCGCCGGCTTCACCCTCGTCGTCATCCTGCTCTTCCAGCGCTTCGGCAAGGGCTTCGTCAAGCAGATCGCCCTGCTCCTCGGCCTCTTCATCGGCACCCTCGCCGCGATCCCCTTCGGGATGGCCGACTTCGGCGCCCTGCGCGAGGCGCCCGTCGCCGCCCTGCCCGCGCCCTTCGCCTTCGGCGCCCCCGAGTTCCAGCCCGCCGCGATCCTCTCCCTGTGCATCGTGATGCTGGTCCTCATGACGGAGTCCAGCGCCGGCATGCTCGCCCTGGGCGAGATCTGCGAGCGGCGCACCGACGGCCGGACCATCACCCGCGGCCTGCGCACCGACGGCATCGCCACCCTGCTCGGCCCCGTCTTCGGCGGCTTCCCGACCTCGGCCTTCGCCCAGAACGTCGGCGTCGTCTCGCTGACCCGGGTCCGCTCCCGGTACGTGGTCGCCGCCGCCGGCGGCGCCCTGCTGGTCCTCGGCGCCTTCCCGGTCCTCGGCGCGGTCGTCTCCACGGTCCCGATGCCCGTCCTCGGCGGCGCCGGCATCGTCCTCTTCGGCTCGATCGCGGTCAGCGGCATCCGCACCCTCTCGGAAGCCGGACTCGACGACAGCTCCAACATCATCCTGGTGGCCGTCGCGCTCGGAGCGGGCATCATCCCGCTCGCCGCCCCCACCTTCTACGCGGGCTTCCCGGCCTGGGCGCAGACCGTGCTCGGCTCCGGCATCAGCGCGGGCGCGCTCGCCGCCGTCCTGCTCAACCTGTTCTTCCACCATCTCGGCACCCGGAGCCGTCAGACGGCCCCGGCACTCAAATCCTCCTAGGGTCCTGCCGTGCCCACACCATCCCCGAGGAATGAAGGAAGCACCGCCATGGCAGCACCTTCGGCAGCCCCCCAGCGGATCGTCGTCGAGAACGCGGCGATCGCGACCGTTGACGCGAACGACACCGAGTACGCCTCCGGGTACCTGGTCGTCGCCGACAACAGGATCGAGTCCATCGGCGCCGGCAGGGCCCCCGAGGGCCTGGAGAACGTGGTCCGGCGCATCGACGCCACCGGTCACCTGGTCACGCCCGGCCTGGTCAACACCCACCACCACTTCTACCAGTGGATCACCCGCGGCCTGGCGACCGACCACAACCTCTTCAACTGGCTGGTCGCGCTCTACCCGACCTGGGCGCGGATCGACGAGCAGATGGTGCGCGCCGCCGCCCGGGGCTCGCTGGCGATGATGGCCCGCGGCGGCGTCACCACCGCCATGGACCACCACTACGTCTACCCGGTGAACTCCGGCGACCTCTCCGGTGCCATCATCGGCGCCGCCTCCGAGATGGGCGTCCGCTTCACCCTCGCCCGCGGCTCCATGGACCGCAGCGAGAAGGACGGCGGCCTGCCGCCGGACTTCGCCGTCGAGACCACCGAGGGCGCGCTCGCCGCGACCGAGGAGACGGTGAAGCGCCACCACGACGCCTCCTTCGACGCGATGACCCAGGTCGCCGTCGCCCCCTGTTCCCCCTTCTCCATCTCCACCGAGCTGCTCCGCGAGGGCGCGGCGCTCGGCCGCCGCCTGGGCGTGCGCATGCACACCCACGGCTCGGAGACCGTGGAGGAGGAGAAGTTCTGCCACGAGCTCTTCGGCATGGGCCCGACGGACTACTTCGAGTCCACCGGCTTCCTCGGCGAGGACGTGTGGATGGCGCACTGCGTCCACATGAACGACTCCGACATCGCCGCCTTCGCCCGCACGAAGACCGGCGTGGCGCACTGCCCCTCCTCCAACGCGCGCCTCGCCGCAGGCATCGCCCGCGTACCGGACATGCTCAAGGCGGGCGTCCCCGTCGGCCTCGGCGTCGACGGCACCGCCTCCAACGAGTCCGGCGAGCTCCACACCGAGCTGCGCAACGCGCTCCTCATCAACCGCCTCGGCGCCCACCGCGAGGCCGCGCTCAACGCCCGCCAGGCCCTGCGCCTCGGCACCCACGGCGGCGCGCAGGTCCTCGGCCGCGCCGACAGCATCGGCTCCCTCGAAGCCGGCAAGCTCGCCGACTTCGTCCTCTGGAAGATCGACGGCCTCGGCCACTCGACCATCGCCGACCCGGTCACCGCCATCGTCTTCGGCGCGGCGGCCCCGGTCACGGCCTCCTTCGTCAACGGCCGGCAGATCGTCGAGAACGACCGGCTGCTCACCGTCGACGAGGACACCATCGCGCGCGACGCGCGCGCGGAGGCGCAGCGCCTGGCCCGCATCGCGGCCCGGGGCTGACCCTCCCCACGGAGTCCGGCCGAGGGGGACGGCCCTCGGCCGGTCGCCGCGGATCCGAGCGGGATCCGCGGCAGCCCGACCGGGAGGTGCCGTACGCAGAAGACCTACGGCACCTCCCGGGACGGTGACACGTGCCCGCCGCCCCCACCGGGCACCCCGCTCACGCGCCGCACCCCCTCCGCGGCCGCCCCGCACCGCCCCTCGGAGCCCCGCCCGCCGGGACTCCGCGCCGGGATCCGCCCGCCGGGCCCCCGGCCCTCCCGCAACGAGCCGCACCTCCTGCACCCGCACCGCATCGCACCACCTCCCAGACACCCGCGTCACCGCCGACGTGTAACCGACCGGAGGAACCGCCGTGGCAGCCAAGCCCCAGGTTCGCAATGCACAAGACGCAGGCTCCGCCCCCGAAGACCGCGAGAAGCATCCGGTCGACGAGACGCTGCCCCCAGTGAAGATGCTCACCAGCGGCCTCCAGCACGTGGCCGCCATGTACGCGGGCGTCGTCGCGCCGCCCCTGATCGTCGGAGCGGCCGTCGGCCTCTCCGGCACCGAACTCACCTTCCTCACCGGCGCGAGCCTCTTCACCGCAGGCCTCGCCACCTTCCTCCAGACCCTGGGCGTCTGGAAGATCGGCGCCCGCCTTCCGTTCGTCAACGGCGTCACCTTCGCCGGCGTCGCCCCGATGCTCGCGATCGTCGACACCACCGAGAACAAGGCCGACGCGCTCCCCGTGATCTTCGGCGCGATCATCGTCGCCGGACTCCTCGGCTTCCTCGCCGCCCCCTGGTTCTCCCGGCTCGTCCGGTTCTTCCCGCCGGTCGTCACCGGCACCGTCATCACCCTCATAGGCGTGTCCCTCCTCCCGGTCGCGTTCGGCTGGGCCCAGGGACCCAACCCCCAGGCGGAGGACTACGGTTCGACGACCTTCCTCTCCCTCGCCGGCATCACCCTCGTCGTCGTCCTGCTCCTGCGCCGCTTCACCCGCGGCTTCCTCAAGCAGGTGGCCGTCCTGGTCGGCCTCGTCATCGGTACCCTCATCGCCGTCCCGTTCGGCGTCACCGACTTCTCCCCGGTGACCGAGGCGGACATCGTCGGCTTCCCGTCCCCCTTCCACTTCGGCGCCCCGCAGTTCGCCCTCGCCGCGATCATCTCCATGTGCGTGGTCATGCTGGTCTCCATGACCGAGTCGACCGCCGACATGCTGGCGCTCGGCGAGATCGTCGAGCGGCCCGCCGACGAGAAGACCATCGCCGCCGGACTGCGCGCCGACACCCTCGGCTCCGCGCTCAGCCCCCTGTTCAACGGCTTCATGTGCAGCGCCTTCGCCCAGAACATCGGCCTGGTCGCCATGACCCGGATCCGCAGCCGCTTCGTCGTCGCCTGCGGCGGCGGCTTCCTGGTCCTCATGGGCCTCTCGCCGGTCGCGGCCTCGCTCATCTCGGTCGTGCCCCGCCCGGTCCTCGGCGGCGCGGGCGTCGTCCTCTTCGGCTCGGTCGCCGCCAGCGGCATCCAGACCCTCGTCAAGGCCGGCCTGGAGAAGGACAACAACGTCCTGATCGTGGCCGTCTCGCTGGCCGTCGGCATCATCCCGATCACGGCGCCGGAGTTCTACCACGCCTTCCCGGAGACCGCGAAGATCATCCTGGACTCCGGCATCTCCACCGGCTGCGTCGCCGCCGTCCTGCTCAACGTGGTCTTCAACCACCTGGGCCGGCGCCGGGACGACGACGAGGTCACCGCGCCGATGGAGCCCGGCGAGGAGATCTCCGGCAGCCGCACCGCGAAGGCGGCGCACGTCCACTGAACCCGCACCCCGCCCCACCGGCAGCCCCGGCCCCCGCCCGCCCGGCGGGGCCCGGGGCCGCCGCGCGCGCCACGGGAGCGGGCGCGGCGGCCGGTACGGGGAGAACGGCTGGGACCGGAGCGGGGACCGGCACCGGCGCCGGGGGAGCGACCCGGCCCGGAACAGCGGCCGGCACCGGAAGCACCGGAACAGCGGTCGGCACCGGAAGCACCCGAAGGGCCGCCGGCACCGGAAGCACCGCCAGGACCATCGTCCTGATCAACCCCAACACCTCCGCCGCCACCACCGCGATGATGACCGCCATCGCCCGGCGGACCCTGGGCCCCGCCCTCCCCGTCCGGGGCGTGACCGTCGCCAGGGGCCCGCGCATGCTCACCGATCCGGCCGCCCTGCGCGCCGCCGCCCCCGAGGTCCTCGCGGCGGGGATCGCCGCCACCGCCGGGGGCGACTGCGCCGCCCTCCTCGTCGCCGCCTTCGGGGACCCGGGCCTGGCCGCCCTGCGCGAGGCGACCGGGCTCCCCGTGGCCGGCCTCGGCGAGGCGGCGCTCCTGGAGGCCGCCGCCGACGGCTCCCCCTTCGGCGTCGCCACCACCACCCCGCTCCTGGCCGACGCCATCACCGCCCGGGTGGCGGAGCTCGGACTCTCCGACCGGTACACGGGCCTGCGGCTCACCGCCGGCGCCCCCGAACACCTCTCCGCCGCCCCGGCCGTCCTCCTCGACCGCCTGGAACGGGCGGTCCGCGCCTGCGCCGAACGCGACGGGGCCCGCACCGTCGTCATCGGCGGCGGTCCGCTCGGCGAGGCCGCCGAGGAGCTCCGTACCCGCTGCGCCGTCCGGATCGTCGCCCCGGTCCCGGCGGCCTGCCGGTCGCTGGCCCGCCTGCTGACGGAGTGACGGCCGGGGGCGCCCGTCCCGCTCACCCCTCCACCGCGATCCGGCGCAGGCACTCCCGGGCCAGGGCCGGGTAGGCGGCGCCGATCGCCTCGTACAGGCGCCTGCGCAGCAGCCGTTCGGCCTCGCCGCGCCCGGTCTCGCCGTACAGGCCGTCGAGCAGCGCCTCGTACCGCGAGAGGGCGTGCCGCAGATAGCTCACCTGCCACCGCACGAGCGTCCCGGAGGGCGCCCCGGCCGCCTTCCGCACCGCGCCCCCGCCGTCCGGTCCGGTCGGCCGGCCCGTCCTCAGCGTGCTCCCGCGGTCCGGCTCCGACGCCCCCGGGCTCCGGGCCCCCAGCAGGTGCCGGTGGCGGACGGCGCGGCGCTCCAGCTCGGGGCCGGGCAGCCGGGGCACCTCGATCGGCTCCGCGCGGATCGCCGCCAGGACGGCGGCCCGCCGCCGCTCGGCGTGCGCCCCGGCGGCGGGGGAGCGGACCCGCGAGAGCTCCGAGGCCCCGGCGAACTCGGGCGTCCGCTCCACGGTCTCCACCCGGGCGAGCAGATAGAGCCGCACCGGTGCGAGGGACCAGCGGCGCGGGTCGCGGCCCTGCACGTCGGGCGTGCCCAGCAGGTCCCGGACCATCGCGTCGGTCCAGCCGCGCCGGCGGACCCCGGCGAGCGACACGTAGGTCGTACGGTCCGTCATGTTTCCCCCAGAACTCGACTACGGAGCGTGACGATTCCAGTGAAGCGCACCCCACTGACAACGCCCCCTTGTCGGACCCGCCCCGGCTGTGCGATATAGGTCTGGACCTTTCCCACGGACGGAGGCAGTACCGTGCAACGCCCGTTCCCCCCACGCCGCTTGTTCGCCCCGGCGGCACTTCTCGCGCTCGCCCTCACCGCCTGCTCCACCGCCGGGGCCCAACCGAAGGACACCCGCGCCCCCACCGCGCCCACCGGCGTCACCGCCACCTCGGGCAGTTCGACCACCGTCCACGTCATGTGGAGCGCCGCCACCGACGACCGCGCCGTCACCGGCTACGAGGTCCACCGCGACGGACGCAAGGTCAAGGACCTCCCCGCCACCACCCTGATGACCGACGTCGTCGGCCTCGACCCGGCCACCCCCCACCGCTTCACCGTCCGCGCCCGCGACGCCGCCGGCAACACCTCGCCCCCCAGCGCCACCGTCGCCGCCACCACCCTCCCGGCCGCCGCCGAGGACCGCACGCCCCCCACCGCACCGACCGGCCTCCGCGTCGCCCCCGACGGCAGCCGCGCCGCCGCCCTCCGCTGGTCCCCGGCCCGGGACGACACCCGCGTCACCGCGTACGACGTCTACCAGGCCGACACCCGCGTCCACACGGTCCCCGGCACCGCCACCGACGCCCGCCTCACCGGCCTGCGCCCCGGCACCGCCTACGCGTTCACCGTCCGGGCCCGCGACGCCGCCGAGAACTCCTCCCCGGACAGCAACGCGGTCGACCTCACCACCGCCCCGGCCCCGGGCGCGCCCCCCAACACGGCCCCCACCGACCTCACCGCCGAGGCGGCGAAGGGCGGCGAGATCACCGTCACCTGGACCCCGCCGAAGACGGGCGCCCCGGTCACCCACCACGAACTCCACCTCAACGGCCGCTTCGCCACCACCATCGTCTGGGGCGCCGCACCGCCCCCCGGCCGGGCCACCTACACCTTCCCGGTCACCGACCCCCCGGGCACCCGCTACACCCTCACCCTCCGCGCCCGCCTCCCCGACGGCACCTGGGGCGACTTCTCGGCACCGAGGACGGTGGTCGTGCGCTGAGACCCCTCCGAACTGCGGCGACACACCTGCGCCCCGCTCCTTGCAGCCCGGAAGCACCCGCCCGGAACTACCCTGGGAAGCGTGGCCGAGACCGTTCTCACCAACACCGGGCTCGACAGGTTCCTCGAACTCGTCGGCGGAGCACCCGAGCACCGCGACCCCGCGTTCGCGCGCGCCGCCGAGGCGGTGCTCGGGCTCCTCGCGCTGCGGGGGGCCGACCGGGGGACGGGGGTGCCCGAGCCGACGCCCGAGCTGGCGCGGCAGCTCCTCGTGGAGGACCTGCCGACGTTCGTGCACGTGCCGCCCGGCGAGGTCGCGCTCTACCCGGCCGTGCTCGGGGCGCTCGCCGCCCGCTTCGACGGCGACCTCGCCGAGCGGATCGCCGCGGTGGTCGCGGAGGCCGGGCCCGACTTCGAACGGGCCGTGAACGACCCCGGAAACCTCACCTGGCACCGCTGGTACGCCTCCCTCCTGCGCACCTGCGGCGCCGACCTCGCGGACCCCGAGGACGTACGGCGCAGGCTCGCCGCCCTCGGCGGCGCGCCCCTCCCCGACGGCGTGCGCCGGGCCGACCTCATGGGGCGGACCGCCCTCGCGGACGTCCTGCTCGCCGAGGCCCTCACGCGCGCGTATGTACGGGACGCCGAGGCGCCGCCGCCCGTCGGGCCGCTGCTCACGGACCATGCCGTCGCGACCGGCATCGGACGGGTCGCCGCCGCCCTCCAGGACCGGTGGACCGCCGCCGGACTCGCCGCGCAGCTCGCCGGCCCGTACGCGCACTACGCCCCCGGCCCCGACGCCTTCCCCCACCTCGTCCTGGCCGACGCCCTCCTCGACGAGCACCTCGACCACCACGGCGACCCCGCCGCCCCCGTGCCCCCGCCGCCCGCGATCGAGCCGGAAACCCCCGAGGCCGTCGAGGACGACGCGAACACCCTCCTGGCCGCCGTCGAGGAGCTCGCCGAGGAGGAGTTCGAACCGTACGGGGGCGAGGCCCCGCACCTCCTCTACGTGGTCTACCAGCGCGGCTGCTCCGCCGAGTCCGTCGCCCGCAAGGCCGCCGAGTACGAGGACTGGACTGTCGACCCGGCCCTGGAGGACCTGCCCGTCCCGGTGCCGGACGGCGCGCCCGACGCGTACGCGGTCCCGCCCGTGCCGGAGCTCGTCCGGCTCCTGGGCACCCCCGAGCTGAACGAGGCCGACCGCGCCCGGCTCGAAGGGCCCGCCCGGGACCTGGCCGTCGTCCTCGACCGGCTCGCCGCCACCGGCCTCGTCTTCCGGAGCGGCGACGCCTTCGGGCTCACCCCGCGCGGCGCGGGCGCCGTGCGCTACCTGCTGGGCGTGCGCGGGGTCGCCGCGCCCGACGCCGCCGAGGCCGCGGCCTGGCCCGCGTCCGTCCTGGTCGCCGCCGCCGTGGGCTGGTCCGCGTCCGTCGCCGCGCGCGTGCTCGGCGACTGGCTCCACGCGCGCGTGGACACCGACCGCGCCTGGACCGAGCTGCTCGACGCCCTCGGCACCGTCCACGCCGGCACCTCCGAAGCGGCCTCCGTCCGGGGGCTCTTCACCCTCCTGGACACCACCACCGCCCCGCCCGGGGCGCTGCGCGCGGCCCTCCGCGACCCGGTGCTCGGCGCGTACGCCCTCCGGGCCCTGGAGGACCGGGGCGAGGAGGCCGACCCGATCCAGGTGCCGACCTCGGCCCGCGCCCTGCGCGTCCTCGACGCGCTCCCCGCCAAGAAGGGCCCCCTGGAGTCCCGCCGCGCCGCCTTCGACGGGGCGGCGGCCACCTGGCCCGGCGGCTCCGCCGCCCTGGTCCGCGCGATGGCCGAGGCCGACCGCCACGAGACGGAACGCGCCCTCGGCCCGCTCGGCATCGCCCTGCCGTGACGCGGGGAAAACGGGGACGGGCCCCGCTTCCGGTGCTGTGCGACACCGGGAGCGGGGCCCGTCCGAAAAGCTGTCCGACGACTGTGCGGGTGGCCGGATCAGCCGTATCCCATGCCTGCGGCGGCCGGATCAGCCGACCAGCTGCTCGTACGCGGGGAGCGTCAGGAAGTCCGCGTAGTCCGCGTCGAGGGAGACGCGGAGCAGCAGGTCGTGGGCCTGCTGCCACGTGCCGGCCGCGAAGGCCTCCTCGCCGATCTCGGCGCGGATCGCGGCCAGTTCCTCGGCGGCGACCTTGCGGGCCAGCTCCGGGGTGGCCGCCTCGCCGTTCTCGAAGACGACGCCCGCGTTGATCCACTGCCAGATCTGGGAGCGGGAGATCTCGGCGGTGGCCGCGTCCTCCATCAGGTTGAAGATGGCGACGGCGCCGAGGCCGCGCAGCCAGGCCTCGATGTAGCGGATGCCGACCTGGACGGCGTTGCGCAGGCCGTCGTAGGTGGGCTTCGCGTCGAGCGAGTCGATCGCGATCAGGTCGCCGGCCGCCACGGAGACGTCCTCGCGCAGGCGGTCCTTCTGGTTCGGCTTCTCGCCGAGGACGGCGTCGAAGGAGGCCATCGCGATCGGCACCAGGTCGGGGTGGGCGACCCAGGAGCCGTCGAAGCCGTCGCCGGCCTCGCGGTCCTTGTCGGCCTTGACCTTCTCGAACGCGACCTTGTTGACCTCGGCGTCCCTGCGGGACGGGATGAACGCCGCCATGCCGCCGATCGCGTGCGCGCCGCGCTTGTGGCAGGTGCGCACGAGGAGTTCGGTGTACGCGCGCATGAACGGGGCCGTCATCGTGACCAGGTTGCGGTCCGGCAGGACGAACTTGGCGCCGCCGTCGCGGAAGTTCTTGACGATGGAGAAGAGGTAGTCCCAGCGGCCCGCGTTCAGGCCCGCCGCGTGGTCGCGGAGCTCGTAGAGGATCTCCTCCATCTCGTACGCGGCCGTGATGGTCTCGATGAGGACCGTGGCGCGGACGGTGCCCTGCGGGATGCCGACGTGGTCCTGCGCGAAGACGAAGACCTCGTTCCAGAGGCGGGCCTCCAGGTGCGACTCCGTCTTCGGCAGGTAGAAGTACGGGCCCTTGCCGAGGTCGATCAGGCGCCGGGCGTTGTGGAAGAAGTACAGGCCGAAGTCGACGAGCGCGCCGGGAACGGGCCGTCCGTCGACGACGAGGTGGCGCTCCTCCAGGTGCCAGCCGCGCGGCCGCATGACGACGGTGGCCAGCTCCCCGGCGGGCTTGAGGGCGTACGACTTGCCGGAGCGCGGGTCCGTGAAGTCGATGTTCCGGGTGTACGCGTCGATCAGGTTGAGCTGGCCCAGGACCACGTTCTCCCAGGTCGGCGCCGAGGCGTCCTCGAAGTCGGCGAGCCACACCCGCGCGCCGGAGTTGAGCGCGTTGATCGTCATCTTGCGGTCGGTGGGACCGGTGATCTCGACCCGGCGGTCGTTCAGGGCCGCCGGGGCCGGCGCGACCTTCCAGGAGTCGTCGGCGCGGATCGCGGCGGTCTCCGGCAGGAAGTCCAGGGTGGAGGTGCGGGCGATCTCGGCGCGGCGCTCCGCCCGGCGGGCGAGGAGCTCGTCCCGGCGCGGGGTGAACCGCCGGTGCAGTTCGGCGACGAAGGCGAGGGCGGCGTCGGTGAGCACCTCTTCCTGGCGCGGCAGGGGCTCGGCATCGACGACGGCCAGGGGGGACGGCGCTGGTGCGGACATGAACTGTCACTTCCTTCAGCGGACTTCGCGGGCGGTGCCAGGCGGCCGCCGGGCGTCACGGGACGGCACGGAGTGCCACCGGAGCCGAGATACGGCCGCGAGCGCCTTCTGGAGCAGCAGGCGCTTCTGAACAGTGGATACTAGTTTCCTCATGGTGGAAGTTCAATGGTTTGTTGATGTCGAGATTCTCCGGATCGACAGAACGCGGCGCTCAGTGCCAGACCGCTCACTCCCGGTCGCCCACCGGGAGGCGCCCGCCGTGCGGCGCCCGCTCCGGGCCCGCTCCGGCCTCACTCCAGGTGCGCCAGGTCCGCCTCGGTGTCGATGTCGTAGGGCTCGGCCACGTCCGAACAGTCCACCGGCGTGATCGCGTCCCGGTGCGCCGCCAGGTAGTCCCGCGCGCCCCGGTCGCCCACCGCCGCCTCCGCGACGCCCGCCCAGTGCCCGGCGCCGAACAGCACCGGATGCCCCCGCCGCCCGTCGTACGAGGCCGCCGCGAGCGAGTCCCGCGAGCCGTACGCCGCCCGGACCCGGGCCACCGCCTCCGCCCCGATCCCCGGCTGGTCGACCAGCGACACGAGCGCCGCGTCCACCCCGCGCGGATCGGCGGCGAGCGACGCGAGCCCGGCCCGGAGCGAGGAGCCCATCCCCGCCGCCCACTCCGGGTTGTCCACCAGGACGCACCCGGGCAGCTCCGCCCGCTCCCGCACGGCGTCGGCCGACGCCCCGAGCACCACGTGCACCACCTCGCACCCGGCCGCGCGCAGCACCCCCACCGCGTGCTCCACCAGGGGCCGGCCCCGGTGGACGAGGAGCGCCTTGGGCCGGCCCCCGAGCCGCCGCCCGCCCCCGGCGGCGAGCAGCAGACCGGCCACGACGGGGGCGCGGTCGGAGGTGAGCGGGTCGGTTCGGTCTTCCGGAGTCGTCATGGAGACTGCATACCGCATCCGGACGGAAACACACGGTTGCCCGAATCAGCCTTGCGGGGGGTGGCGCGTGGGGTGGCGAAGGAGTTAACTGGCCCGACTCGCGGCGCCCGACCGCCGTCCGGAGTCGTCCGGAGGGGGCGGTCCGGGGCGTTCCGCGTGCTCGGGGTGTGGAGTTCTGCGCACAGTGTCGTGCGAGGGGGAGAACCATGTTGCGAAGCGTGGAGCAGAGGCCGGTGGGCAGCGAGGGCGTGGACCCCAGGGTGGCCGAACTGCGGTCGGCCGTGTCCCGGCTCCGGCGCGAACTGGCCGCGCACCGGGCCGAGTTCGCCGACCGGGAGATTGCGGAGGGGGAGCTCGCGGCGCTCGACGCCATGGCGCTCGGCGGCGCTCCGGAGGTACGGCGGCTGCGCCGCTCCCTGCTGATCGTCGCGGGCTGCGTCGGCTCCGTCAGCGCCCTCGCCGGCGCCCTCGCCGGGGTCCGCCGCGCCGTCGAACTCTTCGGCGCGCCGCCGGGAAGGGGCACGGAGAGCTGATGGCCGGTCAGGCACCGGGTCGGGAGCGGGAAGTCACCGTCTGATCAGCCGCCTGGCCGTCGCCGCCGCCACCGCCGCCGTGCGGGAGTCCACGCCCAGCTTCGCGAAGACGTGGACCAGATGGGACTTCACCGTCGCCTGGCTCAGGAACAGCGCCTTGCTGATCTGCTGGTTCGACAGGCCCTCGCCGACCAGCTGGAGCACCTCCAGCTCGCGCCTGGTCAGCGCCTCCGCCGGGGTCCGCATCCGGTCCATGAGCCGGTGCGCCACCGCCGGGGCGAGGGCCGACTGCCCGGCCGCCGCCGTCCGGACCGCCGCCGCCAGCTCCTCCGGCGGCGCGTCCTTCAGGAGGTAGCCGCAGGCGCCCGCCTCCACCGCCGCCAGGATGTCCGCGTCCGTGTCGTACGTCGTCAGGACCAGCACCTTCGGCCCGCCCGGCGCCGCCGTGATCGCCGCTGTCGCCTCCGAGCCGTGCATCCCCGCCCCGAACTGGAGGTCCATCAGGACCACGTCCACGTCCCCGGCGGCGGCCCGTTCCACCGCGCGCTCGGCGGTGGCGGCCTCCGCGACGACCGCGAAGTCCGGCTCGGTGTCGAGGACCGCGCGCAGGCCCGCCCGTACCACCGGGTGGTCGTCGGCGAGCAGGAGGCGGATGGTCATGCGGAACCTCCGGAGGGAAGGGAAGCCTTGTCGGACAGCGGCAGGGAGACGGCGACGGCGGTGCCCTGGCCCGGCGCGGACTCCACGGCGAACGTGCCGCCCAGCGACTCCGCCCGCGACCGCATCGCCGGGAGCCCGAAGCCGCCCTCGGAGGAGGGGCGCACGGAGCCGGGCTCGAAGCCCTCCCCGTCGTCGACCACGTCCAGGGTCACCGACGCGTCCATGAACGACAGGGTGATCTCCGCCCGCGAGGCCGAGGCGTGCCGCACCGTGTTCGCGAGGGCCGACTGCGCGATCCGCAGCAGCGCCACCTCGTACGGAGTGGGCAGCTCCACCGGCGTCCCGCTCACCGAGAACCGCACCCGGGGCCCCGCCCCCGGCCCGTACGGACCGGCCCCCGCGCCCGGCTCGCACAGGCGCTCCAGGGCTGCCGCGAGCGAGCCGTGCTCCAGGTCCGACGGCGTCAGGGCCCGCACGAAGCGCCGCGCCTCCGCCAGGTTGTCCTGCGCCGCCCGGCGCGCCCGCTCGATGTGCCCGGCGGCGGGGGAGCCCGGCGGCAGCGCCCGCTCGGCCGCCCGCAGCAGCAGCTGGATCGAGGACAGGCCCTGCGCGAGCGTGTCGTGGATCTCCCGCGCGAGCCGCTCCCGCTCGGCGAGCGTCCCCGCGTGCCGCTCCGCCGCCGCCAGCTCCGCCCGCGTCGCGATCAGCTCCTCGATGAGCCGGCGCCGCCGCTCGCTCTCCCGGTAGAGGGCCTGGTAGCCGAGGACCGTCGCCACGGCGACCGCCGCGCCGAGCAGCGGCCCGATGAAGACCCCCGGGTTGAGCGCGGCGCCGTGCCCCACGTACGAGAGGATCGCCGCGCCCGCCGTGAGCGCCACCGCCGGCAGCGACCAGCGGGCGGGCAGCAGGTGGAGCTGGAGGAAGTACAGCGGGAACGCCACCCAGAGCGCCTCCGGCGTCAGCCAGAGCATCACCAGCCAGGACGCCCCCAGGACCCCCAGCCAGACGCCGGCCGCCCGCCGGGAGTCCCGCACCGCCGGCAGGTGCGACCCCGCCGCGTAGACCGCTCCCGTCACCGCCGCCGCCATCGTCCCGGCGGCCGAGTGCGCCCGCGCCGCCGCCAGGACGAGCAGGCCCGCCATGAGCAGGTGCAGGCAGAGGCGCAGCACCAGCGGGGCGGGGGTGGGGGGACGCCGGGCGGGACGGAGGGAGGAGTGGGGACCCATGATCCCTCCAGGGTAGACAGCGGGTGCGCGACCCGGCTCAACCGAAAGTTTGATTGCGGGGCCATCCCGGGCGCGATGTCCGCGAGGGGGTGCGCGGACCAGGCTGGTCCGCATGTTCGTGGCATGGAGAGACATGGGATTCGCCAAGGGGCGGTTCGCCCTCATGGGCACGGTGATCGTGCTGATCACCCTGCTCGTGGGGCTGCTGTCCGGGCTGACCGCCGGACTCGCGAGGGAGAACGTCTCCGCGATCACCGGCCTGCCCGCCGACCGGCTGGCCTTCGCGGCGCCGCCGCCCGGGCGGTCGGTCTCCTTCACCGAATCGACGGTGACGGAGGAGCAGTGGCGGGCGTGGGCGGAGCGGCCCGGGGTGACGGGCGCGGCGCCGCTCGGCATCCGCACGCTCAACGCGGTGGCCGGAGACCGCACCGCCGCCGTCTCCGCGTTCGGCACGGAGCCGGAGTCCGGGCTCGCGCCCGGGCCCGTCGCCCCGGGGAAGGCGGTCCTGTCGGAGCCGGCGGCCGAGGAACTGGGCGTGGGCCCCGGCGACGCGCTCCGCCTCGGCCCCCTGGAGGTCGCCGTCGCGGCCGTCTCCGGCGACGCCTCGTACAGCCACACGCCCGTCGTGTGGACCTCCCTCGACGACTGGCAGAAGGTCGGGCACAGCGGCACCACGGCGGAGGAGCAGGCCACCGTCGTCGCCCTGCGCGGGGGAGGTGGGGCGGACTGGGCGGCCGGCGACGAGGCCGCCGGCACCGAGGCGCGGACCGTCGGCGACGCCCTCGCCGCCATCGGGTCGTACCAGGCCGAGAACGGCTCCCTCCAGCTCATGCGCGGCTTCCTCTTCGTCATCTCCGCCCTGGTCGTCGGGGCCTTCTTCACCGTCTGGACCGTCCAGCGCGCCGGCGACGTCGCCGTCCTCAAGGCGCTCGGCGCCTCCACCCCGTACCTCCTGAGGGACGCCCTCGGGCAGGCCGTCCTCGTGCTCGCCGCCGGGACCCTGCTGGGTACCGGACTCGCGCTCGGCATCGGCGCCCTGGTCGGCGGCGGGAACGTGCCCTTCGTCCTGGACCCGCTCACCGTCCTCGGGCCGGCCGCCGTCATGGGCGTCCTCGGCGTGCTCGGCGCGGCCCTGGCCGTCCGGCGGGTCACCGCCGTCGACCCCCTCACGGCCCTGGGCAGCGCCCGGTGAGCCCCTCGCCACGCGCCGAGCGCCCGATGAGCCCCCTCGCCACGCGCCGGGGCATCCGATGAGCCCCCTCACCGCACAGTGGAGCACCCGATGAGCCTCGTCCTCGACGACGTCACCCTGACCTACCCCGACGGCGACGGCCGGCTCACCGCCCTCGACGCCGTCTCCCTCGCCGTCCCCGCCGGGACGCTCACGGCCGTCGTCGGCCCCTCGGGCTCCGGCAAGTCCAGCCTGCTCGCGGTGGCCGCGACCCTGGTCACCCCGGACCGGGGGCGGGTCGTCGTCGCCGGTACGGACACGGGGGCGCTCACCCCGGCCGGCCGGGCGGAGCTGCGGCGCGAGCACGTCGGGATCGTCTTCCAGCAGCCCAACCTGCTGCCCGCGCTGAACGCGGCGGAGCAGGTGCAGGTGATGGCGCACCTGTCGGGCCGCTCCCCGAAGGCGGCACGGGGCAGGGCCCTGGAACTGCTCGACGCGGTGGGCCTCGCGGACCTGGCCGGACGCAGGCCGCACCAGCTCTCGGGCGGCCAGCGGCAGCGGGTCAACATCGCGCGGGCCCTGATGAACGAGCCGTCCGTCCTCCTGGTCGACGAGCCGACCAGCGCCCTCGACCACGAGCGGGGGGCGGCCGTCATGGACCTCCTCGCCCGCCTGGCGGGGGAGCGGGGCACGGCGACGGTCCTGGTCACCCACGACCGGACCCACCTGTCCCGGGCGGACCGCACGGTGACGGTCCGGGACGGCCGGCTCTCGGAGGCCGTACCGGCGTGATCCCGGCCGGCACGCGTATCCCCCCGGCACGCACGTGATGCTCCTCGGCACGCGTGGGTTCGCCCGGCGCGCGCGAGGGCGCCCGGAACCGTCCTGGTTCCGGGCGCCCTCGTACGGGGTTTCAGGCCTGGCCGTTCCCCGCCGTGTTCGCCAGCGCCGCCGACAGGTCGCGCGCCACCTCCTGGAGGATCGGGACGATCTTCTCCGTGGCCGCCTCGGTGACCCGGCCCGCCGGGCCCGAGATGGAGACGGCGGCGGCGGTGGGGGAGTCCGGCACGGACACCGCGAGGCAGCGGACCCCTATCTCCTGCTCGTTGTCGTCGACCGCGTACCCCGCCTCGCGGACCGCGACGAGCGCGTCGAGGAAGCCCTCGGGCGTGGTGATGGTCTTCTCGGTCGCGGCCGGCATGCCGGTGCGGGCGAGCAGCGCGCGCACCTCCTCCGGCGGGGTGTGCGCGAGGAGCGCCTTGCCGACGCCGGTGGAGTGCGGCAGGACCCGCCGGCCGACCTCGGTGAACATGCGCATCGAGTGCTTGGACGGCACCTGTGCCACGTACACGATCTCGTCGCCGTCGAGCAGCGCCATGTTCGCGGTCTCGCCGGTCTCCTCGACCAGCCGGGCGAGGTACGGCCGGGCCCAGGTGCCGAGGAGGCGGGAGGCGGACTCGCCGAGCCGGATGAGCCGGGGCCCGAGCGCGTACCGCCGGTTGGGCTGCTGGCGCACGTAGCCGCAGGCGACCAGGGTCCGCATCAGGCGGTGGATGGTGGGGAGCGGGAGACCGCTGCTGGCGGAGAGCTCGCTCAGCCCGACCTCGCCCCCGGCGTCGGCCATCCGCTCCAGGAGGTCGAAGGCGCGCTCGAGGGACTGGACGCCCCCGCTCGCGGCGGGTTTGGCGGCGTCGGTGGTGCTGGCGCTGGACGTCGGCACGTCACGGTCCTTTCGGGGCGGGCGGGCAAGGCAGCAGCCTACCGGGCGACCGGCCGGGGCACACGGTCCCGGTCCCGGCGTCGGCGCCGGTCAGGGGGTGTTTGTCCGGTGTCGGCGAGGGTTCGGGGCGGCCCCCGGCTGCCCCGCATGTGCGGAGCTACGTTCTACTGTACGAAATTTACATTCCACTTCGTGGAAACGTCCAAGCCGGATTCGGCGGTCCCGGATGCTGGAAGTGTGCCCTTGACGACATGTCGTCCGGAAGTGAAGACTCCTTCAACAGTTCGTTGAATTTCTCCGTGGAGCCCGCCCCGAGCAGGGGCGGCTCCTTCCCGGAGCAGTGGAAGAAGGGGTACGGGTGGACATCGACCTGGTCCTGCGCTCGACGCGCGTCATCACTCCCGGGGGGACGCGTCCGGCGTCGATCGCCGTCTCCGGAGGGACGATCGCGGCCGTGCTGCCGTACGACGCCGAGGTGCCCGCCGGCGCCCGGCTGGAGGACGTCGGCGACGACGTCGTCCTGCCCGGACTCGTCGACACCCACGTGCACGTGAACGACCCCGGCCGCACCGAGTGGGAGGGCTTCTGGACCGCCACCCGCGCGGCCGCCGCCGGCGGCATCACCACCCTGCTCGACATGCCGCTCAACTCGCTGCCGCCGACCACCACCGTGGAGAACCTGCGCGTCAAGCAGGACGTCGCCCGCGCCAAGGCCCACATCGACGTCGGCTTCTGGGGCGGCGCCCTGCCCGGCAACGTCAAGGACCTGCGCCCGCTGCACGACGCCGGCGTCTTCGGCTTCAAGTGCTTCCTGTCGCCCTCCGGCGTGGAGGAGTTCCCCGAGCTCGACCAGGATCAGCTGGCGACCTCGCTCGCCGAGGTCTCCGGCTTCGGCGGCCTGATGATCGTCCACGCCGAGGACCCGCACCACCTCGCCGCCGCGCCCCAGCGGCCGGGCGGCGCGTACGCCGACTTCCTCGCCTCCCGGCCCCGGGACGCCGAGAACACGGCCATCGAGAACCTGATCGACCAGGCCCGCCGGCTCGACGCCCGCGTCCACGTCCTGCACCTCTCCTCCTCCGACGCCCTTCCGGCCATCGCCGCCGCCCGGGCCGAGGGCGTGAAGATCACCGTCGAGTCCTGTCCGCACTTCCTCACCCTCACCGCCGAGGAGATCCCGGACGGCGCCACCGAGTTCAAGTGCTGCCCGCCGATCCGCGAGGCGGCCAACCAGGACGCGCTGTGGCAGGGCCTCGCGGACGGCACGATCGACTGCGTCGTGTCCGACCACTCGCCGTCCACCGCAGACCTCAAGACCCCCGACTTCGCCTCCGCGTGGGGCGGGATCTCCTCCCTCCAACTCGGCCTGCCCGCCATCTGGACCGAGGCCCGCCGCCGCGGCCACGACCTGACGGACGTCGTCCGCTGGATGTCCACGGGCCCCGCCCGGCTCGCCGGACTCGACCGCAAGGGCGCCATCGAGGCCGGCCGCGACGCCGACTTCGCCGTCCTCGACCCCGAGGCCACCTTCACCGTCGACCCGGCCGAACTCCAGCACCGCAACCGGATCACCGCCTACGCGGGCCGGACCCTGCACGGCGTCGTCACCTCCACCTGGCTGCGCGGCGAGCGGATCGCCGACCGCGGTGTCCTCGCCGAGCCCTCCGGCCGCCTCCTCGAAAGGAACAACTGACCCGTGAGCACCGGCATACCCTCCTTCACCGGCGACGCCAGCCCCTACGGCGGCGGCGACCCGTACGCCGACTACCGCACGGCCGACTTCCCCTTCACCCGGTACGCGGACCTCGCGGACCGGCGGCTCGGCGCGGGCGTGATCGCGGCCAACGACGAGTTCTTCGCGGAGCGCGAGAACCTGCTCAAGCCCGGTGCCGCCGAGTTCGACCCCGAGCACTTCGGCCACAAGGGCAAGATCATGGACGGCTGGGAGACCCGCCGCCGCCGAGGGGTCTCCGCGCAGCAGCCGCACCCCACCGAGGACGACCACGACTGGGCCCTCGTACGGCTCGGCGCCCCCGGCGTGATCCGCGGCATCGTCCTCGACACCGCCCACTTCCGCGGCAACTACCCGCAGGCCGTCTCCGTCGAGGCCGCGTCCGTCGCCGGTTCGCCCTCGCCCGAGGACCTCCTCGCCGACGACGTGAAGTGGACGGTGCTCGTCCCGCGCACCGCCGTCGGCGGCCACGCCGCCAACGGCTTCGCCGTCGACGTCGAGCAGCGCTTCACGCACCTGCGCGTCAACCAGCACCCCGACGGCGGCATCGCCCGCCTCCGCGTGTACGGCGAGGTCGCCCCCGACCCGGCCTGGCTCGGCGTCCTCGGCACCTTCGACTTGGCGGCCCTGGAGAACGGCGGCCGGGTGGAGGACGCCTCCGACCGCTTCTACTCCCCGGCCACCAACACCATCCAGCCGGGCCGCTCCCGCAAGATGGACGACGGCTGGGAGACCCGCCGCCGCCGCGACAAGGGCAACGACTGGATCCGCTACGCCCTGGTCGCCGAGTCCGAGATCCGCGCCGTCGAGATCGACACCGCCTACCTCAAGGGCAACAGCGCGGGCTGGGCCGCCCTCTCCGTCGCGGCCGAGGGCTCGGAGGAGTGGACCGAGATCCTGCCCCGGACCCGCCTCCAGCCCGACACCAACCACCGCTTCGTCCTGGACGCCCCGGCGGTCGGCTCCCGCGTCCGGATCGACATCTACCCGGACGGCGGCATCTCCCGCCTCCGCCTCTTCGGCTCCCCCACGGAGGCCGGTACGGCGCGGCTGACCGCCCGCCACCAGGAACTGGGCGGCTGACCTCCCAGAGGCGCCCCGCCGACAGGGCGCCCCCGGAACGCCGCCCCCCGCCGGGCGACCCGCCCGGCCCCCACGACCCGAGCGGGACACGACACCCCGCCCGGCCCCCGAGGGCGCACCGGCCCGACAGCACCGGTGCGCCCTCGCACGTTCCGCCGGAACTCCGGCCGGGGACGCGGTCCGCGCCCGGCCGGAGGAGTCCGCCCCCGTCGTCGGGCAGCTGCCCCGACGCGCCACGAACCCGCCGCCCCGGCCGTACGGCCCGGAAAACGCGTGGCGGCCGACGTGCGCCGGGTGCCATGCTCGGGACCACCGAAGGGGTGTGGCTCAGAGGCCGGAGCGCCGGTCTCCAACACCGGATGCCGCAGGTTCGATTCCTGCCACCCCTGCCGCTCCTGCCGCTTCTCCCGGGTCCGCCGCCGGACCGCCGCGGGGTTCAGCTCCTCAGCAAAGACGCCACGAGGCCCGTCATCAGGGCCCGCGGGTCGGGCGTGCCCGGCCGGCTCGTCATCAGCAGGTGGTGGGCGGTCCCCACCAGGGCGAGGGCCGCGACGGACGGCTCGACCGTGTCCGCCACCCGGCCGAGGCGCCGCTCGGCCTCCAGGTAGCCGGTGACGGCCTCCTGGATCGCGGCGAAGCCGGGCGCCCCGGCCTCCAGGGCCTCGCGCACGCGCACGGTGGCGACGGGCCGGGCCAGGGCGAGGCCGGAGACGGCCGGGCCGCCGGAGCCGAGCAGCGCGAGGACGACGGCGTCGAGGTTCTCCGCCACCGAGCCCCGCCCGACGAGCTCCGAGAGCGCCCCCGCCTTCGCGGCCGTGCGCGCGAACCGGTCGAGGCAGAGCTCGGCCACGAACTCGTCGAGACCGGCGAAGTGCGCGTGCAGCAGCCCCTTGGCGCAGCCCGCCTCGGTGGTGACCGCCCGGCTGGTCAGCGCGCCGGGCCCGCCGTCCGCGAGGACCCGCTCGGCGGCCGCGAACAACCGCTCGCGCACGTCCGGCGTCGCCACTCCGCGCGGTGACATGGGCCCCTCCCCGCGACTGCCGCCGATCTCTCCGGCGGGCACACCTCCTCGAACACGGCCGATCCTAGCGGGGATTGCCAGTTTGGGCATGCGCCCATACTGTTTGGGCGTCCGCCCGTACTCGTCGGGCGCACTCCTGCGTCCCGTCGTCCACCAGGAGGCACCCATGTCCGGGATCGTCAACACCGAGCAGGCGCAGGCGTGGAACGGGCCCGAAGGGGTCCACTGGGCCCGCCACCAGGACCGCTGGAACGCCGTGAACGAGGGCTTCGACGAACCGCTGCTCGACGCCGCCGGCATCACCGGGGACGGCCGGGTCCTCGACATCGGCTGCGGCGCCGGGCAGACCACGCGGCTCGCCGCGCTCAGGGCGCCCCGGGGGAGCGCCCTAGGGCTCGACCTGTCCGGCCCGATGCTGGCCGAGGCGCGCGCCCGCGCGGAGCGCGAGGGCGTTCCCCACGCGCTCTTCGAGCAGGGGGACGCCCAGGAACACCCCTTCGGGGCGGGCGCGTTCGACGCGGCGATCAGCCGCTACGGGGTGATGTTCTTCGCCGACCCCGTCGCGGCCTTCGCCAACATCGGCCGGGCCCTGCGGCCCGGCGGCCGTCTGGCCTTCGTCTGCCCGGCCGAGGCGGCGCTCAACGAGTGGGCCGTGGCGATGACGGCCCTGCGCGACCTCCTGCCGGTCGGCGACTTCGGGAGCCCGGGGCTGCCCGGCATGTTCTCGCTGGCGGACCCGGACCGGATCCGCCGCGTCCTCGCCGCCGCCGGATTCACCGGCGTCACCGCCGAGCGGGTCCGGGCGCACGGGAGGTGGGGGCGGGGGGCCGGGGACGCGGCGGATTTCCTCCTGGGCACGGGCCCCGGCCGCCACCTGACGGAGCGGGCCGACGCGGAGACGCGGGCCCGCGTCCGCCGGACCCTGGAGGACCGCCTGCGCGCCCACGAGGCGGCGGACGGCACCGTCCGGCTGCTCAGCACCTGCTGGCTGGTCACGGCGGACCGCCCGGCCTGAACGGCCCCCCGGCAGAGGGCCGTTCGCGCCCACCGCCCCGGCCGGGTGCCGTACGGCAGGCCTCCGTCCCGGACCCGGGGCGCGCCGCGTGCCTCCGTCCCGGACCCGGGGCGCGCCGCGTGTCTCTCCCCCGGCCGGGGGCGGCACCGCGTGCCTCCGCCCCGGACCGAGGGCTGCGCCGCGCGTCTCCCTGCCCCGGGCCGAGGGCCACGCCCCTCCGTCCCCGGCCGGGGACGCACCACGCTCCTCCGTCCCCGGCCGGGGGCCGCGCCCCGCCTCCCCGTCCCGGCAGGGGCTACGCCGCGTGCCCCCCGTCCACCGAGAACTCCGCCCCCGTCACGTACCGCCCCTCCGGGCCCGCCAGGAACGCCACCATCGACGCCACCTCGTCCGGGGTGCCGAAGCGGTCCAGGGCCGTGAGGGCCTTCTGGCCCTCCGCGAGCGGGCCGTCCGCCGGGTTCATGTCGGTGTCGACGGGGCCGGGGTGGACGAGGTTGGCCGTGATGCCCCGGCCGCCCAGTTCGCGGGCGAGCGCCTTGTTCAGGCCCGTCAGGGCGGTCTTGCTCATCGCGTACAGGGTCCCGCCGGGGCCCGGGACCCGCTGGGTCATGCAGCTCCCGATCGTGACGATCCGGCCGCCGTCGGGCAGCCGGCCCGCCGCCGCCTGCGAGGCGAGGAAGACCGCCCGCACGTTCACCGCGAGGACCCGGTCCACGTCCGCGAGGGCCAGCGACTCCAGCGGGCCGAGGACCCCGACGCCCGCGTTGTTCACCAGGACGTCGAGCCGGCCCAGGGCGTCCGCCGCCCACGCGACCGCGCCCGCCGCGTCCCCGGGGTCCGCCGCGTCGGCCCGCAGCGGCAGCGCCTTCCGGCCCGCCGCCCCGATCCGCGCCGCGACCTCCGCGGCCCGCGCCTCGTCCCGTACGTAGGTGAAGGCCACGTCCGCGCCCTCCCGGGCGAGCCGTACCGCCGTCGCCGCGCCGATCCCCCTGCTGCCGCCCGTCACCAGGACCGCCGTGCCGTTCATCGTGGACATCCCGAACCTCCGTGGAAGCGCTAAGTGGTTGCGGGTTCAATGAAAGTCGGGGGAGCGGGCGGACACCGGCGGCAATCGGACGTCGAGTCCGGCACCGATGAGTTCCGCCCGGCGGCGCGGTCGGAGCTTTCGGAACACGATGGTCCGGAGAACAGAAAGGGCATCCGCCATGGCCACCCTCAGCCTCACCCAGTTCCTCACCCTCGACGGCGTCGTCCAGGCCCCCGGCGGCCCCGACGAGGACCGCAGCGACGGCTTCGAGCACGGCGGCTGGTCCGTCCCGTACGGCGACGAGGACTTCGGACGCTTCATGGACGAGGTCTTCGCCCGTCCGACCGCCTTCCTCCTCGGCCGCCGCACCTACGACATCTTCGCCGGCCACTGGCCGGAGCGGACCGACCCCGGCGACCCGGTCGCGAGCAAGCTGAACGCCCTCCCCAAGTACGTCGCCAGCACCACCCTCGCCCAGGCCGACTGGGCCGGGACCACCGTGCTCCGCGGCGACGTCGCCCGGGAGGTCGCCGGCCTCAAGGAGCGGCTCGACGGCGAGATCCAGATGCACGGCAGCGCCGGCCTCGCCCGCACCCTCCTCGACCACGACCTCATCGACACCCTCCACCTGCTCGTCTTCCCCGTCGTCCTGGGCACGGGCCGCCGCCTCTTCACCGACGGCGTCCGCCCCACCGCCTTCCGGCCCGCCGGGTCGCACACCACCGGCGCGGGCGTCGCCGTCCACACGTACGAGCTCGAAGGGCGCCCCGCGTACGGCAGTTACTGAGCACGGCGGAAAGGTGTAGTCACCACGGGCCGCTCCGGGTACGGTGATCCTCCGCGTGCGAGCCGCCGAAGTCTCCCACCCCGTCCCGAGAGTGGGAGAAACGGCCCGATGCCGGCTCCGTCGTTCGCCGCACCCCTGTCGCTCGGCGCCCCGCGCCGGGCCTGGCTCACCGATCTGCCCGTCCTGTTCGTCGCCGTCTTCTGGGGCGCCAGCTACCTCGCGGCCAAGGGCATCACCACCTCCCACACGGTCGTCGCGGTCCTCGTCCTGCGGTTCGCGGTGGTGCTGCCCGTCCTCGTCGCCGCCGGTTGGAACAGGCTCCGGGCCCTGACCGCCGCCCAGTGGCGCGGCGCCGGCACCCTCGGACTCGTCCTCGGCGGGATCTTCCTCCTGGAGACCTACGGCGTCGTCCACACCTCCGCCACCAACGCGGGCCTGATCATCAGCCTCACCATGATCCTCACCCCGCTCGCCGAGGCCGCCGTCACCGGCGTCCGGCCGACGCGCGCCTTCCTCGCCGCCGCCGGGCTCTCCGTCACGGGCGTCGTCCTGCTCACCCAGGGCGGCGGCTTCACCGCCCCCTCGACCGGCGACCTGCTCATGCTGCTCGCCGCCCTCGCCCGCACCGTCCACGTCCTGGCCATGTCCCGGATCAAGGCGGTCCGCTCGGCCGACTCGCTCTCCCTGACCACCGTCCAGCTCGGCTCCGCCGTCGCCGTGTTCGCCGTCATCGCCGCCATCCCCGGCACCGGCGCCTCCCCGTGGGCCACGGCCCTCGGCTTCGGCCCGCGCGAGTGGGCCGGGCTGCTCTTCCTCTCCGTCTTCTGCACGCTCTTCGCCTTCTTCGTGCAGATGTGGGCCGTCCGCCGCACCTCCCCGTCCCGGGTCAGCCTCCTCCTCGGCACCGAACCCCTCTGGGCCGCCGCCGCGGGCATCGCCGTGGCCGGCGACCGCCCCGGCGCCCTCGGCCTCGCGGGCGCGCTCCTCGTCCTCGCGGGCACCACCTGGGGCCGCCGCGCCGCCGACGGGACCGACCGCCCCGGCGGGGCCGCCGAGGGCGACCGGTAGGTTCTCCCTTCATGTCCTCGTCAACGCGTTCCCTCGTCCACGGCAACGAGTTCAGGGCCCGCGCCCGCCGCACCCAGGGCTGGGGGATCCTCCTGCTCGCCGTCGCCGGCCTGCTCTGGATCCGGTTCGCCGTCCTCCTCGTCACCCCGTACGAGCAGAGCGGCGGCGGCAGCCCCTGCCCCGCCCTCCTCACCAGCGAGTACGTCCACCACGACGACTGCGTCGAGGAGCGCGACTGGCCCGGCCTCGTGGCCCTCCTCGGCGGCTCCCTCCCCTTCGCCGTCGTCGGCGCCGCCCTCTACACCGGCGGCTCCGCCGCGCACCGGACGGCGGACTACCTCGCCGAGGTCACCCGCCTGGACTCCGCCGGAGCCTGAGCCCACCGCTCGGGGCCCGGCCGGCGCCGGAGCCCACCGCTCGGGACGGCCCGGCTCCACCGCTCAGGACTTCGGCACCCGGTCCGACACGATCAGGACGACCCCGCCGAGCACCGCTATGACGATGTTGGCGAACAGCTCCCGCCCCTCCAGGAACCACACGTTCTCCGTCAGGAACCGGGTCAGGCCCATGAACCGGAACCAGCCGTCCGTCAGCTCGCGGACCACCCCGCACACACCGGCCAGGGCGATCAGGAACCCGACGGTCTCCAGGAATCTCTTCATGTCCCGATCATGACCGGGGCGGGGGAGCGGGCGCGTCCGACCCCGGTCCACGTCCGCCGCTACCGAAGTACCGATCTCCGCGACTTCGGTAGCGACCCGGCCGCCCGAACCCCTTCCCGGCGCCCCCGGCTGCGTACATTGCGGACATGACCCGCACGGACCGGCAGCGCTGGCTGTTCCCCTCCCACTTGGTCGAACCGGGCGGAAGCGGGGCGGCGCGGCCCCGCCGCACCGTCCGCGACTGGATCGTGGACACCTCGCTCTTCCTGCTCGCCGCCCTCGTCGGCCTCGTCGCCGCCGACACCAGCGCGCAGTACACCAGCGAGCCCGTCACCCTCCTCGACCAGCTCGCCGGAGCCGCCGCCTGCTGCGCGCTCTGGCTGCGCCGCCGGTGGCCGGTCGGCCTCGCGGTCGGCCTCTCCCTGGCGAACGTCGTGGCCCCGGTCGCCGCCGGCGCCCTCCTCGCGAGCCTGTTCAGCGTCGCCGTGCGCCGCCCCTTCCGGGAGGTCGCCTGGATCTGCGCGCTCGCCGTCGCCACCTCGGTCGTCCAGGTCTTCCTCCGCCCCGACCCCACCACCAGCCGCACCCTCTCCCTCGTCCTCGGCTTCGTCCTCGTCCTGCTCGTCACCGCCTGGGGCATGCTCGTCCGCTCCCGGCGCCAGCTCGTCGAGGCCCTCAGGGAACGCGCCCGCCGTGCCGAGGCCGAGGCGGAACTGCGCGCCGTCCAGGCCCAGCGGCTCGCCCGCGAGGCCATCGCCCGCGAGATGCACGACGTCCTCGCCCACCGGCTCACCCTGCTCAGCGTCCACGCCGGAGCCCTGGAGTTCCGGCCCGACGCCCCGCCCGAGCAGGTCGCCCGCGCCGCCGGAGTCATCCGCGACAGCGCCCACGAGGCCCTCCAGGACCTCCGCGAGATCATCGGCGTGCTGCGCGCGCCCGACGAGGACGGCGAGGGCAACCGGCCCCAGCCCACCCTGGCCACCCTCGGCGCGCTGGTCGAGGAGTCCCGCGAAGCCGGCGCCGAGGTCGTCCTGGACACCACCGTCGACGACCCGGCCGCGGTCCCCGCCGCCACCGGCCGCACCGTCTACCGCATCGCGCAGGAGGGCCTCACCAACGCCCGCAAGCACGCACCCGGCGCCCCCGTCACCGTCACCGTCCGCGGCCGCCCCGGCGAGGGCCTCACCGTCGACGTCCGCAACCCGGCCCCCGACGGACCCGTCCCGCACGTGCCCGGCTCCGGCCAGGGACTCATCGGACTCACCGAACGCGCCGCCCTCGCCGGCGGCCGCCTCGAACACGGACCGGCCCCCGACGGCGGCTTCGCCCTGCGCGCCTGGCTACCGTGGCCCCCATGACCATCCGGCTGATCGTCGTCGACGACGACCCCCTCGTCCGCGCGGGCCTCGCCCTCATGCTCGGCGGGGACGACGACCTCGACATCGTGGGCGAGGGCTCCGACGGCCGGGACGTCCCCGAACTCGTCGCCCGGCACGCCCCCGACGTCGTCCTCATGGACATCCGCATGCCCCACGTCGACGGCCTCACCGCCACCGAACTCCTGCGCGCCCGCCCCGGCGCCCCCGAGGTCGTCGTCCTCACCACCTTCCACGCCGACGAGCAGGTCCTGCGCGCCCTGCGGGCCGGCGCCGCCGGCTTCGTCCTCAAGGACACCCCGCCCGCCGAGATCGTCGCCGCCGTCCGCCGGGTCGCCGCCGGGGACCCCGTCCTCTCCCCGGCCGTCACCCGCCAGCTCATGACCCACGTCGCGGGACGGCCGGAGCAGCCCCGGCGCGCCACGGCGGCCGACCGCCTCGCCGGACTCACCGGCCGCGAGCGGGAGGTGGCCGTCGCCGTCGGCCACGGGCGCTCCAACGCGGAGATCGCCGCCGAGCTGTACATGAGCGTGCCGACCGTCAAGACGTACGTCTCCCGGATCCTGGCCAGGCTCGACCTCAACAACCGCGTCCAGATCGCCCTCCTCGTCCACGACGCGGGCCTCCTCGACGGGGAGGACGGCGCATGAGGCCGACCCGGTGACCGACACCGACACCGACACCGGCACCGGCACCGGCACGGGTGCCGACCACGGGCGCCCGCGGGCCGGGTCCCGTCCGCACCGGCGAGGTCAGCCGGACGGATCCACCCGCACCGGCCGTCCCTCCCGCCGCGAGCGCTCGCACGCCTCCGCGATCCGCAGTGCCGCCAGCGCCTCCCGCCCGTCGCACGGATTGGGCGCCGCGCCGTGCGCGAGCCGGACGAAGGCGTCGAGCTCCGCCTCGTACGCCGGGGCGAACCGCTCCAGGAAACCCGGCCACGGCTTCTCCGGCGCGGGCGGCCCCTGCGGCTCCACGGAGACGAGCGGAGCGCGGTCGTCCAGGCCCACCCCGATCTGGCCCCGCTCGCCCGCCAGCTCCATCCGCACGTCGTACCCGGCGCCGTTGCACCGGGTCGCGGTCGCCGTCACCAGCGTCCCGTCGTCCAGGGTGAGGAGCGCGGCGGCCGAGGATACGTCCCCCGCCTCCCGGAACATCGCCGGACCCGCGTCCGAACCCGTCGCGTACACCTCGACGACCTCGCGGCCGGTCACCCAGCGCACCGCGTCGAAGTCGTGCACCAGACAGTCCCGGAAGAGCCCGCCGGAGAGCGGCAGGTACGCGGCGGGCGGCGGCTGCGGGTCGGAGGTCACCGCCCGTACGGTGTGCAGCCGGCCGAGCCGCCCCGACCGGACCGCCTCGCGGGCCGCCCGGTACCCGGCGTCGAAGCGGCGCATGAACCCGAGCTGGAGCTCCGTGCCCGCCGCCGCCACCGCGTCCAGCGCGGCGAGCGTCCCCGGCACGTCCAGGGCGATCGGCTTCTCGCAGAAGGCCGGAAGGCCCGCCCCGGCGGCCCGGGCGATCAGCTCCGCGTGCGCCGCCGTCGCCGAGGCGATCACCACCGCGTCCGGGGAGCTCCCGAGCAGCGCGTCCACGTCCGGCGCCGCCTCCGCCTCCAGCGCCCGCGCGACCCCGGCCGCCCGCGCGGGGTCCGCGTCCGCGACGACCAGGGACCCGACCTCCGGGTGGCGGGCCAGCACCCCCGCGTGGAAGCTCCCGATCCGTCCCGTACCGATGAGTCCGATGCGCATGGCCCCACCGTGGGGGCGTCCGCACCACCTGTCAAGGATTTGTCAGGACAACAGGACGTCACGGCCCCCCGTCATCGGGTTCCCGTCCTCCGCGCCCCGGGGCTACGCTCGCACCGTGCCTCCGCAGTCCGGCTCAGCCCTTCCCCCGCGGTCCGGATCCGCCTCCACCCCGAGGTCCCGCGCCGCGCCTCCGCCGCGGTCCGGCACGGCCCTCCCGCCGCTCTCGGTGGACCGCACCAGCCCGGTCCCGCTCTACTTCCAGCTGGCCCGCCAGCTGGAGGGCGCGGTGGAGGACGGGACGCTGGTCCCGGGCACCCTCCTCGGCAACGAGATCGACCTCGCCGCCCGTCTCGGACTCTCCCGGCCCACCGTCCGGCAGGCCCTCCGGACCCTCGTCGACAAGGGGCTCCTGGTCCGCCGCCGGGGCGTCGGCACCCAGGTCGTGCACACCGGCGTCCGGCGCCCGCCGGAACTCAGCAGCCTCTACGACGACCTGGAGAGCGCCGGCCGGCACCCCGCCACCCGCGTCCTGGCCAACCGGCTCGAACCCGCCACCGGACCGGTCGCCGCCGCCCTCGGGGTGCCCGAGGGGAGCGAGGTCCACTACCTGGAACGGCTCCGCACCGCGGACGGCGAACCCCTGGCCCGCCTGCGCGACCACCTGCCCGCCGGGCTCCTGGAACCGGACACCGCGCTCCTGGAGGCCACCGGCCTCCACCGGCTGCTCCGCTCCGCCGCGATCACCCTGCACAGCGCGCGCCAGGCGGTCGGCGCCCGCGCCGCGACCGCCGCCGAGGCCGCGCTGCTCGACGAGGAGGAGGGGGCGCCGCTGCTCACCATGGAACGGGTCACCTACGACGACACCGGCCGGGCCGTCGCGTACGGCTCCCACCTCTACCGGGCCGCCCGCCACTCCTTCGAGTTCCGCCTGATGGCCCGTCCGTGACCCCGGGCCGGGCCCCGCGGCGACCCGCCCGGCCCGCATGACCGATACTGCAATGCACGCCTGCAATGCGCGCAAAGGACACAAAGGAGGGCACGGCCTCGTGACCAGGCTTCGGACAGGAGGGGTACGCGCCGCGGTCGGCGCCGTGCTCGCACTCGCGCTGACGACGGCGCTCGCCGGATGCAGCAGCACCGGCGGCAAGCGGGCGGAGGACGCCCGCAAGGCCACGCAGGCCCAGGGCAGGGCGGCCGTCGACACCCCCCGCTGGACCTTCGCGATGGTGACGCACTCGGGCGACGGCGACACCTTCTGGGACATCGTCCAGAAGGGCGCCCGGCAGGCCGCCGTCAAGGACAACATCAACTTCCTCTACGCCCACAGCGACGAGGCGCAGCAGCAGGCGCAGCTGGTCGACTCGTACATCGCCAAGGGCGTCGACGGGCTCATCGTCACCCTCGCCAAGCCCGACGCCATGAAGGCCGCCGTGGAGAAGGCCGTCAAGGCCGGCATCCCGGTGATCACCGTGAACTCCGGCGCCGAGCAGTCCAAGGCCTACGGCGCCCTCACCCACATCGGCCAGGACGAGACCGTCGCCGGCGAGGCCGTCGGCGAGGAACTCGACAGGCGGGGCAGGAAGAAGGCGCTCTGCGTCCTGCACGAGCAGGGCAACGTCGGCCACGAGCAGCGCTGCGCCGGGGCGAAGAAGACCTTCGGCGGCGAACTCGTCAACCTGTACGTCGACGGCACCAACATGCCCGACGTGAAGGCCTCCGTCGAGGCCAAGCTCCAGGCCGACAAGGACATCGACGCCGTCGTCACCCTCGGCGCCCCCTTCGCCGACACCGCCGTCCAGGCCGCGAAGAGCGCCGGCAGCAAGGCCGAGATCGACACCTTCGACCTCAACGCCAAGGTCGCCACCGCCCTCAAGGCCGGCACCCTCGGCTTCGCCGTCGACCAGCAGCCCTACCTCCAGGGCTACGAGGCCGTCGACCTGCTCTGGCTCCACCGCTACAACGCCGACGTCCTCGGCGGCGGCAAGCCGGTCCTCACCGGCCCCCAGATCATCACCGACGAGAACGCCGACGACCTCGTCGCCTACGCGGATCGGGGCACCCGATGAGCTCCACCGCTCCGCCGTCCGGCATCGACCACGTCGACGAACGCCTCCTGCGCACCACCCCGCTGAAGAAGCTCCTCGCCCGCCCCGAGCTGGGCTCGGTCGTCGGCGCGGCCGCCGTCTTCGTCTTCTTCGCGGTCTTCGCCGACAGCTTCCTGCGCGCCTCCAGCCTCGGCACCGTCCTCTACGCGGCCTCCACCATCGGCATCATGGCCGTCCCCGTCGCGCTCCTGATGATCGGCGGCGAGTTCGACCTCTCCGCCGGCGTCATGGTCACCAGCTCCGCGCTCGTCTCCTCGATGTTCAGCTACCAGATGACGGCGAACGTCTGGGTCGGCGTCGGCGTCTCGCTGCTCGTCACCCTGGCGATCGGCGTCTTCAACGGCGTCATGCTGACCCGCACCAGGCTGCCCAGCTTCATCATCACGCTCGGCACCTTCCTCATGCTGACCGGCCTGAACCTCGGCCTCACCAAGCTGATCAGCGGCACCGTCTCCACCAAGACCATCGCCGACATGGAGGGCTTCCCCTCCGCCCGCAAGCTCTTCGCCTCGCAGCTCACCCTCGGCGGGGTCGAGCTCAAGGTCACCATCCTGTGGTGGTTCGGCCTGGTCGCGCTCGCCACCTGGATCCTGCTCCGCACCCGCTTCGGCAACTGGATCTTCGCGGTCGGCGGCGGCGCCGACGCGGCCCGCGCGGTCGGCGTCCCCGTCCACCGCACCAAGATCGGCCTCTACGCGGGCGTGGCCCTCTGCGCCTGGATCTCCGGCCAGCACCTGCTCTTCTCCTTCGACGTCGTCCAGTCGGGCGAGGGCGTCGGCAACGAGCTGATCTACATCATCGCGGCCGTCATCGGCGGCTGCCTGATCACCGGCGGGTACGGCTCGGCCATCGGCTCGGCGGTCGGCGCCCTCATCTTCGGCATGACCAGCAAGGGCATCGTGTACGCCGAGTGGAACCCGGACTGGTTCAAGTTCTTCCTGGGCGCGATGCTGCTGCTCGCGACCCTCCTGAACGCCTGGATCCGCAAGCGCGTGGAGGCGACCAAGTGACGACCGGCACCCCTGTGACGACCGAGAGCGCCCCCCTCGTCGAGCTCGACGACGTCAGCAAGTACTACGGCAACATCCGCGCCCTCGAAGGGGTCTCCCTGGAGGTCCGCGCGGGGGAGATCACCTGCGTCCTCGGCGACAATGGCGCCGGCAAGTCCACCCTCATCAAGATCGTCGCCGGGCTGCACCGGCACGACGCCGGGACCTTCCGCATCGAGGGCGAGGAGGTCACCCTGGCCAACCCGCGCGACGCCCTCGACCGGGGCATCGCCACCGTCTACCAGGACCTCGCCGTCGTCCCGCTCATGCCGGTCTGGCGCAACTTCTTCCTCGGCTCCGAGCCGACGAGGGGCAAGGGGCCGTTCAGACGGCTCGACGCCGGCCTCATGCGGACCACCACCCGCGAGGCCCTGCTCCGCATGGGCATCGACCTGCGCGACGTCGACCAGCCCATCGGCACCCTCTCCGGCGGCGAGCGCCAGTGCGTGGCCATCGCCCGCGCCGTCCACTTCGGAGCCAAGGTCCTCGTCCTCGACGAGCCGACCGCCGCCCTCGGCGTCAAACAGTCCGGCGTCGTCCTGAAGTACGTGGCCGCCGCCCGCGACCAGGGCCTCGGCGTGGTCCTCATCACCCACAACCCCCACCACGCCCACCTCGTCGGCGACCGCTTCGTCCTCCTCAAGCGGGGCGTCATGGCCGGCAGCCACACCAAGGACTCCGTCACCCTCGACGAGTTGACCCGGCAGATGGCCGGCGGCAGCGAGCTGGAGGACCTCCGCCACGAACTGGAACGCCCCTCCGCGACGTGACGGCCCCCGCGGGGCCCGCCTGGCAGAATCGGATCCGATGAGTACCTACCGTGACCTCGCCCACCGCGGCTCCGCCCGCGGCACCGTGCTGCGGACCGTGGGGACCCGGGAACGGCGCTCCCACCTGACGGCCCCCCGGGTGCCGACCGTCGGCATCGACATCGGCGGCACGAAGGTGATGGCCGGGGTCGTCGACGCCGACGGCAACATCCTGGAGAAGCTCCGCACGGAGACCCCGGACAAGTCCAAGAGCCCCAAGGTCGTCGAGGACACCATCGTCGAACTGGTCCTGGACCTCTCGGACCGGCACGACGTGCACGCGGTCGGCATCGGCGCGGCCGGCTGGGTCGACGCCGACCGCGCCAGGGTCCTCTTCGCCCCCCACCTGGCCTGGCGCAACGAGCCCCTGCGCGACGCCCTCCAGGGCCGCCTCGCCGTCCCCGTCATGGTGGACAACGACGCCAACACCGCCGCCTGGGCCGAGTGGCGCTTCGGCGCCGGGCGCGGCGAGGACCACCTCGTCATGATCACCCTCGGCACCGGCATCGGCGGCGCCATCCTGGAGGACGGCCAGGTCAAGCGGGGCAAGTACGGCGTCGCCGGCGAGTTCGGCCACATGCAGGTCGTCCCCGGCGGCCACCGCTGCCCCTGCGGCAACCGCGGCTGCTGGGAGCAGTACAGCTCGGGCAACGCGCTGGTCCGCGAGGCCCGCGAGCTGGCCGCCGCCGACTCCCCGGTCGCGTACAACATCATCGAGCGGGTCAAGGGCCACGTCCCCGACATCACCGGCCCCCTCATCACCGAACTCGCCCGCGAGGGCGACGCCATGTGCGTCGAGCTGTTCCAGGACATCGGCCAGTGGCTGGGCGTCGGCATCGCCAACCTCGCCGCCGCCCTCGACCCCTCCTGCTTCGTCATCGGCGGAGGCGTCTCCGCCGCCGACGACCTCCTCATCGGCCCCGCCCGGGACTCCTTCCGCCGCCACCTCACCGGCCGCGGCTACCGCCCCGAGGCCCGCCTCGTCCGCGCCCAGCTCGGCCCCGAGGCCGGCATGGTCGGCGCCGCCGACCTGGCCCGGCTCGTCGCCCGCCGCTTCCGCCGCGCCAACCGGCGCCGCGTCGAGCGGTACGAACGGTACGAGCGCTACGCCCAGGCCCTGCGCAGCGGGACCTCGGCCCGGGCCGCCCGCACCCCCGAGGACCCCCCGTCGTGATCCCGACCGCCCCGCCCCCGCCCCGCCCGCCGCTGGAGCGGATGCCCGAGGACCGCCGGCACATGATCCGCCGCCGCTGGCTGACGGCCGTCATCATCGTGCTCCTCGTCGGCATCCCCGCCGGGTACCTCGTCATCTCCGCCGGCCAGAGCCGCGACAGCGGCCTCGACAAGGAGCGCGAGTCCTCGGTGGTCGGCCTCCAGGACAACTGGCCCTCCCTGATGAAGCGCCGGGTCTTCGAGGTCCCGATCCCCCCGGGGTCCTGGGACGTCGCCTACTACGAGACCAGCAACTGGAAGACCAGCAGGCTGTACGTCCAGTTCTCGACGACCGCCGCGGGGCTCGACGCCTTCCTCGCCGAGTCCGGCGCCGCCCGCTCCCGACTCACCCCGGGCCGGATCACCATCGGCGACCGCGACCGGTCCATCGCCGCCTGGACCTTCCCCGACACCCCGACCTGGTCGGGCACCACCGTCACCCGCGAGGAACCCCGCCCGACCACGGACATCACGGTCGACCTCACGGAACCGGCGTTCCCCCGGGTGTACGCGGTCTCCACGACGAGCCCCTGAACCGCCGGAGCACCCGCTCCACGCCCCCGAAACCCCTGGTCCAAGCCCTCTGGCCGGAGCGGAAGCACCCGTGACGGACCGGACCGTCCACCGCAGCAGACCCCGGGAGGTCCCCATGCGCCGTCTCGCCGTCTTCCTCGCCTCCTCCGACGGGCACGACCCGGCGCACGCCGCACTGGCCGCCGCCGTCGGCACCGATCTGGCCCGGCGCGGGATCGGCCTCGTCTACGGCGGCGGCCGCACGGGGCTGATGGGCGTCCTGGCGGACGCGGCCCTGGAGGCGGGCGGCGAGGTCGTCGGCGTCATCCCGCGCAGCATGATCGAGCGGGAGTGGGCGCACGAGGGGGTGACGGAGCTGGTCGTCTGCGACACGATGCACGAGCGCAAGGCGATCATGGCCGACCGCGCGGACGCCTTCGCCGCCCTGCCCGGCGGGCTCGGGACCCTGGAGGAGATCTTCGAGGTGTGGTCGTGGCGCCAGCTCGGCTTCCACGCCAAGCCCGTCGGCCTCCTCGACGCCGGGGGCTTCTGGACCCCGCTCCTCGGCGCCCTGCGCGGGATCTCCGGCACGGGGTTCCTCGCCGCGTCCACCCTGGACGACCTCGCCGTCGCCCCCGACCTGCCCGGCCTCCTGGAGGCGCTGGAGGAGCGGCTGCGCGGCGCCCACCGGCCCGCGCACGGCGGCCGGGACGCCGAGTCCGCGCCCGGACCCGCCTGAGGGACCCGGCCCGGCCCGGTCGGCGCCCTCGGCGCGGGCCGGCCCCGGGCCTTTGGGCGAGACGGGCGTCTCCTGGTGCGGCCGGCCGCGGACCGGGTACAGGGGAGGGGTAGCCGGCCGTGATCCACAAGAAGGGCGCCCTCCCCATGCTCGTCGACCTGACAGGACGGACCGCTCTGGTCACCGGATCCACCCAGGGGATCGGTGCCGCGATCGCCAAGGGCCTGGCCCGCGCGGGGGCCCGCGTGGGCGTCAACGGGCGCACCGAGCAGCGGGTGGAACAGGCCGTCGCGGACCTGCGCGCCGAGGTCGCCGACGCGGACCTGGTCCCCGTGGTCGCCGACGTCGCGACCGAGGAGGGCGCGCGCCGCGCCGCGGAGGCGCTGCCCCGGGTGGACGTCCTGGTGAACAACCTCGGCATCTTCGGCGAGGCCGATCCGCTGGAGATCAGCGACGACGAGTGGCGGCGCTACTTCGAGGTGAACGTCCTCGCGGCGGTCCGGCTGATCCGCCAGTACCTCCCCGGCATGAGCGAGCGCGGCTGGGGACGGGTGCAGAACATCGCGAGCGACTCGGCCGTGGCGATCCCCGCCGAGATGATCCACTACGGCATGTCCAAGACCGCCCTCCTGGCGGTCACGCGCGGCTTCGCCAAGCAGGCGGCGGGCAGCGGCGTCACCGTCAACTCGGTCGTCGCGGGCCCCACCCGCACGGGCGGGGTCGAGGACTTCGTGTACGAGCTGGTGGACCGCTCCCTGCCCTGGGACGAGGCCCAGCGCGTGTTCATGCGCGAGCACCGGCCGCAGTCGCTGCTCCAGCGGCTCATCGAGCCGGAGGAGATCGCCGCCATGGTCGTCTACCTCGCCTCCGACCACGCCTCCGCCACCACCGGGGGCGCGTTGAGGGTCGACGGAGGGTACGTCGACTCCGTCCTGCCGTAGCGCGCTCCGCCCGCGGCGGGACCGCGCGACGGACCGCGCGGAGGAGGGCACGAAGGGGACAGAACCCCACAGTTGTGCCCTCCGCCCTGGGAACGGCACGGGATATGAGAGGGTCTTGCGGGTGAGCGAGACACCACCGAACACCCTGCAGTACCGCGTCGACGGGCGAGAGGACGCTCCGGTCCTGGTCCTGGGACCCTCCCTGGGGACCACGTTCCACATGTGGGACCGGCAGATCCCCGAGCTCACGCGGGACTGGCGGATCGTGCGCTTCGACCTGCCCGGGCACGGCGGCGCGCCCGCGCAACCCTTCGGTTCCGTGGCCGAGCTGGGCGACCGGCTGCTCGCCACCCTCGACGGGCTCGGGATCCAGCGCTTCGGCTACGCGGGCTGCTCCTTCGGCGGGGCCGTCGGCCTCGACCTCGCACTGCGGGCGCCCCACCGGGTCGCCTCGCTCGCCCTGGTCGCCACCTCGCCCCGGTTCGGCACCGCCGACGAGTTCCGGCAGCGGGGCGTCATCGTGCGGGCCAACGGCCTGGAGCCGATGGCCCGCACCGCCCCCGAGCAGTGGTTCACCCCGCTCTTCGCCGGCGCGCAGCCCGCCATCGTCGACTGGGCCGTGCAGATGGTCCGTACGACCGACCCGGCCTGCTACATCGCCGCCTGCGAGGCCCTCGCCGTCTTCGACGTACGCGAGGCCCTCGGCCGCATCGGCGTCCCCGCGCTCGTGCTCGTCGGCTCCGAGGACCAGGTCACCGGCCCCGCCGAGGCCCGCACCCTGGTCGCCGGCATCGCCGACGCCCGGCTCGCCGTCGTCCCCGGCGCCTCCCACCTCGCCCCCGTCGAGCAGCCCGCCGCCGTCACCGACCTGCTCCTCGACCACTTCGCCGGGACGGTCCAGGAGACCGCCGGCGCCCCGGCCGTGCCGCCGCCGCCCGCCGGTCCGGCGCCCGCCGCCGAGGCCGCGGCCCCCGCCCCGGCCGCCGAGACCGCCGGGGACGGGCGCCCCGACCCGTACGGGAAGGGGCTCGGGCTGCGCCGCGAGGTGCTCGGCGACGCGCACGTGGACCGCGCCCTCGCCGAGGACCCCGACGGGACCCTCCAGGGGCTCGTCAACCGGTACGAGTGGGGCGAGGTCTGGAGCCGCGAGGGCCTCGACCGGCGCGTCCGCAGCGCCGTCACCCTCACGGCCCTCCTCGCCGGGGGCCACCGGGAGGCCCTCGCGGACCACACCCGGGCCGCCCTCCGCAACGGCCTCTCGCCCGACGAGATCCGCGAGATCGTGCTCCACGCGGGCGTGTACTGCGGTCTCCCGGCCGCCGAGACCGCCCTGCGGGTCGTCACCCGCGTCATCGCGGAGGAGACCACGCCCCCGGCGTAGCCTGGTCCCGTGAAGCTGACGAAGAAGTCCCACGCCTGCGTCCGGCTGGAGAAGGACGGGCGGACGCTCGTCCTCGACCCCGGCGGGTTCACCGAGGAGGACGCCGCTCTCGGGGCCGACGCGCTGCTCGTCACCCACGAGCACCCCGACCACTTCGACGAGGGCCGGCTGCGGGCCGCCCTGGAGGCGAACCCGGCCGCCGAGGTCTGGACGCTGCGCAGCGTCGCCGGGCGGATCGCGGCGGCCTTCCCCGGCCGGGTGCACACCGTCGGCCACGGCGACGCCTTCACGGCCGCCGGGTTCGACGTCCAGGTCCACGGCGAGCTGCACGCCGTGATCCACCCGGACATCCCGCGCATCACCAACGTGGGCTACCTCGTCGACGGCTCCGTCTTCCACCCCGGCGACGCGCTCACCGTGCCCGACCACCCGGTCGACACCCTGCTGCTGCCCGTCATGGCCCCCTGGAACAAGATCTCCGAGGTCATCGACTACGTGCGCGAGCTGAAGCCGCGCCGGGCGTACGACATCCACGACGCCCTGCTCACCGACCTCGCCCGGCCGATCTACGACCGCCAGATCGGGGAGCTCGGCGGCACCGACCACTCCCGGCTCGCCCCCGGGAGCTCCGCCGACGTCTGAGACGGCCCCGGAGGACCGGCCGTTGTCGGTGCCCGACAGTAGGCTTGCGCCCATGCGCATCGCGACCTGGAACGTCAACTCGATCACCGCCCGGCTGCCCCGTCTCCTGGCCTGGCTGGAGAGCAGCGGCACCGACGTGCTGTGCATCCAGGAGACCAAGTGCACCGCCGAGCAGTTCCCCGCCGAGGAGCTGCGCGAACTGGGCTACGAGTCGGCGGTCAACGCCACCGGACGGTGGAACGGCGTCGCGCTGCTCTCCCGCGTCGGCCTCGACGACGTGGTCACCGGCCTGCCCGGCGGCCCGGAGTACGACGGGGCGCAGGAGCCCCGGGCGGTCTCCGCGACCTGCGGCCCCGTCCGCGTCTGGTCGGTGTACGTGCCGAACGGCCGCGAGGTCGCCCACGAGCACTACGCCTACAAGCTGCGCTGGCTGGAGGCGCTCAGGACGGCCGTCGCGGAGGACGCGGCGGGGGACCGGCCCTTCGCGGTCCTCGGCGACTACAACATCGCGCCGGCCGACGAGGACGTCTGGGACATCGCCGTCTTCGAGGGCGCCACGCACGTGACGGAGCCGGAGCGGGCCGCGCTCGCGGGCCTGCGCGGGACCGGCCTGCGCGACGTGGTCCCCCGCCCCCTCAAGTACGACCACCCCTTCACGTACTGGGACTACCGCCAGCTCGGCTTCCCGAAGAACAAGGGCATGCGCATCGACCTGGTCTACGGCAACGAGCCCTTCGCCGAGGCGGTCACGGACAGTTACGTGGACCGCGAGGAGCGCAAGGGCAAGGGCGCCTCGGACCACGCCCCCGTCGTCGTCGACCTCGACGTGCAGGGGCGTGCGGCGGACCGGGGCCGGTAACGGTCTCCGCGCGCCGAGTGGTGGACCGGGAGGTGTCGGTGCGAGGCTGTTCGGATGAACATCCCGTTTCTGGACAGCTGGCGCAAGCGGCACCATCCCGACTCCCCGGACTCCCCGCCGGCCGCCGCCTCCGACCGCGCCCCGGACGGGATGGCCGATCTGTTCGCCGAGTGCGAGCTGCTGCGCGCCCGGGTCGAGGAGGCCGGGGTGGCGCTCGACGACACCCCGCGCTCGCTCCAGGAACTCGACCAGCTGCCGCCCCGCTGGCGCGACGACCCCGAGGAGCTGCCCTGGTTCGGGAACGACGCCGGGCTCTACCTCGGCACGGTGATCGTCCGCAACGTCCCGGCCGCCCGCTGGCAGATGCGCCCCGGCGGCGGCCCGGTGGTGCAGCTCGCCTCCGGCCGTGAGATCCAGGTCGTCGAGGCCGGTCTCGACTGGGCGATGACGGGCGCTCCGCAGCTCTCCCAGGTGTACGCGGAGGCCGCCGAGTACTGACGCGTACACCTGTCGGTCGCCCCCCTTCCGCAGTAAATACGGCTAATACCCGTTTCATGCGTGTCGTCCCTGAAGTCCTTTTTCCGGTGGATATTTTGCGTGGACCGCGACACCGCTGAGAAATGGGGCAGGGCAGCGTATGGCCGTCGTCGATCCGCTGATCGAACTGCGTGGCGTCAACAAGCACTTCGGCGCCCTGCACGTCCTCCAGTCCATCGACCTCACCGTCGGCCGCGGCGAGGTGGTCGTCGTCATCGGCCCCTCCGGCTCCGGCAAGTCCACCCTCTGCCGGGCGATCAACCGGCTGGAGAGCGTCGAGTCGGGCGAGATCCTCATCGACGGGCAGCCGCTCCCCGATGAGGGCAAGGCGCTCGCCCGGCTCCGGGCCGAGGTCGGCATGGTCTTCCAGTCCTTCAACCTCTTCGGGCACAGGACCGTCCTCGCGAACGTCTCCCTCGCACAGGTCAAGGTGCGCGGGCGCAAGAAGGAGGAGGCCGACCGGCGTTCGCGCGAACTCCTCGCCCGGGTCGGACTCGCCGCGCACGCCGACAAGTACCCGGCCCAGCTCTCCGGCGGCCAGCAGCAGCGCGTGGCGATCGCCCGCGCGCTCGCGATGGACCCGAAGGTCATGCTCTTCGACGAGCCGACCTCGGCCCTCGACCCCGAGATGATCAACGAGGTCCTGGAGGTCATGCGGCAGCTGGCCCGGGACGGCATGACGATGGTGGTCGTGACCCACGAGATGGGCTTCGCGCGCTCCGCCGCCAACCGGGTCGTCTTCATGGCCGACGGCAGGATCGTCGAGGACCGCGCGCCGGAGGAGTTCTTCACCGCTCCGCGCAGCGAACGCGCCAAGGACTTCCTCTCCAAGATCCTCAAGCACTGACCGGGTGGGAACCATGCAGCGTACGCACCGGACCCTGGCCGCGCTCGCCCTGCTGCTCGCCGCGACGGCGGCGCTCGGCGGCTGCGGCCGGGAGGGCAGCCCGCCCGTCAAGGGCCCGCAGCCCGACCGACTCCCCGTCTACCGGGTGCGGTCGGACTTCACCCTGCCCGACTCCGCCACCTGGAACCGGGCGAAGAAGCGCGGCCGGCTCGTCGTCGGCGCCAAGGAGGACCAGCCCTACATGGGCGAGAAGGACCCCGCCTCCGGCCGCTACTCCGGCTTCGACATCGAGATCGCCAGGATGATGGCCGCATCCCTCGGCTTCGACCCGGCCCGCGTCGAGTTCCGCACGATCGCCTCCGCCAACCGCGAGACCGCCCTCCAGAACGGCCAGATCGACTACTACGTCGGCACGTACACCATCAACGACAACCGCAAGAAGCTCGTCGGCTTCGCCGGGCCCTACTACCTGGCCGGACAGTCCCTCCTGGTCCGCACCGACGAGCACGACATCGACGGACCCCAGGACCTGGCCGGCAAGCGGGTCTGCTCGGCCGCGGGCTCCACCCCGTACCAGCGGATCGAGAAGGACCACCCGGAGGCCGAACTCGTCGCCTACGACACGTACTCGGTCTGCGTGGACAACCTGCTGACCTACCAGGTCGACGCGGTCACCACCGACGACACGATCCTGCTCGGCTACGCCGCCAAGGTGCCCGACGAGCTCAAGGTGGTCGGGAAGCCGTTCTCGGAGGAGCCGTACGGCATCGGCGTCCCCCGCAACGACAACGCGCTCCGCCTCGCCCTCGACGACGCCCTCGCCGCCCACGAGAAGAACGGCGACTGGAAGAAGGCGTACGACGCCACCCTCGGCCTCTCCGGAGTCCCCGCCCCGCCGCCGCCCGCCATCGACCGCTACCCCGCGGGCTGATCCGCAGGAGCCTCCCGACATGGACGTCCTGACCGACAACTTCTCGCTCTACGGAAAGGGGTTCCTCGGCACCGTCGAACTCACCGTCTACGCCTCGGCGCTCGCCCTCGTCCTGGGCTTCGTCATGGCCTCCTTCCGGGTCGCGCCCGTCGGCTCCCTCCGGGTCTTCGGCACGGTCTGGGTGACCGTCCTGCGCAACACCCCGCTGACCCTGCTCTTCTTCGCGGTCATGCTGGGACTGCCCCGCTTCGGACTCGTCCTGCCCTTCGAGCTGTTCGCGGTCCTCGCCCTCGGCTGCTACACCTCTGCCTTCGTCTGCGAGGTGCTGCGCTCCGGCATCAACACCGTGCCGCGCGGCCAGGGCGAGGCGGCCCGCAGTCTGGGCATGACCTTCGCCCAGACCCTCGGCACGGTCGTCCTGCCGCAGGCCTTCCGCACCGTCATCCCGCCCCTCGGCTCGACCCTGATCGCCCTCGCCAAGAACTCGGCGATCGCGGGGGCGTTCAGCGTCACCGAACTCCTCGGCACCTACAAGACGCTGAGCGAGCTCGGCTACAACATCGTCTGGACCTTCGTCTGGATCGCCGTCGGATACCTGATCATCACCCTCACCATCAGCGCCCTCTTCCACGTCATGGAGAAGCGCTGGGGAGTCGCCCGATGACCACCGAGTCCACCGCCCTCTACGACGTCCCCGGGCCGAGCGCCCGGCGGCGCCACCTCCTCTACGGCCTCGTCTCCACCGCCGTGCTCCTGGCCCTGGCCGGCTGGATCCTCCACCTCCTCTTCGACACCGAGCAGTTCACCTCCGCCAAGTGGTCGCCCTTCCTCTACGAGGGCATCCAGGAACTGCTGCTCAGGGGTCTGGGCAACACCCTGAAGGCCTTCGCCTGCGCATCGGTCCTCTCGCTCGCCCTCGGCGCCGTCCTGGCCTGCGGGCGCCTCTCCGAACACCGCGTCCTGCGCTGGACCTCCACCCTCTTCGTGGAGTTCTTCCGCGCGATGCCCGTCCTCGTGATGATCTTCTTCGTCTTCGTGGCGCTGAAGGTGCAGCCGCTGCCCGCCCTGGTCACCGGGCTGACCCTCTACAACGGCTCCGTGCTCGCCGAGGTCTTCCGCACCGGCGTCCACTCCGTGGCGCGCGGCCAGGGCGAGGCGGCGTACGCGCTCGGCATGCGCAAGACGCAGGTGATGACGTACGTCCTGGTGCCCCAGGCCGTCCGCGCGATGCTGCCCGCCATCATCAGCCAGCTCGTGGTGGCCCTGAAGGACACCTCGCTCGGATTCCTGATCACCTACGAGGAGTTCCTGCACGCGGGCAAGCTGATCGCGTCCAACCTCGACTACGACCTGCCGTTCATCCCCGTCGTGCTCGTCATCTCGCCGATCTACATCGGGATGTGCATGCTGCTCTCCTGGTTCGCCACCTGGGTGGCCCGCAGGGAGCGCCGCGACCCGAGGACGAAGGCCGCGGACGTCGCTCCGGCCGGACCGGGAGGGCCGCCGCCGGGAGGGCGGTAGCGGGCACGGGCCGCACCCGCCCGGCGGCAGCCGGAGATCACTCCTCCCGCAGCGGCACCGACACGTACGACGGGTCGGCGGCCGGGGAGGAGAAGGTCAGCTGCGCGCCGGCCGGGTTGTGCTCGATGTAGAGCGGGTCGACGGTGTCCACGACCAGCGCCAGCCGGTGCCCGGCGGGCACGTCGTACGCCGTGGAGAACAGCTCCAGGTCGACGGTGAACGGCTGCCCGGGGGCCTTGCCGTGGAAGGTGTGCGGGGCGTTGGTCACCAGCTTGCCGACGCCGAGCGGGCCGACGTCGTAGAGGTACGCGACGAGGGTGCCGCTCTCCTGGGTGGAGGCGACCGTGGTGTGCACCTTCACGGTGCCGCGCACCCGCTGCGGGGCGTCGTACCGCTCGGACTGCCAGACGCCGGCGAAGGCGCGGGGGAGGAGGGGGACGGAGACGACGGGCGGGGTGCGGAGGAACTGGTCCAGGGCGTTGGTGAGCAGGGTGACCCCGCCGTTCGCGCCCGAGTCGACGTTCGCCCACACCCGCTGCGTGCCGCCGAGGTCGAACCTGCGCTGGTTCGCGTGCACGGACTTCCAGTCCGGATAGCCCTCGTAGCCGCCGGTCGACCGGGACTTGAGCTGGACGGGCCGCTCGCGGTCGATGCCGTTGTCGGCGCCCTTGAGGTAGCGGTCGAACCAGCGCTGTGCGTTGGTCCAGGTGTCGTTGGGCAGGCCGAAGAGTCCGGTGAGTTCGGCGGTGGCGTGGTCGCCGGGACGGAACTCCAGGCGCTTGGGGCCGGTGAGCTTCTCGTAGAAGCTCGCGTACTGGTTGGGCGGGAAGATGGTGTCGCCCCAGGCGTTGCCGAGCATGACCGCGGTGCCGTTGGCGTTGATGCGGTCCAGGTAGGTGACCGGGGAGCGCGTGCGGCCCCAGGCGATCATGTCCTCCTCCTTGGCCAGGTCGGAGGAGAGGAAGTCGCTCAGGATCTGCTTCAGTTCGGGTCCCGGACGGCCGGTGAGGGCCCCGGCGCCGCCGAGCAGGGCGGCGGCCTGGAGGTGCTGGGTCCGGCCGCTGTAGATGGACTCGATGAGGTCGGCCCAGCCGCTGAGTGCGGCGACGGCCTTGACCCTCGGGTCGTGCGCGGCGGCGAGCAGGCTGATCCCGGCGCCGTACGAGACGCCCCCCATGCCCACCCGGTCGGGGTCGGCGGCGGTGTGGGCCAGTGCCCAGTCGATCACCTTGGAGGCGTCGGCGACGTCCTTGGGGCCCGCGGTCTCGATCTCCCCGCCGGACTGCCAGAAGCCGCGCGAGTTGTAACTCACGACGACGTAGCCGGAGTCGGCGAGCTTCCGCGCCTGGGCGAGGTACTCGACCTGGGGCATGGCCCAGCTGGTGGGCAGCACGATCAGGGGGTGGCGGGCGCCGGCCGCCCCGGCGGGAGCGACGACGTTCGCCTTGAGGACGGTGCCGCCCTCTCCCGCGATGTCGACGAAGCGGATGCCGGCCGGGTCGGCGGTCTCCACGGCCTGGGCGGCGGGGGCGAGCCCGAGGGCCGTCCCGGCCACGAGCGCGGCCGAGACGGCGAGGACCAGGGATGTGCGCACGGGGCACTCCTCACTGGGGGCGCCGATGGGTGGTCGGCGAGGGGGGGCAGTGAAAGTGACCCGACGGTAACCGCAGGTGTTTACCCGAGGTAACTCCCCGGTAAGTTACGTGGGGGTAACGATTGGCGTCCGGTCGGCGGCGAGCGGGTCCACGGCCCCGCCCCGGGCCGTGCCCCACCGCGTGCCCGTACCGGCCCGGTGCCCCGCCGGGCTCCGGGGAAGGGGCCTGCCGGGCCCCTCCGGTCAGGCCGCCGCCGCCGGTTCGGCGGCGGGCTCGGACGCCGGGGGAGCCGTACGGGCCGCACGCGTCACGTCGGCCACCAGCTCCACCACGTCGGGGCCGTACGCCTCCGAGTTGACCACCTTCAGGAGCAGCACGAACGAGCCGTCGCGGTGACGGCGGGCCAGGGCCTCGTGATGGCGGGCCAGGTAGCGGGTCGCCGCCTGGTTGGTGATCGCCCGCTGCCCGCAGAAGAGGAAGACCGGCCGGTGGTCCTCCCCGGTCGTGAGCCGGGCCAGGACCACGTACTCGGACGCCCCCTTCTCCATGAGGTACCGCTCGCCGCCGATCGTCATCGAGCCCCTGACCTCGGACGGCTCGACGTCCACGTTCACCTCCACGCCCGGCAGCAGGGTCGACAGGTGCGCGGCCATGCGCCTGTTCGAGTACGGGCCTCCCACGCAGAACTCGGTGCGGTCGCCGAAGCCCTGGTGGGTCTGGTCCTGCGGCAGGATGCGGACCTGCGCGCCGCAGTCCTTGATGAGCGCGGAGAGTTCGAGCAGCGCGAAGACGTCGTAGCGGTGCACCACGTTGTCCCCGCCGGACTCCCTGTTCACCACGAGCAGGCACTCCGAGCCCCCCGGGAGGCCGAAGAACGCCTGCTTGCGGCGGAGCCTCCGCCGCCACCCGTACGTACGGCCGAGCCAGCCGAGGGAGGCGCTGACGCCGGTGGCGAGCACCCCGAGCACGATGTTGCGCACGTCTTCGTTCATGGGCGCGCATGCTAGCGGCCGTTCGGCCCACCGTTCGAGATCCCGTTCGAGGCGTTCCTGACGGAAGGGGAGGGGAGAAGTTACGCTGCGCGGACGGTCGCCGACTGGAGGTACGAATGCGTCGCTCCGCCGCTGGCAAGGTCTCCGTTCTCGCCGTCACGGCGACGGTGTTCTCGATGGGAGCCGCCGCGCCGCCGGCGGCGCCGGTGGCACCACCCGTCAAGGAGCCCGTCGCGACCGGATACGGCGGAGTGGTCGCCAGCGTCGACGCCGACGCCTCGGCCGCCGGGATCGAGATCCTCCGCAAGGGCGGCAACGCGGTCGACGCCGCCGTCGCCGTCGCGGCCGCGCTCGGCGTCACCGAGCCCTACTCGGCCGGCATCGGGGGCGGCGGCTACTTCGTCCACTACGACGCGAAGAGCCGCACCGTGCACACCGTCGACGGCCGCGAGACCGCGCCCCGCTCCGCCGACGCGCGCCTCTTCACGGAGAACGGCGTCCCCATCCCCTTCGAGGAGGGCATGACCAGCGGGCGCGGCGTCGGCACCCCCGGCACCCCGGCGACCTGGAAGTCCGCCCTCGACGCCTGGGGCACCAAGCGGCTCTCCACCCTCCTCGAACCCGCCGAACGCCTCGCCCGCGAGGGCTTCACGGTCGACGAGACCTTCCGCTCCCAGACGGCCGCCAACGAGGCCCGCTTCCGCGACTTCCCGGCCAGCGCCGACCTCTTCCTGCCCGGCGGGCGGCTGCCCGCGGTCGGCTCCCGCTTCAAGAACCCCGACCTGGCCCGCACGTACGAGAAGCTGGGCCGCGAGGGCGTCGGCGCGCTCTACGAGGGGCCGCTCGCCCGGGACATCGTCCACACCGTCCGCAAGCCCCCCGTCCGTCCCGGCGCCACCCGGAACGTCCGCCCCGGCGACCTGACGGAGCGCGACCTCGCCGCGTACCGGACCGTGTTCCGCGCGCCGACGAAGGTCGCGTACCGGGGGCTCGACGTCTACGGCATGGCGCCCTCCTCCTCCGGCGGCACCAGCGTCGGCGAGGCGCTCAACATCCTGGAGGGCACCGACCTCTCCCGGGCCTCGCAGACCCGCTACCTGCACCGGTTCGTCGAGGCCAGCCGCATCGCCTTCGCCGACCGGGGCCGCTGGGTCGGCGACCCGGCCTTCGAGTCCGTGCCGACGCGCGGTCTGCTCTCGCAGCGGTTCGCGGACTCCCGGGCCTGCCTGATCCGCGACGACGCCGTCCTGACCAGCCCGCTCGCGCCCGGCGACCCCCGCGACCCGGCACCGTGCGCCCCCGGCGGGACCGCCGCCCCGACCACGTACGAGGGCGAGAACACCACCCACCTGACGGTGGCCGACAAGTGGGGCAACGTCGTCGCGTACACCCTCACCATCGAGTCCACCGGCGGCAGCGGGATCACCGTGCCCGGCCGGGGCTTCCTGCTCAACAACGAGCTGACCGACTTCTCCTTCGCCCCGGCGAACCCGGCCGTGCACGACCCGAACCTGCCCGGCCCCGGCAAGCGGCCGCGCTCCTCGATCTCCCCGACGATCGTCCTCGACCGGCACGACCGGCCCGTCCTCGCGCTCGGCTCGCCGGGCGGCGCGACCATCGTCACCACCGTCCTCCAGACCCTCACCGGGGTCGTCGACCGGGGCCTGCCGCTCGTCGAGGCCATCGCCGCGCCGCGCGCCAGCCAGCGCAACCAGGCCACCACCGAACTCGAACCCGGCCTCTGGAACAGCCCCGTCCGGGCCGAACTGGAGGCCATCGGGCACGGCTTCCGGCAGAACCCGGAGATCGGCGCGGCGACCGGCGTCCAGCGCCTGCCGGACGGCCGCTGGGTGGCCGCCGCGGAGAAGGTTCGCCGGGGCGGCGGCTCCGCGATGGCGGTCCGGCCGGCGGGGCCGGGGAGGTGACGGGCGACGGGGACCGACAGGTGACGGCCGGCGGGGCGACGGCCGGCGGGGCCGGGGCCTACAGCGCCGTCAGGACGCGCGGGCCGTCGTCCGTGATCGCCACCGTGTGCTCGGCGTGGGCGGCGCGCGAGCCGTCGACCGTGCGCATCGTCCAGCCGTCCCGCGCCGTGTAGTAGTCGTCCGTGCCGCCGCCGACGAGCATCGGCTCGATCGCGAGCGTCATGCCGTGGCGCAGCTTCATGCCCCGGCCCGGGCGCCCCTCGTTGGGGACGCCCGGGTCCTCGTGCATGGTGCGGCCGATGCCGTGCCCGCCGAAGCCGTCCGGGATGCCGTACCCGGCGGCCCGGCAGACCCGGCCGATCGCGTGCGCGACGTCCCCGATCCGGTTGCCGACCACGGCCGCCGCGATGCCGGCCTCCAGGGCCTCCTCCGCCGTGGCGATGAGCCGCGCGTCCTCCGGCCGGGCCGGACCGACCGTGAAGCTCACGGCCGCGTCGCCCGCCCAGCCGCCGAGCAGCGCCCCGCAGTCCGCCGACACCAGGTCGCCCGGCGCGAGCGGGGTGTCGTCCGGGATGCCGTGCACGATCGCGTCGTTCACCGAGACGCACACCACCGCCGGGAACGGCACCGGCGCCCACTCCGGGCGGTAGCCGAGGAAGGGCGAGGCGGCGCCCGCCGCGTCCAGCACCTCGCGCGCGACCCGGTCGAGCTCCGTCGGCCGGACCCCGGGCGCCGCCTTCTCCCGCACGGCCGCCAGGGCGCGGGCCACCACCCGGCCGGCCTCGCGCATGGCCGCCAGGGACTCGTTCGTCTTGATCTCCACCATGCCAATTACTATACCGGTATTAGAATGGTCCTCATGGTGCGCACACCCCTGACCCCCGAAGAGCGCGAGCGCGGCGAGCGGCTCGGCCTGCTGCTGCGCGCGGCGCGCGGCGAGCGGTCCATGGCCGAGATCGCCGCGGCCGCCGGCCTCTCCGCCGAGACCCTCCGGAAGATCGAGACCGGCCGGGCCCCGACCCCGGCCTTCTTCACCGTCGCGGCCCTCGCCGGAGTCCTCGACCTCTCCATGGACGAGCTGGTGGCGCACTGCGTCCCGGTCCCCGTCTGAGCGGCCGGACGCCGCGAGCCCGGCGTGACCGACAAGGCACCCCCTAGGCTCTGGGCATGATTCCCGAGGAGCTGCGGCGCGGCCGCTACGTCAGCCTGACCACCTTCCGCAAGAACGGCACGGGGGTCGCGACGCCCGTCTGGTACGCGGTGGAGGGGTCCGAGCTGTACGCCTGGACCCGCACCGACTCCTGGAAGGTCAAGCGGCTGCGGAAGGACGCGAGGGTCGAGGCCGCCGTCTGCGACGTGCGCGGCAACGTCCCCGAGGGCGCCGCGCGCGTGACCGGCGAGGCCCGCCTCGTGACGGGGGAGGAGCTGCGCCGCGTCCGGAAGCTGCTCCTGCGCAAGTACACCTGGCAGTTCTGGTTCATCGACGTGCCGGCCACCGTCTTCCGGCTCGGCAGGCGCCCGCACACCGGGATCGTCGTGCGCTTCCCCTGAGGGGCGGGCACCCGCAGGAAAACGGTCCGTAGTCGTCCCGTAACACGACTGCGGTCCAATACCCGCGGACCGTACGGTCCCAGTCGACTGCGGGGCAGGTGCGTGAGACATGACGGCGACTCGACAACCGGCGGAAGTGGCCGAGTTCACCCACTGGCTGGCGGGACTCACGGCCCGCCTCCGGCCGGACGCCGGCTGGTACGGGGTCTTCGCCGCACGCGACCCGGAGGGCCTGCGCGCCTGCCTCGTCGGTACGGAACTCCTGCCCTGGGACGTCGTCTCGTCCCTGCTCCAGGACGCCGGGGAGGCCGTCGGCGGACCCCTCGCGCTCCGGGGCCGCGCGCTGTACGCGGCGGCCGCGGGCGCCCGCGACCGCCTGCCCGGCGCGGCGGCGGCGCTCGCCGAACGCCGGGAGCTCATGGAGCGCGAACGCCGGCACGCCGAGTCCCGCGCCCGCGAACTCGGCGTACGGCTCCGCGCGGTCCCGGGCCCCGGCCCCGAGGAGGCCGCCCGCCTGGAGCGCGACCTCGCCTGGATCCGCGACGACCACGCCCGCGCCGCCGCCCGCGTCGCGGAACTGACGGCACGGTTGGCGGGGGCGGGGGCGGGGGACCGGGGACGGGGACCGGTCCTGGAGGGCGGGGCCCCGGCGGGTCGCGCTCGGGTTCCGACGGCGGCCCCGGCGCCCGCGGCCGGCCTGGCCACGGCGCTTCCGTCGGCTCCGGCCGACTGGGCCGCGACGACTCCGTCGACTCCGGACGGCCGGGCCGCGACGGCCTCGGCGGCGTCCCCGCCGCCCGCCGCCGCGCCCCCGGCGCCCGTTGCTGCGGCATCCGCTTCCGGGCCCCCGGCGCCCGCCTCGCCCGCCCCGTCCGCGACCCCCGCCCCCGGCCCCCCGGCCGAGCCGGAGCGGTCGGCGAAGGCCGGGAAGGCCGGGCGCCGCCCCCGGGGTGCCCGGTACGCCTGGCTGGAGGAGGGGGACGAGGCCCGGGAGACCGTGCCCGTTCCCGTGCTCCCCGCAGGGGGCGTGGCGCCCCGGGGCGCCCGCTTCGGAGGCGCCGCCGGGTCCGAGGGGTCGGGCGGGGGGCCGGCCGCCGGCCCGGCGGAGGACCCCGCCGAGGCCGCCCGCGCCGCCGCGAACGCCGTCTACGCCCTGCGGAGGCTCCGCGCCCGGGGCCGCGGCGGCGAGGCCCACGTCCTGCTCTGCGAGGCGCTCGGCGGCCCGCCCGCCCGGCTGCCCGCGCTCGCCGACGAACTGCACCGGGCCGGACTCGGCGCCGACTGGTCCACCCTGCTCTGGGAGGCGGCCTCGCTGCCGCCCGACCGGCTCGCCGCCGTCGCCGGCGTCCTCGCGGACGCGGGCCGGACGGCCGACTGCGAGCGGCTCCTGCGCCAGGGGGTAGCCCGCCCGGTCGAGGAGCTGGCCGGGGCCTGCGCCGCCCTGCGCGCCGAGGAGCACCACCGCGAGGCCCACGCCCTCCTGACCGCCTTCGTCCGGGTCCGGGCCCCCGGGGACGCGGTCCGCCTCGCGGGCGCCGACCCGCGCGGACTCGTCCCCCAACTCCTCGACGCGGCCCGGGCGGTGTCCGCCTCCCGGGAGCGCGACCTCCTCCACGCCCTCCGCGTGGCGGGCCTGGCGGGCGTCTGAGGCCCCACGGGCGCCGGAGCCCGGCCGCACCGGACCGGACCGGATCGCACCGGACCGGACCGCACCGGACCGATGGGCGTACCCGTACGCCTCGCCACGTGTCGGTACGTGTCCGATGTGGACCACTCGGGTATGAAACATGATCGACCCGGTCGGTTCACTGCGGCGGTCTTGCTCCGGGGTGTGACGGGGCTTACGTTCTCCTCCTACGCACCGCGTCTACGTGCGTAGAGGCTCTCTGACGCCGTGCCGAAGGAGCAGCTCATGACCGACGTCGTACGCGCCGCGCTCGTCCAGGCATCCTGGACCGGCGACACCGAATCCATGATCGCCAAACACGAGGAGTACGCCCGGGAGGCCGCCCGGCAGGGCGCGAAGGTGATCGGCTTCCAGGAGGTGTTCAACGCCCCCTACTTCTGCCAGGTGCAGGAGGCCGAGCACTACCGCTGGGCCGAGCCCGTGCCCGACGGACCGACCGTCGGCCGGATGCGGGACCTCGCCCGCGAGACCGGGATGGTGATCGTGGTCCCCGTCTTCGAGGTCGAGGGCGAGGGCTTCTACTACAACACCGCCGCCGTGATCGACGCCGACGGCAGCTACCTCGGCAAGTACCGCAAGCACCACATCCCCCAGGTCAAGGGCTTCTGGGAGAAGTACTACTTCCGCCCGGGCAACGCCGGCTGGCCGGTCTTCGACACCGCCGTCGGCAAGGTCGGCGTCTACATCTGCTACGACCGCCACTTCCCGGAGGGCTGGCGCGAACTGGGCCTCAAAGGGGCCCAGTTGGTCTACAACCCGTCCGCCACCCACCGCGGCCTCTCGGCCCACCTCTGGCAGCTGGAGCAGCCGGCCGCCGCCGTCGCCAACGAGTACTTCGTCGCCGCGATCAACCGCGTCGGCGTCGAGGAGTACGGCGACAACGACTTCTACGGCACCAGCTACTTCGTCGACCCGCGCGGCCGCTTCGTCGGCGACGTCGCCTCCGACAAGGCCGAGGAACTGGTCGTCCGCGACCTCGACTTCGGCCTCATCGAGCAGGTCAGGCAGCAGTGGGCCTTCTACCGGGACCGCCGCCCCGACGCGTACGACGGGCTGGTGAAGCCGTGAACGACCTCCACGACCGGCACCGGGCCGTCATCCCCGACTGGGTCGCCCTCTACTACCGCGACCCCATCGAGATCACCCACGGCGAGGGCCGCCACGTCTGGGACGCCGAGGGGCGCAGGTACCTCGACTTCTTCGGCGGCATCCTCACCACCATGACCGCCCACGCCCTGCCCGAGGTCACCAAGGCCGTCGCCGAGCAGGCCGGGCGGATCATCCACTCCTCGACGCTCTACCTCAACCGGCCCATGGTGGAGCTGGCCGAGCGGATCGCCGGGCTCTCCGGCATCCCCGACGCCCGCGTCTTCTTCACCACCTCCGGCACCGAGGCCAACGACACCGCTCTCCTCCTGGCCACCGCGCACCGCGGCTCGAACCAGATCCTGGCGATGCGCAACAGCTACCACGGGCGCTCCTTCTCCACCGTCGGCATCACCGGCAACCGCGCCTGGTCGCCCACCGGCCTCTCCCCGCTCCAGACGCTCTACGTGCACGGCGGCGTCCGCACCCGCGGCCCCTATGCGCACCACAGCGACGAGGAGTTCGTCGAGGCCTGCGTCGCCGACCTCGAAGACCTCCTCGGCCACACCCGGAACGTCGCCGCCCTCATCGCGGAGCCGATCCAGGGCGTCGGCGGCTTCACCTCCCCGCCCGACGGCCTGTACGCCGCCTTCCGCCGCGTCCTGGACCGGCACGGCATCCTGTGGATCGCGGACGAGGTGCAGACCGGCTGGGGCCGCACCGGCGAGCACTTCTGGGGCTGGCAGGCCCACGGCCAGGCCGGGCCGCCCGACATCCTCACCTTCGCCAAGGGCATCGGCAACGGCATGTCGGTCGGCGGGGTCGTCGCCCGCGCCGAGGTCATGAACTGCCTCGACGCCAACTCCATCTCCACCTTCGGCGGTTCGCCGGTCACCATGGCCGCCGGGCTCGCCAACCTCTCGTACCTCCTGGAGCACGACCTCCAGGGCAACGCGCGCCGGGTCGGCGGCCTCCTGATCGAGCGGATCAGGGCCGCCTGCGCCGGCGTCCCCGCCGTACGGGAGGTGCGCGGCCGGGGCCTCATGGTCGGCATCGAGCTCACCGAACCCGGCACCGACCGCGCGCATCCGGAGGCGGCCGCGGCCGTCCTGGAGGCGGCCCGCGAGAACGGCCTGCTCATCGGCAAGGGCGGCGGACACGACACCAGCACCCTGCGCATCGCCCCGCCGCTCTCCCTCACCGTCTCCGAGGCCGAGGAGGGTGCCGCCCTCCTCGAAGCGGCCCTCCGCTCCCTGTAGTCCCCGCCGGCCGCCCCGCAGTTCCGACTCAGCGACAGGGAGAGTCCCGTGAGCACCCGTACCCTCATCCGGGGCGGCCTGGTCGTCACCGCCGCCGACGAGGTCCACGCCGACCTGCTGATCGAGGACGGCCGCGTGGCCGCCCTCGCGGCCCGCGGCTCGGACGCGGCGGCGGCCTGGACCGCCGACCGGACCATCGACGCCACCGACCGCTACGTCATCCCGGGCGGCGTCGACGCCCACACCCACATGGAGCTGCCCTTCGGCGGCACCTTCGCCTCCGACACCTTCGAGACCGGCACCCGCGCCGCCGCCTGGGGCGGCACCACCACCATCGTGGACTTCGCCGTCCAGAGCGTGGGCCACGGCCTGCGCGAGGGGCTCGACGCCTGGTACGCCAAGGCCGACGGCGTCTGCGCGATCGACTACGCCTTCCACATGATCCTCTCCGACGTCAACGAGCACACGCTCAAGGAGATGGACAAGCTGGTCCAGGAGGGGATCTCCTCCTTCAAGCTCTTCATGGCCTACCCCGGCGTCTTCTACAGCGACGACGGCAAGATCCTGCGCGCCATGCAGCGCTCCGCCGAGAACGGCGGGCTGATCATGATGCACGCCGAGAACGGCATCGCCATCGACGTCCTCGTCGAACAGGCCCTCGCCCGCGGCGAGACCGACCCCCGGTACCACGGCGAGGTCCGCAAGGCCCTCCTGGAGGCGGAGGCCACCCACCGCGCGATCCAGCTCGCCCGGGTGGCCGGCGCCCCGCTCTACGTCGTGCACGTGTCGGCCGAGGAGGCGGTGGCCGAGCTGGCCGCCGCCCGCGACAAGGGGCTCCCCGTCTTCGGCGAGACCTGCCCCCAGTACCTCTTCCTCTCCACCGACAACCTCGCGGAGCCGGGCTTCGAGGGCGCCAAGTACGTGTGCAGCACGCCCCTGCGGCCGAAGGAGCACCAGGCGGCGCTCTGGCGGGGGCTGCGGACGAACGACCTCCAGGTGGTCTCCACCGACCACTGCCCCTTCTGCTTCACCGGGCAGAAGGACCTCGGCCGGGGCGACTTCTCCAAGATCCCCAACGGCCTCCCCGGGGTGGAGAACCGCATGGACCTCCTCCACCAGGCCGTCGTCGACGGGCACATCTCCCGGCGCCGCTGGATCGAGATCGCCTGCGCCGCCCCGGCCCGCATGTTCGGCCTCTACCCGCAGAAGGGCACGCTCGCGCCGGGCGCCGACGCCGACGTCGTCATCTACGACCCGCACGCCACCCAGGTCCTGTCGGCCGAGACCCACCACATGAACGTCGACTACTCGGCGTACGAGGGGAGGACCGTCACCGGGCGGGTCGAGACGGTCCTCTCGCGCGGCGAGGTCGTCATCGACCGGCGCACGTACGTCGGCCGCGCCGGGCACGGGGTCTTCACCCCCCGCTCCACCTGTCAATACCTGAACTAGGAGACCCCGCCTTGGACTTCGGACTCGTCCTGCAGACCGACCCGCCCGCCTCGCAGGTCGTCGGCCTGATGCGCCGGGCGGAACGCAACGGCTTCCGCTACGGCTGGACCTTCGACTCCGCCGTGCTGTGGCAGGAACCCTTCGTCGTCTACAGCCAGATCCTGGAGCACACCACCAAGCTCCACGTCGGCCCCATGGTCACCAACCCGGGCACCCGCACCTGGGAGGTCACCGCCTCCACCTTCGCCACCCTCAACGACATGTTCGGCAACCGGACCGTCTGCGGCATCGGCCGCGGCGACTCCGCCATGCGCGTCGCCGGACGCAAGCCGAACACCCTGGCCCGCCTGGGCGAGGCCATCGACGTCATCCGCGACCTGGCGGAGGGCCGCGAGGCCGAGGTCGACGGCAACCCGATCCGCATCCCCTGGATCAGGAACGGAAAGCTGCCCGTCTGGATGGCGGCGTACGGCCCCAAGGCCCTCGCCCTCGCCGGGCAGAAGGCCGACGGCTTCATCCTCCAGCTCGCCGACCCGTTCCTGACCGAGTGGATGGTCAAGGCCGTCCGGCAGGCCGCCGCCGACGCGGGCCGCGACCCCGACGCCCTCACGATCTGCGTCGCCGCCCCCGCGTACGTCGGCGACGACCTCGCCCACGCCCGCGAGCAGTGCCGCTGGTTCGGCGGCATGGTCGGCAACCACGTCGCCGACCTGGTGGAGAAGTATGGCGAGCACTCGGGAATGGTCCCGGAGGAACTCACCGCGTACATCAAGAACCGGCACGGCTACGACTACTCCCACCACGGCCGCGCCGGGAACCCCTCCACCGACTTCGTCCCCGACGAGATCGTCGACCGCTTCTGCCTCCTCGGCCCCGCCGAGGCCCACGTCGACAAGCTGCGACGGCTCCGGGACATGGGCGTGGACCAGTTCGCCGTGTACGCGATGCACGACGCCAAGGAGACCACGATCGACGCGTACGGCTCCGAGGTCATCCCGGCGCTCGCCACCTGACCCGCGCCGCTCCCGCTCCCGGACCCCGCTTCGCTCCACTCGGACGCCCCAGGCCCCGCACGGCTCGTTCCGCCCCCGCCGAACGAAGGGTTCCGCCGCCATGACCGCCACCACCCCCGCGGGAAGACCCGCCATGGCCGACGACCGTGTCGAGCTCGCGCCCGGCACGGTCCCGGCCGACCCCCGCCTCGTCAACGACGACCTGCTCCCCGTCCCCGTCGAACGGCGCCGCTGGACCACGTACAACTTCACCGCCCTCTGGGTCGGCACGGCCCACACCATCCCCTCCTGGATGCTGGCCTCCGGTCTCGTCGCCCTCGGCATGGACTGGAAGCGGGCCGTCCTCGCTTCGCGGTCGGCGGGATCCTCGCCGTCGGCGGCTCCCACTCGGCCCCGGGCGCGGGCCCGTTCCCCGAGGACGGCCTGATCCCCTTCCTCGAGCCGCTCGCCGACTACGGCTGGGCGGTGGGCCTCGCCGCCTCCCTGCTCCTGTACACCGCCCTCATGAGGCGCGGGACGGCAGCCCGGTCACCCGCCCGATCCAGCTGAGGTACGACCAGACGCGGGTGTTCACGGCGGGGGTGTCGCCGGCGCACCCGCGCCCGTAGGACACCAGGCCCACCAGATGGGGCTTCCGGGCCGCCGTGTGGACGAGGGGGCCGCCGGAGTCGTACAGGCAGGTGTCCCGGCCGGGGGCGTACGTGCAGAGCTGGGCGGACGTCACCCGGGACATGCCCCGGGCGACGCACGTCCGGTTGTTCATGGTGCCGAGGGTCACCGTCCGCAGGACGTCGGAGGCGCGCCCGCCGAACGAGGTGGCGCCCCAGCCGGGGGCCTCGACCCGCGTGTGGTCGAAGGCGCCGTGCGCGTACGCGGTGGGCAGGGCGACCGGGCGCACGTCCCGGTTGAACGCGACCGGCTCGGCCAGCCGGACGAGCGCGATGTCGTTCCGCTGGGTCTCCGGGTCGTATTCCGGGTGCGTCAGGAACCGGGCCGGGGAGGCGAGGAGCGCGTGCGGGCTGTCGTCCCCGGCCGTCAGGTCGTGGTCCCCGAGCAGCACGCCCACCCGCGCCGTGCTGCCGTACGAGCCCGTCAGGCAGTGCGCGGCGGTCAGCACGTACCGGTCGCCGATCAGCGCCCCGCCGCACATCACCCGCCGCTCCGCCAGGTCCACGAGCCCCGCCATGAACGGGTACTGGTGCGGCCGCGCCTCCTGGCCGCCGACGACCGCGTACGCCGGCGCGATCCCGAGCGGGCTCGCCCCCATCACCACACCCGCGACCGCGGCCACGAGCTTCCGCGCCCATCCCATGGAGAACTCCGAACTGTCGGCACCGTCTTCTCCGGCCCTTCGGCGTGCAAAGACGTTTCCTCCACCCGTCCCGCGCACGCGCTCCGGCCCGCGTCGGCATCAACGAACCGGACGGGATCCGGTCACCGCGGGGCGCGATCCGGACTGGTGTGCGGAGGGGCGGGCCGCCGGCCGCTCAGCGGTCCGCGTCCGGGCTCCAGCCCGGGACGTACGAGGCCGCCGCCGCCTCCCAGGCCGGGACACCGCCCGGGAAGGGCCACGCCCGGGTCGTGTCCGGGGAGGCGACGAGCGACCGGAGGGTGTCCGCGAGACCGCGGCTCTCGTACGCGACCCGGGAAGCGGCGTCCGGACGGTCGCCCAGGGCGGCGACCCGCTCCTCGTACGCCCGGACGGGAGGGGCCGCGTGGAGCGCCACCCACGCGGCGTCCACGGCCCGAGAGAGGAGCAGCACCCCCGGCCGGCCGCCCTCCGCGAGCGCCGCCGTCAGACGGTCGTGACCGTCCAGGACCACGGGGGAGTGGAGCCCGCTGATCCACCGGGCGAACACCGGCGGCAGCACCCCCTCCCGGTACTGGCGGCGGTACGCGCGCACCCGGGGCGCCTCCACCGGCGAGAGCGCCCGCAGCGGCAGCAGGTCGCGCGCGTCCTCGACCGGGTCGCCGTACCCGAACCAGGTCAGATGGCCCCGGTCGGGGTCGTGCGCGAGCAGCTTCGGCCCATTGGCCTCCACGAACCAGCGGTTCACGTCGGGCCCGAGCCGCCACTCGCCCTCGTGGAGCGGACCCCGGGCGGCCGCCCGGAGCTCCGCCCCGGCGCGCGCGGCCCGGCGCGCCGTCCACTCCTCCGAGCCCGGCTCGGCGAACTCCGCGAAGGCGCGGGCCCGTTCGGCCCGCAACGGGGCCAGCGGGGAGGCGTACCGGCCGGTCCGCGCGTAGTGCACCCCGTAGTGGGTGGCCCGCTGGCGGGCGAACAGCACCGGGACGGACCCCTGCACGAGCACCAGACGGCGTCCGTCGGCGCACTCCATCCGCAGACCGGGCTTCACCGGCTCCTCGACGCGCATCCCGTCACCCTACGCAGGCGGTCGGGGCGGCGGTCCGTGGAGCACGGGCGGCGGTCACGGCACCCGGGCCGTCCACTCCTCCGTCCCGAACTTGCTCTCCACGAGCCCCTTCGCCCGCGTCAGCTCCTCCTCCGTGAGGCGGCCCTCCGCCAGGCCGTACCGGTTCCGGAAGGAGGCGATCATCCGCTCGATCACCGCCTCGCGCGGCAGGCCCGTCTGGCGGCGCAGCGGGTCCACCCGCTTCTTCGCGCTCCTCGTCCCCTTGTCGGAGAGCTTCTCCCGGCCGATCCGGAGCACCTCCGTCATCTTGTCCGCGTCGATGTCGTACGCCATCGTCACGTGGTGCAGGACCGCGCCGGCGCCCGCCACGACCCGCTTCTGCGCGGCGCCCGCGATCTTCCCGGCGTCCGTGGCGATGTCGTTGAGCGGCTGGTACCAGGCCCGGACCCCCATGTCGCCGAGCGCGCCGAGCACCCAGTCGTCCAGGTAGGCGTAGCTGTCGGCGAAGGACAGGCCCTGCACGAGGGCGTCGGGGACGGAGAGCGAGTACGTGATGGTGTTGCCCGGTTCGATGAACATCGCCCCGCCGCCGCTGATCCGGCGCACCACCCGGATCCCGTGCCGCTCGGCCGCCTCCGGGTCCACCTCGTTGCGCAGCGACTGAAAGCTGCCGATCACCACCGCCGGGGCGCCCCACTCCCACACCCGCAGGGTCGGCGGGCGGCGGCCGGCCGCCACCTCGTCCGTCAGGACCTCGTCGAGCGCCATGTGCAGGGCGGGGGACCGGGGCGGCTCGTGGATCAGCTGCCAGTCGTAGTCGGTCCAGTCCGTGGCGTGCGCGAGGGCGCGGCGGACCGCGATCCCGACGCCCTCCGACGTCAGGCCGAACATGTGGGTGCCCGGCGGCAGCGCCGCGTCGATCCGCGCCGCGAGCCCGGCCGCGTCCGTGTCGACCGGGGCGCCCTCCAGGGCCCGGTCGATCGCGAGGATCGCCTCGTCCGGCTCCAGGAAGAAGTCGCCCGCGACCCGCACGTTCCGCAGGACGCCGTCCTCCGCGTCGAGGTCGACGACCACCAGCTTTCCACCGGGGACCTTGTACTCGCCGTGCACGGAACCCTCCCGCGGGTAAGGGATGAACTCGGCCAAAGGGTACTCCCCGGGGAAACAACGGGTGACGGATGCGCCGTACCGGTTGTCAGAGCGCCGTGATTGGCTGGACGCATGATCGAAGACTTCCTTGCCCACGTCCTCGGCGGCGGCACGACCGAGGTGGAGGAGGCGGTCCGCAAGGCCGCCGCCGCCGAGATCATGCCGCGCTTCCGTCAGCTCGCCGCCCACGAGATCGTCGAGAAGAACGGCCCGCACGACCTGGTCACCGTCGCCGACCGGTCCGCCGAGGCCCACCTCACCGCCTCCCTCACGGCACTCCTGCCCGGCTCCGTGGTCGTCGGCGAGGAGGCCGTCCACGCCGACCCGGCGGTCTACGACGCGCTGCGCGGCGACGCGCCCGTGTGGATCGTCGACCCCGTCGACGGCACCCGCCAGTTCGTCCACGGCGACCCCGCCTTCTGCACCCTCGTCGCCCTCGCCCGGCACGGCGAGGTCCTCGCCTCCTGGACGTACGCGGCCGCCCTGGAGGAGATGGCCGTCGCGGTGCGCGGCCGCGGCGCCACGCTGAACGGCGAGCCGCTGCGCTCCGGCGCGCCCGCGCCCGGCGAGGTCCTGGAGATCGCCTCCTCGCACCCCGACTACACCACCCCGGAGCAGAAGCGCGCCCTGCTCGGCCTGGCCGTCGACGGCGTCCGCCCCCGGCCCTGCGGCTCCGCCGGACTCGAGTACCTGGCCGTCGCGCGCGGGGCGCTCTCCGGCGTGGCCTTCTCCTGGGAGTACGCCTGGGACCACGCGGCCGGACTCCTCCTGGTCGCCGAGGCGGGCGGCACGGACACCACGCTCGCCGGAGAGCCGTTCCGTGTCACCGGCGGCAACGCGCTGCCGTTCACCGCGGCCCGGGACGCGGCGACCGCCGAGCGGATACGGACCCTCCTCGGGGGGCGGTGAGACCGCCGCGCCCCTCCGCCTATCCTGAGGACCCGGCCACCGGCTGACGAAGGAGCCCGCAGGTGACGAACAGGACGCCGATGCTCGACGCCGTCGTCGTGGGGGCGGGGCCCAACGGACTGACCGCCGCCGTCGAACTGGCCCGCCGAGGCCTCTCCGTCGCCGTCTTCGAGGCGAAGCCCACCGTCGGCGGCGGCGCCAGGACCGAGGAGCTCACCCTCCCCGGCTTCCGGCACGACCCCTGCTCCGCCGTGCACCCCCTCGGCGCCGGCTCGCCCGTCTTCAGGACCATGCCGCTCGACCGGTACGGCCTGGAGTGGCTGCATCCCGAACTGCCCATGGCCCACCCCTGGGACGACGGCACCGCCGCCGTCCTCGCCCGCTCCGTCGCCGAGACCGCCGCCTCCTTCGGGCCGCGCGACGCCGGGGCGTACCGCAGGCTCGTCGCCCCCTTCCGCGGCAAGTGGGACACCCTGGCGGCCGACTTCATGCAGCTGCCGCTCACCGCGCTGCCCCGCGACCCGGTCACCCTCGCCCGCTTCGGCCTCGCCGGACTGCCGCCCTCCACCTGGCTGACGCGCCGCTTCCGGGACGAGAAGGCCCGCGCGCTCTTCGCCGGACTCGTCGGCCACGTCATCGCCCCGCTCGACGGCTTCGCCACCGGCGCCGTCGGCCTCGTCTTCGCGCTCGCCGCCCACGCCGGCGGCTGGCCGCTGCCCCGTGGCGGCTCGCAGTCCATCTCCGACGCCCTCACCGCGTACCTGAAGGACCTCGGCGGTGCCGTCCACACCGACTTCGAGGTCAAGCGCCTCGACGACCTGCCGCCGGCCCGCGCCTACGTCTTCGACACCTCGCCCACCGCCCTCGCCCGGATCGCCGGCTTCGGCGGCCACTACGACCACTACAAGTACGGCGCGGCCGTCTTCAAGGTCGACTACGCGCTCGACGGACCCGTGCCGTGGACCGCCGAGGAGCCCCGGCGCGCCGGCACCGTCCAGATCGGCCCCACCGCGGGCGAGATCGGCACCGCCCTGAGCCAGGCCTCCTCCGGCACCGCCCCCGACGCCCCCTTCCTCATCACCGCCCAGCCCAGCCTCGTCGACCCCTCCCGCGCCCCCGAGGGCAAGCACGTCTTCTGGGCGTACGGCCACGTGCCCCACGGCTGGCGCGGCGACCTCACGGACGCGATCGAGCGCCAGATCGAGCGCTTCGCCCCCGGCTTCCGCGACCGCGTCCTGGCCCGCGCCACCGCGGGACCGCCCGAACTCGCCGCGCACAACGCCAACTACGTCGGCGGCGACATCGCCTGCGGCGCCGCCCGCGGCCTCCAGCTCCTGCTGCGCCCCACCCTGTCGCTCCGCCCCTACGACACACCGCACCCCGCGGTCTTCCTCTGCTCCTCCGCCACCCCGCCCGGCCCCGGCGTGCACGGCATGTCCGGGCACAACGCGGCGAAGGCGGTCTGGCGGCGGCTGCGCGCCTCCGCCCGCGAAAATTAGACTGGCTCCCATGGCCAAGTACTTCGACGTGCACCCCGACAACCCGCAGCCGCGCACCATCTCCACGGTGGCCGACAGCATCCGGAACGGGGCGCTCGTCGCGTACCCGACCGACTCCTGCTACGCGCTCGGCACCCGCATGGGCAGCCGCGACGGCATCAGCCGCATCCGCGCGATCCGCGACCTCGACGACCGCCACCACTTCACCCTGATGTGCCGGGACTTCGCCCAGCTCGGGCAGCTCGTGCACATCGACAACGACGTCTTCCGCGCGGTCAAGGCGGCCACCCCCGGCCCGTACACCTTCATCCTGCCCGCCACCAAGGAGGTGCCGCGCCAGCTCCTCCACCCCAAGAAGAAGACGGTCGGCGTCCGCATCCCCGACCACGTCGCCACCCAGGCCCTCCTCGCCGAAATCGGCGAGCCGCTGCTCTCCAGCACCCTCCTCCTGCCCGACGAGGAGGAGCCGCTGACCCAGGGCTGGGAGATCAAGGAGCGGCTCGACCACCAGGTCGACGCGGTCCTCGACTCCGGCGACTGCGGCACCGAGCCCACCACCGTCGTCGACTTCTCCGGCGGCGAGCCCGAGATCGTCCGCCGGGGAGCGGGCGACACCACCCGCTTCGAGTAGGGGCCCCGGCCCCGGGGCCGGACGGCCATGTCGTTTTTCCGCCAGCCTCGGCGCCGTCCGCCCCCGATCATGGAGGCATGCACACCGACACCGAGCGCTGCGTGCGGGCCGTCCGGTCGAAGGACGCCCGCTTCGACGGCGTGTTCTTCACCGCCGTCCGCACCACCCGGATCTACTGCCGGCCGAGCTGCCCGGTCGCCCCGCCCAAACCCGAGAACATGGAGTTCCACCCCAGCGCCGCCTCCTGCCAGCGCGCCGGCTTCCGGGCCTGCAAGCGGTGCCGGCCCGACACCAGCCCCGGCTCGCCCCAGTGGAACGTCCGGGCCGACGCCGTCGCCCGCGCGATGCGGCTCATCCAGGACGGCGTCGTCGACCGGGAGGGCGTCCCGGGGCTCGCCCGGCGCCTCGGCTGGTCCACCCGCCAGATCGAGCGCCAGCTCCTCGCCGAACTCGGCGCCGGGCCCCTCGCCCTGGCCCGCGCCCAGCGTGCCCAGACCGCCCGGGTCCTCGTCGAGACGACCCCCATGCCGCTGGGCGAGGTCGCCTTCGCCGCCGGGTTCTCCTCCATCCGCACCTTCAACGACACCGTCCGCGAGGTCTTCGCCCTCACCCCCGGCGAACTGCGCGCCCGCGCCGCCCGCCCGGCCGGGCCGCGGACACCCGCCCCCGGAGTGATCAGCCTCCGGCTGCCGTTCCGCACCCCGCTCGAACCCTCCAACCTCTTCGGCCACCTCGCCGCCACCGCCGTCCCCGGCGTCGAGGAGTGGCGGGACGGCGCCTACCGCCGCACCCTGAACCTCCCGTACGGGCACGGCGTCGTCGCCCTCGCGCCCCGCGCCGACCACATCGCCTGCCGGCTCTCCCTCACCGACCCGCGCGACCTCACCCACGCGATCAGCCGCTGCCGCCGGCTCCTCGACCTCGACGCCGACCCCGTCGCCGTCGACGAGCGGCTGCGCGCCGACCCGCTGCTCGCCCCGCTCGTCGACGCCGCCCCCGGCCGCCGGGTGCCCGGCTCCGTCGACCCGGCCGAGTTCGCCGTCCGGGCCGTCCTCGGCCAGCAGGTCTCCACCGCCGCCGCCCGCACCCACGCCGCCCGGCTCGTCGCCGCCCACGGCACCCCGGTCGACGACCCCGAGGGCGGCCTCACCCACCTCTTCCCGGAGCCCGGGGCGCTCGCCGCCCTCGACCCCGACTCCCTGGCCCTGCCCCGCAGCCGCCGCACCACCCTGCTCACCCTGGTCCGGGCCCTCGCGGACGGCACCCTCCCCCTCGGCCCCGCCGACGACCGCGAGGAGGCCCGCGCCCGGCTGCTCGCCCTGCCCGGCTTCGGCCCCTGGACCACGGAGGTCATCGCCATGCGGGCCCTCGGCGACCCCGACGCCTTCCTCTCCGGCGACCTCGGCGTCCGCCGCGCCGCCGAGGGACTCGGCCTGCCCGGCACCCCGGCCGCGCTGACCGCCCGCGCCGCCCCCTGGCGCCCCTGGCGCGCCTACGCCGTCCAGTACCTCTGGGCCACCGACTCCCACCCGATCAACCACCTGCCCTCCTGAGGAGGTCGCCCCGTGCCCACCGTCCAGCACACCGTCGTCGACAGCCCGTACGAGCCGCTGACCCTCGTCGCCGTCGACGGCGTCCTCAGCCGCGTCCACATGACCGGCCAGCGCCACCGCCCGCCCGAGGAGACCTTCGGCGCGCCCGACCCGCGCCCCTTCGGCGAGGCGGTCCGCCAGCTCGACGCCTACTTCGCCGGCGAACTCACCGCGTTCGACCTGCCGCTCCACCTGGTCGGCACCCCGTTCCAGCTCCGCGTCTGGGAGCGGCTGAGCCTCATCCCGTACGGGGAGACCCGGACGTACGGCGAACTCGCCGAGGAGCTGGGGAACCCCGGCGCCTCCCGCGCCGTCGGCCTCGCCAACGGCAAGAACCCCGTCAGCATCGTCGTCCCCTGCCACCGGGTGGTCGGCGCCGGCGGCGGCCTCACCGGCTACGGCGGCGGCCTCGACCGCAAGCAGCGGCTGCTGGCCTTCGAGTCGGGCGCGAAGGAGCCCGACGCCCTCTTCTGAACCCGCGGCCCCTTCCGCGCGCACCCGGCCCCCGGCCCTCCCGCGCGAACCCGGTGCCCTTCCCCGGCCGGGGTGCTAGGTTCCCGGCATGGCCAAGGTGAACATCGCGCTCGACGCCGAACTCGTCGTGGAAGTCATGGTCCTGGCGGGCGTCAACAACCCGCAGGACGCCGTCGAGGCGGTCGTCCGCGACTACATCGCCCGCGGCCACCGCACCGAGGCCCGGGTTGCCGGCCGCGAGGAACCGGTCCGCACCGGGGAGATCGTCCCGCCGGAACCGCAACAGGGCTGAGACCGCCGGCCCCGGAGAGGAACCTCAGCCCTCCCGGTCCGGGGGCTCCGCGTCGCTGCGGGCCCGCGCCGCGCGCCGCAGCCGGGGGTGGCGGTCGCCGCCCTGCTCGGTCATCGCCTCGCCGACCATGGACCGCACCGCGTCCCGCAATCCGTGCAGGGCGTGGTGCCGGGCCGGACCCGCTCCCGGATCCTCCCGCAGCTCCTTCACGAGCGCCCAGCAGAGCACCAGCATCACCACCACGAACGGCAGCGCCACCAGGATCGTCGCCGTCTGGAGCGAGTCCAGGCCGCCCACCACGAGCAGCGCCGCCGCCACGGCGGCCATCAGGACGCCCCAGGTCACCACCAGCCAGGTCGGCGGATGGAGCGAGCCTCGGCTGGTCAGCGAACCCATCACGAGCGAGGCCGAGTCGGCGCTGGTGACGAAGTACGTCATCACCAGGACCATCGCGACGACCGAGGTGAGCGTGCCCAGCGGCAGCGCCTCCAGCATCCCGAACAGCGAGGCCTCGGCCCCGTCCTCCACGGTCGCCGCCAGGTCCGCGGCGCCCGTCGACTCCAGCCGGATCGCCGTGCCGCCCATCACGCAGAACCACACCACCGTCGCCCCCGACGGCACGAGCAGCACGCCCACCAGGAACTCCCGGACCGTCCGGCCCCGCGAGATCCGGGCGATGAACGTGCCGACGAACGGCGCCCAGGACAGCCACCACGCCCAGTAGAAGATCGTCCACGTCCCCAGCCAGTCGGGATCGGTGAACGCCCCGGTCCGGCTCGCCATCGGCAGCAGCTCGTGCAGGTAGCCGCCGACGGAGGCGGGGATCGTGTCCAGGACGTAGACGGTCGGCCCGAGCAGGAAGACGAAGAGCATCAGACAGGCCGCGAGGACGATGTTCAGCGTGGAGAGCCACTTCACGCCCTTGTGGAGGCCGGAGAAGGCCGACAGGACGAAGGCCCCCGACAGCGACACGATGATGACCAGCTGGACGCCCGTCGTGTTCTCCACGCCCGCCGTCAGGTTCAGCCCCTCGGCGACCTGGAGCGCACCGAGCCCCAGGCTCGTCGCCGTGCCGAACACGGTCGCGAACACCGCGAGCAGGTCGATCGCCTTGCCCGGCCAGGAGTCCGCCCGCCGCGCCCCCATCAGCGGCACGAAGGCGGAGCTCAGCCGGTTCCCCCGGCCCTTGCGGAAGCCCGCGTACGCCAGGGCGAGCCCCGTGATGCCGTAGATCGCCCACGGGGTCAGCGTCCAGTGGAAGAACGAGTACTCCATGGCGTTGAGGGCCGCCGCGCCCGTCCCCGCCGGGGCGCCGCTCGCCGGCGGCGGGTCGAGGAAGTGCTGGAGCGGCTCCCCGACCCCGTAGAACATCAGACCGATGCCCATGCCGGCGCTGAACATCATCGCGATCCAGGCCAGATTCGTGAACTCGGGCTCGTCGTCGTCCCGGCCCAGCCTGATCCGGCCGAACCGGCTCAGCGCGAGGACCACGCACAGCACCAGGAAGACGTCCGCCGCCACCACGAACAGCCAGGCGAAGTTGGAGAGGACCCAGTCCAGGGCCGTGGACGAGGCGCTGTCGAAGGAGTCCTCGCCCAGGGCCGCCCAGGCCACGGCCGCGACGACGGCCGCGACCCCGATCCCGATGACCTTGCCGTCGGGCGCGTGCCGTTCGTCCGGGACCGCCGGGGCGCGCTCGCTCGGTTCCGTGCTCATGCGACCCCACTATGGTGCCGAATATCCGCACATCAGGGGGTGGCACGCCGTCCGGGGCTCCGGATAGGGTCGGCGGCGGCGCGACTGCACGTTCGAAAGCAAGGGATGCAAGGTGACGGACGGAGCAGCAACGGTCGCTCGCGTGCTCGTGGCGGCCGACAAGTTCAAGGGTTCGCTCACGGCCGTGGAGGTCGCCGAGCGGGTCGCGGCAGGCCTGCGACGGGTCGTCCCGGACCTGGAGGTGGAGACGCTGCCGGTCGCGGACGGCGGCGACGGCACCGTCGCGGCGGCCGTCGCGGCCGGATTCGAGCGCCACGAGGTGGCGGTGACGGGGCCGGTCGGCGAACCGGTCACCGCCGCGTTCGCGCTGCGCGGCACCACCGCGGTCGTCGAGATGGCGGAGGCCTCCGGCCTCCAGCTCCTCCCGGACGGCGTGTTCGCCCCGCTCACCGCGACCACGTACGGCTCCGGGGAACTGCTCCGCGCGGCCCTGGACGCCGGTGCGACCACCGTCGTCTTCGGCGTCGGCGGCAGCGCCACCACCGACGGCGGCGCCGGCATGCTCGCCGCGCTCGGCGCCCGCCTCCTCGACGCGGACGGCGAGCCCGTCGGCCCCGGCGGAGCGGCCCTCGCCGACCTGGCCACGGCCGACCTCACCGGCCTCGACCCCCGCTTCGCCTCGGTCGACCTGATCCTCGCGAGCGACGTCGACAACCCGCTCACCGGCCCCAAGGGCGCCCCCGCCGTCTACGGACCGCAGAAGGGCGCGACCCCGGACGACGTCCGGACCCTCGACGCGGCCCTCGCCCACTTCGCCACCGTCCTGGAGAAGGCGATCGGCCCCAAGGCGGCCGAGGCCGCGCTCGCGCCCGGCGCGGGCGGCGCCGGAGGCATCGGCTACGGCGCCCTCGTCCTCGGCGCGAGCTTCCGCCCCGGCATCGAGCTGATGCTGGAGGTCCTCGGCTTCGCCCCCGCCCTGGAGCGCGCCACCCTCGTCGTCACCGGCGAGGGCTCCCTCGACGAGCAGACCCTCCACGGCAAGGCTCCGGCGGGCGTCGCCGCCGCGGCCCGCGCGGCCGGCAAGGAGGTCGTCGCGGTCTGCGGCCGCCTCGCCCTCCCCGCCGAGGCGCTCGGCAGGGCCGGCATCCGCCGCGCCTACCCCCTCGCCGACCTGGAGCCGGACCCCGCCAGGTCCATGGCGAACGCGGGCCCCCTCCTGGAGGAGGCCGCCGCGAACATCGCCCGGGACTTCCTGAAGTAGCCGCCCCGGGGCCTGCGGGGACGGGGCCCGGTCACCCCGGCCCCGTCAGCCGGAACGCGTCGAGCGCCAGCGTCATCTCCGTGAGGTCCCGCGGCCGGGAGAGCGACCGCGACGTCAGCTGTTCGAGCCGCCGCAGCCGGTTGAAGACCGTGTTGCGGTGGCAGTACAGCCGTCCGGCCGCCCGCCCCGCCGACCCCTCGCACTCCAGCCACGCGTCCAGCGTCTCCAGGAGCACCGCCCGGTCCGCCGGGTCCAGCTCCAGGAGACCGCCCAGGACGTCCGAGACCAGCAGGCTCGCCATCTCCGGCTGGCCCACCACCAGCGCCCCCGTCATCCGCCGGTCCAGGCGCACGATCCGCCGGCTGCCCGGCGGACACGTGCGCAGCGCCAGCTCCGCGAGGCGGCGCGCCCGGCCCAGCTCGGTCAGGCCCACCACCACCGGACTGATCCCGCCCGGCCCCGGACACCGCCCGTCCAGCAGCTCCGACAGCGCGTCCAGACCCGTGTCACCGGCGAGCGCCACCACCCCCAGCTCGCCGTCCGCGCCCATCCGCCACAGGAACCGCACCCCCTCGCCCTGCACCTGCCGGTGGAACGGCTCCCGCTCCTCCCGCCGGTCGTAGCGCAGCACCACCACCGCGTACCGCCCCTGCTCCGGCAGGTCCAGGCCCGCCGCCGCCCGCGCCACCAGCTCGGGCGAGCGCTGCCCCTGGAGCAGCGCGTCCAGGAGCGCCTGCAACTGCTCGTCCGTACGGCTGCGCAGCTCCAGCTCCGTCTCCCGGTACGCCTCCGACGCCGTGTCCGCCTGCGCGTCCACCGCCGACCACACCGTCGTCGCCGACTGCATCAGGGCCGCGAGCCGCGCCGCGTCCGACCCCGCGCCCTCGATCAGCGCGTCCCACACCAGGTGCCCGGCGTGCCGGTAGGCGTGCACGACCAGTTCGAGCGGCATGCCCTGCGCGGCCCGCCGCCGGCCCATCCCGTCGGCGTGCTCCAGGTCCCGCCGGGGCGAGTTCCGGGGCGCCGAGATCATCTCGATCCCGATCCGCATCGCCTCGTGGGCCTCCTGCCAGTGCTGGTCGTACGCCAGGATCCGCCCGTAGGCGGGCTCGTACGCGTGGAGTTCCCTCAGATGCTCGTCCACCAGCTCCGGCACCCGCTCCAGAAGTTCCGTGCACGCCCGGGCGAGCACCTTCCAGTCGTCACCGGTCCGCCGTCTGCGCCGTCCCATGCCGGGAGGATCCCCCCTCCCGCCCCCCTTCGCACACCCCCTGACGCGCACCGTTGTGCGCGTGCACAGCCCCCCGCCGCACCCGCTGGTCACCGGCAGCGTTTCGGCCGCCGGGCGTGGACGCGCGGTCCGGTGCGGTGCTGGGGTGAGCGCCACCGAACGGCCGGGCCGACGTGGGCGGCCCGGGAAAGGGGAACCATGGGAGGTACCGCACCCGCCCTGGAGGTCACGGACCTGACGGCGGGATACGGACCGGTGCGCGCGCTGCGGCGGGTGTCGCTGACCGTGCCCGCCGGCGCCGTCGTCACCGTCCTCGGCGCCAACGGAGCCGGCAAGTCCACCCTGCTGCGGGCCGTCTCGCGCACCCTGCGGTTCCACGGCGGCGCCGTGGTCTCCGGCACGGTGAGCCGCGACGGCCGCCCGCTCGACGGGCTGCCGCCCGACCGGGTCGTCGCCGCCGGCGCCTCCCAGGTGCCCGAGGGCCGCCAGGTCTTCGCCCGGATGACGGTCGAGGACAACCTGCGGGCCGGCGCGCTCGGCCGGCGCGGCGGCCGGGCCTCGAGGGCCGCCGCCCTGCGCCGGGTCCACGAGCTCTTCCCGGTCCTCGCCGAGCGCGCCCGCCAGCCGGCCGGGCTGCTCTCCGGCGGCGAACAGCAGATGCTCGCCGTCGGCCGCGCCCTGATGGCCGCGCCGGGCCTGCTCCTCCTGGACGAGCCCTCCCTCGGCCTCGCCCCGCTGATGGCGGCCCGGATCGCGGACGCCGTCCGCGAGATCAACGCCCAGGGCACGGCGGTGCTCCTCGTCGAGCAGAACGCGGCGCTCGCGCTGCGGCTCGCCTCCCGCGCGTACGTCCTGGAGGTCGGCGAGGTCACCCTCTCCGGGCCCGCCGCCGAACTCGCCGCCTCCGACGAGGTGCGCCGCCGCTACCTGGGCGTGGTCGACGAGGACGCCGCCGCCGACGCGGCCCGCGCCGCCGCCGCGCACCCGGTCCTGACCCGCTGGGAGGAGCACCGATGAGACCGCAGCCCCCGCCGGCGGAATCCGCGCACGCCCCCGACCCCGGAGTCCCCGCCCTCCACGTCCGCGACCTGACCGTCCGGTTCGCCGGGCTCACCGCCCTCGACTCCGTCGGCTTCACCGTCCGGCCCGGCACCGTCCACGCCCTCATCGGCCCCAACGGCGCCGGCAAGTCCACCTGCTTCAACGTCCTCTCCGGCGTCTACCGCGCCACCTCCGGCTCCGTGCGCCTCGGGGAGCACGAGCTGACCGGCCTGCCCCCGCACCGGATCGCGGAACTCGGCGTCGGCCGGATCTTCCAGAACCTGGCCCTGCCGCCCCGCGCCACCGTCGAGGACAGCCTGATGCTCGGCCGCCACCGGCTCACCCGCACCGGCTTCCTGGCCGCCGGCCTCCGACTGCCCTCCGCCGCCCGCGAGGAGGCCCGGCACCGGGCCAGGGTCCGGGAGATCGCCGCCTTCGTCGGCCTGGAACGGCAGCTCGCCAGGCCCGCGGGCTCCCTCCCGTACGGACAGCAGAAGCTCGCCGAACTCGCCCGCGCCCTCTGCACGGAACCCCGGCTCCTGCTCCTGGACGAGCCCGTCGCCGGGATGACCGTCGACGAGCGCCGCCGCACCGCTTCCGTCATCGCCGGGGTCCGCGACGGCCTCGGCATCTCGGTCCTCCTCGTCGAACACGACATGGGCCTGGTGATGCGGCTCGCCGACTCCGTCACCGTCCTCGACTTCGGCCGCCGGATCGCCGACGGGGCACCCGCCGACGTGCAGAACGACCCGGCGGTCGTCCGCGCCTACCTCGGAGAGGAGTCCGCCGCGTGAGCACCTTCGCCGAGTTCCTGATCAACGGCGTCTCCCTGGGCTCGGTCTACGCCCTCATCGCCCTCGGCTTCGTCGTCATCTTCCGCGCCACGGAGGTCGTCAACTTCGCCCACGCCTCCCTCCTCCTGGCCGGCGGCTACGTCACCGCGGTCCTCCACGACGAGATCGGCTTCTGGCCCGCGCTGCTCGCCGGCGTCGCGGGCGCGGCGGTGGTCGGCGCGGCCGTCGAGTTCCTCGTCATGCGCCGCCACCGGGGCGCCGACCACAGCGTCCTCGCCATCGTCACCATCGGCGTCGACATCCTGCTCGCCACCGAGCTGACCCGCCGGATCGGCACCGACATCCTCGCCCTCGGCGACCCCTGGGGCGACGCCGTCGTCACCGTCGGACCGGTCACGATCGCCCAGACCCGGATCGCCGCCCTCCTCGCGGCGGCCCTCCTCATCACCGCCTTCCTGCTCGCCTTCCGGCACACCTCCTGGGGCGTCGCCATGCGGGCCGCCGCCGAGAACCAGGAGACCGCCGCCCTCATGGGCATCCGGCTCGGCCGGGTCTCGCTGGGCGCCTGGGCGGTCGCCGGCGGCCTCGCCGCCGTCGCCGCGCTCTTCCTCACCGTCTTCCCCACCCCCGGCCTGGAACGGGCCACCTCGCTCGCCGCCCTCAAGGCCTTCCCGGCCGCGATCCTCGGCGGCCTCGACTCCACCACGGGCGCCCTCGTCGGCGGCCTCCTCGTCGGCGTCACCGAGTCCCTCGCCACCGGCTACCAGGGCGACCTGGCCTTCCTCGGCCGGGGGATCGGCGACCTCGCCCCGTACCTCGTCATGGTCGTGGTGCTCCTGATCCGCCCGGCCGGCCTCTTCGGCACGAAGGAGCCCGCCCGTGTCTGAGGCCTCTGCCCGCCCGGCGGCCCCGCCGCACGTCGCCGCCCGTCCGGCGGCCCGAGGCGTCCGGTCCGCGTCCACGGCCCCCGCCCGCCCCGGCGGCACGAAGGAGCCCGCCCGTGTCTGAGACCCTCGCCCGCCCCGGCCCCCGGGTCCGGCCCGCCGCGTACGGAGGGGCCGCCGCCGGGCTCGTCCTGCTGGCCCTGCCCTTCTACCTGGACCGCTTCTGGCTCCAGGCCGGCCTGTTCGCCATGGCCGCCGCCCTCGGCGCCATCGGGATCAACCTGCTGACCGGCGCCACCGGCCAGCTCTCGATGGGGCACGCCTTCTTCCTCGCCGTCGGCGCCTACGGCTACTGCGCCTTCGCCGGGGACGGTGCCGACGGCCTCGCCGGACTCGGCCTGCCCGGCTGGCTCGCCGCCGTCCTCGCGGTCGCCCTCGCGGGCCTGGCCGGCGGGGTCTTCAGCCCCATCGCGGGACGGCTGCACGGCGCGTACCTCGGCATCGCCACCCTCGCGCTGATCTTCATCGGCCAGCACGTCCTCTTCAACGCCCACGACCTCACCGGCGGCTACAACGGCCGCGCCGTCCCGCCGCTCTCCCTCTTCGGCCTCGCCTTCGACGACACCGAACTGCTCGTCGCCCAAGTCCCCTTCGGCGCCGTCGAGAAGCTCTGGTACCTCGGCCTCGTCCTGCTCCTCGGCGGGGTCCTCTTCGCCCGGGGAGTCCTCCGGGGCCGCCCCGGGCGCGCCATGAACGCCATCCGGGACCACCGGATCGCCGCCGGCGTCATGGGCATCCCGGTGGCCCGCCACCGCGCCGCCGTCTTCGTCCTGTCCTCGATGTACGCGGGCCTGGCCGGCGTCCTGCTGGCCCTGGTCTTCCAGCGGACCGTCCCGGAGTACTTCGGGATGGCGCTCTCCCTGGAGTACCTGGCCATGATCGTCATCGGCGGCCTCGGCTCGGTCGCCGGAGCGGTCGCCGGAGGCGTCTTCGTCTCCCTCCTGCCCCAGCTCCTCACCCGCTACAGCGACGCCCTGCCCCTGGTCTCCGCCCCGGGGACGGGCGGGATCGCGCCGGGGGAGGCCGCCCGCTACCTGTACGGCGCGGCCGTCGTCGCGGTGGTGCTGTTCCTGCCCGGCGGCCTGGCCCGCCTCGCCGCCCGGACGCCCGAGAGGTCCGAGAGGTCCGAGACGTCCGAGACGCCAAAGACACCAGACACACCCACACCCCCCACGTCCACCGAACCCTCAGGGGAGACACGATGACCCACAGACGACAGGCCGTGCGGGGCCTGGCCGCCGCGCTCGCCGCCCTGGTCGCCCTCACCGCCGCCGGATGCAGCTCCAAGGCGAAGACCGGCGACGGCGAACAGACCGGCGCGGGCGGGGTGAGGACCGGCGAGGGCGTCACCGACGGGACGATCGCGCTCGGCGCGCTCACCGACATGACCGGCGTGTACGCCACCCTCGGCAAGAGCGTCACCCAGGCCCAGCAGCTCTACGTGAAGCAGGTCAACGCCGCCGGCGGAATCTGCGGCCGGCAGCTGGAGCTCACGGTCCGCGACCACGGCTACGACCCGCAGAAGGCCCTCGCCGCCTACACCGAGCTGGAGCCCGAGGTCGTCGGCTACGTCCAGTTCATCGGCTCCCCGTTCGTCGCCGCCGTCAAGCAGCGCGTCGACGCCCAGGACAAGGGCCTCGTCCTCCCGCAGGCCTGGTCGGCCTCGCTGCTCGGCTCGCCGTACATCCGCGTCCTGGGCTCCACGTACGACGTCGAGACGATCAACGCCGTCGACTTCCTCCTCACCGAGAAGGGGCTCAAGGCCGGCGACAGGCTCGGCCACGTCTACTTCGAGGGCGACTACGGCGAGAACGCCCTCAAGGGCTCGAAGTACGCGGCGGAGAAGGCCGGCCTGACCGTCGTCGAGCAGAAGATCAAGCCCACCGACAACGACATGTCCGCGCAGGTCGCGGCGCTCAAGCAGGCCGGGGTCAAGGCCGTCGTCGTCAGCGCGGGACCCCGCCAGGCCGCCTCCCTCGTCGGCGTCGCCGCCGCCACCGGCCTCGGGGTCCCGGTCATCGGCAACAACTCGGCCTTCGCCCCGCAGCTCCTCGGCACCCAGGCCGGACCCGCCCTGGAGAAGATGTACTGGTTCGCCTCCCCGAGCCTCCCCGTCGGCGCGGACACCCCGGTCGCGAAGAAGCTGGTGGCGGACTACCGGGCCGCCTACCCGGGGGAGGCCCTCGACAACGGCGTCGTCGCCGGCTGGACCGCCGCGAGCGTCTTCGGCGAGGCCCTGGAGAAGGCCTGCGCCGCCAAGGACCTCACCCGCGAGGGCGTCGGGAAGGCGCTGCTCACCCTGACCGCCCACGACGCCGGCTTCGGCGTGACCCACGACCTCGGCGACCCGAAGGCCCCGTCGTCCCGCGAGTCCGTCATCGTCCAGCCGGACAAGTCCGTCCCCGGCGGCATGCGCACGGTCCGGCAGCCCTTCGTCTCGGACGCGGCGAAGGGCTACACCCCGTAGCCGGCCCGCGCCGGCCCCGGCCCGCGAAGCCCGTCCGCCGGGACGGGCGGGCCGGGGCCGGCCGAGCGCACGGGCCCGGACGTCCACCGCGCCCCGGGCCCACGGCGTCCGCGACCAGGACCCGCACGGCCGCCGTCCCGGAAGCCTCCGGGAGATTGTCACCTCCCGGAAACACTCCGGTGTGAAGCTCGGGCGCATGAAGCCGTACATCACTCCGCTCATCGAGGAGAACCGCTCCCACCCGCACCTCGCCGGCCTGCTGGGCGCCTACCACCTGGCCAACCAGGCGGAGAAGGGGACGCCCGTGGCGACGGTCGCCGAGCTCCCGGCCGCATACCGCGGGGAGACCGAGGACCCGGCCGCCGCGTTCGCCGCCGACACGGTCCTGCTCGCCACCCCGCCCGGCGGGGAGCACCCGGCCGGCTGCGTCGTCCTGAAGGCCCCCCGCGCCGGGCGCGCGCCCGAGGTCAAGCGGCTCTGGGTCGCGCCCGCGGCCCGCCGGAAGGGCCTCGCGAGGGCCCTCGTGGCCGAGGCCCTGCGCCGGGCCGCCGCCCTCGGGGCGCCCGCCGTGCGCCTCACGGTCTGGAACTGGCGGCAGGAGCCGCTGGCCCTCTACCGGAGCCTCGGTTTCGCGACCGTCCCCTCCTGGGACGCCCGCCCCGGCCTCCTCTGCCTGGAGAAGCCGCTCGCGGCCGACCGCATCGCGCGCCTCACCCCCGACGCCGTCCGCGCCCACGCCCCCGACGGCCTCGCCGCGCTCCTCGCGGACGCCGTGGACGACGGCGCCTCCGTCGGCTTCCTCGCGCCCCTGGAGGCCGCCGAGGCGGCCTCCTGGTGGCTCCGGGCCGCCGGGGAGGCCGAGGAGGGCGCCCGGGACGTCTGGGCGGCCCTGGACGGCGCGGGGCGCCCGGTGGGGGCCGTCACCCTCGTCCGCCCCGGCGCCGCCAACGGCCGGCACCGGGGGGAGATCGCCCGGCTCCTGGTCCACCGCTCCGCCCGGGGCCGGGGCCTCGGGCGCCGGCTGCTCGCCGCGGCCGAGGCGCACGCCGCCGCCACCGGCCTGACCCTGCTCGTCCTGGACACGCGGACCGGCAGCCCGGCCGAGCGCCTCTACCGGGGCGCGGGCTGGACCGCCGCCGGGACGATCCCGGAGTACGCCGCCGACCCGGCCGGGGTCCTGCGCGCGACCACGCTGTACTACAAGCGGCTCGACCAGGGCCCGCCCGGCGGATCGGGGCCGCGACCCTGATCCGCCGGGCGGACTCGGGGGACGCGAGAGGGCCCCGGGAGGCTGTTCGCCTCCCGGGGCCCTCTCGTACGCCGTCCGCCGCCTACGGCAGCTGGGCCGCCCGCGCCTCCCGGCTCTCGCGCCGGTTGCCGCGGAAGGTGTTCACCCGGCGGGCCGTCGCGAAGAGCGGGATGACCGCGCCCATCACGACCTGGAGCGCGCAGCCGGTCTGGAGCAGGAACTGCCCGCCCGGGGCGTCGAACGCCCAGGCCGCCAGCATGCCCATCGCGCCGACGATCCAGCTGAGCATCGCCACCGCGAGCACGCCGCGCGGCTTCGGGTACTCGACCCGGCTCACCATCAGCCAGGCCACCCCGATGATCGCGAGCAGCGTCGGGATGAAGGGGAGCTCCAGGAGCACGATCGAGACCACCGTCAGCGCGCCGAAGGGGCTCGGCATGCCCTGGAACATGCCGTCCTTCATGGTCACGCAGGAGAATCTCGCCAGCCGCAGCACCACCGCGAGCAGCACCACGATCGCGGCCACCGCCGAGACCTTCTGCTGCGCGTCGTCCGCGACCATCCCGTACACGAGGACGAAGTAGGCCGGGGCCAGGCCGAAGCTGATCAGGTCCGACAGGTTGTCGAGCTCGGCGCCCATCGGGGACGAGCGGAGCTTGCGCGCCACGATCCCGTCGAAGAGGTCGAAGATCGCCGCGCACAGCATGAGGATCACGGCGGTGGCGGCGCTGTTGCGCGCCATGCCGGTCTCGGCGCTGCCCGTCAGGTGCGGGATGAGGATTCCGGTGGTGGTGAAGTACACCGCCATGAATCCGCAGGTGGCGTTACCGAGCGTGAGGGCGTCCGCTATGGACAGCCTCAGCGAGAGCGGCATCTCCTCGGCCTCTTCGGCCGCGGTCTCGGCGTCGGCGGCCCAGTCGGCCGCCCGTGTGTCGGGATCAATCACGGTCAATGCGAGTCACCCCCGCTGTGGTGACCTGCCCGACCTCGACCGCGACCTCGACGCCCTCGGGGAGGTAGATGTCGACGCGCGAGCCGAAGCGGATCAGGCCGATGCGGTCGCCCTGCTCCACCTTCGTCCCCTGCGGGATGTACGGCACGATGCGCCGGGCGACGGCGCCCGCGATCTGGACCATCTCGATGTCGCCGAGCTCGGTGTCGAAGTGCCAGACGACGCGCTCGTTGTTCTCGCTCTCCTTGTTGAACGCCGGGACGAACCCACCGGGAACGTGCTCCACGGACGTCACCGTGCCGGCCAGCGGCGCGCGGTTGACGTGGACGTTCAGGGGGCTCATGAAGATGGCGACCCGGGTGCGCCCGTCCTTCCACGGCATGATGCTCTGCACCACGCCGTCGGCGGGGGAGATGACCCGGCCCTGAGCGATCTCTCGCTCGGGGTCGCGGAAGAACCACAGCATGCCGGCCGCGAGAGCGGTGGTCGGCACGGCGATGGCCGCGGCGCGCCGCGAGCCGCGGGCGCGCACGAGGCTGAGCGCCGCGGTGGCGACGGTCGGCAGGAGCCACGGCGATGCTCCGCGCGCGAGGCGTACGCCCTTGAGGCTGTCGCGGTGTGCAGAGGTTTGGCTGTGGGGCATGGATGACCTTCGTAGCGGATGATGCCGCGCTGGCAACGGGGACGGCGGCTTTCCGGCGATGCTATCGGTTGCGGGGCGCAACTGGGCAAGCCAGGAACCGAGTCGACGGCCGGAAGACGAACACAGGGTGTGATCTTCTTCGCGGCCGAAACGACTCAAAACCGACAATCAACCCTGGAATCGGTACTCCTCGAGCAGCCGACGACCAATGATCATTTTCTGGATCTCGGCGGTACCTTCGCCGATGAGCAGCATCGGTGCCTCGCGGTAGAGGCGCTCGATCTCGTACTCCTTCGAGAACCCGTATCCACCGTGGATACGGAAGGCGTCCTCGACGACCTCCTTGCAGTACTCGGAGGCGAGGTACTTCGCCATCCCTGCTTCGAGGTCGTTTCGCTCCCCGGAGTCCTTTTTGCGTGCTGCGTTGACCATCATCGCATGGGCGGCCTCGACCTTGGTAGCCATTTCGGCCAGTTTGAACTGGATGGCCTGGTGCTGGGCGATGGCCTTGCCGAAGGTGTGGCGCTGCTGGGCGTACGAAACGCCCAGCTCGAACGCACGCTGAGCGACGCCGCAACCACGGGCCGCCACGTTCACCCGCCCGACCTCGACACCGTCCATCATTTGGTAAAAGCCGCGACCGGTTTCCCCGCCGAGTACACGATTGGCCGGAATGCGCAGTCCGTCCATGATGAGCTCGGTCGTGTCGACGCCCTTGTAGCCCATCTTGTCGATCTTCCCCGGGATGGTGAGGCCCGGACGGACCTCTCCGAAGCCGGGCTCCTTCTCGACGAGGAAGGTCGTCATCGACTTGTGGGGCGCGGTGCCCTCGGGGTGTCCTTCGTCACTCCGGACCAGAACGGCCACGAGCGAGGACGTCCCGCCGTTCGTCAGCCACATCTTCTGGCCGTTGAGGACGTACTCGTCGCCGTCCTTCACCGCCTTCGACGTGATGGCCGACACGTCCGAGCCCAGGGCCGGCTCCGACATCGAGAACGCGCCGCGCGTCTCGCCGGCCGCCATCCGGGGAAGGAAGTGCTCCTTCTGCTCCTGGGTGCCGTGCTGCTTGAGCATGTACGCCACGATGAAGTGGGTGTTGATGATGCCGGAGACCGACATCCAGCCGCGGGCGATCTCCTCCACGCACAGCGCGTAGGTGAGCAGCGACTCGCCCAGGCCCCCGTACTCCTCGGGGATCATCAGGCCGAAGACGCCGAGCTCCTTGAGCCCGTCCACGATCTGCTGGGGGTACTCGTCGCGGTGCTCCAGGTCCGTCGCGACCGGGATGATCTCCTTGTCGACGAAGTCCCGGACGGTGGCGAGGATCTCCTGCTGGACGTCGGTCAGACCGTGGGTCTGGGCGAGTCGCGCCATGACTACTTCTCCGTCTTCTTGGAGGGCTCGACGAGCGTGGGGCGGCCGGGCTGCTCCCCGCCGCGCTCCTTGATGTACGTCTCGGTGGGGACCATCACCTTGCGGCGGAAGACGCACACCAGGGTGCCGTCCTGCTTGTAGCCCTTGGTCTCCACGTACACGATCCCGCGGTCGTTCTTCGACTTCGACGGCGTCTTGTCGAGGACCGTGGTCTCGCCGTAGATCGTGTCGCCGTGGAAGGTCGGCGCCACGTGCCGCAGCGACTCGATCTCCAGGTTGGCGATGGCCTTGCCGGAGACGTCCGGCACGGACATGCCGAGCAGCAGCGAGTAGATGTAGTTGCCGACGACGACGTTCTTGCCGAAGTCCGTCGTGTTCTCGGCGTAGTTCACATCCATGTGCAGCGGATGGTGGTTCATGGTGAGCAGACAGAAGAGGTGGTCGTCGTACTCCGTGACCGTCTTCCCGGGCCAGTGCTTGTAGACGGCACCGACCTCGAACTCCTCGTACGTGCGGCCGAACTGCATCGGACTCAGGCCTCCGGGATCTCGAACTTGCTGGTGCGCCGCATGCCGGCGGCGCGGCCCTTGCCGGAGACGACCAGGGCCATCTTGCGGGAGGCCTCGTCGATCATCTCGTCGCCGAGCATCGCGGAGCCCTTCTTCCCGCCGGCCTCGGACGTGTAGTAGTCGTACGCGTCGAGGATGAGCTCGGCGTGGTCGTAGTCCTCCTGCGAGGGCGAGAAGATCTCGTTCGCGGCGGCGACCTGGTCCGGGTGCAGCACCCACTTGCCGTCGAAGCCGAGGGCGGCGGCGCGCCGCGCGACGGCCTTGTAGCCCTCCTGGTTGCGGATCTGGAGGTAGGGGCCGTCGATCGCCTGGAGGTTGTTGGCGCGGGCGGCCATCAGGATGCTCATCAGGATGTGGTGGTACGCGTCCGCCGGGTAGCCGGGCGGCTGCTCGCCCACGACCAGCGACTTCATGTTGATGGAGGCCATGAAGTCGGCCGGGCCGAAGATGATCGTCTCGACGCGCTGGGAGGCCTGCGCGATGGCGTTGACGTTGGTCAGGCCCTGCGCGTTCTCGATCTGCGCCTCGATGCCGATCTTGCCGACCTCGAAGCCCATGGTCTTCTCGATCTGGGTGAGCAGCAGGTCGAGCGCGACGATCTGCTGCGCGTCCTGGACCTTCGGCAGCATGATGCAGTCGAGGTTCTGGCCGGCGCCCTCGACGACGGTGACGACGTCCCGGTACGTCCAGTGGGTGGTCCAGTCGTTGACGCGGACCACGCGCGTCTTGCCGGTCCAGTCGCCCTCGTTCAGGAACTTCACGATGGTGTGACGGGCCTCGGGCTTGGCCAGCGGGGCGCAGGCGTCCTCCAGGTCGAGGAAGACCTGGTCGGCGGCGAGGCCCTGGGCCTTCTCCAGGAAGCGCGGGTTGGAGCCGGGGACCGCCAGGCAGGAACGGCGGGGGCGCAGCCGGTTCACGGGGGACGCGGGGCTGGTCATGCGGGGACCTCCAGGGGATCGAGCTTGTTCGCTTTCCGGATCTCGTCGACGATACGGCCGATGATCTCCGTGATACCGAAGTCCTTCGGTGTGAAGACGGCGGCCACACCCGCGCGCTTCAGTTCTGCGGCGTCGGCGTTCGGGATGATCCCGCCGACGATGACCGGGATGTCGGCCGCGCCCGCCTCGCGGAGGCGTTCGAGGACGTCCGGGACCAGCTCGGCGTGCGAGCCGGAGAGGATCGACAGGCCCACGCAGTGCACGTCCTCGGCCAGGGCCGCGTCGACGATCTGCTCCGGGGTCAGCCGGATCCCCTGGTAGACCACCTCGAAACCGGCGTCGCGCGCGCGCACGGCGATCTGCTCGGCGCCGTTGGAGTGCCCGTCGAGACCGGGCTTGCCGACGAGCAGCCGCAGCCGCCCGGTGTTCAGCTCCTCGGCGGTCCGCGTCACCTTCTCCCGCACGAGGGCCAGCGGCGTGCCCGCCTCGGCCGTCACCGCCACCGGGGCGGAGGAGACGCCCGTCGGGGCGCGGAACTCGCCGAAGACGTCCCGCAGCGCCCAGGACCACTCCCCGGTGGTGACGCCCGCACGGGCGCACTCCAGGGTGGCGGCGAAGAGGTTGCCGTCGCCGGCCGCCGTCGCCTTCAGCGCCGCCAGGGACTCCTGGGCGCGGTTCTCGTCGCGGTTGTCGCGCCACTCGTGGAGGGCGGCGACCACCCGCGCCTCGTTCGCCGGGTCCACCGTCATGATGGCGGTGTCCAGGTCGGCGGTGAGGGGGTTCTCCTCGGTCGACCGGAAGATGTTGACGCCGACGATCTTCTCCTCGCCGACCTCGATCCGGGCGCGCCGCTCGGCGTGCGAGGAGACGAGCTGCGACTTGAGGTAGCCGGACTCGACGGCGGCCATCGCGCCGCCCATCGCCTGGATCCGGTCGATCTCGGCCAGGCACTCCTCGACGAGGGCGTCCACCTTGGCCTCGACGACGTGCGAGCCGGCGAAGATGTCCTCGTACTCCAGCAGGTCGGACTCGTGGGCGAGCACCTGCTGGATGCGGAGCGACCACTGCTGGTCCCAGGGCCGGGGCAGGCCCAGGGCCTCGTTCCAGGCGGGGAGCTGGACGGCCCGCGCGCGGGCGTCCTTGGAGAGGGTGACGGCCAGCATCTCCAGGACGATCCGCTGGACGTTGTTCTCCGGCTGGGCCTCGGTCAGGCCGAGCGAGTTGACCTGCACGCCGTAGCGGAACCGGCGCTGCTTGGCGTTCTCGATGCCGTACCGCTCCAGGGTGACCTTGTCCCAGATGCGCCCGAAGGCGCGCATCTTGCACATCTCCTCGACGAAGCGGACGCCCGCGTTCACGAAGAACGAGATGCGGGCGACCACCTCGCCGAAGCGCTCCTCCGGGACCTGGCCGGAGTCCCGGACGGCGTCCAGCACCGCGATGGCGGTGGACATCGCGTACGAGATCTCCTGGACCGGGGTGGCCCCGGCCTCCTGCAGGTGGTAGCTGCAGATGTTGATCGGGTTCCACTTCGGGATGCTGTTCACCGTGTAGGTGATCATGTCCGTCGTGAGGCGGAGGGAGGGGCCGGGCGGGAAGACGTGCGTCCCGCGCGACAGGTACTCCTTCACGATGTCGTTCTGGGTGGTGCCCTGGAGCCTGGTGACGTCCGCGCCCTGCTCCTCCGCCACCACCTGGTAGAGCGCCAGGAGCCACATCGCCGTGGCGTTGATCGTCATCGAGGTGTTCATCTGCTCCAGGGGGATGTCCTGGAACAGCCGGCGCATGTCACCGAGGTGCGAGACGGGGACCCCGACCCGGCCGACCTCGCCGCGGGCGAGGACGTGGTCGGGGTCGTACCCGGTCTGCGTCGGCAGGTCGAAGGCGACCGAGAGGCCGGTCTGACCCTTGGCGAGGTTGCGCCGGTACAGCTCGTTGGACGCCTCGGCGGTCGAGTGACCGGCGTACGTCCGCATGAGCCACGGACGGTCCTTCTGGCGCTCAGTCATCTATGGTCCCGGGCTCAGATGTTGCGGAAGCGGTTGATGGCGTCGATGTGCTGGGCCCGCAGCTCCGGGTCGCGCACGCCCAGGCCCTCCTCGGGCGAGAGGGCGAGGACGCCGACCTTGCCCTGGTGGAGGTTGCGGTGGACGTCGTAGGCGGCCTGGCCGGTCTCCTCCAGGGAGTAGACCTTCGACAGGGTCGGGTGGATCTTGCCCTTGGCGATGAGGCGGTTGGCCTCCCAGGCCTCGCGGTAGTTCGCGAAGTGCGAGCCGATGATCCGCTTGAGCGACATCCACAGGTAGCGGTTGTCGTACTGGTGCATGTAGCCGGAGGTGGAGGCGCAGGTGGTGATGGTGCCGCCCTTGCGGGTGACGTACACGCTCGCGCCGAAGGTCTCGCGGCCCGGGTGCTCGAAGACGATGTCGATGTCCTCGCCGCCGGTCAGCTCGCGGATGCGCTTGCCGAAGCGCTTCCACTCCTTCGGGTCCTGCGTGTTCTCGTCCTTCCAGAACCTGTAGCCCTCGGCGTTGCGGTCGATGACCGCCTCGGCGCCCATGGACCGGCAGATGTCGGCCTTCTCGGGGGAGGAGACGACGCAGATCGGGTTGGCGCCGCCGGCCAGGGCGAACTGCGTGGCGTACGAGCCGAGGCCGCCGCTGGCGCCCCAGATCAGGACGTTGTCGCCCTGCTTCATGCCGGCGCCGTTGCGGGAGACGAGCTGGCGGTACGCGGTGGAGTTGACGAGGCCCGGGGCCGCCGCCTCCTCCCAGCTCAGGTGGCCCGGCTTGGGCATGAGCTGGTTGGACTTGACGAGGGCGATCTCCGCCAGGCCGCCGAAGTTGGTCTCGAAGCCCCAGATGCGCTGCTCGGGGTCGAGCATCGTGTCGTTGTGGCCGTCCGAGGACTCCAGCTCGACCGAGAGGCAGTGCGCGACGACCTCGTCGCCGGGCTTCCAGGAGTTGACGCCGGGGCCGGTGCGCAGCACGACGCCCGCGAGGTCGGAGCCGATGACGTGGTACGGCAGGTCGTGGCGCCTGGTCAGCTCGGAGAGGCGGCCGTAGCGCTCCAGGAAGCCGAAGGTCGAGACCGGCTCGAAGATCGAGGTCCAGACCGAGTTGTAGTTGACCGAGGAGGCCATGACGGCGACGAGCGCCTCGCCCGGGCCGAGCTCGGGCAGCGGGACGTCGTCCAGGTGGAGCGACTTGCGCGGGTCCTTGTCGCGGCTGGCGAGTCCGGTGAACATCTCCGCCTCGTCCTTGTGGACGGTGACGGCGCGGTACGACTCGGGGAGCTTGATGTTCGCGAAGTCGGCGGACGTGACCGCGGCGGAGCCGCTCGATGTCACAGTCTGGGACTGGATCGCGTCCAGGATTTCCTTCACGGGTTGCCTCCGGCGGTGAGCGTCCGGGGAGGACGCCTGAGGGTTACGGCGGTGAGTGCTGCTGTGGAGGTGTGCCGTCGGTTCGGCTGGGTCGTGCGGTGGCGCGGCGCCGGTCGGGCGCGGGGTTGCCTGTGACGCAGGCGTCCGGGCGCACGAGCCGTCGGCTTGTGGGGACAGCCGGCGCACGAGGTGGACCTCCGTGCGCCGGCCGCCCGGACAACATCAACGTATGGCACGCCGTGTCACCTGACAAGGCACTGGGTGCCAACAATTTCACTCAGATGCAATCTGGTGGTCACACATGAGCGATGATCGATCGAATCATGCCCTGAAACGGCTCCGAGCTGGGCAAACACGACGAGGGCCGTTCCCGGAATTCGGGAACGGCCCTCGCGGTGGAAGGGGCTCAGACGGTGCCGAGCGCCTTCTGGATGGTCCGCATGACCTCGTCGAGGGGCGCGTCCGTGCGCGCCACGGCCACCACCACGTCACCGGTGGCGGAGGCCCGGACGGCGGGCGCGGAGGCCTCCTCCCGTGCCTCCGGGGCGGCGGCGGGGGAGGAGGCGGACGGAGCCGGCCGGCCGGCGCCTATGCCCGATCCGAAGGTCTCCCGGACGATCGCGAAGGCGTGGTCGAGCTGGGTCTCCACGTCGCCCTGGCCGCCCGCCCGCAGCCAGCGGCGCAGCACGTGGTTGTGGGCGGTGACGACGGCCGAGGCGGCCACCTCGGCGAGCAGCGGGTCGTCGTTGCCGTCGTGGTGGTCGCGCTCGTCGAAGTGCCCGAGGAGGTAGCGGGTGAAGAGGCGCTCGTAGCGGGCCACCGAGGCGATCTCCCGCTCCCGCAGGGTCGGCACCTCGCGGGTGAGCCGGTAGCGGGCCACGGAGACCGCGGGGGACCCCGCGTACATCTTCATGACCTCCTTGATCCCCCGGCACACCGTGTCGAGCGGGTGCTCGTGCGGCGGCGCCGCGTTCAGCACCGCCTCCGCCCGCACCAGGGTGTCGTCGTGGTCGGGGAAGATCGCCTCCTCCTTGGACCGGAAGTGCCGGAAGAAGGTCCGCCGCGCGACCCCGGCCGTGGCCGCGATCTCGTCCACCGTGGTGGCCTCGTACCCCTTGGTCGCGAACAGCTCCATCGCGGCGGTGGCGAGCTCCCGGCGCATCTTGAGCCGCTGCGCGGCGGCACGGGTGCCCGCCGCGCTCTCCGGAGCGTCGGACGGGGAGGTGGCACGGGGTGACTTCGCGGCCTTGGGCATGGTCCGAACGTACTGCATCGGGGGGGAAGTGTGCCCAGGTGGGGGCGGGGGGCCCGCCGGGGCACCGGGGGTGCCCGAGGGGCTCAGGAGCCCGCCCCAACCGGGGGTGCGGGGCTCAGCGTCGGGCATATTCGCGGAAGCCGCGACCCGTCTTGCGGCCCAGGCAGCCGGCCGCCACCAGGTGCTCCAGGAGCGGGGCCGGGGCGAGGCCGGGGTCGCGGAACTCGCGGTGCAGGACCTGCTCGATCGCGAGCGAGACGTCCAGGCCGACCACGTCGAGCAGCTCGAACGGCCCCATCGGGTAGCCGCCGCCCAGCTTCATGGCCGCGTCGATGTCGTCCAGGGTCGCGTAGTGCTCCTGGACCATCTTGATCGCGTTGTTCAGGTACGGGAAGAGCAGCGCGTTCACGATGAAGCCGGCCCGGTCGCCGCAGTCCACCGGGTGCTTGCGGATCTTCGCGGTGACCTCGCGGACGGTGGCGTGGACGTCGTCGCCGGTCAGGACCGTGCGGACGATCTCCACCAGCTTCATCGCGGGCGCCGGGTTGAAGAAGTGCATCCCGATGACGTCCTGCGGGCGGGAGGTGGCCCGGGCGCAGGCCACGACCGGCAGCGAGGAGGTCGTGGTGGCGAGCACCGCGCCCGGCTTGCAGATCTTGTCGAGCCGCGCGAACAGGTCCTGCTTGACCTCCAGGTCCTCCGCGACCGCCTCGACCGCCAGGTCGACCTCGGCGAAGGCGTCGAGCGTGCCGGCCGGGGTGATCAGGGCGAGCACGGCGTCCCGGGCCTCGGCCGTCGTCCGGCCCCTGGACACCGAGCGCTCCAGGGACTTGGCGATCCGGGCCTTGGCGGTGTCCGCCTTCTCCTGGGAACGGGCGGCGAGTACGACCTCGTACCCGGCCTTGGCGAAGACCTCCGCGATGCCGGAGGCCATGGTGCCCGAGCCGGCGACGCCGACCGAGCGGACCTCGCGCCCGCCGGCGCTCTCCGCCGAGGTCAGCGGGGTCAGCGCGTCGCGCACCACCTCGTCGGAGCCCGGCGCCGCGTACGTGTAGAAGCCGCGGCCCGCCTTGCGGCCGGTCAGGCCCGCCTCGCTGAGCTGCTTGAGGATCGGGGCCGGGGCGTGCAGCCGGTCGTGCGAGGAGGCGTACATGGCCTCCAGGACCGTGCGGGCCGTGTCCACGCCGATCAGGTCGAGCAGCGCCAGCGGGCCCATCGGCAGGCCGCAGCCCAGCTTCATCGCCGCGTCGATGTCCTCGCGGGAGGCGTACTTGGCCTCGTACATGGCGGCGGCCTGGTTCAGGTAGCCGAAGAGCAGCCCGTCCGCGATGAAGCCCGCCCGGTCCCCGACGGCCACCGGCTCCTTGCCGAGGTCCTGGGCGAGCCGGGTGACGGCGTCGACGGCCCGCGGGTCGGTCAGCACCGAGGAGACCACCTCGACCAGCTTCATGGCCTGGACCGGGGTGAAGAAGTGCAGGCCGAGGACCCGCTCCGGGTGCGCCGAGTCGGCCGCGAGCCGGGTGACGGAGAGCGCGTTGGTGCCGGTGGCCAGGATCGCGTCGGGCCGGACGATGCCGTCCAGGGCCCGGAAGACCTCCTGCTTCGCCTCGTACGACTCCGGCACGACCTCGATCACGAGGTCGGCCCCGGCCGCCGCCTGGAGGTCGGAGTAGGTGCGGAAGCGGGCCAGGACGTCCTGCCGCTCGTCCTCGGTGATCCGCCCGCGGGCCACGGCGCGGGCGGTGGAGGCCTCCAGGGCGGCGACGGCCCGGGCGGCGGCGGCGTCGCTGACGTCGATGCCGATGACCTCGCGGCCGGCCCGGGCGAGGACGTCGGCGATGCCCGTGCCCATGGTGCCGAGACCGACGACGGCGATGGTGGAGAGAGGGGTGTCCATCAGGGGACTCCAGAGAGGAAGAGTGACGACTGAGGGCAGTGCGTGCGGGTGGTGCCGCGGAATTGCGCGGGCGCGAGGAGAATCGCGGGAAACGCACGGGAAGGAGCCCGTGGAAAAGGGCGGCGCCCGATGGGAAAGGGGGCGACGGGCTCTGTCCCGGAGCCGCGTCGAAACTGCCGAACCGACGTACGCTCACCACGGCTGCGTCACCAGGCCGTTGTGAGAAGCGGGGGTTGACCCGCTCACCTGAGAATAACCGGCGGGTAACGAGCGCGCCAGTCCCGGGAAGTCGAGAAGATGTGATCTGGATCGCGGATAGGCTCGGATTCATGGAATACGCCGAGGATCCGGAATTCTGCTCGATGATCGATCGATTGCGCGACGAGATCGGGAATGGCACCGGAGAAGTCCCGGCGGCATTCGGCCGGCTCGCGGAAACCGGAGACCCCGCGGAACTGCCCGGCGACCCCGAGGAGCTGCACCGCGTCCTCACCGAGCCCGGCCGGCCGCTCTGGGCCCGCGAGGTCGCTGCCTACGCCCTCGGCGTCGCCGGCGACCCGCGCGCCTTCGAGGCCCTCGTCCTGTTCCTCAACCACCGCGACCCCGAGCGCTGCGTCACCGCCGCCCACGCCCTGGCCCGGCTCGGCGACCCGCGCACCGCCCGCGCCGCCGCCGCCCTCGCCACCAACGAACTCCGGGCCGCCTACGCCCTGCTGCCGGTCCGGCTGCTCGCCGAACTGCGCGCCCCCGAGTCCGTGCCGGCCCTGATCGCCGTCCTCGAACGGCGCCTCCCGGCCGGCGACCCCCACTGGCGGGTCGGCCTCGCCTGCGTCGAGGGCCTCGGCGCCCTCGGCGACCCCCGGGCCCGCCCCGCCCTGGAGGCCGCCCTGCCCCACCCGCGCCTCGGCGCGGCGGCCGCGCGCTCCCTGGGCCTGCTCGGCCCGGAGCGCGCGGCCGACCGCGCCTGAGGGAAGGGGAGCACGGCTCCGTGGAGCCCTCCCCCCGGCCCTTTCAGCGCACGTGGCCCAGGAGGCCGTGCAGCGTGGCGCCGGTCGGCTCCGTGCGCGCGGCGGCCGCGCGTGCGCCGCGCTTCTCCGGGGGCTTCGACCCGGAGGTGACGACGGGCTCGGGCTCCGGCTCCGGAAGCGCGGCGCAGACCGCGTCCGCCTCGGCGCCGTCCGCGCCGCGCGGGAGCCTCCCGGTGGCCAGGTAGGCGGCCAGGTGGCCGTCGAGGCAGTCGTTCCCGGCCAGCGTCACGCCGTGGTTGCCGCCGCCCTCCTCCACGACCAGACGGGAGCCGCGCAGCAGCCGGTGCAGCGCGACCCCGCCCTCGTACGGCGTCGCCGCGTCGTCCGTCGCCTGGAGCACCAGGGCCGGCGGCACCCGGTCGTTGGAGACGTCCGGCGGGGTCAGGGACTCCACCGGCCAGAACGCGCACGGCGCGTTGTACCAGGTGTTGTTCCAGGACGAGAACGGCGCCTTGGCGTGCGTCTCCCACGCGTCCTTGCGCCAGACGTTCCAGTCGCGCGGCCAGCCCGCGTCCCGGCACTGCACGCTCGCGTAGACCGAGTAGCCGTTGTCGGCGGCCGCGTCGGCCTCCCCGTACCGCTCGTACGCCTCGACCAGCGGGCCGGTGTCCCCCTCGTTGACGTACGCGGAGAAGGCGCTCGCCAGCTTGGGCCAGTAGCCGTCGTAGTACCCGCCGGGCAGGAAGGCGTCCTCCAGCTCGCCCGGCCCGACCTTCCCGCCGGCCGGCTCCGCGCGCACCGCGTCGCGCATCCGGTACCAGGCGGCCTCGACCGCCGCCGGGTCGGTGCCCAGCCGGTACGTGGCGTCGTACCGGGCCACCCACGCCATGAAGTCCTTGTGCCGCGCGTCGAAGGCGAGGTTCTGCCCGAGGTTGCCCTCGTACCAGACCCCGTGCGGATCGACGACAGAGTCGAGCGCCATGCGCCGCACCCGGTCCGGGAAGAGCCGCGCGTACACGGCGCCCAGGTAGGTGCCGTACGAGTAGCCGAGGTAGTTGAGCCTCGGTGCGCCGAGCGCGTCCCGGATCGCGTCCAGGTCCTTGGCCGTGCTCACCGTGTCGACGTGCGGCAGCACGTCGGCGTACTTCTCGCCGCAGGCCGCCGCGAAGGCCCGCGCCCGCTCGGTCCCCGTCCGCTCGGCCCGGGAGCCGCGCGGCACCGAGTCGGGGCGCACCGGGGCGAAGTGGCCGGGCAGGCAGTCGAGCGCGGGCTCGCTCTTCCCGACCCCGCGCGGGTCGAAGCCGATCACGTCGTACTGGGCGGCCACCTCGGGCGGCAGCGAGGCCGCCACGTACCCCGCCATGCCGCGCCCGCTGCCGCCGGGCCCGCCCGGGTTCACGAGCAGCGGCCCCTGGAAGGTCTCCGCGGTGTGCTGGACCCGGGTCAGGGCGAGCGTCACCTTCCGCCCGGCCGGGTCGTCGTGGTCGAGCGGCACCTCCAGGGTGGCGCACTGGAGCTTCGGGTACGCCTTGGTGGCGCAGTCGGTCCAGGCGAGCCGGGGGAGCGGGCGGGGGGCCGGTTCGACGGCGTCCGCGGGCGCGGCGGGCAGCGCGGTGACCGTCCCGGCCACCAGCGCTCCAGCGGCGATCAGCATTCCTGCGCGTGGGGTCATAGGGCCTTTGTGCCTCGAACGGGGCCCGGCGGGACCCGTTCCGCCCGGAGTTGACCCGAAAGGAGGGGAGCGGACGGCGTGTCAGACGGTTCGGTCCGATGATCGGCCCGGCCGCCGGGGGCTCCGGCGGGCCGCGAGGGCTCCGGCGGGCTCAGAGGAAGGTGAGCTGCTCCGGGGCGGCCGCCGCCTCCGGCTCCTCCGGCGGGGCGGTCCCGCGCGTCCCGTCCCGCCCCGCGGGACCCATGCCGAACTCGGCGGCGAACTCGTGCACCTGACGGGTGATCCGGCGCTGGTACCAGGTCGGCGCGTAGGCCCCGTCCGCGTACATCCGCTCGTACCGCCGCACCAGGCCCGGGTGGTGGCGGCCCAGCCACTCCGCGAACCACTCGCGGGCGCCCGGCCGCAGGTGCAGGACGAGCGGGGTGACCGAGCTCGCCCCGGCCTCGGCCACCGCGCGGACCGTCGCGCGCAACTGCTCCGGGCGGTCGCTCAGGAAGGGCACCACGGGGGCCATCAGGACCCCGCAGTCGATGCCGTTCCCGACCAGCGCGCGGACGACGTCGAGGCGGCTCTGCGGGGAGGGGGCGCCGGGCTCGACCGTGCGCCACAGCTCCCGGTCCGTGAAGCCGACGGAGACCGAGACGCCGACCTCGGTGACCCGGGCCGCCTGGGCGATCAGCTCCAGGTCGCGCAGGATCAGGGTGCCCTTGGTGAGGATCGAGAAGGGGTTGGCGCGGTCGCGCAGGGCGGTGAGGACGCCCGGCATCAGGCCGTACCGCCCCTCGGCCCGCTGGTAGCAGTCGACGTTGGTGCCCATGGCGATGTGCGCGCCCTGCCAGCGGGGCGAGGCGAGCTGACGGGCGAGCAGCTCGGCGGCGTTGACCTTGACGACGATCTGGGAGTCGAAGCCGAGGCCGGTGTCGAGGTCCAGATAGGCGTGGGACCGGCGGGCGAAGCAGTACACGCACGCGTGCGTGCAGCCCCGGTAGGGATTGACCGTCCATTCGAACGGCATCCGGGAGGCGCCGGGGACCCGGTTCAGGATCGACCGGGCCCGCACCTCGTGGAAGGTGACGCCCCGGAACTCGGGAGTGTCGAAGGTCCGGCTGGTGACCGCGTCCGCACCGAACAGGGCGAGGTCGGCGGGGGGCGGGGAGGCCGAGGGGTTCGCCGCTCTGTCGCCCAGATTGTCCCAGCGCATGAACGCCTCCTCGATCGCTCGGGTCCGGCCGTTCGCTCAGAATAGAACACTTGTTCCCTTGATCGTCGCAACCCGGATTTCGCGCGCCGGAGCGCACGTGGTTCGCTTGGCCCGCAACCCCGAGCAACCACGAGCTGGAGGAAGTCAATGGCGCAGGTCGAGGCCACGACGGAACGGATCATCGCCGCGGACGCCGAGACGGTGTTCGACGCCCTCGCCGACTACAGCGGCACGCGCGCGAAGCTGCTCCCCGAGCACTTCAGCGAGTACGAGGTGCGCGAGGGCGGCGACGGCGAGGGCACCCTCGTCCACTGGAAGCTCCAGGCCACCAGCAAGCGCGTCCGCGACTGCCTCCTGGAGGTGAGCGAGCCCACCGACGGGCAGCTCGTCGAGAAGGACCGCAACTCCTCCATGGTCACCACCTGGACCGTCACGCCCGCCGGCGAGGGCAGGTCCCGCGCGGTCGTCACCACCGTCTGGAACGGCGCCGGGGGCATCGGCGGCTTCTTCGAGAAGACCTTCGCGCCCAAGGGGCTCGGCCGGATCTACGACCTCGTCCTCGCCGGACTCGCGGCCGAGGTCGAGAAGTAGCGCCCGGAGCGGGCGGGGCGCCGCCCGGACCGGGAGGGCGAACGCCCGGACCGGAAGGGGCGGTGCCCGGGGCGTGAGCGGCAGTCCGGAGCGTTCACCGGTTCGAGTGGATCGCCCGCGCCTCCCGTGACCGCGCCCGCGCGCGCCGGGGGCGCGGGCCCTCTCGTAAACGCGCTGATGAGCGACCCAAGTGCGCCGCCTCCCGGGGCCGTTCGCCGCCCGGGGCCCCTCCGGCCTCCCGCACCGCCCGACTTGCTCCCCCTTCGCGCCCGATGCGAAGAATGGCGCGGCGCAGACGCCGTGACGAGGGGAGCAGACACGTGGGTGCGGTCACCGTGGTGAAGAACACCGAGGACGCCACGGGCGCCGGCGGCGGCGGGGCCGTCGCGGCGGTCGCGGCGGGTACGGAGCCGCTCGCCCCGCCCGCCGGACCCGCGCCGGCCCCCGGTCCCGGACCGGACGCCCTCGACCCCCGCCGCGTCCGGCTCGTCTTCCTCGGCCTCATGCTCGCCCTGCTCCTCGCCGCCCTGGAGCAGATGATCGTCGCCACCGCCCTGCCGAAGATCGTCGGCGAACTCCAGGGCTTGGATCGGATGTCCTGGGCGATCACCGCCTACCTGCTGACCTCCACCATCGGCCTGCCGGTCTACGGGAAGCTCGGCGACCTCCTCGGCCGCAAGGGCGTCTTCCTCTTCGCCATCGTCGTCTTCGTCATCGGCTCCGGCCTCGCCGGCTGGTCCCGGACGATGGACCAGCTCATCGCCTTCCGCGCGGTCCAGGGCATCGGCGCCGGCGGCCTCATGATCGGCGTCCAGGCGATCATCGCCGACATCGTGCCGCCCCGGGAGCGCGGCCGGTACATGGGCATGATCGGCGCCGCCTTCGGACTCGCCTCCGTCGCCGGACCGCTGCTCGGCGGCTTCTTCACCGACCACGTCTCCTGGCGCTGGTGCTTCTACTTCAACGTGCCCTTCGGGCTCGTCACCCTCGCCGTCGTCGCCACCGTCCTCAAGCTCCCCAAGCCCGCCGCACGCGCGCGCTTCGACGTCCTCGGCGCCCTGCTCCTCGCCGCCGCCTCCACCTGCCTGGTCCTGCTCACCAGCTGGGGCGGCACCGAGTACGCCTGGGACTCCCGGGTCGTCCTCGCCCTCGCCTGCGGCGCCGTCGGAACCACCCTGCTCTTCCTGGTCGTCGAGCGCTTCGCGCCCGAACCCCTCATCCCGCTCCGGCTCTTCCGCGACTCCGTCTTCACCGTCACCGCCCTCGTCGGCGCCGTCGTCGGCATCGCCCTCTTCGGCGCCGCCAGCTACCTGCCCAGCTTCCTCCAGATGGTCGAGGGCGCCACCGCCACCGAGTCCGGCCTCCTGATGCTGCCCCTGATGGGCGGCATCGTCGTCGCCTCCGTCGTCTCGGGCCGGCTCATCAGCCGCACCGGCCGCTACAAGGCCTACCCGGTGGCCGGCGGCGCCCTCTCCGTCCTCGGCATGTGGCTGCTCTCCCACATGGACGCCGACACCCCGCGCCTCCAGCACAGCCTCTGGCAGGCCGTCCTCGGCACCGGCATCGGCCTGGTCATGCCGGTCCTCGTGCTCGCCGTGCAGAACTCCGTGCGCCCCGCCGACCTCGGCACCGCCACCAGCGCCCACACCTACTTCCGCCAGATCGGCGGCAGCGTCGGCGCCGCGATCTTCGGCACCCTCTTCGCCTCCCGGCTCGACGACGCCCTCGGCGACCGGCTCGCCGGCGTCCTGCCCGCGAACGGCTCCGGCGCCCCGCTCCCGGCCGAGTCGATCACCCCGCAGACGGTGCACATCCTGCCGCCCGTCCTGCGCGACGCCTACGTCCAGGCGTACGCGGACGCGATGCCGCGCATCTTCCTCTACCTCGTGCCGGTCCTCGTGCTCGGCCTCGTCCTCGCCTTCTTCCTCAAGGAGAAACCGCTGGTGTCCCACCCCACCCCCACCACCGAGGCCGCCGACTTCGCCACCCGGGCGGTCCCGCACGCCCGGCACGCCGCCCCCGAACCCGCTCCGGCCGCGGCCCCGCCGCACTCGGGGCTCCCGGTCTGCGGCACCGTCCAGCACCACGACGGCAGCCGCGTCCCCCGCGCCGCCCTCACCCTCATCGACGTCCAGGGGCGGCAGATCGGGCGCGGCGCGAGCGGCGAGGACGGCCGGTACGCGCTGAGCGTGCCCGGCGGCGGCGCCTACGTCCTGATCGCGGCGGCCGGCGGCCACCAGCCGCAGGCCGTCTCCGTCACCGTCGGGGACCGCCCGGTGGAGCTCGACGTCGTCCTCGGCGGCGCCGGGCGGCTCGCGGGCAGCGTCGTCACCGCCGACGGCACGCCCGTGCGGGACGCGGCCGTCACCCTCACCGACGTGCGCGGCGAGGTCGTCGCCTCCACCCGCAGCGGACGCGAGGGCGGGTACGTCATCACGGAACTGGTCGCGGGCGAGTACACGCTCGCCGCCAGCGCCCCCGCCTTCCGGCCCGCCGCGCTCCCGGTGAGCGTCCAGGCCTCCCGCGAGACCCGCCAGGACATCGAACTGGCCGGTGGCGCGGTGCTGCGCGGGACGGTGCGGGCCGGCGGCGGGCGCACGGTGGAGGACGCCCGGGTCACCCTGCTCGACGCGGCCGGGAACGTCGTCGACACCCTCACCACCGGGGCCGACGGGACCTTCCGGTTCGTCGACCTGTCCTCCGGCGAGTACACGGTCATCGCCGCCGGGTACCCGCCCGTCGCGACCGTCCTCCAGGTGGCCGGCGGGGGCCGCACCGAGCGCGACCTCCAGCTCGGCCACCAGGACTGAGCGGAACGACGGGCCCCGGCCGCCCGCCGCGGGGCGGGGGCCGGGGCCGACCGGTCGAACGGGCCTTCACCGGGCCCTGCGCACCGGAGGCGGTGCTCGGGGGCGGTGCTCGGCTCAGGAGGCGGTCCTCAAAAGACGGTCCTCAGGAGGCGGGCGACGCCTTGCGCAGCGCGCTGATACAGGTGCCGATCGCGTCCTGGAGGGCTTCGAGGCGCTGGAGCATGTCGGCCTCGTAGATGTCCTCCTCCATCACCTCGTCCAGCGTCAGCTCCTCGAAGACCTTCGTCGCCTTCTGCAGGCTGTTGTAGAACTTCGTCCGCCGCTCCTGGACGCGCAGCGCCGGGTCCTCCTCGACGGCCTTGGCCACCAGCCCCTTGACCGCGTCGTACGCCTCGCCGGCCCACTCGCCGGCCTCCTCCGAGTCGTCCAGCTCGTCGAGCAGCGACAGGTGCCGCTCGGCCTCCGCCCGCAGCTCGGGCGGCGCCTCCACGGTCTGCCCCGCCGGGGTCTTGATCTGCCCGTTCTCCACGATCTGCCGCACGTACCCGATGCGGTCGGCCGCCTTCGCCTCGCTCGCCACCGCCTTCTTCAGGTCGCCGGTGCGGGCGATCGCGCGGGCCATCTCCGTCTGGAGGGCCGGGTCCTCCTTCATCCGGTCGAGCAGCGCGCCGCGCGCGGCCTCCGCCGTCCCCGGGTCGGCGAGGATCGCGGCCCGCAGCGCCGTCGGGTTCTCCGCGACCTCGAGGGCCTTCGTCGGCCGGATGCCCTCGGCCTCGGCCGCCGCGCTGATCGCCTGCCCGCGCACGGAGGTCGCGCCGTTGCGCGAGGAGTAGTACGAGATCCAGACGTCCGCGTCGGGCAGCTCGACGTCCTCGCCGGGGACCAGGACCTCGAACTGGGGCACCAGACCGTCGTCGGCGGCCATGTCCCAGGCCTTGTAGTGGCGCATGACCCGCTCCGGCGAGCACTCCGCGAGCCGGGCGAAGGCCTTCGCGGAGACCTTCGTCGCGGCCGTGCCCTCGGCGGGCTGGCCGCCGGGCCGCACGCTCCGCGCCACCTTGAGCGCGAAGGCCCAGCCGCCGGTGCGGGCGTAGACGCCGAAGTCGCGGGCGTCGCGGACGACGACGGGGTCGGGCTCTCCGGCGTCCCCGTCCTCGGCGTCCTCCCGGTCCTCGGTCTCCTCCCGGTCCTCGGCGTCCTCCCCGTCCCGGGGCTCCGGTGCCGAGGGCTCCCAGAACTCGGGCTCCTCCGCCATGACGGGGCCGGCGGGCTCCTCGGCAGGTCCGGGGACGGCGGAACCGGGGACGGCGGGCTCGGGGACGGCGGGCCCGGCCTCGGCGGGCGTGGTGTCGGACGGGGTGAAGGCGATGGTCACCGGGGCTCTCCGAGGGTCGGGTACGGGAACTGCGGCCGACAGCCTATACACACCCCTTGGTGAAGTTTCACCCGTTTCAGCGGTACGGCGTCCAGGAGCCGACCGGAACCCGCCGCGTCCCCCCTGCCGACGCCCGGTCCGTGTCATTGGTCCACTCCAACGGTGGTTTTCCACAGGGGTGGTACGGGTGCCGGGCGGCGCGTACGGTGCCGGATATGAAGATCCTCATCAGCGCCGACATGGAGGGCGCGACCGGTGTGACCTGGCCTGCCGACGTGCTGCCCGGCACGCCCCAGTGGGAGCGGTGCCGCTCCATGTTCACGTCCGACGTGAACGCGGCGGTGCTCGGCTTCTTCGACGGCGGCGCCGACGAGGTGCTGATCAACGAGGCGCACTGGACCATGCGGAACCTGCTCCTGGAGGGACTGGACGAGCGGGCCGAGATGCTCACCGGTCGGCACAAGTCCCTCTCCATGGTCGAGGGCGTGCAGCACGGCGACGTCGACGGCATCGCCTTCGTCGGGTACCACACGGGCGCGGGCACCGAGGGCGTCCTCGCCCACACCTACCTCGCCAACTCCATCACCGCCGTCTGGCTCGACGGCGAACGGGCGAGCGAGGGACTGCTCAACGCCCGTGTGGTCGCGGAGTACGGCGTCCCCGTCGTCCTGGTCACCGGCGACGACCTGACCTGCGAGGACGCCCTCGGCTACGCCCCCGAGGCCCCCAAGGTCGCCGTCAAGGACCACGTCTCGCGGTACGCGGCGGTGTGCCGCCCCCCGGCCAGGACCGCCGCCGACATCCGGGCCGCGGCGAAGGCCGGCGCCGGGCTCGCCGTGCGGTACGAGCCGGTCCGGGGCGGGCCCTTCACCGTGGAGGTCGAGTTCGACGCCGAGCACCTGGGCGCCGCCGCCACGGTGGTTCCCGGCGTGGCGCGCAGCGGGGAGCGGCGCGTCGCGTACACGAGCGGGACCATGTACGAGGCAATCCGTACGTTCAAGGCGGTCACGACCATCGTCTCCGCCGCGGTGGAGGAGCAGTATGGCTGAGGAGGTCCGGGAACCGGACGCGACGGCGCTCGACGAGGTGGTCACCTTCACCTCCGAGCTCATCCGCATCGACACCACCAACCGGGGCGGCGGCGACTGCCGCGAGCGCCCCGCCGCCGAGTACGTCGCCGAGCGGCTCGCCGCCGCCGGGATCGAGCCCACCCTCCTGGAGCGCACCACCGGCCGCACCAACGTCGTGGCGCGCATCCCCGGCACCGACCCCGCGGCCCCCGCGCTCCTCGTCCACGGCCACCTGGACGTGGTGCCCGCCGACCCCGCCGAGTGGGCCGTCCACCCCTTCTCCGGCGAGGTCCGCGACGGCCTCGTGTGGGGGCGCGGCGCCGTCGACATGAAGAACATGGACGCGATGGTCCTGGCCGTCGTCCGCTCCTGGGCCCGGCAGGGCGTCCGGCCGCGCCGGGACGTCGTCCTCGCCTACACCGCCGACGAGGAGGACAGCGCCGCCGACGGCTCCGGCTTCCTCGCCGACCGGCACGCGGCGCTCTTCGAGGGCTGTACGGAGGGCATCAGCGAGTCCGGGGCGTTCAGCTTCCACCCGGAGCCCGGCACCACCCTCTACCCGATCGCGGCGGGGGAGCGCGGCACCGCCTGGCTCAGGCTCACCGCCCACGGCCGCGCCGGCCACGGCTCCAAGGTGAACACGGCCAACGCCGTCACGCGCCTCGCCGCCGCCGTCGCCCGGATCGGCGCCCACACCTGGCCCGTCCGGCTCACCGCCACCGTCCGCGCCGCCCTCACCGAACTGGCCGCGCTGTACGGGATCGAGATCGACACCCACGCCCCCGACTTCGACACGGACCTCCTCCTCGACAAGCTCGGCCCCGCCGCCGCCCTCGTCGCGCCGACCGTCCGCAACAGCGCCAACCCGACGATGCTCGACGCCGGCTACAAGGTCAACGTCATCCCGGGCACCGCCGTCGCGTACGTGGACGGGCGGATGCTGCCGGGCGCCGAGGAGGAGTTCGTCGAGACGATGGACCGGCTCACCGGACCGGACGTGGAGTGGGAGTTCCACCACCGCGAGGTGCCCCTGGAGGCCCCCGTCGACTCCCCGACCTTCGCCAAGCTGCGGGCCGCCGTCGAGCGCTTCGACCCGGACGGGCACGTCCTGCCGTTCACCATGTCCGGCGGCACCGACGCCAAGCAGTTCTCCCGGCTCGGCATCACCGGCTACGGCTTCTCGCCGCTGAAGCTGCCCCCGGGCCTCGACTACGCGGCGCTCTTCCACGGCGTCGACGAGCGCGTCCCCGTGGACGCCCTCCACTTCGGCGTCCGGGTGCTCGACCACTACCTGAAGACCGCCTAGGACACCCGGCGCACGCAGGACACGCAAGGAAACATGGGACACGAGGGGGAACGGACCTGTGACAGGGGGAGCGGAGACGATGAGCACGGCCGCCTACGGAAGCTGGCCCTCGCCCGTCGGCGCGGAGCTCGCCGCCGCGCACGACGGACGGCCCGAGTACCCCGGCGCCGTCGGCGACGAGCTGTGGTGGACCGCGCCGCGGCCCGCCGAGGGCGGCCGCCGGGCCCTGGTGCGGCGGCGGGCCGACGGCACGGAGGAGACCGCGCTGCCCGCCCCGTGGAACGTCCGCAGCCGGGTCGTCGAGTACGGCGGGCGGCCCTGGGCGGCGGCCGACCGCCCCGAGGGCGGACCGCTCGTGGTGTTCTGCCACTTCCCCGACCAGCGGCTGTACGCGTACGAGCCGGACGCCGGGCCCGGCGCGGAGCCCCGGCCGCTCACCCCCGTCTCCGCCGTCGGCGGCGGACTGCGCTGGGTCGACCCGGTGGTCCACCCGGACCGGGGCGAGGTGTGGTGCGTCCTGGAGGAGTTCACCGGGCCCGCGCCGACCGACGTGCGCCGGGTGCCCGCCGCCGTGCCGCTCGACGGCTCGGCCGCCGGGGACCGCGCCGCCGTGCGCGAACTCACCGCAGAGCGGCACCGGTTCGTGACCGGCCCCCGGCTCTCCCCGGACGGGAGCCGGGCGGTCTGGATCGGCTGGGACCACCCCCGGATGCCGTGGGACGGCACCGAGGTCCTGCTCGCCGAGGTCGCCCCCGACGGCACCTTCCGGGACGCCAGGACCGTCGCCGGCGGACCGGCCGAGTCGATCCCCCAGGCCGACTGGGACGCGGCGGGCCGACTGCTCCTGGTCAGCGACCGCACCGGCTGGTGGAACCTCTACCGGGCCCCGGTCGGCGACGACGGCACCCTGTCCGAACCGGTCGTCCTCTGTCCCCGCCCCGAGGAGTTCGGCGGCCCGCTCTGGAAGATCGGACACGGCTGGTTCGCGCCCCTGGAGAACGGGCTCGTCGCCGTCGTCCACGGCACGGGCACCACCTCCCTCGGGATCCTCGACCCCGAGCGCGGCGACCTCGTCGACGCCGTCGGCCCCTGGACCGAGTGGACCCCGGCCCTCGCCGTCCACGGCACCCGGGTGGTCGGCGTCGCCGCCGGACCGTACGGCTCCTACGAACTCGTCGAGCTCGACACCCGCACCGGCCGCGCCCGTCCGGTCGGCGCCGCGCACACCGACGCCGTCGACCCCGCGTACTACCCGGAGCCCCGCCTCCGCACCTTCACCGGCCCCGGCGGCCGGGAGGTCCACGCCCAGGTGTACCCGCCCCGCCACCCCGCCTTCACCGGACCCGAGGGAGAGCTGCCGCCCTACGTGATCCGGGCGCACGGCGGGCCCACCGGGCACGCCCCGCTCGTCCTCGACCTGGAGATCGCCTACTTCACCTCGCGTGGCATCGGCGTCGCCGAGGTGAACTACGGCGGCTCGACCGGCTACGGCCGGGAGTACCGGGAGCGGCTGCGCGAGCAGTGGGGCGTCGTCGACGTCGAGGACTGCGCGGCCGTCGCGACGGCGCTCGCCGCCGAGGGCACGGCCGACCCGGCGCGACTCGCCGTGCGCGGCGGCAGCGCGGGCGGCTGGACGGCCGCCGCATCCCTCGCCGCCACGGACGTGTACGCCTGCGGCACGATCGTCTATCCCGTCCTCGACCCCCGGGGCTGGGTCGCCGGCGGGACCCACGACTTCGAGTCCCGGTACCTCGACGGGCTGATCGGCCCCTTCGACCGGGTGCCCGGCCGGTACGAGGAGCGCTCGCCCGTCGAGCACGTCGACCGGATCACGGCCCCGTTCCTGCTGCTCCAGGGGCTCGACGACGTCATCTGCCCGCCCGAGCAGGCCGAGCGCCTGCTCGCCCGCGCGGCCGGCCGGGGCGTCCCGCACGCCTACCTCGCCTTCGAGGGGGAGGGCCACGGCTTCCGCGGGGCCGACGCCCTGGTCCGCTCCCTGGAGGCCGAACTGTCCCTGTACGTCAAGGCGTTCGGCATCGACCGCGCGGACGTCCCGGACCTGGAGTACCGCACGTGACCGGCCCCGGGGCCCGGGAGCCGCTCGCCGTCGGCGCACTGGAGCGGCCCGTCCGGCTGCGGCCCGGGGCGCGGGTCGCCGTCGTCGCCCCCAGCGGACCCGTCTCCGAGGAGCGGCTGCGGGCGGGGCTCGACGTGCTGCGCGGCTGGGACCTGGAGCCGGTGGTCGCCCCGCACGTCCTGGACGTCCATCCGGCCCTCGGACACCTCGCGGGGGCGGACCGGGCGCGGGCCCGGGACCTGACCGAGGCCTGGTGCGACCCCTCGGTCTCCGCCGTGGTCTGCGCGCGCGGCGGGTACGGCGCCCAGCGCATGGTGGACCTCGTCGACTGGGCGGCGGTCCGGGCGGCCGGGCCCAAGGCCTTCGTCGGCTACAGCGACGTCACCGCCCTGCACGAGGCCTTCGCCGTCCGCGCGGGCTTCGCCACCCTGCACGGACCGATGACCGCCGCGGGCACCTTCCTGTCGGACCCGCGCACCCAGGAGTCCCTGCGGGCCACCCTGCTCGCGCCCGAGTCGGTGCGGACCCTGGGATCGGAGACCGCGCGGGCCCTCGTGCCGGGCCGCGCCCGGGGCGTCACCCTCGGCGGCTGCGTCAGCCTCCTCGCCGCCGACCTCGGCACCCCGCACGCCCGGCCCTCGGCGCGCGGCGGACTGCTGGTCCTGGAGGACGTGGGGGAGGAGCCGTACCGCCTCGACCGCATCCTCACCCAGCTCCTGCGGTCCGGATGGCTCGACGGGGTCGCGGGCGTGGCGCTCGGCTCCTGGGCGGAGTGCGGGCCGTACGAGGAGGTGCGGGCGGTGCTCGCCGACCGGCTCGGCGGCCTCGGGGTGCCGGTCGTGGAGGAGCTGGGCTTCGGACACGGCCCGACCGCGCTCACCGTGCCGCTCGGCGTGCCGGCGGTGCTCGACGCGGACGCGGGGACGCTCACCCTCGACGTACCGGCCCTGCGCTGAGGGGTTCCGCCGAGTCCCCTCCTCCGCGCGGACGTTCGGCGCGACGACGGAACGGCCCCGCCCTCTTCGTGGGTTCCGCCAGTACGGCCCTCCGGACCGCCGGGGAGAGACTTCCCGCCAGGGGCCGCGGCCTGCCCGAAGGCCGACGCCACGAAGAGGGGAACAGCACGATGAGCGGTCAGCTCTACGACGGGATCGGCGAGGCGTTCGAGGGGTTCAAGGGCCTCCCCCTCGCGCGCTACGGGGAAGTGCCCGCCTTCCTCGCCCTCGTCGGGGACGTGAAGGGCAGGTCGGTCCTCGACCTGGCCTCCGGAACCGGCTTCTACAGCAGGGAGCTCAAGCGCCGCGGCGCGTCCGACGTCCTCGGCGTCGACATCTCCGGCGCGATGGTCGACGCGGCCCGCGCCCTGGAGGACGCCGAACCTCTGGGCGCGCGGTACGAGGTCGGCGACGTCGCGGAGCTGCGCGCCTTCGACGAGCCCTTCGACCTCGCGATCGCGGTCCAGCTGTTCAACTACGCGGACAGCGTCGCCACCGTCGAGCGGATGTGCCGGAACATCCACCGCAGCCTCGCGGCCGGGGCCGGGTTCTTCGTCTTCACGCAGAACCCGGACTTCCGTTTCGGCGGGCCGTCCCTGGCCAAGTACGGCTTCCTGTGCGAATCGCTCGGAGAGGAGACCGAGATCGGGCCGCGCGAGAGGCTCACCGCGCTCCTCGACCCGCCGATCTCGTTCGAGGCGAACCCGCCCGGCCGCGAGGTCCTGGAGAAGAGCCTGCGGGCGGCCGGGTTCGACGGGATCACCTGGGTGCCCCTGGAGATCGCGGAGGCCGGCGTGCGCGAGTACGGCGAGGAGTTCTGGGCCGACCACGACGCCAACCCGCCGCTGACGATGCTCCGCTGCCGCGCCTGACCGCGAACGGGTGCCGCGCCTGGCCCCGGCGGGCCGATGCGCCCGACCCCGGACGGGTTCCGGGCCGCCCCCGTCCCCGACCGGGGCGGCCCGGAACGCGAGGAACTTCACGGTCCCCGCCGTACATCCCCGGGGCCCCTTCGCTCGTCTTCCGTGCACCGGGTCCGTGCGGACCCGGAAGGCATCGATCCAAGGGCAGAAGACTTTGAAGACTCCCACACTCGGGGTGCGCAGTGCCGTGACCGTCGCGTTCACGGCCTCGGCCGTACTGGCCAGCGGGCTCTTCGCCGGCCAGGCACACGCCGCGCCGGCCGTCCCGACGATCACCGCCCAGGGCGGCTTCGTCATGAACAACGGGACGGGCGCGACGCTGTACGGGAAGGCCGGGGACACCCGCCGGGCCACCGGCTCCACCACGAAGATCATGACCGCGAAGGTGGTGCTCGCGCAGAAGGGCCTCAACCTCGACGCCAAGGTCACGATCGACAAGGCCTACAGCGACTACATCGTCGCCAAGAACGCCTCCTCGGCCCGGCTCATCGTCGGGGACAAGGTGACCGTCCGCCAGCTCCTCTACGGCCTCATGCTGCCGTCGGGCTGCGACGCCGCCTACGCCCTCGCCGACAAGTTCGGCACCGGCACCACGCGGGCGGCCCGGGTCAAGTCGTTCATCGGCAAGATGAACACCGAGGCCAAGAACCTCGGCATGAAGAACACCCACTTCGACTCGTTCGACGGCATAAGCAACGGGCAGAACTACTCGACCCCGCGCGATCTGACGAAGCTCGCCAGCAGCGCGATGAAGAACACCACGTTCCGCACCGTCGTCGCGACGAAGTCCACGTCGCAGAAGGTGACCACCAAGAGCGGTGGCTACCGGTACATGGCGTGGACCAACACGAACAAGCTGCTGAGCGAGTACAGCGGCACGATCGGCGTGAAGACCGGTTCGGGCCCGCAGGCCAAGTACTGCCTGGTCTTCGCGGCCACCCGCAACGGCAAGACGGTCATCGGCGCGGTGCTGGCCTCGTCCTCCGAGGCGAACCGGACGGCCGACGTCAAGAAGCTGCTGGACTACGCCTTCAAGAAGTGATCCTGGAGGCGGGCCGGCGCCGTGGCGCGCCGGCCCGCCGCTCCGGACGGCCCTCAGAGCGCCGCGTACCCCGGGCGCACGACCTCGTCGATCAGGCGCCGGCGCTCCGGCAGCGGCAGGAACGCGGCCTCCAGGGCGGCGACCGTGAACTCCTCGAAGACCTCCGGGCCGTAGCCGAAGGCGTCCGCCATGTGCTGGAACTCCTCGCTCATGGTGGTGCCGGAGACCAGCCGGTTGTCCGTGTTGAGCGTGATCCGGAAGCCCAGGCGGCGCAGCTCGTCGATCGGGTGCGTGGCGTAGTCCTTCGCCGCGCCCGTCTGCAGGTTGGAGGTCGGGCAGACCTCCAGGGCGATCCGGTTGTCCCGGACGTACGAGGCGAGCCGGCCCAGCGTGCCGTCCTCGGCTATGTCGTCCGTGATCCGCACGCCGTGGCCGATCCGCTCGGTGCCGCAGACCTGCACGGCCTCGTGGATCGACTCCGCGCCGACGGCCTCGCCCGCGTGGATGGTGAAGTGGCAGTTCTCCCGCTTCAGGTGCTGGAAGGCCGGCAGGTGGCGGGCCGGCGGGTTGCCGATCTCGCCGCCCGCGATGTCGAAGCCCGCCACGCCGTTGTCCCGGTGCGCGACCGTGAGCCGCGCGATCTCCAGGGAGCGGTCCGTGTGGCGCATGCCGGTGAGCAGGGTGCGGACGGTGATGCGGCCGCCGGAGCGCCGCTCGCCCTCGCGGAAGCCGTCGTTGACCGCCTCGACGACCTCGTCGAGGGTCAGGCCGCCTTCGAGGTGCTGCTCGGGGGCGTAGCGGACCTCGGCGTAGACGACGCCGTCCGCCGCCAGGTCCTCGGCGCACTCGGCCGCGATGCGCGTGAGCGCCTCGCGGGTCTGCATCACCGCGCAGGTGTGGGCGAAGGTCTCCAGGTACCGCTCCAGCGAACCGGAGTCGGCGGCGTCCCGGAACCAGACCGCGAGCTCGGCCGGGTCCTCGGTCGGCAGCGCGGTGTAGCCGCACTCGCGCGCCAGCTCGACGATGGTCGCGGGACGCAGCCCGCCGTCGAGGTGGTCGTGGAGGACGGCCTTGGGGGCCCGTCGGATCCAGTCGGAGACGGAGGCGGCGGCGGGCGCGGTGAGGTTGTCAGACAAGTGCATGGCGGGGAAGTGTACGCCACGGGAAGGGGGCGCGCTGTGACGCCCCCGACAGGGGCCGGGAAGGGCTCGGGGCCGCTCAGTGGGACTGGAGCACCGGCAGTGCGGGGGCGCCCGTCGGCAGCATGTGCTTGGCGGCCAGGACCGGGACCTCGCCGACCCGGACGACCTGGGTGACCAGGACGGCGGGGGTGTCCGCCGGGCGCCCGAGCTGGTCCCCGCGCCGCCGCCCGAGCAGCGTCGCCGTGATGCCGCTGTGCGCGCCGAGGGCCGTCTCGCGCGAGGCGCCCACCAGGACCGAGAGCATGGAGACGGCCGGGTGTCCGACGGCGTCCGTCTCCCGCAGGGCCCGCGCGAACTCGGGGTGCACCCGGTCGAGGAGGTCGCCGTCCGCCGCCCACTCGTGGCTCAGGGCGGCTGCCACACCCTCTCCGACCAGCACGGACTCCCAGAACCGCAGCTCGGCACGGGCCGGGGCGAGCAGGTGCTGGGCGGTGAAGTCGGTCGGCTCCTCGACCGTTCGCAGGAGCGCCCGCACGCGGAGCGGTCCGCCCCCGCCGATCAGCTCCTCCAGCGGCTGGACCTGCTCGAACCCCCGCCGGGGCGGCCGGTCGTTCACGGTCCGGCCGACCCCGCGCCGCACGGTGAGGACGCCGTCCTCCTGGAGCAGCAGCAGCGCCTCGCGCAGGGCGGGCCGGCTCACGCCCAGCTCGGCGGCGAGCTTCGGCTCGGAGGGCAGCGTGGAGCCCGGCGGATAGGTGCCGTCGTGGACGGCGTCCGCGATCCGCTCGTAGAGCGCCACGACCGGCCGCCGCCGCTGTCCGCTGACCGCCACGGCCTCTCCTCTTCTCGCTGTCGGTCCCGTACCCGGCACCACCGTAGTCGGGTCGGTTGTCTGACAAGTCACCCGTACGGCTCTTCCCACCGTCACGGTGGAGCCCCGTCCCCCTCATTCTGGTCCCACGACGGCGTCCCGCGCGGCCGGCGTCCCGCGCGGCACGACGAGGAGAGGGCCTGATCGATGAGTCCCAGGGACAGGGAGCGGACGGCGGGCGCGGGAGCGTCCCGGTCCGGCGGGGCCTTCCCACCCGCCCGGAGGCGGAAGTGAAGCGGGCCGCCGCCGTCGGCGCGGGCGCGCTCCTCGCGCTCGCGGCCGTCGCCGTGTCCTCGGCGGAGGAGGCCCCCGGGACCGGAGCCGGAGCCGGCGGCGAGACGGAGAAGCGGACGGTGCCGGACTTCCTGGGCCTGGGCCTGTGGCGGGTCTTCACCCGGCTCGACCGCCGGACCCGGCTCGACGTCCACGACGTGAGCGGCCGGGACCGGCGGGTGCTCTGGCCGTCGCGCTGGCAGGTCTGCACCCAGTACCCGGAGGCGGGCGCGGGCCTCGACCGGCGGACCACGGTCATGATCGGGGTCGTCCGCAGGGGCGAGACCTGCCCGCCCCGCGTCCGCACGGCCCGCCGCTGACCGGTGCCGTACGGGCCGTCCGCCGCTGACCGGTGCCGTACGGGCCGCCCGCATAACCTGACTGCATGCCCGACGCCCCAGGCCCGTACCCCTCCTCCGTCCCCGGCCCGGCCCCCGGAGATCCCGCCCCGACCCCCGTCACCCCCTACCTCGCCCTCGGTCCCCGCGTGGGCCTGCGGCCCTTCTCGGCGGCCGACGCCGAGGAGTTCACCGCCCGGGCCCGCGAGAGCCGGGAGCTGCACCGGCCCTGGCTGTTCCCGCCGTGCACGCCCGAGGCGTACGCCGCCTACGCCGGAGTGCTCCTCGGCGAGTCGACGCGCGCCGGTTTCCTGGTGTGCGAGCGTGCGGAGGGCGGCCGGATCGCCGGGTTCGTCAACATCAACAACATCGTCCGCGGCGCCTTCCGCAGCGGCGCCCTCGGCTACGGCGCCTTCGCGCACGCCGCCGGACGCGGTCTGCTCACCGAGGCCCTGGGCCTGGTCGTGGCGCACGCCTTCGGGCCCCTGGAACTGCACCGCCTGGAGGCGAACATCCAGCCCGGCAACGCGGCCTCCCGCGCCCTCGTCCGCCGCGCGGGCTTCCGCCTGGAGGGGTTCTCGCCCGCGATGCTGTTCATCGACGGCGCCTGGCGCGACCACGAGCGCTGGGCGATCACGGCCCCGGAACCCGGGGCGTGAGCGCGCGACGGCCTCAGCGCTTGTAGTTGATCTTCATCGTGTCGAGGTCCGTCACGGTCGAGCGCAGCTCCTTGTGGCCGTGGCCCAGCTCCCCGAGCACCGTCTCCACCCGGTCCTCCGCCAGCGCGCCCGCCATCTCCTCGCCGTCCTCGGCGTCGGAGACGACGACCACGCGGTACGAGAAGTGCTTCAGCGTCCGGTCGTAGGCCAGCGAGCCCTCCTCCGTGAACCGCATCGCCGCCATCCCGTGGTCGTCCGCCTCGGCGAGCAGCCGGGACCGGCTCTCCTCCGACAGACCGTCGAACGTGCCCCGGACGATGACCCGGTAGGTGTGCTGCGTGCCCATTCCTCGTACTCCCTGTGCCACGGGTGTTCCTGCTCCCCGGCCCGCCACGGCGGCGCGCCGACCCGTCACCGTACGACGGCGGGGGCCCGCGCCGCCCGGAATATCTGGCCGCCCCGCCCGGCGGCCCGCCGCGGGCCGCACCGACCGGGCCCGGCGGCTCGGACGCGCCTCACCGGCGAGCCCCTGCCGGACGCGCACGGGTTCCTGATGCGCCCGAACCCCTGGGGCGTCACGCCACCCGGCACAGGACCTCCCCGTGCGGGACCATGAACCAGGCGTCCTCCCGCCCGCCCCACTCCCGCCAGGCCTCCGCGATCGCCGCCAGCTCCCCGGCGGTCGCGTGGCCGCCGGAGACGGCCAGGCCGGCGTAGCCGGAGGCGGTCGTGCGGTCCGCCCACAGGCCGCTCCACCAGGCCCGCTCCTCGGGAGTGGCGAAGCACCAGGTGCCGGCGGTCGTCGTGATGTCGGTGAAGCCGGCCCGCCGGGCCCAGGAGAACAGGCGCCGGCCCGCGTCCGGTTCGCCGCCGTTGGCGCGCGCGACCCGGTGGTACAGGTCCAGCCACCCGTCCAGGGCGGGCGGTTCGGGGAACCAGGCGAAGGCCCCGTAGTCGCTGTCCCGGGCCGCGACGATCCCGCCGGGCCGGCACACCCGCCGCATCTCGCGCAGCGCCCGCACGGGGTCCCCGACGTGCTGGAGCACCTGGTGGGCGTGGACGACGTCGAAGGAGTCGTCGGGGAAGTCCAGGGCGTGGACGTCGGCCACGGCGAACCGGACGTTCTCCAGGCCGCGTCCGTCCGCGACGGCGCGGGCCTTCGCCAGGACGTCCTCGGCCGCGTCGACCCCGGTCACGCGGCCCGGCCCGACCAGCGCGGCCAGGTCGGCGGTGATGGTGCCGGGCCCGCAGCCCACGTCCAGGACGTCCAGTCCCGGCCGCAGTTCGGGCAGCAGGTAGGCGGCGGAGTTGGCGGCGGTCCGCCAGCTGTGCGAGCGCAGGACCGACTCGTGGTGGCCGTGGGTGTAGACGGCGGTCTCGTGGGCCGCGGGCGGTGTGGAGGCGTGCGTCATGGAACCGGCTCCCTCGGTGTGGGTGGGTGCGTCCACCGTATGCGGGCGGATCAGATAATGAGACCCATGTCTTGCCATGTGGACAACGGCTCACCCCAACGGGCCCCGCCGCCGCAGGAGTTCCCCGTCGGTGCGCGGCCACCCGCCTTCCCGGGGTCCAGTCACCCGCCTCCCCAGGACCCGGCCGTCCGCCTCCCCCCCCGCCCGACCGTCCACCTCCGCCACCCGCCCGTCCGCCCCCTCTCCCCGCAGCCTCCCTTACCTCGCATTTTCCGGTCTCCTCCGCCACCTTCCCTCCCGTATGCCAGGCTCCTCAAAGCCTCTGTGACAGGCCTGTGAACGGACCGTTCGAACGCGTCCCGCGCCCCTAGGATTCGGCGCGCCGCCCGTTCGGCCCCTCCCCTTCCGTCCGCCGAGGAGTCCCGTGCCGTACTCGCCCGTGCCCGCCCGCCGCTCCCTGCTGAAGCTGCTCGCCGCCGGCCCGGCGGTGTCCGCCCTCGGCGGGCTCGCCGCCGCGGCCCCCGCGCGGGCGGCGACCGCGGCGGGACCCGCCGCGCCCGGGATCGTCAAGCCGCTCCCCGCCGAGCACTTCACCGTCCGGGGCACCAACGCCGAGGCCCGCTTCGACGCCTTCGCGGACACCGGGTACCTCACCCCCGCCGACCGCTTCTTCGTCCGCAACCACACCTCCACCCCCGTCCTCGACGCCCGCGACTGGCGCCTGACGCTCTGGGGCGACGGGCTCCACGGCCGCACCCCCGTCCACCTCACCTACGGGCAGCTCCGCGACCTCCCGTCCGTCACCCGGACCGTCCTGATCGAGTGCGCCGGGAACGGCCGCAGCCTCTACACCACCCAGCAGGGCGAGCCCGTCACAGGCACCGCCTGGACCCTGGGCGCCGTCGGGGCCGCCCGCTGGCGCGGCGTCCGCCTCGCCGACGTCCTCCGGCGCGCCGGGATCGCCCGCGACGCCGTCGCCGTCCAGCCGCGCGGCCTCGACGCCCCGTACGTCTCCGGCGGCGTCGACTACGGCCGGGTGCGCCGCCCGCTGCCGATCGCCAAGGCCCTGGACGACGTGATCCTCGCGTACGAGATGAACGGCGAGCCCCTCCCGTACGACCACGGTCACCCGGTCCGGCTCGTCGTTCCCTCCTGGATCGGCATCGCCTCCGTCAAGTGGCTCGGCGACATCGAGGTCTCCACCCGCCCGCTGACCTCGCCCTGGTCCACCGACTGGTACCGCCTCTTCGGCGACGCCCACCCCGAGGGCGGCAGCGCCCCGCTCGGCCGCCAGACCCTCAAGTCGGGCTACCAGCTCCCCTCCGGCGCCACCCTGGAGGCGGGCGGGGTCCACCGGCTCACCGGCCGCGCCTGGTCCGCCCTGGCCCCCGTGCGGAAGGTCGAGGTCTCCGTCGACGGCGGCGCCCGCTGGCGGCCCGCCCGGCTCCACGACGTCCCCCGGCGCGACGGCTGGGTCCGCTGGAGCGCCCCGTGGCGCCCGCACCGCGCCGGGCGGGTCACCCTGCTCTCCCGCACCACCGACGCCGCCGGGAACACCCAGCCCGAGCGGGCCGTCCACAACACCCAGGGCTATCTGTTCAACGCGGTCGTGCGCCACCCCGTCACCGTCGTCTGACCCCGCCCGGGGCGGCCCGCGCCCCGCCCCGGGCCCGGGCCCGCACCGTCCCCCGCCCCGGGCCGGGCCGGCGCCGGTGCCGTCCCCCGCCCCGCCCTCTGGGGCGGCGGAAACGCCCGAAACTCCGTATAAAGGGCACGAGGGTGCCGTGCCCGGCGCCCCCGTGCGCTCAGGAGGTACGGGACATGCCGCAGAAGGCTCCGGAAGGGCGCGGCCCGGTGCGCTACGGTCCCCCCGCCCCCGACACCGGCCTGCCCGTCCCGCCCGTGCTCGCCGGCCTCCTCTCCGCCGCCGCCGGACGCACCGAACCCGAGCCGCCCGGCGGCGGGCCCGTCCTGCGCGAGGCCGCCGCCGGCCACTGGTGGCGCCGGGGCCTGCGCACCCACCCCGAGGACGTGGTCGCCGCCCCCGGCGCCCCCGCCCTGCTCCTGGCCCTCATAGCCGCCCACGGCGGCGACCTCCTGCTGCCCCGGCCCTGTCCCGCCTGGTGGGCCCCGCAGGCCCGGCTCCTCGGCCGCCCCGCGTACCACGTGCCCACCCCCGCCGAGTGCGGCGGCGTCCCCGACCCGTACGCCCTCCTGGAGACCGTCCGGCGGATCCGCGCCGAGGGCGGCCACCCCCGCGTCCTGCTGCTCTCCGTCGCCGACGACCCCACCGGCACCGTCGCCCCGCCCGAACTCGTCCGCGAGGCCTGCGAGGCCGCCGTCGCCGAGGGCCTCCACGTCGTCAGCGACGAGACCTGGCGCGACACCCGCCACGCCCCGCACGACACCGTGCTCGTCAGCCCCGCCGAGATGTGCCCCGACGACGTCACCGTCCTCAGCGACCTCGGCGGCGCGCTCACCCCCGCCGCCTGGCCCTGCGCCGTCGCCCGCTTCCCGCCCACCGACCCGTCCCGCGCCGACCGCTGGACCGACCCCCGGGCCCGCGTCCTCGACGTCCTCACCGCCCTCGGCTCCGTCGTCCCCGGCCCGCTCGCCCCCGCCCTCGCCCACGCCCTCGACGAACCCGAGGACGTCACCGCGCCGGCCCGGCGCGCGACCGCCGTCCACGCCGGCCTCGCCCGGGCCGCCCACCGCGCGGTCCTCGCCGCCGGCGCCCTCTCCCTGCCCCCGCAGGCCGGCCGCCACCTCTACGCCGACCTCGGACCGCTGCGGGCCGGACTCGCCGCCCGGGGCGTCACCGACTCCCTGGAACTGGAGGGCCTGCTCACCGAACGGCTCGGCGCCCCGGCGGCCGGCGGACACCGCTTCGGCGACGAACTCGGCGCCCTGCGGGTCCGCTTCGGCACGCGCATGTTCCTCGGGACCACGGGGGAGGAGCGGACCGAGGCCCTCGGGGCCGAGGACCCCCCGGAACTCCCCCGGGTGGCCCGGGCCCTCGCGGACTTCGGCGCGGCACTGGAGGAACTCCGGTGATCCCGGCCGCCCGCCGACGCCCCACGAGCCCGTCATGAAGCGCCGAACGGAACGGAGCCCGCAGATGACCGAACGGACGGCAGTCGCCCCGTACGAGACCGACCGTGCCGCGGCCCCCACGGGCCCCCTCCAGCCCCTCGGCCGGCTGCGGCACGACTGGCCCCGCACCTTCACCGACCGGCTCACCGCGCCCCTCCCCGGCGTCCGGTCCATGGCCCGCTTCGCCCGCGAGGGAGCCGTGCGCCCCCGCCCCGAGGGCCTGCGCGACATCCCGCTGCTGCCCTTCGAACCCGGCCCGCTCCCGCCCGCCGGACCCGGCACCCTCGCCGTCACCTGGGCCGGACACGCCAGCTGGGTGGTCCGGATCGGCGGCCTCACCGTCCTCACCGACCCGGTCTGGTCCCGCCGCATCCTCGGCACCCCCGCCCGGATCACCCCCGTCGGGGTCCGCTGGGAGGACCTGCCGGCCGTCGACGCCGTCGTCATCAGCCACAACCACTTCGACCACCTCGACGCCCCCACCCTGCGCCGGCTGCCCCGGGACACCCCGGTCTTCGTCCCGGCCGGCCTCGGCCGCTGGTTCACCCGCCGCCGGTTCAGCCGGGTGACCGAGCTCGACTGGTGGGAGGCGGCCGAACTCGACGGCGTCCGCTTCGACTTCGTCCCCGCCCACCACTGGTCCAAGCGCACCCTCACCGACACCTGCCGCTCCCTGTGGGGCGGCTGGGTCCTCACCGACCGGTCCGGACACCGGGTGTACTTCGCCGGGGACACCGGCTACGGCCACTGGTTCGAGGAGATCGGCCGCCGCCACCCCGGCATCGACCTGGCGCTCCTCCCGATCGGGGCCTACGAACCGCGCTGGTGGCTCCGCGACGTGCACACCGACCCCGAGGAGGCGGTCCGGGCCCACCGGGACCTGGGGGCCCGGCGGATGGCGCCCATGCACTGGGCCACCTTCGTCCTCTCCTCCGAGCCCGTCCTCGAACCCCTCACCCGGGTCAGGGCCGCCTGGGAGGAGGCCGGCCTCGCCCGCGAGGACCTGTGGGACCTGCCGATCGGCGGCTCAGGGGTGCTCGTGCCGTGACCCGCCCGGACCCTCGGGAACCCCCGTGCCGGAGCCCGGCCCGGCACCCGGGGCCGGGTCCGCGCCGCCCGGCGCCCCGGAGCGCGTCCCCCGCACCCGCCGCCACAGCGACGGGACCGCGCCGACGAGCACCGTCAGGCCCACCGCCGCCACGACCCCCTGCCACGGCTCCGGGAAGAGCGAACCGCCCAGGATCCCGATCAGCTGGTACGTCGCCGCCCATGCCAGACAGGCCGCCACGTCCCCCCGGACGAAGCGGCGCAGCGGCATCTCCGCGAGCAGGCACGCCAGCATCACCGGGATCCGGCCCGCCGGGACGAGCCGGGACAGGACGAGCACCGACACCTGGTGCGTGTCGAGCCGCTCCCGCGCGTGCGCGAGCCGCTCCGGCGTGACCCGGTTCTCCAGCGCGGCCAGCCACCGCGAGCCCTTGTCGGAGTGCACTCCGCGCCGCCCCAGCCAGTACAGCGCCGCGTCCCCCAGGCACGCGGCGGACGCCGCCACCAGGAAGACGAAGAGCAGCGACAGCGGCGAGGTCTGGTGGAAGGCCACCACCGCCGCCGAGCTGACGATCGCGCCCGTCGGCACCACCGGCACCAGCGCGCCGAGCGCCACGAGCAGGAACAGCGAGGGGTAGCCGGCCGCCTGCTGCGTGGACTCCGGCGGCAGCTCGCCCACGACCGTGAGGAACCGGGCGACCCCGTCGATCACCGGGCGACCTCCGGCCGCACCCGCTCGCCGTGCCCCGGCAGGTGCACCGCCACCTTCGGCGCCAGGCGCGCCGCGTGCCGGACGAACTCGTCGCCGGGGGAGTGGAACTCGTGCGGCCGGACCCCGTCGAGCCCGATCGGCCAGTACGTGCCGTAGTGCACCGGCACCGCCGCCGCCGGGGACAGCTCCGCGAGCGCCTGCGCGGCCCGGCCCGCGTCCAGGTGGCCCGGTCCCAGGTACGGTCCCCAGCCGCCGACCGGGAGCAGCGCCACGTCCACCGGGCCCACCGCCTCCGCCATGCCGTCGAAGAGCCCGGTGTCCCCGGCGAAGTACGTCCGCGCCTCGCCCTCGACGACATAGCCGAGCGCGGGGGCCCGGTGCGGCCCCACGGGCAGCCGCCGCCCGTCGTGGAGCGCCGGGACCGCCCGCACCGTCACGCCCTCCACCGTCACCGCGTCGCCCGCCGCCACCTCGGTGAGGCGCAGCCCGGCCCGCTCCAGCCTGCGCAGTCCCGGCACGGCGGCGGGGGCCCCGCGCGGCACCACGAGCCGCGTCCCGGGCGCGAGCCGCGCGAGCGACGGCAGGTGCAGGTGGTCGGAGTGCAGGTGCGAGACGAGGACGGCCTCGGCGGAGGCGGCCTCCGGCGGCGGCGGGGCGCCGCGGCGCCGCCGCAGGTGTGCGAGCCGCCGCGCGAACAGCGGATCGGTGAGGAAGCGGACCCCGGAGTCCTCGACCGTGCAGGTCGCGTGACCCCACCAGGTGACCTCCACGGCGTGCCGCCTTCCGTCCGTTCCGTGCCTTCGTGCCCTCCGTACCCCCGTAACGAGGGTAGATGTCCGGAGCGCGCCCCGGAGGATGTCCGGTCGCGCCTTCCCGCAGTAGGGTCCCTCCATGGACGACGTTCGGGTGGCGGCGATCGCCAGCCTCACCCCGCTCGAAGAGCTCGACAGCGAACCCTTCCTCGTCGACACGCGCGGCCAGCACGCGGTGTGCGCGCGCTGGGCCGAGGACAACGGGTACGTGATCGCCCGCCAGCTGCTGTTCTACGGCATCCGGCCCGACCACGAGGCGCTGTGGGCGGACGTGGAGGACGGCGCGGTCGACCTCTTCGTCGCGGCCAGCGAGCGGGTCCTCGCCCGCGCGCTGACCTCCGTGACCGGCTTCCGCGCCGAGTGCGAGCGGCGCGGAGTGCGCCTGGAGACGGTCCGCCCCGACGAACCGGCGTACGACGCGGCGGCCAAGGCCGGGGTGCACCGCCGCCTCTCGATGCCCACCGCCGGGTACGACGGCTCCTGATTCCGCCGGCCTCCACCGGGGAGGACGGCCCCTGACCTCGTCCGACCTCCGCCGGGCCTTCCTCCGGTCCCGCCGTGGGCGTTGTGACACGCTTGGGGCAGGAAACGGCTGAAGGGCGAGGCGGGCGTGGGCGACGGGCGAGGGGGCGGCACCGGCCGCCGGTGGTCCGGGACGGGCGGGCGGTCCGAGGCGGACCGGCGGCCCGGGAAGGGCCGGTGGTCCGCGCGGGGCTGGCGGTCCGCGGGAGGCGCGCTCGGGCGCGTGACCGTGGTGTGGGCGGTCTCCACGCTCACCCTGCTCCTCCTCGCGGGGCTGCTGCCCGACTTCCAGCTCCAGTCCCCCGACGGGGACAGCCTCACCCGCACCGCGATCACCGCCGCCTGGGCGGCCGGCGCCTTCGGCCTGCTCGGCGCGCTCGTCTGGCCCCTCCTCGTACGGGCGCTGCTGCTCGTCCCGGCCCTCGTCCTCGGCCTGTTCGGCTTCTTCCTCAACGGCTCGCTGCTGCTCCTCGCGCTCTGGGTCACCCCCGAGGGGGACGCCGCCGCCGACCCCGAGACCGCCGTGGTGGTCGCGGCCGTCATGTCCGCCGTCGCCTCCGCCACCTCCACGGGCCTCGCCGTCCGCGACGACGACGCCTACCGCCGCCGCCTCTACCGGCTCACCGGCCGCACCCGGCCCCGCGCCCCCGGCGACTCCGCGGACGCCGTCCCCGGCACGGTCTTCCTCCAGCTCGACGGCGTCGGCCACCGCGTGCTGCGCGACGCCGTCGCCGACGGGCTCATGCCGACCGTCGCCTCCTGGCTGGAGGCCGGCCACCGGCTCACCCCCTGGCGCACCGACTGGTCCAGCCAGACCGGCGCCAGCCAGCTCGGCATCCTGCACGGCTCCAACGAGGACGTGCCCGCCTTCCGCTGGTACGAGAAGGACACCGGCCGGGTCATGGTGTCCAACCGGCCGGCCAGTGCCGTCGAACTCCAGCGGCGGGCGGTGCGCCGCACCGGCGACGGCGGCCTCCTCACCCACGACGGCGCCTCCCGGGGCAACCTCTTCAGCGGCGGCGCCGAACAGGTCGCCCTGGTCCTGTCGGTGGCCGCCCGGCGCGGCCGCCGCAACCGCTCCCGGGCCGGCTACTTCGCGTACTTCTCCGACCCGGCCAACGCGGTCCGCACCGCCGGGTCGTTCGTCACCGAGTGCGTCCGCGAGATGTGCCAGTCGGCGCGGGCGCGGCTGCGCCGCGAGACCCCGAGGATCTCGCGCGGCGGCACGTACCCCCTCGTCCGCGCCTTCGCGACGGTCCTGGAGCGGGACGTGGTGGTCTCGGCCGTGATGGGGGACATGCTGGCGGGCCGGACCGCCGTCTACGCCGACCTCGTGGCCTACGACGAGGTGGCCCACCACTCCGGCCCGCACGGACGGGACACCGACCAGGTCCTGCGCCGTCTCGACCGCTCGATCGCGCTGATCGCGGACGTCGCCGAGCACGCCCCGCGCCCGTACCGGATCGTCCTCCTCTCCGACCACGGGCAGAGCCCCGGCGAGACCTTCGAGGCGGTGTACGGCCTGACGCTCAAGGACCTGGTGAGGGCCGGGTGCGGGCTGCCCGTGCCGCGCCGGGTGCGGCGCACCCGCAGTGGTTCGGAGGCCCGGGACGCGGCCAGGGACGCGCTGCGCAGCGCGCTGCACCGGCCGGTCGACGAGGGCGACGAGACGGCCCGCGAGCTGCCCGCCAGGCCCTCCGAACCGGTGGTCCTCGCCTCCGGCAACCTCGGCCTCGTCTCCTTCCCCGACGTGCCGCACCGGATGACCCGGGAGGAGATCGACCGGCGCCACCCGGCGCTGCTCCGCACCCTCGCCCACCACCCGGGCGTCGGCTTCGTCCTCGTGGCGAGCGCCGAGCACGGCTCGGTGGTCCTGGCCGGCGACGGGGCCGAGGTCCCGGTCGCCGAGCTGACCGACGACGGGCCGCTCGCCGTGTTCGGAAGCGGCGCGGCGCGGGCCGTGCGGCGCACGGACGGATTCCCGCACGTCGCGGACATCATGGTCAACTCCATGTGCGACCCGGAGACCGGCGCCGTGCACGCCTTCGAGGAGCAGATCGGCTCGCACGGAGGCCTCGGCGGCGAGCAGTCGGAGCCCTTCCTGCTCTCGCCGCCGGAACTCTCGCCGCCGGTGGGAGAGGGGGAGGAACTGGTCGGCGCGGAGCAGGTCCACCGGGTCCTGCGCCGCTGGCTGAGGGAGTCCTCGGGACCGCAGGTGCCGGTGGGGGAGGCGGGGGCCCCGGGTGTCCCGGAGGCCCCGGGAGTCCCGGCGCGCGCGGAGTCGAGCCTTCCGGCCGGTGGCCCGGTCGACGCCCCGGCCGGTGGCCCGGTCCGTGCTCCGGTCGGCGGCCCGGCCGGGGGGACGGAGGGCGGCCCGGCCGCCGGTTCGCCCCGTGGTTCCGCAGACGAATCCACAGACGGGTTCGTGGACGAGCCCGTGGACGAGCCTCTGGACGAGCCCGTGGACGAACCCGTCGGCAGGCCGGTCCCCGGGCCCGCCGTGCGGGACGAGAAGCGCTGATCCGGAGGTGACCGCCGGGGCGGTGAATCCCGGCGGCCGGGCGTAGGCCGGCCGGGCGGATCTCGGGCCCCGGGCGCCGTGCCGGGACCCGCGCGGGGCAGTACGGATCTCCGTGAGCCCCGCGCCCGAGCCGACCGCAGCGCCCGCCGCCCCGGCGGGCCGCCGGGCGCGCCCGGGCCGCCACCGCTGGATCGTCCTCCTCCTCGTCCTCGCCGCGCTGTTCGGCACCGGGGCCCCGGCCCTGCTCTCCGGCGCCGCCCCGCTCCCCGCCGTCGCCGCCCCGGCCTCCGACCCGGGCGGCGAGACCCACGACCAGACCGCCGCCGGCACCGCCCTCCCCGCCCGTACGAGACGGCACCGCACCGGCTCGCGCCCCGCCGGGCCCCGGCGCCGGAACCGCGCGCGCCGGGGGCGCCGCCGGAACCCGCTCCCCGCTCCCGTACCCGCCCCGCGCGAAGACGCGCTCCGGTGCGTGGTGATGCGCTGCTGAGGGGCCCGCCCCCACCGCAGCCCCCTCACCCACCCTTCGCACCGCGAGGAGCTTCGCTATGCCCGTCGATCCGTTCGCCGTCCTCCACGCCCTGATGCGGGCCGAGGCCTCCCGGGCCCGGCGCCCCGACCGCGCCGCGCCCGAACCCGGCGCCCCGGCCCCGGAGCCCGCCCCCGCCCGCACCCAGGAACCGCCCGCGTCCCGGGGCGAATCCGTCCGCTGACACCCGGAACGGCTCGACGCGGGCCACGGCGGGATCCGGCGTGCGGACCGGCGCCCGGAGGTACGGGGGGCGATCCGGCGCCCTCGACCGACCGGAGCGCCGGCCCCGACCGGAGCGCCGGCCCCGACCGGAGCGCCTGCCCCGCGTCCTGCCCCGCCCCCACGGGGCGCCCCGGCATTACCTCCGGCGTCATCGACCCCCCGCCCGCCGCCCGGCATGCTCGGGGGCACCGGAACCCGGGCGGCGCACTCCGTCCGGGCTCCGGGCCCACGACCAGCACGCACGGTCCCGCACGCACGCCCCCGGAAGGTGATCCGCCATGTCCCAGGCCCTGCCCACCGGCCTCGCCCGCCCCGCCCGCCCCCACACCGCGCTGCGCCGCTTCCTCGCCCTCGACGCCGCCGTCACCGGGGCCAACGGCATCGCCTACGCCACCGCCTCCCGCCCCCTCGGCGAACTCCTCGGGATCGACGCGGGCCCGCTGCTCGGACTCGGCCTGTTCCTGAGCGCGTTCGCGGCCGGGGTCGGCTGGCTGGCGAGCCGCCCGCAGCCTCCGGCGCCCGCCGTGAGGCTCGTCGTCGACGCCAACCTCCTGTGGGCCGTCCTGAGCGTCGTCGCCCTGGTCGCCTGGCTGGAGCCGACCACCGCCGGCCTGGTGTGGACACCGCTCCAGGCGGTCACCGTCGCCGGGTTCGCCGCGCTCCAGTGGACCGCCCTGCGGGCCCTCGGCCGCTAAGCGGACGCCTCCGCGTCCTCCGCGAGTGACCGCAGGTACGCGGCCGTCTCCGGGTCGGCCGGGATCAGCGTCTCGATGGCCAGCTCGGCGACCGTCACGTCCATCGGGGTGTTGAACGTCGAGATCGACGACACGAACGACAGCACCCGCCCGCCGTGCTCGATCCGCAGCGGCAGCGCGAAGTACGGACTCGGTTCCTCCGGCTCCTCCGGCCCGCTCCCCGCGCCGGGCGGCGGCGGGTAGGCCGCCACCTCCTCGTACAGCTCCCGCAGCGACTCCGAGCGGGCCAGGGCGATCTGACGCTCCATCTGGGAGAGCAGATGGCCCCGCCACTCCCGCAGGTTGCGGATCCGGGGCGCCAGGCCCTCCGGGTGCAGGGCGATCCGCATCGCGTTCAGCGGCGGGGCCAGCAGGTGCCCGGGCAGTCCGCCGAGCAGCAGCGCGACGCCCCGGTTCGCCGCCACCACCGTGTACGAGCCGTCCACCACGAGCGCCGGATACGGCTCGTACCCCCGCAGCAGCCGCTCGACGCCCTCCCGGAGCGCCTCCAGGCGCGGGGCGTCGAGCGGCGTCTCGGCGTACCGGGGGGCGTAACCCGCGGCGAGCAGCAGCGCGTTCCGCTCCCGCACCGGCACCTCCAGGTGCTCGGCGAGCCGCAGGACCATCTCCTCGCTCGGCCGGGAGCGGCCCGTTTCCACGAACGAGACGTGCCGCGCCGAGGAGCCCGCGCGCAGCGCCAGCTCCAACTGGCTCAGCCGGCGCCGCTCCCGCCATCCGCGCAGCAGCGGACCCACTCCCGTGTCGCTCACGACGGTCGTCATGGCGAGACGGTATCCCAGAGGGGGAGCCCGGGTACCTTTCCCGGGAACCCCCGCGCACCACCACCCCCCGAGAACCGCCACCGCCCGCCATCCGCGCCACCCGACCGGAGGGAGCACCGCCGTGCCCACGGAACCGCTGTCCCAGAAGGAGATCGAGGACCGCCTGAGGGAACTCCCCGGCTGGTCCGTCGAGGACGACCGCCTCACCCGCGCCTACCGGCTCGGCGACCACTTCGCGGCGACCGCCCTCGTCGTCCACGTGGCCCGGATCCAGCAGGAGCTGAACCACCACTCCGACCTGACCCTCGGCTACGACTCCGTCGCCCTCTCCGTGCACACCCACTCCGCGGGCGGCGCCCTCACCGGGAAGGACTTCGAACTCGCCGAGCGCGTCGAGCGGATCGCCCCCGGCCACGGCGCCCGCTGACCCGCCGCCCGCCCGGCGGGGTCCGTAGGATCGCCGCCGTGGCGGAGACCGTGCTCGACCACGAGGCCGAGGCAGCGCACTACGACCGGACCAGGACCGGCGCCGCCCCGACCCCCGTACCGGCTGGTCTCCTTCGCCGGCCGGGGCTGACGCCCCGCCCCGCGGCCGAGGGGCTCAGGACACCGGCTCCAACCGCCACCACTGGGACGGGGAGTCGGTGTCCTCCCACTGCCGCACGTCCCCGCCGTCCCGCTCCGAGCCGTCCGCGACCTCCAGGAGCAGCCCGCTGACGAAGCTCACGAGGGCCACGGTGCCGGGCGACTGGAGGTCCTGCTCGATGATCCACTCCTGCGCGCCGAAGTTGTTCGCCCGCCACTGCTGGATGCGCGCGCCGTTCTCCGTGGACGCGTTCGCGACGTCGAGCCGTTTGCCGCTGGCCGCGTTGACCAGGTGGTAGAGCCCGCCGCCGTTCGGCACGGGCGTAACGTGCCAGTGCTGCCCGGGAGTTCCGTTCGCGGTGCCCTGCCGCACCTTCGCCCCCGCGCGCGAGGACCCCTCGTACACCTCCAGGAGCAGCCCGCTCGCCACGTTCCGCACCTGGTAGACGCCCTCCTCCACGGGCTTCGGCGCACCGCTCACCGTACCGACTCCTCACGCTCCACCGACCGCTCGGGACGCACGGCGCCCCGGCCCCCCGACGGGACCCCACCGACCCTACGTCCGGGGTACGACAACGGGCGCCGGAGCCGTCGGCACGGCTCCGGCGCCCGTGGGGCGGTGGATCAGGCGCCGGCGTTGAACTCGGCCGGGTTCGGACCGAGGCGCCGGTCCTCGTCGAGGGCGGCGATCGCGGCCAGGTCCTCGTCGTCCAGCTCGAAGCCGAAGACGTCGATGTTCTCGGCGATCCGCGAGGGGGTGACCGACTTCGGGATCACCACGTTCCCGAGCTGGAGGTGCCAGCGCAGCACCACCTGGGCCGGGGTCCGGCCGTGCTTCCGCGCGATCGCGACGATCGCCGGGACCTCCAGGAGGCCCTTGCCCTGGCCGAGCGGCGACCAGGCCTCGGTCGCGATGCCGTACCGGGCGTGCGCCTCGCGCGAGGCCTGCTGGGAGAGCTGCGGGTGCAGCTCGATCTGGTTGACGGCGGGCACGACCGACGTCTCGCCGATCAGCCGCTCCAGGTGCTCCGGGAGGAAGTTGGACACGCCGATCGCCCGGGCGCGCCCGTCCGCGAGGATCTTCTCGAACGCCCGGTAGGTGTCGACGTACGTGTCCTTCGCCGGCACCGGCCAGTGGATCAGGTACAGGTCGACGTGGTCGAGGCCCAGCTTGTCGAGGGAGGCGTCGAAGGCGCGCAGCGTCGTGTCGTAGCCCTGCTCGCTGTTCCACAGCTTGGTGGTGACGAACAGGTCCTCGCGGGCGATCCCGGACGCGGCGACGGCACGGCCGGTGCCCCGCTCGTTCTCGTAGATCGCGGCGGTGTCGATCGAGCGGTAGCCGGCCTCCAGGGCGGCCGCCACGGCCTTCTCCGCCTCGTCGTCCGGCACCTGCCAGACACCGAAGCCGAGCTGCGGCATCGATACGCCGTTGTTCAGGGTGACCTGGGGAACCTTGCTGTCCGTGCTCACGTGAGGGGGGTCCTTACGTTATCTGAGGTCGTACGGGGTACTCCCAGCGTCAACGATCACGGGCCGCTCCGCATTCCGCGAAGGGCGTTCCGGTTGCGCGCTCCCGCCCGGGCCGCACCGGCCGCCCCGTCCCGGTCGCACCGGCCGCCCCGCCTCAGCCGTACAGGGCCGCGACCTCCTTCGCGTACGCACGTTCGATCGCCCTCCGCTTCAGCTTCAGGGAGGGGGTGAGCAGCCCGTGCTCCTCGCTGAAGGGGTGCGCCAGGATCCGGAAGGTCCGGATCGACTCGGCCTGCGAGACCAGCGTGTTCGCCGCGACCACGCCCCGCCGGATCTCCGTCTCCAGGGCCGGGTCGCGCACCAGCTCGGCCGGGGAGAGCGGCGGCCGCCCCTGGATCGCGAGCCAGTGCTCCACCGCCTCCTGGTCGAGCGTCACCAGGGCGGCGACGTACGGCCGGTCGTTGCCGACGACGATGCACTGGGCGATCAGCGGATGCGCCCGCACCCGCTCCTCCAGGGCCCCGGGGGAGACGCTCTTGCCGCCCGAGGTCACCAGGATCTCCTTCTTCCGCCCGGTGATCGTCAGATAGCCGTCCTCGTCGAGGCTGCCGATGTCCCCGGTGGCCAGCCAGCCGTCGTTGAGGACGGCGGCGGTCGACTCGGGGTCGTTGAGGTAGCCGGAGAAGACCTGGCCGCCGTGCAGCCACACCTCCCCGTCCTCCGCGATGTGCACCGTCGTCCCGGGCACCGGCTGCCCGACCGTGCCGTACTTGATCCGCTCGGGCGGGTTCGCCGTGGCGGCGGCCGAGGACTCGGTGAGTCCGTACCCCTCGAAGACCGTGACCCCCGCCCCCGCGAAGAAGAGCCCCAGCCCGCGGTCCATCGCCGAACCGCCCGACATCGCGTGCCGGACCCGCCCGCCCAGGGCGCCGCGGACCTTCCCGTACACCGTCTTCTCGAAGAACCGGTGCTGCACGCGCAGCGCCGCCGACGGCCCCGGGCCGCGCCCGAACGCCTTCTGCTCCAGCGCCTCCGCGTACGCCACGGCCACCTCCACCGCCTTGTCGAAGGGGTCCGCCTTCCCCTCGGCCTCCGCCCTGCGCCGCGCCGCGTGGAAGACCTTCTCGAAGACGTACGGCACGGCCAGCACGAAGCTCGGCCGGAAGGCCGCCAGGTCGGGGAGGAGCTCGGCCGCCGCCATCACGGGCTGGTGCCCCAGCTTCACCCCGGCCCGGACCGCCGCGACCTCCACCATCCGCCCGAAGACGTGCGCCAGCGGCAGGAACAGCAGCGTCGAGGCCTGCTCCCCCTGCCGGGAGCGGAACACCGGCTCCCAGCGGCCCGTCACCATGTCCGTCTCGAACATCAGGTGGGAGTGGGTGATCACACACCCCTTGGGACGGCCGGTCGTCCCCGACGTGTAGATGACCGTCGCCACCGTCTCGGGGGTCACCGCCCGCCGGTGCCGGTGCACGACCTCCTCGTCGATGCCCGCCCCCGCCGCCGTCACCTCGGCCACCGCGCCCGCGTCCAGCTGCCACAGCCGCCGCAGCAGGGGCAGCCGGTCCACCACCGAGCCGATGGTCATGGCGTGGTCCTCGTGCTCCACCACGCACGCCGTGACCTCGGCGTCGTGCAGCATCCAGAGGACCTGGTCGGCGGAGGAGGTCGGATAGACCGGCACGGGCTGCGCGCCCAGCGTCCACAGGGCGAAGTCGAAGAGCGTCCACTCGTACCGGGTGCGGGCCATGATCGCGACCCGGTCGCCGAACCGCACCCCCTCCGCGATCAGCCCCTTCGCGAGGCCCACGACCTCGTCCCGGAACCGGGCGGCCGACACGTCCCGCCACTCCCCGTCCGGTCCCTTGCGGCCGAAAGCGATCCGGTCCGGGTCGGCCAGGGCGTGCGCGAACACGGCGTCCGCCAGACCGCCGACCTGAGGCGCCGCCTCGACGGGCGGCACGGTGAACTCGCGCACTGACCTGCTCCTCGACGGCTCGATGGCTGAAAAAGCCCGTTGGTCGCTCTCCGTACGGCGCGGGTGACGGTACCCCACCCGCCTGCCCGGCGGGAGGACCTTCACCAAGCCGGGACATTCACCGTTCGCACAGGTCAGAACGGGTGGAGGAGCCAAGTCGGGGGCGCGGCGGGGGGATTGCGTACCGGGCGGTACGTCCGCCGGGCGCGAATCTCCACGGAATCTGTACGGGCCGCTCACGCGGGGGCGCCGCACGGCGGGCGGAAGGACCCGTCGGCGGGGGCGCCGGGCGCCGGGCGGGGTGCTGTCGACAGGGGCTCCGGATGCCGGGCGGGGGCTCTGTCGGCGGGGGTGTCGGACGCCGGGTGGGGGCTCTGTCGGCAGGGGCGTCGGACGCCGGGCGGAGGCCCCGTCAGCGGGGGCGGTGCAGCCGGTCGCCGCCCGCCAGGATCGCCTCCGCGAGCGCGTCGGCCGCCGCCTGTGTCTCCCCGCCCCGGCGCCCCCTCCGCAGCACGAAGCCCACCTCGCCGAGGTCGGGGAGCCCGGCCCGGGCCGGCACCGGCATGAGCCCCGGCGGCACCAGGCCCCGGGTGTGCGCCATCACCCCGAGCCCCGCGCGGGCCGCCGCCACGTTCGCGCTCAGGCTGGAGCTCGTACAGGCGATCCGCCACGCCCGGCCCTGCGCCTCCAGCGCCTCCAGGGCCCGCGCCCGGGTGATCCCCGGCGGCGGGTACAGGATGAGCGGCACCGGCCGGTCCGGCTCGATCCGCAGCCCCGGCGACCCGATCCAGACCAGGGAGTCCTCCCAGACGAGCCGGCCCCCGTCCTCCGTGCCCCGCCGCTTGGCCAGGATCAGATCGAGCCGGCCGGCCGCGAGCCGGGCCTGGAGCGTCCCCGAGAGCTCGACCGTCAGCTCCAGGTCGACCTCGGGGTGCTCGCGCCGGAAGGACTCCAGGATCTCCGGCAGCCGGGTCGTCACGAAGTCCTCCGACGCGCCGAACCGCAGCCGCCCGCGCAGCCGCGTCCCGCCGAAGAACGCCGCCGCCCGCTCGTGCGCCCGGAGGATCGTCCGCGCGAAGCCGAGCATCGCCTCGCCGTCCTCGGTCAGCTCCACGCGGTGCGTGTCCCGGCTGAAGAGCGGTCGCCCGGTCGCCTCCTCCAGACGCCGCACGTGCTGGCTGACGGTCGACTGGCGCAGCCCGAGCCGCTCCGCGGCCCGCGTGAAGCTCAGCGTCTGGGCCACGGCGAGGAAGGTGCGCACCTGGGCGGGTTCGTACACGGGACGAGGTTATCGCGGTGCGTGATGACAGTCAGAGCGCTGTGCGGGATTCCCGATCACCGGGCCGTGGAGCAGGATGGACCCGCCCGCGAGCCGCCCCGCGGCGGCGCGGACCCGCACGGGCACCCCGCCGTACGGGTACCCCGCACCCGTACGGGCACCCTCCCGCACGGGCCCCCACCCGTACGACCGCGCACAGACAGTGGAGCCCATGACCCCCCGCACCGCCGGCCGCGCCTCCCGCCTCCTCTCCCGGCTGCCCGTCGACGGGTACGTCCTGGCGCTGCTCGGCACGGTCGTCCTCGCCGCGCTCCTGCCCGCCTCGGGGACCGCCGCGACCGTCGCGGAGGGGACGTCGACCGGGGCCGTCGCCCTCCTCTTCTTCCTCTACGGGGCCCGGCTCTCCACCCGCGAGGCGCTCGACGGCCTGAGGCACTGGCGGCTCCACCTCACCGTCCTCGGCTGCACCTTCCTGCTCTTCCCGCTCCTCGGCCTCGCCGCGCGCGGACTCGTCCCCGCCGTGCTCACGCCCCAGCTCTACGGCGGGCTCCTCTTCCTCTGCCTGGTGCCGTCCACCATCCAGTCCTCCATCGCCTTCACCTCGATCGCCCGGGGCAACGTGTCCGCCGCCATCTGCGCCGGCTCGTTCTCCTCGCTCGCCGGGATCGTCCTGACACCGCTGCTCGCGGCGCTGCTCCTCGGCGGCGGGGCCGGCGGAGGCGGCGGGACCGGCGCGGGCGGCTTCTCCGCCGACGGGATTCCGCGGATCGTCCTCCAGCTCCTCGTGCCGTTCCTCGCCGGGCAGCTCCTGCGCCGCTGGGTCGGTGGCTTCCTGGTCCGGCACAAGAAGGTCCTCGGCCACGTCGACCGGGGCTCGATCCTGCTCGTCGTCTACACCGCCTTCAGCCAGGGCATGACCGCCGGCGTCTGGCACCTGGTGACCCCCGCCCGGCTCGGCCTGCTGCTCGCCGTCGAGGCCGTGCTGCTCGCGGTGATGCTGGCGGCGACCTGGTACGGGGCCGGGCGCCTCGGCTTCGACCGGGCCGACCGGATCGCCATCCAGTTCGCCGGCTCGAAGAAGAGCCTGGCGGCCGGACTCCCGATGGCCAGCGTCCTCTTCGGCCCCCACGCCTCCCTCGCCGTCCTCCCCCTGATGCTCTTCCACCAGATGCAGCTGATGGTCTGCGCGGTCCTCGCGAAGCGCCGTGCCCGCGACGGGGAGCCGGACGGACCGCGCCGTGTCCGCGACGGGGAGCCGGACGGACCGGCCGCCCCGGAACCCCGTACGCCTCCCCGCCCCGCCGAGAAGGTCCCGTAGGCCGGATCACATCCCCGGCCACCCCTGGATGATCATCGGGGCGGCTACGGTGCTCCCATGCCCGCACTCGATCCCGGCCGCACCGCACTCGTCCTCGTCGACCTGATGGAACGCATCGTCGCGCTGCCCCTCGCCCCCCGCCCCGGCACCGACGTCCTCGCCGCCTCCGCCCGGCTCGCCGACGCCTTCCGGGACGCCGGCGCGCCCGTCGTCCACCTCCGCGTCGAGCGCCCGAACACCGCCACGCAGCCGCCCGGCAGCGAGCTCGTCCCCGACCTCGTCCGGGACGGCGACCCGGTCGTCGTCAAGCGGACCATCGGCGGCTTCCAGGACACCGGCCTCCACGAGCTGCTCTCCGGCCTCGGCGCCGACACCCTGGTCCTCGGCGGCATCGCCACCAACCTCGGCGTCGAGTCCACCGCCCGCGCCGCCTGCGACCTCGGCTACGGCCTCGTCTTCGCCGAGGACGCCATGGCCGCCCTCACCGCCGACGAGCACCGCGCCTCCGTCGCCCTCGACTTCCCCCGCCTCGGCACGGTCGCCCCCGTCTCCGCGATCACCCTGGACGGCCCGCGGTGACCCCGGTGCCGATACGGTACGGGGCCCGCCCCTGCTCCCTCGTCGTCTGCCGGGGCTGCTGCTGCGGCGACGCCCGCAAGAACCCCGGCACCGACCACGACGCCCAGCTCGCCCGGCTCCGCGAGGCCGCCGCGGCCTCCGGCGGCCGGCTGATCGTCCGCACCAGCGACTGCCTGGGGCCCTGCGCCCAGGCCAACATCGTCGTGGTGCAGCCCTCCACCGAGGGCCGGCGGCGCGGCGGACGGGCCGCGTGGGTCGGGTTCGCCCTGGACGAGGACTGCCTCGACGACATCCTCGCCTGGACGGCGGCGGGCGGCCCCGGCATCGCCCCGCCCCCGGCGTCCCTGGCCCTCCAGCTGGTCGACCCGCCGAAGAACTGAGCCCCGCACGACCCGTACGGAAGCGGGGGAGGACCCTCGCGGAACCCGGGGAGGGGCGCGGTGCGGCGGGGGCCGTGCCCCCCACGGGCCCTTGTCGCGGTCGGCCAAGCGATACGGGTGAATGTTGGTGGTTTACGTCACCGGTTACCCATCAGTCGCTGGCAAGACTGGGTGGTCCTGCCGGACGAACGAACCACCTAGGGGGACCCTGAGCATGACGGGCACTCGCATTGCCGCGCTCGGGCACTACCAGCCCGCCAAGGTGCTGACCAACCACGACCTCGCCGAACTCGTCGACACCGACGACGCGTGGATCACCAGCAGGGTCGGCATCCGCACCCGGCACGTCGCGGGCCCCGACGAGCCCGTGGACGAGCTCGCCGCGCACGCCGCGGGCAAGGCCCTGGCCACGGCCGGCCTGGTCCCCGACGACGTCGACATGGTCCTCGTCGCCACCTCCACCGCGATCGACCGCTCCCCGAACACGGCCGCCCGCGTCGCCGCCCGCCTCGGCATGACCGGGCCCGCCACTCTCGACCTCAACGTGGTCTGCGCCGGCTTCACCCACGCCCTGGCCACCGCCGACCACGCCGTACGGGCCGGCGGCGCCCGCCGCGTCCTGGTGATCGGCGCCGACAAGATGACCGACGTGGCCGACTGGACGGACCGCACCACCTGCGTCCTCGTCGGCGACGGCGCGGGCGCCGCGATCGTCGAGGCCGTCGAGGAGGACGAGGCCGGGGCCGCCCCGGGCATCGGCCCGGTCCTGTGGGGCTCGGTCCCGGAGATGGGCCACGCCGTCCGCATCGAGGGCACCCCGCCCCGCTTCGCGCAGGAGGGCCAGAGCGTCTACCGCTGGGCGACCCAGCAGCTCCCCGCCCTCGCCCGCAAGGCCTGCGAGCGCTCCGGCGTCACCCCCGAGGAGCTCGCGGGCGTCGTCCTCCACCAGGCCAACCTGCGCATCATCGAGCCGCTGGCCGCCAAGATCGGCGCCGTCAACGCCGTCGTGGCCCGCGACGTCGTCGACTCCGGCAACACCTCCGCCGCCTCGATCCCGCTGGCCCTGGCCAAGCTGGTCGAGCGCGGCGAGCTGCCCTCCGGCGCCCCGGTCCTGCTCTTCGGCTTCGGCGGCAACCTCTCGTACGCCGGTCAGGTGATCCGGGTCCCGTAGGGGACCCCGCGGCGGGTCCGCGACCGGGGCGCACGGGCCGCCCGTACGGCCCCGGCGGGGCTCCGGGGCCCGTGCTCCGTTCGGCGGCGCGCCGGTGGCGGCGGGCCGGGGGCGGGCCTAGCTTCGAACGCGGTGAGGGTCGTCCTTCCTGGGGCGGAACCGCTCCGCGTCCGGGCCCTCGCGCGATCGGAGGAACGCCATGCGTGCGATACGCGCCGCCGCTTCCGCCGCCCTGCTCGCCGCCGCCGCCGTGATGACGGCGGGCCCCGCGGCCCTGGCGGACGAGGGCACCGGCCCCGTCACGTCGTTCGGCTTCTCCGTCACCCCGGAGACGGTCGCCCCCGGCGGCACCGTCACCCTCGCGTCCGAGGGCTGCGAGGTGCCGTCCGTGACGGTCACCTCCGGCGTCTTCGACACCGTCACCCTCGAAGAGGGCCGTCCGGGCACCGCGACCGTGGACTCCGACGCCAAGGCGGGCGCCCGGTACGAGATCGCCTTCGACTGCCAGGGCGAACGCGGCACCGCAGCCCTGACCGTCGCCGGGGACGGCGCCCGGGAGCACGAGGCCGGCGACACCACGGAGCACGCCGACGGCACCACCGGCACCGGAACCACCGGCGGACACGACACCGGAACCGGCACCGACACGTACGGCACCGGCACCGACCTGTACGGCACCGGCACCGAGACCGAGAAGTACGGCACCGGGACCGGCACCGACAGCCACGACACCGGTGTCGGCGCCCGGTCCGACACCCCCGCCGGCGCCCAGAAGGGCGTGAAGGCCGGTTACGGGACCGCCGCCTCCGACACGGAGGCCGACGGGCTCGGCACGGCCGAGGTGGTGACGGGCGCCCTGCTCATCGTCGGCGCGCTCGGCTCCGCCGTCGTCCTCACCCGCCGCCGCACCGCCGACGGCCGCGTCTGACGGCCGGGACCGGGGGGCCGCAACGGCCCCTCCGCCCCGGTGTGACGAGGTCCGGGACGGAGGGGCGCCATACGGAGGAACGAGCGACCACGCGGCCGAGCGGCCGCCGTGGAGGAGAGCGGACGTGGGGCGAGCGGACAGCACGGGCCGGCACGGCGCCTGGGGCGCCGTCGCCGTCGTCCTCCTCGTGGGCGTGCACCTGGTGCGCGGCGGCGCGGAGGAGCTGCGGGCGGCCGGCCCGCCGCAGCCCCTCGCCGCGGCCGCCCCCGGCGGCACCCGCGCCGACGCCGCCCTCCTCGCTCCCGCCCCCGCCGCCGCTCCCGGCCCGCTGCCCGCCTCGCCCCCGGTCCGCGTCCGCGTCCCCGCCGTCCGCGTCGACGCGCCCGTCACGGCGGTCGGACTCGACGCCGAGGGCTGGATCGAGGCCCCGCCGCCGGAGGACGACCGCTCGGCGGGCTGGTTCACCGGCGCGGTCACCCCCGGCGAGCGCGGCACCGCCGTCGTCGTCGGCCACGTCGACGCCCCGGGCGGCCCGGCCGTCTTCTACGAGCTCGGCGCCGTCGGCAGGGGCAGCCGGATCGAGGTCCTCCGCCGCGACGGGAGGACCGCCGTCTTCACCGTGTACGGGGCCGAGGTCGTCCCCAAGGAGGGCTTCCCCGCCCGGCGGGTCTACGCCGACTCGGGCCGGCCCGAGCTGCGCCTGATCACCTGCGGCGGCACGTACACCGAGGAGAACGGCTACGAGGGCAACGTGGTGGTCTCGGCCCGCCTCACCGACGTCCGCTGACCCCTCTTCTCCCCGTACCGGCCCGCCCTTTGTCCCCTCGGGGGAAAAAGTCCGGCGGATTCGCGCACGACTTCTTCCCGGCCCGGCGGTCCGCTGCTACGTTCCCCCGAAAGCCGACGGAGGACCCGGCGACACCGCGTGCGGAAGAGCACGGGGGAGAGGGAGGGGCGCGTGAGACGCATGACGGCACGACCCGCCAACCGGCACCAGGCGCGCCTCCTCCGGCTGCTGCGCGACGGGGGCCCCAGCTCCCGGGCACAGCTCGGCGACCGGATCGACCTCTCGCGCTCCAAGCTCGCCGTCGAGGTCGACCGGCTCCTGGAGACCGGGCTCGTCGTCGCCGACGGACTCGCCGCCTCCCGGGGCGGCCGACGCTCCCACAACGTCCGCCTCGCGCCCGGACTCCGGTTCCTCGGCATCGACATCGGCGCCACCTCGGTCGACGTCGCCGTCACCAACGCCGAGCTGGAGGTCCTCGGGCACCTCAACCACCCCATGGACGTCCGCGAGGGACCCGTCGCCGTCTTCGAACAGGCCCTGTCGATGGCGGCGAAGCTCCGCTCCGCCGGTCTCGCGGAGGGTTTCGACGGCGCCGGGGTCGGCGTCCCCGGACCCGTCCGCTTCCCCGAGGGCGTCCCCGTCGCGCCGCCGATCATGCCCGGCTGGGACGGCTTCCCCGTGCGGGAGGCGCTCAGCCAGGAACTCGGCTGCCCCGTCATGGTCGACAACGACGCGAACCTCATGGCCCTGGGGGAGCGGCACGCCGGCGTCGCCCGCTCCGTCGACGACTTCCTCTGCGTCAAGATCGGCACCGGCATCGGCTGCGGCATCGTCGTCGGCGGCCGGGTCCACCGGGGCGCGACGGGCAGCGCCGGCGACATCGGCCACATCCGGGTCGAGCCGGACGGGCGCCCCTGCGCCTGCGGCAACCACGGCTGCCTGGAGGCCCACTTCGGCGGCGCCGCCCTCGCCCGCGACGCGGAGGACGCGGCGCGCGGCGGCCGGTCGGAGGAGCTCGCCGCCCGGCTCGCGGCGGCCGGGCGCCTCACCGCCGTCGACGTCGCCGCGGCCGCCGCCGCGGGCGACGCCACCTCGCTCGCCCTCGTCCGCGAGGGCGGCCGACGGGTCGGCCAGGTCGTCGCCGGACTCGTCAGCTTCTTCAACCCCGGTCTGGTGGTGATCGGGGGCGGTGTCACCGGCCTCGGCCACCACCTCCTCGCCAGTGTCCGCACCCAGGTCTACCGGCAGTCCCTGCCCCTGGCCACCGGCAACCTCCCCATCGTCCTCGGCGAACTCGGCCAGACCGCCGGCGTGACCGGCGCGGCCCGCCTCATCAGCGACCACCTCTTCTCCCCGGCGTAACACCCGGGCCCCGCGCCGCGACACCCGGCTCGTGCCCGCCCGCCCCACCCGTACGTCCGCACGTCCGCACCCGCGCCCGCCCGCCCCACCCGTACGTCCGCACGTCCGCACCCGCGTACTCCCGCCCCACCCGTACGTCCGCAAGTCCGTACGTCCGTACCCGCGTACGCCCGCACGCCTATACGCCCATACGCCCATACGCCCGCACCCGCGCACTCCGCCCCGCCCACCCCGCTCGCCCAGGCGCCCGCCCGCACCCGCCGAGGGGAACTCCGTCATGGCCCCAGACCCCCGCCCGCCCCTGCTCACCATGTCCGGCATCACCAAGTCGTTCCCCGGCGTCCGCGCCCTCGACGGCGTCGACCTGGAGGTCGCGCCCGGCGAGGTCCACTGCCTCCTCGGCCAGAACGGCGCCGGGAAGTCCACCCTCATCAAGGTCCTCGCCGGCGCCCACCAGCCCGACGGCGGCAGCATCACCTGGAACGGCGAGCCCGTACGGCTCGGCTCCCCGAGCGCCGCCGTCCGCCTCGGCATCGCCACCCTCCACCAGGAGCTCGACCTCGTCGAAGGGCTCTCCGTCGCGGAGAACACCCACCTCGGACACGAGCCCGCCACCGCCGGGTTCGTCCGGGCCAAGACGGCGCGGGCCGCCACCGCCGCCCTCCTGAAGCGCCTCGGCCACCCCGAGATCGATCCCGCCCGGCGCGTCGGCGGGCTCTCCGCCGCCCAGCGGCAGATCGTCTCCATGGCCCGCGCGCTCTCCCACGACGTCCGCCTCATCGTCATGGACGAGCCCTCGGCCGCCCTCGACCCCGACGAGGCCGACAACCTCTTCCGGATCGTCGCCGACCTCACCGCCGACGGCGTCGCCGTCCTCCACATCTCCCACCGCCTGGAGGAGATCCGCCGGATCGGCGACCGCGTCACCGTCCTCAAGGACGGCCGGGCCGTCGCCCGCGGACTGCCCGCCGCGACCACCCCGACCCGCGAGGTCGTCTCCCTGATGACCGGCCGGGACGTCCCGTACGCCTTCCCCGACAGGCCCGGCCGCCGCGCCCACGCCCCCGGTGCGGAACCCGTCCTCACGGTCCAAGGGCTCGCCAGAAAAGGCGAGTTCGAGGCGCTCGACCTCGAACTGCGCCCCGGCGAGATCGTCGGCCTCGCCGGACTCGTCGGCTCCGGGCGCTCCGAGATCCTGGAGACCGTCTACGGGGCCCGGAGGCCCACCGCCGGCCGGGTCCTCGTCGACGGGCGGCCGCTGCGCCCCGGCAGCGTCCCGGCCGCCGTCCGCGCCGGACTCGGCCTCGCCCCCGAGGAGCGCAAGGCCCAGGGCCTGCTCCTCCTCGAATCCGTCACCCGCAACGTCTCCGTCTCCTCCCTCGGCCGCTTCTCCCGCGCCGGCTGGATCGACCGCGCCGCCGAACGCGCCGCCGCCCGGACCGCCACCCGGGAGCTCTCCCTCCGCCCCGACCACCCCGAGGCCCCCGTCCGCACCCTCTCCGGCGGCAACCAGCAGAAGGCCGTCCTCGCCCGCTGGCTGCTCCGCGGCTGCCGCGTCCTCCTCCTCGACGAACCGACCCGGGGCGTCGACGTCGGTGCCCGCGCCGAGCTCTACGCCGTCGTCCGCCGCCTCGCCGACGAGGGACTCGCCGTCCTCCTCGTCTCCAGCGAGGTGCCCGAGGTCCTCGGCCTCGCCGACCGCGTCCTGGTCCTGCGCGAGGGCCGGGTCGTCCACGAGGCGCCCGCCCGCGACCTCGACGAACACCGCGTACTCGACCTCGTGATGGAAGGGAGCCCGGTGGCATGACGCCCACCACCCCCGCCGGGATGACGCCCCGGGAAGGACGCCGGCCGGCGCCCGGCCTCCGGCCCGACGTCCGCAACCTGTCCCTGCTCGGCGTGCTCGCCGTCCTGGTCCTCGTCGGCGGCCTCACCCGGCCCGCCGAGTTCCTCGCCGCCTCCAACCTGCAACTCGTCCTGACCCAGGCCTCCGTCATCGGCGTCGTCACCGTCGGCATGACCTTCGTCATCACCGGCGGAGGCATCGACCTCTCCGTCGGCGCGGTCGTCGCCCTCGCCTCCGTCTGGGCCACCACCCTCGCCACCCAGGAGTTCGGCTTCGCCGGGATCCTCTTCACGGCGGTCGTCGTCGGCCTCGGCTGCGGACTGGTGAACGGCCTCCTCGTCGCGTACGGCGGGATGGTCCCCTTCATCGCCACCCTCGCGATGCTCGCCTCCGCCCGCGGCCTCGCCCTCCAGATCACCGAGGGCAGGACCCAGATCGTCACCGTCCCGTCCGTCCTCGACCTGGGCCTCCCCGACTCCCACGTCCTCGGGATCCCGCCGCTCGTCCTCGTCCTCGCGGCCGTCACCGCCGCCGGCTGGCTGCTGCTCAACCGCACCACCTTCGGCCGCCGCACCGTCGCCGTCGGCGGCAACCCCGAGGCCGCCCGGCTCGCCGGCATCGACGTGCGCCGCCAGCGCCTGCTGCTCTACCTGCTCTCCGGCCTGTGCTGCGGCATCGCCGCCTTCCTCCTGATCGTGCTCTCCGGCTCCGGCCAGAACACCAACGGCAACCTGTACGAGCTCGACGCCATCGCCGCCGCCATCATCGGCGGCACCCTCCTCAGCGGCGGCCGGGGCACCATCGCCGGCTCCGTCCTCGGCGTCCTCGTCTTCACCACGATCACCAACCTCTTCGCCCTCAACAACCTCCAGAGCGACGTCCAGCAGATCGCCAAGGGCGCGATCATCGTCGCCGCCGTCCTGGTCCAGCACCGCACCGCCCGCGACCCACACTGAGCGCCGGGCCCGAAAACCCCCGCCCGCAGCCCCTTCCGCACGGCCCGCCCCCTCCGAAGAAACCCGCCCGAAGGGATCCACCGCCATGCCCGCAACCAGCCGCAGACACCTCCTCCTCGGCGGCGCCGCCGTCTCCGCCGGAGCCCTGCTCACCGCCTGCACCGGCAACGAGCCCGAGGGGCGGGCGCCCGCCGGGAGCGCCGCGCCCGCCGCCGACGGCAAGCCCGGCACCCCCGTCACCATCGGCTTCGCCGGCCCGCAGGCCGACCACGGCTGGCTCAACGCCATCAACGAGAACGCCAAGCGGCGCGCCGCGACGTACTCCGACGTCACCCTGGAGATCACCGAGGGCTCCAACGACACCGCCGCCCAGATCGGCCAGGTCCGGACGCTCGTCAACAAGAAGGTCGACGTCCTCGTCGTCCTCCCCGCCGACGGCAAGGCCCTCACCCAGGTCGGCCTCCAGGCCATGCGGGCCGGCATCCCCGTCGTCAACCTCGACCGGATCTTCGCCTCCCCGCAGGCCTACCGCTGCTGGATCGGCGGCGACAACTACGGCATGGGCCTCAACGCAGGCCGCTTCATCGGCGAGAAGCTCAAGGACAAGCCGGACGCCACCGTCGTCGAACTCGCCGGCATGGACAGCCTGGAGCTCACCCAACAGCGCACCCGGGGCTTCGACGACGCCCTGAAGAACTATCCCAACATCCGCAAGGTCGCCCGCCAGGCCGCCGACTTCACCGTCGAGTCCGGCCAGGCCAAGATGGCCCAACTGCTCCAGGCGCAGCAGAAGTTCGACGCCCTCTGGAACCACGACGACGACCAGGGCGTGGGCGCGCTCCGCGCCGTCGCCCAGGCCGGACGCAAGGACTTCCTCATGGTCGGCGGCGCCGGGGCCAGATCCGCCATGGACGCCATCAAGGCCGACGACGGCGTCCTCAAGGCCACCGTCCTCTACCCGCCGACCATGGCCGCCTCCGCGATCGACCTCGCCCGCGCCCTCGGCCAGAAGAAGGGGATCGGCGGCCTGTCCGAACTGGAGATCCCCGCCTCGATCACCCTCTACTCGGCCGTCGTCACCAAGGAGAACGTCGACGCGTACCTGCCCACCGGCTTCCACTGACCCCGCCGGCACCGAAGGGCCCCCGGCGCACCACGACAGGGAGGAACCGCATGGAACAGACCACGCAGGGCGGGACCGCGCCGCCGCTCGGCATCGGCATGGTCGGTCACGCGTTCATGGGAGCCGCCCACTCCCAGGGCTGGCGGACCGCGGGCCGCGTCTTCGACCTGCCGCTGCGGCCCGTCCTCGCCGCCGTCGCCGGCCGCGACGCCGACGCCGTACGGGCCGCCGCACGCCGGCACGGCTGGGCCGCCGCCGAGACCGACTGGCGCGCCCTGATCGCCCGCGACGACGTCCGGCTCGTCGACGTCTGCACCCCGGGCGACAGCCACGCGGAGATCGCGATCGCCGCCCTGGAGGCCGGCAAGCACGTGCTGTGCGAGAAGCCGCTCGCCAACTCGGTGGCCGAGGCCGAGGCGATGACGGCCGCCGCCGAGGCCGCCTCCGCCCGGGGCCAGATCGCCATGGTCGGCTTCAACTACCGCCGGGTGCCGGCCCTCGCGTACGCCCGGACGCTCGTCGCGGAGGGCCGGCTCGGCGCCCTGCGGCACGTCCGCGTCACGTACCTCCAGGACTGGCTGGTCGACCCCGACTTCCCGCTGACCTGGCGCCTGGAGCGCGAGCACGCCGGGTCGGGGGCGCTCGGCGACCTGGGGGCGCACGCCGTCGACCTCGCCCAGCACCTGGCGGGGGAGCCGCTCGTCGGGGTCTCGGCGCTCACCGAGACCTTCGTACGGGAGCGCCCGCTGCTCGCGGGAGCCGCCGCGGGCCTCGCGCCGGGGCCGGCCCGCGGCGCCCGCGGGCGGGTCACGGTCGACGACGCGGCCCTGTTCACCGGGCGGCTCGCCTCCGGGGCGCTCGCCTCCTTCGAGGCGACCCGGATGGCCGCCGGCCGCAAGAACGCGCTGCGCCTGGAGATCAACGGGGAGCGCGGCTCCCTCGCCTTCGACCTGGAGCGGCTCAACGAGCTGTCCTTCCACGACCACACCGAGCCCGCCGTCACGGCCGGCTTCCGCCGCGTCCTCGTCACCGAGCCCGGCCACCCCTATCTGGAGGGCTGGTGGCCGCCCGGCCACGCGCTCGGCTACGAGCACACCTTCGCCCACCAGGTCCGCGACCTGGTCCACGCCGTCGCGACCGGCACCGCCCCCGAGCCCTCCTTCGCCGACGGCCTCCAGGTCCAGCGGGTCCTGGCCGCCGTGGAGGAGAGCGCCCGGAACGACGCCGTCTACACCCCCGTGCTCCCCGCACCCCCCGTATCCCGCTAGGAGGCCCGGACCGTGCCACGACCCTTCACCCTCTTCACCGGCCAGTGGGCCGACCTGCCCCTGGAGGAGGTCTGCCGGCTCGCCCGCGACTTCGGCTACGACGGCCTCGAACTCGCCTGCTGGGGCGACCACTTCGAGGTCGACAAGGCCCTCGCCGACCCGGCGTACGTCAAGGGCAGGCGGGACCTGCTCGACGCGTACGGCCTGAAGTGCCGGGCGGTCTCCAACCACCTGGTGGGGCAGGCCGTCTGCGACGACCCGATCGACGAGCGCCACCGGGCGATCGTGCCCGCCCGGATCTGGGGCGACGGCGAGGCCGAGGGGGTGCGGCGCCGGGCGGCCCGCGAGCTCGCGGACACCGCGCGGGCCGCGGCGGCGCTCGGCGTCGACACCGTCGTGGGCTTCACCGGCTCCTCCATCTGGCACCTGGTGGCGATGTTCCCGCCGGTTCCCGAGCGCATGGTCGAACGCGGCTTCGAGGACTTCGCGGAGCGCTGGAACCCGATCCTCGACGTCTTCGACGCCGAGGGCGTCCGCTTCGCCCACGAGGTCCATCCCGGCGAGATCGCGTACGACTACTGGACCACCCGGCGGGCCCTGGAGGCGGTCGGCCGGCGCCCCGCCTTCGGCCTGAACTTCGACCCGAGCCACTTCGTGTGGCAGGACCTCGACCCGGTCGGCTTCCTGTGGGACTTCCGCGACCGGATCTACCACGTGGACTGCAAGGAGGCCCGCAAGCGGCTGGACGGGCGCAACGGACGGCTCGGCTCCCACCTGCCCTGGGGCGACCCCCGGCGCGGCTGGGACTTCGTCTCCGCCGGCCACGGCGACGTGCCCTGGGAGGACGTCTTCCGGATGCTCCGCTCGATCGGCTACGCCGGACCGGTCTCCGTGGAGTGGGAGGACGCGGGCATGGACCGGCTCACGGGCGCCCCCGAGGCGCTCTCCTTCCTCAAGCGGTACGACTTCGACCCCCCGGCCGCCTCCTTCGACGCCGCCTTCGGAACCGGCCCCGACCCGACCTGACGGACTCTCCCCGAAGCATTGGCCTGGACCGCAGGGCGTCGCCAAGGTGACTCCCACGGAGCCGGCGTCGGGGGGCGTCGAGCTCCACCGGGCCGCCCGGAGCGCCGAGGCACGCTCCGTACGCGCGAAAGCACCCATCGTGCGCATGTCCGGACGATTCCGTCCGGATCGGTGCCGCCGGTGCCGCCCCACCCCACTGACCACGGAAAACGCTGGTGAAAGGCGCCTGGAACCCCTGGTAGAGTTATCTCTGTCGCCGCGGGGGAAACCCCGGAACGACAACACCCGGTCCGGGTGGCGGAATGGCAGACGCGCTAGCTTGAGGTGCTAGTGCCCTTTATCGGGCGTGGGGGTTCAAGTCCCCCCTCGGACACAACGAAGAAGTGCCGGTCGATCTCGCATCGACCGGCACTTCTCGTATCCGGCACTTCTCGTACGAGGCCGGGCTTCCACACCGGCGTCGACTCCCGCGGTCAGCCCTTCCTCGCCACCACCAGCCTGCACGCCGGGCTGCCGTCGTCGCGGCGGCCCAGGGGCTCGACCGGGACGAGGGAGACGTCGAAGCCGGCCGCCTCCAGGCGGGCGCGGACGTCCGCGAGGCGGAAGGTGCGGTAGTACATGACGAAGGGCGGGCGCCAGAGCGCGTTCCTGACCCGCATCGCCGCGTCGAAGCCCCAGAGGATCCAGTAGGGGCGCGAGCCGACGCGGGGCGGGGCCGGGAGGGGGAAGGCGAAGGTGCCGCCCGGGCGGAGGGAGGCGTGGACCCGCTCGAAGAGGGTGCGCTGCTCCTCCGGCAGGAAGTGGCCGAAGGCTCCGAAGCTCACCGCCAGGTCGAAGGCGGGCCCGAAGGGCAGGGCCAGGGCGTCGGCGCGGACCAGGTCGGCGTCGGGGTGGGCGCGGCGGGCCCCGGCCAGCATGCCCGTGCTGAAGTCGACCCCGGCGACCCGGCCCGCGCAGACCGCGCGCAGGACGCCGAGCCCGGCGCCGGTGCCGCAGCAGACGTCGAGGCCCGAGTCGAACGGGCCGAGGGTCTCCAGGGTGCGGGTCACCGCGTCCAGGAGGCGGTCGGAGGTGCGGAAGGGCGTCGCGTCGAACTTCTCCGCGAGCAGGTCGTAACCGTGCTCGACCGAGGAGAGGGCCTGGACGGTCAGCTCGCGGAGGCCGGGGCCCTGCGGAGTGAACATGGCCCCGACCCTATGCCGTGACGGCCCGCACGCGTCAGAGCGCGCTGCGCACCGAGGGGGCCGACCAGGACGGGGTGACGCCCGTGAGCTGGCAGGCCAGCAGGTAGAGCGGGATCGGCGGGGTGTAGGGCGAGGCGCCGTCGGGCCGGTGGATCAGCCGGGGGCGGCGGTCCGGGATCTTCGCGCCGCGCGCGTAGCAGGCGGGCAGCGGCCAGGTCAGGTCCAGGTCGGAGCCGGCCGGGACGAGCCACCACCACCAGTCGGAGTCGGCGTAGACGCAGCCGTTGGCGGGGAGCCGGGAGAGGATCTTGAAGCCGAAGCGGGCGGGGACGCCGACGGCGTCGCGGCCCAGGCCGGCGGGGAGGTCGGCGGGGACGGCGAGCCGGACGACGGGGTCCGGCCGCGGGGAGCGGGTGGGGCCCGCCGGGCCGAGGACGCTCCGGGAGGGCGCTTCCGCGGCGCGGTGGTCGTCCCGTTCGAGACGGAGTTCCAGGGGGCGGCCGGTGGTCGCGACCAGGCCGAGTCCGGGGCGGCGGCGGGCCCGCGGCAGCATGCGGTCCGCCATCGACCTCAGCACGGCTCCCCCGTGCCGTGGGCCAGCTCGGCCCAGACGGTCTGTGACGTGCCGTGCCCGGTGCGCTCGGCGCCCCACGCGCTGCACAGCGCGTCGACGATGATCAGTCCCCGGCCGCGCTCGTCCTCACCGCAGTCGCGGATCCTCGGGCCCGCCGGGCCGCCCTCGTCCCGCACCGCTATCCGCAGCTTCTCCTCGCCCTCGCGGAGCTCGCAGACGAAACGGCCGCTGGCGGTGTGCACGACGGCGTTGGTGACCAGCTCGGAGACGATCAGGGAGACGGTGTCGCGTATGTCGGGGCCGCAGCCCCAGATGATGAGCCGCTCCTCCGCGAGGCGACGGGCCCGCGCGACCGACGCCGTGAGGGCCGGGAGCTCGAAGGCGAAGCGCCGCACGGCGCCGGTATCGGTCTGAGGCTGTGGGCGCTGGGCCATGACGCGGGGACTCATGAGACCTGAAGGCTGCGCGTTACCAGAAGCCACGACCGGTTCCTCACAACAGTGGGCAGGACTTGCCGTACGGCGCCGCGCCGGGGCGCGGAGGCGCACGACGGCAGCGTGTACTGGTTCACCGGAACACTGTCCTCCTGAGTCGGACACTTGGCAAGTGGCACTCTGAAAATTGCAGAGTGCCGTGTTCTCTCCGGCCCGGCTTCGTGGCACACTCGTCGAAAACAGCGCGTCGGGGAGGTCTGGGAGTGAGCGAGCCGCGGTCCGCCCCCACGGTGGGACAGGTCGTCCTCGGAAAGCGGTTGCAGGACCTGCGCGAGCGGGCCGGCATGAAGCGGGAGGAGGCCGCCAGGATCCTCCGGGTGGCCCCGGCCACCGTCCGGCGGATGGAGACCGCCGAGGTCGCGCTGAAGATCCCCTACGTCCAGCTCCTGCTCAAGGAGTACGGGATCACGGACTCCGAGGCCGAGGGCTTCGTCGCCCTCGCGGAGGAGGCCAACCTCCCCGGCTGGTGGCAGCGGTTCCACGACGTGCTGCCCGGCTGGTTCTCCATGTACGTCAGTCTGGAGGGGGCCGCGAGCCTCATCCGGGCGTACGAGCCCCAGTTCGTTCCCGGTCTGCTCCAGACCGCGGAGTACGCCCGTGCCATTCTGCGCAGCGGGGCGGTCGGAGGCGGCAGCGACGCCGCCGGGGAAGAGGACACCGAGCGGCATGTAGCCCTGCGGATGGAGCGCCAGTCCCTGCTGCTCAGGGACGACGCCCCGAAGTTCTGGGTGATCATGGACGAGACGGTGTTCCGCCGGCCGGTCGGTGACGGGCCCGAAGTGATGCGCGACCAGCTCGACCGGCTGCTCGAAGCGTCCGAGCTGCCGAACGTCACCCTGCAGATCGCGGAGTTCGCGTCCGGCCACCACCCCGGCACCTACGGACCGTTCGTCCTCTTCCGCTTCGCCGTGCCCGAACTCCCGGACATGGTCTACAGCGAGTACCTGACCGGCGCGGTCTATCTCGACGCGCGTCCCGAGGTGGCGTCCCACCTGGAGGTCATGGACCGCATGGCGGCTCAGGCCGCGACTGCACAACGCACGAAGGAGATTCTCCGGAATCTCCGCAAGGAGCTGTGAATGGATCGCATATACAACGGCATGCCCGCCGCGGAGCTCGGTGCCGAGGGTTGGCACAAGCCCTGGAGCGGCGGGAACGGGGGCAACTGCGTGGAGGCCATGAAGCTGGCCGACGGCAGGGTCGCCGTGCGACAGTCCGCAGACCCCGAGGGACCCGCGCTCATCTACACCCACGGGGAGATCGAGGCCTTCATCCAGGGGGCCAAATCCGGTCAGGCCGACTTTCTGCTCGCCCAGCCCTTCCGTCCCGCCCCTACCGTCGCGTAACTCTTGCTGTAGCGCCACCCGTTCATCCCGACCAGGAGAGCCGATGACCCAGGACCCCGCAGTCCCGCGGACCGACGTACGCATCGACACCAGCAAGCCGCACCCGGCACGCATGTACGACTGGTTCCTGGGCGGCAAGGACAACTACCCGGTCGACGAGGCGATGGCCCGCCAGCTCCTCACCGTCGACGCCCGGGGCCGGGACATGGCCCGCGTCAACCGGGCCTTCATGCACCGCGCCATCCGCTGGCTCAGCGCCCGCGGCGTCCGCCAGTACCTGGACATCGGCACGGGCATCCCGACCGAGCCCAACCTGCACCAGATCGCGCAGGAGGCCGCGCCGGAGGCCCGCATCGTCTACTGCGACAACGACCCGATCGTGCTCGCGCACGCGGCCGCCCTGCTGCGCTCGACCCCGGAGGGGGCCACCGAGTACATCCAGGCGGACGCCCGCGAGCCCGAGGCGATCCTCGAAAGGGCCGGAAAGGTCCTTGACTTCGACCGGCCCATCGCGCTGTCGATGCTCGCCCTGCTGCACTTCGTCGGGGACGAGGACGGCGCGTACGAGCTGGTCTCCAAGCTCGTCGACAAGCTCGCGCCGGGCAGCTACCTCGTCCTCTCCCACGTCACCGGGGACTTCAACCCCGAGGGAGCGGCGCAGGCGGCCGCCATGTACAAGGCGCGCGGGCTGACCCTGCGGCCCCGCTCGCGCGACGAGCTGGCCGCGTTCTTCGACGGCATGGAGTTCGTCGAGCCGGGCGTCTCGCTCACCGCCGAATGGCACCCGGAGCTGGGCGAGCCCGTCCCGGTCACGGGCGACGAGCCCATCCCGGGCTGGGCCGGCGTGGCCCGCAAGCTCTGACCCCGCCCTCCACGAACGGCGCGCGCGGCGGCCCCGCGGACCCTCCCGGTCCGCGGGGCCGACCCGTCTCAGCCCTTCGGCGGCACCAGCGTCACCAGGAAGCTCCGCGCCGGTCCGGTGTTCCCGGCCGCGTCGACCGTGCGGTACTCGACGGTGTGGGTGCCGTGGTCAGGAGTGGCGTCGTCCCACGGCACCGCCCGGGTCCGGCCCAGCTTCCCGTACACGAGGCCGTCGATCACCGTGCCGCCCGGTGAGAAGCGGAACGGCGCGTCCGCGTCCGTCGGCCAGCCGTAGTACGTGTACCAGCCGTCGCCGTCGACCCGGAACTGGCTCACCACCGCGCCCTCCCGGTCGTCCCGCGCGGTCAGCCGCATCGTGAACGCGCCGTCGTAGACGTACTCCACCGGCCGTCCCGGCCGCCGCACCGTCCGCAGCGGCTCCGACAGCTCGTACGCGGCCGTGGCCGGCCGGGCGTCGACCGTCCAGCGCAACTCCCGTCCCGTGCCCGCGATCCGGGCCGTGAGCGCGTGGGTGCCCGGGGCGATCCGCAGCGCGCCCAGGTCCAGGTCGCGGTCGTTGCGGTCGCCCGTCGCCACGGGACGCCCGTCGAGGTGCCAGCGCACCGCCGGGGTGCCGTCCGCCGGATGGGTGGTGTCCGCGTGCACGACGCTCCGGGCACCGACCGGGGAACCCGTCGGGGTGTGTCCGGTGAACGCGGCCGCGACCGGCTCCCGCGCGGTGGTCGACGCGGGGTCCACCGTCCAGCGGACGGTCCGGGTGAGCGCCTCGGAGGCGCGGACCGCCGGGTCGCGGACGAACGGCGTCGGATCGGTGACCGTCGCCGTCAGCGCGTGCGGGCCGGGGGAGAGGCGGAGCCCGCGCAGGTCGACGGCGCGGGCTCCGCGCGTGTCCAGGGTCCGCCCGTCGAGCCGCCAGGTCACGGCGAGTTCACCGCCCACCGGGTGCAGGACGTCCACCCACACCGACCGGTCCGCCCCGATCGGCGCCGCGTTCGGCGTGTGGCCCTGGACCAGGTTCACCTTCGCCGCGATCGCCCGCACCATCACCTCGCGCTCCACCTGGTCGAAGGCGTAGCCGAGGGTCTTCATCAGGGAGTGGCGGCTCGGCCGCCAGACCCCCTCCGTGCTGTACAGACCGCCCTCGTACCGGCCGACGGTCCCGCCGGACTCGCTCTCCTCGCCCAGCCAGCGCCACCACTTGGCCCGCCGCTCCCGCATCTGCCGTTCGGTGAGGAGCGTGTGGTGGGCGGAGTCCGGTTCCGGGCCGGAGTACGTCCCGCCCGGCACCCCGCGCCCGTAGTAGTCGTACTCGTCCTGGAGGCCGCCGAGCGAGTGCCCGAGCTCGTGCGGGGTGATGAGGGCGGAGAGCGCGTTGCCGCCGGACGCGGTCGCGTAACCGCCGCCCGCGCCGCCGTAGGTGGAGCTGTGGGCGAGGGCCACCACCTGCCGGTCGGCGGCGCTCGTCCCGGGCACGAGGTCCGCCAGCGCGGCGGCCTTCCGCCCGTCGACGGTCAGCAGCCGCTGCACGCTCCCCGGATCGCAGCCGCCCCAGAACCCCATGTCGAGCACGGTGTCCCGGGCGGGCGCGTCGAGCCCCGGGTCGCAGTCCACCCCGGACTCCGCCGAAGGGGCCTCCACCGCCCACACGTTGACGTACGAGCGGTAGGAGGCGAAGGGCTCGACGCTCCACAGGGTGTTCAGGTGCCGTTCGAGGTCCGCCCGGAACTCCGGCATCTCCTCGGCGGTGTAACCGTCGCCCAGGAACACCAGGTTGAACCGCCGGTCCGCCGGCCCGGTGGTCTGCACGGGGACGACGACCGGCTCCCCGGCGGAGCCCGCCCGCGTCTCCGCCCCCGCCGGCGCCGTTCCCGCCAGGCCGGCGGCCAGCAGGCAGACCGCGACGAGCCGGGCCGCGCCCCGCCGAACTCCCTCGTTCCGTAAGGTCATGGGGCGTGAGCCTAGGCGGCGCCCCCGCACCGGTGGAAGGCGTCCGTCGGCCGTATCGGCCGGCCGCGGGCAGGCACCGGTGGCTCAGTACCGCAGGTACGCCAGCCCCGGGTGCGCCGCCGCGTACTCCTCCACGAGCCGGCGGGCCACCGCGACCGAGTCCACCAGCGGGTGCAGCGCGAAGGCCTTGACCGCCGTCTCCCGCGACCCGCTCTCCGCCGCCGCGAGCACCTCCCGCTCCACCGCCTTCACGGCCGTCACCAGACCGGCGGCGTGGTACGGCAGCGGGGCCGCGGCCACCGGCCGGGCGCCGTTCGCGTCGACCAGGCAGGGCACCTCGATCACCGCGTCCGCGTCCAGCACGGAGAGCGTCGTGCCGTTGCGCACGTTCAGGATCAGCGTCGTCCGCTCGTCGCGCGCGACCGCCCGCATGAGGGCCAGCGCCACCTTCTCGTAGCCGCCCGACTCCAGGTCCTCCTCGTCGCGCTCCCCGACCCCGGCGGCCTCCCGGTTGGCCGCCATGTAGGTGGCCTCCCGGTCCGCGAGCGTACGGCGCCAGGCGGCCAGGGCGGGGGTGTCCGGCCGGCCCATCTCCTCGTAGAAGGCGCCCTGCTGGTCGCGCAGGTAGGCGCCGCGGGTCCGCCCTGCGGTCCGGTAGGCGTGCACCGCCTCCCGGTTGAAGTAGTAGTAGTGCAGGTACTCGTTGGGGACCGCGCCGAGCGAGCGCAGCCACTCCGGGCCGAAGAGCCGGCCCTCCTCGAAGGACCCGAGCGCCTCCTCGTCGGCCAGCAGCCGGGGCAGCTCGTCCCGGCCCCCGACCCGCAGCCCCCGCAGCCAGCCCAGGTGGTTGAGGCCCACGTAGTCGATCCAGGCCTCGTCCGGGTCCGCGCCCAGGATCCGGGCGACCCGGCGGCCCAGGCCCACGGGGGAGTCGCAGATGCCGACGACCCGGTCGCCCAGCACCCGGGACATCGCCTCCGTGACCAGGCCGGCCGGGTTGGTGAAGTTGATGACCCAGGCGTCCGGGGCGAGCTCCGCGACCCGCCGGGCGATGTGCGTCGCGACGGGCACGGTCCGCAGGCCGTACGCGATCCCGCCCGCCCCCACCGTCTCCTGCCCGAGCACCCCTGCGGCGAGCGCGATCCGCTCGTCCGCCGCCCTGCCCTCCAGGCCGCCGACCCGGATGGCCGAGAACACGAAGTCCGCCCCGCGCAGCGCCTCGTCCAGGTCCGTCGTCGCCGTCACCTCCGGCGCGTCCGGCACCCCTGCGGCCTGGTCCGCGAGGACCCGCGCGACGGCGGAGAGCCGCCCCTCGTCGAGGTCGTGCAGGGTGACCCGGGTGACCCGCCCCGCCGCGTGGTCGCCGAGCAGCGCGCCGTACACCAGCGGCACCCGGAATCCGCCGCCTCCGAGAATCGTCAGTCTCATGCCCGTACGCTACTCGGGCACCCCCGCCGGGGGCCCGCGCACGGGCCGGGGGCGGGTGGGGCGGCGGCCGGGGGACAATGGGCGCCATGTCCCGACGCAAGGCCCGCCCCCGCACCGCGCCCCGCACCGCCCCGGCTCCCGCCGCCCCCGCCGTCACCCCGGAGTCGCCCTGCCCCTGCGGCCTCGGCGCCGCGTACGGCGCGTGCTGCGGCCGCTTCCACACGGGCACGGGCGGCACGGCGCCCACCGCCGAACTCCTGATGCGCTCCCGCTACAGCGCCTTCGCCGTCCGCGACGAGGCCTATCTGCTGCGCACCTGGGCGCCGGGGACGCGTCCGGCCGGGGTCGACTTCGACCCCGGCCTCCGCTGGGCCGGCCTGGAGATCGAGGACACCACCGAGGGCACGGCCTTCCACCGGCACGGCACCGTCACCTTCACGGCCCGCTACGTCCACGGCGGCGAGCCGGGCGCGCTGCGCGAGCGGAGCCGCTTCGCCCGCCACGAGGGGGCGTGGGTGTACGTGGACGGGGACGTCGCGGAGTAGCCGGCCACCGGGGGTCCGTCCGCCGGGCGGACGTCCGCGAGGCACCGGCCTCAGCGGGCCCCCGCCACCGCGCGCGACCCCGAGCGCGGGATGCCGCTCGCCAGGTCCTCCGCGACGATCTTCTTCGCGATGGCGTCCGTCGCCACCCGCAGCTCGGGCCCGCTGGGCCGGCCGCGCTCCCGCTCGACGAGGTCGGCGAGCCAGACCCCCCAAGCGTGCGTGAGGACGTCCGCCTCCCGCCTGCCCGCCGGGGTGTGGGAGAACAGGTTGCCGTCGCGGGTGAGGAAGCCCTCCTCGATCATCCGGTCGAAGACCGGCAGGAGCACCTCGGGCGGGACCCGCCGTCCGGCGGCGATCAGGCCGAGGCTCGCGTGTCCGACGGTCCGGGTGTACAGCTCGACCTGCATCACCGCCCACGCGCCCGCCACGTCCAGGCGGGTGTCGGACCCGTCGACGATCCGCCGGGCCGTGTCCAGGTCGGTGCGGCGCAGGATCCGCCCGACGGACAGTTCGAGGAGCTTCGCGGAGTCCCCGGACGTGGTCGGCGACGCGAAGCCCTCGCCCATGTCGGGCGCGGCGGCGCGCGCCGAGTCCCGCAGCGTCACCTGTTTGAGGAAGAGCGCCACGACGAAGCCGACGGCGGCGACGGGCACGGTCCACAGGAAGACGGTGTGGAGGGTGTCGGCGTAGGCGTTCACGATCGGTTCCGCGACCGCGTCCGGCAGGCCGTGCACCCCGGCCGGGTTCTGCGCGGCCCGTGCGACGGCGGCCGGGTCGAGCCCGAGGCCCCCGGCGACGGCGGAGGCCTCCCGGATCCCGGCCGTGAGGTCGGGCCCCAGGGAGTTGGCGTAGATCGTGCCGAAGACGGCCGTGCCGAAGGAGCTGCCCAGGGTGCGGAAGAAGGTGACGCCGGAGGTGGCGGTGCCCAGGTCGGCGTAGTCGACGGTGTTCTGCACGGCGATGGTGAGGACCTGCATGCACAGGCCGATGCCGACGCCGAGGACGAACATGTAGAGCGACGCGAGCCAGGTGCTCGTGTCCGGCTCCATGAGCGAGAGCAGATAGAGCCCGACGCCCATCACCAGGCAGCCGACGATGGGGAAGATCCGGTAGCGGCCGGTCTTGCTGACCACGTTGCCGCTGAAGACCGAGGCGATCAGCAGGCCGACGACCATGGGCAGGGTGCGGATGCCCGAGACGGTCGCCGAGTCCCCGTCGACGTACTGGAGGTAGGTCGGCAGGAAGGTCATCGCGCCGAGCATGGCGAAGCCGACCACGAAGCTGAGCACGGAGCAGACCGTGAAGACGGGGTTCCCGAACAGGCGCATGGGGAGCATCGGTTCGGCCGCCCTGGTCTCCACCAGGCAGAACAGGGCCAGGGCGACGATCCCGCCCGCGAAGAGCCCGATGATGACGCCGGAGCCCCAGGCGTACTCGTTCCCGCCCCAGCTCGTGGCCAGGATCAGGGCGCTGGAGCCGACGGCGACGAGCGCGATGCCGGCGTAGTCGATGACGGGTCTGCTCGCCGAGCGGACGGAGGGGATCGTGCGGGCGGCGGCGATCACGACCAGGATCGCGATGGGCACGTTGACGTAGAAGGCCCAGCGCCAGCTCAGGTGGTCGGTGAACAGCCCGCCGAGGAGCGGGCCGATGACGGTGGAGACGCCGAACACGGCCCCGATCGCGCCCTGGTACTTGCCGCGCTCGCGCAGCGGGATCACGTCCGCGATGAGCGCCATCGAGGTGACCATCAGACCGCCGGCGCCGATGCCCTGGAGGCCGCGCCAGACGATGAGCAGCGTCATGTTGGTGGCGAGTCCGCAGAGGAACGAGCCGGTGATGAAGACGACCGCGGAGATCTGGAAGACCACCTTGCGCCCGAAGAGGTCGCCGAACTTGCCGACGAGGACGGTCGCGACCGTCTCGGCGAGCAGGTACGAGGTGACCACCCACGACATGTGGGCGGCGCCGCCCAGGTCCGCGACGATCGTCGGCAGGGCGGTGCCGACGATCGTCTGGTCGAGGGCGGCGAGGAGGACGCCCAGCATGATCGTGCCGAAGACGATGTTGCGGCGGCGCCGGTCGAGCGGGGGCGGCTCGACGGCGGCCGGGGGCGCGGGCGCTGCGTCGCTGGTGGTGGTCACCCTCGCAGCGTCACACCGGCCCCGGGCCCACGCATGCGGGGGACCGCCGGACAGGTGTCGCCCCGTCACGGCGCCGACGGAGCGCGGGGAAGGCCTCGCCGGGGCCTTCCCGGGCGTCCGTCCGGGCCCCGTCAGGGGGTGACGGGCAGCTCGGGGTGGTGCTTGGCGAGGATCTTGTTGGCCCGCGCGAGCGCGGAGAGGGCGTGCTCGCGGTCCGCCCGGTCCTCCGCGCAGAGCGGCCCCCGGAACCGGTAGACCTCGCGCGCCGCGCAGTCCGCGTCGACCTCGGCCTGGAGGACGTGCAGCGGCAGACAGGCGCCGATCATCGCGGCCACGCGGTCGGGGATCGGAACGGGGACGAGGCGCGAGGGCGAGGTGATCACGGGTCAGTCCTAGTGGGTCCGGGAAGGGTACGGAAGAGTCTCTCCCCCATACGTACCGGATGGCGTCGCGGGTTCGGACACGGAGTCGTCGCGGGACGGCAACGGCCCGGGGCGCCGCCGGCGGACCGCGCGGCGGGCGGGGGAGCGGACCGGGCGCGAGGGTCGATCTTGGACCGGGCGTTCCCGCAGGTGCGGGGGGTCGGAGGAGGCGGCGGTTTGCGCACCCTCACTGCGTATCGGGCGCGCGTCCGGCGGACGAAAGATCCAGAACGGGGCGTCGGGGATGATCCACACCCGGGGGAGTGTGAAGGATCTCACTCGTCGGTCCGGACTCTTTCGGGGCGGGTGGGGTATGTGCTCGCGCCCTCGTGACCACGCTTCCGTCCTCGATAAACAACACGAACGGTCGTGCTAACATTTTCTCATCCCCAGGACACCGAGGAGATCCGGCATGCACCCGATGGCTCCACTCCTGCGCACCTTCCTGAACACGGCCGCCCGCGTCGCCCCCGGCCCGGCCGGCCGGCTGGCCTTCCACCTCTTCGTCCGCCCGCTCGGCCGGGCCCGCCCGAAGCCCGAGGAGCGGGCGATCATGGCCGCCGCCCGCATCGGACGCCTCCGCGTCCGGGGCAAGGACGTCGTCACCTACGCCTGGGGCGACGGCCGCCGGCCGGTCCTGCTCGTCCACGGCTGGTCCTCGCGCGCCTCCCGCTTCGGCGCCCTCGCCGAAGCGCTGCTCGCGCGCGGCTACAGCCCGGTCGCCTTCGACGCGCCCGGCCACGGCGACTCCCCGGGCCGGGCGTCGAACATCGTCGAGTACCGGGAGGTCATCCGGGAGCTGCACGCCCGGCACGGCGACTTCGACGCCGTCGTCGCCCACTCCTTCGGCGTCCTCGCCTCCCTCTTCGCCCTGCGGGACGGCGTGCGCACGGCCCGCTTCGCCGGTCTCGGCGCGGTCGGCTCCTTCGCGTTCCTCACGGAGGGGTTCCGGGACCGGCTCGGCGTGGACGAGCGGGTGGTCCGCGCGCTCCGCGCCCACGTCGAACGCCGGGTCGCGCCGGGTGAGCCCGGCATCTGGCACCGCTTCGAGGCCGACCACGCGCCCGAACGGCTCGGCGCGCCCCTCCTGCTCCTCCACGACGAGGACGACGACATGGTGCCGCCCGCCCAGTCGCGCCTGCTCGTGCGCGCCCACGGCGACCGCGCCCGGCTCGTCGTCACCCGGGGCCTCGGCCACCGCCGCATCCTGAGGGACCCGGACGTCGTCGCCCGGACCGTGGAGTTCGTGACGGCACCGGCCGCCGAGCCCTCCGGGGAGCGCGTCGCCACCGGCTGAACCCGGGCCGGGGCGCGGGGGCTACGCGGCGGCGAGCGCCTCCCGGCCCCGGTCCGTGGCCGAGGCGCGCAGCCGCGCGTCGATGCCCCGCTCGGCGCGGCCGTAGGCCCGGGGGTCGTCGAACAGCACCGAGTGCGCGTTGGCCGCCTCCATCAGGGCGATCACCTCGAAGGCGAGCTGCTCCGCGTCCAGGTCCGCCGCGAACTCCCCGGCGGCGCGCGCCTCCGCCAGGTTCCGCTCCACGTACTCGGCCCAGTCGAGCCGGGCCCGTGCGACGGCGTCGTGGACCGGGCCCGTACGGGCGTCGAACTCGGCGGAGACCGCGTAGAAGAAGCAACCGCCCGCGAAGACCCGCTCCGAGGAGTACGCCAGCCAGTTCCCGCACAGCTCGCGCACCCGCACGGCTCCCGGCGGCACGTCCTCCAGCGGGGCGACCACGCGGCGGGAGAAGACCGAGACGGCGGCCCTGACGGTGGCGAGCTGGAGCTCCTCCTTGGAGCCGAAGAGGGCGAACACGCCGCTCTTGCTCAGGTTCAGCTCGGTCGCGATCCGCCCCAGGGACAGCCCTTCGAGGCCCTCGACCGACGCGATGTCCATCGTCCGGCCGAGCACCAGGCGCCGGGTCTGGTTGCCGCGCTCGACGCGCCCGTCCGTCTTCGTTCCCGCACCGCCGCTCATGCCTCCATCGTACTGAACGCACGACCGTGCGGGATTGTCAGCGGAAGGCTTCTGGGGCGTGTGTCGAAAGCGGCGCCGTCTGCCCGGAGGGCAGGCGGGGCTTTCGTCACGCGCCCTAGCCCCCTTCCCCGAAGCCGCGCCGCTCGGCCGGGGCGAGCAGCAGCACCTCCAGGGCGCGCGCCGTCGCCCGCACCTGGGCCAGGTACCAGTCGAGCCGTTCGTCGGTGATCAGGGCCGGGGTCCCGCGCAGCGCGAGCGCGAACCGCGCGTGGCCCGCACGCTCCAGGACCGGCACGGCCACGGTCCGGACCCCGTGGGCCGACTCGCCGTCGTTGAGCGCGTACCCCGCCTCCCGCACGCGCTCCAACTCGGCCGCGAGCAGAGGCGGTTCGACGATGGTCCGTTCGGTGAACGCGTACAGCGGCGGGAGGGAGCGCGGTCCGCCCTCGCCCGCCCTCGGCCACGCGAGGAGCACCTTCCCGAGCGCCGTCGAGTGCAGCGGCCTGCGCAGACCCACCTTCGGGGTCACCGAACCGCCCGCCACGATCACGACGTGCGGACCGCTGCGCAGCGCCAGGTCGGCCGTCGCGCCCGTCCGCTCGGCCAGGTCGGACAGCTCGGGCGCGGCCAGGTGCAGCCCCCGCTGGTGGTACGAGAGGCGGCCCAGCTCCGTCATCGCCGGACCGAGCCGGTAGCGGGCCGTCCTGGCGTCCTGTTCGAGGAAGCCCGCGCCGAGCAGCGTCCGGGCGAGCCGGTGCGCCGTGGAGGTGGAGAGCCCGAGCCGCCGCGCGAGGTCGGAGGCGCTCAGGTCGGGTCCGTTGTCGTGGAAACAGTGCAGCACGTCCAGTGCGCGGCGGACCGCCTGGGCGCCCGCCGGGGGTCGGACGATGCCGGCCTCGGTCGTCATAGGGTTCGCTCCCCGTGGGTGATCGGGCTCCCACGCTCCCACATGGCGGGAGCCGAATCAGCGGCCCCGCGAGGTCGGAAACACGCCGTTCATACCCCGTCCCGCATGGTGGGAGACGTGTTGTGGGCGGTCGGGCTTCCATGGCAAGGTTCCGGCCAACGCACCACAGCGACAACGACGAACGGGAGGGAGCGGGGCCGATGACGAACCGACGCCGCACGGCGCGCGGCGCGCCCGCCGCCTCCCCCGCGCCGCTCGGGCTCACCCGGCGCCGCCACATCGACCTGGCCCGCGTCGCCGGGGCCACCTGTCGCTGACGCGAACGGCGGCCGCCGCCCCTGACGGCCGAGGGAGCCGCCGCCTCCGGCGCGACGCACCGACGACACCTCCGACGCCCGCGTCCGGCGATGCTCACCGTCGTAAGCCCGTAAGCCCGTAAGCCCGTAAGCCCGTAAGCCCGTAAGCCCGTAAGGCTTTCGGGGGCTTGGGGTCCCGGGGCTCACCGGGCCCGTGGCCGAAAACGCTTCGAGTCGGCGCCCGCCGGGACCACACCCCCCTTCCGGGCCGGAACGGCACCCCGTCGCCGTCACCGTCGCGGAACTGTCACGCCGCACCCCGGCGCGCCCCCACCCACCCACACCCCCGGGAAGCCCTCCATGACGCACGCCCGCGTTCCCGACACGCTCTGGTTCACCCGCTGCCCCGTCCCCACCGCCACCGGCGTCGCCGCCGACCGGGGCTGGCTGGCCGGGGAGTTCGCGGCCGACGGCATCGCCGTCCGCTCGCTCCAGGACGCCGAACCCGGCGCCGACCGCGCCACCCACTTCACCCACGCCCTCCCCGGCCTCTTCCGCGAGGGCGGCAACGTGCCCGCGCTGTGGGCCCGTTCCCGGGGCGAGCGCACCCGGCTCGTCGGACTCACCTGGATCGAGGAGCGGCAGGCGGTCCTCGTCGCGCCCGGCTCCCCGGTGCGGGGCGCCGCCGCCCTGCGCGGACTCCGGCTCGCCGTGCCCCGCCACTCCGTCCCCATCGACTTCTGGCGCGCGATGGCCCTCCGCGGCTTCGAGGGCGTCCTCGCCTCGGCGGGGTACGGACTCGCCGACGCCGTCCTCGTCGACGTGCCCGCCGACGGGCACCAGGGCCAGTGGGCCGCCGAACTGGACGCCCTGCGCCGGGGCGAGGTCGACGCCGTCTACGTGAAGGGCGCCCTCGCCGTCGAGGCCGCCCGGCGGGCCGGCGCCGAGGTGGCCGTCGAACTCGACGAACTGCCCGACCCCGCGCACCGCGTCAACAACGGCACCCCCCGCCCCCTCACCGTGCACCAGGACCTCCTGGACGAGCACCCCGACCTCGTGGCCCGGTTCCTCGCCGTCCTGCTCCGCGCCGCCGACTGGGCCGAGGGCGAACCGGACGAGGTGGCCCGCATCCTCGGCGCCGAGACCGGCGCGGGCGCGGAGGGGGTCGCGGGCGCCTACCGGCCCGGCACCCACCGCACCCTCCACCCCGACCTGTCCGACACCCGTCTCGCCCTCCTCGCCCGGCAGGAGGAGGCCCTGCGCGCCCACGGCTTCCTGCCCGAGCCCGTGGACGTACGGGCCTGGGCCGACCCCGAGCCGCTGCGCCGCGCCCGACTGCTCGCGACCGGCACGGCACCGGAGCCGCACGGGGGCCAGACCCCGCAGCCCGTCCCGTAACCCGCGTACGCGCACCACCTAGCCCCTTCGAGCCACCTAGCCCCTTCGAACCACCTCAGCCCCTTCGAACCACGCCCGCCCCTTCGAACCACCCCAGCCCCCCTCGACTCATTCCGCCCGGTCCTGCCCCGCCCCGCCCCACCCCGACCCGAAGGACGACCGCCATGCGCCCACTCACCCCGTTCGCCGCCCTGGCGGCCCTCGCCGCGCTCGCCACCGTCACCGCCTGCGGCGGCAGCCCGGCCGCGAGCGCGGGCGGCGGCCCGGAGGGGGCGAAGGGAACGGTCACCGTCCGCATCCCCGACCCCGGCAACTCCGGCGTCCTCGCCCTCGGCAAGAAGGACGGCAGCCTCGACAGGGCCCTCGCCGCCGTCGGCGCCAAGGTGGCCTGGACCGGCAGCGCCGGCCCCTTCGCCCCCGCCGCCCAGGCGATGAACGCCGACCAGCTCGACATCGCGACCGGCTCGATCACCTCCGGCATCACCTCCCTCTCCCAGAGCCCCGGCTTCGCCTTCTTCACCGCCACCGAGCCCGACCCCGTCGGCGAGGGCATCCTCGTCCGCGAGGGCTCCGGCATCACCTCCGTGAAGGACCTCGTCGGCCGCAAGGTCGCCGTCAACAAGGGCGGCACAGGCGAGTACCTCCTCCTCAAGGCCCTTGCCGGGGCCGGCGTCCCCGCCGACCAGGTGGAGCGCGTCTATCTGCGCCCGGACCAGACCGCCGCCGTCTTCAACGCCGGACAGGTCGACGCCTGGGCCGTCTGGTCCACCTACGCCGTCGCCGAGATCGGCTCGGGCAAGGCCCGCTTCGTCGCCGACGGAACCGCCATCGGCTCCGACAACTACAGCCTGAACGCGGTCCGTTCGAAGTTCGCCGAGGAGCATCCCGAGGTCGTGAGGGCGCTCTACGCCTACCTCCACGAGAACAGCGCCAAGGAGAAGAAGGATCCGGCCGCCTACCTCAACGTCTTCACCGACGCCGGTCCCACCGCCGTCAACGGCAAGGCCAAGGAGGTCCAGATCTCCTTCACGGCCGAGGCGGGCACCGTCGACCCGATCGGGCCGGAGGACGTCAAGCGCTTCGAGACCGTCGCGCGGTTCTACGCCGACCAGAAGGTCACCCCGAACAAGGTCGACATCGCCGCCCACCTCCTCGACGTGGAGAAGCTGTCGTGACGGCCCCGCCCATCACCGAGAAGTCCTCGACCGGGGAGACTCCGGCCGGGAAGCCCCTGACCGGAGAGACTCCGGCCGGGAAGCCCCTGACCGGGAAGCTCCCGACCGAGCAGCCCCTGACCGAGCAGCCCCCGACCGAGAACCCCCCGCCCGCAAAGCTCCCGGAAGACGCCCCCGCCGCCCCCCGGCACACCGCCGGCCTCGTCGCCCCCCGCCCGCCCGTCCGCCGCGCCCGCTCCCGCGCGTCCTCCCTCACCGTCCGCGCCCTCGGCCCCGTCCTCCTCCTCGTCCTGTGGTGGGTCTCCTCCGCCACCGGGCTCCTCACCCCCGACGTGCTCGCCTCGCCCGCGCAGGTCGTCGGCGCGGTGGGCGAGCTGTGGGGCAACGGGCAGCTCCCCGACGCGCTCGCCACCTCCCTCACCCGCTCGGGCCTCGGGCTCGTCATCGGCCTCGCCGCCGGGCTCACCCTCGGCATCACCACCGGCTTCACCCGGCTCGGCGACGAGCTCCTCGACTCCTCCCTCCAGACCCTGCGCACCATCCCCTTCCTCTCCCTCGTCCCCCTCTTCATGGTCTGGTTCGGGATCAACGAGACCGCGAAGATCCTGCTCATCGCGGTCGCCACCACCTTCCCGATGTACGTCTCCACCACCGGCGGCGTCCGCGACACCGACCGCAAGCTCGTCGAGGCCATGCGCAGCTTCGGGCTCGGCCGGCTCGCGATCGTCCGCCAGGTCGTCCTGCCCGGGGCCCTGCCCTCGCTCCTCGCCGGACTGCGGCTCTCCATGACGCTCAGCGTCATCGCGCTCATCGCCGCCGAGGAGATCAACGCCACCGAGGGCATCGGCTACCTGATGTCCCAGGCCCAGAGCTACGCCCGCACCGACGTCCTCGCCGTCTGCATCCTCGTCTACGGCCTGCTCGGCCTCACCGCCGACGTCCTCGTGCGGGGCCTGGAACGGGTCCTCATGCCCTGGCGCACGGCCGGCCCCGGGGGAGGCGCCCGATGACCGCCCCCGCCCCCGCGACCGGAGGGACGGCGGTACGGGTACGGGGCCTGCGCCGGGTCTTCGGCACCCGCGCGGTCCTCGACGGACTCGACCTCACCCTGGCGCGCGGCGAGTTCCTCGCCCTGCTCGGGGCGAGCGGCAGCGGCAAGACGACCCTGCTCCGCATCCTCGGCGCCCTCGACGGCGCCGACGGGGGAGAGGCCCTCGTCCCCGCCGCCCGCACGATCGTCTTCCAGGAGCCCCGGCTCGTCCCCTCCAAGAAGGTCCTCGCCAACGTGACCGTCGGCCTCCCGCGCGGGGCCGCGACCCGGGAGACCGGCCTGCGGGCCCTCGCGGAGGTCGGGCTCGACCGGCACGCCGACGCCTGGCCGGCCACCCTCTCCGGCGGCGAGGCCCAGCGGGTCGCGCTCGCCCGCGCCCTGGTCAGGGAGCCCGAACTGCTGCTCCTGGACGAGCCGTTCGCCGCCCTGGACGCGCTGACCCGGCTCCGCATGCAGGACCTGGTCGGCGAGCTGCGCCGGATCCACCGCCCCGCCGTCCTGCTCGTCACCCACGACGTCGACGAGGCCGTACGCCTCGCGGACCGGGTCGCCGTCCTGCGCGACGGCCGGCTCGTCACCGACGAGCCCGTCGCCGTCGACCACCCCCGCGACCCGGGCGACCCGGCCTTCGTCGCCCTCCGCCGCCGCCTCCTCGCGGACCTCGGCGTCCACGCGCCCGAGGAGGCGCCGCCCGCCCGCCCCGCGACCGTCCCGTCCGAAGAACCCTCCGAAGGAGTCCCCGCATGACCGTCGTCATCGGCGTCCACCGCAGCAACCCCTCCCTCTACCACCTCTCCCGCCTCGGCTACGCGGAGCAGGAGCTCGCCGCCCTCGGCGAGACCGTGGCCTGGCACCCGTACACCGACGGCGTCCGCACCGGCGCCCACCTCGCCGACGGCACCATCGACTTCGGCGGCACCGGCTCCACCCCGCCCGTCACCGCGCAGGCTGCCGGCCACGACATCGTCTACGTCGCCGTCTCCGCGCCCCGCCCCGACCACGGCGCCCTCCTCGTCCCCGAGGACAGCCCGGTCCGTACCGTCGCCGACCTCAAGGGCGGCACCGTCCACCTCGCCGTCGGCTCCTGGCAGACCCACCTCGTCGCCAAGGCCCTGGACGACGCGGGCCTGTCGTACGCCACCGACATCACCCCCGTGCGCGGGGGCTCCGGCAGCGAGCAGGAGCTGCGCTCCGGCGGGATCACCGCCTGGGTCGCCCAGGGCGCCGAACTGGCCGCCGCCCGCCGCGCCGGCGGTCTGCGCGTCCTGGTCCGCACCGGCGACGTCATCAGCGACCGGTCCGTCTTCTTCACCCGGCGCGACCTGGCCGAGGAGCGGCCCGAGGTCGTCGAGGCGCTCGTCCGGGCGCTGCGCCGGGCCGACGAGTGGGCCGCCGCCCACCCGCGCGAGGCCGCCGGGATCGCCGCCGCCGACCAGGGCGGCACGGTCGACGACTGGGAGACCGCGCTGCGGGCCCTGCCCTGGACGATCGAGGAGGTCACCGAGGAGTTCGTCGCCGAGCAGCAGCGGGCGGCGGACATCTTCCACCGCACCGGATTCGTCGACCGCGCGGTCACCGTCGCGGACGCGCTGCCCCGGAAGGCCTGACCCGTGACCTCACCGACGCGGGCCCCCGAAGTCCTCTGGTACGTCATCCCGCGCGAGGGCGCCTACCCGTGGGAGCCGGAGGGCCGCCGGCCCGTCGACCTCGGCTACCTCCGGCACCTCGCCGCGACCGTCGAACGCCTCGGCTACACGGGCGCGCTGCTCGCCACCGACCTCTACGACGTCTGGCCGCTCGGCTCCGCGCTCGCGGCCTCCACCAGCACCCGCTTCAAACCCCTCCTCGCCGTCCACCCCGGCCTGATCCAGCCCACCCTCCTGGCCAAGATGGCGCTCAGCTTCGACAACCTCTTCGGCGGCCGGCTCCGCTTCAACGTCGTCAACGGCTCGACCGAGTCCCTGCGCGAGTACGGGCTGCACGTCGGGCACGACGAGCGGTACGCGCTGAGCGCCGAGTACTGGTCGATCGTGAAGCGGCTCACGGCGGGGGAGGTCTTCGACCACAAGGGGCGCTTCTACGACCTGAAGAACGCGGGCGCCTCCTTCCGTGACCTGCGCCCGGTCCAGGAACCGCACGTCCCGCTCTGGTTCGGCGGCTCCTCGGCCCCCGGCATCGAGATGGCCGCCGAACACGTCGACGTCTACCTCACCTGGGGCGAGCCGCCGCACCTCCTGAAGGAGAAGCTCGACCGCGTACGGGCCCGGGCCGCCGCCCACGGGCGGACCCTCCGCATCGGCCTGCGCCTCCACCTCATCGTCCGCGACACCGAGGACGAGGCCTGGGCCGCCGCCGACCGGCTCCTCGACGTCACCAGCGAGGCGACCTACGCCCGGCAGCTCGGCGAGCGGACGGGGGAGGACGGCGTGGGCTGGCAGCGCCAGTTCCGCCAGCACGGCGGCCGGGTCCCGGCCCGCGCCCGCGAACTGGAGACCCACCCCAACCTCTGGCCCGGCATGAGCCTCTTCCGCCCCGGCCCCGGCACGGCGGTCGTCGGCTCCACGGCCCGGGTCGTCGAACGCCTCAAGGAGTTCCAGGACCTGGGCGTGGACACCTTCATCCTCTCCGGCAACCCCCTCCTGGAGGAGGCCTACCGGGTGGCCGAAACGGTCCTGCCGGCCCTGGGGGTCACGCGCTGAGGTCCGGGACGGACCTTTCGGCGAAGGGCTCGGCGCGCCGCATTGATCGAACGTTGATGGCTTGTTTACGGCACTCCGGCACCGTGTACGGCATGCAGACCGACACGAGCGTACTGACCGCACCGGAGCCCGACATGACCTGGCAGGAGAACGCGCTGTGCGCCCAGGCCGGCCCGGAGTTCTTCTTCCCGGCGCCGGGCTCCTCCACCCGCGAGGCGAAGCAGCTCTGCGGGGCCTGCGAGGGGCGGGTGGCCTGCCTGGAGTACGCCCTCGCGCACGACGAGCGGTTCGGCGTGTGGGGCGGGCTCTCGGAGAAGGAGCGGTTCCGGCTGAAGCGCGGCCGGGGCTGAGCCCGCGCGGCGGGTGCGTCCGCCCGCCGCGCGGTGGTGCGGCCGGTCCGGCCGACCGGACCCGTCGTCAGCCCGCCGCGCGGGCCGCCAGCCGGGCCTTGCGGGCCGCGAGCTTCTCGTCGAACCTGCTCGCCTCGGCGTCCAGGCCGTTCATGTACAGGCCCAGTTCCTCCTGGGCGCGCAGGCCCTCCGGCCCCAGGCCGTCGATCTGGAGGACCTTGAGGAAGCGCAGCACGGGCTGGAGCACGTCGTCGTGGTGGATGCGCATGTTGTAGATCTCGCCGATCGCCATCTGCGCCGCCGCCCGCTCGAAGCCGGGCATGCCGTGTCCGGGCATCCGGAAGCCGACCACGACGTCCCGCACGGCCTGCATGGTCAGGTCCGGGGCGATCTCGAAGGCCGCGCCCAGCAGGTTGCGGTAGAAGACCATGTGCAGGTTCTCGTCGGTGGCGATGCGGGCGAGCATCCGGTCGCAGACCGGGTCGCCGGACTGGTGGCCGGTGTTGCGGTGCGAGATGCGGGTGGCCAGCTCCTGGAAGGCGACGTACGCCACGGAGTGCAGCATCGAGTGCCGGTTGTCGGACTCGAAGCCCTCGCTCATGTGCGCCATCCGGAACTGCTCCAGCTTGTCCGGGTCGACGGCGCGCGAGGCGAGCAGGTAGTCGCGCATCACGATGCCGTGCCGGCCCTCCTCGGCGGTCCAGCGGTGCACCCAGGTGCCCCAGGCTCCGTCGCGGCCGAAGAGGGTGGCGATCTCGTGGTGGTAGCTCGGCAGGTTGTCCTCGGTGAGCAGGTTGACGACGAGCGCGATCCGGCCGATCTCGGTCACCTTCGACTGCCGCGGGTCCCAGGCCTCGCCGTCCTCGAAGAAGCCCGGGAAGTTCCGGCCGTCGGACCACGGCACGTACTCGTGCGGCATCCAGTCCTTGGTGACCTTCAGGTGCCGGTTGAGCTCCTTCTCCACGACCTCTTCCAGGGCGTAGAGCAACCGCGCGTCGGTCCACTCTGCCGAGCTGCCGAGGTGGGGAGAGGTGAGCGTCAAGGGGAACTCCTGGGGACGGAGAAGGACATGCGGGCGTACCTACGAATCCGTAGGTTACGAAACCGTAGGTTAAGGCTCCGTAAGGCGTCCACCAACCCCGCCCCGGGCGTCAACCGATTACTTTGCGTCATTCCTCCTGATCGGACCGGACGCCGGAGACGCAGGTCACGTCCGGCGCGGCGCCCGCCGGACACCCGGGCGACCACCCCGCGCGCGTGTCCGGCGACGGTGGGTGAGCGATTCCGGGCGTCCGGCGGCCGGCGCCCCGCGGCCTCGGGCGCGGACCGTCAGGACCCGTCCGCGACCGCCTCCCGGACCTCCTCGGCGGACGTCGGCCGAAGCTCGCCGTCCAGCAGCAGCCAGCGGGTGATCCCGAGCGACTCCAGGAACGCCACGTCGTGGCTCGCCACGACCAGCGCCCCCTCGTAGGCGTCGAGCGCCGCCGTCAGCTTCCGCACCGACGCCATGTCCAGGTTGTTGGTCGGCTCGTCCAGCATCAGGAGCTGCGGGGCCGGATCCGCGAGGAGCAGCGCCGCGAGCGTCGCCCGGAACCGCTCCCCGCCCGAGAGGGTGCCCACGGCCCGGTCGGCCCGCGCCCCCCGGAACAGGAACCGCGCGAGCCGGGCCCGGATCGCGTTCGCCGTCGCCCCGGGCGCGAAGCGGGCCACGTTCTCCACCACGCTCAGCCCGTCGTCGAGGACGTCGAGCCGCTGCGGCAGAAAGCGCAGCGGCACCCGCGCCTCCACCTCGCCGGCCAGCGGTTCGAGCTCCCCGGCGATCGTCCGGAGCAGCGTCGTCTTCCCGGCCCCGTTCCGCCCCACGAGGGCGATCCGCTCCGGACCGCGCAGCTCGAACGCGCCCTCGACGCGGGCCCCGTACCGCAGCTCCAGGTCCCGCAGGTGCAGCACCTCGCGGCCCGGCGGCACCGAGGTGCGCGGCAGCTCGACCCGGATCTCGTCGTCGTCCCGCACCGCCTCCACCGCCGCGTCGAGCCGCTCCCGCGCCTCCGAGAGGCGCTCGGCGTGGAGGGTGCGCTGCTTGCCGGCCGTGACCTGGGCGCTGCGCTTCTGGCTGTTGGCCACCAGCTTGGAGGCCACCCTGTTCTCGAAGCTCTTCTGCCCGTACCGCTTGCGGCGCGCCAACTTCGTCTGGGTGTCGGACAGTTCGCGTTTCTGCCGCTGCACGTCCGCCTCGGCGACCCGCACCATCCGCTCCGCCGCCTCCTGTTCGGCGGCGAGCGCCTCCTCGTAGTCCGACCAGGAACCGCCGTACCAGGCGACCTCACCGTCCCGCAGGTCGGCGATCTGGTCGACCCGCTCCAGGAGTTCGCGGTCGTGGCTGACCACGACCAGGACGCCGGTCCACCTCTCCACGGCCTCGTAGAGGCGCGCGCGGGCGTGCAGGTCCAGGTTGTTGGTCGGCTCGTCGAGCAGCAGGACGTCGGGCCGGGCGAGCAGCAGCGCGGCGAGGCGCAGCAGCACGGACTCGCCGCCCGAGATCTCGCCGACGGTCCGGTCCAGGCCGATGCCGCCCAGGCCGAGCTGGTCGAGGGTGGCGCGGGCCCGCTCCTCGACGTCCCAGTCGTCGGCGAGGACGGCGAAGTGCTCCTCGGCCGGGTCGCCCGCCTCGATGGCGTGCAGGGCGGCCCGTTTCGCGTCGATGCCGAGGATCTCGTCGACCCGGCGCGAGGTGTCCAGGACCAGGTTCTGCGGCAGGTGGCCGAGTTCGCCCCTGACCCGGACCGTGCCGGAGGAGGGGGTCAGCTCGCCCGCGAGCAGCTTGAGGAGCGTGGACTTGCCGGAGCCGTTGAGCCCGACGAGACCGGTGCGGCCGGGACCGACCGCGAGCCGGAGGTCGTCGAAGACCTCGGTGCCGTCGGGCCAGGAGAAGGAGAGCGAGGAACAGGTGAGGAAAGTGGGGTGATGCGCCATGAAGGCCTCCGGGTGCGCGAGCGCGGGCGTGAAGAGATGCAACGCGTGGAGACACCGGGGCGCGGGCTGTGGGAGGACGGCTCGTACGCCGAGGTCGAGAACGGCACACGCGGCACAGGGGGCACGCGCGGCGCGGTGTCTCGCAACCTCAGACGAGCAACGTCCTTCTCCGATCGGGTGACGACAAGGTCGGTTCCGACGATACGAGCCCGACCGGGAGGGCGGCAAACGATTTAACGGACGGTCCGGCGGCGAGGGGTCACGGGCGCTCGCGGAGCAGCTCCGTCAGGTCCTGGTCCCAGTCCAGGTACTGGTGCTCGCGCCCCTCCGGCACCAGGTGCTGCGAGCGCTCCAGGAAGCGGCGCAGCTCCGAGGTCCTGACGTGGACCATGGCCACCCCCTCCGGGGCGTGGAACTCGACCACGGTCCGGTCGTACCCGTACGGGCGCAGCCGTACGTCCCCGACCCCGGCCGGGCGCTCGACCCCCTGGACGAGCAGCTCGCGCGCGAAGGCCCAGGAGACCTCGACGCCCTCCAGCGTCGCGGGAGGGGGGAAGGCCATGCTGACGGCGTACGGATCCTCGCGGTCGTAGCGCAGGGTGGCGGGGACGGTCTCCATCCGGGGAGCGGATGCGACCAGACGGGCCTGGACGGCCTGCTCGATGACGGCGGACAAGACCGGCTCCTCTCTGCGCGGGTTTCGGATCCTGTGCGTCTCCCCGACAGTGGGGCTCCTGACACCCGGGAAGACGGGAGAGACGGCCGGAACGTGCACTCCGGACCCACGTGAGCTGTGTCACCGGGCCCGGCGCGGGGGGCGTCCGGGCAGGCCGGAGCCCTTCCGGCCCCTCTCGATTCTGTCCGGAAAGCTCTCGGGAAAGATCTCCGGCCGAGTCGGCGCAGGGGCCCGAGAGGTCGCGGTACGGCGGGGATCCGGAGGCCCTTGCCGGTGGCGGTGGCACCGGGGCGCGCCGGAGGGGCGGCGGCGGACGACCTCCGCGACCCGGTCGGGCGCGGCGGCGCCGGACAGGATTCAGGGGTGCCGGGAGGCGTCGGAAACCCGGGGCGGGCCGGGGACGCGCCCTGGACGGCGGGCGGGCGGGGGCACTAGCTTCCGGCGCCATGACGTCCATGGGGAAGACGAGACGAATGATGTCGGCGGGACTGGTCGGGGCGGCGCTCGCGCTGACCCTGGCCGCTCCGGCGCGGGCCGGGGAGACCCCCACGGCCGCGACGCCCGACGCACGGTCCGCACCGACGGCCGGAACACGGCCCGCCCCGGCGGCCGACACCGGGCCCGCGCCGGCGGTCGACGCGGGGCCCGCTCCGGCCGCGGACCGGTCGCCGGCGGCCGGCCGGCGCCACGCGCCCGCGCTCGGCTGGCGCCTCACGCCGACCGGCACCGACGCCCGCTTCCGGGGGCTCGCGGCGGTCGACCGCCGCACCGCCTGGGCCGCGGGCTCCAAGGGCACGGTGCTGCGCACCACCGACGGCGGCCGGAGCTGGCGGAACGTCTCGCCGCCCGGCGCGGAGGGGCTGGAGTTCCGCGACGTGGAGGCCTTCGACGCCCGCCGGGCCGTCGTCCTCGCCATCGGGGAGGGCGAGGCCTCGCGGGTGCTGCGCACCAGCGACGGCGGTGCCACCTGGACCGAGTCCTTCCGCAACACCGACCCGCGCGCCTTCTACGACTGCATGACCTTCTTCGACCACCGCAACGGCCTCGCCATGAGCGACCCGGTCGACGGGAAGTACCGCATCCTCTCCACCCGCGACGGCGGCCGGTCCTGGCGGGTCCTGCCGGACGCGGGGATGCCGGACGCGCTCCCCGGCGAGGCGGGCTTCGCGGCGAGCGGCCAGTGCCTGGTGTCGGCCGGCCCCCGGGACGTGTGGCTCGCGACGGGCGGCGCGGCCGCGGCGCGCGTGCTGCACTCCGCCGACCGGGGCCTGACCTGGACGGTCGCGGCCTCGCCGATCCCGGCCGGGGACCCGGCCCGGGGCGTCTTCGGGCTCGCCTTCCGCGACCGCGCGCACGGCCTCGCGGTCGGCGGCGACTACCGCAAGGACCAGCCGTCCCCGCGGGCCGCCGCCGTCACCTCCGACGCGGGCCGCACCTGGCGCGCCCCGGCCGCGCCGCCGCCCGCCTACCGCTCGGGCGTCGCCTGGCTCCCGTACGGCAGGACGTCCGCGCTCGCCGTCGGCCCCACCGGCACGGACCTGACCACCGACGGCGGCCGGACCTGGCGCACGGTCGACGCCGGCTCGTACGACACGGTCGACTGCACCCCGGACGGCTCCTGCTGGGCCTCGGGCGAACAGGGCCGCGTCGCGCGCCTGGCCCGAGGCTAGGAGGGCAGCCGCTCCCGGTACGCGGCGATCCCGTCGACCGTCTTGGTCGCGTAGAACTCCGTGATCCGGTACGCGCACACGCCCTCGGCGCTGAACGGGTCGGCCGCCGCGATCCTCTCGATCTCCGCGCGGTCGACCCCGGCGGCCAGGATCACCCCGCCGTCCCGCGGGTTCTTCCGGCCGGACGCGAGGAACACGCCGGCGGCGTACTGCGCGTCGAGCCACTCGACGTGCGCGTCGAGCAGCGCGTCCACCCGCTCGACGGGGGCGGTGTAGGTCAATTCCAGTACGAACATGATCGCCAGGCTACCGGCGCCCCGGAACCGGCCGGGCGCCCGTCCCGAGGACCGGGACGGATGCCCGCCCGGCCGGTCGTAGGGTGGCCCGCATCATGACGATCACCGAGATTCCGGCGGGCTGGCCCGCCGACGAGACCGCCGCCCTCGCCGTCCAGCGGGAGCTGAGGGGGCGCCTGGTGCGGGACGAGGAGGGCCCCGCGGTCGGCGAGGGCCGCGTCACGGGGCTCGACGTGGCCTACGACGACGAGCGGGACCTGGTCGCCGCCGCGGCCGTCGTGCTCGACGCGCGGACCCTGGAGGTCGTGGAGGAGGCGACGGCGGTCGGCCGGGTCTCGTTCCCGTACGTCCCCGGGCTCCTCGCCTTCCGGGAGATCCCGACCGTGCTGGCCGCGCTCGACGCCCTGACGGCCGACCCCGGCCTCCTGGTCTGCGACGGCTACGGCCTCGCCCACCCCCGCCGCTTCGGGCTCGCCTGCCACCTCGGCGTGCTCACCGGGCGGCCGTCCGTCGGCGTCGCCAAGAAGCCCTTCGCCTTCGCGTACGAGCCGCCGGGGCCCGCGCGCGGCGACGCCTCCCCGCTGCTCGCCGACGGGGAGGAGGTGGGCCGGGCCGTGCGCACCCGGGCCGGGGTCAAGCCGGTCTTCGTCTCCGCCGGACACCGGACCTCCCTCGCCCGCGCCTGCGCCCACGCCCTCCACCTCACCCCGCGCTACCGCGTCCCGGAGACCACCCGCCGCGCCGACTCCCTCTGCCGCCGCGCCCTCGCGGAGGCGCTCGGGGAGCACCCGGCCCCTTCCGGCTGAGTCCGCGCACGGATACCGGATGCCCGGACCGCCCGGCAGGGCGGGGACCATGACGACTCCCCCGCCGTTCCGCCGCGTTCCGTCCCGCGCGGCCCGGGTCCGCTCCCCGCCGCCACCGGGGGCCGCGCGTGATCGGGCGGCTGCGGTGCGTCGTCCTCGACTGCCCCGACGCGAACGAACCGGCCCTCTCCTACCAGCGGTTGATCGGCGGCGAGGTCGACGGGCCGGACCCCCGGTGGACCGTCGGCGAGGGCTGCGTCGTGCTGCGCGGCGACGGCGGCCCGGTCCTCGCCTCCCAGAGCGTTCCGGGCCACCGGTCGCCCGTGCGGGGCGCGCCCGAGCAGCGGTTCCACTTCGACGTGCGGGTCGACGGCCCGGACGCCGCCGGCGAGGCCGTCCTCACGCCCGGAGCCGTACCGCTGGACGACGGGGGAGGCGACCCGGCCCGGCGCGTCTACGCGGACCCGGCCGGGCACCCCTTCCGGCTCGCGCGCCCCTGATCCGGTGGACCGGGGCCTGATCCACCGGGCCCCGCCTACCCCCGGTGCGCCACCCGGAAGCGGATGCCCGCCTCCCGCAGGCGGGCGGTGAGGGCGTCGCCCATCGCGACCGCCGTCGTCACCTGCCCGGCGGTCTTCGGCAGCGGGTCGAAGGCGAGGCAGAGGGCCGACTCGGCGAGCATCTTGGCCGTCTCGTCGTACCCCGGATCGCCGCCCGACACCTCGGTGAACACCCGCCGGCCGCCGCCCTCGCCCACGAACCGCACGGAGAACCAGCTCCGGGCGCGCCGCTCGGCGGACGGGCCCTCCCCGGCGCTGTAACGCCCCATCAGCCAGCTCCGCACGGGCGGGAGCTGGGCCGCCGCCACGCCCGCGCCGACGGCCGCGGCGCCGCCGAGCGCCATCGGGAGCGTCTTCACGGAGGCGTAGTGCCGGTAGCGGAAGTCCGGCCCGTACCGGTCCAGGGCCGCCGCCGAGCGGGCCACGATCTGCGGGTCGAGCGTCGGCAGCGGCAGCGCCCACGTGCCCGTCTCCCGGCTGAAGCGGGGGCCGCCGAGCGGCGCGCGCGACCGGCGGCCCACGAGCCGGGGCTCGTGCAGGCGCCGTTCGCGCGCGGCCCGCAGGACCTCCCGGCCCCGGCCGAGCGCGGTGAGCGCGGAGGCGAAGGTGCCGCCCGAGAACGCCGCCCCGGCCCGTACGAAACCGTCCACCCGCAGCGGCACGCCGTCCGGCAACTGCCCCACGGTGAAGTGCGCGCCCAGGTCGTGCGGGATCGAGTCGAAGCCGCAGGCGTGCACGATCCGGGCGCCGGTCTCCCGGGCGCGCGCGTCGTGCCGCACGTACACGAGGTCCACGAACTCGGCCTCGCCCGTCAGGTCCAGGTAGTCCGTGCCGGCCTCCGCGCAGGCGGCGACGAGCTCCTCGCCGTACCAGACGTAGGGTCCGACCGTGGTCGCCACGACCCTCGCGGATCCGGCCAGTTCGCGCAGCGAGGCCGGGTCGGCGGAGTCCGCCACGACCAGCGGCAGGTCCGTCAGGTGCGGCCGGTCCGAGGCCAGCCGGTCCCGCAGCGCCTCCAGCCTGCCGAGGCTGCGGCCCGCGAGCGCCCACCGGCACCCGGCGGGGGCGTGTTCGGCCAGATACTCCGCGGTGAGTCCGCCCACGAACCCGGTGGCCCCGAAGAGGACCACGTCGTACGGCCTGTCCCCGCGCTCCGGGCCCGCCCCGGCCCCGCCCGCCACGCCCGCCCCTGTGTCCATGCAGCCCCTCGCTTCGGCCGGTCCGCGCCGCCGTGCGCGGTCGTCGTCGGCGGAGGATAGCGGAAGCCCCGCACCGGCCCCTCCGCCCGCCCGTCCGGAAGCCGCCTCCCGGCGCCCGCTTCCGGCCCTCTCCGAATTTTCCAAGCGCTTGCTCGGCCGGGGGGCTTGTGCCGAGTGGAACACGTTCCTAGCATCTCTGGTGTTACATCATTGGTGTCACACACTCCCGGGGGTTCGATGAGCACGACGCACACCACCCGCAACGGTCCCCTCGCCGGGGTGCGCGTGGTGGAACTGGCAGGCATCGGCCCCGGTCCCTTCGCCGCCATGCTGCTCGCCGACCTCGGCGCGGACGTCGTCCGGGTCGACCGGCCCGGCGGCCCCGGCCTCGGCATCGACCCCGCCCGCGACCTCACCAACCGCAACAAGCGCTCGGTCCTCGTCGACCTCAAGGCCGCGGACGGCCCCGCGACCGTCCTCGACCTGGCCGGGCGCGCGGACGTGCTGATCGAGGGCTACCGGCCCGGCGTGGCCGAGCGCCTCGGCGTCGGCCCGGACGCCTGCCTCGCCCGCAACCCGCGCCTGGTCTACGGCCGGATGACCGGCTGGGGCCAGGACGGACCGCTCGCCCCGACCGCCGGGCACGACATCGGCTACATCGCGATCACCGGCGCCCTCGGCATGATCGGCCCGGACCCGGACGGCCCGCCGTCGATCCCGGCCAACCTGCTCGGCGACTACGCCGGCGGCTCGCTCTACCTGGTCATCGGCGTCCTCGCCGCCCTCCAGCACGCCCGCGCCCACGGCGAGGGCCAGGTCGTGGACGCCGCGATCGTCGACGGCACCGCCCACCTCACCACCATGATCCGGGGCATGCTGGCCGCCGGGAGCTGGCAGGACCGGCGCGGCACCAACCTCCTCGACGGCGGCTGCCCCTTCTACGGCGTCTACGCGACCTCCGACGGCGGCCACATGGCGGTCGGCGCCCTGGAGGAGCAGTTCTACGCCGAGTTCGTCCGCCTCCTCGGGATCGGCGACGAGCCCGCCGCCGGCCGCTACGACCTCGCCCGCTGGCCCGACCTGCGCGAGGCCGTCGCCGAGGCGTTCCTGAGCCGCACCCGGCAGGAGTGGACCGAGGTCTTCGACGGCTCCGACGCCTGCGTCGCCCCCGTCCTCTCCCTGGACGAGGCCCCGTCCCACCCGCACCTGGCCGCCCGCGGCACCTTCACCGAGCACGGCGGGCAGGTCCAGCCGGCCCCCGCACCCCGCTTCTCCGCCACCCCCGGCACCCTGCGCACGGGCCCCGCCCTGCCCGGTGCCGACACCGCCGAGGTCGCCCGCGACTGGGCCGTACCCTCCCTGCACCCCCAGGAGACTTCCGCATGAAGCGCCGCATCTACACCGAGGACCACGAAGCCTTCCGGGCGGTCGTGCGCACCTTCCTGGAGAAGGAGGTGCTGCCCCACTACGAGCAGTGGGAGAAGGACGGCATCGTCTCCCGCGAGGCCTGGCTCGCCGCCGGACGGCAGGGCCTGCTCGGCATCGCCGTCGACGAGGAGTACGGGGGCGGCGGCAACCCCGACTTCCGCTACGGCGCCGTCCTGGCCGAGGAGTTCACCCGGGCCGGCACCCCCGGCCTCGCCCTCGGCCTGCACAACGACATCATCGGCCCGTACCTCACCTCCCTCGCCACCGACGAGCAGAAGCGGCGCTGGCTGCCCGGCTTCTGCTCCGGCGAGACCATCACCGCCATCGCCATGACCGAGCCGGGCGCGGGCTCCGACCTCCAGGGCATCCGCACCACCGCCGAGGACCGCGGCGACCACTGGATCCTCAACGGCTCCAAGACCTTCATCTCCAACGGCATCCTGGCCGACCTGGTCGTCGTCGTCGCCCGCACCACCCCCGACGGCGGCGCCCACGGCCTCTCCCTGCTCGTCGTGGAGCGCGGCGCGGAGGGCTTCGAGCGCGGCCGCAACCTCGACAAGATCGGCCAGAAGTCCCAGGACACCGCCGAGCTGTTCTTCCACGACGTCCGCGTCCCCAAGGAGAACCTGCTCGGCGAGCTCAACGGCGCCTTCATCCACCTGATGACCAACCTCGCCCAGGAGCGGATGGCCATCGCCGTCGCCGGCATCGCCGCCGCCGAGCACCTCCTGGAGATCACCACCACCTACGTCAAGGAGCGCGAGGCCTTCGGCCGCCCGCTCTCCCGGCTCCAGCACATCCGCTTCGAGATCGCGGAGATGGCCACCGAGTGCGCCGTCACCCGGGCCTTCCTGGACCGCTGCATCGAGGAGCACGCGAACGGCGCGCTCGACGCCGTGGACGCCTCGATGGCCAAGTGGTGGGCGACCGAGCTCCAGAAGAAGGTCGCCGACCGCTGTCTGCAACTGCACGGCGGATACGGCTACATGACTGAATTCCCGGTCGCCAGGGCCTACACCGACGGCCGCATCCAGACCATCTACGGCGGCACCACCGAGATCATGAAGGAGATCATCGGCCGTTCCCTCCTCGGCTGACCTCCACCCCGCGACACCCCCGCGCAACCCCTCCCACCCTCCTCGCGAAAGGCTTCCCGTGAGCACCGAAGCGTACGTGTACGACGCGATCCGCACCCCGCGCGGTCGCGGCAAGGCCACCGGCTCCCTGCACGGCACCAAGCCGATCGACCTGGTCGTCGGCCTGATCAAGGAGATCCAGAGCCGCAACCCCGGTCTCGACCCGGCCGCGATCGACGACATCGTCCTCGGCGTCGTCGGCCCGGTCGGCGACCAGGGCTCCGACATCGCCCGCGTCTCCGCCATCGCCGCCGGCCTCCCCGACACCGTCGCCGGCGTCCAGGAGAACCGCTTCTGCGCCTCCGGCCTCGAAGCGGTCAACATGGCCGCCATGAAGGTCCGCTCCGGCTGGGAGGACCTCGTCCTGGCCGGCGGCGTGGAGTCCATGTCCCGCGTGCCGATGGGCTCCGACGGCGGCGCCTGGTTCGCCGACCCGATGACCAACCTGGAGACCAACTTCGTCCCCCAGGGCATCGGCGCCGACCTCATCGCCACCATCGAGGGCTTCTCCCGCCGCGACGTCGACGAGTACGCGGCCCTCTCCCAGGAGCGCGCCGCCGAGGCCTGGAAGGACGGCCGCTTCGCCCGCTCCGTCGTCCCCGTCAAGGACCGCGCGGGCCTCACGGTCCTCGACCACGACGAGTTCCTGCGCCCCGGCACCACCGCCGACTCCCTGGCGAAGCTGAAGCCGTCCTTCGCGGACATCGGCGAGCTGGGCGGCTTCGACGCGGTCGCGCTCCAGAAGTACCACTGGATCGAGGAGATCGACCACGTCCACCACGCGGGCAACTCCTCCGGCATCGTCGACGGCGCCGCCCTCGTCGCCGTCGGCTCGAAGGAGGTCGGCGAGCGGTACGGCCTGACGCCCCGCGCCCGGATCGTCTCGGTGGCCGTCTCCGGCTCCGAGCCGACCATCATGCTCACCGGCCCGGCCCCGGCCGCCCGCAAGGCCCTGGCCAAGGCCGGTCTGACCATGGACGACATCGACCTGGTCGAGATCAACGAGGCCTTCGCCGCCGTCGTCCTGCGCTTCGTCAAGGACATGGGCATCTCGCTGGACAAGGTCAACGTCAACGGCGGCGCCATCGCGCTCGGCCACCCGCTCGGCGCCACCGGCGCGATGATCCTGGGCACCCTCGTGGACGAGCTGGAGCGCCGGGGCGAGCGCTACGGCATGGCCACCCTGTGCGTCGGCGGCGGCATGGGCATCGCCACCGTCGTCGAGCGCGTCTGACCGTCCCGTCCGAACCCCTTCTTACGGAGAAGCATCAGTCATGAGCGAGAGCACCACCATCCGCTGGGAGCAGGACGAGACCGGGATCGTCACCCTCGTCCTGGACGACCCGAACCAGTCCGCCAACACCATGAACCAGGCCTTCCGGGCCTCGATCGCCGCCGTCGCCGACCGCGTGGAGGCCGAGAAGGACTCCATCCGGGGCATCGTCTACACCTCCGCGAAGAAGACCTTCTTCGCCGGCGGCGACCTCAAGGACATGATCCAGGCGGGCCCCGAGCACGCCCGGGACATCTTCGAGGGCGCCCTGGAGATGAAGAAGGCGCTGCGCCGCATCGAGACGATCGGCAAGCCGGTCGTGGCCGCGATCAACGGCGCCGCGCTCGGCGGCGGCTACGAGATCGCCCTCGCCTCCCACCACCGGATCGCCCTCGACGCCTCCGGCTCCAAGATCGGCCTGCCCGAGGTCACCCTCGGCCTGCTGCCGGGCGGCGGCGGCGTCACCCGCACCGTGCGCCTGATGGGCATCACCGACGCCCTCCTCAAGGTGCTGCTCCAGGGCACCCAGTACAACCCCAAGCGGGCCCTGGACAACGGCCTGGTGCACGAGCTGGCCGCCACCCCCGAGGAGATGCTCGCGAAGGCCGTCGCCTTCATCGACACCCACCCCGAGTCGCACCAGCCCTGGGACCTGCCCGGCCACAAGATCCCCGGCGGCACCCCCTCGCACCCGAAGTTCGCCGCCAACCTGCCGGCCTTCCCGGCCAACCTGCGCAAGCAGCTCAACGGCGCCCCCTACCCGGCGCCCGCCGCCATCATGGCCGCCGCCGTCGAGGGCTCCCAGGTCGACTTCGAGACCGCCTCCGTCATCGAGTCCCGCTACTTCACCGAGCTGGTCACCGGCCAGACGGCGAAGAACATGATCCAGGCGTTCTTCTTCGACCTCCAGGCCGTCAACTCCGGCGCCAGCCGCCCCAAGGGCGTCGAGCCCCGCCAGGTCCGCAAGGTCGCCGTCCTCGGCGCCGGCATGATGGGCGCCGGCATCGCCTACTCCTGCGCCCGCGCCGGCATCGAGGTCGTCCTCAAGGACGTCTCCGCCGAGTCCGCCGCCAAGGGCAAGGCGTACTCCGAGAAGCTGTGCGCCAAGGCCGTCTCGCGCGGCCGCACCACCCAGGAGAAGGCCGACGCCCTCCTCGCCCGCATCACCCCCACCGCCGAGGCCGCCGACCTCGCGGGCTGCGACGCGGTCATCGAGGCCGTCTTCGAGGACACCGCCCTCAAGCACAAGGTGTTCCAGGAGATCCAGTCCGTCGTGGAGCCCGACGCGCTGCTCTGCTCCAACACCTCCACCCTGCCGATCACCGTCCTCGCCGAGGGCGTGGAGCGCCAGGACGACTTCATCGGCCTGCACTTCTTCTCGCCCGTCGACAAGATGCCGCTCGTCGAGATCATCAAGGGCGGCCGGACCGGCGACGAGGCCCTGGCCCGCGCCTTCGACCTGGTCCGCCAGATCAACAAGACCCCGATCGTCGTCAACGACTCGCGCGGCTTCTTCACCTCGCGGGTGATCGGCCAGTTCCTCAACGAGGGCGTCGCCATGGTCGGCGAGGGCATCGAGCCCGCCTCGATCGAGCAGGCGGCGGCGCAGGCCGGCTACCCGGCCAAGATCCTCTCCCTGATGGACGAGCTGACCCTGACCCTGCCCCGCAAGATCCGCAACGAGACCAAGCGGGCGATCGAGGAGGCCGGCGGCGTCTGGGACACCCACCCGGGCGAGGCCGTGATCGACCGCATGGTCGACGAGTTCGGGCGCCCCGGCCGCAGCGGCGGCGCCGGCTTCTACGAGTACGACGAGAACGGCAAGCGGGGCAAGCTCTGGACCGGCCTGCGCGAGCACTTCACCGAGCCCGGGTACGAGATCCCCTTCCGCGACATGCAGGAGCGGATGCTGTTCTCCGAGGCCATCGACACCGTCCGCCTCCTGGAGGAGGGCGTCCTGACCTCGGTCGCCGACGCCAACATCGGCTCCATCCTGGGCATCGGCTTCCCGGCCTGGAGCGGCGGCATCCTCCAGTACGTGAACGGCTACGAGGGCGGCGTCGCCGGCTTCGTGGCCCGCGCCCGCGAGCTGGCGGAGACGTACGGCGAGCGCTTCACCCCGCCCGCCCTCCTGGTGGAGAAGGCCGAGCGGGGCGAGGTCTTCACCGACGCCTGACCGATGGTGCCGGAGCCCGCAGGCGGCCTCACGGGCTCCGGAACGCCGTCCTCAGCTCCTCGCTCAGCGAGCGCTGGAACGCCGTGACGAGGGCCTGGATCACCATCGGCTGCATGTGGGCCGAGAGCGACCTCATCGCTTTCAGGTGGTCCGGGTCCTCGCCGCTCTCCCGGTACGGGTTCCACACCTGCTCCTGGAAGAGCCGGGCGAGCTCCTCGGCGGCGGCCCGCGCGTGCTCCAGGAGCACGGTCCGGGAGGCGAGGATCGTCTCGTGCTCGATGGGCACGTCCAGCATCTCCACGCCGAGCCGCAGCAGCGAGCCGTCGAGCCGGTACGTGTCGGCGTCGTCGGTCCGCTCCAGGACCCCCATCGCGGCGAGCCGGTCGACGTCCCGCTCGGTCAGCGCCCGCCCGGCCCGCCGCTCCAGCTCGCGCCGGGTGGTCGACTCGGCGGACTCGGGCGCCCAGGAGGCCACCAGGGCCCGGTGGACCGCCAGGTCGCGGGCGCTGAGGTCGGGCGGCAGCTGCTCCAGGTACCGTTCGATCGCGGCGAGCGTCATGCCCTGCCGCTGGAGCTCCTCGATGAGCGCGAGCCGGGAGAGGTGCTCCGGCCCGTAGTGCCCCACCCGCCGGGCCCCGATGACGGGCGGCGGCAGGAGCCCCCGGGTCCCGTAGAACCGCACGGTCCGCACCGTCACCCCGGCCCGCGCGGCCAGCTCGTCGACGGTGTAGCTCGGTCCGCGCTCCACGTCGCTCTCGACGTCCATCCGAGCCGCCTCGTTTCCCCAGCCGTCGGCCCGCGTGTCCGGACCGCTTGAACAGTATTGCTGTCTCACCAGCTGTGTAAAAGACCGGCGCGACAGTCGGTGGCGACCCGTGGTGTGATCGCCGTCGAGGGGAGGCCGTTCGCGGCCGGCGGCTCGTGGACCGGGGGATACCGGTCACGGCGTACGACTTCGGCGCGTAAGGGGCGCCGGGCCGGGGCGGCGGCGCGGGACCCGGGCGCGGGGGTTAGAGTCGGCCGCTGTCGCAGCGGGGGACAGGGGAGCAGGGGGGATTCGATGTACGCGGAACTCAGGGACACGGCCGGGGAATTGGCCGGGATCCTGTGGCGTGAGCACACCGTCTACCGCGAGCGGGGCGGCGGGGTGGTGATCCGGGGCGAGCACGTCCGCCGCTGGATCAGCCTGGCTCCGACCGGCGGCAAGGACCGGGCGCTGCTGCGGGCCGGGCGGATCCTGGACGGGGGGACGACGGCGCCGGCGCGCAGCGAGGTGGTCGTCGACCTGTCGGCCGGGACGGCGGAGCTGGCGGCGGTCTGCCGCAGCCTGCTCGCCGACGTCGCCGCGGTGGCCGAGCCGGCGCCGGTGCCGGACCGCGGCGCAAGGGCCGGAAAGCGCGAGGGGCCGGGGCGGAAGGCTCGCGCCCCCCGCCCCGGCCGTCCCCGGAAGGAGCGGCACACGAGCGCCGGCTCCCTGTTCGTCATGCTCTGCGTCGCCGTGGTGCTCGGCGCCTGGCTCTACAGCCTCTTCGGCGGCCGGGGCTACTGACGCGCGGCCCCGGCCCGGCCGTCAGAAGCCGGTGACCGGATAGTGGTCGGAGAGGTTGGTGTACGTGTAGTTCGTGCCCCAGCTGCTGACCGTCCAGGGTGCGCTCTTCTCCAGGACCACGTGGTTGGTCCACCCGGCCGGACGGGCGTTCCCGGCGCGGAAGAGGACGTGGTCGAGGTCCTCGCGCGGGTCGTCCGGGTAGCGCTCGGAGGCGATCGAGTTCAGGTCGGTGTCGAAGGAGTACGGGTGGCCGGTGCGGGCGTCGGCCCCCGCCAGGCCCGCGTCGGCGAGCATGGTGCCGTACTCGGGCGTGTGCGAGTCGACGTTCATGTCGCCGGCGACGATCACCTGCTCGCCCGCCGGGATCTTCTTGGCGTCGAGGAAGGCGTCGATCGCCTTGAACTGGCGGCTGCGCGTCTGCGCCGCCTCGCCCGCGGCGCAGCCCGGGTCGGTGGACTGGGCGTGGGTGCCGAGCACGTGCACCCGGCTGCCGTTCACGTCGAGGACGGCGTAGGCGAAGCCCTTGTTCGACCACCAGTCGGCGCCGCACGCGTCCTTGTAGACGTACTGCTCCTTGCGGACGATCGGCCACTTGCTGAGGATCGTCACGCCGCCGTCCTCGGGCGTGGTCGCGGAGTAGGACCCGCCGGTGGCGTCCCACCCGCTCTTGCTCCGGCCCACGACCGGGGTCTGGTGCGGGTACTGCCCGGCCGCGTTCGCCCTGAGCGCGTCGGAGGCGGAGTTGTCGAAGGCCTCCTGGAGGACGACGACGTCCTGCCCCTGGAAGAAGGGGGCGGCGGGGATCGCCTTCGCCCGGTGGTCCTGTCCCCAGTTCGGGTACAGGCTCTTCGAGAAGAGGAACGCGTTGTAGGTGAGGACCTTCAGCCGGGGGGCCTCGGTGGCCGCGGCGGACGCGGCCGGGGCCGTCGCCGTCAGGGTGGCGGCGGCGAGGGCGAGGGAAAGAGCGGCGCCGGGGGCGCGGCGGAGCGCGGCGAACGACACGTGAACTCCCGTGGAGGCGTGGGGGATTGGCCTGGCGCCGCACATACAATCAGCCGTGGTTACCTTCCGGTAGCCTCTGGGTGCCGGGAATCTGGCCGCACCCGCACGAGCGTGCCAACTCTCACTCCGGTGTCTCGATTACACCCATTTGCTCCAGGTAGAATGCGCGCATGACCCTCGCGAACTCGCAGATCTTCAAGATGGACCTCGGTCCGCTCAACCCCGTCTGGGCCGAGCTCATCCTCGGCCTGGTGTTGTTCGGCATCACCTTCCTCATCCTGGCGAAGGGCATCCTGCCGAAGATCAAGCGCACGCTCGACGAGCGCGAGGACGCCATCGACGGCGGCACCGACCGCGCCGACGACCTGCGCGCCGAGGCCGCCCGCGTCCGCGAGCAGTACGAGGCCGAGCTCGCCGAGGCCCGCCACGAGGCCGCGCGCATCCGCTCCAAGGCCGTCGAGGAGGGCTCCGCCGCCATCGCCGCCGCCCGCGCCGAGGGCTCCGCCGAGCGCGACACCATCCTCGCCGCCGGCACCGCGAAGATCGCCGAGGAGCGCGCCACCGCCGAGCGCGAGCTCAACGCCGACGTCGACGCCTGGGCCCACGCCCTCGCCGCCCGCATCGTCGGCGAGCCGGTCGGCGCCGACCGCGCCTGACTCCGTACACCCGGAAGGGGCCGTCGCCCTGGCGACGGCCCCTTCGTCGTGCCCCTCCGGCACCGCCCCCGTCATGCCCTTCGTCATGTCCTCCGCCACGGGTGCACCCTGGAGACGACCGCAGAGGAGAAGGACCGTGGAACGCGTGAAGCAGGCCGACCCCGCGCCGCCGCCCGTCGGCGGGGTGCTGTGGAGCGTCGCGGGCGACGTGCGGGCGCTCCTCATGCTGCCCGCCGCCCTCACCCTGCAGGTCGCCCACCCCGCGATCGGCGCCGGCGTCGACGAGCACTCCGTCTTCCGCACCGACCCCTGGGGCCGCGGCGAACGCTCCCTGCGCTCGGTCCAGCTCTGGATCTACGGCGGCGAGGAGGCCGCCCGCGAGGGCCGCCGCCTCCGGGAGCTGCACCGCGCGATCCGGGGCACCGACGCCCACGGACGCCGCTACCACGCCCTCACCCCCGCCTACTACTCCTGGGTGCACGCCACCGGCTTCCCCGTCTACCGGCACGGCCTCCGCCTGCTCTTCCGCCCCCTCACCGAGGCCCAGGAACGGCAGCTCTACGCCGAGTGGCTCCGGGTCGGCCGCGTCCTCGGCATCCACGACCGGGACATGCCGCAGACGATCGAGGAGTTCTGGCCGTACTACCGGAAGGTCCTCGCCGAGGAGCTGGAGGCCACCGTCGTCGTGCGGGAGCTCCTCGACACCGACCTGCCCGTCCCCGCCCCCGACCGGGGCCCGCTGCCGGTCCGGCTCGCCCTCCGCATCCTCTGGCCCCTGCTGCGCCGCCCCTTCCTGCGGCTGCGCGCCTTCCTCATCGCGGGCTTCATGCCCCCCGACGCCCGCGAGGCCATCGGCCTGGAGTGGACGGACGCGCAGGAGCGCGCCCTGCGCCGGCTCTGCCGGGTCCTGCGGGCCGTCGTCCCCGTCCTGCCCGAGCGGCTGCGCTACCTGCCCCTGGCCGGGGCGGCGCGGAGGGCCGCCCGCCGCGCGAAGCGCTGACGGACGGCCCTCCGGGACGCGCCGTACGGCTCAGTGGCCGCCGTGGCCCGCGTGGCCGCGCTCGTGGTCGTGGACCGTGTTCGTGGCCGCGATCTTCTGCCAGGACTTCGGCCGCACCGGCTTCGCGGCGGCCTTCGCCCCGGCCCCGGCCTTCGCCGTCGCCCCCGGAGCCGCCGGGGCGGACAGGCCGGCCGCGGCCGCCGCCGGAGCGGCCGGCTTCGACGGCTCGTACAGCCAGGTGTCGAACAGCTCGGCCAGCGGCTCGCCGGAGACCCGCTCCGCGTACCGCACGAAGTCCGCCACCCGCGCGTTGCCGTACGCGAACTGCTTCGGCCAGCCCTTCAGGACCGCGAAGAAGTCCTCGTCCCCGATCTCGTTGCGCAGTGCCTGGAGCGCCAGCGCGCCCCGGTCGTAGACGGCGCCGTGGAACTGGTTCTCCGGCCCCGGGTCGCCAGGCTTCACCGTCCAGAACGGGTCGTCCGCGCCCCGCAGGGCGTACACGTAGTCCGCCAGCTCCTGCGCCGTGCCCTCGCCCTCCTTCTCCGACCACAGCCACTGGCCGTAGCGGGCGAAGCCCTCGTTGATCCAGATGTCCTTCCAGTCCCGGACGGACACGCTGTCGCCGTACCACTGGTGCGCCAGCTCGTGGACGACCACCGACACGTTCGCGCCGTTGGCGAACTGCCGCGGGCTGTAGAACGGCCGGGTCTGCGTCTCCAGGGCGAAACCGCTGGTCACGTTGGGCACGTAACCGCCGAGCGAGTTGAAGGGGTACGGCCCGAAGACCGTCTCCAGCCACTCCGCCACCTCGGTGGTGCGCTCGATCGAGGCGCGCGCCGCGCCCGCGTGGGCGCCCAGGTCCTTGCTGTACGCGTTGAGGACGGGCAGCCCGTTCGCCGTCCGGTCCGTCGTGATGTCGAACTTCCCGACGGCGAGCGTGGCCAGATACGTCGCCTGCGGCTTGTCGGAGCGCCAGTTGAAACGGGTCCGGCCCAGCGCCGTGGACTGCGACTGGAGCACGCCGTTGCTGATGGCCTGGTGACCGGCCGGCACCGAGACCGAGACGTCGAAGGTGGCCTTGTCCAGCGGGTGGTCGTTGGACGGGAACCACCACGCGGCCGAGTCCGGCTCCTGCGCGGCGACACCGCCGTCCGGGGTGCGGGCCCAGGCCGACCAGCCGTCGACCTTGAACTCGGAGGGCTTGCCCGCGTAGCGGACGACCACCGAGATCTCCTTGTTCCTCTCCAGCGGGACGGCCGGGGTGACCTCCAGCTCGTGGTCGCCCGACGCGGCGAACCTCGCGATCCGGCCGTTCACCCGGACCTCACTGACCTTCAGTCCGAGGTCGAGGTTGAACCGCGACAGGTTCTGCTTGGTGGTGGCGAGGATCGTCGCCGTGCCCTCCAGCAGGTCCGTGGCCGGCTCGTACTTCAGGCGCAGGTCGTAGTGGGAGACGTCGTAGCCGCCGTTGCCGCTGGCGGGGTAGTAGGAGTCGCCGATGCCCGGCGCCCCGGGGGTGAAGTCGGCGGCCGATGCCGGGATCGCCAGCATCAGGGAGGCCGCGAGGGCGCTCGGGACGATGATTCTGCGGTGCACAGGTGCTCCCCAAGTCATAAGAAACGTAAGACGCGCGGGTGGTCGTCGGTCCTTAGCGACGACACTATTCAGCGCCCCGACGGACCGTCACGTCCAGAGGACCCCCTGTCACACGATCGCCATTCGGCCGACACGAACCCCTCCACCCCCGGGATCACCCCGAATGGCCCCTGATTCCCTCCGGCACTCTTTTGCACGGGAGTTGACCGGGGTACGTTCCCGCCCATGCCGATGCGAAAGCGGATCACCCGCGGAGCCCGAGCGCCGTACGGAACCCTCGTGGCGGCGGCCACGGCCGCGCTGCTCGCGACCCTCGTCACCCCGGCCGGCGCCCGGACGGACCCCGCCGCGGCCGGGTCCGTGCGCGAGTCGCGCCCCGTCCACTCGTACGCCGACGCCGTCCGCGAGTCCGTCTGGGTGGACACCGGACTCGACGGCGACGGGGACGGACGCGCCGACCGGGTCGCCGTCGACGTCGTCCGCCCCCGGGAGCCCGCCGCGGCGGGCCGGAAGATCCCGGTGATCATGGACGCCAGTCCGTACTACGCCTGCTGCGGGCGCGGCAACGAGAGCCAGAAGAAGACGTACGACGCGGACGGCAGGCCCGTGCAGTTCCCGCTGTACTACGACAACTACTTCGTCCCGCGCGGCTACGCCTTCGTCGCCGTCGACCTCGCCGGGACCAACCGCTCCGACGGCTGCGACGACGTCGGCGGACGCTCCGACGTGCGGTCCGCCAAGGCCGTCGTCGACTGGCTCAACGGCCGGGCCCGCGGCTACACCACCCGCACCGGCACGGCCCCGGCCCGCGCCACCGGCTGGAGCACCGGGAACGTCGGCATGATCGGCAAGAGCTGGGACGGCACCGTCGCCAACGGCGTGGCCGCCACCGGCGTCGAAGGGCTGAAAACGATCGTCCCCATCGGCGCCATCTCCTCCTGGTACGACTACTTCCACTCCCAGGGCGCCCCGCTCTACGACGCCAACCCGAGCTGGCTCTCCGACTACGTCAACAGCCCCGGGGCGCGGGCCCGCTGCGGCGCCGTCCAGGACCGCATCGCCGCCGCCACCCCGTACAGCGGCGACCGGACCGCCGCCTGGAGCGAGCGCGACCACGTCAAGGACGCCCACAAGGTGAGGGCCAGCGTCTTCGCCGTGCACGGACAGCAGGACCTCAACGTGCGGGCCGGGCAGTTCGGAAAGTGGTGGGACGCGCTCGCCGCCCACGGCGTCGAGCGGAAGGTCTGGCTCTCGCAGACCGGTCACGTCGACCCGTTCGACTTCCGGCGGGCCGACTGGGTCCGCACCCTGCACCGCTGGTTCGACCACTACCTCCTCGGCTACGACAACGGCATCGACCGCGAGCCCGCCGCCGACATCGAGCGCGCCCCGGACCGCTGGACCACCGACCGGCACTGGCCGCCGCGCGGCACCGCGACCACCACCCTGCGCCCCGCCCCCGGCGCCGCCGCGGGCCCCGGCGTCCTCGGCCGCGCCCCCGCCGCCCCCGGCTCCACCGCGACCTTCACCGACGACCCGGCCCTCGGGGAGCTGGACTGGGCGGCCCGGATCGACACCGCGACCCCCGAGAAGGCCGGATTCGTCACCCGCCCGCTCTCCCGCGACCTGCGGATCGCCGGCTCCTCCCGGGTGACGGTCACCGCCACCCCGACCACCGCCACCGCCCACCTCTCCGCCGTCCTCGTCGACCTCGGTCCCGCCACCATCCGCGACTACGCGGCGGCGGGGGAGGGCATCACCACCCTCGCCCACCGCACCTGCTGGGGCGCGAGCACCCCGGGCGACAGCGCCTGCTTCAAGGAGACCGAGGCCCGCACCGCCGACGTCGCGCACACGGTCGTCAGCCGGGGCTGGGCCGACCTCGGCACCTGGGCCGACCCCCGGAAGGGACGCCCGCTGACCCCCGGCAGGGCGTACACCCTCACCCTGGACCTCGCCGCCGCCGACCACGTCGTCCCGGCCGGCCACCGGCTCGCCCTCATCGTCGGCGGCACCGACCGGGACCTGCTCGACCCGCCGTCGACCACCCCGACCCTCACCCTGGACCTCGCCCGCACCCGGGCGGAGCTGCCGCTGGTCGGCGGCGCGGGCGCCTTCGCCCGGTCCACGACGGGACCGGCCCCGGCCGCCTCCGCGCCGAACGGGCTCCGGCCGCCGTCCGGGCTCCGGCCGCCGGGCGCGTCCACGCCGCCGGCCGCCGTCGCGGGTCCGCGCCTGCCCGGAGCGGGGGCCGCCCGATGAGGACCCGTACCGCACGGCGGGGTTCACGACGGGCCCTCGCCCTCGTGGCGGGCGCCGCCGCCCTCGCCCTGCCGCTCGTCGCCGTCCCCGCCGAGACGGCCGGCAGCGCCCCCGCGCAACCGCCGCCGCGCACCGGCTTCGAGACGACCCGGGGCGCCCGGTGGACCACCGAGGCCGAGGAGCGGGACTTCCTCGCGGCCGTCGACCGCGCGGGCGACCGGGTGTCGCTGCGCGGAATCGGCACCACCGCCCAGGGCCGCCCGCTCCGGCTCGTCGCCCTGGGCACGGCCCGGCCCGGCGCCACGACCGTGCTCCTCGTGTGCAGCCAGCACGGCGACGAGCCCGCCGGCCGGGAGGCCTGCCTGAGCACGGTGCGCGACCTCGCGTTCGCCCGGGACCCGGACACCCGGCGCCTCCTCGACCGCACCACCGTCCTGGTCGTCCCGACCGCGAACCCCGACGGCCGGGAGGCCGGCACCCGGGGCAACGCCGACGGCATCGACGTCAACCGCGACCACATCGCCCTGCGGACCGCCGAGGCGCGCGCGATCGCCGCCGTCCTGCGCGACCGGCGCCCCCACCTCGTCCACGACCTGCACGAGTACGGCGCCACCCCCCGGTACTACGAGAAGGACCTGCTCGCGCTCTGGCCCCGCAGCCTCGACACCGACCCGCACGTCCACGACGAGTCCCGGACGCTCTCGGAGCGGTACGTCCGCCCCGCCGCCGGACGCGCCGGGTACGGCACCGGGATCTACGGCATCTGGACCGACCCGCTCACCGGCGAGCCGATCCGGCAGGTCGCGGGCGACGGCCAGGAGCGGATCCTGCGCAACACGGCCGGGATCAAGCATGCCGCCGCCCTGCTCGTCGAGACCCGGGTGGACGCGTTCGACCCGGCGGAGAAGGACGACCCGGCCCTCAACCACCGGCGCCGGGTCGCCACCCAGCACGCCGCCCTGAAGGGGCTGTTCGCCCACCTCGACGAGCGGCGCGGCCGGTTGGCGGCGGCCACCGCCCGCGCCCGGCTCACCGGCTTCGCCGACCGGGGCCCGGTCTTCCTCGGCGGCGCCGACAACGACCCGCCGGAGCCGGAGGAGGTCCTCTCCGACCCGCCGTGCGGCTACCGCCTGGACGCCGCGCAGTACGCCGAGGCCGGCGACGAACTCGCCCTGCACGGCGTCACCGTGCGGCGGGAGGGCGCGGGCGCGTTCGTGCCGCTGCGCCAGTCGCAGCGTTCCCTCGTCCCGCTGCTGCTCGACGGGCGGGCCGCCTACCACCTCGTCAGCGGGAGTCCTGTGGAGGAGTGTTGACGACCCTGGGGGACCAGGGGCCCCGGACGTGATTCACCTGTTTGCCGAGGTAAAGTTACCTGCTGGTACTGACCGTGCCTCGAACGGGTTGTCCCAGCCCGGGAGTTGGAGAACCGCCATGCGTCCCCTCACGACCGCGCGCCGCGTCCTGCCGGCCCTGCTCGCCGCCACGCTGCTGGCCGGCGGCGTCCTCGCCGGCCAGACGGCGACCGCCGAGCCCGCGGCCGCCGGCGCCATCACCTGCAACGTCGGCAAGCTGAAGGCCGACGCCCGCAAGGAGCGCGACCGCGCCGCCAAGCTCAGGAACCTCGGCGCCACGAAGGAGGCCGGCAAGGCCGTCGCCAAGGCCGAGGCCCTGGAGAAGCGCGCCCGCCAGTGCGCCGACGCGGACAGCACCAGCCGCCCGCCGTTCGGCAGGTAACCCCTCGCGCGGGGCGGTCGGGGCGGTTGCCCTCCGAAAGGACGGCAACCGCCCCAGGGCCGTTCCGGGCGCTCCCGTCCACCGGGAAGGAACGGCGTCCGGCCCGGACGGTGTGGTCCGGGTCCGGCCCGGACGGTGTGGTCCGGGTCCGGCCCGGACGGTGTGGTCCGGGTCCGGCCCGGAAGGTGTCGCCCGGGTCCGGTCCGGACGGTGCCACCAGGCCCGCATCGGGGGCGTCGCCCGGCCCGGACCGAGCGGTGCGACCCGACTCGGACCAGAGGTGCCGCCCGCCCCGGACCGGGGGTGTCGCCCGCCCCGGACCGGGGGTGTCGACCGCGTCCGGCGCCGTACCCGGATCGGGACATTTCCAGGACGGATCAGCCATGGAACGGGACGCTCCGCGGGCAAATACTCGGAGCATGCCGTCCGCGTACACCAGCCTCGACCTCGCCCCCGCGACCCCCGCCGCCCCCGCCGACCTCCTGGTCGACGGCAGGCCGCTGCTCCACCGGCTCGACGAGACCGACGGCGCGGACACCGTCTCCCCCCTGGCGTCGGACCTCCCGCCCGTCCTCCGGGCCGCGCACGTCCGCCTCCTCCTCGGCGCAGCCGGCCTCGACGCCGCGGGCCCGGACGCGGACGCCGGCGGTCACCGCCTCCCCGGCGGCCGGTACGTGATCCACTCCTGCCCCGACTGCGAGGACCCCGGCTGCGGAGCCGTCACGGCCGTCGTCGAGCGCGACGGCGACGACGTCGTCTGGCGCGACTTCGCCTGGTGGACCGGCCCCGCCGTCGACCCGGCGCGCGACGGCTACCCCGGCACCGGCCCGTACCGCTTCCACGGACCCGCCTACCGGGCCGTGCTCCGCGGGCTCCTCGCCGGGCCCCGGGAGGAGACCGCCGGCGCCCCCGTCCCGGTGGGCGCCTCCCGCGCCTGACCGGGGACGACCCCGGCCACTCCCGGCCCGGCCACCCCGCCCCGGCCCCCTCGGCGGGTCCTCCCGTCGCCTAGGATGCGTCCCCTGATGACTGCAACCCTCGTCGCCAAGGACCTCGCCGCCGGCCACGGCGAACGCACCCTCTTCGCCCGGCTCGACCTCGTCGTCGCCCCCGGCGACGTCATCGGCCTCGTCGGCGTCAACGGCGCCGGCAAGTCGACCCTGCTGCGACTGCTCGCCGGACTCGACGCCCCGGAGGAGGGCGAGCTGAGGCTCTCCCCGCCCACCGCCTCCGTCGGCCACCTCCCGCAGGAGCCCGAGCGGCGCGAGGGCGAGACCGTCCGCGCGTTCCTCGCCCGGCGCACCGGCGTCGCCGCCGCCCAGACCGCGATGGACGAGGCCACCCAGGGCCTCGTCGACGGCGCCCCCGGCGCCGACGACGCGTACGCCGTCGGCCTGGAGCGCTGGCTGGACCTCGGCGGCGCCGACCTCGACGAGCGCGCCGAGGAGGTCGCCGCCTCCCTCGGCCTCACCGTCGGCCTCGACCAGCCGATGACCTCCCTCTCCGGCGGCCAGGCCGCCCGCGCCGGCCTCGCCTCCCTGCTCCTCTCCCGCTACGACGTCTTCCTGCTCGACGAGCCCACCAACGACCTGGACCTCGACGGCCTGGAGCGCCTGGAGGCCTTCGTGAAGGGGCTGCGCGCCGGGACGGTCGTCATCAGCCACGACCGCGAGTTCCTCACCCGCACCTGCACCAAGGTCCTGGAGCTCGACCTCGCCCAGCAGCAGATCACGCTGTACGGCGGCGGCTACCAGGCCTACCTGGAGGAGCGGGACACCGCCCGCCGCCACGCGCGCGAGGAGTTCGAGGAGTACGCCGGGAAGAAGGCGGCCCTCGAAGCGCGCGGCCACATGCAGCGGTCCTGGATGGACAAGGGCGTCAAGAACGCCCGCCGCAAGGCCACCGACGGCGACAAGCTCGGACGGAACGCGCGCAGCGAGGCCAGCGAGAAGCAGGCCGCGAAGGCCCGCCAGACCCAGCGCATGATCGAACGCCTCGACGTCGTCGACGAGCCCCGCAAGGAGTGGGAGCTGCGCATGGAGATCGCCGCCGCGCCGCGCTCCGGCTCGGTCGTCGCGACCCTGCGCGAGGCCGAGGTCACGCGCGGCGACTTCTCCTTCGGTCCCGTCACCCTCCAGATCGACTGGGCCGACCGGGTCGCCGTCACCGGTGCCAACGGAGCCGGGAAGTCGACCCTGCTCGCCGCCCTCCTCGGCCGCCTCCCGCTGGACTCCGGCGACGCGTCGCTCGGCTCGGGCGTCGTCGTCGGCGAGGTCGACCAGGCCCGCAAGCTGTTCCACGGCACGGAGACCCTCCTGGAGGCGTTCTGCGCGGCCGTCCCCGACACCGAGCCCGCCGAGGTCCGGACCCTGCTCGCCAAGTTCGGACTGAAGGCGGTCCACGTGCTGCGGCCCGCCACCACCCTCTCGCCGGGCGAGCGGACCCGGGCCGCGCTCGCGCTGCTCCAGGGCCGGGGCGTCAACCTCCTGGTCCTCGACGAGCCGACCAACCACCTGGACCTCCCGGCGATCGAGCAGCTGGAGTCCGCCCTCGACGCGTACACCGGCACGCTGCTGCTCGTCACCCACGACCGGCGCATGCTCGACGCCGTCCGCACCACCCGCCGCGTCCGGGTGGCGGACGGCAGGGTCACCGAACTCTGAGGCACCCCCGGCCCGGGCCGCCCGTCTTGCACGGCCGCGACCCGGGCCGTGAACTGTACGCACGACGGCTCTCCGCGGGGCGCGGCCGGTTCCGGCCCCCGCGGACGGCACTCTTCAGGAGGCACCCCATGACCGACGACGGCACCACCCGGCTCCTCGCGATGCTGGACGACCTCGACGCGGACGTCGACGCGACCATCGACCTCGCCGACGAGATCGCGGCAACGGGCGGCCCGGAGCTGCTGCCGCGCCTGGAGGCGGAACTCGGCCGGGCGGTCGAGGAGCGCAACGGCTACGCCCGCGAGCTGCTCGGCGGGGTCGTCGCCGGCATCGGCGGCACCGGCAGCCTCCCGGTCCTGGTGCGGGCCTCCGCCGTCGACCTCGGCGACGACCAGGACGGCCTGGCCGCCGAGATCGTCGACCTGGTCCAGGCGGACCCGGAGAAGGCCGAGGGCCTCCTCCGGCCCCTGACGGAGGACGACGACCTCGCCGTCGCCCACCGCGCCGACTGGGCCCTGCGCTTCCTGCCGTGAGCCGTGAGCCGTGAGCCGTGAGCCGTGAGCCGTGAGCCGTGAGCCGTGAGCCGTGACGACGTGACACCGTGACGATGTGACGACGCGACGACATGACGCCGCACGTACGGGAAGGGACCGCGGCCCCTTCCCGTACGGACACCGGCACTACCGGCGCTTGCCGCCGCCCTCGCCCAGCAGGCCCGCCTTGCGGAGCGCGTCGGCCATCGCGCTGTTCGCGGGAGCGGGGGCCGCGCCGCGGTCCCGGCCGCCGCCGCCCCGGCCGCCCTGGTCGCCGCGCTCGGCCCGGCGGCCACCGCCACCGCCGCCACCGCCCTGCCGCTGCTGCGGCGGCCGGCCGGAGCGCTCGCCGCGCTCGCCCCGACCGCGTCCGCCCGTGCCGCCCGCCGCGTCCGCGCCCGGCTCGTCGTCGAGGCGCAGCGTCAGCGAGATCCGCTTGCGCGGGACGTCCACGTCCAGGACCTTCACCTTGACCACGTCGCCGGGCTTCACCACGTCGCGCGGGTCCTTCACGAAGGTCTTCGACATCGCGGACACGTGCACCAGACCGTCCTGGTGCACGCCGACGTCCACGAACGCCCCGAACGCCGCCACGTTGGTGACCACGCCCTCCAGGACCATCCCGGACGCCAGGTCGCCGATCTTCTCGACGCCCTCCTTGAAGGTGGCCGTCCGGAACGCCGGACGCGGGTCGCGGCCCGGCTTCTCCAGCTCGCGCAGGATGTCCGTCACCGTCGGCAGGCCGAAGACCTCGTCCACGAAGTCGTCCGCCCGCAGCGAGCGCAGCGTGCCCGTGTCGCCGATCAGCGCGGCGACCTCGCCGCCCGTCGTCTTCGCCATCCGGCGCACCACCGGGTACGCCTCCGGGTGCACGGAGGAGGCGTCGAGCGGGTCGTCGCCGCCCCGGATGCGCAGGAAGCCCGCGCACTGCTCGTACGCCTTCGGGCCCAGCCGCGCCACGTCCTTGAGCGCCCGGCGGGAGCGGAAGGGGCCGTTGGCGTCCCGGTGCGCGACGATGTTCTCCGCGAGGCCGGAACTGATGCCGGAGACGCGCGAGAGGAGCGGCGCGGAGGCGGTGTTGACGTCCACGCCGACACCGTTCACACAGTCCTCGACCACCGCGTCGAGCGAGCGCGAGAGCTTCACCTCGGCCAGGTCGTGCTGGTACTGGCCGACACCGATCGACTTCGGGTCGATCTTCACCAGCTCCGCCAGCGGGTCCTGGAGCCGCCGGGCGATGGAGACGGCGCCGCGCAACGACACGTCCAGGTCCGGGAGTTCCTGCGAGGCGAACGCGGAGGCCGAGTAGACCGAGGCGCCGGCCTCCGAGACCATCACCTTGGTCAGCTTCAACTCCGGGTGCTTCTCGATGAGTTCGGTCGCCAGCTTGTCGGTCTCGCGGGAGGCCGTGCCGTTGCCGATCGCGACCAGCTCGACCGCGTGCTCCTTCGCGAGCCGCGCGAGCTTCTCGAGCGCCTGGTCCCACCTGTTGGCGGGGACGTGCGGGTGGATCACGTCGGTGGCCACGACCTTGCCGGTCGCGTCGACCACGGCGACCTTCACGCCCGTACGGAAACCGGGGTCGAGGCCGAGGGTCGCCCGGGTGCCGGCCGGCGCGGCGAGCAGCAGGTCGCGCAGGTTCGCCGCGAAGACCCGTACCGCCTCGTCCTCGGCCGCCGTCCGCAGCCGCAGCCGCAGGTCGATCCCGAGGTGGACCAGGATCCGGGTCCGCCAGGCCCAGCGGACCGTGTCCCGGAGCCACTTGTCCCCGGGGCGCCCCCGGTCGGCGACGCCGAAGCGGTGCGCGACGATCCCCTCGTACGAGGAGGGGCCCTCGACGGGCTCCTCCGGCTCCAGTTCCAGGGCGAGCACGTCCTCCTTCTCGCCGCGCAGCATGGCGAGCACCCGGTGCGAGGGCAGCGCCGTGAACGGCTCCGCGAAGTCGAAGTAGTCGGCGAACTTCGCCCCCGCATCCTCCTTGCCGTCGCGGACCTTGGCGACCAGCCGCCCCCGGCCCCACATGCGTTCGCGCAGCTCGCCGATGAGGTCGGCGTCCTCGGAGAACTTCTCCGCGAGGATCGCCCGCGCGCCCTCCAGGGCCGCCGCCGCGTCCGCGACGCCCTTCTCCGCGTCCACGAAGGCCGCGGCGGCGGCCGACGGCTCCACGGACGGGTCGGACAGCAGCCCCTCCGCCAGCGGCTCCAGACCGGCCTCGCGGGCGATCTGCGCCTTGGTCCGGCGCTTCGGCTTGAAGGGCAGGTAGATGTCCTCCAGGCGCGCCTTGGTGTCGGCGGCCAGGATCCGGGCCTCCAGCTCCGGAGTCAGCTTGCCCTGCTCGCGGACCGAGTCGAGGACCGCCGACCGGCGGTCCTCCAGTTCGCGCAGGTAGCGCAGCCGCTCCTCCAGGGTGCGCAGCTGCGCGTCGTCGAGCATCTCGGTCGCTTCCTTGCGGTAGCGCGCGATGAACGGCACGGTCGAACCGCCGTCGAGGAGCTCGACGGCTGCCCTCACCTGTCGCTCGCGTACGCCGAGCTCCTCGGCGATCCTTGCTTCGATGGACGTCGTCACGGTGTCCCGACTCGCCTTCTCGTGCCTCAAGCTTGCGACTGCATTGTGCCGGGTCGGTCACCCGTACGCGGCAACCGACCCGTCCCGCGCGTCCCGCGCCGAGCCGGGAGCGGCGCTCAGGCCTTGCCGACGAGGTCCGCGGGGAAGGCGCCCGCGGCGGCGGCCGTGAAGAGGAAGCCGCGCCCCAGCTCGGTGAGGCGCTCGACGCCGGCCGCGCCGAGGTGCTCGTACGGGGCGGAGTCCAGCCGGTCGGTGTGCTCCTCCAGGTCGGCGCGCAGGGTCGTCCCGGCCTCGGTCAGCTCGCCGTCGGCGCCGATCAGGCCCCGGTCGCGCAGCCGCTGCACCGCCGCCTCCCAGTCGACGCGCCGCCAGCCCCGGGAGCCGAGGGCCCAGCGCGGGGCCATGCCCTTGCCGGTGGCGGTGTGCGAGGCGAGGGCCTCGACCGGGTCGAGCCCGGCGGAGAGCAGGGCCGCGAGGTGCCCGTCGCCCCGGTGCTCGCGCAGCAGGGTGGCGGCGTGCCAGTAGGCGAGGTGGGGCTCCTCGGGGACCGGCAGGTCGGCGTTGGCCGAGTACAGGGGCCGGGCGTGCCGCGTGCAGGCCTCGGAGGCGCGCAGCGCGAGCTCCGCCGCCTCGGCCATCTCCGGGGAGGCGACGACGTCCTCGCCGAGCAGCCGGCGCAGGGTCGTGTCGGCGGTACGCAGCCGCGCGGCCAGGACCTCTGCGGGGGAGGCGGTCTCCCACACGGCGGGCAGGTGCAGGGAGAGCAGCTCGTGGTTGTAGTTGTAGAAGGTCGCGGCGACCGTGCCCGCGCCCACGGCGCCGAGCGGGGCGCTCCGGGCGGCGAGCCGCATCGCGCTCTGGTCGGTGAGGCCGAGGGCGGAGAACTCGCGGTCCAGGTCCGGCGAGAAGTACAGCGAGGAGTGCAGCGGGTTCAGGGCGTTGTGGCAGCGGCGTCCGGCGCGCGGCGGCAGGGCATTCGTCATGCCCCGAACGTTACCGACTGGTCGGTACGACGGAAACAGGCGCACCTCGTGGAAACCGGACCCGGCTCCCACGGGAATCCCCCGTGGACGCGGGCCGCCCCCTTCTCCCCGTACGGGAGGACGCCCCACACGGGCGGGCGGTGGCAGGAAAGGTGGGTTCCTCGTCGTTGTGGACGCGGCCCGCCCCGGCCGAGGATGGGGACATGCCGCAGCGTCCCGTCCTCGTCGTCCTCTTCGACGGAGTCCTGAGCCTCGACGTCTCCGGACCCGTCGAGGTGTTCGCCGGTGCCGGCCGGGCCACCGGGAACCCGTCCGCCTACCCGATCCGCACCGCCTCTCCGGACGGCGGCCCGGTCCGTACGCAGAGCGGGCTGCGCCTGCTGCCCGACACCACGCTCGCGGACGCCGTCGCCGACGGCCCTCCGCACACCCTGGTCGTCCCCGGCGGCGAGGGCACCCGGACGCCCGATCCGGCGCTGATCGACTGGCTGCGGACGCACGGCCCGCGCGCCCGGCGCCTGGTCTCGGTCTGCACCGGGGCGCTGCTCCTGGCCGAGGCCGGGCTCCTCGACGGACGCCGGGCGACCACCCACTGGAGCGCCTGCGACCACCTCGCCCGGTGCCACCCCGGGGTCGACGTGGACCCCGACCCGATCTTCGTACGGGACGGGCACGTCGCCACCTCGGCCGGGGTCACCGCGGGGATCGACCTGGCGCTCGCCCTGGTCGAGGAGGACCTCGGCCGGGACGCAGCCCTCACCGTCGCCCGGCACCTGGTCGTCTTCCTGCGCCGCCCCGGCAACCAGGCCCAGTTCAGCGTCCAGCTCTCCGCCCAGACCGCCCGCCGGGAGCCGCTGCGCGACCTCCAGCACTGGATCACCGAGCACCCGGACGCGGACCTCTCCGTGGAGGCGCTCGCCGCCCGCGTCCGGCTCTCGCCCCGCCACTTCGCCCGCGCCTTCCACGCGGAGACCGGCACGCCCCCCGGCCGCTACGTCGACCGGGTCCGGCTCGAACACGCCCGCCGGCTCCTGGAGGACACCTCGCGCGGCGTCGGGGAGGTCGCCCGCGCCTCGGGCTACGGGACGCCGGAGGCGATGCGCCGCGCCTTCCTCAAGGCCCTGGCCACCGTCCCGGCGGAGTACCGCCGCCGCTTCCACTCCCCGGCCCGCTGAACCCGCACGTCCACCACCCACCGAGAGGAACCACCGTGCAGATCGCCGTCCTGCTCTACGACCGCTTCACCGCCCTCGACGCCGTCGGACCGTACGAGCTGCTCGCCCGCCTCCCCGGAGCCGAGACCGTCTTCGTGGCCAGGGAGAGGGGGCCGGTCCGCAACGACCAGGACAGCCTCGCCCTCGTCGCGGACCTGGCCCTCGCCGAGGTGCCGGCCCCGGACATCGTCCTCGTGCCCGGCGGCCCCGACGCCCGGGTGGCCATGGACGACCCGGAGATCCTCGACTGGCTCCGCGCCGCCGACGCCACCAGCACCTGGACCACCTCCGTGTGCACCGGCTCGCTGGTCCTCGCCGCCGCGGGCCTGCTCGGCGGGCGCCGGGCGACCACCCACTGGCTCGCCTTCGACGAGCTGCGGGCCCTCGGCGTCGAGCCCACCGGCGAGCGGGTCGTCTTCGACGGCAAGTACGTCACCTCCGCCGGGGTCTCCTCCGGCATCGACATGGCGCTCCACCTGCTCGGCCGGATCGCCGGTGACGAGACCGCGCAGACGGTCCAGCTCCTCACCGAGTACGACCCCCGGCCGCCCTACGACGCGGGCTCGCCGGAGAAGGCCCCGGCCGAACTCGTCGCGAAGTGGCGCGCGGAGTCGGGGAAGGTCGTCGGGTCGCCCGCCCGGGACTGAGCGCCGGGCCCCGGGCCGGGAGGTCCGCGCGGGGGCTCAGATCCCGTACGTGAAGCGGGGCGGGCGGCGCTCCAGGAAGGCGGCGACGCCCTCCGCGGTGTCGCCGCTGCCGCGCGCCTGCTCCGCCCAGTGGGCGTCCCGGTCCGTGCGCCCGTCGGCGAACTCCTTCGCCGCCGCCTGGGTGAGCAGCGAGCGGGAGACGAGCACCCGGCTGAACTCCTCCACCCGCTTGTCCAGTTCGCCCACCGGGTGGAGCTCGTCCACCAGCCCGGTCCGCAGCGCCCGTTCCGCGTCGATCAGCTCGCCGGAGAACAGCAGGTACTTGGCGGCCGAGGGGCCCACGAGGGCGGTGAGGCGGCGGGTCGAGGAGGACGGGTAGACGATGCCGAGCTTCGCCGGGGTGACCCCGAAGCGGGCGCCCTCCTCGGCGAACCGCAGGTCGCAGGCGGCGGCGAGCTGACTGCCGCCCCCGACGCAGAAGCCCCGGACGGCCGCCAGGGTCGGCTTGGGGAAGGCCGCGAGGGCCTCCTCCGCCCGTACCGCCAGGCTCTGCTGCTCGTCCCCGGGCTCCCGCAGCGCCGCGATGTCGGCCCCGGCGCAGAAGGTGTCGCCCTCGCCGGTCAGCACCAGCACCCGGACCGCCGGGTCGGCGGCGAGCCGCTCCAGGACGCCCGGCAGGGAGCGCCACATGCCGGCGCTCATCGCGTTGCGCTTGGCGGGGTTGGCCATGACGACGGTGGCGACCCCGTCCGTGACGCTGTCCTTCAGCTGCGGCTCCATGGGCCGGATGCTATCCGGCGCACCCGAACGTACGATCAGAGAACCCCGAGGGCTCGGCGGAGGCGCTGACGACGTTCGCGGCCCCGCTCTTCCTGACCGGCGGGCTGTTCCGGCTCGTCGGCAGCGTGGCGGTGCGCGGCCCGCAGGTCGGCTGGACCCTCTTCCAGGGGCCTTCGGCCTGCTGCTCGGTCTGCTCGTCCTGTTCGACCGGCCGCACAGCAGCCGGTACGTCCTCGGGGCCTTCTTCTCGCTCGCGCTGCTCTTCGACGGGCCCGGTCCGATCGCGATCGGGGTCGGGGGCCGGCGGATCGTCAGCATGGTGACCCCGCCGGAGCCGGGTTCGGCCCCGGCCGCGAAGTCCCCTCCGGAGACCGGTCCGGAGCCTTCCCGGAGGCCTTCTGCGAAGCCCTTTCCGGAGTCCTCAGAAAGCGTGCGCGATCAGTCGAACAACTGACATCGGCATACTCACCCGATCAGAAGGCGGCCGATAAGTGTCGACTTCTGGTCAGTAGGCCGGTCCGCCCCCGCGCATTGCCAAGACTCGATCCGTGGCGAGAATCGAGCACGAGGGTGGAAACCGGACGGTGGAGCCCCGCGAAGGCGGCCCCACCCGGCACCCGTCCTACGAAGGAGTCTGGCGCTTCACCGCTGCCGCGGTCGACGTCTCCGTCCCGCAGGCCCGGCACGCCGTGCGCGACCTGCTGGTCCGCCAGGGCGTCCCCCTCCACGACGAGATCATGGACGGCCTGCTGCTGATCGTCTCCGAGCTGGTCACCAACGCCGTGCGGCACGCGGCGCTGCTGTCCCCGGAGATAGCGGTCGAGGTGGCGATCGGCCCCGAGTGGATCCGGGTGTCCGTCGAGGACAACCACCCCTACCGGCCCAAGGCCCTGGAGGCCGACTGGGGTCAGACCGGCGGCCGGGGCCTGCTCCTGGTCCGCGAGATCGCCCAGGAGGCCGGCGGCGCCTGCGACGTCGAGCACACCGCGAGCGGCGGGAAGACCATCTGGGCGGCGCTGCCCCTGGCCCCGAAGGCGCCGGGGCCTGGAGCGGCGCCGCAGGGGCCGGTGGTCACCAGCCCCCGGACGGACCCGTCAGCTCCCTGACGGCCGGACGCGCCGCGTCGAGCACCGTCATGAACCAGGCGGAGAACGGCGCGGCGGCGTGCCGCTCGGACAGCTCGGCGGGGGTCACGAAGACGGTGTCGTCGATCTCCTCCGGGTCCGGGCGCGGCTCGGCCTGCACCAGGCCGACGAAGAGGTGGTTGAACTCCTGCTCCACCAGGCCCGAGGCCGGGTCCGGGTGGTTGTAGCGGACCGTGCCGGCCTCCGCGAGCAGCGAGGGCGAGACGCCCAGCTCCTCGAAGGTGCGCCGGGCCGCCGCCGCGAAGGGGGCCTCGCCCGGGTAGGGGTGGCCGCAGCAGGTGTTCGACCAGACGCCGGGCGAGTGGTACTTGCCGAGCGCCCGCCGCTGGAGGAGCAGCCGGCCCGACTCGTCGAAGAGGAAGACGGAGAAGGCGCGGTGCAGCTGCCCCGGCGCCCGGTGGGCGGCGAGCTTCTCCGCCGTGCCGATGGTCCTGCCGTCCTCGTCGACCAGTTCGAGCATGATCGGCGCCGGGTCTCCGGACGGCTGGACACCGTTCGACGTGATCTCCGGGGAGATCTGAGCCGCGGTGACTGGTGTGGTCGGCATACCCATCCTTCGCTTCGGTCCTCGGCCCGGTGGGGCCCCCTCAGTCTGCCGTACAAAAGCGGCTTGTCCGTACTTCGGAGGCCGGACGCGGCCGCTCCCACCGCTCCGGAGCACGACCGGGGCGGCGGGAGCGGGAGGGGTCCGAGGGCGCACTACACCCCGAAAGGCGCGGGATAGCGCAGCGGACCCGGGGGAACGGGCGCGGAGTCGTCCAGGACGAGCGCCATCATCGCCTCGTCCGGGACCTCGAAACCTGGCCTGATTCCATGCGCGGACGCCCGTTCGAACCCGAACCTGGGGTAGTACTCCGGGTGCCCCAGGACGAGGACCAGGGTCTCGCCGCGCAGCCGGGCCGCGTCGAGGACCGCCCGGACGACGGCCTGCCCGGCCCCCGTCCGCTGGTGCTCGGGCGCGACCGCCACCGGGGCGAGCGCCGCCGCCGGAGCGCCGCCCACCCGGCAGCGGGTGATCAGGGCGTGCGCCGCGACCGTGCCGTCCGGGGCCTCGGCCACGTACGACAGGCCCGGCAGCCAGGCGTCGGCGTCCGCCCGGAGCGCGTCGACCAGATCGGCCTCCGCCGCCGACCCGAAGGCCGCATCCTCGACCCGGCGGACCTCCGGCTCCTCGCCGGCGGCCTCCGGCCGGGTGCGCCAGCGCGGATCGGCGGGCCGGAGGACGAAACCGGCGTAGCCGTAGTCGGAGCCGTGCTCGCGGCGCAGCGCGATCTCGGCGCGGGCCCCGGCGACCGCCTCGGCCATGCCGGGCACGGAGGTGTCGGCCGCCCCGGCGCGCGCGGCCAGCGGACCGTAGTACTCGTCCCAGTCGCCCTCCGGCTGGGTGAGGGACGCCAGGACGTGGTAGCCGGCCGCGACCGCGGCCGCCGCGTTCCCGGTGACCGTGCGGAGCGGGTAGTGCTCCTCCCAGAAGGCGCGGGCCGCCGGGCCCGGCTCCCCGGTGGTCCACACGCACTCGGTGAGCACGAGCGTGCCGCCGGGCGCGAGGAGGCGGCGCCACTCGGCGAGGGCCCGGTCGAAGCCGAGCACGAAGACGGAGCCCTCGGCCCAGACCAGGTCGAAGGAGCCGTCGGGGAACGGCAGGGCGCGCATGTCGGCGCGGAGGGCGCGGACCGAACCGCTGCCGGGATCCGCACCGTCGAGTCCGCGCGCGGCGGCGGACTCGCGCAGCTCGGCGAGGAACGGTTCGTGGGTGTCGACGGCGGTCACCTCGGCGCCCGCCTCGGCGGCCAGGAGCAGCGCGGAGCGGCCCGGGCCGCAGCCCAGGTCGAGCACGCGCGGACGCGCGGGGAGCGGCCCTGCGAGCGCGAGGAGCCGGCGGGTGGTGGTGTCGGAGCCCGGACCCTGTCGCGGCAGGCCGTGGTGCAGGGCGAAGAAGGAGTCGTGCGAAGCGTTGTCGGACAACGTGGGAAACCCTTGGGTGAGAGGGTCCCGGCCGACGACGTGACGTACCGGTGCGAGGACCGGGATCAGGTCAGCCGGAGACCCGGAGGCTGAGGGACGACCGGGTGCTGCCGCGCGGGGCGGCCTCCATCGCGACGGTCATCGACCTCAGCTCCTCTCACCACGTGTTCGTACGAAAAGACTAACAGGAGGTCGGGAGTGCGGAGCCCTCGGGCGTCCGGGCCTCCGCCCACGCGGCCCGTGCCCCGCAGGCGGAAGCCCCGGCCCTACAGGCAGAGCTTCGCCTCGTGCTCCGCGTGGCCGACCGGCTCCAGCTGGAAGGTGCAGTGCTCCACGTCGAAGTGCGAGCCCAGACAGCCCTGGAGCGCGTGCAGCATCTTCTCGTGCCCCACCGAGTCCAGCGCCCCCTGGTCGACGACCACGTGCGCCGAGAGGACCGGCATCCCGGAGGTGATCGTCCAGGCGTGCAGGTCGTGCACGTCCTCGACCCCCGGCAGGGCCAGTATGTGCGCCCGCACCTCCGCCATGTCGACGCCCTTGGGGGCCGCCTCCAGGAGCACGTCCAGGGTCTCGCGCAGCAGCTTGACCGTGCGGGGGACGATCATCAGGCCGATCACCAGCGAGGCGATCGGGTCCGCGTACTGCCAGCCCGTGACCAGGATGATCCCGGCCGCGACGATCACGGTGACCGAGCCCAGGGCGTCCGCGAGCACCTCCAGGTACGCCCCGCGCACGTTGAGGCTCTCCTTCTGGCCCCGCATCAGCAGCGACAGCGAGACCACGTTCGCCACCAGGCCGACCGTCGCGAACGCGATGGCGGGGCCGCCCTTGGTCCCGGCCGGCTCCAGGAACCGCTGGACCGCCTCGAAGAGCACGTAGCCGCCCACGCCGAGCAGCAGCAGGCAGTTCGCGAGCGCCGCCAGGATCTCGGCCCGGGCGTAGCCGAAGGTGCGGTTGCCCGAGGGCGGCCGGTTGGCGAAGTGGATCGCCAGGAGCGCCATCGCGAGGCCGACCGCGTCGGTCGCCATGTGGGCCGCGTCCGCGATCAGTGCGAGCGAGTCCGCGACCACGCCGCCGACGATCTCGACCACCATCACGGAGAGCGTGATGCCGAGCGCGATCCGCAGCCGGTTCCGGTACGCGGCCCCCGCGGTGCCCGTCGGCGGCGGGCCCCCGTGGCCGTGCCCGTGATCGTGTCCAGCCCCCATGGCATGGCCTCCCGGTCGGTGTCGTCCGTATGCCCCGGTGCGCAAGTCAACTACGGGAGGGGGGTATGTGCAACACGGTACTGAACACCGTTGTCATATGCTCTGACCTGCGGTGATGCATTCCGGACGGAGCATGGCGAGAACTGCTCGGAGGCGGCTGAGGGGAGGCCGCCGGGCCGGGATCCGCGGGGCGGGCGGACGGTCGCCCCGCGTGATCCCCGACGGGCGGAACGCACCGGGGCGGACACCGGAGGACCCCGGGGAGTCCTGCCCGCGAAGCCTCGGTGAACTCGTCCTTCTGTTCATCGGATAGCCTCAGCCGACGTGTCGCCGCCCGGTGCCGGGCCGCACCGCCGCGCCCGGGGCCGCCATGGGCCCCGCCGGCCCTCCGCCAGCTCCAAGGAGTGAGTTCGTCTGTCGACCGCCATCCTCACCGGCCCGCCGGCACCCGGATCCTCGCTCGACGGTGATCTGCGGTCGCTCGGCTTCGACGTCCGGATCGCCTCCGGCGCCGAGGAGGCCGGCGCCCTGCTGGCCGACGTCCCGGCGGGCGAGCGCGTCGCGCTCGTCGACCCCCGGTTCGTCGGCCATCCGCACGCGCTGCGCCTCGCCCTCACCGACCCCCGGTTCCCGGCCGCCGCGGTGCCCGGCGCGCTCGCCGCGCAGCGCGAGGCCCGCCCCGCCCTGGCCCGCGCCCTGAGCGGCGCCCCCACGGTCCCCGGGCCCCCCGGAACCCCCGCCGCCGACCTTCCCGGCACCCTCGCCGACGCCCTCGACGCCGACGGCGTCGCCGTGCACCGGCCCCAGCTCGGCACCCTCGTCGCCACCGTGCCCACCGACGCCCAGGCCCGCCACGCGGCGCGCGCCGCCGTCGAGGCCGTCGACGACGAGGCGGTGCGCCTGCGCTCGGCCGTGAAGGCGCACGACGGCTTCTTCACCACCTTCTTCATCAGCCCGTACTCGCGCTACATCGCCCGCTGGTGCGCGCGCCGCGGACTGACCCCCAACCAGGTCACCACCGCCTCGCTGATCACCGCCCTGATCGCGGCCGGCTGCGCGGCGACCGGCGGGCGCGGCGGCTACGTCGCCGCCGGCGTCCTCCTCCTCGTCTCCTTCGTCCTGGACTGCACCGACGGGCAGCTCGCCCGCTACGCGCTGAAGTACTCGACGATGGGCGCCTGGCTCGACGCCACCTTCGACCGCGCCAAGGAGTACGCCTTCTACGCGGGCCTCGCCCTCGGCGCCGCCCGGAACGGCGACGACGTCTGGGCCCTCGCGCTCGGCGCCATGGTCCTCATGACCTGCCGGCACGTCGTGGACTTCTCCTTCAACGAGGCGAACGCCGAGAGCACGGGCGCCGCGGCCAAGACCAGCCTGGCCCTCTCCAGCAGGCTGGACGGCGTCGGATGGACCGTCTGGGCCCGCCGCATGATCATCCTGCCGATCGGCGAGCGCTGGGCGATGATCGCGGTCCTCACCGCCGTCACCACCCCCCGGATCGTCTTCTGGGCCCTGATCGCCGGCTGCGCCTTCGGCGCCTGCTACACCACCGCCGGCCGCGTCCTGCGCTCCCTGACCCGCAAGGGGAGGAGGAGCGACCGGGCCGCCCGGGCACTCGCCGACCTCACGGACTCCGGCCCGCTCGCCCGGTTCGCCGCCCGGCTCTTCCGCCGCTCCGGCGACCGGAGCCTCGGGGTCGTCTTCGCCGCGATCGCGACGGCCGGCCTGCTGTCCGCCGTCCTCACGTGGCCGTTCGGCGACCGCCAGACCGTGATCGCCGCCGTCGGCTACACGATCTTCGCCGGACTCGCCGTCGCCCAGCCCCTCAAGGGCGCCCTCGACTGGCTCATGCCGCCGCTCTTCCGCGCCGCCGAGTACACCACCGTCCTCGTCCTGGCCGCCCGCTCCGACTCCCCGGGGGCCCTCCCGGCGGCGTTCGGGCTGGTCGCGGCGGTCGCCTACCATCACTACGACACGGTGTACCGCATTCGCGGCGGCACCGGCGCGCCGCCCGCCTGGCTGGTGCGCGTCACCGGCGGACACGAGGGGCGCACGCTCCTGGTGACCGTCCTCGCCGCCCTCCTCGCGGGCCGCGGCGACGACTTCACCCTGGCACTGACGGCCCTCGCGGTCGCCGTCGCGCTGGTGGTGCTCGTGGAGTCCATCCGCTTCTGGGTCTCCTCCGGAGCACCCGCCGTTCACGACGAAGGAGAAACAGCATGATCGGTCTCGTACTGGCAGCCGGTGCCGGACGGCGTCTGCGCCCCTACACCGACACCCTTCCGAAGGCCCTCGTGCCGGTCGACGGGGACACCACGATCCTCGACCTGACCCTGAAGAACTTCGCCGAGATCGGCCTCACCGAGGTCGCGATCGTCGTCGGCTACCGCAAGGAGGCCGTCTACGACCGCAAGGAGGCCCTGGAGGCCGCATACGGCCTCAAGATCACCCTCGTCGACAACGACAAGGCCGAGGAGTGGAACAACGCCTACTCCCTGTGGTGCGCCCGTGACGTCCTCAAGCGCGGCGTGATCCTCGCCAACGGCGACACCGTCCACCCCGTCTCCGTCGAGAAGACCCTGCTCGCCGCCCGCGGCGACGGCCGGAGGATCATCCTCGCCCTCGACACGGTGAAGAACCTCGCCGACGAGGAGATGAAGGTCATCACCGCCGAGGGCGAGGGCGTCCGCCGGATCACCAAGCTCATGGACCCCGCCACCGCCACCGGCGAGTACATCGGCGTCACCCTGATCGAGCCCGAGGCCGCCGAGGAGCTCGCCGACGCCCTCAAGGCCACCTTCGAGCGCGACCCCGACCTCTACTACGAGGACGGCTACCAGGAACTGGTCGACCGCGGCTTCACCGTCGACGTGGCCCCCATCGGCGACGTCAAGTGGGTCGAGATCGACAACCACGACGACCTCGCGAAGGGCCGTGGGATCGCGTGCCAGTACTGACCCGGCTGATCCCGTCGCCGGTCGTCGTCGACATCCGCGGGGGGGCGCTGGACGACCTGTCCGCGCTCCTCGCGGACCAGCGGATCTCCAGCAACGGCAAGATCGCCGTCGCCATCAGCGGGGGCTCCGGCCTCAAGCTGCGCGACCGCTTCGCCGCCGAGCTGCCCGGAGCCGACTGGTACCCGGTCTCCGGCGGCACCATCGACGAGGCCGTGAAGCTTGCCGACGCCATGCGCGGCAAGCGGTACGACGCGGTGGTGGCCCTCGGCGGCGGCAAGATCATCGACGTGACCAAGTACGCGGCGGCCCGGGTCGGGCTGCCGCTGGTGGCCATCGCCACCAACCTGTCGCACGACGGGATCTGCTCCCCGATCTCGACCCTGGACAACGACAACGGGCGCGGCTCCTACGGCGTCCCCACCCCGATCGCCCTCGTCATCGACCTGGACGTGATCAGGGACGCCCCGGCCCGCTTCGTCCGCTCCGGCATTGGCGACGCGGTCTCCAACCTCTCCGCCATCGCGGACTGGGAGCTCTCCCACCGCGAGACCGGCGAGAAGGTCGACGGGCTCGCCGCCGCCATGGCCCGCAGCGCGGGCGAGGCGGTGCTCCGCCACCCCGGCGGCATCGGCGACGACGACTTCCTCGTCACCCTCTCCGAGGGTCTGGTGATGTCCGGCATCGCCATGTCGATCAGCGGTGACAGCCGCCCCTCCTCGGGCGCCTGCCACGAGATCAGCCACGCCTTCGACCTGCTCTTCCCGGCCCGCGCGGCCAGCCACGGCGAGCAGTGCGGCCTCGGAGCGGCCTTCGCCATGCACCTGCGCGGCGCCCGCGAGGAGTCCGGTCTGATCGTCGAGACCCTGCGCCGGCACGGCCTGCCCGTCACCCCGGAGGAGATGGGCTTCACCGTGGACGAGTTCGTCCGGGCGGTGTCCTTCGCCCCGCAGACCCGACCGGGCCGCTTCACCATCCTCGAACACCTCGACCTGTCCGACGACGAGATCAGGGACGCGTACGCCGACTATGCACAAGCCATCGGTAGCTGAGCTCCGACCGGTCGTCCACCCCCCGGGCGTGAAGGACCGGCGGAGCGGCGAGCACTGGGGCGGCCGCCTGTACATGCGGGAGATCTCCCTGCGGATCACCCGGCAGCTGGCGAACACCCGGGTCACCCCCAACCAGCTGACCTACCTGATGACCGTCTTCGGCGTGCTCGCCGCCCCGGCGCTCCTCGTGCCGGGCGTCCCGGGCGCCGTCCTCGGCGTGCTCATGGTCCAGCTCTACCTGCTGCTCGACTGCGTCGACGGCGAGCTGGCCCGCTGGAAGAAGCAGTTCTCGCTCGGCGGCGTCTACCTCGACCGGGTCGGCGCCTACCTGTGCGACGCGGCGGTCCTCGTCGGCTTCGGCCTGCGCGCCGCCGACCTGTGGGGCACCGGGCGGATCGACTGGCTGTGGGCCTTCCTGGGCACCCTCGCCGCCCTCGGCGCCATCCTGATCAAGGCCGAGACGGACCTCGTCGGCGTCGCCCGCCACCAGGGCGGCCTCCCGCCGGTCAAGGAGTCCGCGTCCGAGCCGCGCTCCTCCGGCATGGCGCTGGCCCGCCGGGCCGCCGCCGCGCTCAAGTTCCACCGCCTGATCCTGGGGATCGAGGCCTCCCTGCTCATCCTGGTCCTCGCCGTCGCGGACCAGATCAGGGGCGACCTCTTCTTCTCCCGGCTCGGCGTCGCCGTCCTCGCCGGCATCGCCCTGCTCCAGACCCTGCTGCACCTGGTGTCGATCCTGGTCTCCAGCAGGCTGAAGTGAGGCCGGCCGTGAGCACGCCGCTCAGGGTGGGCGCCGTCGTCATCACGATGGGCAACCGCCCCGACGACCTGCGCGCCCTGATCGACTCGGTCGCCGCGCAGGAGGGCGACCCGGTCGAGGTCGTCGTCGTCGGCCAGGGCACCCCGGTCACCGGGGTGCCCGACTGGGTCCGCACCGTCGACCTGCCCGAGAACGTCGGCATCCCCGCCGGCCGGAACGTCGGCATCGAGGCCTTCGGCCCCGGCGGCACCGACGTCGACGTCCTCCTCTTCCTCGACGACGACGGCCTGCTCGCCCACGCCGACACCGCCGAGCTGGTCCGCCAGGCCTTCACCGCCGACCCGCGCCTCGGCATCATCAGCTTCCGCATCGCCGATCCGCAGACCGGCACCACCCAGCGCCGGCACGTGCCGCGGCTGCGCGCCGCAGACCCGATGCGCTCCTCGCGGGTGACCACCTTCCTCGGCGGCGCCAACGCCGTCCGCACCAAGGTCTTCGCCGAAGTGGGCGGGCTGCCGGACGAGTTCTTCTACGCGCACGAGGAGACGGACCTCGCCTGGCGGGCGCTCGACGCCGACTGGATGATCGACTACCGTTCCGACATGGTGCTGCTGCACCCCACGACAGCCCCCTCCCGGCACGCCTCCTACCACTTCAACGTGGCTCGCAACCGAGTGTGGCTGGCCCGTCGCAACCTGCCCGCGCCCCTGGTGCCGGCCTACCTCGGCGTCTGGCTGCTGCTCACTCTGGCCCGACGGCCCTCGCTCTCCGCCCTGAAGGCGTGGTGCGGCGGATTCCGGGCGGGCTGGACCACCCCCTGCGGACCGCGCCGGCCCATGAGGTGGCGTACGGTGTGGCGGCTGACCCGGCTGGGTCGCCCCCCGGTCGTCTGACATCGTGGTACCCGACGTGCCGCGTTTCTTGAACACGAAAGTTTCGACTTGTGAGTGACACACACCAGGGCGGGGCGGTCGCGACGAGCGCGCCCCCGTCCGTCGACGAGGGCCTGGCTCCGGCCGACCTTGCCGCGAAGTACGGCCTCTCGGTCAGCGGCGCCCGGCCCGGGCTGTTCGAGTACGTCCGCGAGCTGTGGAGCCGCCGCCACTTCATCCTGGCCTTCTCCTCCGCCAAGCTGACCGCCCAGTACAGCCAGGCGAAGCTGGGCCAGGTGTGGCAGGTGGCGACGCCGCTCCTGAACGCCCTGGTCTACTACCTGATCTTCGGCCTCATCCTCGGCGCCGGCCGCGGCATGACCAAGGACGTCTACATCCCCTTCCTGGTCACCGGCATCTTCGTGTTCACCTTCACCCAGAGCTCGGTGATGGCCGGCGTCCGGGCGATCTCGGGCAACCTCGGCCTCGTCCGGGCCCTGCACTTCCCGCGCGCCTCGCTGCCCATCTCCTTCTCGCTCCAGCAGCTCCAGCAGCTGCTGTTCTCGATGATCGTCCTCGTGGCGGTCGCCATCGCCTTCGGCAGCTACCCCTCGCTCCGCTGGCTGCTGGTGGTCCCGGCGCTGTTCCTCCAGTTCGTCTTCAACGTCGGCCTGGCGATGATCATGGCCAGGATGGGCTCCAAGACGCCCGACCTCGCCCAGCTCATGCCGTTCGTCATGCGCACCTGGATGTACGCCTCCGGCGTGATGTTCTCCATCCCCGCGATGCTCGCCGACAAGCCCGCCTGGATCGCCGACATCCTCATGTACAACCCGGCGGCGGTCTACATGGACCTGATCCGCTTCTCCCTCATCGAGGGCTACGGCGCGGAGAACCTGCCGGCCCACGTCTGGATGACCGCCCTCGGCTGGGCGCTGGCCTTCGGCATCGGCGGTTTCGTCTACTTCTGGAAGGCCGAGGAGAGGTACGGCCGTGGCTGACACGAACCGGTCCAACGTTCCCACCGTCATCTGCGACGAGGTCCACATCGTCTACCGGGTCAACGCCGGAGGCGGGGGCAAGGGCAGCGCCACGGCGGCGCTCAGCCGGATCGTCGGCCGCGGCGACGCCGAGGTGACCCGGGGCGTCCGCAAGGTCCACGCGGTCCGCGGCGTCACCTTCACCGCCTACCGGGGCGAGGCCATCGGCCTCATCGGCTCCAACGGCTCCGGCAAGTCCACGCTGCTGCGCGCCATCGCCGGCCTGCTCCCCACCGAGAGCGGCAAGGTCTACACCGACGGCCAGCCCTCGCTCCTCGGCGTCAACGCGGCCCTGATGAACGACCTCACCGGCGAGCGCAACGTGATCCTCGGCGGCCTCGCCATGGGCATGAGCCGCGAGGAGGTCCGCTCCCGCTACGAGGGCATCGTCGACTTCTCCGGCATCAACGAGAAGGGCGACTTCATCAGCCTGCCCATGCGCACCTACTCCTCCGGCATGGGCGCCCGGCTCCGCTTCGCCATCGCGGCCGCCAAGAACCACGACGTCCTCCTCATCGACGAGGCCCTCGCCACCGGTGACCGCAAGTTCCAGATCCGCTCCGAGGAGCGCATCCGCGAACTGCGCAAGGAGGCCGGCACGGTCTTCCTGGTGAGCCACAGCAACAAGTCCATCCGGGACACCTGCGACCGGGTGCTCTGGCTGGAGAAGGGCCAGCTCCTGATGGACGGCCCCACGGACGAGGTCCTCAAGGCGTACGAGCGCGAGACCGCCCGCTGAACGCCCCCCCGCCCGAGATTCCCGCCCCCGTCGCAGCTCCCGCGCCGGGGGCGGCGCCGTTTCCGCGCTCCGGGCGCCCGCCCGGAATGTTCATGCGGTCAACATCGGGCAGGATGAGCCCATGGCAGCGATCTCGGGGGGAAAGACCTACCACCACGGCGATCTGCGGAACGCGCTGATCTGCGCGGCCGTCGGCCTCGCCGCCGAGGGCGGACCGGAGCGGGTCGTGCTGCGCGAGGCGGCCCGCCGGGTCGGCGTCTCGCCCACCGCCGCCTACCGGCACTTCGACGGCCGGGGCGAACTCCTCCGCACGGTCAGGGCCCACGCGCAGCGGGTGCTCGCCGACTCCATGGAGAGCGCCGCCGCCGGCGAACCCGGCGCCGACGACCCGGTCCTCGCGGCCGAGCGCCGGCTCGCCGCCCTCTGCCGGGGGTACGTCGGCTTCGCCGTGGAGCACCCGGGGCTCTACCGGGCCGCGTTCTGCCTGCCCCGCCCGGCCGGGGCCGCCCCGGCGCCGGAGCGGCAGCCGCACGAGCCGGAGATCCGGGCTTTCACCCTGCTCGGCGAGGCCCTCGACGCCCTCGCCCGGAGCAACGCCCCGCAGCGGACCGTCCGCCCCGCCGCCGGCGCCGCCGCGTGGTCGGCCGTGCACGGACTGTCACTCCTGCTGCTCGAAGGGCCTCTTCGTCGCCTTCCCGCCCAGCGCAGGAACGCCGTCGTCGAGTCCACCCTCGCCATGGTCGTCACCGGGACACGCGCCCCCTGAAACCCCGTGCGCTCCGAACTCCCTTGATCCACCTGCGGGTTGACGTCCCGAACGGACGAAGTTCCTGGTGCGCGCCACCCCGGAACGGCGACGGTCGTCGTACAACGTAAGCTGGACCGGTCTGTTTCGCGGCAAGTAGGGCGATACCCCACGGCCATCGGGCCCCGGGTGGCGGCCCTACGGGCAGGGGTCGGCGGCGTGTCCGAAATAGGATGGATTGGGTCAGCAGTGTAGAACGGGAGACGTGACGGCCATGACGCAGAATCTCCAGCTCCACGAGGGTGTCGCCGTCCCTCCGCCGGGCAGCGACCGGTGACGGACCCCCGACAGGCGCGCCCCGGCGCCACCTCGCGGGCCACACTCGGCAAGGCGGCGGACGAGAACTTCCCCGTCGCCCCCTTCTTCCTGCCCCGCGCCTGGCGCGACGACCTCATGGCCGTCTACGGCTACGCCCGGCTCGTCGACGACATCGGCGACGGCGACCTCGCCCCCGGCGGCGCCGACGCCCGGTACCTCGGCGTCCCCCCGGAGGAGGCCGGGGACCGGCTCGTCCTCCTCGACGCCCTGGAGGCCGACCTCCACCGCGTGTACGACTCCACCCCGCGCCACCCCCTGCTGCGCGCCCTCCGGCCGACCGTCGAGCGGTGCGGGCTCGCCCCCGAGCCCTTCCTCGGCCTGATCGCCGCCAACCGCCAGGACCAGCTGGTCGGCCGGTACGAGACGTACGACGACCTCCTCGCGTACTGCGAGCTCTCCGCCGACCCCGTCGGCCGCCTCGTCCTCGGGATCACCGGCACCGCCACCCCCGAGCGGATCCGGCTCTCCGACGGGATCTGCACCGCCCTCCAGATCGTCGAGCACCTCCAGGACGTCGCCGAGGACCTCGGCCGCGGCCGGATCTACCTGCCCGCCGAGGACCTCAAGCGGTTCCACGTCACCGAGGACGACCTGGCCCGGCCCACCGCCGGCGCCTCCGTCCGCGCCCTGATCGCCTTCGAGGCCGAGCGGGCCCGGGAACTGCTCCACGAGGGCATCCCCCTCGTCGGCAGCGTCCACGGCCGCCTCCGGCTGCTCCTGGCCGGATTCACCGCCGGGGGCCTCGCGGCCCTCGACGCGATCACCGACGCGGGATTCGACGTACTGACCGGCCCGCCGGGGCCCACCAAGCCGAGCCTGATGCGCCGGGCGGGAGAGGTCCTGCTCCGGGCGCGGAGAGAGGGGTGACCGTGACCGTGGAGGGACAGCACCAGCCGTCCGCACCGGTACAGGCCGCCTACAGCTACTGCGAGGCGGTCACCGGGCAGCAGGCCCGCAACTTCGCCTACGGGATCCGGCTGCTGCCGGCCGAGAAGCGCCAGGCGATGTCCGCGCTCTACGCCTTCTCGCGGCGCGTCGACGACATCGGCGACGGCACGCTCGCGCCCGGCGAGAAGAAGGAGCGCCTGGAGGCCACCCGGGACCTGCTCGACCGGATCCGCTCCGACAAGATCGACGAGGACGACACCGACCCGGTCGCCGTCGCCCTCGCCGACTCCGCCCGGCGCTTCCCGATCCCGCTCGACGGCCTCGACGAGCTCATCGACGGCGTCCTCATGGACGTCCACGGCGCCACCTACGAGACCTGGGACGACCTCAAGGTCTACTGTCGCTGCGTCGCCGGCGCCATCGGCCGCCTCTCCCTCGGCGTCTTCGGCACCCAGCCGGGCGCCCACGGCGCCGACCGGGCCCCCGAGTACGCCGACACCCTGGGGCTCGCGCTCCAACTCACCAACATCCTCAGGGACGTGCGCGAGGACGCGGAGAACGGGCGCACCTACCTGCCCGCCGACGACCTCGCCAAGTTCGGCTGCGGGGACGGCTTCGGCGGACCCCTGCCCGAGGGCTCCGACTTCGCCGGGCTCGTCCACTTCGAAGTGCGGCGCGCCCGCGCCCTGTTCGCCGAGGGCTACCGGCTCCTCCCCATGCTCGACCGGCGCAGCGGCGCCTGCGTGGCGGCCATGGCCGGCATCTACCGCCGCCTGCTCGACCGGATCGAGCGCGACCCGGAGGCAGTCCTGCGCGGCCGCGTCTCGCTGCCGGGCCGCGAGAAGGCGTACGTCGCGGTGCGCGGCCTCTCCGGCCTCGACACCCGCCACATCGCCCGGCGCGACGTCAGGAGGCGCACCCGATGAGCCCGCACGCACCGCCCCTCCCGGCCACGCCCGGAACCGCGCTCCGCCCGGCCGCCGGCACCGGCTCCCGCCCGGCCGCCGGCACCGCGCTCCGCACGGCCGTCGGTACCGGCTCCCGCACGGCCGTCGACACCGGTCTCCGTACGGCCACCGACACCGCGTTCCGCACGGCCGCCGGTCCCGGTCTTCGTGCGGTCGGCGCCTCCGGGGCAACCCTCGGCGCCGCTCCGGCGTCCCCGACCAGGGCCGTCGCGCACGGTCCGCGACCGACCCCCACCCCACCGGCCCCGTCCGCGACGGGCCCGGACACGACGCACCGATCGGAGGCCGCGTGACCCGCGACGCAATCGGGCAGGGCGCCCGGCAGGCCCACGCCGTCGTCGTCGGCGGCGGGCTCGCCGGGACCACCGCCGCGCTCCAGCTCGCCGACGCGGGCGTCCGCGTCACCCTCCTCGAAGGCCGGCCCCGGCTCGGCGGCCTCGCCTTCTCCTTCCGCCGCGGCGAGCTGACCGTCGACAACGGCCAGCATGTCTACCTGCGCTGCTGCACCGCCTACCGCTGGTTCCTCGACCGGATCGACGGCGCCCGGCTCGCCCCCGTGCAGGACCGCCTCGACGTGCCCGTCCTCGACGTCGGCCACCGCCGCGGCCCCCGGCTCGGCCGGATCCGCCGCGACGACCTGCCCGTCCCGCTCCACCTCGCCCGCAGCCTGGCGACCTACCCGCACCTCAGCGCCGTCGAGCGCGTGAGCGTCGGCCGGGCCGCCCTCGCCCTGAGCCGGCTCGACCCCGCCGACCCGGCCCTCGACGGCATCGACTTCGCCACCTGGCTCGGCCGCCACGGGCAGTCCCCGCGCGCCGTCGAGGCCCTGTGGGACCTGGTCGGCGTCGCCACCCTCAACGCCACCGCCCCGCACGCCTCCATGGCCCTGGCCGCCATGGTCTTCAAGACCGGACTCCTCTCCGAGCCCGGCGCCGCCGACATCGGCTGGGCCCGCGTGCCGCTCGGCGAGCTCCACGACACCCTGGCCGGGAAGGCCCTCGCCGCCGCCGGGGTGCGCACCGAACTGCGCGCCAAGGCCGAGCGGATCTCCCGCACCGGCGACGGGCGCTGGACCGTCGAGGTGCCCGGCGAGACCATCGAGGCCGACGCCGTCGTCCTCGCCGTACCGCAGCACGAGGCCCACGCCCTGCTCCCCGAGGGCGCCCTCGACGACCCCGACCGGCTCCTCGACATCGGCACCGCCCCCATCCTCAACCTGCATGTCGTCTACGACCGCAAGGTGCTCAAGCGGCCCTTCTTCACCGCCCTCGGCTCCCCGGTGCAGTGGGTCTTCGACCGCACCGACGCCTCCGGGCTCAAGGGCGGCGGCCAGTACCTCGCCGTCTCCCAGTCCGCCGCCCAGGACGACATCGACGAGCCCGTCGCCGTCCTGCGCGAGCGCTACCTCCCGGAGCTGGAGCGGCTGCTGCCCGCCGCCCGCGGCGCCGGGGTGCGCGACTTCTTCGTCACCAGGGAGCGGACGGCGACGTTCGACCCCGCCCCGGGCGTCGGCCGGCTCCGCCCCGGCGCCCGCACCCGGGCACCGGGCCTCCACCTGGCCGGAGCCTGGACCGCCACCGGCTGGCCCGCGACCATGGAGGGGGCCGTCCGCAGTGGTTTCAGCGCCGCGGGCGCGGCGCTCTCCGCCCTCGGCCGCCGCCATGACCATCCGCTGCAGGAGGCGGTATGAGTGTGAGTACCGGAACAAGAGGAGAGACCGTGCCGACAGCGCCGCCGGGACACCCGGCCGTCGACACCGCGGACGTGTCCGCACTGCTGGAGCGGGGACGGACCCTGTCCACCCCCGTACTGCGGGCGGCCGTCGACCGCCTCGCGCCGCCCATGGACACCGTGGCCGCCTACCACTTCGGCTGGATCGACGCGCAGGGCAACCCCGCCGACGGCGACGGCGGCAAGGCCGTCCGCCCGGCCCTCGCCCTGCTGTCGGCCGAGGCCGCGGGCGCCGCGCCCGAGGTCGGGATCCCCGGCGCCGTCGCCGTGGAGCTCGTCCACAACTTCTCGCTCCTCCACGACGACCTGATGGACGGCGACGAGCAGCGCCGCCACCGCGACACCGTGTGGAAGGTGCACGGCCCCGCGCAGGCCATCCTCGTCGGCGACGCCCTCTTCGCCCTCGCCAACGAACTGCTCCTCGAACTCGGCACCGTCGAGGCCGGGCGGGCCACCCGCCGCCTCACCACGGCCACCCGCAAGCTCATCGACGGGCAGGCCCAGGACATCTCCTACGAGCACCGCGAGCGGGTCACCGTCGAGGAGTGCCTGGAGATGGAGGGCAACAAGACTGGCGCCCTCCTGGCCTGCGCCGTCTCCATCGGCGCCGTCCTCGGCGGGGCCGACGACCGGACCGCCGACAAGCTGGAGGAGTACGGCTACCACCTCGGCCTCGCCTTCCAGGCCGTCGACGACCTGCTCGGCATCTGGGGCGACCCGGAGTCCACCGGCAAGCAGACCTGGAGCGACCTGCGCCAGCGCAAGAAGTCCCTGCCCGTCGTCGCCGCCCTCGCCGCCGGCGGACCGGCCTCCGAGCGGCTCGGCGAGCTGCTCGCCGCCGACGCCAAGTCCAGCGACTTCGCCTCCTTCTCCGAGGAGGAGTTCGCCTTCCGGGCCGCCCTCATCGAGGAGGCCGGGGGCCGGGAGTGGACCTCCCAGGAGGCCCGCCGCCAGCACGCCGTCGCGATCGCGGCCCTGGACGAGGTGGACATGCCCGCCCGGGTGCGGGACCAGCTCGTCGCCCTCGCCGACTTCGTGGTCGTGCGGAAGAGATGATCACCATCACCCTGATATGAGTTCGCGGTCGCCGGCCGGTGCCCCACCCGGCGCCGGCCGACGGCAGACCCGCAGGAGCAGAAGGAAACAGACTGCACGAAGGGGAAGCCATGACAGCGACGACCGACGGAAACGCCGGGGCCGTGAGCCCCCGGACGGCCGTGGCCGGCGAGACGACCGACACCGCCCTCCCGGAGGGGACCGCCCCCGCGCCGGGAAGAGCCCGCCCGGAGGGGGCCGACCCCGTCCCGGGAAGACTCGACGAGACCGCCGCGCGGGCCGCGGCGCGGGCCGCCGAGAACCTGCTCGCCCGCCAGGACCCGGCGGGCTGGTGGAAGGGCGACCTGGAGACGAACGTCACCATGGACGCCGAGGACCTGCTCCTCCGCCAGTTCCTGGGCATCCTCGACCCCGACACCACCCGGGCCGCGGCCCTCCACATCCGCCGCGAGCAGCGCGAGGACGGCGCCTGGGCCACCTTCTACGGCGGGCCCGGCGAACTCTCCGCCACCGTCGAGGCCTACGTGGCCCTGCGGCTCGCCGGCGACCTGCCCGAGGCCCCGCACATGGCCCGCGCCTCCGCCTGGGTCCGCGCCCGCGGCGGCATCGCGTCCGCCCGGGTCTTCACCCGGATCTGGCTCGCCCTCTTCGGCTGGTGGCGCTGGGAGGACCTGCCCGAGCTGCCCCCCGAGCTGCTCTTCCTGCCCAAGTGGTTCCCGCTCAACATCTACGACTTCGGCTGCTGGGCCCGCCAGACGATCGTGCCGCTCACCGTGGTCTCCGCCAAGCGCCCGGTCCGCCCCGCGCCCTTCCCGCTCGACGAGCTGCACACCGACCCGGCCCGCCCCAACCCGCCCCGCCCGCTCGCCCCGGCGACCGGCTGGGACGGGATCTTCCAGCGGCTCGACAAGGCGCTGCACCTCTACCACCGGGTGGCGCCGCGCCCGCTGCGCCGGGTGGCCATGGACCTCGCCGCGCGGTGGATCGTCGAGCGCCAGGAGAACGACGGCTGCTGGGGCGGCATCCAGCCCCCCGCCGTCTACTCGATCATCGCCCTCCACCTCCTCGGCCACGACCTCGGCCACCCCGTCATGCGGGCCGGTCTGGAGTCCCTCGACCGGTTCGCCGTCCGGCGCGAGGACGGCTCCCGGATGGTCGAGGCCTGCCAGTCCCCGGTCTGGGACACCTGCCTCGCCACCATCGCCCTCGCCGACGCCGGACTCCCGCCCGACCACCCGGCCCTGGTGAAGGCCGTCGACTGGATGCTCGACGAGGAGATCACCCGCACCGGGGACTGGGCGGTGCGCCGGCCCGGACTCCCGCCGGGCGGCTGGGCGTTCGAGTTCCACAACGACAACTACCCCGACACCGACGACACCGCCGAGGTGCTGCTCGCCCTGCGCCGGGTCCGGCACCCCGACCCCGCCCGGGTCGAGGCCGCCGCCGCCCGGGGCGCGCGCTGGACCCTCGGCATGCAGTCCCGCAACGGCGCCTGGGGCGCCTTCGACGCCGACAACACCAGCCCCTTCCCCAACAAGCTGCCCTTCTGCGACTTCGGCGAGGTCGTCGACCCGCCCTCCGCCGACGTCACCGCCCACGTGGTGGAGATGCTGGCCCACGAGGGCCTGGCCCGGGACCCGCGCACCCTGCGGGGGATCGAGTGGCTGCTCGCCGAACAGGAGCCGCACGGCGGCTGGTTCGGCCGCTGGGGCGTCAACCACGTGTACGGGACGGGGTCGGTGCTCCCGGCCCTCGCCGCCGCCGGGATCCCCGCCTCCCACCCGGCGGTCCGCCGGGCCGTCGCCTGGCTCGGTTCCGTGCAGAACGAGGACGGCGGCTGGGGCGAGGACCTCCGCTCGTACCAGGACGAGCAGTGGGTCGGGCGCGGAGCCTCCACCGCCTCCCAGACCGCGTGGGCGCTGATCGCGCTGCTCGCGGCGGGCGAGCGCGAGTCCGAGCCGGTCCGCCGGGGGATCTCCTGGCTGGTCGAGACCCAGCTCCCGGACGGCTCCTGGGACGAGCCGCACTTCACCGGCACCGGCTTCCCCTGGGACTTCTCGATCAACTACCACCTCTACCGCCAGGTCTTCCCCCTCACCGCGCTCGGCCGTTACGTGTACGGGGAGCCGACGCCCCGCCGGGAGGGCTGATGGGCCGCGCGCCGGCCCCCGGCGCCGCCACCCCGCCGCTGCTGATCGCCTGCGCGCTCGGCATCGAGCAGCTCGCCCTGCGCAGCGGCGACCGGGGCGGCGCCCCCGGCCCGGTCACCGTGCTGCGGACGGGCATGGGCCCCGAGCGGGCCCGGGCCGCCGTCTCCCGGGCGCTGGGGGAGCGGCACCGGTGGGACGCGGCCGTGATCGCCTCCGGGTTCTGCGCGGGGCTCGCCCCGGGCATGCACCCCGGGGACCTGATCGTCGCCGACGAGACCCGCGGACCCGACGGCTCCACCTCGTGCACCGGCACGGACCTGCTGGTGAAGGCCCTGGTCAAGGCGGTGCCGGGGCGGTCCGTGCACGTCGGTCCGCTGAGCGGCTCCGACCACGTGGTGCGGGGCCCCGAGCGGGCCGCGCTGCGCGGCACCGGGGCGATCGCCGTCGACATGGAGTCCGCCGCGACCCTGCGGACCGCGCGGGCCGCCGGGGCCTTCGGGGAGGGGCCGGGCGCGCGTCCGGTTGCGGCCGTCCGGGTGGTCGTGGACGCTCCAGAACATGAGCTGGTCCGCATTGGGACGGTACGCGGGGGAATATCGGCCTTTCGCGTCCTTCGTTCCGTGCTTCCCGCTTTCTACGAATGGCACCGTTCTTTGCTGCTCCCCAGGAGGTGAGCGAGTTATGGCCATGCCGCTCCGCCAGTCCGTCCGGGTCGGGACCTACCTCTTCGAACAGAAGCTCCGCAAGCGCGACAAGTTCCCGCTGATCGTCGAGCTCGAACCGCTCTTCGCCTGCAACCTCAAGTGCGAGGGCTGCGGAAAGATCCAGCACCCGGCGGGTGTCCTCAAGCAGCGCATGCCGGTCGCCCAGGCGGTCGGCGCGGTCCTGGAGTCCGGCGCCCCCATGGTGTCCATCGCGGGCGGCGAGCCCCTGATGCACCCTCAGATCCACGAGATCGTCCGGCAGTTGGTGGCGAGGAAGAAGTACGTCTTCCTCTGCACCAACGCGATGCTGCTCCGCAAGAAGCTGGAGAACTTCACCCCCTCCCCGTACTTCGCCTTCGCCGTGCACATCGACGGGCTGCGCGAGCGCCACGACGAGTCCGTGGCCAAGGAGGGCGTGTTCGACGAGGCGGTGGCGGCGATCAAGGAGGCCAAGCGGCGCGGCTTCCGGGTCACCACCAACTCGACCTTCTTCAACACCGACACCCCGCAGACCATCATCGAGGTGCTCGACTACCTCAACGACGACCTCCAGGTCGACGAGATGATGATCTCACCCGCCTACGCCTACGAGAAGGCCCCCGACCAGGAGCACTTCCTCGGCGTCGAGCAGACCCGGGAGCTCTTCAAGAAGGCGTTCGCCGGCGGGAACCGGCGCCGCTGGCGGCTGAACCACTCGCCGCTCTTCCTGGACTTCCTGGAGGGCAAGGCCGACTTCCCCTGCACCGCCTGGGCCATCCCGAACTACTCCCTCTTCGGCTGGCAGCGCCCCTGCTACCTGATGAGCGACGGCTACGTCCCCACGTACCGCGAGCTCGTCGAGGAGACCGACTGGGAGAAGTACGGCCGCGGCAAGGACCCGCGCTGCGCCAACTGCATGGCGCACTGCGGCTACGAGCCCACCGCCGTCCTCGCCACCATGGGCTCCCTCAAGGAGTCCCTGCGCGCGGTCCGGGAGACCGCCTCCGGGAACAGCAGGTGAGCGGCGCGTGACCGGCGGCGGGTTCGACCTGCGGGCGCTGCTCGCCGGGCGCGGCGGCGAGCGGTACGAGCTGCACGACCGGTACCTCAACCCCCAGCTGCCGCGCATGCTCCGCACCATCGGCTTCGACAAGGTGTACGAGCGGGCCGAGGGCGCCCACTTCTGGGACGCCGACGGGAACGACTACCTGGACATGCTCGCCGGCTTCGGCGTGATGGGCCTCGGACGGCACCACCCCGTCGTCCGGCAGGCCCTCCACGACGTCCTGGACGCCGACCTCGCCGACCTCACCCGCTTCGACTGCCAGCCGCTGCCCGGCCTCCTCGCCGAGCGGCTGCTGGCCCACAGCCCCCACCTCGACCGGGTCTTCTTCGGCAACAGCGGCACCGAGGCCGTGGAGACCGCCCTGAAGTTCGCCCGGTACGCCACCGGGCAGCCCAGGATCGTCTACTGCGCCCACGCCTTCCACGGGCTCACCACCGGATCCCTCTCCGTCAACGGCGAGCGGGGCTTCCGGGACGGCTTCGCCCCGCTCCTGCCGGACACCGCGATCGCCCTCGGCGACCTCGACGCCCTGGAGCGGGAGCTGCGGAAGGGGGACGTGGCCGGCTTCGTCGTGGAGCCGGTCCAGGGCAAGGGCGTCCACGCGGCCCCGCCGGGCTTCCTGCGCGCCGCCCAGGAGCTGCTGCGCCGGCACGGCGCCCTGCTGATCGCGGACGAGGTGCAGACCGGTCTCGGCAGGACCGGCGACTTCTACGCGTACCAGCACGAGGAGGGCGTCGAGCCGGACCTCGTCTGCGTCGCGAAGGCGCTCTCCGGCGGCTACGTGCCGGTCGGCGCCACCCTCGGCAAGGACTGGATCTTCAAGAAGGTCTACTCGTCGATGGACCGGGTCCTGGTCCACTCCGCGAGCTTCGGCTCGAACGCGCAGGCCATGGCCGCCGGGCTCGCCGTCCTCTCGGTGATGGAGGACGAGGGCACGGTCGCCCGCGCGCGCCGGATCGGCGACCTGCTCTCCGGCCGCCTGAAGGAGCTGGTGCCCCGGTACGAGCTGCTGCACGAGATCCGCGGGCGAGGGCTGATGATCGGCATCGAGTTCGGCCGGCCGTCCTCGCTCGGACTGCGCGGCCGCTGGACGATGCTCCAGGCGGCCCGCAAGGGCCTCTTCGCCCAGATGGTCGTCGTTCCGCTGCTCCAGCGGCACAGGATCCTCACCCAGGTCTCCGGGGACCACCTGGAGGTGATCAAGCTGATTCCGCCGCTCGTCGTCGACGAGGCGGACGTGGACCGGTTCGTCACCGCCTTCACGGCCGTCATGGACGAGGCCCACGGGGGCGGCGGGCTGATGTGGGACTTCGGGAAGACCCTGGTCAGGCAGGCGGTCGCCCAGCGCTGACGCGGGGCGGTCCCCGGCGCGGACCGCCCTTCCGGGTTTGCCTCCGGGGCAAGAAATTTGCCTCGGAGGCACGATTCTGGCGGAATGGACGCATGGACCACGTCCCCGGGGCGCCCTCCCCGGACCACGCCGACTCCGGCGCCCTGCCCGACGTCGCCCCGCAGCTGCGGGCCCAGCGCCGCCGCCGGGGGCTCACCCTGGAGGCCGCCGCCCGGCGGGCCGGCCTCTCGCCGGCCCACCTCTCGCGCCTGGAGACGGGGAACCGGCAGCCCTCGCTGCCGATGCTGCTCGCCCTGTCCCGCATCTACGGTACGACGGTCTCCGAGCTCCTGGGAGAGGCGCCCCCCGAGCGCGATCCCGTGGTCCGGGCCGACCGCTCCGAGCCCGTCGAGGCCGACGGCTGGATCTACCGCCAGGCGGGCGGCGCCGGGCGCGCCCTCCAGTGCCTGCGGGTGCACGTGCCGTACGCCACCCGGGCCGACATCGTGCGCGTCCACCCCGGCGAGGAGTGGATCCACGTCCTGGAGGGCCGGGTGCGGCTCGCGCTCGGCGAGGCGGTCCACGTCCTCGATCCCGGGGACGGCGCGCACTTCGACTCGCTCACCCCGCACCGGATCGGCGCCGCCACCCCCGGCGGGGCCGAGCTGCTCTTCGTCCACACCCTGATGCAGAGCCCCGTCGCCGAGCTGTGCCTCGGTGACGGGACCCCGCACCGGCGCTGACCGCCGGAACGATTCTTCCGTGACGATTCTTCAGGAAAGGGCCGACATGTCCGAGAAGTCTTCATCCGTCACCGGCGAGGAGCGCGGGGAGGGCAAGTTCCCCAAGGGGCTGGTGCTCCGCCTCTTCGCCTACCTGATCGCCGGTCACCTCTTCGCCGGCTTCCTCTACCTGCTCTTCGCGATGGGCGCGAAGTGACGCCGAGCGGGCGCCGCCCGCTTCCTACGCCCCGGTGAGCAGGCGCTCCCGCAGCCGCTCGCGGGTCTCCGGGGACAGTGCGAGGCCTTCGGAGAAGTAGGCGTCCACCGAGCCCCAGGTCGTCTCGATCGTCTCGAAGGCGGCCCGCAGGTACTCCGCCCGCGCGTCGAAGAGCGGGGCCAGCAGCTCCATCACCTCGGGCCCCATGGCGTCCGGGGCGGTGGAGCTGCGGCGCACCTTGTAGCGGCGGTGCGGCTCGTTCGACTTCACGTAGTCGGCCTCGATCGCCGTCCGCTCGACCCCGACGGCGAGCAGGGTGATCGCGACGGCGAGCCCGGCGCGGTCCTTGCCCGCCGCGCAGTGCATCAGGGCCGGGACGCTCTCCTCCGCCATGGAGTGCAGGATCCGGCTGTGCTCCGCCGTCCGCTCGACCACCATCCGCCGGTACGAGTCGGACATCCGGGCCGCCGCCCTGCCGTCGCCGAGGATCTCCCTGAGCTGCGCGGTGTCGCCGTCGCGCACCAGCTTCCAGAACTCCTTGCCGTCGGCCGGGTCGTTGAGGGGTATGTTCACGTTCCGCACGCCGGGCAGCTCGACGTCCGGGCCCTCGATCCGCCGGTCGGCCTCGTTGCGGAAGTCGAAGACCGTGTGCAGCCCGAGCCCGGCGAGGAAGGCGGCGTCGTCCTCGGTGGCGTGGGCGAGGTGGCCGCTGCGGAAGAGGCGGCCGGGGCGGACCGCGCGCCCGTCCGTCGTCGGCAGGCCGCCCACGTCCCGGAAGTTGCGGACCTCCGTCAGCTCGGGCTCGTCGGCTTCTACGGGCGGGACCTGCGGCAGCTGCTGCGTCACGGATGCTCCTGGAAAGTCGGTGTTCGGATGCCCGACGCGAATCGGTTCCTGGGGCAATCATCCAGACGGGAGGGGTGCGGCGCACCCCCTCGGACGGGAATGAGCGATCTGTCCCAATTGAGGTATTGCGCATGCCGCGCCCCTATTGGGTCATTGCGTATAACGCGCCCTGTTTGCAGGCGAGATGGGATTCGGCGCGTGAGCAGGGTCATAGAAGTGACGGATCGTGGCCGGGAGTCCGGCGCGATTTCCGTACGGGAAAAGGGAGTCGGAGGAGCGTCGTCCACGGAGGGTGACCGGAATTCCGGCGGAACGATCTAGAGCGGAATGCCGGGGCAAAACGGCGGCTTGTTCGCGCCGACCCCGCTCGTCTAGCGTCACGCTCAATCCGGTCGGACCGCCGAATCCTGCCACCGTCCGGAATTCCACCCATCCCATGCGTGGCAGGAGCGGGGGACCCAGGAAGTACGCCGGTCCCGCGACACAGGACGGCTCGGGGTGAAGCCGCGCGCAAGCGCGGCCGGGCATCTCCAGTCCGAACCCGACAGCTCACCTCGCAGGCGCCGGAGAGGATTCGCCATGCCCGCGAAGGGTAAGCACCGCCGTCCCAAGAACAACCCCCTCACCCGCGGTTTCGCCGCCGCCGGTACGGGAGGCGCCGTCGTCGCCCTCCCGCTCCTCGGCGCCACGGGGGCCCACGCCGCCGAGCAGGCCGCCCCGGCCCCCGCCTCCGTCCGGTCCGCCGTCACCGCGCACGCCGTCGTGGCGAAGGCCGCCCCCGCGAAGGCCGCCGCCGAGACCGGACCCCGGACGTACTCCGTCGTCCCCGGCGACCACCTGTCGAAGATCGCCTCCGACCACCACCTCGCGGGCGGCTGGCAGAAGGTGTACGAGGACAACCGCCGGACCATCGGCGCGGACCCCTCGCTCATCCTGCCCGGCATGAAGCTCACCATCGGCGCCAAGGGCTCCGCCCCCGCCGGCCCGAAGAGCACCCACGGCGCCCAGGAGTCCGGCAAGAACGGCGACGACGCCCCCCGCGCCTCCCGCGAGAACCGCCGCGCCGCCGCCCCGGCCGCCGCCCCGAAGGCCGCGGAGCGCTCCACCGGCTCCTCGTCCCCCACCGGTTCCACCGCCTCCTCCTCCGGCTGGGTCGCCCCCGTCACCGGCGGCTTCTCCACCCCGTACCGCGCCTCCGGCTCCATGTGGTCCTCCGGCTACCACACCGGCGTCGACTTCATCGCCTCCTCCGGCACCACCGTCCGCGCCGTCGGCGTCGGCACGGTCGTCTCCGCCGGCTGGAGCGGCTCGTACGGCAACGAGGTCGTCATCAAGCACGCGGACGGCAACTACTCGCAGTACGCCCACCTCTCCTCCCTCTCGGTCTCGGCCGGACAGAGCGTCGACGGCGGGCAGCAGATCGGCCTCTCCGGCTCCACCGGCAACTCCACCGGTCCGCACCTGCACTTCGAGATCCGCACCACGCCGAGCTACGGCTCGGACGTGGACCCGCTGGCCTACCTGCGCCAGCACGGCGTCTCCGTCTGACGCTCTCCGGAACACCCCTTTCGGCGGCCCGGCACATCCGTGCCGGGCCGCCGGCCTATTCCGACTTGGCGGAATCTTTATCGGTGGCATATGTCACCCGTCGTCAACCCCTCCTTACGGTCGCGTAGGTCACACGCGAAAGGGAAGGATGTGCCCCCGTGGCAGACGATTCGAGATCAAGAGACAAGAACGCATTCGGGTCGTACGCGGCGATCGGTGACAGCTTCACCGAGGGCGTCGGAGACCCCGGCCCCGACGGGACGTACGTCGGCTGGGCGGACCGCTTCGCGGTCCTGCTCGCCGACCAGCTGCCGGAGCACGACGCCTTCCGCTACGCCAACCTGGCCGTACGCGGGCGCCTCCTCGACCAGATCGTGGCGGAACAGGTCCCCCGGGCGAAGGAACTCGCCCCCGACCTGGTGACCTTCTGCGCGGGCGGCAACGACATCATCCGCCCCGGCACCGACCCGGACGACGTGGCCGAGCGCTTCGAGCGCGCCGTCGCCGAACTGACCTCCGCCGTCGGGACCGTCATGGTGACCACCGGCTTCGACACCCGCGACGTCCCCGTGCTCCGGCACCTGCGCGGCAAGATCGCCACCTACACCGCGCACGTCCGCGCCATCGCGGACCGCCACGGCTGCCCGGTCCTCGACCTGTGGTCCCTGAAGTCCGTGCAGGACCGGCGGGCCTGGGACGGTGACCGGCTGCACCTCTCGCCCGAGGGGCACACCCGGGTCGCCCTGCGCGCCGCCCAGGTCATCGGCCTGCCGGTGCCCGCCGACCCCGACCAGGCGTGGCCGCCGGTCCCGCCGCGCGGCTCCCTCGAAGTGCGCCGCGACAACATCCAGTGGGCGCGGGAGTACCTCGTGCCCTGGATCGGGCGCCGGCTGCGCGGCGAGAGCTCCGGGGACCACGTCGAGGCCAAGCGCCCCGACCTGATGCCCCTCGGCGACCTCATGCCCCTGTAGCGGGCGGCGCGGCGGGGATCCGCTCCAGGACCCCGCCCGCGAACACGTCGTACAGCGGCAGCGTCTCCAGGTGGACGTAGCCGATGTGGCAGTCGCAGACGGCGAGGGGGCAGGCGCGGGGGCGCAGGGCGGCGCGGTACGAACCGTCGTACAGGTTCCCCAGTTCGGCCTTGACGAAGTGGCAGCGCCGCACCGTCCCCGCGCCGTCCACCGAGATCACCGACTCGCCGGTGCGGCAGGGCAGCCCCGCCGAGCGGTGCGGATGCCGGCTGTACGGGAAGAGCGGGTCGAGCTCCGTCCACCCGTCGGCCTCCGCGTCGGTGTACGCGTGCCCCTCGGCCGCGTTCACCCACAGGTACACGTGCGGCGGCAGCGCGTCCCGCAGCCGCCGCGCGTGCTCCCGGTGCTCCGGGAGCCCCACCACGCCCACGCTGAACCGCACGCCCCGCTCCGCCAGGTCGTGGCACTTGGCGAGGAAGCGCCCGTACGGCGTCTGCCCGGGGTGGTACGTGCACCAGAGCGCCACGCGCTCCGGGTCCGCGTCCGCCAGCCAGTCGGTCCGGCAGCTCAGATTGGTCTGGATCGCCACCCGCTCGACGTGCGGCAGCCGCGACAGCTCGACGAGCGCCCGCCGGTACCAGGAGCGCACCAGACCCTCGCCCCACGGCGTGAACAGGATCCGCAGCCGGTCACCGGTCTGCGCGGCGGCCCACCCGGTGAACCGTTCGAGCGCCGCCCGGTCCGCGCGCAACCGCTCCCGGCTGTCCCGGCGCTTGGCGAAGGGGCAGTAGGGACAGTCGTAGTCGCAGGAGGAGAGCGGCCCCCGGTAGAGCAGCGTCAGGTCCACGGCCGCCCCCTACTTCGGCTCGTACGCGGCCATCGCGGCCCGCACCCCGGGTGAGAACAGCTCCGGACCGAGCCCGTCCGAGTGCGCCAGGCCCTCCGGCGAGAGCCGCAGCAGCCCCGCCGGGGCCTCCCCGTCCAGCCAGCCGAGCGCCTCGAACCGGCCCAGCTCCCCGGGGAAGTCCGCGAACGGCGAGGAGCCGAACCGCTCCTCGTACCCGGCGACCGCCATCCCCTCCGCCTGGAGCAGCGACTGGAGCAGATGGCGGCGGCGTGCCTCCCCGGCGTCGACCCACCGGCCCACCCGGGCGCGCGAGAAGTCGCCGGTCTCCGTGTAGGCGTCGATGATCGAGCGGATCTCCCGCATGTCGACGGCGTAGTCGAAGGAGTAGTGCAGGGCCGAGGTGTACGAACGGGCCCCGCAGCCCAGGCCGATCATCCCGTCCGTCTGGCACGCGTGGTCGTCCGGACCGAGCGGCGCCGCGTCCCCCCGCCGGAACATCCGCATCGACACCTGCTCGTAGCCGTGCTCCAGGAGGTGGTCCCGGCCGCGGCGGTAGAGCCGCAGCCGCCGCTCGTCCCACTCCCGGTCGTCCTCCGGGGGCGTCCGGCCCAGACCGGTCAGCGGCCGGACGTACAGCGGGTAGAGGTACAGCTCCTCCGGACGCCAGGCCAGGGCCGCGTCCAGGGAGCGGCACCAGGACTCCTCGGTCTGCCCGTCGATCCCGTAGATCAGGTCGACGTTGAGCACGGGGACGCCGGTGTCCCGGATCCGGCCGAGCGCCGCCTCGACGTCCGCGCGCCGCTGCGGCCGGACCGCCGCCCGCGCCTCGGCCTCCACGAAGCTCTGCACCCCGATGCTGAGCCGGGTCGCGCCCCGCTCCGCGAGCACCGCGAGCCGGTCGGCGGTCGCGGTCGCGGGCGAGGTCTCCACGGACAGCGGCACCGCCCGCAGGTCCGCGCCCATGCGCCGCTCCGCGATGTCGCAGAGCCGCTCCAGCTCGGCGGCGGTCAGGAAGGTGGGCGTGCCGCCGCCGAACGCGGCCGTGGCGAACCGGACCGGCCCCGCGTCCCCGAGCGCCTCGCGCACGGCGGTCGCCTGCCGGTCGAGGGCGTCCAGGTAGCGGGTGGTCAGCTCGCCGGGGGCGCCGATCCGGGTGAAGAGGTTGCAGAAGCCGCAGCGGACCTCGCAGAACGGCACGTGCGCGTAGAGCGAGAGCGCGTCCTTCGGCTCCCCGGCCCAGAGCGCGGCGAGCTCCGGCGGATCGGGCAGCTCCCGGTACGCGGTCTTGTGCGGGTAGGCGTAGACGTAGCTGCGGTACGGGCGGGGCGCGGGCGCGGAGGGGCGGGTGCTCACGCGGCGGCCTCCCGGGGCGTGGTCGGTGGTCTTCACGCGGAGGCCTTCCGGGGCGTGGTCGGTGGTCTTCACGCGGCGGCCTCCCCGTCCGGGCCCGGCAGGACGAACTGCGCGTACGGCACCGTCCACACGACCTCGTGGCCGAGCCGGTGACCGGTGAAGCCGTCCTCCCCGTACGCGGTGCCGTGGTCGGAGCAGACGATCGCGAAACAGGGGCGCCGGGAGCCCATCGCGGCGAAGAGCCGCCCGATGTGCCGGTCGACGTACTCCAGGGCCGCCGCGTGCGTCTCCCGGGAGTCGCCCGCCTCGCGGGTCGCCCCCGGCAGGTGGAACCAGTTGGGCTGGTGCAGCGCCGACACGTTGACGAAGAGGAACAGCCGCTCCTCGCGCGGGAGTCCGGCCACGACCTCCTCGGCGCGCTCGACCTGGGACTCGAACGAGGTCGGGGACGCGACGCCGAAGGAGGGCTCCCAGTGGCTCTCCCGGAAGAGCCCGGGGAGCACGGAGCCGAGCGGCGGCCGTCCGTTGAAGAAGCCCACCCCGCCGACGCAGACCGTCCGGTACCCCTCGGCCGCGAGGGCGGAGACGAAGTCCGGGGTGTCGTGGACCCAGGTGCCGTCGGCGGTCGACTCGCTCCCCGCGAACCGGGCCGCGAACAGCCGGGGATGGGGCCCCTGCGCGGCGGGGGTCGGCAGGAAACCGGCGAAGATCGCCTGGTGGGAGGCGTAGGTGAAGCTCCCCGGCGCGTGCCGCCGCTCCCAGGCGCCGCCGGGCAGGTGCCGGGCCAGGTTCGGGATGCGGCCCTCGGCCGCCAGCTCGGCGGCCACGTCGTACCGGAGCGTGTCGAGGGTGACCAGGAGCAGGTCGTGGCTGCCGACGATCGCGTTCATGTCGGGCTGGTTCACGCGGTGCTCGTTCCTGTGGTGCGGGTGGTTCTCGTCGTACGTGGGGCGCGTGCGGCACGGGGGAACAGCGCGGCCACCTGGGCCCCGTAGGTGTCGAGGCCCTCGGCCCCGCCGCCGGGCAGACCCGTGAGCCGGGGCAGCAGGTCGCCGAAGGCGTTGACCTCGCCCACGGAGAAGCGGCGCCAGCCGGACGCGGGCAGCAGGTCGACGCCCACGCACCGGGTGCCGGGGAACGCGGCGGCGGCCCGCTCGCACACCTCCAGCGCGTCCGTCCACCGCGCGCCGGCGGCGGCGATCGCGGCCCGGGCCGCGTCCAGGTCGCCCCGGGCCCCGCCCAGGTGCAGATTGGTCATGGGGGAGCGGCTGGTGCGGAGCACCGCGTGGGTGGCCCGCCCGTCGACCACCACCACCCGCAGGTCGGCGGCCCGCCCGTCCTGGGTGGCCTTCGGCAGCCACCGCTCGACGTGCAGGCCGTCGGGGGCCAGGGCGTCCACGATCGCGGCGACCTCGCGCTCGCTCGTGTAGCGCCGCACCCGCAGGGAGTTGAAGAGACGCCCGTCCGGCCCGCGCTCCACCGAGGTGGTGGCCTGGAAGCGGCCCGCGCCGTTCGTCTCCACCGCGAGCACCCCCGAGGCGGAGGAGCCGTGCGCGAGCTTCACGAACACCCGGCGCATCCCCGCCCCGGCCGTCAGCGCCCGGACGTCCGCCCAGCCGCGCACGGCCGGCGCGGCGGCGCCGGAGGTCGGCGACTCGGGCACCGGCACGCCGGCCGCCCGCAGCCGGCCGTGGGTCAGCCGCTTGTCGAACAGGACCGGGAGCTCGGCGGGGTCGTCGACGAGGACCGCCCCCGCCTCCTCGACGTGCCGGGCGAGGTCCGCCACGGCGGCGGTGAACCGCCGGTACCAGCGGCCGGTGCCCTCGACCCGGGCCGGGTCGTCGACCCCGCGCAGCAGCCGGTCGGCCTCCGGCTCCTCGCCGGGCGAGTCCAGGCGCACGGTCTCGCCCGCCGCGAACCGGGCCCGGCCCCGCAGCACGTCCGGCCAGGACACGACCCGTGCCCCGGGCAGCCCGGCGGACCGCAGCGCGTCCTGGAAGAACGCGACGCGGCGGCCCGCCGGAACGCCGACGACCACGGGGCGCGGGCCGGAGGTCATTCGGCGACCGCGACGTACCGGTGGACCTCGCCGTCGCCGTCGTCCTCTCCCGCCTGGGCGTCGTCCAGGACCACGGTCACGCCGTGCGGGACGAGCGCGGCCCGCAGCCGCTCCCGCATCGGCTCCGAGAGGTAGTGGTGCGAGAGGTCGAGGTACGACAGGTGGGTCAGGGGCTGTCCGTCGAGCAGGGCCGTCGCGCCCTCGTCGGTGAGCACGCCCATGGACAGGTCCAGCCGCTCGATCCGGGCCACGACGGGCGCGCCCGCCACGGCCGCGGCGACCGCGTCCTCGATCACGCTGTTGCGCAGGCCCAGGTGGCGCAGGGCGGGGAAGGACGTGCCGGCGAGCAGCGGCGCCAGGTCCTCGGGGGTGCTGTCGCCGCCGTACTCGTCGGTGCCGAGCCAGAGTTCCAGGTTCTCCAGGGCGGGCAGGTCGCTGCCGACGATCCCGCGCACGACCTCGGCGCCGAGGCCGCCGGTCTCCACCACCAGGGTCTCCAGGGCGGCGTGCCGGACCGACGGGAAGACCAGGTCGGTGCCGCCGCGCACGCCCAGCTCGCGCAGCGCCGGATAGGCGGCGAGCAGCGGCGTCACGTCGGACTGCACGATCCACGAGATCTCGCAGTCCTCGAAGGTCATGTCGCCGAGGAAGACCGCCTCCAGGCCGGTGAGCCGGTTGTTGGCGCCCATCAGGGCGGCGACGACGCCGGCCGACGAGGTCTCGTACGGCTCGTCCCAGCCGCCGACGACGAGCGCGCGCACCCGCGGGGCGTCGACCGCCTTCAGGAACCGCTCGAAGCGCGTGCCCCAGTCCTCGTCCCCGGGGTCGGAGTACGTCGGCGCGGAGATCCGCCAGGCGACCCCGGCCGCGTCGGGCAGTTCGACCGGCGCGGCGGCGTCCGGGAACTCGAAGACGGGAAGGCCGTGGAACTCCTGCAGGTGGTGGCCGATGGTCATGACGGTGCTCCAGAGGACGGACGGCGTGTGTCGCTGAACCCCTGAGTTCTACCAAGCGGCACCGACAGGGGCCCGCGCCGGGTGCGGTACGGGGCCGGGCCCCGTGGGTCCGGGGCCGATTGTCAGTGCCGGCCCCTAGCGTCGTTCCCGTGTTCGGCCGACCGCGCCGAACGGGGAGGGGACAGCCATGTACCGGCAGGGAGACGTGCTGATCGCGTCCGTCGACGAGACGGCCGTTCCGGAGCGCGCGAGGACGGCGGCGGGGGAGCCGAGGGACGCCCGGGGCCGTCTCGTCCTCGCCTTCGGCGAGGTCACCGGACACGCCCACGCGATCCCCGGCCCCGGCCGGCTCGTGCGGGAGCCGGGACCCCACGGCCCCTTCCTGCTCGAACTGCCCGAGGGCGGCCGGGTGGTGCACGAGGAGCACGCCCCGATCCCGCTGCCGAAGGGCTGGTACCGGGTGGTGCGCCAGCGGGAGTACGTGCCCGGCGCGTACCGGATCGTCGCGGACTGACACGGCGGGCTGTCGACCGGTCGATCGGTCGACCAGCCGAAATACCGATCCGCCGGTCCGCCGGTCCGCCGATCCACTGGCGCGCCGGTCCACCGACGCACCGGCGCAGAGCTTCACCGACACACCGACCCGTCGACCTGAGGAACCCGGGGGACACCGAGACATGAACCGCACCACCGCGCAGGACAAGTGGCGGGCCGTCGCCGCGGCCACCGGCCCCGCCGACCGCGCCGCCGCCGAGGCCGGCGTCCGGCTCGCCTACCGCACGGCGGGCCTCGCAGAGCCGGAGCGCGTCCTCTGGGCGGACTCGCCGCTCGCCGCCGTCGCGCTCCTGGACGGCCTGGCGGACCGGGGCCGGTCGGTGCGGGAGGAGGTGCGCACCCGGCCGTGGGCCGAGGAGCGCCGCCGCCTCCACGACGCGCTCGGCCCGGCGGGCTGGGCGACCCACTGGCAGGCGACGGGGGCGGCGCTCTGGGACCTCAACCGGGCCCTCGCGGACCGGATACGGACCGCGGTGACGGAGGCCCGCGCGGCGGCGGAGGGCGCCGGCGGCCCGGGCGGGGCCCGCCTGGTGCTGCTCGACGCCGTCCTCGGCCAGCACGACGCCGCCTGGCTCGCCGCCTTCGACGGACACGGCGAGCGCCTGGCGGGACTCGCCGCCGTCGCCGCGCACGCGGGCTGGTGGTGGCCGTACGAGAACGTCGCCGTGGTCTGCGAGCGGCCCGTCGAGCTCCACCGCGACGAGGCGGGGCGCCTCGACCGGGGCGACGGACCGGCGCTCGCCTACCCCGACGGGTTCGCCCTCCACGCCTGGCGCGGCATGACGGTCTCCGCCGCCTTCCTGGCCGGCCTGGAGGACCTCACCCCCGAGCGGATACGCGAGGAGGAGAACGCCGAGCTGCGGCGCGTGATGTTCGAGCACTACGGCTACGACCGCTACCTCGCCGTCTCCGGGGCCCGGCACGAGCACCGCGACGAGACGGGTGCCCTGTGGCGGATCGCGCTGGACGACGACGAGGACGTGGCCATGGTCGAGGTCGTCAACTCCACGCCCGAGCCGGACGGCACCCACCGCACGTACTGGCTGCGCGTGCCGCCCGCGACCCGGACCGCGCGGGAGGGCGTCGCCTGGACCTTCGGCCTCCGCCCCGAGGCGTACGAGCCGCTCGTCCAGACCTGAGCCGTGTGCCCCGCTGGCGGTACCCGGCTGGTACGGACAGGGGAAGGGGGACGCCGGTCAGGAGTGGCGCGCGGGACGCGGCGGCGCCGGGTGCTGGGATGTGCCCGCCGGAGCCCCGGCACCCACACCCGAAGGGACCGCCTGTGACGACCCCCCGGCCACGTGCCGCCCGCACCGCCCGTCTGCTCGCCGCCACCGCCGTGCTCTGCGGCCTCCTCGCCGGCACCGCCGCCCCCGCGCTGGCCGCCGCGCCCGCCGGGACGTTCCTCCCCGCCGCCCGGGAGGCCGCGCCCGCCACGGTCACCGTCGCCGGGCACGGACGCGCGTCCGCCGCGCCCGACCTGGCGATCCTGTCCATCGGGGTCGAGGCCAGCCGGGCGACGGCGAAGGAGGCGATGGCGGCCCAGAAGACCGCGGCCGAGGCCCTCCTCGCGGTGCTGCGCAAGCAGCGGATCGCCGATCGGGACATCCGCACCGACAGCCTCTCGCTGGCCCCGGTCTACACCCAGAGCGCCGAGGGGGAGAGCCGGGTGACCGGCTACCAGGCCGGCCAGGCCTTCTCCGTGAAGGTCCGCGACATCGACAGGACCGGGCAGGTCGTCGGTGCCGTCAACGACGCCACCCGGGACGCGGGCCGGATCAACGGCGTCGTCTTCGACGTGGCCGACCCGTCCGCGCTGCGGGCCAGGGCGCGGGAGGCCGCCTTCCGGGACGCGTACGACAAGGCCGCCCAGCACGCCCGGCTCAGCGGGCACCGGCTCGGCCGCCTGGTCTCGCTGAGCGAGGGCGAGTCCGTGCGCCCCGGCCCCGGCGGGGCCGCTCCCACCCTCGCCGCCGAGGACGCGGGCGTCCCCCTGGCCCCCGGCGAGATCGAGGAGCAGATCACGGTCTCGGCGGTCTTCGAACTGCTCTGACGGGTGCCGGGGCCCGCCGAACCGGCTCCGGCGGATCGGAATCCCTCCGGGCCGCCCGCCCCTCCCGCTCCCGTCACTCCCGGCGTTCCCCGCCCGGAAGCCCCAGCTCCCGGGCGAGGGCGGCGTCGGCCCAGCGGAGCATCGCGGTGCGGGAGAGGGGGCCGGCGTAGGCGGTGGTCTGGACGGCGAGGCCGTCGAGGAGGGCGGTGAGCCGCCAGGCCGCCTCGGCCGGGTCCGGGCAGGGGAACTCCCCGGCGGCGGCCCCCTCCGCGATCACCCGGGTCAGCGCCGCCTTCCACTCCTGGTCGAGGGAGGCGGCGACCCGGCGCAGCTCCGGGTCGCGCAGCGAGGCGGCCCAGCCCTCGATCCACAGCCGCCAGCCCTTGGCCTGTCCGGTCGGGGCGTACCAGCGGACCGCCGCCCGCAGCCGCCGCACCGCCGTGGTGCGCCGGCCGAGCAGCCGCCGCAGATGGGCCAGGTCGGCCTCGGCGGCGTGCGCGAAGGCGGCCGCGACCAGCTGCTCCTTGGAAGCGAAGTGGTAGAGCACGAGCGCGTTGCTCACACCGAGCGCGGAGGCCACGTCGGCGATCCGCACGGCGGCGACCCCGCGCGCCTCGATCTGCTCCACGGCGGCCCGCAGCAGCTCCTCCCGCCGCTCGGCCACGCTCAACCGCACTCTCGTCACGCCCGGCAGCCTACACAGCACATGACACGAGCATGATCACAAAAAACTCCGGTGCGCACCCGCGCCCGCACCCTCCGTCGCCGCCCGCCCCGGCCGCCGGCGCCCGCCGGGTCCGGGCCCCGGCACCGCCCCTCCCTCCGCTCGCGGGCCGCCCATAATGGAATGACCCCAGAGATCAGGAGGTCATGTGACCGGCACCGGCTCAGACCGTTCGCCACGGGCCGGGCTCCGCGCCCTGCGCCCCGAGTCCTTCGGCGCGGAACCCACCGGCGAGCGCCTCGCCCGGATCCGTCGCTCGCCGAACTTCAGGGACGGGATCTTCCAGAATCCCGAGCGGGCCAGGCGCGGCCCCTCAGGCTCGACCGTCGAGCTCGCCAGGACCTACTTCGAGAAGGAGGGGCGCGCCCGCCGGGCCCCCACCGGCGCGATACCCGTCCACCCCACCACCGTGGCCGACCTCGCGCGCCCCCCGGCCACCGGTCTGCGCCTCACCTGGATGGGACACTCCGGCGTCCTCGCGGAGATCGACGGCCACCGGGTCCTGTTCGACCCGGTCTGGGGCGACCGCTGCTCCCCGTTCCCGTTCGCGGGGCCCAGGCGGCTCCACCCGGTGCCCGCGTCGCTCGCGGCGCTCGGCCCGGTCGACGTGGTGGTGATCTCGCACGACCACTACGACCACCTCGACCTGCCGACGATCAAGGAACTCGCCACCACCGGCACGCTCTTCGCGGTGCCGCTCGGCGTCGGCGCGCACCTGGAGCACTGGGGCGTGCCCGCCTCCCGGCTGAGGGAGCTGGACTGGAACGAGTCCACGGAGGTCGGCGACCTGACCCTCACGGCCACCCCGGCCCGCCACTTCTGCGGCCGGGGCCTGCGCAACAGGCAGCACACCCTCTGGGCCTCCTGGGTCGCGCGGGGGCCCGAGCACCGCGTCTTCCACAGCGGCGACACCGGCTACTTCTCCGGCTTCCGCGACATCGGCGCGGAGCACGGCCCCTTCGACGCCACCATGATCCAGCTCGGCGCCTACTCGGAGTTCTGGCCCGACATCCACATGACCCCCGCCGAGGGGGTGCGCGCCCACCTGGACCTCCAGGGCGGCGGCCCGGCCGGCGTCCTGCTGCCGATCCACTGGGGCTCCTTCAACCTCGCCCCGCACCCGTGGGCCGAGCCGGGGGAGTGGACGAAGGACGCGGCGGAGGAGGCGGGCCAGGCGGTGGCGTTCCCCCGCCCCGGCGAACCGTTCGAACCGGCGGGGAAGCTGCCCGCGGATGCTTGGTGGCGTGGGGTGTCCCAGCCGATCGCTCGTCCGTGGCGCCGCCCCCGCCCCGCCGGGACCGCGCCCGACCCGCGCGGCGACCTCGACCCCGCGGCGGGGGAGCGGTGACGCCCGGAAGGCCTCCGTCGACGGGGCGGTGACGCCCGGAAGGGCAGGAGAAGCCGACCCGGTCGAACTCGACCCCGTCGACCGTCGCCTCCGGCGCGGCCTCCCGGTCCGCGTCCGTCTCCGGACCGGACGCGGGGAACGCCGGCTCGGGCCCGTCGAGCGTCACCTGGATGCGGCGGGCCGCGAGCAGCCCCTCGCGCAGGCTCTCGCCCACCAGCCGCTCCAGCCCCCACCGCCCGTCCACGTGGCGGTACAGGGCCGTGGACGACACCCCGAGACGCGCCGCCACGGCGTTCACGCCCGGGTTCCGCAGGCCGGTCTCCCGTCCCGCCCGGACGATGTCGGCCGTCTCGGTCCGACACGGCCGACCACCGGTCCGTACCGTTCGTGCCCCCGCACCGCGTGGTCGCCCCCACTGGCCGAGGTGGGCCGAAGCCCTCGGCGGCGCGGACGGCGTGCGGCGTGCGGCGCCCGTTCCCGCGGGCCGGGAGGGAAGGGGCGGGTCTTCACCCACGGTGACGCGCTCCCGCCGCCGGTGGCGGTCGAACGTACGGATCCGGCCACCGTGGCGCGTGTCCGCCGGGTGGTGGAGGGGTTCTTCGCGGGCGCGGGACGGATGCGCCGAAGATCGCGGGAATCGGCGGAGAACGGGCGGACCGGACGGGTCCGCATTCCCGCCGGGGATTCCGGTCGGAGGCGATTTCCCGGAAGTGAGGAGGTGCGAAGGCGCCCGGCCCCCTTCCGTTCCCGCTTCCCGGTAATCGTTCCGGACCGCGTGGACGAGTTCCGGCCGACTGTTCTCGGCCTGTTGTGCGAGGGGCGATACCAGGCGGGGTCGCTCTACGGGTAAGTTTGCCAACTGCGCACCGCACATGAACGGTTGACGACTACAGTGTGTGGTTGATGATCATCGGTAGGCTCACCGCATCCCCGTAGACGACCCCGTAGACACCCGCCTCAGTCCACCCCGGTAGAACACCCAGCACGCCCCCACCACGCTCCCCGCAGCACGCCGACTCCTGGGCACGTACCAAGGACACTCATGTCTCAACTTCGCGCACCCGCCCCGCGTTCCGACCGACGCGAGGGCGGGCGGCACGGCCGGCCCGGCGCCCGCTCCGCCACCGGCAACGGCAGCACCCCCACGGCGCAGTCCCCCGCGCCGCTCCCCGCGGAGGCCCGCATCCGGCCCCAACTCCTGCGCACCTCCGTGCTCCCCGCCGTCGCGGTGGCCCTCGGCGGCGCGGCGGCGGTCCTCTTCACCATCCGCTCCACGGGAGCCAGCCCCACCCCCGGCCTCTGGGCCGCCCTCACCGGCGCCGCCGCCCTCACCGTCGCCTCCGTCGCGGCCGCCGCGCTCGGCGCCGACCGCGCCGCCAAGGCGGTCCTCGACCGCTGCAACGCCCTGCGCCGCACCAGTGCCCGCGGCCAGAGCGAACTGCGCGCGATCGTCGAACAGCTGCGCAGGGGGGAGGGGGCCCCGCCCCGCCCCGTACCGCCGGCCACGACCGCCACAGGTGACGAATTCGACCTGCTCTCGCAGGAACTGACGCGCTCTCACGAAGCGGCCGTCGCGGCCGTCGTGCAGGCGTCCCGCCTCTCCAGCAGCGTCGGGAACGAACAGAAGGTCGAGGTCTTCGTCAACCTCGCCCGGCGCCTCCAGTCCCTGGTCCACCGCGAGATCCAGCTCCTCGACGAACTGGAGAACGAGGTCGAGGACCCGGAGCTGCTCAAGGGCCTGTTCCACGTCGACCACCTGGCCACCCGCATCCGCCGCCACGCCGAGAACCTCGCCGTGCTCGGCGGCGCCATCTCCCGTCGCCAGTGGTCGAACCCGGTCACCATGACCGAGGTGCTCCGCTCCTCCATCGCCGAGGTCGAGCAGTACCCGCGCGTGAAGCTCGTACCCCCGATCGACGGTACGCTCCGGGGCCATGCCGTGGCCGACGTCATCCACCTCCTCGCCGAACTCGTCGAGAACGCGACGCTGTTCTCCGCGCCGCACACCACGGTGCTGCTGCGCGCCCAGTACGTCACGGCGGGCCTCGCGATCGAGGTCGAGGACCGCGGACTCGGCATGCCCACCGCCGAGCAGAACAAGATGAACGCCCTGCTGGCCGACCCCGACCAGGTCAACGTCTCGCACCTGCTCCAGGACGGCCGCATCGGACTCTTCGTCGTCTCGGCGCTCGCCCGCCGGCACGGCATCGCCGTGCGCCTCCAGTCCAACATCTACGGCGGCGTCCAGGCCGTGCTCGTCCTCCCGCAGGGCCTCCTCGGCGCCGACCCGGAGGGCCTCGCCCAGCACGAGCGCCAGGCCGCCGCGACCGCCGGGTCCTCGGCCATCCCGCCCGGCCAGGTGCAGATGCAGCCCCAGCCCCCGGCGCAGCCCGCCGTCACGGCCCCGCAGCCGGCGCCGGCCCACGCGCCGGACCCCCGGCACCCGGCCCCCGTGCCGGCCCAGGTCCCGTCCCACACCGCCCCGTCCCACCCGCAGGCACCCGTGCCCGCGCTGTTCGACGGGGCGTCCGCGCCCTCCCCGGAGCGGGCCCCCGCCCACACCGAGGAGGCCGTCGCCACCGGCTCGCACGCGTACCCCCGTACGACCGTGCCGACCGGCGGATACGGGGACATCGGCGGATACGGGGACACCGGCCCCACCCCCGTGGTCACCGGCCACGCCCCCCTGGTCCCCGACCGTCCGGCCGACACCGGACACCCGGGCCCGCCGGCCTCCCTGGTCGCGCCGCTGCCCCCGGCACCCCCCGCCGAGGACAACGGCCGGCCCCTGCTCCCCAAGCGGCGCGCGCAGGAGCACCTCGTCCCGCAGCTGCGGGAGGAGCCCGTGGCCCGCAGGCCCGAGGAGCACGCCCTGCACGACCCGGGTCTGATGGCCGCGTTCCAGCGCGGTATCGGTCTCGCCGAATCCCAGCCCGCCCCCCATGAGTCGCCGCGTCCCGGCGACGCGCACAAGGAGTAGATGCACCATGGCGAGCAATGCGCCGACCGGCCATTCCTCGGACCTCGACTGGCTGCTGAGCGGACTGGTCCAGCGGGTCCCGTACACCCGCAACGCCGTTCTGCTCTCCTCCGACGGCCTCGTCAAATCCGTCCACGGACTCGACCCCGACGCCGCCGACCACATGGCGGCGCTCGCCTCCGGCCTGTACTCGCTCGGCCGGAGCGCGGGTGCCCGCTTCGGCGACGGCGGCGAGGTCCGCCAGGTGGTCGTGGAGCTGGACTCCACCCTCCTGTTCGTCTCCACCGCCGGCTCCGGCACCTGCCTGGCCGTCCTCGCCGGGCGCGAGGCGGACGCCGCCGTCCTCGGCTACGAGATGGCGATGCTCGTCAAGAGCGTCCGGCCGTACCTGGTCACTCCCGCCCGGCAGGCAGCCGGCGCCCTCGGCGGCTTCGGACAGTAGTCGTGACGTCCCCTCAGGAAGGACCCTGGCTCGACGACGCGGCCGGCCGGCTGATCCGCCCGTACACCGTCAGCGGCGGCCGGACCAAGCCCACCACCGCCCTCGACCTGCTGTCGATGGTGATGGCGACCGGCTCGTCCCCCCAGGCGCACATGGGCCCCGAGCACAGCCTGGCCCTCGGGCTGTGCGACGGGCCCACCTCGGTCGCCGAGGTCGCGGCGCACTTAAGACTGCCGGCCGTCGTCACCAAGGTCCTGCTCTCCGACCTCGTGGACTGCGGGGCGCTCACCGCCCGGGCGCCCCGGTTCCACGCCAACCCAACCGACCGTTCCTTGCTGGAGGCAGTGCTCGATGGCCTACGACAACGGCTCTGAGCGCCACGAGAGCTTCCCCGCCGACTCCTTCCCCACAGCGGTCAAGATCCTGGTGGCGGGCGGGTTCGGCGTGGGCAAGACGACCCTCGTGGGCGCCGTCAGCGAGATCGAACCGCTGAGCACCGAGGAGCTGCTGACCTCGGTCAGCGCGGCCACCGACAGCCTGGAGGGCGTGGAGTCGAAGACCACGACCACCGTCGCCATGGACTTCGGCCGCATCACGCTCGACAACCAGCACGTCCTGTACCTCTTCGGCACCCCCGGCCAGGAGCGCTTCTGGTTCATGTGGGACGAGCTCTCCGAAGGGGCGCTCGGAGCGGTTGTTCTCGCCGACACCCGCAGGCTCCAGGAGTGCTTCGCCGCCGTCGACTTCTTCGAGCGGCGGGGGATCCGCTTCGTCGTCGCGATCAACGAGTTCGACGGCTCCCACCGCTACGAGCCGGACGAGGTGCGGTCCGCGCTCGACCTCGACCCGGAGGTGCCGGTCGTCCTCTGCGACGCCCGGATCTCCAGCTCCGGCATCAGCACCCTGCTCACCCTCGTCCAGTACCTGCTCACCACCCTCCCGGACACCGTGCCGAGCTACGGAGCCACGCCATGACCTACGACCCGACCGGTCACCTCCTGCTGACCCCGAACGACAAGGACGCGCCGGCCCGGGTGCGACGGCTGCGCGAACTGGGTCTGGGGGAGCGGCCGGAGCCCGCGTTCGACGACTTCGCGCACCGGCTCGCCGAGATGACCGGCGCCCCGTTCTCGATGGTCAACTTCATCGACGAGAACCGGCAGTTCTTCGCGGGGCTCCACACCCCCGAGGGCACCCACTCCGGCAGCGACCTGGGCGCCGCCGCCGCGGGCGCGGGCGGCGTCGGCCGCTTCATGGCCCGTGACCACGGCTACTGCCCGCACGTCGTGGTGCGGCGCAAGGCGCTCGTCCTGGAGGACGTCTGCGACTACCCGCGCTTCGCGGGCAACCCGGTCGTGGACGAGATCGGCATCCGCTCCTACATGGGGGCGCCGCTGATCGACCGCACCGGGGTCGCGCTCGGCACCATCTGCGTGGTCGACACCGACGTGCGCCCGTGGGGCCGCGCCGGCCTGGAGACCATCAAGGCGATGGCCGCGGAGCTGATGGAGCAGATCAACCGCCGCGAGGACGGCGCGCTCTGACCTCCGGCGCCCGACGACGCACCGGAGGCCCGTCCGGCGACGGGCCGGGGCCCGGTACGGCGGTGACCGTACCGGGCCCCGGCCCGTCGGGGCCGATCGCGGATCAGACGGCCAGCGGCTCCGGCTCCGGCGTGCGGACCAGCTCGGACAGCCGCTCCGACCAGCTTCCCTTGTCCTGGCCGAGGGCGACCTCGGCCAGGCGCAGGAGCTGGATGTCGGAGGTGCCGGCGGGGGCGAAGATGTGGTGCGCGTCCCGGAGGTACCGCTCGATGGCCCGGTCGGTGAAGAGCCCGGCGGCGGCGTGCACCTCCATGGCGTTGCGGCCGGAGTCGATCGCCGACTCGACGTTGACGAGCTTGGCGTTCATCAGCTCGGCGTCGCAGGAGAGGCCCTGGTCGAGCAGGTGCACGGCGTGGTACGCGGCCAGCCGGGCGGTCATCAGCCGGGACTGCATCTGGCCCAGCTTCAGCTTGACCGTGGGAAGGTCGTGGAGCGGCTTTCCGTAGCGGATGCGCTCGGAGGCGAAGCGGGTGGTCTCCTCCAGGATCGCCTGATGGATCCCGAGGGAGACGGCGGTGAGGTTGGCCCGCCCGTACAGCACGCTGGAGGAGTACGCGACGGAGAGGCCGTCGCCCTCGTCGCCGAGCCGGTTGGAGGCGGGTACCCGGCAGTTCTCGAAGATCAGCTCGCCGAAGCTGAAGCCGTGGAGTCCCATGGCCGTCTGCTGCGGACCGGTCCTGAAACCCGGTCGATCGGATTCGACCAGAAACGCACTGAGACCCTTCGAGCCAGGACCGGTCCTGACCACGACGCCGTGCAGATCGCCCACGTGGCTGTTGCCCACGTAGACCTTGCTGCCGTTGAGGACGTAGTCGTCGCCGTCCCGGACCGCGCTGGCGCTCATGCCGAGGACGTGGCCGCCGGCGTCGGGCTCGGTGACCGCGATGGTCGGCAGGCACTCGCCGGCGGCGATCGCCGGGAGCCAGGTCTTGCGCTGCTCGTCGCTGCCGAAGTGGACGATCTTGGCGGTGCCCAGCTGGGAGGCCTGGACCATGGCGCCCATGGCGCCGCTGACCCGGGAGAGCTCCTCGATGATGATGGTCTTGGCCAGGTGACCGGCGCCCATGCCGCCGTACTCGGGACTGATCGTCGCGCCCAGCCAGCCCTGCTCGGCGATCATCCGGGACAGCTCGTGGTGAACCGTCCGGGAGGCCTCCATCTCGGCTATGCGTGGCCGGACCTCACGCTCCGCGAAGTTCCGGACCGTCTCCCTGAGCTCATGATGCAGCCGACTGCTGAAGTAGCTGTTCATTACGAGTCCTCCCGCGAAACGCCTGATCGGCATCTGTCCGATCAGGTGGTGCATCGGCAGTGGTCCCGTCCCGAACAGGCCGACCTCTTCATGGTGTTGATCTTTCTGTGATGGATCAATAACGGAGCGAAGTTTGTCTGAAACCGGAGCGGTTGACGATTGAGTTCGACTATGTTTCGGGTGGACTTGGCCAGCTCGGCCCCATCCGCCCTCCCCGCCGGTGGGCATGTTTCTGCCACATGCCAGGGGCAATCCGCGGGCCGTAAAGGTCCAGACATATGGCGGTGAGCCCCGCACCTTCCCCATATGAGCCGCTTCCGCTACAGAAGAGCGGCATTCCGCCCCTCGTGCCGGCCTCCCTTTCGCGCCCTCTTCCGCGCGCTCTTTCGCGCCCCGCCCGCGCCGCGCGCACTCGGCGAGGCGGGAGGGGGTCGTCACGGAGGGTGACCGGAGGGTCGCCGGTGGAGGCCCGCTCGGGGGTGCCGGGAAAGGGGTTCGTGACCACCCGGGAAAGTGCGGTATTGTTCTCATGCACGTTCGGCCAGGGGAAAACCCCAGGTCAGACGGGCATCGGGACGTGGCGCAGCTTGGTAGCGCACTTGACTGGGGGTCAAGGGGTCGCAGGTTCAAATCCTGTCGTCCCGACCATGCGGAAACGCAGGTCGGAGGCCGTTCTCCCGTACGGGGGAACGGCCTTTCGTGCGTCCTCAGGCCGACAGGTGCGGCAGCAGCCGGTCCGGGGTCAGGGGCAGCTCGCGCAGGCGCGCCCCGGTCGCGTGGTGGACGGCGTTGGCGATCGCCGCGGCCGTGCCCACGATGCCGATCTCCCCGATGCCCTTGCTGCCCATCGGGTTGAGGTGGGGATCGTGCTCGTCCACCCAGTGCGCCTGGATCTCCGGCACGTCGGCGCAGGCCGGCACGTGGTAGGAGGCCAGGTCGCGCTCGGTGTAGTCGCCGAAGGCGGGGTCCATGGTGCTGTGCTCGGTCAGCGCCATGCCGAGTCCCATCGTCATCCCGCCGATGAACTGGGAGCGGGCCGTACGGGGGTTGAGGATCCGCCCCGCCGCGTAGACGCCGAGCAGCCGGCTCACCCGGACCTCGCCCGTGACCGTGTCGACGCGGACCTCCGCGAAGTGGGCGCCGAACGCGTGCCGGGCGTACGGGGACTCCCGCCCCGTCTCCTCCTCCGTGTCCGCCTCGGCCGTGACGCCCCGGGCGGGCAGCGGGCCCGAACGGCCGGCCAGCTCCTCGCGCAGGGCGGTGCAGGCCTTGTGCACGGCCCAGCCCCACGAGCCCGTGCCGGAGGAACCGCCCGCCACCGGGGCGTCCGGCAGGGCGCTGCTGCCGAGCTCGACCCCCACGGAGTCGAGCGGGACGCCGAGGGCCTCGGCGGCGATCTGGGCCAGGACGGTGCGCGCGCCCGTGCCGATGTCGGTGGCGTCGACCCGTACGGTGTACCGCCCGTCCGGCTCGGCGTGCGCCGAGGCCTTCGACGGGCTCAGGAGCACGGGATAGGTGGCCGAGGCCACCCCCGTGCCCCACAGCAGGTCGCCGTCGCGGCGGACGCCCGGCCGGGGGTCGCGGCCCTCCCAGCCGAAGCGCCGCGCGCCCTCCCGCAGGCACGCGGCGAGGCCCCGGCTGCTGAAGGGCCTGCCGCTGTCGGGCTCCACGTCGGGCTCGTTGCGCAGCCGGAGCTCCACCGGGTCGACGCCCGCCGCCCCGGCCAGCTCGTCCATGGCCGACTCCAGGGCGTACATGCCGGACGCCTCGCCCGGGGCCCGCATCCAGGACGGCGACGGCACGTCCAGGGCCACCACCCGGTGGCCGGTGAAGCTGTGGGGAGAGGTGTACATGGCACGGGCCGGGACGGCGGCCTGCTCCACGAACTCCTTCACCGTCGACGTCTGGGTGACGACCTCGTGGGAGAGGGCGCCGATCACCCCGTCCTCGGCCGCGCCGATCCGCACCCGCTGGATCGTGGGCGCGCGGTGGCCCACGACCGCCGCGAGCTCGCGGCGGGGCAGGACGAGCCGCACCGGACGGCCGGTGTGCCGGGAGGCCATCGCCGCCAGGACGCACGGCGGCCGGGGCGTGCCCTTCGAACCGAAGCCGCCGCCGACGAAGGCGGAGACCACCGTGACCCGCTCCGGCGGCAGCTCGAAGAGGCCCGCGAGGACGTCCCGCACCGTCGACGCCCCCTGGCTGGAGTCGTACACGGTCAGGCCGTCGTCCTCCCAGTGGGCCGTGGAGGCGTGGGGCTCCATCGGATGGTTGTGCAGGGCGCTCATGGAGTACGTCGCGTCGAGCCGGACCGGCGAGGCGGCGAAGGCCGCGTCGAAGTCGCCGCGCTCGCGCACGGCCGGATGGCCGCCGTTGGCCTCCTCGGGCGTGTAGAGGTCCGGGTGGTCGGCGCTCAGCAGGACGTCGTGGTCCTCGGCGGCGTAGTCGACGGCGAGGGCCTCGGCGGCCTCGCGCGCGGTCTCCGGGGTGTCGGCGACGACGACGGCGACGTACCAGCCGCGGTGCGGGACCCGGTCGTCCTGGAGCAGCAGGAGCGTCGGGTCGTCCGCCTCGCCCAGCCGGGGCGCGTTCTCGTGGGTGAGCACGGCGCGCACGCCGGGGAGCTCCAGGACCGCGTCGGCGTGCACGGCGGTGACCCGGCCCCGGGCGACGGTGGCGGGCACGGGGCAGGCGTGGAGACAGCCGGGCGGCGTCCGGTCGGCGGCGTAGCGGGCCTCGCCGGTCACCTTCTGCCGGGCGTCGCGGCGGACGGCCCCCGTCGTCGGCCGCACGAGCTGGCTGGTCATGGCGCGGTGCCTCCTGTGGTCGGCGTCGGGTGGTTCAGGCCGCGTCGGCGCGGGACGCGAGGTCGTGCAGCACGCTCACGGCGAGGTTGCGGGCGAGGGGCACCTTGAAGCCGTTGTCGCGCAGCGGCTCGGCGGCGGCGAGCTCGGCGTCGGCGGCCCGCCGGTACGTTCCGGCGGTCGCCGGGGCGCCGCGCAGCACCTCCTCCGCCGCGCGGGCCCGCCAGGGCTTGTGGGCGAGGCCGCCGAAGGCGAGGGCGGCGTGCCCGATCCGCCCGTCCTCGACGGTCAGGACGGCGGCGACGGAGGCGAGCGCGAAGGCGTACGAGGCGCGGTCGCGGGCCTTGCGGTAGGCGCCGCGCGCGCCGGGCGGCGGCGCGGGCAGCGTCACCCCGGTGATCAGCTCGCCGTCCTCGACGACGGTGTCCCGGTCCGGGCGGTCGCCGGGCAGCCGGTGGAACTCCGCGACCGGCACCGTCCGCTCGCCGGCCGGACCGCGCAGCCGGACCTCCGCGTCCAGGGCGACGAGGGCGACCGCCATGTCCGACGGGTGCGTGGCGACGCAGTGGACCGAGTGGCCGAGCACCGCGAGGTCGCGGTGGACGCCCTCGCGGGCGGGACAGCCCGAGCCGGGCGCGCGCTTGTTGCACGGCTTCGACGCGTCCTGGAAGTACGGGCAGCGGGTGCGCTGGAGCAGGTTGCCCCCGGTGGTGGCCGCGTTCCGCAGCTGGGGGGAGGCGCCGGCCAGGAGGGCCTGCGAGAGGACGGGGTAGCGGGCGCGCACGAGCGGATGGGCGGCGACGTCGCTGTTGCGCGCGGTCGCGCCGACGTGCAGTCCGCCCGCGGCGGTCTCCTCGACGGCGTCGAGCGGCAGCCCGTTGATGTCGATGAGCAGCGGCGGCCCCGCGACCCCCAGCTTCATCAGGTCCACGAGGTTGGTCCCGCCGGCCAGGAACCGGGCGCCGGGCTGGGCGGCGAACCGCTCGATCGCCTCCTCGGTGCGCTCCGGCCGGACGTACGCGAAGGGCTTCACCGCGCGGCCTCCTCGATCGCGTCGACGATGTGCGGATAGGCGCCGCAGCGGCAGATGTTCCCGCTCATGCGCTCGCGGATCTCGTACGGGGTGAGGGGCACCGGGCCGTCCGGCGGCCGCTCCGCGGGCGTCACGTACGACGGGCGCCCTTCGGCGGCCTCGTCGAGGAGGGCGACGGCCGAGCAGATCTGGCCGGGGGTGCAGTAGCCGCACTGGAGGGCGTCCCGGGCGACGAAGGCCTCCTGGACCGGGTGGAGCCGGTCGCCGTCGGCGAGGCCCTCGACCGTGGTGACGGAGGCGCCCGCGCAGGCGACGGCGAGCAGCAGGCAGGCGTTCACGCGCCGGCCGTCGAGCAGGACCGTGCAGGCCCCGCACTGCCCGTGGTCGCAGCCCTTCTTCGAACCGGTGAGGTCGAGGTGGTCGCGCAGGGCGTCCAGAAGGGTGGTGCGGTGGTCGACGGTGAGCGCGCGGTCCGTGCCGTTCACCCGCAGGGTGAGGGCGGAAACGGTCTCGGGGGCGGCCACCGGGGCTTCGCCCGCCGGTGCGGCCCGGTCCACGGATTCCACGGATCTGCCTCCTCGTCCTCGTCTTCGCCGACGGTATGCGAGGGGCGCCTGCCCCGCCTGTCGTGAGGCATGCGGGCGGTCGTGCCGGAGGCGGGACGGGCCTTCCCGGGCGACCGCGGACGGCGCCCGGGACGGCGGAGCCCGGCCACCGGCCGGCGAGGGCGTCAGCAGGGCTTCCGCCACACGTCCAGCTCCGGGTTCTTCAGCATCGACGACAGGCGGAGGGAACGGGACCGGGCGCAGAAGCGGGACGGGGACTCCTCGTACTCCACGTGGAAGACCGCCTTGCCCGCCGCGGTGAAGGGTTCGAGCAGCCCGCACTCGTCGAACTGGGCGCACTCCTCGTTGACCGCGAAGTCGAAGCGGTCCACCAACTGGGGGATCTGGGCGAGGTCGTTCTTCAGGCCCACCGCCAGGCCGCGCGCGTGGGCGATGTCCGCGATCATGCGGTTGTAGCGGAGCTGGTCCGCCGCCGTCAGGGGAAACCCCGTGTCGTTGCCGTAGCCCTCCACCAGGTCCGGTTCCACCGCGTCGAAGCCCTTGTCGCGGCACATGTCGAACCGGTGCTCCATCAGCGGGCGCAGGACGTCGAGGCGGCGGATGTCCAGCCAGCGTTCGCCGTGCCAGCCGTTGGGCCCGCCCAGGACGGATGCGGGGAAGGCGTCCCGGTCGGGCCGGTAGTCCTCCCAGGCGCCCACGTTGACGTAGCAGATCACCTTCCGCCCGTCCCGGTGCAGCCGGGCCACGTCGGCGGCGCTGTTCTCGAAGCCGTCGATGTCGTACACCGGCACGTCGACGGACGGGTCCACCCTGCCGTTGAGCTGCCACTGCCAGGCGAGGCCGGGGCGCGGCTGCCAGCGCGCGCCCGTCGCGGGGCGGGTGGGCGTGCGCTCCGGGGAGGGGCGGCCGGTCGCCGGCCGGCCGGTCGTGGGCCCCGGCGTCGGACCGGGCGGCCGGGACGTCGTCGGGCCGCCGGTCGTGGGGACGGGAGCGGGCGGGGGGCTCGCGGGCCGGGTGGTCGCCGGGCGCGTGCCCGGCCCGCTCGTCCCCGCCCCCTCGGCCGGTCCCTCCGCGCCCCCCGAGCACCCCGCGAGGAGGGCCAGGGCCAGGGTCAGGAGCGCGGCGGCGCGGGCCGCGCCCGGTCGCCGCCTCACCGCTCCGCCTCCGCCAGGGCCGGGGTCAGCCCCGCCCAGGGGTTCGGCGGCTCTCCCGTCACCGGGCCGCAGACCCCCGCGCCCCGCTCGCGCGCCGTGCGCACGGCCAGCGGGACGAGCGGGGCGGGCACCCCGTACACCAGGTGGCAGAGCCGTTCGGACGGCAGCCGCGCCGTCCACGACGGGCGGCTGAAGGTCGAGACGTACGTCGACCAGTGGCCCTCGAAGGTGACCGTCAGGTCCGCGAGCCGGACGTACCCGGGGGCCGGGTGGACCCCCGGGTTGATGACCACGGGGGAGACGCCCTCCCTGCGCAGCGAACGGATCGTGCGCCGGCAGGCCGGCAGGCCGTCGCGCCCCGCCGTCGTCTGGTCCAGGAAGCAGCCGTCCACCCCGTACCACTCCCGGTGCCGGAGCGCCTCCTCGGTGACGACCTCCGCGTCGCGCATGCCGTAGTCCGTGTCCACGTAGCCGAGCAGCCGGGCCCCCGCGGCCCGCAGCGCGCGGGCCGCGGCGGCGAACGCCGGGTCCGGCGCGTCGCCGGGACCGCTCGCCGGGTTGAGCACGACGGCGTAGGTGTGCGCGGCGCCGTTGATCAGCCGGTGCCAGGCGTCCGGGTCCTCGGCGGGATGGACGTACAGGGGGACGAGCAGGCTCACGGCGCCGCCACCCCGTCGGGCACGAAGGAGCGGGGCCGGGCCTCCCACAGCGCCGCGAGCGACGCGTCGAGCGTGTGGGCCGGGGCCCAGCCCAGGGCGGTGGCGGCCGCGGTGACGTCCGAGCACTGCCAGGACACCCGCGCGGACCGCTCGGAACCGCCCCCGCTCCCGTTCCCGTCCGCGCCCGCCTCCACGATCCGGCCGCGGAACCCCGCCGCGTCCGCGAGGCGCCGCACCAGCTCCCGCACGGGAAGCGCCTCGCCGCCGCCGACGTTCAGGACGGGCGGCAGCGGACCGGGCGCGGTCGCCGCCAGCTCCACCGCCCGCGCCACGTCCCGCACGTCCACGAAGTCGCGGTACGCCGAGAGGTCGCCGAGCCGCAGCTCCCCCTCCGGGTCCCCGGGGTCCGCCACCTCGGCGAGGAGCGCGGCCACCCGGCCCGGCAGGCCCGTGACGGGCGCCCCGGCCCCCACCGGATTGCCCACCCGCAGCACCACCGCGTCGAGCCCCGACGCCGTCACCGCCACCGTGCCAGCCAGCTTGGTCGCGCCGTACGGCCCCGCCGGGGCGCACGGCTCCGACTCCGCCACCCGCAGCCCGGGCGTTCCCGGCCCGTACTCGGCGGCCGAGCCCAGGTGGACGAGCCGGGCCCCGGGCGCGGCCTCGCGCAGGGCCGCGCACAGGGCGGCGGGCCCGCGCGCGTTCACCTCCGCGAGCGTGACGGCGTCGCCGCCGGTCGCGCCCGCGCAGTTGACCACGGCGTCGGGCGCGGCCTTCGCCAGGGCTCCCGCCAGGAGGTACGGGCGGTCGGCGGCGAGGTCGACGGCGACGTCGGCCCCCGGGGAGCGGCCGCCGACGAGCACCCGCGCGCCCGGAAGGGCGCGCAGCCGCTCGGTGACGTGGCCGCCCAGGTATCCGCCGGCGCCGAGGACGAGGATGCGCATTGCTGTTCAGGCTCCCTTGAGCAGGAGGGACTTGCGGCTGGTGAACTCCGCGTTGGCCCGGTCGTAGTCGTCGGGACGGCCGATGTCCAGCCAGTAGCCGTCGAAGTCGTAGGCGTGCGGGGGCGTCTCGGCGGCGAGCAGGTCGAGCACCAGCTCGTCGAAGCCGAGGGGCAGCCCCGGCGTGTAGGCGTCGAGGGTCTTCCGGGAGACGCCGTAGACCCCCATGGACACCCGGTAGTCGATGCTGGGCTTCTCGGTGAAGGCCACCACCCGGCTGTCGTCGGTGGTCAGCACCCCGAAGTCGATGTGCACCTTGCGGGCGTAGGTGGCGATGGTCAGCGGTGCGCCCGCCGCCTCGTGCCGGCGCAGCACGTCCGCGTAGTCGAGGTCGGTGAGCACGTCGCCGTTCATGACGAGGAAGTGCTCCGGCAGCCGGTCGCGCAGGTTGAGCAGCGGGCCCATCGTGCCGAGCGGGTTCTCCTCGGTGGCGTAGTCGATGCTCAGGCCCCACTGCGCGCCGTCGCCCACGTAGGCCCGGATGATCTCGCCGAGGTGCCCGATGGCGAGGGTGCAGTGGGTGAAGCCGGCCTGGGAGAGCTGGCGCAGCACGATCTCCAGGATCGCGTGCTCGTCGCCGATGGGGACGAGCGGCTTGGGCAGCGCGGTGGTGTACGGCCGCAGCCGGACGCCCTTTCCACCGGCCAGGATCACAGCGTGCATGGCATACCTCCTGCGGGACGTGCCGGACGGGTCAGATGTTGTAGATGCCGGTCTTGTAGCGGGCCAGGTTCGCGGGGTCGGTGAACCACTCGGCGGTCCGCGCGAGGCCCTCCTCCAGGGAGTGGTCCGGCTGCCAGCCGGTCGCCGCGGTCAGCCGGGAGGCGTCCGCGACCAGCCGCATCACCTCGGAGTCGGCGGGGCGCAGCCGCGCCGGGTCCTCGCGGACGTCGAGCGGGGTGTCCATCACCTTGCCGATCAGCGCGACCAGGTCGCCCACGGAGATCTCCCCGCCCGTCCCCGCGTTGAGGGTGCGGCCCACGACGTCCTTCGCCGGGGCCGTGCCCACGGCGAGGAACGCCCGCGCGGTGTCCTTCACGTAGGTGAAGTCCCGGGTGGGGCGCAGGTCCCCGAGGGTCAGGGTGCGCTCCCCGGCGGCCACCTGGCCGATGACGGTGGGGATCACGGCCCGCATCGACTGCCGGGGGCCGAAGGTGTTGAACGGGCGGAGCGTCACCACGGGGGTGCCGAAGCTGGCGTGGTAGCTGTCCGCGAGCCGGTCGCCGCCCGCCTTCGACGCGGCGTACGGCGACTGGGTGTTGATGGGGTGGTCCTCGGTGATCGGGACCGTCTGCGCCGTGCCGTACGTCTCGCTGGTCGAGGTGTGCACGAGCCGGGGCGTCCCCAGCGCGCGCACGGCTTCGAGGACGTTGAGGGTGCCGGTCACGTTGGTGTCCACGTAACTGTGCGGCGCCTGGTAGGAGTACGGGATCGCGATGAGCGCGGCGAGGTGGTACGCGCAGTCGGCGCCCTCCAGGAGGCCGCGCACCGAGCCCGGGTCGCGGACGTCGCCGAGCACGATCTCCACCTGGTCGAGGACGTCGGGGGAGAGGGTCTCCAGCCAGCCGTACGAGGAGAACGAGTTGTACTGGGCCATGGCCCTGACCCGGTGGCCGGAGGCGACGAGCGCCTCGGTCAGGTGCGAGCCGATGAACCCTTCGGCTCCGGTGACGGCGGCGAGCGGTGCGGAGGTCAACTCTTCGGTCCTTTCGACGGGAACAGCACGGTGGTGGGCATGAGGAGCGGCGGGCGGGCGGTCCGGTCAGACGTGCGGGGACGGCCGGCCCAGGAGGGCGACGACACAGGCCGCCAGACAGATCGCGGCCGCGGCGCAGATCGACGGCAGCACGGCGGACCCGCCGGGCGGCCCCGCCACGGTGACGACCGCGGCGCCCGCGGCGGTCGCCGGGCAGACCACCGCCGGCGGCCAGGCCACGCCGAACGCCTGGAGCAGGAGGGCGGTCCACAGCAGCGCCGCGAGGGACAGCAGCGCGGTCGGGCCGGAGCCCAGGAACAGCGCCGGGAGCAGCAGGAGCAGCAGGTAGCAGAGGAGGCAGAGGGCGAGGACGCCGGACGAGCGGACCAGGAACGCCCGGGGCGTGGCGCTGGCGCGCAGCGCGGCGACCGACCAGCCCCGGTAACGGTAGAGCAGCCACTCCGCCGGGCCCATGCTCAGCGTCAGGACGATGACCGCGTACGGGTCCTGACGTCCCTCCAGCATCACGAGCACCGCCGCCGCGAGCCCGAACAGGCCGTACGGCACGGAGCCGCGCAGCCGGGGGCGCGGGCCCCCGGCGGCCGGGACGGCGAGGCCCGAGGCCAGCACCCGCAGGGCGACGGCCAGCGTGGCGAGCAGCGCGAGCAGCGGGAAGGTGAGCCGCAGCAGGGTGCCGGGCTCCCACCAGGGCAGCACGGCCGCACCGGCGATCAGCGGGCTGAGCGCGGCGAGCAGCAGCCGCTCCCGGCCGAGCACGAGCAGGACGCCCGCCGCCGCCAGGTACAGCGACTGGGCCGCCGCCGCCACCGTGGCGGGACCGCCCCCGGCGGGGATCGCGGCGAGGCCGGTGGCCACGCACGCCCCCAGCACGGAACCGGCCAGCAGCGTGCGCGACGCCTCCCGCCGGCCCGTGGTGAGCCGCAGGTGCGCCCGGTGCCCGAGCGCCTGCCCCCACGCCCAGGACACGACGCCCGCCGTGATCAGGACGGGGGCGTGCTCGTCGATCCGCCACAGCGGTCCGGTGAGCAGGTACGCCAGGGCCGGGAGCGCGAACAGCAGGCCGCGCAGCAGGCACCGCACGGTGTCGGGCCGCCACGGGTCCGGGGGAGCGGCCGGCTCGGGGAACGCCCGGGGCACCCGCTCGTACAGCGCCGCCGCGAGCGAGAACAGGGTGGGGTGGCCGTACCGTTCCTTGATCACGACGGCGGACAGGCCGTCCGCCTCCAGGAGCGCGGCCACCTCGTAGGGGTGGACGGCCGGGCCGATGCGGTCGGCGAGCTCGGCGGCGAGCGCGCTGACCGCCTCCTCGTCGGGGCCCTTCGAGGGGAGCCGGATCGCGAGCGTGGCGTCGTCCAGGAACCGGCGGGGACGCGGCACGGCCAGGCGGATGGCGAGCGTGTCCTGCTCGGCCCCGCCGGGTTCGAGGGACATCGGCCCGCTCATCCGGCGAGGCTCCCCGTGCGGCTGACCGCCGGGACGGGCAGGACGATCCGGGCCGGCTCCGGCCGCCGCTCACCGGCGGCCAGTTCGTGGTAGATCGCGCGGAAGGTGTCGACGGTCTGCCGGAGGGTGAACCGCTCGATCACCCGCAGCCGCGCCGCCTCGCCCATCGCCCGGCGCCGGACGGGGTCGCCGAGCAGGGCGAGCGCGGCCTCCGCCATCGCGGCCGGGTCGCGCGGCGGCACCACGAGCCCGGTGTCGCCGACGGCCTCCCGCACGCCCCCGACGTCGGTGGAGACGGTCGCGCGCCCGCACGACATCGCCTCGATCAGGGTGAACGGGAAGCCCTCGCTGATGCTGGACAGCATCACGACGTTGCCGGCCGCGTAGGCGTCCTTGATGTCGTCGACGCGCCCCTCGAAGGTCACGGCGTCCGCGTGGCCGAGCTCGGCCGCCAGGGCCTCGCAGCGCTCCCGGTAGGCCTCGCCGCCCCGGGGCGTGCCGCCGAAGAGCCGCAGCCGCACCTCGGGCATCCGCTCCCGGACCAGGGCGAGGGAGCGGATCAGCGTCTCCAGGTCCTTGATCGGGTCCACGCGCCCGGCCCAGCTCAGGGTGGGGGCGTCCGGCTCGGGTCCGGCGGGCGGGAAGGCGGCGGGGTCGACGCCGTTGTAGACGGTGCGGATGGCCTCGGGGGCGGCGCCGCCCTCCTCCTCCCACAGCCGGTTGTAGCGGTTGCCCGGGGTGATCAGGGCCGCCTTGCGGTAGCTCTCCTCCGCGAGCAGCCGGAAGAAGCCCAGGACCACGGCCTTCACCGGCCAGCGGTAGGGGGCGGTGCGGTAGCCGAGGTAGCGCTCGCGCAGGTAGACGCCGTGCTCGGTGAGCAGCAGCGGCACCCCGTTCCGCTCCAGGGCCGCGAGGCCCGGCAGGGCGGCCACCCCGCCGCTGACGGCGTGCGCGACGCCCCCGGAGGGCGTCGGCGCGGACAGCGGCCGCAGCGCGTGTTCGAGCAGGGCCGTGGCGGTGATCGCGTCGTGCAGGGTCGGCCGGGCCTCCCGCACGGCGAGCCCCGGCCGCCGCCACACGGAGGTGAGGACCGAGATCGCCGCGTCGCTCCGCAGGAACGGACTCAGCTGCCCGTCCCCGGCGGCGTGCGCGAGGGCGTACAGGGCGGGGCCGAAACCGGCCTCGGCGCCCGGGTCGAGCAGCGCCGTCACGAACCTCTCGTACGCTTCGGCGAGCCGCCTGCCCGCCCTGCCCCGGGGCGGCCGGCCCTCCGGCGCCGGGCCCCACATGGGCACGGACAGGACGTGGGAGACGTGGGCCGGCAGGTCCCAGGCGAGCGGTTCGCGGCCGGAGCCGGTGACGGCGAGGACGTCGAAGTCGACGTCCGGCATGCCGGTGACGAGCTGGTCGCACCAGACGCTGACACCCCCGTGGCTGTGCGGGTAGGTGCCTTCGGTCAGGAGGGTGACGCGCGGGGCGCCGGAGCGCCGCGCGCCGCGGTGAACGTGCATAGGTGTGTGCTCCGCGGCCGTGGTGGGAGTGGTCGTGCCGGTCCCGGCCGCCGGTGGGCGGCCGGGACCTCGCTGCCGTACGGGATCGGCGCCGGGTGGTGCGGCGGTCAGCCGCCCGTGCCGGGGGAGACGGGCTCGGCCACGCCCTCGGGGACCAGGGCGGCGGGCGCCGGGGCCGGGACCGCGGCCGGGGCGGAGCCGCCCGCGTCGGCGGCCGGGGCGGAGGGCAGCGCCAGGGACAGCGGCGCGCCCGCGAGGGACGTCCAGCCTGAGCGCCCGCCCGCGTACGCCTCGCCGAAGGCGGAGCCGGACCGCAGGGTGCCCTCGGGCACGGTCACCGGGACCGTCGTGCCGCTGGGGGCCTCGACGGTCACCGCGGTGCCGATGCGGTACGCCGTGACCTGGCCGTTCTGCACGGCCGTGCGCCAGGCGGAGCGCCGCTGGAGCTCCCGTCCGATGTCCTTCATCCGCAGGTTCATCACCGGGGTGCTCGGGGCGAACAGCGCGTCGTAGGCGTCGAGGACGCCGTCCAGGACCGGGTAGGCGATGCGGTCCTCGGCCAGGTTCGACTGGTGGATGAAGTGCGGCTTGGGGTCGTTGGCGAGGACGTGGCCCAGGGCGATCTGCCGCTCCAGGGGCACGATGTGGTCCGCGTAGCCGGTGGCGGGGTCGAGCGGGGCGGGCAGGCAGGTGGTGGTGGCCGGGTTGTCCTCGCAGATCCCGCTGCCGCCCTGCGCGCGGCTGGTGTAGATCCAGTTGTACTCGTCGACCTGCTCGGCGGCCCGGCCCGCGTTGTAGAAGACGTTCATCGGGTGGCGGGGGACCGTCGTGGCCGTGCCGACCTGGCGCTGTCCGGGCTCGCGGGAGTTGTCCGAGCCCAGCCAGCCGATGGTGTTGTCGCCGAGGGCCGGCCCCAGGTTCGGGTTGTCGACGTTCTGCTGGGGCAGGACGCGCAGTCCGGAGTGCTCGCCGGTGACCAGCTCGTCGTTCTGCAGCGGGAGCCCGGCGGTCTGGCCCCACACGCGGTTCAGCGCGATCTCGTCGGAGACGTCCTGCCGGGAGACCCACTTGATCGAGCCGTTGGGGTTCGTGGCGCACTGCCACGGCACCACGCTCGTGTTCTGCTCGCAGCCGAGGAAGGCGTGCGTGTAGGTGTGGTTGATCCAGCGGAAGTCGTTCCGCTTCGCGACGAACCGGTCGGCCAGCGGGTCCGCGCCGTTGTTGTCCGAGCGGAAGTCGACGGTGCCGGCGGCGTTGTAGGCCATGTCCAGGGTGAAGCCGCGCGAGGTCTGCCAGGAGGCGGCGTGGTCCACGTCGGCGGCCGTCATCCGGATCGGGTCCGGCACCGCGTTCGGGTCGGTGCAGTCCACGTCGCCGGGCGTGCAGTTGAGCGTGGAGTTCCAGCGGTCGTCGGCCGCGAACACGTCGTCGACGTGGACGGCGAAGTAGTTCCGGGAGGCGCCCAGGCGCGTCCCGCCGGTCATCCAGTCCACGATGCCCCGGGCGAGCAGGCGGAACTGCTGCTGGTACTGGTTGTAGACGAAGGTGACGACCAGCTCGCGGCGCCCGTCGTGCCGGTACTCGCCGACCAGGGAGCCGCGCTTGGCCGTCCCGGGTATCGACGCCTCGACGTACGGGGTGAAGTCGGCACCCGCCGTCGGCGTCGACAGGTAGGCGTAGCTCTCGCCCACGGAGGGCGAGTTGTCCTCGAACGGCACGGCCCCTTCGAGGTAGCCGAACGGGCCCGAGAGCCCGGCCGCGGTCGTCTGCGCCCGCACCCCGTCGAGGCTTCCCGCGTACCCGCCGTAGACGGCGTACTGGAGGCCGACCTCGGGCCGGGCGTAGGTGTACGCGTCGACCTGCGGGATGTCGTAGGTCCGCTCGTAGTCCGCGAGCGCGGTCATCTCCGCGGAGCCGGCCGGGAACGGGTTGTCGTTCGGCAGGACCACGGCCTGGAACCTGGCCCGGTGCCGGTCGCCCGCGGTGTCCGCGAGGTAGGCGGCGTCGATGACGGGGCGGTCGGCACGGGTGAGGTCGATCTCCGTGTACGGCGTTCCCGCGGCGTCCAGTTCGGCGGCGATGGCGTCGGTGGCCGGCCCGCCGTCGGTCACGACGAGGACCCTCAGGTCGATGCGCGGGTCCGTCTCGACGGCCTGGGCCGAAGCGCCCGGCAGGGCGAGGGCGGCGACGAGCGTGCCCGCGGTGAACAGGGTGGTGCCTATGAGCCGCTTCATGCGGTGGTGTCCCCTCCCGGAGCAGGGGTGAGTACGGCTCCGAGGAGCGGACGCACCCCCTCGTGGGCGCCGGCATCCCCCTCGAAGGCCGGTCGTCCACGCATCCGTCGCGTCAAATGGTGAGGTATCTGTGGAGCTTTCGTGGTCCCGCCGCGAAAGGTGACGGAAAAACGCGGGCGTTCGGGACGGTGGTTCCGGTGTGACGATCGGACCGGAGTCCGGTCCGGATCCCGGCCGCCCTCCGCGCTCGGAGCTCGATGCCCAGGTGGGAGGGGTGGCCGGGGCGTCGGCGGATCGTGGGGCGGCCGAGACGGCCGTCATTGGTGTAGACCGGCGGGCCGGACGGGGCGAGGGTCTGTTTCCGGACGCGCCCCGCCCGGCCGGAGGGCGTCAGGCGCAGAGGACGCGGGTCTCGGGCGTGTAGGCCGGACCGCCGCTGACGCTGGAGCTGTCGCTGAACTCGGCGTAGAAGTAGGAGTAGAAGCCGATGTTGCCGTTGCAGCCGGAGTCGGCGGCGACCTGGAGCGTCAGGGTCACGGTCCTGCTCTGGCCGGGCGGGATGGTGGCTCCGTAGTTGGCGCCGAGGTTGGCGGGGCCGGTGCCGGCGCAGGGGGTGCTGCCGCCGGGGCCGGCCAGCGAGCAGCCGGTGAAGGAGTACTTCAGGTCCGGGCGCTGGTTGGTGAGCCAGGTCGGGTCGATCGTCTGGTAGACGAACCAGACGTCGTAGGACTGGTTGTTCTTCAGCGTCATGGACAGGTTGACCGTGCCGCCGGGGGTGGTCGTGGCGGCGTCCGTGCTGAAGGTCAGCTCGGCCGGGGCGAGCGACGCGGACGCGCTCGCGGTCGGGGCCAGGCCGAACACGGCGAGGAAGAGGGCGAGGACGGCGGTGAGACCGAGGCGTCTCGTGAGGTGGGATCGCATGGCCCGGGAGGCTAGGGACGGGCGCGGCCCGGCGTCTGCCCCCGCGCGGCCGGTCCGGGCGGCCGACGGCCGAAAGTGCGCTTCCCGTGAAGGACCTGGGAGGAAAGCGTGACGGGCGTCCGCCGGCCGCATCCGCGCACGCCGCGACGGGTGCGGCCCCGCGCGGCCGGCCGGTCCCGCCCCAGGCGGCTCCCCGCGGTGTGGGCTACACCATTGGCGCGTACACAGCAGTTCCGCGCGCCCGGCGTGTCCGCCGCACCGGCCGGACACCGCGTACTCCCGGCCAGAGGGCCGACTTTCGGCCCCGCCGCCGTTCCGCCCCGCCGCGCGGCGCCTCCCCAAGGGGTGGGACGCGCGCCGGGGTGACGTACGCCTCCCGGCGGCGGCGAACCTTCCGGCGCCCGGATGAAACCTTCTTGCCGTTCGCACCGTCCTCTCACGCGGGAGAAGGACCTGCGACAACGGGGGAGTGGTCGATTCCATGGAGCGGAACAAGTACACGGCGCACCTGGCGGTGGTCGCCTCCGCGGTCGGACTCGGCCTGGCGGTCTGGGCGGCCGCCGCGGTCACGCAGACGGAGGCGGAGGCCGACGCCGGGAACGGGCGCCCGGCGGCCGTGCGGTCGCCGGACGGGGGAGCCGGGGGCCCGGCCCAGGCGCCGCCGAAGAAGATGCCCGAGAGCATCGCGCACGCCGCCGAGGCGGGCGGCGGGGCGGTCAACATCACCATCGACGACGGGCCCGACCCGCGCTGGACGCCCCCGATGCTGGAGATCCTCGAGGAGCACGGGGTCAAGGCCGTGTTCTGCATGGTGGGACCCGAGGCGAAGCGCCACCCCGACCTGGTCAGGAGGGTCGTCGCGGAGGGGCACCGGCTCTGCGACCACACCGTCTCCCACGACACCGCGATGGACAGGAAGTCCGTCGCGTACCAGAAGCGGCAGATCCTGGACGCGAAGAGGATGATCGAGGACGCGGCCGGGGGCGCGAAGGTCGAGTACTACCGGGCGCCCGGCGGGGCCTTCACGCCGGACAGCCGGCGGATCGCCGCGGAGGCGGGCATGCGGCCGCTCGGCTGGAACGTGGACACCAAGGACTTCGAGCTGCCCGGCACGGCCTCGATCGTGAACACGGTCAAGACCGAGCTGTCCAACGGGCCGACCATCCTCTTCCACGACGGCGGCGGCGACCGCGCCCAGACCGTCGCGGCCCTGCGGCAGGTGCTGCCGTGGCTCAAGGGCCAGGGGCGCACCTTCAGCTTCCCCGTACGGACGGCTCCCTGAGGCTCCGCGGACCCTCCGGGCCCCCGCGGACGGGCCCCGGGCTCCGCCGGGCCCCGCGCCCGTGCCCTCCGGAAACGCGAGGAGGACCGCCCGGCCGGTGCCGGGCGGTCCTTCCGCTGTACGGGCCGTCCTCCAGAGCGCGGTACGGCGGCCCGAGCGTCTCGGAGGTGCGAGCCTAGGAGTCGTCGCGCTTCAGGGAGTCACGGACGCCCTCGACCTTCCCCTGGGCCTTCTCGCCGACCTCGCGGGCCTGGCCCTTCATCTGGTCGGCCTGGCCCTCGCTCTTCAGGCGCTCGTTGCCGGTCGCCTTGCCGGCCGCCTCCTTGAGCTTGCCCTTGGCCTTGTCCATGTGGCTCTCACCCATGACTGGTACGCCCCTTTTCTGGTCGACTGGGGTACTTCGGTCACGTTAGGCGGGTTCCCCGGATCCCGCTCGCCAACCATCCGATTCCGATTCCGCCGGACGGACCCTCCGGCACCGGCCGCGATCCGTGCGCGGAAGCCTCCGCCCCGGTGGCGAGAACCGCACGTCGGCCCTCCGCTCCGGGGTGAAAACCGCATGCACGTGCGTGCGAAAGGCTGGCAGCATGCCGGAATGGATCACGCCCTCGAACGTCTGGTCGTCCGCCACACCCGCCGCGTCCCCGTTCCGGCCGGCCCCGCCGGAGACGGCGCCGGGGCGGCCCGGCAGCTCGACGCCGCCCTGGCGACGGCGGGGTTCAAGCTCTCGGCCGACCTGTTCGACGCCCTCTCCGGCCTCGCCCGGGAGACGGTCCTCGCGACCGCCGCCGCCACCCTGGACACCGTCCGGGAACTGGTCGGCGACCACGTCCGGCACAACGTCTGCTTCGTGGACTTCCCGGCCAACGTGCCCGACACCCAGGAGTTCTGGGCGCGGTGCGTCACCGAGGCCCTCGCCGACCCCTCCTCGCGGAAGAGCGTGACCGAACGGCTGCGCACCGGCGTCCTGAACCTGCTCGACCTCCCGTCCTACGGCACCTACCGGCACACCTACGAGGAGATGCTCGCCGCCCACGACGAGCTGATCGCCACGGCCGGCGACCGCGTGACCGTCCTGCACCCCGGCCGCCCGCTCGACGACGAGGCCACCGCCCTCTACCTGGCCCTGGCCGGAAGCACCACCCCGCTCGGCGACGACCACCTGCGCGACCTCGCCGTCCTCGCCGCCCACCGCGCCGACGGACCCCAGCCCGAGGAGATCCCGGTCCGGGAGATCCGCGCCGTCGTCAACCGGGCCCGGCTCGCGGCCGGCGCCGACCCGCTCCTGGACACCGTCACCGACGTGCTCCGCCTGGCGTGCGCGCTCGCCGGCGGCGACGTCGCCCTGCGGGAGCCGACCCGCTTCCGCGCCCTGTCCCGGCCGGTCCGCCGCGCCCTGCTCGGCGCCCTCGACGCCGTCGTCGCCGCGAGCCCCGCCAAGCTCGCCGACGTCTCCGCGCACCGCGAGGCCTGGAAGCGCCTGGGCGAGCGGCTGCACCCGCACGAGTACCCGCGGTGGCCGCACGCCGCCGAGGTCTTCGCCGTCGCCCGGGGCGAGAGGACGGCCCCGTCCTTCGACAGCCGCGTGGAGGAACTGCTCGGCCGGAACGACGTCACCGGCGCGGCCGGACTGCTGGCCTCGGCCCCCGGCCGGCTCCTGCGCGCCCTCGACCGCCTCCTCCGCGCCGCCGACGGCCCGGAGGAGCTGGACGCCGTCGTCACCGCGTGCGAGCGGGCCCTCCCCGGGGCCTCCGGCCGCGTCGTCCTCTCCCTCCGCGAACACCTCGGGAACCGGACGGGCGAGGGCGGGAGGCACCGGGTCTTCGTCAACCGGCTCGGCGGCGCCTGGGTCACCGCCGACACCAGGCCCCCGCTGCCGGACGCCGCGCGCGAACGCCTGTGCGCCGCCCTCGACGCCGAGACCCGGCGCCGGCTCCCCGCCCCCGGCCGCCTGTTCGTCGACCCCGCCGTCCTGGACGTGGCGCTCCCGCTCAGCGGCAGGGCGACCGCCGACGGCCTCGGCGTCCTGCCGCGCGGGTCCGTCTCGCCGGTGGAGGGCGACCTGCTGCGCTTCTTCACGTACTGGAAGCAGACGGTCCGGAGCACCGACTACGACCTGTCGGCCCTCGTCCTGGACGCCGACCACCGGACCGTCACCTGGCTCTCGTACACCGCCCTCACCGCGGTCGAGGGCGCCCATTCGGGTGACATCACCGATGCTCCCCGGGGCGCCTCGGAATTCATCGACCTGCGGCTCGGCGCCGTGCGCGGCACGTACGTCGTCCCGCAGGTGAACATCTACTCCGGCGAGGGCTTCGAGGAGGTCGAGGAGTCGTTCTTCGGCTTCATGCTCCGCGACGCCGAGCAGAAGGGGCGCCCCTTCGAACCGCGCACGGTCCGCATGAAGTCGGACCTGCGCGGCCCCGGCCGGGTCGCGCTGCCGCTCGCGTTCGAACGGGACGGCGACGGCCGCTGGCACGCGCGCTGGCTGCACCTCTACCTCAGGGGCAGCCCGTCGGCGAACCGCGTCGAGGAGAACCGGGTGTCGGTCGCGGTCCTGCTCCGGGGACTCCTGGCCCGCGCCCCGCTGACGGTCCGCCACCTCGTGGACCTGATGGCGGCCGGCGCCCCGGCGCCGGCCGCCTGGGACGGCACGGCGGTGCCGGACGGCCCCGTCACGTACATCGGTCTGGACCGCCCCGCCGGCCTGCCGCCGGGCTCGCGCGTCTTCACCCCGGAAAATCTGCGCGACCTGATCCCCGCCTGACTGCTACGGTCGTCCCGGGCGAGGCCATGAAGAGGCTTCCTTCTCACCCTTCCATGAAATAGTCTCTTCGCTTTCCTCGCCCCTCTGCTTCCGGCGGCGGGCCCCCGTTCGGGCGGTGGGAACGGGGCGGCCGTGTCCGCCGGCGGTGCGGCCGCGTTGGTCGGGGCATGACCTCAGCACGACGCATCTCCTCCGTCCTCGCCGTCGCCGCCGCCTTCTCGTGCCTGGGCGCGTCCGCGGCGAGCGCCGCCCCCGCCGCCGGCCCGCTCGGCCCGCCGATCAACCCGGTCACGGAGCTCGACTCCCTGGCCGCGACCGGTCTCCCCGAGGAGCAGGCCGCGCGGCTGCCCGGCCTCTCCGAGCAGCTCGGCGGGCTGAACCGGCTCCACGACCTCCAGCAGCTCCACCAGCTCACCGACCTGGCGGCCCCGGTCACCGGGGTGCTCCCCGCGGTCTCCGTCTGACCCGCCCGTCCCCGGGCCGCCACCGGCCCCCGCAACGGCACCGCGCCACCCGCGCGGTGCCGTTCGCGCGTCACGGCCGGGCCCCTGGACTCACCAGCCGAAACGCCGGTTCACCAGCGTCGAGAACTCTTCGAAGGACAGCACGCGGTCGCCGTTCATGTCGGCCTCGTCGAACAGGGCCGAGGAGTCGTCTTCGGTCCCCACGCCCCAGAAGGGGATCACGCCCCGCGCGGCGAGCGTGGGGCCCTTGGACCGCAGGGCGTCGATGACCTCGGCACGGGTCAGGGTGCCGTCCCGGTCGAGGTCGAGCGCGTCGAAGAGGGTCCGGGCCTTGTCGCTCATGGGGTGTCCTGGCTCCTGGGTCGGTGGCCGCCGGTCGGCGTCGGGTCCTGTGCGGAAGGACGCGGCGCGGGTCCGGGAGGTTGCCCCGGCCTCCCCGGAGACCGCCGAAAACACGTGGACCGGGGAGGCGTTTGCGCGGGAGACTCCCGTTCCTCACCTTCGGCACGACAGGAAGGGGTTGGGCATGGGATCACCTGAAACGCGCGAGGGATTACCGGCCAAGGGTTCGGTGCTCCTCGCACTGCGCCACTACGGACGGGAACTGCTCCGTCTGCGGTGGCTCACCGCGCCGGCCATGCTGCTGCCGGCGCTCGGCAACATCGGCATCTTCTACGTCGCGCCGCTCGTCGTCGCCAAGCTCGTCGGACGGGTGGCCGGGGACGGCACCAACGCGGGCGGCGTCGGAGCGCACCTTCCGTACGTCCTCGGGTTCGCCGGCGTGCTGCTGGCCGGCGAGGCGCTGTGGCGCGTCGGACTGCACTGCCTGCACCGCCTCGAAGCCCGGGGCATCGAACAGCTCTACGTCGTCGGCATGGACGAGCTGTTCGCCAAGGACTCCTCGTTCTTCCACGACAACTTCGCCGGATCGCTGACCAAACGGGTCCTCGGCTTCGCCTCCCGCTTCGAGGTGTTCGTCGACACGCTGACCTTCTCGATCATGGGCAACTTCGTGCCGCTGATCTTCGCCTCGGTGGTGCTCTGGCGGTACGACCCGCTGCTCGTGGTCGGCCTCCTGGCGCTGATCGTCTTCACGGGCCTGTGCGTCACCCCGCTGATCCGCCGCCGCCAGGCGCTCGTCGCCCGGCGCGAACAGGCCATCGCCCGGGTGTCGGGGCACGTCGCCGACAGCCTGATGAACATGGACACGGTCCGGTCGTTCGCCGCCGAGGACCGGGAGGCCGCCGAGCACCGCTCCCGCGTCGCGGAGTCGCGGCGGCTCACCCTGCGGTCCTGGGACTACGGCAACCTGCGCATCGACACGCTGGTCGCGCCGATGTCCGTCCTGACGAACGTCCTCGGACTCGTCCTCGCCGTCGCCCTCGGCGGGGGAGAGCACGGCGTGGAGGCCGTCGTCGTGGCCTTCACCTACTACTCCAACGCGACCCGGATCATGTTCGAGTTCAACCAGATCTACCGGCGCCTGGAGAGCGCGATGACGGAGGCCGGGCAGTTCACCGAGCTGCTCCTCGAACCGCCCACCGTGCTCGACCCGGCGGAACCGGAGCCGCTGGAGCCCCGGGGCGCCGGCGTCCGCTTCGAGAGGGTCGCCTTCGCCCACGCGGGCGCGAAGCCCCTCTTCCAGGGGCTCGACCTGGACGTGCCCGGCGGGGCGAAGGTCGGGTTCGTCGGCAGGTCCGGCGGGGGCAAGAGCACCCTCACCCGGCTGCTGCTGCGGATGGCGGACGTCGACGGGGGCCGGATCCTCATCGGCGGCCAGGACATCAGCCGGCTGCGCCAGGCCGACCTGCGGAGCATGATCGCCTACGTGCCGCAGGACCCGGCGATGTTCCACCGGAGCCTGCGGGACAACATCGCCTTCGCCCGGCCGGACGCCACCGAGGCCGAGATCCGCCGCGCGGCCGACGCCGCGCACGTCACCGAGTTCACCGACGCGCTCCCCGACGGCTTCGACACCATGGTGGGCGAGCGGGGCGTGAAGCTCTCCGGGGGCCAGCGCCAGCGGGTCGCCCTCGCCCGGGCGATCCTGCGCGACGCCCCGGTGCTCCTCCTCGACGAGGCCACCAGCGCCCTGGACTCCGAGAGCGAACTCCTCGTCCAGGAGGCGCTGTGGCGCCTCATGGAGGGGCGGACCGCGCTCGTCGTCGCCCACCGGCTGAGCACGGTGGCCGGGATGGACCGGCTCGTCGTCCTGGACCGGGGCCGGATCGTGGAGCAGGGCACGCACCGGGCGCTGCTCGACGCGGACGGCGCCTACGCCAAGCTGTGGCAGCACCAGTCGGGCGGCTTCCTCGACGACACCAGGGAGGGGGCCGACCTGAGCCGGTGAGGGGCCGGGGGGGCGGGCGCCGCCGGGGCCGGGGACCCACGGGCTCGCCGGGGTCGCCCGGGGAAGGCCGCCCACAGGCCACCGGGGCCGGGCCGGCCGGGTCGTCCACAGGCCGCCGGGGGGTGGGCCGGCCGGTCGTCCACAGGTTGCGGCGGACGGGGCCGGGGTGTCGGCGGGGGCGGATACGCTTCACGAATGGTCCTCTCCGACGCTTCCCCAGAGATCTCCGAGCCCGCCCGGGTGCTCCATCGTGTCTTCGGCTACAGCTCCTTCCGGGGGGAGCAGCAGGAGATCATCGAGCAGGTCGTCGGCGGCGGCGACGCCCTCGTGCTGATGCCGACCGGCGGCGGCAAGTCCCTCTGCTACCAGATCCCGGCCCTGGTCAGGGACGGCACGGGCATCGTGATCTCGCCCCTCATCGCGCTCATGCAGGACCAGGTGGACGCGCTGCGGGCCCTCGGGGTGCGGGCCGGGTTCCTGAACTCCACGCAGGACCCGTACGAGCGGCAGGCCGTCGAGCAGGCGTTCCTCGCGGACGAGCTGGACCTGCTCTACCTGGCCCCCGAGCGGCTGCGGACCGAGGGCACGCAGCGGCTCCTGGACCGGGGCCGGGTGTCGCTCTTCGCGATCGACGAGGCGCACTGCGTCGCCCAGTGGGGCCACGACTTCCGGCCCGACTACCTGGCCCTGTCCATGCTGCACGAGCGGTGGCCGAAGGTGCCGCGGATCGCGCTGACGGCGACGGCCACCGAGGCCACCCACGCCGAGATCGCGAAGCGGCTGGGCCTGGAGGACGCCCGGCACTTCGTCGCCGGCTTCGACCGGCCGAACATCCAGTACCGGATCGTCCCCAAGAACAACCCGTTCAAGCAGCTCCTGGAGCTGATCAAGACCGAGCACGCGGGGGACGCCGGAGTCGTCTACTGCCTCTCGCGGTCCTCCGTGGAGAAGACCGCCGCGCTCCTGGTGGAGCAGGGCGTCGACGCCGTGCCCTACCACGCGGGCATGGACGCCCGCACGCGCGCCGCGAACCAGGCCCGCTTCCTGCGCGAGGACGGGGTCGTCGTGGTGGCGACGATCGCCTTCGGCATGGGCATCGACAAGCCGGACGTGCGGTTCGTGGCCCACCTGGACCTGCCGAAGTCCGTCGAGGGCTACTACCAGGAGACCGGCCGCGCGGGCCGCGACGGCGAGCCGGCCACGGCGTGGCTGGCGTACGGCCTCCAGGACGTGGTCCAGCAGCGCAAGCTCATCGACTCCTCCGAGGGCGACGAGCAGCACCGCCGGGGCCTCGCCAGGCACCTGGACGCCATGCTGGCGCTCTGCGAGACCGTCGACTGCCGCCGGGTCCGCCTCCTGGAGTACTTCGGGCAGAAGGGCGAGCCGTGCGGCAACTGCGACACCTGCCTGACCCCGGCCGAGTCCTGGGACGGCACGGTCGCCGCGCAGAAGCTGCTGTCCACGGTGTGGCGGCTCGCCAAGGAGCGGCGCCAGAAGTTCGGTGCCGGCCAGATCATCGACATCCTCCAGGGCAAGCGGACGGCCAAGGTCATCCAGTTCGACCACGACGGCCTCTCGGTGTTCGGCGTCGGTTCCGACCTGGGCACCGCCGAGTGGCGCGGGATCGTCCGCCAGCTCCTCGCCCAGGGGCTGATCGCGGTCGAGGGGGACTACGGGACGCTCGTCCTCACCGAGCAGAGCGGCGAGGTCCTGGGCGGCCGCCGCACCGTCCAGATGCGCAAGGAGAAGGCGGTCGCCCCGGCCCGGAAGGAGTCCGGGAGCCGCTCCGGCAAGGGCGCCCGCGTGCCGGTCGACCTGCCTGCGGAGGCCGTCCCGGTCTTCGACGCGCTCCGCGCCTGGCGGGCCGCGACCGCCCGCGAGCAGGGCGTCCCGGCGTACGTCGTCTTCCACGACGCGACGCTGCGGGAGATCGCGACCCTGCTCCCCGGCACGGTCGAGGAGCTGGGCACCGTCGGCGGCGTCGGCGAGGCCAAGCTGACCAAGTACGCCGAAGGCGTCCTGGAGACGCTGGCGGAGGCCGGCTCCACGGCCCCGGCGGCCGGGCAGGACCCGGCCCCGGCCGGAAGCGCCCCGGCCGCGTCCGCCCCCGCCGCGTCGTCCGACCCGGCCCCGGCGGCACCCGCACGGGGGGACCGGGCGTCCGGGGCCGCGCCCGCCGCCCCGGACGACGACGAACCGCCCTTCGACTTCGACGAGCTCGAACCGCCGTGGGACGAGGAGGAGTAGGGGAGCGGCAGGGGAGGCTCACTCGGGCTGCGGAGTGAGCCGGCGCAGCCCCCTGCGGTCGTAGTAGTGGGTCATGGCGAAGCCGAACAGCAGGGCCGCGACCACGCCGACCGCGATCATGATCCAGCCGCGCGCGAGACCGGCGTCGGCGCGGGCGTCGAAGTAGAGGATGGCCCTGACGCCCTCGCTGAGCTGGTGCATCGGCTCGAACACGCCCAGGAAGCGGTAGAAGCCCGGGGTGGCCTCCAGCGGGACGGTCGCCCCGGAGGAGGGCAGGGCGAGGGCGATGAAGACGAACATGGAGACGAGCTGGCCGATGCCGCCGAAGGCGGCGTTGATGGCCTGGACCCCCAGGCCGACGGCGACCGTGGCGCAGTAGGAGAACAGCCACAGCGTCGGCAGGTGGTCGGCGTCCATGCCGAGGATCCCGACCGTGGCCACCATGACGAGCGTGGTGGTGAGGACCGAGATCCCGGCCGTCATGAGCATCTTCAGGAGCAGTGTCTGGGTGCGGCTGACGGGCACGGTCGCGTGGCGGGTGTGCCAGGGACCGAGCTCGCTGTCCGCGTAGCCGAGCGCGGTGTCCACCCCGCTGCTGATCGTGTTCCCGCCGATGAAGCCGCCGAGGACGAGCAGCAGGGTGTAGTAGAAGGCGGTGAGGCCGAGGCCGCTGTGCCGGCCGATCGGATGGCCGACGCCGACGACGACCTCCACGGGGTCGGCGAGCAGCAGCCGCGCGGTGGGGACGGCGGCCGGGGCCGCGAGCCGCTCGCCGATGTCCAGGGAGGCCCGGTGGGCGGCGGTCTGCGCGATCTGGGACGCCATGGACGAACCCAGGCTGCCGACACCGGGGTTGGTGAGCACGTCGATCCTCGGCCGGGCCGTCGCCCGGTTCGTGGTCAGCGCCGCGACGGACGCGGTGAAGTCCTTCGGGACGACCAGCGCGCCGTACACCTTCCCGGACTCCAGGGCGTCCTGGAGCGCCGCGCGGTCCATCCGGCGCCAGTCGACGCCGGTGTCCGAGGCGCCGGCCGCGGCGATCGAGTCGGTGATCCGCCGCCCCAGGCTCTCCCGCTGACCGGGCGGCGGCGGCCCCTGGTCCTCGTCGACCAGGGCGACGGGCAGCCGGTGCAGGCTCTCGGACGGGCTGAGGATGCCCCCCATGTAGAGGAGCGAGAGGACCAGGGCGACCAGGGCGCTCAGGACGGTCGGCACCAGCCACAGCCTGGGCCGCCGGACCAGCGCGGCCGCGCCGACCTGCGGGCCGTGGGGACGCGGGGGGATCTCGGAGCTCATGGAGCCATCGTCGGCGGACGCGCCCCCGGGACCCGGGAACCCGGACGATACGGGCGGGGCGGGCGTGTCGGACATTCCGCCCATGTCGTGCGCGCAACCCCGTCCGCGCCGGGTCCGGAGCCCTGCCCGTACCGGATCCGGGCTCTCGCCCGCGCCGGACCCGGAGCCCCGCCGGTGCCGGCTTCCGCTCCGCCCGCGCCGGGTCCGGAGCCCTGCCCGTGCCGGATCCGGGCTCTCGCCCGCGCGGGCCCGGAGTCCTTGCCCGTGTCGGCTTCCGCGTCCGTCCGTACCGGGCCCGGAGTCCCGTCCGTACCGGGCCCGGAGTCCCGTCCGTACCGGGCCCGGAGTCCCGCCCGTGCCGGCTTCCGCGTCCGTCCGCGCCGGACCCGGAGTCCTGCCCGCTCCGGGCCCGGAGTCCCGTTCTCGGCCGGTCCGGGCCCGCGTCCGCTCCGTTTGCGGAGCGGTGGACATGGCGTTTCAGTGAGAGGGATTCCCCCCGCTCGGTGAGAGGGATCCCCCCGCGCTTCTCTGGAGCAGACATGTCGATGGCGTTCGGTTCCCCCTTCGGTTCCTCCGATCCGTTCAGCGAGATGCTGAACCGGTTCTTCGGCATGTCGCCGGCCTCCTCGCCCCCGGCCGTGCAACGCGTCCCCATCGGAAGGCTCCTCACCGAGTCCTCGCACGAGCTGCTCAACCTGGCCACCCGCAAGGCGGTCGAGGACGGCACGTCCGACCTCGACACCGAGCACCTGCTGTGGGCCGCCACCCGGGTCGACCCCTCCCGCAGGCTGCTCGCCGAGGGCGGCGTGGACCCCGACGCCCTCGCGAGCCGGATCGCCGAGGTGCTGCCCGGGGAGTCCGCCGAGCCCTCCTCGGAGCCCGGCCTCACCCCGGCGGCCAAGCGCACCCTCGCCCTCGCCCACGCCCGCTCGCAGGCCTCCGGCGTGTCGTACATCGGCCCCGAGCACGTCCTCGGCGCCCTCCTCGGCGACCCCGACTCCGGCGCCTCCCGCTTCCTGCGCGCCGAGGACCTGGACGTCTCGAAGCTGCGCGGCGCCGCGGACCAGGCGGCCTTCGGCGGCGAGGGCGCCCCGGCGGCCCCGAAGCAGCCGGCCACCACCCTCGACGAGTTCGGCCGGGACCTCACCGAGGAGGCGAAGGCCGGGAAGCTCGACCCGGTGGTCGGACGGGCCGAGGAGATCGAGCAGACCATCGAGATCCTCTCCCGGCGCTCCAAGAACAACCCGGTCCTCATCGGCGAGCCCGGCGTCGGCAAGACCGCCATCGTCGAGGGCCTCGCCCAGCGCATCGTGGCGGGCGAGGTGCCCGACACCCTCAAGGACAAGCGCGTCGTCTCCCTCGACCTCTCCGGGATGGTGGCCGGCGCCCAGTACCGCGGACAGTTCGAGGAGCGCCTGAAGAAGGTCATCGAGGACGTCCAGAAGGCACAGGGCGACATCGTCCTCTTCATCGACGAGCTGCACACGGTCGTCGGCGCCGGCGCCACCGGCGAGGGCTCGATGGACGCCGGCAACATGCTCAAGCCGGCCCTCGCCCGCGGTGAGCTGCACGTGGTCGGCGCGACCACCATCGACGAGTACCGCAAGCACATCGAGAAGGACGCCGCCCTCGAACGCCGCTTCCAGCCGGTCCTGATCCCCGAACCCACCGTCGAGGAGACCGTGCAGATCCTCGAAGGGCTGCGGGACGCCTACGAGGCCCACCACCAGGTGCGCTTCGCCGACGGCGCCCTCGCCGCGGCGGCGGAGCTCTCCGACCGCTACGTCAGCGACCGCTTCCTGCCCGACAAGGCCATCGACCTGATGGACCAGGCCGGCGCCCGGGTGCGGCTGCGCAGCGGCGCCCGCTCCACCGAGGTCGTCAGCCGCGAGGACAGGCTCGCCAAGCTGCGCCGCGAGAAGGACCAGGCCGTCGCGGGCGAGGAGTTCGAGAAGGCCTCCGACCTGAAGCGGCGGATCGCCGAGGTCGAGGGCGAACTCGCGGGCATCGAGGAGCGGCGCGAGGGCGTCGTCTCCGTCACCGCCGGCGACATCGCCGACATCGTCTCCCGCCGCACCGGCATCCCCGTCTCCCAGCTCACCGCCAGCGAGAAGGAGAAGCTCCTCAGGCTGGAGGAGGAGATGCACGCCAGGATCGTCGGCCAGGACGAGGCGGTCACGGCGGTCTCCGAGGCCGTGCGCCGCAACCGGGCCGGCATGGGCGACCCCGACCGCCCCGTGGGCTCCTTCCTCTTCCTCGGACCCACCGGCGTCGGCAAGACCGAACTCGCCAAGACCCTCGCCGACCTGCTCTTCGGCGACGAGGACCGGATGATCCGGTTCGACATGAGCGAGTTCCAGGAGAAGCACACGGTCGCCCGGCTCGTCGGAGCGCCTCCCGGGTACGTGGGCTACGAGGAGGCCGGCCAGCTCACCGAGAAGGTCCGCCGCCAGCCCTACAGCGTGGTGCTGTTCGACGAGATCGAGAAGGGCCACCCGGACGTCTTCAACACCCTGCTCCAGATCCTCGACGACGGGCGCCTCACCGACGGGCAGGGCCGCACGGTCGACTTCCGCCACTGCGTCGTCATCATGACGTCCAACATCGGCGCCCACCGCATCCTCGACCACGAGGGCGACGCGGCCGAGCTCAAGGATCAGCTGATGGAGGACCTGCGGGGACGCTTCCTGCCCGAGTTCCTCAACCGCATCGACGACATCATCGTCTTCCACAGCCTCACCGAGGAGGACCTGTCGGAGATCGTCGACCACCTCCTGGACCGCAGCAAGCACCGCGTCCACGCGCAGGGCATGACCCTGGACGTCACCGAGGCGGCGAAGAAGCTCCTCGTCGCCCACGGCCACCAGCCCGCGTTCGGCGCCCGGCCGCTGCGCCGCACCATCCAGACGGAGCTCGACAACCGGGTCGCCTCCCTGCTGCTCGGCGGCGACGCCGAGCCCGGCGACACGATCGTCGCCGACGTGGCGGACGACTCGATCCACTGCACGGTCCGCAAGGGCGACCCCGGGGGCGGTGCGCACCGCGAGGACGCGGAGAGCCCCGCCGAAGCGGCGTAGGGCCGCCGGACACCGCCCGCACCGTGCCGGTGGCCTGCCTCAGGCCACCGGCACGGTCTCCAGGCGCTCGTCCCCGCAGTACACGTTCATCGACGCGCCCCGCAGGAACCCGACCAGGGTCAGTCCGCTCTCCGCCGCCAGGTCCACGGCGAGCGAGGAGGGCGCGGAGACGGCCGCGAGCATCGGGATCCCCGCCATCACGGCCTTCTGCACCAGCTCGAAGGAGGCCCGGCCGCTCACCATGAGGACCGTCCCGCGCAGCGGCAGCAGCCCCGACCGCAGGGCGTGCCCGACGACCTTGTCCACGGCGTTGTGCCGGCCGACGTCCTCCCGCAGGCAGAGCAGCTCGCCCCCGGCCGAGAAGAGCCCGGCCGCGTGCAGACCGCCCGTGCTGTCGAAGACCCGCTGGGCCGCCCGCAGCCGGTCGGGGAGGGCCGTGAGCACCTCCGTGCCGATCCGCAGCGGGTCCTCCGCGACGGACCAGGCGGCCGTCGTGCGCACCGCGTCCAGACTGGCCTTGCCGCACAGGCCGCACGAGGAGGTCGTGTAGAAGTTCCGTTCCAGGGAGGCGTCGGGGGCGGCCACGCCCGGCGCCAGGGCGACGTCGACCACGTTGTAGGTGTTGCCGCCGTCGGAGGTGGCGCCCGCGCAGTACCGGATCCCGGCCACGTCCCCTGCCGCGTGCGCCACGCCCTCGCTCACCAGGAAACCGGCCGCGAGGTCGAAGTCGTCGCCCGGGGTGCGCATCGTCACGGTCAGCGGACGCCCGCCGACCCGGATCTCCATCGGCTCCTCGGCGGCCAGCGTGTCCGGGCGGTAGGAGGCCCCTCCCTCCCGCACGCGCAGGACGCGCCGCCGCGCGGTCACTCGTCCCATGGTTCTTCCTCCCTTCGGCTCCGGCCGGTGGACCGGACGCCGGATCCCGGGGTCGCGGTGTCACGCCGCCCGACCGCCGACGGTAGCCGCCCCGGGAGAGACGCGCGCGACGCGGGGTGCGCCCCGTAGCCGTACCCGTACCGTCACGCGGTCACGCGGAAGAGCCCGCCGGGACGATCGTGACCCTGACGTGCTTCATGATCGGCTGGTCGCTCTGGGTGCTGTAGTCGTCCAGCGCGCACAGGACGTTCATCTCGGGCATGTAGCCGGCCGCGCACCCCCGGGGGATGTCGTACGGGACGGCGAGGTAGCCGTTCAGGCGCCGGTGGCTGCCGTCCCGCGCGGTGCTCGTGATGTCCACCGCGTCCATCTCGCCGATGCCGCGCTCGCGCATGTCGGCCCGGTTCATGAAGACGAGCGTGCGCAGGTTCTTGACGCCCCGGTAGCGGTCGTTGTCGGAGTAGATCGTGGTGTTCCACTGGTCGTGGGAGCGCATGGTCCCCAGGGCCAGCTCGCCGGGGGCGGGCAGCACGTCGGGCAGCGCGGAGGAGGAGAACTCGGCCAGGCCGGACGCGGTGAGGAAGACCAGTTCGCGGGCGGGCTGCTTGATGCGGAAGCCCAGCGGCAGGCGCACCCGCCGGTTGAAGTCCTCGAAGCCGTCGAGCACCCGCGCCATGGTGTCCCGGATGCGGTCGTAGTCCTCGACGTACCACTCCCACGGCGTGGCGCTGTCCGGCAGCGCGGCCCGGGCCATGCCCGCGATGATCGCCGGCTCGGAGAGCAGGTGCGGAGAGGCGGGGCGCTTCATGCCGACCGACAGGTGCACCATGCTCATCGAGTCCTCGACCGAGGTGCTCTGGATCCCCTTGCGCTGGTGGTCCTTCTCGGTCCGGCCCAGGCAGGGCAGGATCAGCGCCCGCCGCCCGTGCACGACGTGGCTGCGGTTCAGCTTGGTGCTCACCTGGACGGTCAGCTCGCAGGTGCGCAGCGCCTCGTGGGTGGCCGGGGTGTCGGGGGCCGCGAGCGCGAAGTTGCCGCCCATGCCGACGAAGACCTTGACCTTCCCGTCGCGCATGGCCCTGATGGCGGCGACGGTGTCCTTGCCGTGCTCGCGGGGCGGGTCGATCCCGCAGACCTCGGCGAGCCGGTCGAGGAACTCCTCGCCGGGGCGGTGGTCGATGCCGCAGGTGCGGTTGCCCTGGACGTTGCTGTGCCCGCGCACGGGGGAGGGGCCGGCGCCCTCGCGGCCCAGGTTGCCGCGGAGCAGCAGCAGGTTGACGATCTCGCGGACGGTGTCGACGCCGTGCTCGTGCTGGGTGACGCCCAGGCACCAGCTGATGACGGTGCGGTCGGCCTCGCGGTAGACGCGGGCCGCCTTCAGGATGTCGTCCCGGCTCAGCCCCGACTGGGTCTCCAGCTCCTCCCACGGGGTCGCCTCGCACAGCGCCCGGTACTCCTCGAAACCGCTGGTGTGCCGCTCGACGAACTCCCGGTCCAGGGCCTTGGGGTCGGTCGCGGACTGCTCCAGGAGCGCCTTGGCCATGCCCCGCAGCAGCGCCATGTCGCCGCCGATGCGCACCTGGAGGTCCAGGGTGCCGGTGCGGGTGGAGCGGAAGGTGGCCATGTCCTTGAAGTCGTGCGGGATGATCGTGCGGGTGGCCGCCGCCTCGACGAGCGGGTTGACGTGCACGATCTGCGCGCCGCGGTGGTACGCCTCCGCGAGGGCGGTCAGCATCCGGGGCGCGTTGGAGGCGGCGTTGACGCCGATGACGAAGAGCGCGTCGGCGGTCTGCCAGTCCTCCAGGTCGACGGTGCCCTTGCCGGTCCCCAGGGCCGCCTGCATCGCCCGGCCGCTGGCCTCGTGGCACATGTTGGAGCAGTCGGGCAGGTTGTTGGTGCCCAGTTCGCGGGCCATGAGCTGGTAGAGGAAGGTGGCCTCGTTGCCGAGCCGGCCGGAGGTGTAGAAGGTCGCCTCGTCCGGGTGGTCGAGCTCCCGCAGGGTGCGGCCGACGAGGGCGAAGGCGTCCTTCCAGGCGATCGGCACGTAGTGGTCGGTCTCCGGGTCGTAGACCATCGGCTCGGTGAGCCGGCCCTCGTTCTCCAGGGCGTGGTCGCTCCACCCGTCGAGCTCGGTCACCGAGTGGGCGGCGAAGAACTCGCGCCCGACCCGCTTGCGGGTCATCTCCCAGGTGACGTGCTTGATCCCGTTCTCGCAGATGTCCAGGTGCAGGCCCTTGGTGTCGTCGGGCCAGGCGCAGCCGGGACAGTCGAACCCGCCGTTCTCGTGGTTCATCTTCATGATCGCCCGGGGCCCGTCGAGCGGGAGGGCGCCCTCGCGGACCATGAAGCCGGTGACGCTCCTGGCGGCGCCCCAGCCGGCGGCGGGGTGGTGGTACGGGTGGAACTCCGGATCGCCCTCGGGGGCCGGACCCACGCGGGGTTCCAGGGCCTCGGGTGCGTCCTGGAGGGTCTCCGGCTTCTCCTGGTCGGTGCTCAAGGATCTTCACCCTCTCGCCCCGCGGGGCATGGGCGGTACGGGACGGAACAGCCCCTTCGGGCAGGCTATGTCCGCCTCCGTGGCCATGCCACTCGGCCCGGAAGGGCCGACCGCGCGGGGCCGCGCACCGCCCGGCCGGGAGGTCGCGGCGTACGGGTTGCCGCGCGTCGCCCGGTCCGGAGCGGGCCGCCGCCGTACGGATCGCGCGCCGCCCGGTCCGGAGGGGGACGCCGTACGGGTCGCGCGCCGCCCGGTCCGGTGGGGCGTCGTGCGCGCCGCGCGCCGCTCGCACCGGCGGGGGCCGTCATACGGACCGCGTACCGCCGGCCCCGGTGGGGCGCCGTACGGGCCGCGCGCCTCGCCCCCGGCGGGGACCGCCGCGCCGGGCTGCGCGAGGGATCACGTCCCCCTACGCTGACGCTGTCCCCTGAGCACCTTTTGTCCGAATGTCCGACTGTCCGACTTCTCGTTCCATGTGTCCGACTTCCCGTTCCGTTCCGCGGGGCCGTATCTCCGGCGGGAGCGCCGTGGCCGTACCCCAGCCCGTCCTCGTGCCGCCCTCCCGGGCGGTCCTCTTCCTGGTGGTGACCGTCCACCTCGGCGCCGAGGACCCCGGCTTCGAGGGCGGCGGCCACGTCGTCGTGCAGAAGTACGTGCACGACATGGCGGCCTGGGACGCGCTCACCGTCGAGCAGGAGCAGGAGCAGGAGCAGGAGCAGGAGCAGGAGCAGGAGCAGGAGCAGGAGCGGGTCGTCGGGCGCGGCAAGGAGTCCGACGTCGAGATGCCCGACGACGTCAGGCCCGCGAACGCGCACATCGCCCTCGACACCGTCACCGGCCAGAACGGCGATGGCGGAGACCGCGTTCGTCGTCGCCGGCTGGATCGTCCTGTGGCCCATGGACGCCGCCACCACCCACCACAACGTCCGCCGCGAGGAGTTCCGGCCCGTCGTCGAGGAACTCGCCGTCGTCACGACCTCCCTGGCCGGTCTGGTCGGCATCGTCGTGCTGCTCCTGGTCGGCCGCACCGACCTGAGCCACGCGGCGGCCGCGACGGCCCTCTGCGGCGTCTTCATGGCCTGGGCGGCGCTCCACCTGATGTACGCCACCCGCTACGCGTACCACTACTACGTCCTGGAACCGGACGGCGGGATCGACTTCAACACCGGGGCCCCGCCCCGCTACAGCGACTTCCTCTACTTCAGCTTCAACCTCGGCATGACCTACCAGGTCTCGGACACCGACGTCTCCACCGCCGGGCTCCGCGCGATCGTCCTGCGCCACTGCCTGCTGTCGTACGTCTTCGGGGCCGGCATCCTGGCCACCACGATCAACCTGGTCACCGGCATCGTCACCGGCTGAGGCCCTTCCGGAGCCGCCGGGAGGCCTCAGCCGCGCCACCACGGCTCGCGCACGAAGCGGCTCTCCCCGGCCGTGCAGTCGAGGCCGTTCGAGACCTGCTCGGAGTCCAGGTTCCACCCCACGACCCCGTTGCCCTTGCGGCCCAGCTCGATCAGGCGGTCGTCCGCCGTCCCGGCGCCGCTCGTGACCCGGCACGTCACGATCGACGTCCACGACTGCCCGTCGAGGGCCGAGGCGAAGAACAGGAACGGCAGCACCACCACGGTCAGGACCAGGGCCGCCCACTGCTCGGCCCCGGCGGCCCGGCGCAGCCAGCCGGGCGGCCGGTGGCCGGTGTCGTGGTGCTCCTCCGGGCCGTGCGACCGGTGCGGCCCGCGCCGCCCCGTCCGGTACTCCTCGATCACGCCCTGCCGCAGCGCGAAGGCGGCCAGCGCGGTGCCCAGCCCCCACCACGGCCCGAAGAAGCACGCGTCGATGACGCCCACCGCGATCGGGGTGACGGCCGTGAGCCCCAGCCGCTGGAGCGACCGGGCCCGCCCGCCGCCCACCGGCACCGCGCCGCGCGCGGCGAAGAGGGCGAAGACCACGCGGGAGACGACGACGGCGAGCACCGACCCGAGGAGCGGATCGGTGATCACCATGCCGAGCAGGACGTCCGGCCAGTTCGCCGGCTCCATGCCCACGAGCACGTCGCGGACCGCGTCGCCGCCGCCGACCGTGTAGGTGACCTTGGTGACCGGCACGGCCAGGACCAGGGCCACCAGGACGGTGTGCCCGGGGCCGCCCTTGCGGTCGGCCTCCCTGAACCGCTCCTGCTCCCGCTCCCGTCCCCGCTCGCGCTCGCGTTCCCGTCCCGCTCCGGCGTCCGCCTCCGGCACGGCGCCGTCAGCCGACCGAGACCACGGTCGCGGTCTCCCGGCCCCCGGGCGTCTCGTACGCGACGGTGTCGCCGGCGCCGTGGCCGAGCAGCGCCTTGCCGAGCGGGCTGTCGCCGGTCACCAGGCCGGGGTCGAGCGCGTCGGCCAGCTCCGCGATCCGCACGGTGGACTCGGTGCCGTCGTCGAACCGCACGGTCACGCTGCTGCCGACGCCGATCGTGCCGGCGGCCGGCGGGGCGACGGCGGAGGCCTCCTCCAGACGGCCCTCGATCTCCCTGATGCGCCCGTTGAGCCGGTCGGCCTCGTCGGCGCGCATCAACTCGTCGGCCTGGTCCGCCCTGTCGCCCGTCTGGTCGTCCCCGCCGTCTCGCAGGGTGGCGGCGACCGCATCGCGTTCGGCGCGCAGCTCGGCGAGCTCCTTCTCGAGCTCCTCGCGGGCGACGGCGTTGATGGGCTCGGGTCCACCGGTCATTCCTGCTCCTGTTCGAACGAGGAGGCGACATGATGCCGCATATGCCTCATATGGGTAATTTCTGACGTTAGCAGGCAGGGCGCGGGCCGGACGCGAGGACCGCCCGCACGGCCTCGTAAGGCGACCGGGGAAGGGCTCGTACGGTGGGGCGGGGAAGATCCCGACCGAGAGGGAGAAGCGCACCATGGCCGTCATCCACCGCACCACGATGCAGCCCACCAAGCTGGAGCTGCTCGCCGCGTGGCTGCCCACCCGACCCTGGTACGCCGGCGGGTCCGACGGCCCGCGGCTGGTCAGGGCGGGCGGGTTCCGCCTCGACGACCCCGAGGGCGAGGTGGGCATCGAGTTCATGGTGGTGACCGACGGCACCGGCCCGGACGCGGTCGCCCACCAGGTCCCCCTGACCTACCGCGCGGACCCGCTCGCGGGCGCCGAGCGCGCCCTCGTCGGCACCTCCGAGCACGGCGTCCTGGGGAAGCGCTGGATCTACGACGGCGTCCACGACCCCGTCTTCGTCGAGCGCCTGCACGCCCTGCTCGACGGCCGCGCCGCACCGCAGGAGCAGACCGCGACCGACACGCCCGACCCCACCGTCGCCGTCGTGCCGATCACCCCGGACGGCACCGGCGCGGACGCGGTGCCCGTACGGGTCGAGGAGGGCCCCGACCACACCGACGTGGTGCTGCGGGAGCCCGGCGCGCCCGCGCCGCTCGTCCTGCGGCTCCGGCGCGTCCTGCGGGCCGACGGCGAAACGACCGGTGGCGAAACGACCGACGGCGGGACGGCCGGTGGCGGGACGGCCCGGGTGACCGGGGAGTGGCGGCGGCCCGACGGCACCACCGCCCGGGGCACCTACGCCACGGCGTTCACGGACCTCACGGTCTGAGGGCCGTCGCGAGCTGCGCCCGGGAACGGACGTCGAGCTTCTGGTAGATGCGGGTGAGCCGCGCCTCGACCGTCTTCACGCTCAGGTAGAGCTTCGCCGCCGCCTCCTGGTTGCTGGCGCCCTGGCCCACGAGCCGGGCCAGGCGCAGCTCCGCCTCGGTGAGGGAGGAGAGGGCGGGGACCGCCTCCTCGCCCCCCGGCCCGCCCGCGGGACCCTCGCCGGCCGGGGTCTCGCCCGCCAGGGCCAGCCACGGCGCCGCTCCGGTCCGCTCGAACACCGACGCCGCCTCCTGAAGGGCGCTCTGCGCCGCCGACCTGCGCCTCCGGCGGCGCTCCACCCGGGCCAGGGCGATCAGCGCCCGGCCCCGCTCCAGGGGCAGCCCCGCCCGCCCGAACTCCCCGGCCGTGCGGGTCAGCAGCTCCGCCGCCTCGTCCGTGCGCCCCTCGGCCGCCAGGCACAGGGCGTACGCCCGGTCGCAGCCGAGCAGGACCGTGGGCCGCCCGAGGCGCTCCGCCACCGGCCGCACCTCGGCGAGGAGCGCCAGGGCCTCGTCGGCGGCGTCGTTCGCGAGCAGCGCCTCGGCCAGCTCCTCGTGCCAGCGCAGCATCGACGGGTCCACGGTCGACTGGGCCCGCTCGTCGGTCTGCACCCGGCGCAGCGTCTCCAGGGCGGCGGCCACGTCCCCGTTGACGAGCTGGACCCGGCCGAGCGCGTACCGGCTGCGGGAGAGGAAGACCCGGTCGCCCTCCTCCTCCGAGGCCTGCACGCTGCGCCGCGCGTAGCTCGCGGCCCGCGCGAAGCTGCCGCCCGCCGTCTCCGCGAGCGCGAGCGCGTACCAGGCGGGGCCGGGGGAGAGCCCCGCCTCCAGGGTGAGGGCGAGGGACTGCCCGGCGTGGGCGAGGGCCGCCGCGCACGGCCCGATCCGGGACTCGATCTCGGCCAGCGTGCGGAAGAGCTCGATGGCGTCCTCGACGGAGCCGCGCCGCTGCACCAGCGGCAGGAGCGCGCCCAGTTCGTCGCGGGCCTCCACGAGCCGGTCGTCGAACAGGGCGTGGCGGATCGTCAGGATCTGGGCGGCGTTGCGGATGCCGAGGGGCCGCTCGGCCAGTTCGAGGGCCCGCGCCCGGGCGAGCACGGCATCCGCGTCCGGCGAGCCGAGCGCCCGCTCCATCCGCGCCTGCACGGTCAGCGCCTGCGCGGCCGTGCGCGGGTCGCCCATCGAGGCGGCCAGCGCGGCCGATTCGACCGCCGCGGTCCGCGAGCGGTGCGGGTCGCCGTCCGCGAGCACGTACTTGACGGCGAGCCGGAGCTGCACGGCGGCCCGCAGGGCGGTGTCGCCCTCCGAGTCCTCCATGGCGTGGACGTACATCTCGTCGAGGCCGGTCAGGCCCTGGCCCGCCGTGTCGAGCACGGCGAGGCGCGCCCGCACCCGGTCGGCGGGCACGGCGTCCCGGGCGAGCAGATCGGTCGCGGCCCGCATCGCGAGGTCGGCGCGGGCCGCCCGCGCGGCCTCCTCGGCCGCGTCCACGAGCCGCGCGATCCGCCGGGTGCCGTGCCGTCCCGGCGTCGACTCGGCCGCGAGCAGGGCCAGTTCGGCGGCGAGCGCGCTGTTCCCGCGCCGCCGGGCCAGATCGGCGGCGTCCGCGACCTCGGCGGCCAGCTCCTCGTCCGGACTGTCGGTGGCGAGCGCCCGGTGCCGCACCGCCTCCACGGGGTCGTCCACGACCTCCGCGAGGGCCGCGTGCCCGGCGCTCCGCTCGGCCCAGCAGGCGTCGTGCACCAGGGTGGAGGGCAGCAGCCCGGCGGTGAAGGTGACCGAGCCGTCCTCCGCGAGCGACACCAGGTCGGCCCGTTCGGCCGCCGCGAGGTCCGCCTCCGCGTTGGGCCGCCCGGCCCGCCGCACCAGCGTCGCCGACGGGCGCAGCGCCAGGGCCGCGAGCAGCAGCGTCTCCCGCACGGCGGGCGGCGCGGCGCCCAGGAGCTGGCGGGCCAGGTCGCGGGCGCGCCCGGAGAGCGTCAGGGCCTCGGCGTGGTGCACGGGGGTCCGCGCGTCGGCCAGCGAGCGGCCCACCGCGAGCGCGAGCCGCGGATTGCCGCCGCTCGCGCGGTGGATGCGGCCGGCCATCCGGGACGGCAGCCGGTGGTGGATGAGGAGCTCGGCGATCTCGTCGGCGTGCAGCGGCGGGACGCGCAGCACGTCCGCCTCCGACGGCACCCAGAGGTGGCTGGCGTGCGGGTCCTCGGAGCGGTGGGGCTCGCCGTGCGGGCCACGGGCCTCCCCGTACGGCTCGGGGGTCTCCACGGCCACCACCCGCAGCGCGGGCGGCGCCAGGTGGAGGGCGAACCGCAGCAGGTCCGCGCTGTCCGGGTCCACGTGCTGCACGCCGTCCACGACGAGCAGCACGGGCCCCCGGCAGGTCAGGGTGCGCAGGATCTGCGCGATCCCGAGGCGCAGCGCGATCGGGTCCCAGCCGTCCGCGTCGATCGGCGCCTCGCGGCAGAGCATGGCGACGGCGGTGCGCTGGGGACCGGGCAGCTCGTCGAAGACCCCGGAGGCGAACACGCCGGTGGCATGCGGGCCCGTGGCGTACGGATCGGTGCCGTGCGCCGGCGCGGCGTGCGTCCCGGTGGTTCCCGCGACTCCGGTGGCGGGAGCCGGGACGGCCGCCCGGCCCGCGGGGGACCTGGGGGAGCCCAGGGCCGGGAGAACCGGGAGGGGCGTCCCGGGTCCGGACGCGTCGGACGGCTCGGGGCGGGCGGATCCTGATCCGGGCGCGGCCACCGTCGCCGCCACGGAGGCGACGAGCGCGGCGGCCGAGGCGCCGGGTATCTCGCGGTCGGACGGCAGGGAGGCGAGCCACAGCACGGTCTCGCCGCGCGCCTCGGCCCGCGCCGCCTCGGCGAGCGCGACCTCGGTCTTGCCGACGCCGGCCGGTCCGGTGAGCAGGGCGCGGCCCCGCGTGTGCAGGGCGCGTTCCAGCCGGGCGAGGAGTTCCTCGCGGCCCACCGGCGCGGGATTCGCCCCCACGCCCGCGGGGCGCAGGGCGACGTGCGGAGCTGTCGTCACTGTCCACCACCTCCGGCCGCTCGGGCCCCCGGCCCATGAGCCCCGTGGGCAGAGAATACGGAGCCCACCGGCGGAGTCCAGGCCCCTTGTCCGGCATACGGACAGCGCGCTCCGGTGGCACGCGCTCCCACAACGCCAGGACGCGCCCGTGGTGTAGACCACGAGCGCGTCGCTGACCAGCAATGATGCTGATGTGGGGGGTGGGTCGAAGGTGGTGCGATGGTGCTTTAGAAGGTGAGGCTCCACGAGTCGATGTAGCCGGTGTCACCCGTGGCCACATCGCGGACCTGGAGCTTCCAGGTGCCGTTGGCGACCTCGCTCGACGCGTCGACCGTGTAGGTCGCCACGACGTTGTCGGCGCTGTCCGAGGACGACGAGGTCTTCAGGTTGCGCACCGTGCCGTCGGGGGCGACCAGGTCGACGACCAGGTCCCCGCGCCAGGTGTGCTTGATGTCCACGCCGACCTTGAGGGCGGCGGGCGCGTTGCCGGCGCGGCCGGTGACGGAGATCGAGGACGACACGGTGGTGTTGTCCGGGATCGACACGCGGGTCGCGTTGGTGAAGACGTTGCCGGCGGGCGGCGTGGTGGTGGTGACGGCGTTCACCGTCTTCGCCGCGTCGGCGATGCCCGCGCCGCAGCCGCCGGTGCAGGTGCCCGGCAGCGGACGGGCGTTGGCCTTGATCGCGGACTCGATCTCGGCCGGGGTGAGGGTGCTCTTGGCCGACTTCAGGAGGGCGGCGAGGCCGGCGATGTGCGGCGCCGCCATCGAGGTGCCCTGGTAGGGCTTGTAGTTCTCGGTCGACTGAGTCGTCGCGCCCGAGTTCAGCGTCGAGAGGATGCCGTTCTCGGGGGTGGTGACGGTGCCGGGCGTGTCCGTGGCGCGGCGGGTCTCGCCGCCGGGCGCGGCCACGTCCACGACGGTGCCGTAGTTGGAGTAGTACGACCGGTTGCCCTCGCGGCTGGTCGACGCCACGGTGATGACGTTCGAGCAGTTGGCGGGGGTGAAGCCGGAGGTGTTGGCGTTGCTGTTGCCCGCGGCCACGACGACGGTGGTGCCGCGCGAGACGGCGCCGTTGATGGCGGTCTGGTAGACGCTCGGGCAGGTCGAGCTCGCGCCGCCCAGGCTCAGGTTGATGACCTTCGCCGGGTTCGCGTTGGCCGGGACGCCCGGCACGGTGCCGCCGGAGGCCCAGGTGATGGCGTCGGCGATGTCGGCGGACGAGCCGCCGCACTTGCCGAGCACGCGCACGGGCTGGATCTTCGCGCCGTACGCGATGCCCGCGATGCCCTTGGTGTTGTTCGTGACGGCGCCGATGGTGCCGGCCACGTGGGTGCCGTGCCAGGAGGAGCTGGAGGCCTTGGAGCCGCTGCCGCACTCGTTGTCGGTGGCGTTCCAGTCGCCCTCGTCCTTCGGGTCCGCGTCGCGACCGTTGCTGTCGCGGGCGTCGGCGGAGGAGGAGATGAAGTCGTAACCGGCGACGACGTTGGCCGCCAGGTCCGAGTGGGCGGCGTAGCCGGTGTCGATGACGGCGACGGTGACGCCGGAGCCGGTCGTCTTGTCCCAGGCCGCCGGGACGTTCATGCCGCCGGTGGCCTCGAAGAGGTCCCACTGCTTGGCGTACTCGGTGTCGTTCGGCGTGGCCATCGCGTAGGCGCGGATGTCGGGCTCGACGGAGGCGACGGCCGGGTCGGCGCGGAACGCGTCCATGACCTTCGTGACGTCCTGCTTGGTGGTGCCGTCACCCAGGTCGACCAGGGCGGCACCGGCGGCGAGCCGGCGCTCGAAGGAGAGCTTCTCGCCCGTCTTCGCGGCCTTCTCGGCCGTGTCGCTCTGCGCGGCGGCGTTGGAACCGGCCTCGGCGGCCTGGCTCTTGTAGGTGACGATGAGCTTCTCGACCGGGGCGCTGGGCAGCGCCTGGATCGCCTGCGAAACCGGCGCGGGCTTCGGGGTGGGAGCGGCCGGGGCGGCGGCGAACGCCCCGGAGGTGGTGGCAGCGGCACCGAGGATCGCGGCACCCGCGACCACGGATATGACTCTCCGCCTGGAACCGTTCAAGGTGTGGCCCTTTCGATGACGACGTAACTGCGAAGCAGTGGCGGCGGCGCGGGACACGGGGGCGAAGTGGGGGTCGCGGTCCGGTGTTCCCTGGGCTTGGGGGGCCCGTGCGCCGCCACCGGCGCGACGGCCCGGGTCAAGACCGTCACCGGCGGACGCCACCCTTCGCATGCACCTGTCACGGTGCGATTCGGAGGATGATATCTGCCGGTGCGGAGGACAGTAGGGAACGGGGGGGTGAACCCGATACGGGGAAAACCCTTGTCGCCCCTCAGGGGGCGGCGGGGGGTCGGCGAGGGGAGGGGGCGCGGGGCCCGCCGGGGTCGGATTCGCCGGGACCGGGGCGCCGGTTCGGACCCCGGGCTTCCGTGGTCTCAGCCGGCCCGGACCATGGTTTCCGTGGTTTCGGCCCGCCAAGAACCGTGGTTTCGGCCCGTCCGGAATCGTGGCTCCCGCCGACCCGAACAGGGGCCTCCACTGGTCCGGACCTGTCGTTTCCCCCGCTTCCCCGCTCCCGCCGGATCAGCCCAGTTCGAGCGTGGTGACCCCGAAGACGCGCTCGCGGGCCACCGGGCGGACGGGGCCGGTGTACATCCGGGCCGTCTCGAACGTCGGCTCCAGCCCCCGCTCCAGGGCCAGGCGCGCCGCCGCGGGGTTGACCTCCGGCATGTCGATCGCGATCCGGTCCGAGCCGAAGTCCCTCGCCTCGGCGGCGAGTCCGTCGAGCAGGGCCGCCGCGTCCGCCGGGGTGTCCGCGAACAGCGGCCCGATGCGGGCCTCGTCCTGGGCGGGACGAACCACCCCGTACCCGGTCGGGCGCCCGTCGACGATCCGGGCCAGGGCGCGGTGGCCGGGCGTCGCCAGCCAGGCGGAGAGGAACCGCGGCCGGTCTGCGTGGTGACAGGCGCCGTCGTACGCCGCGAGGGCGGCCGGACCGACCCGCCCGGCGGGCACCAGACCGGCCGGCGTGCCGTCCGGGGGCGGGACCGCGCCCACGTACCGCGCCGTGCGGTACGCCGTCGTGAAGCCGGAGCGCCGGTAGTTGTCCTGCTGCGCGGGCACGCCGTCGAGCCCGACGGTCCGGTCGCCCGCGTGGCCCAGCGCGGCCCGCCAGGTGGCCAGGCCGTGGCCGAGGCCGCGGAGTTCGGGGCGCACGAGGTAGAAGCCGAGGAAGGCGTAGGCCTCGTCGTAGCCGACGACCGAGACGGCGGAGACGGGCTCCCCGTCGATCCGGCCGAGGAAGAAGCCGCCGGGGTCCTGCGCGAAGAAGGCCGTGGCGTCGGAGAGCCCCGGGTTCCACCCCTCCTCGGCGGCCCAGGAGCGCACGAGCTCCCAGTCCTGCGGCGTGGCGGGGGAGACGGTCAGCGAGCCGGGGGCCATGGGGTGTCCTTCGACGGCCGGGGAGGGACGGGAGGGTGCGGGGAGGTCCGGGCGGCCCGACGGCGGGGCGGGCGGATACCCGGGCAAAGCGCGCCGAGCATAACGCCGTACGGGCCGCCGCCCGGCCCGGACCGATCGGATCCGGCCGCGCGGACGGCGGGACCGGAGGACCTCGCTGCGGCCTCGGCTCGGTGCACCGGGCGTGGGCGTGGTGCCGTGTGGGACCGGAGGACCCCGCTGCCGCCCCGGCTCAGTGCACCAGGCGCAGGCGCGGTGCCGCGATCGCCAGGCGGACTGTCTGGCCCCACGTCAGTTCGAGCGCGTCCGACTCGACGCCGTCGCCGAAGGCGACCAGGCGGTCCGACTCGACGGTGAGGCGCAGGCCGCGGCCGGGTCCGAGGAGGCCCTCGACGCGGGCCGTGCCGGTCGTCGGCGACGGCCAGGCCTCGCGCACGAACCAGGCGAGCCGGGGGTCCGAGGGCGCGGGCAGCGCGAGCGCGCTGGAGCGCTGCTCCCACAGGGAGCGCAGCCAGCCCGTGGCTCCCGTGCCGGTGCCGACGAGGACGCCCGACGAGGCCTGGGCCTCGGCCGGGGCGTCCGTTCCGTCGAGCCCGAGCGTGTAGCGGGCGGTCTGGTGGCCCGGCGGCCCGACGTAGATCTCGTTGAGCGCGAGGAGCCGCTGCGCGTCGTCGGTGACGGCCTCGACCATCGTCAGCTCGTCGACCGCCGCGCCCTCCCCCGCCGCGTACGGCAGCAGCCGCCGCGCCCGGTCCGCCCGGTGCCGGACCAGGACGCCCGGATTGCGCCCCGGGTCCGCGTCGATGCCGACGACGGGCTGCCCGGTCAGGTACTTCGCCGCGTTGGCGACCAGGCCGTCCTGCCCGACCACCACCACGACGTCCTCGGGGCCGAACAGGAACCGGTCCAGATCGGCCCGTTCCACCCGGTTCTGCCGCCACGTCAGCGGCACCGCGCCCGCCACCTCGGCGAGCGCCCGGTGGGCCCGGTCGTGCCGCTCGCGCACGGCGTCGATCGAACGGCCGCGCGCGGAGAGGAAGAACGCGGCCTGCCCGTGCGTGCCGTGCCGGGCGAGCAGCTCCTCGTACTCCGTCGTCCGGTGCACGAGCACCGCGCGCGGCGCGAGGCTCACGACCGCGCCCCGCCCGTTCCGCCCTCGCCGCCCAGCCGGGCGAGCAGTCCGGTGAGCACGTCCGGGGAGAGCGTCAGGTGCTCGATCCGGGGCAGGTTCTCGGCCGCCCGCTGCACGGCGAGGGCGTGCAGGACGGCCGGGTCGGTCTCCGCGTGCGCCCGCAGCCACGCGGACTGCGCTCCGGCGCGCGCCTCGCCGACCTCGCGCGCCGCCTCCGCCTCGGCCCGCGCCAGCCGGACCTTCCGTACGGCCTCGGCCTCGGCCCGCACCGCGTCGGCGGCGGCGTTCTCCTCGGCCTCGCGGCGCGCGTTGGTGCCGCGCTGCTCGACGAGCCGCTCCTCCTGCCGGGCCAGCTCGATCTTGCTGGCGAGCTCGTTCTCGGCGATGGCGCGTTCCCGCTCGACGGCGACCGCCCGGCGCTCGTAGGTGGCCCGGTCGGCCTCCTGCTGGATCTGCTCGCGGGCGGGGGTGCGCAGGGCCCGCTCGACCTCGGGCTCGGGGCGGATCGCCACCACCCGGACGGCGACGACCTCGATGCCGGTGTCCGGCAGGCGCGGCTCGGCGGCGAGACCGGTCGCGACGCGGTCCCGGACCGCCGCCACGCCGTCGACGAGCGCGGCGGCGAGGGTGGTGCGGGCCAGGACGTCGAGGGCGTGCTGCTGGGCGGTCTCGGTGAGGAGGGTGGCGATCTGCTCCAGCGGGGTGCCGCGCCAGGCGCCCGTGTCGGGGTCGACGGAGAAGTCGAGCCGGGTGGCCGCCGCGCCCGGGTCGCCGATCCGGTACGTGACGGTGGACTGCACGCTCACGTCCTGGAAGTCGGCGGTGCGGGCGTGGAAGGCCATGGCCAGCTCCCGGTCGTTCACCGGGACCTCGGAGAGGGCGGCGGTGCGCGGCCGGAACCAGAAGCTCAGCCCCTCGCCGTCGTGGACGAGCCGTCCCCGTCGCTGGTGGCGGATGTGCGCGGTGGGCGCGGAGCGCAGATGGCGCCAGCCGGCCCGCCGGGTGATGTCGGCCATGGAAACCCCCTTGTCGTCATGTTGACGATAGGGCTGGATTCGATTGTCGTCAACATGACGAATTGCGGGTGACGGGGTGACGGGGTGACGGCGTTGCGGGTGACACGTGGCGGGATGAGGCGGTGGCGGGGTGAACGGACGACGGGGTGACGGGGCGACCGGGTGGAGGGGGCGGCGGGACGATCGGGCAGGGGGCGGCGAGGCGACCAGGTGGCGGGCGGAGGGCGGCGGGGCGGAGGGACGGCGCCGGAAGGCGCCCGTCCTCATCCGGCGAGCGGGACGCCCACCGCTTCGGCCTCCGGCGCGGCGATCCGGGCCGTCGGCACACCGCCGATGCTCCCCGCCGCGACGCCTCCCCCCGCCACGCCGCCGGTCTCCACGACGGCCCCGGCCCCTCCCGCTCCGCCCCCGCCCCGCGTCAGGAGCACCACGCCCCGCGCCGCGACCAGCGACGCGCCGGCGGCGGCGAGCCAGCCCCAGGCCCCGGCCCGGAAGGTCTCGCCGAGGAGGGCCACGCCGATCACCGCGGCCGCCGCCGGGTTGGAGAGGTTGACGACGGCCAGCGGCGCCGCGAGCCCGCCCCGGTAGGCGGCCTGCGAGAGCAGCAGTCCGCCCGTCGCGAAGCCGGATATGAGCACCGCGAGCAGCGCGGTCTGCCACCAGGTCGGCTCGGTGCCGGGAAGGTCGCGGGCGAGCGCGGCCGTCAGGGTCTGGGTGAGCGCCGAGGCGACGCCGGAGGCGATGCCGGAGGCCGTGGCGTGCCCGAGCCCGCGCCCGGTCCGCCCGCCGCTCCCCTGGAGGCGGCCCGAGGCGAGCGCGGCGATGAGGAGCGCCGTCGCCGCGGCGACGACCAGCGACTCGCGCAGGCTGAGCGCCTCGCCGGGGGCCGCGGGCCCCGTGACGGCGACCAGGCCGACGAGGCCGGCCAGGGTCCACAGGGCCCCGCGCCACTCGGTACGGGTCACCCGCCGGCGCGCGCAGTACGCGCCGAGCGGCAGCGCCGCCACGAGGGTCAGCGCGCCGAGCGGCTGGACCAGGGTCAGCGGCCCGTAGTGCAGGGCGGCCACGTGGGCGAGGGCCCCGGCGGCGTTCAGGCCGACCGCCCACCACCACTGCCCGCGGGCGAGCAGCGCGCGCAGCGCCCCGCGCCCGCCGGAGGCGGCGGACGAGGCCGCGGCGAGCCGGGCCTGGGCGACGGCGGCGAGCGCGTACCCGGCGGCGGAGACGAGGGAGAGGAGCACCGCGACCGCGGTGCCGGCGGCGGGGTTCATCGCAGGGCTCCGACCGTGAGGGGGGCCGCCTCGACCGGACGGCGTGCGGGTGGGGGCGCCGTCCGGTGGCCGGGGGCGCGGACGGCGAGCAGCGCGAGGCCGAGGAGCGCGGCGGCGGCGAGCGCGTCGAACCAGTAGTGGTTGGCGGTGCCGACGACGACGAGCAGGGTGAGCAGCGGGTGCAGCAGCCAGAGCGCCCGCCAGCGGGAACGGGTGGCGGCGATCAGGCCGATCGCGACCATCAGGGCCCAGCCGAAGTGCAGCGACGGCATCGCGGCGAACTGGTTCGCCATCGAGTCCGCCTCCGGCACCGCCCCGTAGACGGAGGGGCCGTAGACGCGGGCGGTGTCGACGAGTCCGGCGGAGGCGAGCATCCGGGGCGGCGCGAGCGGCATCAGCAGGTGCAGCGCGAGCGCGGCGGCGGTGAGGAGCGCGAGGACGCGGCGCGACCACAGGTAGTGGGCGGGGCGGCGCAGGTACAGCCAGACGAGGAAGGCGACCGTGGCGGGGAAGTGCACGGTCGCGTAGTACGTGTTCGCGGCCCGGACCAGCGGTTCGCCGTGCATCAGGAGCTGCTGGACCGCTCCCTCGCCCGGCAGGTGGAGCGCGCGCTCGGCGTCCCAGACGCGGTCGGCGTTCCGGAAGGCGCGGGCCTCGTGGCCGTTGGCGAAGAGCCGGCCGAACTTGTAGACGAGGAACAGGGCGGTGACGAGCAGCAGCTCGCGCAGGAGGGGTGGTCGCCCGGCCCCTCCGGGAGCCCCTCCGTTCTCCTCCGGTTCCCCGCCGGCGCCGTGGTCGGCGGGGCCGGCGACGGGCTTCGCCCCCGGTCCCGCAGGACGTGGTCCTCGTATCCCGCGTGTCCCGGCAGCCATCGTGCGGCCCTCTAATCCGTCAAATCGGCAACAAACGGAGGAAGCCTAGATCTCTTTTCATCGAGACGCAAGCGTCTCGATACGTTTGCGTCTCGATTGTGCACCCCCTACTCTCGTATGTGCAGAGCCAGACCCGCGGGGCAGGGACGATCCGGCCCGTACGGGAGAGACACAGCGGGGACACGGAGGTGTCCGCCCGGGAGGGACCGATGTCCACACAGGCCGCGACCGCCGCCGCCCGGCGCAGCAAGATCACGCCGGAGCGCGAGACCGAGCTCTACGACGCGGTGCTCCGCCTCCTCCGCGAGGGCGGCTACGACTCGGTGACCATGGAGGGCGTCGCCGCCCTCACCAAGTGCGGCAAGGCCACGCTCTACCGGCAGTGGGGCACGAAGCCGCAGCTCGTCACCGCGGCCCTCGCCCGGCGGCGCTGCGTCGTCTTCGGCGGCATCGACACCGGCACCCTCGCCGGCGACCTGCGCGAGGCCGCCCGCGTCGCCGCCTCCCACCACGAGCGCGACGCCGGCCTCATGGAGGCCGTGGCCCAGGCGTACATCCAGTACCCCGACCTGCGCGCCGCGTTCCGCGAGACCGTCATCGCCCCCGAGATCGCCGCCATCGACGCGATCGTGGCGCGCGCGGTGGAGCGCGGCGAGGTCGAGGCCGGCAACCCCGCCGTCGGCTTCGTGGCCCCCGCCTTCCTCGGCATGCTCCGCATCGAGCGGATCTGCGAGGAGCGCTTCACGGACTCCTCGACCATGCGGAGCTTCGTCGACGCCGTCCTCCTCCCGGCGCTGCGCGCCACCGGCTGAGCCGGGACGCCGCCCGGCACCGCGTGTGAGGCCCCGGCGACGGGGACGGGCCCCGTCGACCGGCCACGCGCCCGTACGGCGGCGGGAGACCGAGGGGGCGGGAAGGCGACGGACGGCGTCAGGAGGCGTCCCGGCGCAGCCGCGGCGCCTCGGCGGCGGCGTCGACCGAACCCTCCGACCCGCCCCCTTCCGTACGAACGGCCAACTCCCGCGCCCAGGAGACGAGCCCGTGGAGGTCGATCCCGTACGGGCCGGGTCGGGGACCGCGTCCGGGTCCGGGTCCGGACGAACCGTGCTCGGAGATCCCGGCCCGCGGCCCTCCGGCCTCCGGCGTCCCGGTCTTTGAGGCCCCTGTCTCCTGGGCTCCGGTCGTTGAGGCCCCTGCCTCCGGCGCTCCGGTCCTTGAAGCCCCTGCCTCCGGCACCCCGCCCCCCGCCGCCCCCGCCCCGGCCGCCGCCAGCCGGTCGGCGCCGCGCCGGAGCAGGCGCGCCCCGCCCGCCGCGTTGCCCCGGGCCGCGTGGGTCAGGCCCACGGCGAGCTGCGCGAGTCCCTGCCACAGGTCCCGTTCCGCCCCGGGGCCGGACTTCCAGGCGTCCTCGAAGACCTCGTGCGCGTGGAAGGGCATCCCGGCGTCGAGCAGCCGCTGCGCCTCGCGCAGGGTCGCGCCGGGGTCCCGTACGACTCCCTCCGGCTGCCGTGGCACCCCCTCCGCCCCGTACGGAAGCGGACGGCCGAGCCCGTCCCGGGGGCGGGAGCTGCGGGCCCGTCCCTCCTCGTCGCGATCCCTGCCTCGGTCATGCGTGGTCCGGTTCACCCCTCCATTGTCGCCCCCGGAACGATCAGGAACGCTAGGCTCGTCCGACAAGCGCTTCGTGCCGGTCCGCGTGGGTCTCACCGGCCGCGGCGCGCAAGGAGCTCGGGTAGGGGAGTGAGTCGCCGGTGCCGTCGGATCCCGAACAGCCGTCGCCCGTCACGCCGTTCGTGCCCGCGGTCCCGGACGGGTCCCACGGCGGGCTGCTCGAACGCGATCCGGAACTGTCCGCGGCCGCCCACGCCGTCGACGAACTCGTCGCCGGGGCGACGGAGGGCGGCCCGGTGCGCGGCGGCATCCTCGTCTACCGGGGAGAGGCGGGAATGAATCGGCAAGACGACCCTCCTCGACGAGATCCACCGCACCGCACGCGACCGGTGCACCGTCCTGACGGCCCGGGGCGGCGAGACCCTCACCTCGGTCCCGTTCCACGTCACCCGCCAGCTCCTCCAGCCCGCGCTCGACCGCTTCGACGAGGAGGAGGTGCGCCGCCTCTGCGGCGGCCACTTCGACCTGCTGGCCCCCGCGCTCGGGCTCGCCCCGCCGCCTCCGCCGTCGGCCGCTCCCGCCGACCCGCAGGGTGTGCGGGACGGCCTGGCCAAGCTCCTGGGGCGGCTCGCCGACCGGCTGCGGGACCGGCCGCCGGTGCTGCTCGTGGACGACGCGCACTGGGCCGACGCCGAATCCCTGGCGTGGCTCGACGCCTTCACCCGGATCCGGCGGGACCGCCGACTGCCCGCCCTCGTCGTCCTGGCCCACCGGCCCCTGTCGGAGGGGACGCAGCGCACCGGCGTGCCGGCCGTCCTCGCCGCGCTCGCCGACCGCGCCGTCGTGACCCTGGGCCTGCACGCCCTGACGCTCGGCGCCACCGCCGCGCTCGCCCGGGACACGCTGGGCGGCCACGCCGACGAACCGTTCTGCCGCGAACTGTGGACGGTGACCTCCGGCAACCCGTACGAGACGGTCGAACTGCTCGCCAAGGCCCGCGACCGGATGCTCGAACCCGTCGCCGGCTCCGCCTCCCTGCTCCGCGGCCTCGGCGCCGAAGCGCGCGGCGGCGGGCTCGTCGCCCGTCTCGAAGAGCTCGGCGCCGGTCCGACCCGGCTCGCCTGGACGATCGCCGTCCTCGGCGCGGACAGCACGCCGGACCTCCTGGCGTCGCTCGCCGGCATGAGCGGGCCGGAGGTCGCCGAGCACACCGAACTGCTCCGCCAGGCGAGGATCGTGACGACGGGCGCGGACCGGGCGGCCCGCACCGGCCCCGAAGCCGGGGACGACCCGAACGCGGTCGCGGGAGCACCCGCCCACGCGCTCCCCACCGACCCGGGCTCCACCGACCCGGGCTCCGCCCATCCCGACCCCGTCCACCCCGGACCCGCCCACCTCGGCCCCGTCCACCCCGGACCCGCCCACCTCGGCCCCGTCCACCCGGACTCCGCCCACCTGGAGTTCGCGCACCCCCTCATCGCGTCCGCCGTGTACGGCTCGATGTCACCGGCCGCGCGGACCGCCATGCACGGGCGGGCCGCCTGGGTGCTCACCGCGGCGGGCCACGGACCGGCCGCCGTCTCCCGGCACCTCCTCGAAGTGCACCCCGACGAGGACGAGGACGTCGTCCGCCAACTGCGGGCCGCCGCCGTCGAACACCTCGCCGTGGGCGCCCCGGACGCGGCCCGGCGCTGTCTGGAGCGGGCCCTGGAGGAACCACCGGCCCCGGACTCGTACGCCAGGGTGCTGTACGAACTGGGCTGCGCCTCCCTGCTGACCGCGCCCGCCGCCACCGTCCGGCACCTGAGCTCCGCGCTCGGCCTGCCGGGCCTGGACGACGACCTGCGCATCGACGCGACCTACCGGCTCGCGCAGGCCCTCGCCCACAACAACCAGCTCAGGGAGGCCGCGCGGGTCCTGGCCACCGAGGCCGTCCGCACCCCGCCCGGCACCGACCGGCGCCGTCTACAGGCGGCGAACTTCATGTACGAGGGGTTCCAGGCCGCGGAGGAGGACGGCCCCGGCCGCTCCCGCCGCCTGGCCGACCTCACCGCGCACTTCACCGGCGCGGACAACTCCGAGCGGGCCCTCCTCACGGTGCGCGGGTTCGACGCCATGATGCGGGGCGAGCCCGCCGACGAGGTCGTCCGCCTCTGCGACCTCGCCCTCGTCGACGGCATACCGGCCCGGGGCCTCGGCTGGACCGACGCCACCTGGGGCTTCGAGATCCCGGCGCTGACCGGCATCGCGTACGCGTTCTCCGACCGTCCCGACCGGGCCGGGGCGCTCTTCACGGAGGCGGTCCGCGCCTTCGAGATCTCGGGCTGGAGCGGCGCCCACGTCGCCTTCGCCCACACCCTCCTGGGCCTGGTCCACCGGCGCCGCGGCAACCTGCCGAGGGCGCAGCACTACCTGGAGGAGGGCCTGCGCCTGGCCGACCGGGTCGGCAACGGCCTCCCCGTGCACTGGGACACCGCCTGTCTCCTGGTCGACACGCTCGTCGCCCGGGGCCGCACGGCGGAGGCGCGCAGCGTGGCCGACCGCTACTCCTTCGGACCGCCGTGGCCCGGCGCGATCGTCCTGCCCGACGGCCCCAGCGTCCTCGGCCGGCTCCTGCTCGCGGAGGGACGCGTCGAGGAGGCGGTGGCCACCCTGGAGGCCGCGTCCGAGGCCCTGGTCGAACGGGGCCGCCACCACGTCGTGTGGGCGCCGTGGCCCCTGGACCTCGCGCGGGCACTCGCTCCCACGGACCCGGACCGCGCGGCCGGGATCGCCGCCGAGGCCCGTGCCCACGCCGAGCGCATCGGCACCCGCACGGCCCTCGGCGAAGCCCTCCGCTGCGCGGCCCTCATCGCCGACCCGCCCGAGTCCCGCCACCTCCTCACCGAGGCCGTCGACCACCTGGCCGCGTCCCCCTCCCGCTACGAGGAGGCCCGCGCCCGCCTCGACCTGGCCCGGGTCACCGGCTCCGCGGAGGCCCTCGCCGAGGCGACCGCCCTGGCCACCACCTGCGGCGCGTCCCTCCTCACCGCCGACGCGGTGACAGCCCGTGCGTCGTCCCACCCTCCGCAGTGAGGTAATGTTTCCCCTGCACGCCGACGCGGGGGCAAACCGCCGAGGACGCGCATCGGGACGTGGCGCAGCTTGGTAGCGCACTTGACTGGGGGTCAAGGGGTCGCAGGTTCAAATCCTGTCGTCCCGACTCGAAGGAGTCGTGGTCCGAGGGGCCGTTTCGGAGGAATCCGAAACGGCCCCTCGGGCGTTTTCGGGAACCGGTCGGGGAACGGCTCGACCGACCGGAGCGTGTCCGTCGTCGCCGGTCGGTCCCGTCGCGTCGCGGCGGGTTCGCACCCCTCGACGCCCGGCACGCCGTGGTCGTCGCCCCGCTCATGGAGGCGCACGGAAAGGCCGTGGCCGCCATCGGCGGCGCGGCGGCCGGTTTCACCACCACGGCCCGCAACTTCCGGCAGGCGGACGCCGCGACCCATCCCCTCAGCCCGTCCTCCGTCCCTCAGGCCCCGCCGCAGGTCATCCCCGCGCCGCCGGCCTGCACGGTTCCGCCGCCGTTCGACGTCCGCGACGGCAACGCCGTCGACGAATTCGCCGACGTCCTCGACGGCGGCGACATCCCCGCTTCCCCGAGGCGCACCGTGATCGAGGAGGCCCTGCGCACCGGCCGGGCACGGGAGATCCTGCCGCTCACGAACCACCTCAGGGCCAACGAGCTCTCACAGGCGTGGCTGCCCTACCAGACGGGCATCGGCATCGTCCAGGGGCAGCTCACCGCCACCATCGGCATCGTCACGGACCACGCCAACGGGGACTGGCACGGGGCGATGACGCAGTTCGTCTCGTCGGTGTGGGGCACGACGGCCCGGGGCACGAACACGGCCGGCTACGCGTGGGGGCACAAGCCGCCGACCGGCGCGGGCACGAGCCTCCCGGTCCTCGGCGTCCTCGGCACCACAGCCAGGGTCCCGGCCCAGGCCGTCCGCACATGCGCGGAGGCCGCGGAGAAGGTCCGCACCGAACCGCGCGGGATCCCGCGCGGCTGAGCTCGTCCGTGACCGGGCCCGGCGCGACGGGCGCCGCGGCGCCACCGGTCGTCCATCGCGCCGTCGCGCGCCCGGGGACGGGGTGCCCGCCCGCGGCCGGCGACGGAGCCGCCCCCGACGGCCACCTCCTCGTGCTGGGCGACCGTTCCGAGCCGACGCCCACCGCGCCGGCCGACAGGCAGCCGGGCCCGCCCGAACTCTTCCCGGATCCGGCAATGAATCGCCCTCGCCCCGTGTGACACCATGATCCGGCCCGCGGCGGCACCGTCCGTGACGGGGTGTCAGGAGGCGGGTCCGGAGCGGGGATCGGCAGGCGAGGGGGAGGCCATGACCGTAGTGCCCCAGGCGAACGGGCGGCTGCAGACCGGTGGGCACATGGTCGTCTGCGGGGACGACGCGCTCGCGCACCGGATCGCCGTCGAGCTCGCCGACGTGTACCGGCAGGCCGTCACCCTGGTCGTGCCGCCGCCGGTCGGTTTCGAGGGGGTGGCCGGTCAGCCGGCGAGCGTCTCCCGGGCCTCGGCGCTGCTCGGCCGGATGAGCGCGGCGGTCGGGCGGCCCGGCGGGCCGCCGGGGAACGGCGCGGACGCCGGGCAGGTGCCGGGCGTGCGGGAGGTGACCGCCGCCGTGCCCGACGCCCAGGTCCTGGCGGAGGTCGGCGTGGCGCGGGCCGCGGCCCTCGCGCTGCTCTACGAGGACGACGAGGCCAACATGCGGGCCGCGTTCCTCGCCCGCCGCCTCAACCCGAGGATCCGGCTCGTCCTGCGGATGTACAACCGGAACCTCGGCCGGCGCATGGCGGAGCTGCTCGACCAGGCCACCGACCTCACGGTCCCGGAGAACGTCCGCGGCCGGCACGACACCTCGACGATCGTCCTCTCGGACGCCGACACCACCGCCCCGGCGCTCGCCGCCACCGCCGTCGCCGGCACCCGCAAGATCGTCCAGGCCGACGGACTGCTGCTGCGCGCCGCCGAACGGCTGCCCAGCCGCCCCGGGGACGTCGCCGCGCCCGGCCTCGCGACCCTCGCCCTGCTGTCCTCCACGACCACCGACCCGGCCGGCGCCGAGGGCTCCGACCGCAGCGGCCCGCAGGCCCCCCGGCTGCTCCCCGACGACGACGCCGTACGGGCCGCCGCAGGGCGCGGCACCATCGTCCTGGAGGCCGTCACCCACGAACCGGCCACGCCCCGCAGGCGTACGAGCCGGGGCGCCTCCTTCAAGGAGCTGCTCTCGCGTCGGCTGCGCTGGGCCCTCGCCGGCGTCGTCGCGGCCGTCACCGTCCTGGCCGTCGTCTCCTCGCTCGTCACCGACGACTCCGCGCTGCACGCCGTCTACATCACCCTGCTCGACCTGTTCGCGATCGCCGACCCCGCCGTCGACGAATCCGCACCCCGCCAGATCCTCCAGCTCCTCACCGGGTTCGTCGGCCTCGCCCTGCTGCCCCTGCTCGTCGCCGGCGCCCTGGAGGCCCTCGGCGCCTACCGCAGCGCCGCCGCGCTGCGCCGGCCGCCGCGCGGGCTCGCCGGCCACGTCGTCCTGCTCGGCCTCGGCAAGATCGGCACCCGCGTCCTGGCCCAGCTCCGCGAACTCGACATCCCCGTGGTGTGCGTGGAGGACGACCCCGACGCCCGGGGCGTCGCGCTCGCCCGAAGCCTGCGCGTCCCCGTCGTCCTCGGCGACGTCACCCAGGAGGGCGTCCTGGATGCGGCCAAGGTCCACCGCGCGCACGCGCTCCTCGCCCTCACCAGTGCCGACACCACCAACCTGGAGGCCGCGCTCTCCGCGCGCACGCTCGCGCCCGACCTGCTCGTCGCCCTGCGCCTGTACGACGACGACTTCGCCACCGCCGTCTACCGCACCCTGCGCGCCGCCCATCCCGACGCGCTCACCCGCAGCCGCAGCGTGTCCACCCTCGCCGCGCCCGCCTTCGCCACCGCGATGATGGGTCGTCAGATCCTCGGCGCCATCCCCGTCGAGCGCCGGGTGCTGCTCTTCGCCGCGCTCGACGTCGCCGGACAGCCCCACCTGGAGGGGCGGACGGTCCAGGAGGCGTTCCGGCCCGGCGCCTGGCGCGTCCTCGCCCTCGACACCACCGCCCCGCAGGCCCGCCGCCCCGACCTCACCGCCGCCCACGGCCGCGACGACCCGCCGGGCCTCCTGTGGGACCTCCACTCCGGCTACGTCCTGCGCCCCGAGGACCGCGTCGTGATCGCCGCGACCCGCGCCGGCCTCGCCCAGCTCCTCGAACGCTCCCGCACGCCCGCCTCCGGCCGGGGGCTGTGAGGAGCCGCCGTCACAGCTCCCGGTCCGGCCAGCCCAGGAGGCGGGCGCCGATGACGGCCGTCTGGAGGGTGTAGCGCTGGGTCGGATCGCCCGGATCGGCGCCCGTGAGGCGGTGCACGCGGTCGAGCCGGTACGTCACCGCCCGCACGCTCAGGGAGAGCTGCCGGGCCGTCTCGGCCGCGACGCAGCCGGTGTCGAAGTAGGCGGCGAGCGTGTCGATCAGCGGCCCGGCGCCGCCCCGGGCCTCCCGGAGCGGGCCCAGGACGCTGACCACCAGGTCGGACATGGCCTGGCGGTCACGGGTGAGGACCGGATAGACGAGGAGGTCGGCGGCGCGCAGGACCGGGTCGTTCAGGTCCAGGCGGGCGGCCAGGCCGAGGGCGTTCAGGGCCTCCTCGTACGACTGGACGACCCCGCCCGGACCCGAGTGCGGGCGCCCGATCGCGACCTGTCCGCCGTCGGTCGCCGCGTACGCCTGCTTGGCGAAGAAGGACAGCACCTCCGGCTGGTCGGCCGGGGCGACGCAGACGAGGCGCCCCTCCTTCGTGGTGAGCAGGATGCGCCGCTGGCCGAACCGGGCCACGAGGGACGCCTCCACGCCCCGGGTGACGGAGGCGCCGTCCTCGTACGGCTCCCTGCCCTGCGCCACGGCCACCGCGTGCGCGTGCGCGAGCAGCAGGCCGAAGCGCTCGGCGCGCTCGGCGAGGCGCCCGAGGTCGCTCCGCCCGTACAGCAGGTCGTCGATGAACTCGCGGCGCGACGCCTCCTCCTGGCGCACCGCGAGGATCCCCGCCCGCTCGTGCCCCTCCGCGAAGGCGTCGACGGCCTGCTCGACGACGGCGAGGAGGTGGTCGCCCGCGGCGCGCGGCAGCTCCGCCCGCAGCTCACCGGCGGCCGAGAGGTGCGCCCGTATCAGGGCGCGCAGCCCGATCCCGGCCTCGGCCGCCCGCTCGCCCCGGGCCCGCAGCGTCTCCAGCTCGTCGCGGGTCAGCCGCCGGCCCGTCGCCGAGGCCCCCGCCAGGATCTCCCCGTACCCCTCCAGGTACTCCCCGGACACCACTCGTTCCACCGTCGTCCTCCCCGCCCCTGTGCCGTGCTCGCCCCCCCTCGACGCACGGAGCCGGACGAGGGCCGGACACCGCCGGGGCGGTCACCGGCATCAAGGATGCGTCAAGATTGCCGGAAACCGGCAATGCGAACAAGTGGACGGCCCTGCCACGATGTTTCCACGGAGGGCACGTCCGCCGGCGGGACGCCGGGGACGGGCGGCGAAGACCACGCGTCGAGGGGGAGGGAAGCACGATGAACGAGTCCCCGACCGACGCCCTCCTCCCGGACGGCGCCCGCTTCCCGGGCCGTGGACGCTTCCAGACCCGCGGGCTCTCCCGGGCCGGCGCCCGTTTCCCGGCTGGTGCCCGCTTCCGGGCCGGCACCCGCTTCCCAACCGGCGTCCGCCTCCCGGTCGGCGTCCGCCCCGCGGCCGCGCCGGCGCGCCGCTGCCTCGCGCGGCGCACGGCGAAGCTCTTCCCCGACGAACCGTAGCCGTCCCGGGAGGACTCCGGTCCCCGGGTACGGCCCCTTCACGGCCGGCGGACGACGGCGCCCGGGCCGGGCGCGGACCTCCGCACGGGCGGCCCCGCGCGGCCGCCCACCGGCCGGCGGCGCGGACGCGGCGCCGCCACACCCCTCAACCTCCTTCCTACACACGGGGTTCCACATGGATGCCATCACCGTGGGCATCGGCGTGCTCGTCGCCGTCGTCCTGCTCCTCGTCCTCGTCCTGGTCCTGGTGATCAGCAGACTGTTCCGCAAGGTGGAGCAGGGCAAGGCGCTGATCGTCTCGAAGATGCGGAAGGTCGACGTCACCTTCACCGGTCAGGTCGTCCTGCCCGTGCTGCACAAGGCCGAGGTCATGGACATCTCGGTCAAGACGATCGAGATCTCCCGCACCGGCCGCGACGGCCTGATCTGCCGGGACAACATCCGCGCCGACATCCGGATCTCCTTCTTCGTCCGCGTCAACAAGACCGTCGAGGACGTCATCAGGGTCGCCCAGGCCATCGGCACCGCCCGCGCCAGCGACAAGGACACCCTCCAGGAGCTGTTCAACGCCAAGTTCTCCGAGGCGCTCAAGACCGTCGGCAAGCAGCTCGACTTCACCGACCTCTACACCAAGCGCGAGGAGCTGCGCTTCCGGATCATCGAGATCATCGGCATCGACCTCAACGGCTACAGCCTGGAGGACGCGGCCATCGACTACCTGGAGCAGACCCCGCTCGCCCAGCTCGACCCCGGCAACATCCTCGACGCCCAGGGCATCCGCAAGATCACCGAGCTGACCGCCGCCGAGAACGTGCGCACCAACGAGTTCCGCCAGCACGAGCAGAAGGAGATCACCCGGCAGAACGTCGACGCCCGCGAGGCCATCCTGGAGCTGGAGCGGCGCCAGGCCGACGCCGAGATCAAGCAGAAGCGCGAGATCGACACCGTACGGGCCCGCGAGGAGGCCGAGACCGCCCGGGTGGTGGAGGAGGAGCGGCTGCGGGCGCAGAGCGCCTTCCTGAAGACCGAGGAGCAGCTCGGCATCCAGCGCGAGAACCAGGCCCGCGAGGTCGCGGTCGCGCAGAAGAACCGCGAGCGGGTCATCGCCGTCGAGAACGAGCGGATCGAGAAGGACCGCCTCCTGGAGGTCATCGCCCGCGACCGGGAGACCGAGCTGACCCGCATCTCCGCCGAGAAGGAGGTCGAGGCGGAGCGCCGGGACATCGCCGAGGTGATCCGCGAGCGGGTCGCGGTGGACCGCACGGTCGCCGAGCAGGAGGAGTCGATCAAGCGGCTGCGGGCGGTCGAGGAGGCCGAGCGCAACCGTCAGGCGATCGTGATCGCCGCCGAGGCCGAGGCCCAGGAGCGGCTGGTCAAGGACATCAAGGCCGCGGAGGCCGCCGAGCAGGCCGCCGTGCACCGGGCCGCCGAGGAGCTCACCCTCGCCGAGGCCCGCAACAAGGCCGCCGACATGGACGCCCGCGCCAAGATCCGCCTCGCCGAGGGCGTCCAGGCCGAGGCCGCGGCCGAGGGGCTCGCGGCGGTCCAGGTCCGGGACAAGGAGGCCGACGTCATCGAGAAGGCCGGCCGCGCCGAGGCCGGGGCGACCGAGGCCCGGCTGCGCGCCGAGGCCGCCGGCGCCCGCGAGAAGGCGCTCGCGGACGCCGAGGGCGCCAGGGAGAAGGCCCTCGCCGAGGCCACCGCGATCGGCGAGAAGCTGAAGGCCGAGGCGGCGGGCCTGACCGAGAAGGCGGCGGCGATGGCCGCCCTCGACGAGGCGTCCCGCACCCACGAGGAGTTCCGCCTCCGCCTGGAGGCCGAGAAGGACGTCCGGCTCGCCGGGCTCGACGTGCAGCGCCAGGTCGCCGAGGCGCAGGCCACCGTCCTCGCCACCGGCCTGGAGAACGCCGACATCAACATCGTCGGGGGCGAGTCCGTCTTCCTCGACCGGCTCGTGCAGTCCGTCTCGCTCGGCAAGTCCGTCGACGGCTTCGTCGAGCACTCACGGACCGCACAGGCCCTCGCCGGCCCCTGGCTGAACGGCTCGCAGCCCTTCACCGAGGACCTGGCCAACGTGCTCGGTTCGCTCTCCAGCACCGACGTGCGCGACCTCAGCGTCTCGGCGCTGCTCGCGAAGCTCATGAAGTCCGGCGCGCTCGACGGGTACCTGCCGGCCCCGGCCGCGCCGGTCGAGACCGCCGCGCTGAACGGCGCGGCCAAGGACTGACCGCCCACGGGGGTGGCGGTCGGCACGGGTCCGGTGCCGGCGAACGGGGGAGTGGCCGGCACCGGACCCGCAGTCACTACGGTACAGAGGGAGCACAGGGATGAGCGCCGGAATCGACCAGGACACGTACGCGGTGCTGCGCGACCGCCTCACCGCGCAGGCCGGCGAACTGGCCCGGCGCGCCGAGGCGCTCAACGCGGCCCGTACCGCGGCCTTCGGCTCCGGCGGACTCGCCCTCACCGGCACCCACCGGGTCCGCACCGAACGGGCCGGGGTGCTCCTCGACGTCGTCTCCGTCGGGGACGGCGTCCTGCTGTTCGGCGGGAGCCCGGTCGCCGCGGGCGGTGGGGGCCCGGCGGTCGCCGACGTCCTCACCCTGCACGACCGGGACCTGGACCCGCTGCCCGGGGACGCGGTCCCCGGCCTCCTGGACGACCCCGGCTTCGTCCGCGAGTTCGCCGCGCTGCACCGCTACTTCCGGGGCGCCCGGCTGCTCCGGCTGCGGCGGGTGGAGGACCGGCTCCTCGCCGTCTTCCGCATCGGGGAGAAGGCCGACGACCTGCGGGTGCTGCGCTGGGCCCTCGAACCGTCCGGCGGGGCGCGGTTCCTCGACGCCCGGGGCGAGCGCGACCACACCTTCCCGCCCGCGCACGACCTCGACTGGACGGAGAGCACCCGGGACGACCACGTCTCCGGCCGGCACCCCCACATCTCGCTCGGCGGGCGCCTGTACGTCTCCACGACCGGCGGGGCGCTCACCGTCAAGACGGAGAACGACCCCGAGACCGCCGACGGCATCCACGCGGAGCCGGTCGACGAGCCGCTGCAGTCCCTCGCCGACGCCGAGGTCGCCCACGCCGTCGTCGGCGCCCTGACCCTGATCCGGGTCCGCCCGTACAAGGAAGAGGCCGTCCGCCACCTCGTCTTCAACGCGCTGACCGGGACCGTCGTCCGGCTCGACGGCATCGGGCAGGCCTGCCTGCGGCTGCCCGACGACGAGGGCGTCGTCTTCCCCGGCGGCTACTGCCTCTCCTCCGGCGCCGTGAAGACCTTCGACACCGACACCACCGGCCTCGCCTTCGACCGGGCGGTCCGCTCGCCCAACGGCGAGGACCTCCTCTTCGCCTTCCACGCCCGCACGGAGGGCCGCGGCCTCCTCCTGTCGTACAACCTGATCCGCAAGGAGATCGCCGCCCCGCTCGCCTGCCGGGGGTACGCGCTGCTCGACGACGGGACGATGGTCGTCCTGCGCGGCGAGTCCGGCGAACCCGGCCGGGCCCACCCCGTACAGGTCTGGGCGACGCCGTACGTCTCCGACACGCACGTCGCCCCCGTGCCCGACGACCCGCTGGCCCGCATCGGCAACGCGGACCTCGTCCGGGGCGTCTCCGACTGCCTGTCGATCGCCCGGCAGGCCACCGAACTCACCCCCGCCGGCGAGGTGTACGAGGCGCTCGTCGCCGCCTGCGAGAGGGCCGGCGACGTCCACCACTGGCTGGGGGACCCGGAGACCGGGGACCTGCGCACCCCGCTCGCCGAACTCCGCGCCACCGCCGGACAGGTCCTCGACGAGTTCGCCACCGTCACCACCCTCACCCGGCAGGCCGCCGACGCCCTCGCGGAGACCACCGGGCGGATCGCCCGGCTCGTCCGGCGCGTCCGCGGCGAGGCGCCCGCCACGGCGGAGGAGTGGATCTCCCGCATCACCGAACTCCGGCGCACCCAGGGCCACCTGGTGACCCTGAAGGAGATGCGGTACGCCGACACGGACGCCGTCGACGCCCTCGCGGCGGACGTCGAGTCCGACATCGCCGCGGCCGGCCGCCGCGCCGTCGCCTTCCTGCGGGGCGAGGACGCCTTCGCCGGCCAGCACGCCGAGGCGGAGCGGCTCGCCGCCGAGGCCGGGGAGGTCGCCACCGTCGCCGGGACGGGCCCGGTCGGCGAGCTGATCGACGACCGGACCACCGGCCTGCGCGCCCTCGGCGAGATCGTCGCCGGGCTCGACATCGGCGACGCCACCGTCCGCACCGCGATCCTGGGCCGCGTCGCGGACGTCCTGGGCGCCCTGAACCGCGCCCGCGCCGTCCTCACCGCCCGCCGCGCCGAACTCCTCGACCGGGAGGGCCGGGCGGAGTTCGCCGCCGAGTTCGCCCTGCTCGGCCAGGCCGTCACGGGCGCGCTCGCCGCCGCCGACACCCCCGACCACTGCGACGACCAGCTCGGCCTGCTGCTCCTCCAGCTGGAGAACCTGGAGTCCCGCTTCGCCGAGCACGACGGCTTCCTCGCCGACCTCGCCGAGCGCCGCACCGAGATCCACGACGCCTTCACCGCCCGCAAGCAGTCCCTCCAGGACGTCCGCGCCCGCCGCGCCGAGCGCCTCGCCGGATCGGCCGACCGGGTCCTGGAGGCGATCGCCCGCCGGGCCGCCGCCCTGACCGATCCGGACGGGGTGCACACGTACTTCGCCTCCGACCCGATGGTCGCCAAGATCCGGCGCACCGCCGCCGAACTGCGCGCACTCGGCGACCAGGTGCGGGCCGAGGAGCTGGAGGGCCGGCTCGGCGCCGCCCGCCAGGAGGCCGGGCGCGCGCTCCGCGACCGCACCGAGCTGTTCTCCGACGGCGGCGACACCGTCCGCCTCGGCCGGCACCGCTTCGCCGTCAGCCGGCAGGCCCCCGAACTCACCCTCGTCCCGCACGGGGACGCGCTCGCCCTCGCCCTCACCGGGACCGACTACCGCGCGCCCGTCACCGACCCGGAGTTCGCCGCGACCCGCCCGTTCTGGGACCGGACGCTGCCCTCAGAGTCGCCCTCGGTCTACCGGGCCGAGCACCTGGCCGCCCGGCTGCTCGCCGAGCACGGCGCGGACGGCTCCGCGGGCGCCGACCTGCCCGCGCTCGCCCGGACCGCCGCCGAGGCCGCCTACGACGAGGGGTACGAGCGGGGCGTCCACGACCACGACGCGGCGGCGATCCTGGAGGTGATCCTCGCCCTCCGCGGGAAGGCCGGACCGCTGCGGTACCCGGCGGCGGCCCGGGCCGCCGCCCAGCTCTTCTGGGCGCACGCGGCCGACGACGCCCGCGAGCAGTGGACCCGCCGCGCGGTCTCGCTGACCCGCGCCCGCGACCTCTTCGGCGCCGCGTCGGCCGTCGACGGGCTGCGCGACGAACTGGCCCGGGAGATCGGGGACCCGACCGCCGCCGAGTACCTGGTCGAGGAGCTCGCCACCGGCCCGAGCGGCTTCGCCGTCTCGGGCGCGGCCCGCACCCTGCTCGCCACGTTCCGCCACGCCGCGGGCGGTTCCGCGTACGACGACGCCCTCGCCGGACTCGCGGACCCCGGCGCGCGGCGCCAGCTCGTCGAGGCCTGGCTCACCTCCTACGCCTCCGCCTCCGGCGACCCGCTCGACGGGGACGTGCTCGCCGAGGCCGTCGCCGTCGAACTCTGCCCCGGACTCGAACGGTACGAGGTCGACGCCCCGACCGCCGCGACGGTCACCGGCCTCCTGGGCGCCCACCCCCGCGTGCGCGACCGCTCCCTCGACGTGCGGATCGACGAATTCCTCGCCAGGACCACGGAGTTCGCCGCCGTGGAGGTGCCCGCCTTCCGCGCCTACCAGGAGCGCAGGGCGGAGCTCGTCGCGGCCGAGCGCGCCCGGCTCCGCGTGGACGAGTACCGGCCCCGCGTCATGTCCTCCTTCGTCCGCAACCGGCTCGTCGACGAGGTCTACCTGCCGCTGGTCGGCGACAACCTCGCCAAGCAGCTCGGCGCCGCCGGGGACGCCAGGCGCAGCGACTCCCACGGCCTGCTCCTGCTCCTCTCCCCGCCCGGCTACGGCAAGACCACCCTGATCGAGTACGTCGCCGACCGCCTCGGCCTGCTCCTCGTCAAGGTCGACGGACCGGCCCTCGGGCAGCACACCACCTCCCTCGACCCGGCCGAGGCGCCCGACGCCACCGCCCGCCGGGAACTGGAGAAGATCGCCTTCGCGCTGCGGGCGGGCAACAACGTCCTGCTGTACGTGGACGACATCCAGCACACCTCGCCGGAGTTCCTCCAGAAGTTCATCCCGCTCTGCGACGCCACCCGCACCCTGAACGGGCACGACCTGCGGGGCAAGCGCTTCGCCGTCTGCATGGCCGGCAACCCGTACACCGAGTCCGGGCAGGCCTTCCGGGTGCCCGACATGCTCGCCAACCGGGCCGACGTGTGGAACCTCGGCGACGTCCTGACCGGCAAGGAGGACGCCTTCGCGCTCAGCTTCGTCGAGAACGCCCTCACCTCCCACCCGGTCCTCGCCCCGCTCGCCGGACGCGACCGGGCCGACCTGGAGCTGCTCGTCCGGCTCGCGGCCGGCGACCCGACCGCGCGCCGCGACCGGCTCGCCCACCCGTACGCCCCGGCCGAACTGGAGCGGATCCTCGCCGTCCTCGGGCGGCTCCTCACGGCCCGCGAGACGGTCCTCGCCGTCAACGAGGAGTACATCGCCTCCGCCGCCCGGAACGACGCGGCCCGCACCGCGCCGCCGTTCCGGCTCCAGGGCTCGTACCGCACCATGAACAGGATCGCGGCCCGGATCTCGCCCGCCATGAACGACGCCGAGCTGGCCGCCGTGATCGACGACCATTACACCGCCGAGGCCCAGACCCTCACCACCGAGGCCGAGGCCAACCTCCTCCGTCTCGCCGAACTGCGCGGCACCCTCACCCCGGAGCAGGCCGCGCGCCGGGCCGAGGTGAGCGCCGCGTACGTCCGCGCGCGGACGCTCGGCGGCTCCGAGGACGACCCCCTCGCCCGCGCGGTCGCCGCCCTCGGACTGCTGGCCGACCGGATCGCCGCAGTCGAGTCGGCGATCGAGCGGGCGGCGGACCCGAGGAACCTGCCGAGGGCGCCGCGCCGGCCGTGAGGGGAGCTACCCGAGGAGCGCGCCCGGGTCCCGGACCAGCGGGGCCGTGCCGACGGAGTTGCTCACGTTGAAGGTGACGCTCCCCGCCCGGTAGCGGTCCTCGGTCCACTCGATGGGGCGGCCGTCCGGGTTGCTGGTGAGGTGGCGCTGGCGCAGGAGGGGGCTGCCCCGGCGGACGCGGAGCAGCCGGGCGTCGTCGCTGCCGGCCGGCACGGCGTCGATGAGGTGCTCGCCGTAGTGGGCGACGATCCCGGCCCCCTCGGCCATGCTGTCCATGATCGAGGCGCAGTCGACCGGCAGGGCCTCGACGGCGGGGGCGACCCAGGCCGCGTACGCGGTGCGCTCCACCATCACCGGCTCCCCGTCCAGGTACCGCAGCCGCAGCACGCCGAGGACCCCGGCCCCCTCCGGCAGGACGAGCCGGCGCGCCTCCTCGGGGGTGGCGGGGCGCCGCTCGCGGTGCAGGAAGCGGCTCGTGGCCCGGTAGCCCATGGCCCGCGCCCACTGGGCGAAGCTGTGCAGCTCGGCGAAGCTGTGCCGGCGCTCGCGGCGGAGCACGATGCGGCGGGCGCCCTGACGGGAGCCGATCAGCCCCTCGGAGGCGAGGAGGGAGACGGCCTGGCGCACGGTGCCGCGCGAGGCGGACCAGCGGTCGGCGAGGTCGCTCTCGGACGGCAGCCGGGCGCCGACGGGGTACTCGCCGCTGAGGATCGAACGGCGGAGGCCCTCCGCGATCTCCACGTAGAGCGCCGTCACGGCGTCCCCCTTCCCACGCGTCGCTGCGCACACCCGGTCACGGCGCGTGCTCTCCTTCCGCCCACCCTAACCCGAGGCGCGGACGCGGCGCGTACCCGCGGGGGAACCCCAACACCACCGCGTTCACCCGGGGTTCACCGCCACCGGCTCTTCCGGGAGGCGTGGGGGACCCGTCACGCGCCGTTCACCCGCCGGACAGGAGGCACGGGCGAACTGGGGGCGTCTTGTCCAGACAAGTTCCACCCCCGCTCCGGACAAGCCCCACCCTCGCTCCCGGGAGAACCCGTGCACAGAACCCCCGTCCGCGGTGCCGCCGTCCTGCTCGGCGCCGTCGTCCTCACCACCGTCACCGCCTGCGGCGCCGCCCCCGAGGGCGAAGCCGGAGCGAAGGGCGACGGCGCGAAGGCCGCCACCGCGGCCTCCGCCAAGGACCTCGGCGGCCTGGACGCCCTCGCCGCGGCGGCCAGGAAGGAGGGCGCGCTCCACGTCATCGCCCTGCCGCCGGACTGGGCCAACTACGGCGAGCTGATCGAGGCGTTCGAGACGAAGTACGGCATCGAGGTCGAGAGCGAGAACCCGGACGCCTCCAGCGCCGACGAGATCGCCGCCGTCAAGTCCCGCAAGGGGCAGAAGCGCGCCCCCGACGTCCTCGACCTGGGCATCGCCTTCGCCCGCAGCGGCGCCGAGGAGGGCCTCTTCGCCCCGTACAGGGTCGAGGCCTGGGACAAGATCCCCGCGGCGCAGAAGGACGAGGCCGGACGCTGGTACAACGACTACGGCGGCTACGTCTCCATCGGCTGCGACGCCAAGCGCGTCCCGAACTGCCCGACGACCTTCGCCGACCTCCTCAAGCCCGAGTACAAGGGCAAGGTCGCCCTCAACGGCAACCCGACCAAGTCCGGCTCGGCCTTCGGCGGCGTCTACGCGGCCGCCCTCGCCCGCAAGGGCTCCTTCGCCGACATCCAGCCCGGCATCGACTTCTTCGGCGAGCTGAAGAAGAGCGGCAACTTCATCCCCGTCGAGTCCACCCCGGCCACGGTCGAGAAGGGCGAGACGCCCATCAGCATCGACTGGGACTACCTCAACGCCGGCTACGCCGACCAGTTCCGGTCCAAGGGCGTCGACTGGAAGGTCGCCGTCCCCACCGACGGCGTCTACGCCCAGTACTACTCCCAGGCCATCAACAAGGACGCCCCGCACCCGGCCGCCGCCCGCCTGTGGATGGAGTTCCTCTACAGCGCCGAGGGCCAGAACCTCTGGCTCAAGGGCTACGCCCGCCCCGTCCTGCTCCCCGCCATGACCGCCGACGGCACCGCCGACAAGGCCTTCGTCGCCAAGCTCCCGAAGGTCGCGGGCACCCCCTCCTTCCCGGCCTCCGCCGAACTCGACAGGGCCAAGGCCACCCTCGCCGAGAAGTGGGACAAGGCCGTCTCCTGATGTCCTCCGCCTCCTCCACCCCCACCACGGGAACCGCCGGCGGCCCGCGCCGCCGGCGGCGCGGACCCCGCCCCTGGCTCGCCGCCCTCCCGCTGATCGCCTTCACCGCCCTGTGCTTCGGACTCCCGCTCGGAGCCCTCCTGCACGGGGCCGTGACCCGCACCGACCCGGCCACCGGAGCCACCGCGCCGACCGGCGAGCACCTGAGCCGCTCCCTCCAGGGCCCCTACCTCGGCTCCCTGATCGGCAGCGTGCAGCTCTCCGCCCTCACCGCGCTCCTCGGCTCCGTCCTCGGCGTCCTCATCGCCCAGGCCGTCGTCACCTCCCGCTCCCGGGCCCTGCGCGGCGCGGTCCTCACCGCCTCCGGCGTCCTCGCCAACTTCGGCGGCGTCCCGCTCGCGTTCGCCTTCATCGCGACCCTCGGCATCTCCGGCGTCGTCACCCGGCTCGCCGACCTCACCTCCCTCGGCTGGAACCTGTACTCGTTCACCGGCCTCACCGTCGTCTACCTGTACTTCCTGATCCCGCTGATGGTCCTGGTGACCGCCCCCGCCCTCGACGGGCTGCGGCCCCAGTGGCGCGAGGCCGCCCGGAACGCGGGCGCCGGCGGATGGCAGTACTGGCGCCACGTCGGCCTCCCGGTCCTCGCGCCCTCGCTGCTCGGCGGGTTCGTGCTGCTCTTCGGCAGCGCCTTCGCCGCCCACGCGACGGCCGCCGCGCTCGTCGGCGGCTCCGTGCCCCTGGTCACCCTGAAGATCGCCGACGCGCTCTCCGGGAACGTCCTGGTCGGCCAGGAGAACGTGGCCCTCGCCCTCGGCCTCGACATGGTCCTCGTCGCCGGACTCGTCATGGCCCTCTACCTCCCCCTCCAGCGCAGGAGCGCCCGATGGCTGCGATGACCCCCACCGCCCCGGGCACCGCGCCGGAGACCGGGACGCGGGCGGACGACCGGCCCGCCGCTCCCGTACGGCGCCCCCGTCCCCGCGTGTGGCGCGGGCTCGTCCTCGGTCTCGGCGGCGCGTACTTCCTGGTCCCGCTGATCGCCTCGTTCGTGTTCACGGTGCACACCCCGGGCCGGGGCGTCTCCTTCGCCGCGTACACCGAACTCCTGGGCGCCGAGGGCTTCCCGAGCAGTCTGCTGCTCTCCCTCGGGCTCGCCGCCGCCACCGTCGCGCTGTCCCTGCTCCTCGCCGTGCCCGCCCTGGTGGCCGTGCGGCTCGGCGCGCCCCGGCTGCGCCCGGTGATCGAGGTGCTGTGCACCCTGCCGCTCGTGGTGCCGCCGATCGCCCTGGTCACCGGCATCACCACGGTCCTGCGCTGGGGCCCCGACCACCTCTCGCGGACCCCGCTCTACCAGACGTTCCTCGCCGTCCAGAACGAGGACTTCCCCGTCGTCCTGGTCCTCGCGTACACCGTCATGGCCCTGCCGTTCGTGTACCGCTCCCTCGACGCCGGACTGCGCGCCGTCGACGTCCCGACCCTCGTCGAGGCCGCCCGCAACTGCGGGGCGAGCCGCACGTACGTGATGCTCCGCGTGATCCTGCCCAACCTGCGCTCCTCGCTCGCGGGCGCCGCCTTCCTCACCCTCGCCCTGGTCCTCGGCGAGTTCACCGTCGCCTCGCTCCTCGGCTTCCGGCCGTTCGCGGTGTGGATCGTCTCCATCTCCGGCGCCCAGGCCCGGATGTCGGTGGCCGTCTCCCTGCTCAGCCTGCTCGTCACCTGGGCCCTGCTGCTCGTCCTGTCCCGGGCGGGCACGGCGCCGGCCGGCCCCCGTCCCGCTCGTCGTACCGCCCCCAAGGAGTCCTGACCCGCCATGACCTCAGCAACAGCGGAACGGACGGGGACCGCCCCCGTCACCGGCGCCCGCGTCGAATTCCGCGGCCTGCGCCGCTCGTTCGGCCCCACCACCGCCCTCGACGGCCTCGACCTGACGGTGGAGCCGGGCGAACTCCTCGCCCTGCTCGGCCCCTCGGGCTGCGGCAAGACCACCGCCCTGCGCGTCCTCGCCGGCTTCGAGCGGCCCGACGCGGGCGAGGTCCTCGTCGACGGCACCGACATCACCCACGTGCCGGCCCACCGCCGCGACGCCGGCATGGTCTTCCAGTCGTACAGCCTCTTCCCCCACCTCACCGCCCGCGACAACGTCGCCTTCGGCCTGCGCGTGCGGAAAGCGGGGGCGGCCGAGCGCCGCGCCCGCGCCGCCGAACTCCTCGACCTGGTGGGCCTGCCGCAGCACGGCGACCGCTACCCGCACCAGATGTCGGGCGGCCAGCAGCAGCGCGTGGCCCTCGCCCGCGCCCTCGCCCTGCGCCCCCGCGTCCTGCTCCTCGACGAGCCGCTCTCCGCGCTCGACGCCAAGGTCCGCCTCAGCCTGCGGGAGGAGATCCGGCGGCTCCAGCTCGACCTCGGCATCACCACGGTCTTCGTCACCCACGACCAGGAGGAGGCGCTGTCCATGGCGGACCGCGTCGCCGTCCTCAACGCCGGACGCCTCGAACAGTGCGCGACCCCGGCCGAGTTGTACCGGCGCCCCGCGACCGCGTTCGTCGCCGCGTTCGTCGGCACCATGAACCGGCTGCCGGGCCGCCTCGCGGGCCCCGGCCTCGTCGAGGTCGCGGGCGTCCGGCTGCCCGTCGACGGCGAGGCGCCGGAGGGGCCCGGGGTCGACGTGCTCGTCCGTCCCGAGAACCTCACCGTGACCGAGGACCCCGACGGCGACGCGACGGTGGTCTCCACCTCCTTCCTCGGCCCGGTCACCCGCGTCCACCTCGACCGCGCCGGCACGCCGGTCAAGGCCGACCTGCCGTCGCGGGACGCGGGAGCGCTCGTCCCGGGCACACGCGTCGCCCTCGGCGCCGTCCGCCACCCCGCCCTCGTCGTGGCCCGGGAGACGACCGGTGGGTGAACTCGCCGCGGTGCTCTTCGACATGGACGGCACCCTCGTCGACACCGAGACCCTCTGGTGGGACGCCACGGAGGAGGTCGCCGCCCGGCTCGGCCACCGCCTGACGGCCGCCGACGCCCCCGAGGTCGTCGGCCGCGCCGTCGAGGACACCGCCGCCCACCTCGTACGGACCACCGGCGCGTCGGGCACGGCCGGGGTCGCCTCCGCGCTCACCACCGCGTTCCGGCGGCGCGTCGACGCGGGCGCGCCGCTGCGCCCGGGGGCGGGACGGCTGCTCGCCGAACTGGAGCACGAGGGCGTGCCGTTCGCCCTGGTCAGCGCCTCTCCCCGGTCGGTGGTCGACGCGGTGACCGGCGGCGCGCTCGCGCACGTCCCGTTCGCCCTCACCCTCTCGGCCGACGACACCGACCGGACGAAGCCGCACCCCGACCCGTACCGGACGGCCGCCCGCCGCCTGGGGGTCCCGGTCGCGTCCTGCGTGGCCGTCGAGGACTCGCCGGACGGGACCGCCTCGGCCGACGCGGCCGGCTGCGTCGTCCTGGTCGTCCCCTCCCTGCTCCCGGTGGAGCCCGGACCGGCGCGGGTCTTCGCGGAGAGCCTGGAGGCGGTCTCCCTCGCCACCCTGCGCGACCACGCGCGGCGCGGCCGCTGCCCGGAGGTCAGCCCGCCCAGCGCCCCGTCATGAAGGTGATCGCCAGGACGGTGCTCAGCGGCGCGACCAGGCACAGGTAGGCGAGCACGGCCCACCGCCTGCGCGCGCTCCAGACGGCGAGGCCGACCCACAGCGGCCACCACAGGAGGGTGCTGCGGGCGACGGACATGTACCAGTACGAGGTGCCGAGGGCCCACAGCGTCAGCGCGAGGTACACGGCCTCCGGCCAGCGGCGCCGCGCGACGAGGACGGCGAGCAGCAGCAGGCCGAGCACCATGGCGAGCAGGTCCGCCTGGAACTGGGCGGCGTAGCCGGTGGCCTGGGTGTGGTCGAAGGCCTCGTGCCAGGTCTGCGACCAGGCCTCCCAGGGGGCGCGGAAGCGGCGGTACCAGCCGCGCTCCTGCGCGTGCTTCCACGCCATGGGGTCGCCGGTCCGCCCGTACAGGTACCCGAAGTAGAGGAGCGCGGGCAGGCCGGGCAGGACGAGCCAGTCGGCCTCGCGCTTCCGGCCCGCCCCTCCGTCCCGCCGCGTGGTCAGGAAGAGGACGACGAGCGCGGCGGCGAGGAAGAGCCCGCTGACGCGGACGGTGGTGGCCCCGGCGGCCAGCACCGAGGCGAGGAGCCACCGCTGCCGCCGGGCCGCGAGCCAGGCGGGCAGGGCGAGGGCGAGGAAGAGCGCCTCGCTGTACCCGGCGGCCAGGAAGACCGCGCAGGGCGACACCAGGAGGAAGAGGGCGGCGCGGCGGCCCGCGCCGGAACCGGGCAGGTGCAGCTCGGCGATCCGGGCGAGGGCCACGGCGGCGACGGCCCCGGCGACGAGGGAGACGAGGAGCCCGGCGACGGTCCAGTGCGGCACGAGGACGTGCACGGCCCGCAGGACCAGGGGGAGGCCGGGGAAGAACGCCTCCCTGTTGTCCCCCTCGCCCGGTCCCCCGGGGAAGTAGCCGTCCCTGGCTATGTTCAGGAAGTGCCCCCAGTCCCAGTGCTCGAAGGGCGCGAGGACCGGCTCGGGCACCCGGGCGTCACCGGACGCCGGGAACAGCCAGCGGGTGCAGTACGCGGTCGTCCACACGGCCACCCGCGTCAGCAGGTACAGCCACAGGACCTCGCGGTCGGCGGGGCGGAGACGGGGCTGCGGCACGGCCGCGCGCGGTTCTTCCACGAGGGCGGTGCGCACGGCGGGACCCGTCCGCACGGGGGCGCGGACGGGGGCGCGCCCGGGGGAGGGCGGTGCCGGGATCGGCATGGCTGAGGTCTCTCCGTGAGGACGCGGGCACGCCGGAGGGCGGGTGCGCGCGGGTACGCGGGTACGGGGAAGGGCGGGGCGGCCCGGTGGTGCGGGGCCGCCCCGGCAGCACGGACGCGAGCGGTGGTCGACCGGTGGGTGGGGCGGTCGGCCGGTGGGCGGGCCGGTCGACCGGCCGATCTGCGGGTCGCCCGGTCGGGAGCGTCCGGAAAGTCCGGGAAACGGGAGGGCGGCGGGCGGGTCAGCCCGGCGGTGTCGTCGTCGCCGTGGTCGTCGCCGTCTCCGGCGGGGCCATCGGTGCCGTCGTCCCGCCGGAGGCCGTCGGCGGACGGGTGCGCCGGCCCTCCGTCGTCGCGCTGCCGGGCCCCGGCGGAGTGCTGTTCTCCGTCTCCCGGGGCAGGGGCCCGGAACGGTGGGTGGGGCCGGGCACGGGCGCGGGCACGGAGGGGCTCGTCGCGGGCAGGGCGGGGCCCGGCCCGGGGGCGAGCGAGGCGGCCGTCGCCACGCCGAGGACGGCGACGACGCCCGCCGTGACCGTGGCGAGGGCCAGCCGGCGCCGGTGGGCGCGCCTGCCCCGTTCGACGACCCGGGCGACGGGGAGCGTCGTGGCCTCCCGGCTGCCGTGGTCGGCGGCGGCCCGGAACAGGGCCCTCAGAGAGGGATCGCTGGGGTCGTTCACCGGGATCCGGCCTCCTGCTCGGTGTCCTTGAGCCGGTCGGCGAGGGCGGTGCGCCCCCGGCCGAGGTGTGTCTTGACGGTGCTGGCGGACAGCCCGGTCTCGCCCGCGATCTGCTCGACGGTGAGGTCGCACAGGTAGTGCAGGGTGACGGTGCGCCGCTGCTGGGCCGGGAGGGTGCGCAGGGCGTCGACGAGCACCACGTGCTCCGGCCCGGGACCGGCCGTGTGGGACGGGGCCGCGCGCCTGCTCCAGGCGTCGGCCGTACGTTTCCGGAAGCGCCACCGGCTCACGGCGAGGCGCCAGGCGACCGTGCGGATCCACGCCTCCGGCCCGCTGTCGCCGTCCAGCCGTCGCCGCCGGTTCCAGCCCTTGACGAACGCCTCCTGGACAACGTCTTCAGCCTCCTGCAGATCGCCGAGCATGACGTAGAGCTGCCCGGTGAGCCGCCCGACCGACTGGACGTAGAACGCTTCGAACTCTTCGACGGTCAACGGCAACTCCCGGGTCTCTCGCTTCACCGGGCATACGCCTGGCACGGCCTCGACGGTCGACACCGTTTCCGAAGAAGGCACGTGAGCCCCGTCACACCGGGGCGGCGCGGTCGTTCGCCGACCGCCGACCTTGGAGGACGTTCCTCGCGGCACGGGCATTCCCCGGGCCGTGCGCGGTGGAATCCGGGCCCGCTCCTGGACGCGGCCGCACGCGGATTGGAATGATCTCGGACCTCACCCGTCCCGCTCGTACGAAGGCCCGTGCATGCCGACTCCGCACCACCCCCCGACGTCCCGCCCCCGCCGCCGCGCCGGCTGGATCGCCGCGCTCGCCGCCGCGGTCCTGGCCGTGCCGGTCCTCGGCACCCCGGCGGCGGTCGCGGCCCCCGGGGACCCCGCCGTCGCCTCCTCCTTCGACCTCAAGCCCGGCCCCGACCTGAGGGGTGTGGTGACCTCGCTGAAGGCGGCCCTGCCGACGCAGGGCGTCCAGGAACTGCTCGACCAGGGCAACCGCGTCGCGAAGACCGGCGCGTCGTGCGCCACGGACCCGTTCGGCACCGGTGACGACGGCGCGGTGCTCGCCCCGGCCGGGAAGCTCTGCTGGGACGCGGGCGACGCCGCGACCGAGGAGTGGATCCCGCAGGGCATCACGGGCGTCTCGGACGCCCAGGCCGACGAACTCTGGGGAACCCGCAAGCCGCTGGTCACCGCCTGGTACGACAAGGCGGGCGCCGCCCTGTGCTCGGCGGACTCCGGCACCTGCCCCGACAAGGGCGTGCGGCTGTCGTTCCTGGACCCGGAGACGCCCGTGCCGGGCACCCCCGACGGGCGCCGCTACCGCCACCTCCTCCTCGTCGAGCCGTACGTCAACTCCTACGGCAACGCCTCCTACCGGGCCGTCGACGTCCACGCCGGGGGCATCGCCTGGTACAAGTACCACCTCTACGTCGCGGACACGATGAACGGCCTGCGGGTCTTCGACATGCGCTCCCTCCTGGACCTCAACCCCGACCAGAACGCCTCGGTGGACGACACCACGCTCAACGGCCTGAAGAGCAACGTCACGGACGAGGGCAAGATCGGCCGGCAGAGCAACGTCTACTACGGCCACACCTACCGGTACGTGCTGCCGCAGGTGGCGTCGTACAGGTTCGCCGCCGCCCAGGGCAACTCGTCCGCGGGCACCTGCGTGGCCACCGGCGCGCCCAAGGCGTCGTACATCTCCATCGACCGCAGCGCCCCCGCGGCCCCCGCGCTGATCATGGGCGAGTACTGCAACTCCGACGCGGCGCACCCGGAGAAGGGACGCGTCGGCGCGCTTCCCGTCGACGACGCCACCGGTCTGCTCCGGGAGACCGGCGGAAGGGTCGCGGCGACCTCGGCGTACCACCTGCCCCGCGACCTCACCCAGGGCGCCGCCCGGTACGACGGGACGTACTACTTCAACCGCAGCTACCTCGACAACAGCGGAAGCCTGCGCCGGGCCACCGTCACCGGCGGCCGCCTGGTGGACCTCGGAGGCAACATCACCAACGCGGTGGGCCCCGAGGACCTGTACGTCGAGCACGGCCAGAGCGTGCCCGGCGGCACCCGGTACCTCTGGTCGCTGACCGAGCACCGCGCGGACACCACGGCGGGCTGCACCGACGCGGGCTCCCCGTGCGGCCGGGTGGTGTACGCCCACCGGCTGAGCGACGTCCTGGCCCGCCCGTAGCGGCCGGGACGGCCCGGGCGCGGGCGGGCCCGGCGCCCGCCCGCGCCCGCTCCGGCGGGTCAGGCGCCGGGAGCGGCGTCCCGTACGGGGTGCTTGCTCAGGATCGACACCCGGTTGAACGCGTTGATGGTGATCGCCACCCAGAGCACGGCGGAGATCTCGTCGTCGGTGAGGGTCCGGCGGGCGTCCTCGTAGGCGCGGTCCTGTGCGAGGGCGTCGGCGGGGTGGGTGGCGGCCTCGGCCAGGGCGAGGGCGGCGCGCTCGCGCGCCGTGAAGAGCTCGGTGTCGCGCCAGGCGGCGAGCACCCCGAGGCGGCGGGTCGTCTCGCCGGCGCGCAGGGCGGCGCGGGTGTGCACGTCGAGGCAGGAGGCGCAGCCGTTGAGCTGGGACACCCGGAGGTTGACGAGCTCCACCAGGAGCCGGTCGAGCCCCGCGTCGGCGGCGGTCGCGCGCACGGCCTCGGCCGTCCGGACCAGGGCGTGGTAGGCCTGGGGGCTCCGCTTGTCGAGGTACACCCGCCCGGTCGCGGGGGCTCCTGCCGCATCGCTCACTGCGCACTCCGTTCTCGGGGGCTTCCGCGGTCGCGGAAGCTATCATCGTCCATGATTGTTTAAAGTGAAACTACACGTTTCGAAGGGGTGCGGGTATGAGCGGCAAGGCGGAGGCCGGCCCGGGGACCGTCGGGTCCGGGGTCGAGGTGCTGTCCGCGCGGGACGTCCCCCTGGGCGGCCCGCGGGCGATGACCGTGCGGCGCACGCTCCCGCAGCGGTCCCGGACCCTCATCGGGGCCTGGTGCTTCGCCGACCACTACGGCCCCGACGACGTCGCGGAGTCCGGCGGCATGGACGTGGCCCCGCACCCGCACACCGGCCTGCAGACCGTGAGCTGGCTGTTCGAGGGCGAGATCGAGCACCGCGACAGCCTGGGCAGCCACGCGTTCGTGCGCCCCGGCGAGCTCAACCTCATGACGGGCGGCCACGGCATCTGCCACTCGGAGGTCTCCACCGCCCGCACCACGGTCCTGCACGGCGTGCAGCTCTGGGTCGCCCTCCCCGAGGAACACCGGAACGCCGCCCGCGACTTCCAGCACCACGCCCCCGGGACCGTCCGCCTCGACGGGGCGGACGTCAGGGTGTTCCTCGGCACCCTGGCCGGCGAGACCTCCCCGGTGCGGACCTTCACGCCCCTGCTCGGCGCCGAACTCCTCCTCGCGCCCGGCGCGACCGTGACGCTCCCCGTCGACCCCGCCTTCGAACACGGCCTGCTCGTCGACCGGGGAGAGGTCCGCCTGGCCGGAACCCTCCTGCGTCCGGCCGAACTGGGCTACGCCGCCCCCGGCCCCGACGCCCTCGCCCTGACGAACGAGTCGGACGCCCCGGCCCGCGCGGTCCTCCTGGGCGGCCCGCCCTTCGAGGAGGAGATCGTCATGTGGTGGAACTTCGTCGGCCGATCCGGTGAGGAGATCGTACAGGCGCGCAATGACTGGGAGCAGGGCTCGCGGTTCGGCGAGGTGCACGGCTACGACGGCGCCCGGCTGTCCGCCCCGGCGCTGCCCACCACTCCGCTGAAGCCGCGCGGGCGAGTGCGCTGACCTGGGGAAACCTATGCTCGGATCGGCTGTGATCCCACTGACGGCCATCGTGCTGGGATCCTTGATCCGCATCCTGTCTTGTGCTCGGCTTCGGGAGTCTGCCGGGAGGGAGGGGAAGCACGCCGAGTCTCATGTTCGGGCTTGTGTGTCAGGGTTCGATCGGATCGACGCTGACCTTTTGCTGACTTTCCTGACTGGTGGTCAGGTGGTGGTGGTCACCGCCTGCCGCCCGGATGTCGAGGGCCGGGCCCGGACGGAGTCGCTGAAGCGCGACTGGGCGTCGCGAACCCCGGGTGTCGAACTCGGGCTCGCTCCCGATGCTGCCCTGCGCATGCCGATCGTGGCCGCTGCGGGTGCTGATGTGATGCTTCACGCCACCGGCGTCGCCCTCGCTGATCTTCGTGATCGGGTCACCATGTCAGGGGGCGATGGACGCCGCCCTGGCTGCCCTGGCCCGCGAAGAGGTGGGCGCTGTTTCCAGGCGGCGGTCCAAGTGGTGGTCGAACGTGTAGCGCTGCTGGAGTCGAGGGGGCGAACGGGTTTGCGGGCATGGCTACGAAGGGATGCCCGTGATGCCGCTGCGGGGCCACCCGTGGAGGTCTTTTCAGAGGGTGGCTGTCGCGGCACGCCAGTTGAGTTTCCAGCCTGGGCGGTAGCCGCGGGCGCCCCACCCGTCGGGGGGCTTGCCGGGTATCCCCCGGCCCACCCGGTGTGCTTCCTGCGCGGCGTGGTACGTCTGTTGTGCGATGCGGATGGCGGCACCGGAATTCGTGGCCGTTCCGGTGAAGACGTGGACTCCGCTGTCTCCGGTGACGCTTCGCATGGGAACGTTGACCTCGTAGTAAGGCACGTCTCTGCCTCCTTTCGGGCGCCGACGGCCCGTGTGGGGGAGCGCGGAAGGCGAGCTTCTTGCCGGAGAAGGCTGGTGTCGGGATTCAGGGGTTCGATGTCGGCCTTCGGGCGGGTCGCCGGGAAGAATTGATGTGTGCAGCGCCAACATTAAGTCGGTGGGTGTGCAGTGTCAACATTTGTCGTCGCGTGTCGACGGGAAGCCACGCCATGGAAGCTCCGTGAGGGTGTCCGCGCCGCTGCCGCGTCGGTTTGTCGAGCCGTGCTCGGCGAGTTAGTCTCCGTGCGCATGACCACCAAGTCCGCGCTCGCCCGTGTACGGCTGAAGCCGGAGGAGCGCAGGGCTCAACTGATCGACATCGGTCTTCGCCTGCTCACCACCAGGCCCATCCACGAGATGTCCATCGATGAGGTGGCCGCCGAGGCGGGAATCTCCCGCGGGCTGCTCTTCCACTACTTCCCGACCAAGCGGGACTACTACGTCGCCGTCGTCCGGGCGGGGAACCGCCGGCTGCTTCTGCACGCGGCCGACCCCGAGGGGGGAACCCACGCGGAGCGGGTGCGACGTATCGTCGACGGCTTCGTGTCGTTCGTGCAGCGGCGCAAGGACAACTACGTGGCCGTGGTGCGGGCGGCGGCCGGCGGGGACGAGCTGGTGCTCAAGGTCTTCGAAGAGAACCGCTGCATCCTGACCGACCGGGTACTGCGGGCTGCGGGGGTCCCCGCTCCCACGTCGTTGCACCGGTTGGTCGCGCGCGGCTGGCTGGCCATGGCGGAGGAGATGGCCATCAGCTCCACCGACGAGGTCATCGCCAAGGACGACCTCGTCGACCTGCTCGTGAGCGGTCTGGAACAGGCCATGGGGTCGAACGGTGCGCCGCTGGCCGGTTCTTGACCCCGGTCGGATGGGCGCGCGGGGCTGTTCTTCCGAAGCGCGGGGCCTTGGATCGCCGCGTCGTTCGGTCCTGCCGATCCGGGTCCATGCGTACGGCTCGTCACCCCCGACGGTGAACCATGTCGGTGTGGGTGCCGGCGTCCCGTCTTCCTGGTGTGCGGTCAGGCCGGCGTACCGGGCCCGTCTGGGTTCGGTGGGAATCCTTCGGCCGCCGGGCCGTTCGGCAGGTGGCGTTCGCTCTGCCGCGTGACGCGCGCCCGGCGGAGGATGTCGTGTGCGGTCCGGATGCGCCTGGCCGTTCCGGCGGGACATGCACGCCGCCGTCGCCGGTGACGTCTCGCGGCGGTGAGGAAGCGCGACCGGGGCCTTTCTCTACCGCCGTCTGCGGTCTCGGCATCTGCGTCCGAGGTGGTGTGAGGCAGGTCGATCGCGCGCTTCGAGCCGGTGCCCGCGAGCCGTGTGGAGGCGGGAGTGTGTGATGGGTGCTTCGCGCCGGAGGGTCGGTTCGGTGATCGGGGTCGGACCCGGCGGGTACGGATCATGGGGGCACTTGATGTGTGCGACGCGCACATTACTCATCGGGGTGAGCGGCGTCAACATTGAACACGGCGTGCGGATCTGCCGTACGGGGGCGGGCCCTGGATCCGGTTGAGCGACGCTCGGCGGCTTGTCGAGCATTGCTCAACAAGCTAGGGTCTGCGGCCATGGCCGAGAGATTCGTACCGGTCGGTATGCAGCTGGGGCCGGAGAGCGCCCGGATGCGGCCGACCGGCGCCGGCCTACGAGTGATCGCCGCGCAATCCATTCACGAGATGTCATGAACCGGCGTCGCGGATGCTCGAAGACGGCCGCCATACCCTGACCGGTCGGGCGCTTCGAGCCGCGAGAACTCGCGCGCGCCGCGCCTGTCACCCGACCGGGGCAGAGGGTGGCCGTCGGTTCTGCCGTCGATCGCGCAACGGCCCGGGTCGGGCTGTGGGCCTGGCCCGCGCGTCGGCTCTCTCACTGAGCAATGCTCGACAGGATGGAAGTGCATGGACTTCGGACACTCGCCCAAGACGCGCGAGTACATCGACCGCGTCAGCGGATTCATGGCGTCGCACGTTCTGCCGCGCGAGCGGGAGTATCTTGTCGCGCTGCGGGAGCAGGAGGATCGCTGGGCGTCCATCCCTTCGGCGGTCGACGAGTTGAAGGCCAGGGCCAAGACTATTGGGTTGTGGAACCTGTTCCTTCCCGACAGTACGTACGGTGCCGGTCTGACCCATGTCGAGTACGCACCCCTCGCCGAACTCATGGGCCGCTCGCTGATCGCGCCGGAGGTCTTCAACTGCAACGCACCTGACGCCGGGAACGCCGAAATCCTGCTCCACCACGGAAGCGACGAGCAGCGTCGGCGATGGATGGAGCCGCTGCTGCGCGGCGAGATCCGTTCGGCCTTCTGCATGACCGAGCCGGACGTCGCCTCCTCCGACGCGGCCAACCTGGCGGCCACCGCCGTGGTCGACGGGGACACGATCGTCCTCAACGGCCGCAAGTGGTGGAGCACCGGCATCGGGCACCCGGACTGCCGGTTCGTCGTCTTCATGGGGCTGACCGATCTTGACGCCCCGCGTCACGCCCGGCACTCCATGGTCCTGGTGCCGCTCGACGCCCCGGGCGTACGAGTGGAGCGAATGCTGCCGGTGTACGGCTACCTCGACGAGCCCTACGGTCACGGCGAAGTGTCCTTCTCCGACGTCCGACTCCCGCTCGACGCGGTCATCGCCGGCCCCGGGCGAGGCTTCGAGATCGCCCAGAGCAGGCTCGGTCCCGGTCGCATCCACCACTGCATGCGGCTGATCGGGCTCGCCGAGAACGCGCTGGAACTGGCTTGTCGGCGAGCGGTGTCCCGTACCGCCTTCGGCAAGCCGCTCAGCGACCTGGGAGGCAATCGCGAGCGCATCGCCGGGGCCAGGATCGCGATCGACCAGGCACGGCTCCACGTCCTGCATGCCGCCTGGCTCCTGGACACCGCAGGTCCGGTCGCCGCGGTCGGCGAGTTGTCCCAGGTCAAGGCGGCCGTTCCCGCGATGGCCTGCGAGGTGATCGACATGGCGATCCAGCTCCACGGCGGTGCGGGCCTGTCCGACGACTTCCCGCTCGCTTCCGCCATGGCCGCCGCCCGCGCGCTGCGTCTGGCCGACGGCCCCGACGAGGTGCACCTCGGCGTCGTGGCCCGGGCCGAACTCGGCCGGTACCGCATCCGGGAGGCGGGATGAGCAGGCGCGTCCTCATCACCGGCGGAACCTCCGGCCTGGGCCGTGCCCTCGTGAAGCACTACGCCGCCGCCGGAGACCGCGTCCTGGTCGCGGACCGCGACCGGCCCGGCGAACCGCTTCCCGGCGCGGTCTCGTTCCTCCGGCTCGACGTCCGACTCCACGACGACTGGCAGCGCGCCCTGCGCTGGTGCGAGAGCCATTGGGGCGGCCTGGACGTCTTGGTCAACAACGCAGGGGTGACGGCCGCCGGACGCGTCGAAGACCTCCGGAACGACGACTGGGACTGGATTCTCGACATCAATCTCAAAGGCGTCGCCCAGGGCTGCCGGACCTTCGTGCCGCTCTTCAAACAGCAGGGCGGCGGTCACATCGTCAACATCGCCTCCTCGGCTGGACTGCTCAACACGCCTGGCGCGACCTCGTACAACGCCTCGAAGGCCGCCGTCATCTCCCTGTCCGAGACCATCCGGCAGGAGCTGGCTCCTTTCGGCATCCGTGCCACCGTCGCCTGTCCCGGCCCCTTCCGCACCGGCCTCAGGGCGGAGCTGCACAGCCCCGACCCCGAGCTGGCCGAACTCGCCGACCGGGAGGTCAGACAGAGCCTCCACACTGCGGAGCAGGTGGCCGGGCGAATCGCCCACGCGGTCGACAAGGGACACTTCCTCGTCCTCACCCGCCCCACGGACCGGCGCGCCCTGTGCCTCAAGCGGCTGTTCCCGCGCGTGGCGGACGCGCGAGCCGTGAAGAAGTGGCGGCGCACGGCGGCGGAACTCGAATCCCGGCACCCACAGGAGCGGAGGAGGGCGGCATGAGCCCGAGGGAAAAGCCGACGATCACCGGAGCGGGCCGATGAACGACACCGACCGGAGCGCGGTCCGCGCGGAGGACGCCTTCGACATCGAAGGCGTACACGTCTGGCTGGAACGGCACGTGGAGGGCCTCTCGGGCCCCGCCCCCGACGTCGTTCAGTTCACGGGCGGGGCGTCGAACCGCACGTACCTGCTGAGCTACCCGCATCTCGGGAGGGAGCTGATCCTGCGCCGTCCGCCGGCGGGCGGGAAGGCCGGCTCCGCGCACGACGTGGCCCGTGAGTACCGCGTCCAGGAGGCGCTGAAACCCGTCTTCCCGCTCGTCCCCGAGGTCCGGGCGCTGTGTCGGGATCCATCCGTCATCGGCACCGACTTCTACGTCATGGACAAGGTGCCCGGAGTCGTCCTGCGCGGCAGGCCGCCACGCGGCATGAACCTGTCGCCCGGCAGGGCGCGGGCACTGTCGGAGACCTTCGTCGACACGCTCGCCGATCTGCACCGGATCGACCCCGCGGCGGCCGGTCTCGCCGACCTCGGCAGGGGAGCGGGATACGTTCGCCGGCAGGTGGAGGGCTGGACTCGCCGCTACGAGCGGGCCCGCACCTGGAACACACCGAGCTTCCGACGCGTGACGGCCTGGCTCGCCGAGCACCGACCCGACGATGCCGCTCTCCGCGTCGTCCACAACGACTGGCGCCTGGACAACCTCGTCCTCGACGAGAAGAGTCTGCGGGTCACCGGAGTGCTCGACTGGGAACTGGCCACCCTGGGCGACCCGCTGATGGACCTCGGCAGCGCCCTCGCGTACTGGGTGCAGGCCGACGACGGTCGCGCGGCCCGGGCGATGCGCCGCCAGCCCAGCCATCTGCCGGGCATGCTCACCCGGACCGAGATCGTCGAGCGGTACCGCGACCGGACAGGCCTGTCCACCGACGACTGGCCCTTCTACGAGGTCTTCGGCCTCTTCCGGCTCGCGGTGATCGCCCAGCAGATCTACCACCGCTACCACCACAAGCAGACCCGTAATCCGGCCTTCCGCAACCTCTGGCCGGCCGTCCACTACCTCGACCACCGCTGCCGCACCACCATCCGCCGCGCCCGCGGTGGCTGACAGGCCGGAGTACCGTCATGCCCCTCATCTGTCTCGTCCGTCACGGCCAGGCCTCTTCCGAGGCGAAGGACTACGACGTCCTGTCCGGCTCCGGTCGCGCCCAGGCCGCCGCCGTCGGCCGGGAACTCGCCCGCCGCGGCCTGCGCGACCCGCATCTCGTCGCCGGAACCCTGACCCGCCAGCGCGACACGGCCCGCATCGCCGCCGAGGCGGCCGGATTCCGAGGACCCCTCCACCAGGACGCGCGCTGGAACGAGTACGACCACCTCGCCCTGCTGGACCGCTATGCACCGCCCATCGGGGAGCGGTCCGTGCAGGATCTGCTCGACCACGCCCTGGCGGCATGGATGAAGGATCCCGACCCCGCCGGGGGTGAGGTCTGGCCCGTGTTCGCCGAGGGCGCTCGCGCCGCGCTGGCCGAGCTGCCGGCCGCGCTCGGCCGGGGGCGCGACGCCGTCGTGTTCACCTCGGCCGGACCGCTCGCCGCCGTCTGCGGCGCACTGCTGTCGCTGCCGGACGAGGGAGTGGTCGCGCTCAACCGCGTGGCGGTCAACGCCTCCGTCACCACCCTGGTGGTGGGCGGATCGGGGACCACCCTCCTGACCTTCAACGAGCACGCGCACTTCGCGGACGACCGGCGCCGGATGGTCACCTACCGGTGAGGCCGCGGCCGGGCCGTGCCCGCACGGAGCGCTCCCGCCGCGCGTCAGCCGGCCGCGATCGCCTCCCGCAGGGCGGGGGAGACGGCGAACAGGGCGAAGACGGAGGTGCGGACCTGGTCGGCGACGGCCTCGGGGGTGGAGGTGTCGAGCTTGCCGTCGAGGTGCAGGAACGCCAGGCCGTGGACGAGGGCCCAGACCGTGGTCGCCAGGGCGTCGGTGTCCTCGACGCCGGGGAAGGCGTCGCGGACGATGCCCCGGACGTACTCGGAGATGGCGGCGGTCGCGGCGACCCGCTCCTCGCTGGTGGGGTCGCAGGGCTCGGCGAACATTGCCCGGAACAGGGCCGGGTGCTCCAGGGCGAACCGGACGTAGGCCACGGCCACGGCGGCCAGGTCGTCCGGCGTCGACGGGGCGGGATGGGCCGCCGTCAGGTGCTCGGCGAGCTCGCGGTAGCCCTCGGCGGCCACCGCGGACACGAGCGCCTCGCGGTCCGCGTAGTGGCGGTAGGGGGCGGTCGCCGAGACTCCGGCGCGGCGCGCGACCGCGCGCAGCGAGAGGCCCGCGCTGCCGTCCTCCTCGAGGAGTTCCCGTGCCGCCCGTAGGCAGGCGGCACGCAGATCACCGTGATGGTACGTGCTGTTCTGTGACATGGGTCACACTCACTCTCCCTGTGTCCACTGCTTGCTCGTCCGTCAAATGTAAATGGTGCATACATCCTAAATGATCGAAAAGGAAGAGGGAACCGGGATGACCAGTGAGCTGTTCTCTCCGCTACTGCTCCGCTCCGGACAGGTGCTGAAGAACCGGATCGGGAAGGCGGCCATGGAGGAGAACATGGCCGGGGCCGGCCAACTCCCCGACGAACGCATCCTCACGCTGTACCGGCGCTGGGCCGCCGGCGGCGCCGGGCTGCTGATCACCGGCAACGTCATGGTCCACGCCGAGGCGCTGACCGCCCCCGCCGGCGTCGTGCTCGACGAGCACTCGCCCCTCAAGCCCTTCGCGGAATGGGCGAAGGCCGGCAAGTCCGGTGGGGGCGTGATGTGGATGCAGATCAACCACCCCGGCCGCCAGGTCCCCTCCGGCATGCCCGGTGTCGTGTGGGGGCCGTCCGACATCGGCGTCAGCCTGGGCAAGCACAGCAGCCGCTTCGGCCGCCCCACCGCCATGACCCCGCAGCAGATCGACGACACGGTGACGAGGTTCGCCGTCACGGCCCACCGGGCCGAGAAGGCCGGCTTCGACGGCGTGGAGATCCACGCGGCCCACGGCTACCTCCTGTCCCAGTTCCTCTCGCCGCTGGTCAACAAGCGCACCGACCAGTGGGGCGGATCACTGGAGAACCGCGCCCGGATGCTCCTCGACACCGTCTACGCCATCCGCAGCGCCGTCTCGCCGTCCTTCGCGGTCGCGGTCAAGCTCAACTCCGCCGACTTCCAGCGCGGCGGCTTCCAGGCGGACGACGCCCGCCAGGTCATCGAGATGCTCGAACCCCTCGGCGTCGACCTGGTCGAACTCTCCGGCGGCAGCTACGAGAGCCCGGCCATGACCGGCCGTCCCGCCGACGACAGCACCCAGGCGCGCGAGGCATACTTCCTCGACCTGGCCAAGGACCTCGTGAGGACCAGTCCGGTGCCCCTGATGCTCACCGGCGGCATCACCCGCCGCGTCACCGCCGAGCGGGTCCTCTGCAACGGGGTGGCGGTCGTCGGCATGGGCACCGCCATCACCCTCACCCCGGACCTCCCCCTGCGCTGGCGGGACCACCGCGAGGCGGACCGCATGATGGAGCCGGTGACCTGGTCGGACAAGGCGCTCGCCGCCGCGGCGAGCATGGCCAGGGTGCGCCACCAGATGCGCCGCCTCGCCCGAGGGCGCGGGACCAGCCCCGGCGCCAGCCCGACGCTCGCCCTGATCTCCGAACGCCGCAAGCAGCGCCGCGCCCTGCGCGGCTACCGCGCCTGGCTGGCCGCGACGCGGAGGGCCGGGACGCGGTGAACCGTCCGGCGCGGCCCAGGCGCCCGGGGGGGCGTCCCGGCGCCGCGCCGGACGGTGCCGTTCGGTGCCGTTCGGTGCCGGGCGTTCAGCGGAATCCGGCCGCCTTCATGACCTTGAGCGCGTTGGTGAGGAGCGAGGTCCAGGTCTCGGGGCTGATGCCCGACGGAGGGTAGAAGCCCTGGATGCGCTGGTGGGCGACGGTCTGGGGTTCGGTGTACTTGAGGATGCCGTCGGCGCCGTGGCGGCGGCCGAGTCCGGAGTCGCCCATGCCGCCCATGGGGGCGTCGACGCTTCCCCAGGCGGCGGCGAAGGCCTCGTTGACGTTGACGGTGCCGGCGTGGACGCGGGCGGCGACGGCCCGGCCCCGGGCGCCGTTGCGCGACCAGACGCTGGCGTTGAGGCCGTAGGCCGTGGCGTTCGCCTGCGTGATCGCGTCGTCGACGTCGCGGTAGGTGTAGAGGGAGACGACGGGGCCGAAGGTCTCGTGGGAGTGCAGGGTCATGTCGGGGGTGACGCCGGTGAGGATCGTCGGTTCGTAGAAGAGGGGGCCGAGGTCGGGGCGGGCCTTGCCGCCGGCAAGGACGGTGGCGCCCTTGGCCACGGCGTCGTCGACGTGCTCGGTGACCGTCTTGAGCTGGGCGGGGGTGGTGAGGCTGCCGACGTCGACGCTGTAGTCGTAGACGGCGCCGAGCTTGAGCTTCTCGGTGCGGGCGGTGAAGGCGGCGACGAACGCGTCCCGGATGGACTCGGCCACGTAGAGGCGTTCGACGGAGACGCAGAGCTGTCCGGCGGAGGGGAAGCAGGCGGCCACCGCGCCGTCGGCGGCCTTGTCGATGTCGGCGTCGTCCAGGACGATCATCGGGTTCTTGCCGCCGAGTTCGAGGGAGGCGCCGATCAGGCGCTTGCCGGCGTCGGCGGCGATCTGGCGTCCGGTGGCGGTGGAGCCGGTGAACATCATGTAGTCGGCGTTGTCCATCAGGGCGCCGCCGATGGAGCTGCCCCGGCCGATCACCATCTGCCACACGCCCTCGGGCAGGCCCGCCTCGTACATCAGGTCCATCGACCACAGGGCGGTGAGCGCGGTCTGGGTGTCGGGCTTCTGCACGACGGCGTTGCCGGCCATGAGGGCGGCGATCGTGTCGCTGGCGGCCATGCTCAGCGGGTAGTTCCACGGCGAGATGACGGTGACCACGCCCTTGGGGTGGCGCAGCTCGGTGGTGTGGGTGAGCAGCGGGATCGCGCCCTTGCGCCGCTTGGGATTGAGGTACTTGGCGGCGTTGCGGGCGTAGTAGCGGGAGACGATGCCGATGTCGACGACTTCGAGGAACGCGTCGCGCCGGGTCTTGCCGTTCTCGGCCTGCATCAGGTCGAGCGCCTCGTCCTGACGGGCGAGGACCAGGTCGTGGTAGCGCAGCAGGACCTTCTTGCGCTCCGCGATCGGTGTGGTGGCCCAGGTCTTCTGCGCGGTGCGGGCGCGGGCGAACGCGTCCTCGACGTCTCCGGGGGTGGAGACCGGGAGGTCGGCCAGGGGAACGCCGGTGTAGGGGGCGGTGGTGGTGACCCGGGCGGCGTTCGGCGCGGCCGAGACCCGGGAGGTCAGGTGCTGGAGGAAGGACGGGGTGACGGTCACGGGAAGGCTCGGACCGCGGGTGGTCCTCGGGGCGGTGGATGCGGTGGCCATGGCAGGACTCCTCTGTTACTTGCTGCGGCTCTGGATCGAGGTGGGGACCGGCATGTGCAGGGCGGCCTGGCCCTCGGTCATGACGTCGAACTGGATGGTCCGCTTGGGCTGGAGCGAGCGCAGGTCGTCGGACATGCGGCCCTGCCCGAGCTGGAGGGTGACGCCCTTGGTGCTGCGCGTCGTTCCGGCGTTCAGGACGTTGGTCTGGTTCAGGGTGGAGTGCCAGGCGCCGTCGATCGTCGTGTACGAGGTGAGCGAGCCGACGCGCTCGCCGCTCGGGTAGGCGCGCTGGGCCGGGGTGTTCGTCAGGAGGGCCAGGTCGACCCCGCCGGCGTCGTTGGCCACGCGCGCGGTGGTGCGGTGGTGGTCGATGGAGACGTCGAGGTCGGTGACCCACTTGGGGAAGCCGTAGCCGTCGTGGCCCCGGACCTGCGCGATCTCCGAGTTCACCGGCAGGGACAGGACGTAGGAGTGCAGGTGCTCGTTCTTCAGGCCCGAGACGAGGTCGAAGAAGCCGAGCTTGCCGTGCCGCGCGGGCTTCACGGCGATGCCCACGGCCGCCTCGGTGTAGAAGTCGATGTCGCACACGTCGTAGCGGAAGAACATCACCGAGACCAGGCCGAGTCCCGGCGCGACCTCCAGCGGCGAGAGCTCCTCGGGCAGCCGGGCACGGATCGCACGGGAGGGCGCGATCATCGTCAGCCGGGCGGTCGAGACGGCGTAGTAGAAGTTCGGGGTGAGCGTGGGGCCGATCGGCGAGTCGACCTTGACCTTCGGCATCTTCCGGAAGAAGTCCACACCGCTGACGCGCGGGTCGCGGGCGATCGCGTCGAGGTCGGGGGCCATGCGGTAGCGGTCGTACAGGCCCCCCTTGGGGACGGTGACCTCACGGCCTCCGAGGTCGACCTTGACGGTGTCCTTCTGCCGGCTCGAAGACGAAGACATGGCGGGGTTCCTCTCTGATGTGTGCGGTGCATACATGACTGTAGGGCGCGGTGTTTGCAGTGTCAACACTGGGGAGTGTGAGATGCCCGGCGAATCCGGGGAGGGGGCGGTCCCGGGTCGATCGGTCTCGGCGGGGTCGGTCAGACCTCGCCCCGGGGCCCGGCCAGCCAGGTGCGGTAGCCGCGCAGGGCCTTGCGCTGCTTGAGCTGCTCGGAGACCAGGGCGATCGCCGGGTGAGTGCCGGGCCGGGGGCTGCTCCCACGGGCGAGGCGGCGCATCTGGTGCCGGACCTGGGCCATGCTCGCAGCGGAGGCGAGGGCCTTGTCGGACCAGTTCACCGGACGTATGGAGCGGTCGGCCTCGCAGTTCTTGCTCCAGCGGTCGGGCAGGTCGGGGGTGACGGCGAGGGCGGTGCCCATGCCGACGACCGACACACCGCTGGCGAGGACCTGCTCGGCGGTGGCGCGCTTGGTGATGCCGCCGGTGAGCATCAGGGGGAGCGGACTGGTCGTGACGAGGTCCTTGGCCAGGTCCAGGAAGTACGCCTCACGGGCGCGGGTGCGGGTGTCGGTGGAGCGGCCGGTCATGGCGGGGCTCTCGTAGCTGCCGCCGGAGAGTTCGACGAGGTCGACGCCGAGGGGTTCGAGCATCTCGATGACCTGGCGGGCGTCGTCGGCGTCGAAGCCGCCGCGCTGGAAGTCGGCGGAGTTGAGCTTGACCGCGACCGTGAAGGACGGCGAAACGGCGGCCCGCACGGCGCGGACGATGTCGAGGAGCATCCGGGCGCGGTTCTCCAGTGATCCGCCCCACCGGTCGGTGCGCTTGTTGACCAGAGGGGAGAGGAACTGCGAGAGCAGGTAGCCGTGGGCCGCGTGGACCTCCACCCCGTCGAAGCCGGCCTTCTCCGCGCGCTGGGCCGTGACGGCGTACCGCGCCACGGTCTCCTCGATCTGCTGCGGGGTCATGGCGGTCGGCTTGCCGAAGCGGCTGCTGTGCTTGCCCAGGCTGACGCCGATGTCGGTCGGCCCCCACACCACGCCGGGCATGTCGGAGGCCACCTGACGTCCGGGGTGGTTGATCTGCATCCATATCGCGCCCCCGTCGGACTTGCCGGCCTTCGCCCACTCGGTGAACGGCTCCAGGGGGGCGTGCTCGTCGAGCACGACACCGGCGGGTCCGGTCAGCGCCTCGGCGTGGACCATGACGTTGCCGGTGATCAGCAGCCCGGCGCCGCCGGCGGCCCAGCGCCGGTACAGCGTGAGGATGCGTTCGTCGGGGAGTTGGCCGGCCCCGGCCATGTTCTCCTCCATGGCCGCCTTCCCGATCCGGTTCTTCAGCACCTGCCCGGAGCGCAGGGACAGCGGTGCGAACAGTTCGCTGGTCATTCCGTTTTCTCTTCCCTCGTGAACGCTTGCGATGTGTGCACTACTCACATTAGCGCATGAATGTAATCAACGTAAACATCGAGGGATGTGTGCTGCGTCGCAGACGAACGACGGGCCCGGACGGTGGTCCGGGCCCGTGTCGGGTGGGGGGGGTCAGTTGTCGTGGAGGGCGGTGGTGAGGAAGTCGACGGCGAGTTTGCGAGCGACGTTGGCGGCGCGGGTGTCGCGGAGGCTGTCGAGGAGGAGGAAGTCGTGGACCATGCCGGCCACGCGCACGGAGGTGACGTCGACGCCGGCCTCGCGGAGTCTGTTGGCGTACTGCTCGCCCTCGTCGCGCAGGACGTCGGCCTCGTCGGTGATGACCAGGGCCTTGGGGAGCCCCTTGAGCTGGTCCAGGGTGGCCCGGAGCGGGGAGGCGTGGTGTTCGGCGCGCTGGGCGGGGTCGGTGGTGTAGGCGTCCCAGAACCACTTCATGCCGTCGCGGGTGAGGTAGTAGCCCTCGGCGAACTGCAGGTAGGAGGGGGTGTCGAAGTCGGCGTTCGCGACCGGGTAGAGCAGGCACTGGGCCTTGAGGTCGATTCCGCCGCGCTCCTTGTTCATCAGCGCGAAGACGGCCGACATGCAGCCGCCGACCGACTCGCCGGTCACCGCGATCCGGGAGGTGTCCAGGCCGTGCTCGGCGCCGTGCTGAAGGACCCACCGGCCCACGGCGTAGTTCTGCTCGACCTGGGTGGGGTACTTCGCCTCCGGGGCGCGGTCGTAGACCGGGAAGACGCCCGCGGCGCCCGCGCCGACGGCGAGTTCGCGGAAGAGCCGGTCGTGGGTCTTGTCGTCGCCGAAGACCCAGCCGGCGCCGTGGATGTAGAAGACCACCGGCAGCGGTCCGGAGACTCCCTTGGGCCGGATGATCCGGGTGCGGACGGTGCCCCACTCGCCCGCGTCCACGTCGACCCACTCCTCGTCCACCTCCGGACGGGGCACGCTCACGTCGCTCTGCAGGCCGAGCAGGATGTCGCGGCCCTTCTCCGGCGGAACCTCGTAGATCCGCGGGTGGGGATCGGTCGCCTCGCACAGCTCCTTCGCCGCCGGTTCGAGATAGGGCGTAATCGGAGGAGGAAGATCGGTCATGTCCGCTCCATGTCACGGGCACGTGAGTGCCCTGTTCGCACGGCCTCGCCGACCGTGGCTGCGGCCCCCGCCCCGGGCGTCGCGCCCGCCTCCATCGTTCGCGCCCCTTCTGCCCTCCGCAACCCGGCCGCAGGGCCCGCCGCCGACTCTCTTAACGGCGCCGCCCTTTCGTTCCTCGTGAGGCGGGCGACCGGTGTCGCGGACCGCGCGGACCCGGGGTGCGGCGCCCCGGGGGAGGGGCCGGTCAGGCGTGGGGGAACCGTACGAACCCGAACACGTCGTCGACGAGGGCGGCGAGGGAGAGGTCCGTGCCGCCGTCGGCCCAGCGCGCGAGGGCGACGTCGAAGCAGCCCAGCGCGGTGTTGATCATCGTATGGGCCCTGAGCTCCGCGTCGGGACTGCCGGCGCCGGCCGGATCGCCGGAGCCGTTCGGGCCGCCAGGGTCGATCCGGGACGCGATCTCGGGCGTGAGGGCGTCGGTCCAGGCCAGGTGCTTCTCCAGGTAGCGCGCGCGCAGGCCGGGCGTGTGGCAGATGACGCGGGTCGCCCGCTTCCAGCGCCCCTCGTCGGCGTCCATCTGGAGCGCCGCCGTACGGAAGGTGGCGCGCAGCGCCTCCCAGGCGGGGGCGTCGTCGATGTGTCGGAGGAGTTCGTCCCGCACCTCCTCGGCGGAGGGGATGCGGTCGCCGAAGACGACGTCCTCCTTGTTGCTGAAGTAGCGGAAGAAGCTGCGCTGTGAGATGCCCGCCGCCGCGACGACGTCGGCCACGGTGACCTGGTCGAAACCCCTGCTGTCGAAGAGGTCGAGAGCGGTGTCGGCCAGGGCTTCGGTGACGGCCCGGCGGGTCTTCATGCGCAGGCCGGGTGCGGTGTTCTCCCTCATGCAGAAAGGCTAACAGTGTCAGACTTGGCAGTCTGTGCCAGAAGTGACGTACTGTGTCAGTCATGAAGTGCGAGGCCCCGAGCGGGTGCCGGTCGCCCATGCCCCTCGTGGGGCGGATGATGATTCAAGGCCATTTGCGCCTTATATCGGCAGATGCGTGTCCACCGCTTCGGCGGCGGGACCGCCTCGGCAGGAGGAGGGTTTGTGGTGACCAGGGTGTTGTTCGTCGTGTCCGCGGCCGATCGCTGGACGTTGCGGGACGGGGAGGTGCATCCGTCGGGCTTCTGGGGCGAAGAGCTGGCGATGCCGCACAAGATCTTCTCCCGGGAGGGATGGGACATCACCCTCGCCACCCCGGGCGGGAAGGTTCCGACGCTCGACCGGCTGAGCATGTCGAAGACGGCCGGTTGGCCTTCGAAGCTGCGCGAGGTGGCCGCGTACCTGGACTCGATCCAGGACGAGCTGAACAGTCCCCGATCACTGGACGACATCGACCCGGACGACTTCGACGTGGTGTTCTACCCGGGCGGACACGGCCCGATGGAGGACCTGTCGGTCGACCCGGTCTCCGGCGCGCTGCTGACCCGGGTCCTCGCTTCGGGCAAGCCACTGGCGCTGCTGTGCCACGCGCCGGCGGCCGCGTTCGCGGCGAAGAACGAGGACGGGTCGTGGCCCTTCACCGGCTACCGGATGACGGGCCTCTCGAACCTGGAGGAGAAGTTCAACAGCTTCGGCCGCAAGGCGATCTGGCTCCTTGAGGACCGGCTGCGGGAGAGCGGGGCGGAGTACTCCAAGGCCCGCCTCCCGCTCAGGCCGTACGTAGTGGTCGACCGCAACCTGTACACCGGGCAGAACCCGCCGTCCTCCGAGAGCCTCGCCGAACGCATCGTCGCCGATGTGAAGGCCACTGCGGCGCGCTGAAGCCCGGTACGCGCACCACCCTCGCCCCGCCGCCCGGTACGCCCCCCGCCCCCCGCCCCCGTCCCCCACTGCCCGACAGGCACACCGCCCCCGCCCCACCGTCCGGAAGGCTCGCGCCCATGACCGGCACCACCGCGTCCGTGACCCAGCAGGACCAGGACATACCGGAGACCGTCGTACGACTCCGGGCCGTCTTCGACTCCGGTATCACCCGGCCGGCGGCCTGGCGCCGCCGCCAGCTCCACGCCCTGCGCCGCCTCCTCAGGGACCACACCCCGGCCATCGAGGAAGCCCTCTACGACGACCTGCGCAAGGGCCGCACCGAGTCCCACCTCACCGAGATCGGCGGCGTCCTGGCCGAGATCGAGCACGCCCTGCGCCACCTCGACCGCTGGATGCGGCCCCGACGGGTCGCCGTACCCCTGAACATCAAACCGGCGACGGCCCGCGTCCACCCCGAACCCCTCGGCGTCTGCCTGATCATCGCGCCCTGGAACTATCCGCTGACCCTCACCCTGAACCCGCTGGTCGGCGTCCTGGCCGCCGGCAACGCGGCCGTCGTCAAACCCAGCGAACTGGCCCCCGCCACCAGCGCCCTGCTCGCCGACCTCCTGCCCCGCTACCTCGAGGCCGTCGCCGTGGTCGAAGGAGCGGTCGAGGAGACGACCCTGCTGCTCGCGGAGCGCTTCGACCACATCTTCTACACGGGAAACGGCACCGTCGGCCGCATCGTGGCCACCGCGGCGGCGAAGAACCTGACCCCCGTCACCCTCGAACTCGGCGGCAAATCACCCGTCTTCATCGACGAGACCGCCGACATGGCCATCACCGCGCGCCGCCTGGCCTGGGGCAAGTTCACCAATGCCGGCCAGACCTGCGTCGCCCCCGACTACGTCCTCGTCACCCGCGCCGCCCGCGACCCGCTGCTGGCCGCGCTGCCGGGCGTCGTCCAACAGATGTTCGGCCACGACCCCCGTACCAGCTCCGACTACGGGCGCATCGTCAACGACCGGCACTACCAGCGCCTGACCGGCCTCATGGCGGAAGGCGATCTCCTCACCGGAGGCGACCACGACGCCGGGGAACGCTACATCGCCCCCACCGTCCTGACCGACGTGCCGCCCGGCGCCCCCGCCATGTCGGAGGAGATTTTCGGCCCGATCCTCCCCGTCCTGACCGTACGGGACGTCCACGAGGCCGTCGACTTCGTCAACGCCCGGGACAAGCCCCTCTCCCTGTACGCGTTCACCCGCGACAAGACGGCCTGGCGGACCCTCCTGGAGCAGACCTCGTCCGGAGGGCTCGTCCGCAACGCCCCGATGATCCACCTCGGCGTGCCGAACCTGCCGTTCGGCGGCGTCGGCGAATCCGGCACGGGCGCCTACCACGGCAAGACGTCCTTCGAGACCTTCAGCCACCACAAGCCGGTCCTCTCCAAGCCCACGTGGCCCGACACCCTCCGCCTCGTCTACGCGCCCCACACCTCCCGGTCCTTCGCGCTCATCGCCAAGACCGTGTCCCGGACCCATCCGCTCCTGGGAAGGAAGCGATGAACAGCCGCATCATCCTGCTCGGCGCCACCGGCTACACCGGTGGCCTCGTCCTCGACGCCCTGCTCCGCAGGGGCGTCGAGCCGACGGTGGCCGGACGCGACCCCGCCGCACTGGCCGCCCTCGCCGCACGCTCCGGCGGCCTCGACCACCTGACCGTCGACGCCGCCACCCCCGACGACCTGAGGAAGCACCTGCGCCGCGGCGACGTCCTGATCACCACCGTCGGCCCCTTCGAACGCTTCGGCCTCCCCGTCGCGCAGGCCGCCGCCGACGCGGGCGCCCACTACCTCGACTCCAGCGGCGAAGTCGGCTTCGTCCGCACCCTCCACGCCCGGCACCACCGGCGCGCCCGGGAGACCGGCGCGGTGATGCTGCCCGCCTTCGGCTACGACTACGTGCCGGGCCTCCTCGCCGCTGCCCTCGCCCTCCGGGAGGCGGGGCCGGCCGCGCGGGCCGTCGGCGTCGGCTACTTCTCCACCGGCCCCATCTGGCGCGGCATCAGCCGGGGCACGCGCACCACCATGCGCGACGGCCTGACCCTGCCCTCGGCACGCTGGTACCGGCACCGGCTCGTCGACGAACGCACCGCCTCCCGCGTCCGCCGCTTCACCGTGCGGGGCCGTCGCAAGTCCGCGTTCCTCGTCTCCGGCACCGAAGTGCTGTTCCTGCCCGAGGAGTTCCCGGCCCTCGACGCCGTCACCGTCTACAACGGCTGGTTCCCCGCACTCAGCCGCCCCCTCTCCCTCTACTCGGCCCTCGTCAACGCCGCCACGCGCCTCCCGGCGGGCGACCGGATCACCGACGTGCTGACCCGCCCCCTGCTGGCCGGCCCGCCGGGCGGCCCCGACGCCGCCCTACGCGCGCGGATCCCCTCCCACGTCGTCGCCGTCGCCGACGCGGGCGCCCGGAGCCGGACCCCGCTCGCCGAGGTCCACCTGGAGGGACCCAACCCCTACACCCTCACCGGCGAACTCCTCGCCTGGGCGGCCGACCGCCTCGCCACCGGCTCTGATGCCACCGGCCCCGACGCCACCCCCGGCGTCGTCGGACCCGTCACCGCCTTCGGGCTCGACGCGCTCCGCCACGGCTGCGCCGAACTCGGACTCGTCCCGGTCTGACCGCCGGCCCCGGTCCGACCGCCGGACGCACCGCAGGGCCTCCGGCCGCCGGGTTGCACCCGTACGGCAGGCGGGGACCATGGGAGGGAGGACAAGGAGCGGCCCCAGGGACGACCGCCCCGCCGGGTCTGCCACCGGCAGACAGGCGCACCCCTCCACTCCCACGGGGAGGTCCCCATGAACGAATCCGGCGACCCTCTCGCCCCCTGGACGGACCGCCTGCTCCGGCTCGGCACCGGCATCCCTCCCGAGTACGCCCGCACGTTCGTGCGCGAGCTGTACGCCGCGGGCCAGGCCGACCGCGACGAGGAACGGGCGAAAGCCGACTTCGAGCGGGAGGAATGAACCCATGGGCGAGCTGTCACCCGGGTTCCGGGGCAAGGCCCACGACCTCATGGCGCGGCTGCCGCCCGGGCAGTACCCGACGGAATCGTTCCCCGTCCTGTCGGCCGGCCCCACCCCGCACATCCCCACCGACCGGTGGTCGTTCACCGTGACCGCCGAGACCGGCGAGAGCCGCACCTGGACGTGGGAGGAGATGATGGCGCTCCCGCAGGAGGAGCCCACCGTCGACATCCACTGCGTCACCCGCTGGTCGAAGTTCGACACCCGCTGGCGCGGCGTCCCCCTCGATGCGTTCCTCGACCAGGTCGGGACCGCCGCCGACTTCGTCGTCGCCGAGTCCTTCGACGGCTACACCACCAACCTCCCGCTGGAGGACGTCACCGGCGGCAAGGCCTGGCTGGCGCACTCCTTCGACGGCTACGCGCTCTCCCCGGACCACGGCGGCCCGGCCCGGCTGGTGATCCCTCACCTGTACTTCTGGAAGTCGGCCAAGTGGGTCAAGGGCCTCGTCCTCACCCCGGAGAACGAACCCGGGTTCTGGGAGTCCGCCGGCTACCACGACTACGGCGACCCCTGGCGCGAGCAGCGCCACTGGAGCGACTGATGCACGGGTGGCGACGGGCCCGCCTCACGGAGCGGACGAAGCAGACCGCGACCGGCCGCACCCTGAGGTTCGAGGTCCCCCGATGGCAGGGACACTTGCCCGGGCAGCACGTCGACGTACGGCTGACCGCCGACAACGGCTACCGGGCCGTGCGGAGTTACTCGCTCGCCGCCCCCGCCGACGCCGACGTGATCGAACTGGGCGTCCAGGCGGCGTTCGGGGGCGAGGTCTCCCCGTACCTCGCCGACGACCTCCCCGTGGGCGCCGAAGTGGAGGTCGAAGGGCCCCTCGGCGGCTGGTTCGTGTGGACGCCGCAGGACCCCGGCCCGCTTCTCCTGGTCGCCGGGGGCTCCGGCATAGTGCCGCTGATGGCGATGCTCCGGGCCCGGCTCGCGTCGGAGTCGGACGACTCCTGCGCCCTCCTCTACTCCGTACGCGACCCGGACGAGGTCTGGTACGCCGCGGAACTCGACGCCGCCGGAAGCGCCGGCGGCACTGTGGGCGTGCGGCGCCTCTACACCCGTACCGCGCCGGACGGCTCCGAACGCCCCCCGGGGCGCATGACGGAACGCGACCTGCCGGTCCTGTCGTCCCCGGTGGAGGCACGCTGCTACGTCTGCGGCCCCACCGGGTTCGTCGAGCACGCCGGCGCCCTCCTCCTGGCCGCCGGACACGCGCCCGACCGCATCCGTACCGAACGCTTCGGCTGACACCCCACGCCGCACGGTGAGGAGCCCTCCATGAACGAGCACCCCCTGTACCTCGACGGCAACGCCCTGGCCGGGCCGCTCGGAGAGGTCTTCGCCGTCGACCCGACCACGGCGTGGCGGCTCTGCCCCTCCTGCCGTCGGCCCGCCACCGTGGCCCAACTGCACGTCTACGGCCCCGAGCCCGGCCTGACCGCCCGCTGCCCCGGCTGCGCCGCCGTCGCCCTGCGCGTCGTCACCCAGCCCCAGTACCTCTGGCTCCAACTGGGCGGCGGGGCGGGCGCCTTCCGCTTCACCCTGCCTCCCGCCACGCCGTGAACCGCGTCAGGCGTCCTTGAGGTGGATGCCCCGGGTCTCCCGCATGAGGTAGCACGCGAGACCCGTGAAGGAGCACAGCAGCATGATGTAGAGGCTGGAGAGCCGGGCCGCCCCCCACTCGACGAAGAGCTGGTTCAGATAGGGCGCGGTGCCCCCGAAGACGGCGACGGAGACGGAGTACGCGAACCCGATGCCCTGGGTCCGGACCCGAGTCGGGAAGTTCTCCGCCATCGTGGCCGACAGGAGCGCCCCGGGGACGGCCACGACCGCGAGCGCGATCGAGGACGCCACCAGGAGCGTCCAGCCCTCCGGGCCGATCAGCTCGGTCAGGGGGATCTGCAGGACGATCATCAGCACCGCGAACGCGATCATCATCGGACGGCGTCCGACCCTGTCGGAGAGGCGTCCCCACATCGGGAGGGTGATCAGGGCGATGCACTGCGCCGCGACGGAGCACCAGTAGGCCACGCCGGCGTCCATGCCCATCCGGGTGATGGCGTACGTGGACACGTACGAGGTCCAGGTGTAGTGGGCGGCGGTGATTCCCGAGGTCATCGTGATCACGAGCAGGACGGCGCGAACCACCTGCCCTCGGGGCAGCGGCCGGGCCCCGTCGTCCGTCCCGTCCTCGGCCCTGTCCTCCGCGAACACCTCGCTCTCGTCCATGCTGCGGCGCAGCCAGAGCGCCGCGAGGGCGAGGAGGGCGCCGAGGAGGAAGGGGACGCGCCAGCCCCACTCGGCGACGGCGCCGTCGGACAGCACGGACGTCACCGCCCCGCCCACCGAGTACGCGAGGGCCGAACCGCCGAAGATCGCGACGAACACGATGCTCCCCCACAGCCCGCGGCTCTCGCTCGGCGCGATCTCCGCGACGTAGGTGTTGGCCGTCGCCGACTCGCCGCCGTGGGCGAATCCCTGCGCCATGCGGGAGAGCAGGAGGATCAGCGAGGCCCAGGCCCCGATCGAGGCGTAGGTGGGCATGAGGCCGATGACGAGACTGCCGCCGGCCATCATCAGCATGGTGGTGACCAGCACGAACTTGCGACCCCGCCGGTCGGCGATCCGCCCGAAGACGATGCCGCCCAGCGGGCGCATCAGGAAGCCGACCGCGAAGACGGCCAGGGTCGACAGCAGCGCCGACACCCGGTCGGACGGGTTGAACATGACGGTGGCGATGAAGGGTGCGAACACCGCGTAGGCGCTCCACTCGTACCACTCCAGGACGTTGCCGACCGTGCTGGCGAAGAGGGACTTGCGCCTCGACCGCAGGGTGGGTGCGGGGCGGTCTCTTTTCCCGGTCGCTGCCCCGGGGTCCGTCTTCGAGTTGCTCATGGCTGCTCCTTCACTGTGTTCGGGCAGGGCGGAGTGACGTCCGGTACCGAGGGGTGGGGCGGTGCCGGAACGCCGTCGGGTGTCAGGCGCGAGGAGTCGAGATCAGACCGGCGTACTGGGCCGCCGTGGCCAGCAGCCGGGGGACACCCGTTTCGAGCGACGGGCCGAAGTCCGTGTCGTGCGGGCGTTCGCCGCGCTGCCAGCGGGCGTAGATCGCCTCGCAGAAGATCGCCGCCTTCCACAGCGCGAGGGCCTGGTACCAGGGGAGCGCGGTGAGGTCGAGGCCGGTGCCGGACCGGTAGCGGTCCGCCAGCCGGCGCCGGGTGAGGTAGCCGGGCGCCCGGGTCACCGGTGTCAGCTCCAGGGGAGTGGAGGGCGTGCCCGCCTCGGACCAGGTGGCGGTCAGATACCCCAGGTCCGCGAGCGGGTCACCGAGCGTGGCCATCTCCCAGTCCAGGATCCCGAGAACCCTGGCCGGTGCCTCGGGGGCGAACATGAGGTTGCCCATGCGGTAGTCACCGTGCACCACCGAGGCCGCCTGGCTCGTCGGCAGGTTGCGGACCAGCCAGTCCGCGATGCGTTCCACCGCGGGCAGGGTGCGCGATGCGTTGACTTCCCACAGCCCACTGAAACGGTCGACCTGGCGGCGTAGGTAGCCGTCGGGCGAGCCCAGGGAGGCGAGTTCCCCTCCGGACACGTCGATGCCGTGCAGGGCGACGAGAGTGTCGACGACCGCCTCGCTGGTCGCGCCCCGCTGCTCGGGAGGGGAGAGGTGGGCCGGGACCGCGTCGGTGACGACCGTCCCGTCGAGGTGGCTCATGAGGTAGAACGGCACGCCGAGGAGGGCTTCGTCCTCGCAGACGGCGAGGATCTCCGGGACGGGTATCCCGTGTCCGTGGAGGACCTTCTGGACGCGGGCCTCGCGCACCATGTCGTGCGTCGACCTCGGCAGCGGCGGCCGCGGACCACGCCGGAGGACGACGCGGTCGCCGCCGCGCTCGATCAGATAGGTGATGTTGGAGTGGCCGTCGCCGATGCGCCGCCACGCGAGCGGACCGCGCCCGACGCCGTGCGCGTCGAGGAAGCCGGTGACCGCGTCGACCACCAGCAGGGGAGGGCTTTCGAGGTGCCGGGCCGCTTCCCGGCTCGCGACGACCTCCACCCCGTCGGGGACGGTGAGCATCACGCGCCCCCGTCCCGACCCGTGACCGCGTCGCCCTGGTACGACTCGCCGGCCCGGACCGCGGCGCTGCGGCCGGCCGAGGCTCGGCGGGCGATGGCCCACCGGTGGGTCTCGTTGGAGCCGTCGTAGATGCGGAACGGGCGGGCCTCGTTGAGGTACTGCGCCAGCGGGAGGCCGTCGGAGACCCCGTCCCCGCCGCAGATCTGGATCGCGCGGTCGATCACCCGGAAGATCGCCTCCGAGCAGTGCACCTTCGCGACCGAGGACATCGCCGAGCCCGCCTTGGGGTCGCTGTGCAGCAGCGTGGCGGTCTTGGTGATGATCGCGTCGGAGGTCTCGATGTCGATCACGGACTCGGCGATCAGGTGCTGCGCCAGACCGAGCGAGTCGATCGGACCGCCGAACAGCTCCCGCCGCGCCGCCCGGTCGAGGGCGATGTCGTGCGCCCGCCGGGCCAGACCCAGCCACCGCATGCAGTGCGTGAGCCGGGCGGGGCCGAGCCGTACCTGCGCGTAACGGAATCCGAGTCCGACCTCGCCGAGCACCGCGTCGTCGGGGACGAAACAGTCCTCCAGGTACAGGTGCGGGTGGCCGCCGTCGATCGCGCGGTCGACGGTGTGGATCGGCTCGCCGACCCGGATGCCGGGGTTCGTCATGTCGACGAGGAACATGGTGGCCCCCTCCGGGGAGCCGTCGACGGCCGGGGTCCGCGCCATGACGATGCAGAACCCGGCGCCGACGGCACCGCTGGTGAACCGCTTGCGACCGTCGATGACCCAGCCGCCGCCGGCGCGCACGGCCCGGGTCCGCAGCGCCGCCGGGTCGGAGCCCGCCCCCGGGTGGGGCTCGGTCATGCCGAAGCAGGACCGGACGTCCCCCGCGGCCAGCGGCACGAGGTACCGCTCCTTCTGCTCTTCGGTGGCGACGAGGTGGAGCATGTGCATGTTCCCCTCGTCGGGGGCCATGCAGTTGAGCGCGGAGGGACCGATCGGCGAGTAGCCGGCCTCCTGGAGGACCGGCGACCAGTGCTCGATGGGCAGACCCTGCCCGCCGTACTCCTTCGGCACGAGCGGCGCGAAGACACCGGCCTCCTTAGCCGCCGCCTGCAGGCGGTCGCGCGTGACCCGGTCGAGGCGTCCGCCCGGCGCGGGCTCCTCGTCGACGACGATCTCGCGTACGAACCGGCGCGTGCGCTGCCGCAGCTCCTCCACCTCGGGAGGGAGATCACTGAAGGGCATGACGGTCCTTTCGGGTTCGGGTGCGGACTCGGGTGCGGTTCTCACGCGGTGCCGCCGGCGGCCGTCAGGCCGCCGTCGACGGTGAGGACGTGGCCGGTGACCCAGGAGGCCTGGTCCGAGGCCAGGTACGCCACGGCGGAGGCGATGTCGGCGGGGAGGCCGAGCCGTTTCATGGGGTAGCCCCCGGCGACCTCGTCCTCCTTGCCCTCGTAGAGGGCCTCGGCGAACTGCGTCTTCACCACGGCCGGCGCCACGGCGTTGACACGGATCGCCGGACCGAGCTCGACGGCCAGCGTCCTGGTCAGGTGGGACACCGCCGCCTTGCTCACCCCGTAGAGGCCGATGCCGGGTGACGGGGTCTCCCCGGTCACGGAGGAGAGGTTCACGACGCTCCCGCCGCGTTCGGCGAAGTCCAGAACCGGGTGGGCCGCCGCGTCCTGGACCCAGGCGAGGGTGGCGAGGACGTTGACCTCGAGCACCTTGCGGGCGACGTCGAGGTCCAGCTCGGTGAGGGGCCCGTAGGCCGGGTTGATGCCCGCGTTGTTCACCAGGACGTCGAGGCCGCCGAACTCGCGCGCGACGGTGTCGAAGACCTCGCGCCGGTGCTCGGGGTCGTCCGCCCGGCCGGCGACGGTGACGACACTGCCCGGGGGGAGCGCGGCCGCGGCCTCTTCGAGCGGACCGGCCTTGCGCGCGGTGAGGCAGACCCGTGCCCCCTCGGACACGAGCAGTTCGGCGACGGCCAGTCCGATGCCCCGGCTGGCGCCGGTCACGACGGCGGTACGGCCCCGGAAACGATCCCGGGCGGTGTGGTTGCTGCTCACTGGATCAGTCCTTCGAAGGGGAGGCGGTACCGGTGCCGCGGAGTTCGGCGCGCCGGATCTTGCCGCTCTGGGTCTTGGGCAGGTCGGTGACGAAGTGGATCCGCCGGGGGCACTTGTAGGCGGCCAGGCGGTCGCGGGAGAAGGCGATCAGCTCGTCCCGGGTGGCGTCCGCGCCCGTCTTGAGGGACACGTAGGCGACGACGACCTCGCCGCGGTATTCGTCCGGCTCCCCGATGACGGCGGCCTCCAGGACCGAGGGGTGTCCGTACAGCGCGTCCTCGACCTCGCGCGGCCAGACCTTGTAACCGGACACGTTGATCTGGTCCTTGAGCCGGTCCACGAGGTAGACCCAGCCCTCCTCGTCGATCACGGCGACGTCGCCGGTACGGAGCCGGCCGCCGGGCATCGTCCGCTCGGTGGCCCCAGGATTCCCCCAGTACCCGGGCACCACCTGCGGCCCGCTCAGCTCCAGCTCGCCCTGCTCTCCGGGGGGAACCGGTCGGCCGTGGAGGTCCACCACCCGTGCGGTGAGGCCCGGCAGCGGCATCCCGACGGACAGCGTCCCGCTCGGCGGATGGACCGGCGCCCTGCGCCCCCTGGGCACGGCGATGACGGCGGACGTCGTCTCGGTCATCCCGTAGCCGTTGTGGAGGTAGACGCCGAACCGCTCCCGGAACCGCTCGACGGTCGCCGGCGGGATCGGCGCGCCGCCGGAGTACAGGGCCTTCGCCGACGCGAAGTGCTCCGGTCCGGCGTGCGGCAGCTCGTGGATCGCGTTGTACGCGGTGATGGAGCCGATCGTGAAGGTCACCCCGTGCTCGGCGAAGGCCTCCAGAGCGACCTCGGGATGGAACCTGCCCGTCAGGACGAGTGTGGTGTCGGTGAGCAGGGAGAGCGTCGCGTTGACCACCGCCCCGGTGATGTGGAACAGCGGGGCCATGGCGAACACGACGTCCCCGTCGCTCAGGCCCGTCCACTCCGCGCAGGTCGCCACCACGCCCAGGACGTTGCCGTGGGTGTTCATGGCACCCTTCGGCGGCCCCGTCGTGCCCGAGGTGTACGTCAGGAACGCGAGGTCGTCACAGGTCGGTCGCACCGGGGAGGGCCGACGGCCGGCGAATTCCCCGATCAGCGCGACGAGGTCGCCGTCCGGCGCGGCGGCGGAGCGTTCGGCCGTCGTGAAGACCCGCGTGTCGTCGCGGGTCTGGTAGTCGAGTGCCGAGGTGCTGACCAGCCACCGGACCGTGCTCCCCGCCAGGGTGCCGAGCGTCTCCTCGACGTCGGTGTCCGCGCAGACGATCCCCACCGCCCCGGCGTCGTCGACGATCCGGCGCAGCTCCTGCCGCCGGTACATCGGATTGAGCCCCAGCACCGTGGCGCCCAGCTTCCACAGGGCCAGCAGCATCAGCGCGTACTGCGGGACGTTCTGCAGATAGACCCCGACGCGGTCACCGCGTCCGGTCCCGCGCGCCTCGAACGCGGCGGCCAGGGCGTCCGACGCGGAGTCGACCTCCCGTACGGACATGGCTCCGTCGAAGTAGCGCAGCGCCGTGGCGTCAGGATTCTTCGCCACGCGGTCCCTCCAGGCGGCCACGAGGGAGTCGTGGACGACCGCCGTCTCCGCCGGGACACCGGCCGGGAGCGGGGAACCCGCCGTGGGATCTTCGGGAACCGTCATTTCTCATCCCTCCTGCCCGCGCCGTGCGCGAGCCGATGATTACCGAGCGCTCGCTCGGTCTACGATGCGCGAAAGGGGGGTTACCGAGCGCTCGCTCGGTGAAGGATTGTGGTGACGGAAGCGCCGTGTCAAGGGGTCTGCCGTCGCCGCCGACCGGGCGACGCTGCATACTGACGTGCCGACGCGACAAGATCCGGGGCGAGGGGAGTGCCGTGACCGAGACCGATGCCGGGGTGGCGTGGAGGGCCTACTCGGGCAGCGGACTGCCGCCCATCCTCCGGACCGCGCTCGCCTGCTTCATGGAGCACGGCTACCACGGGACCACGATCAGGACGGTGGCCTCCCGGGCGGAGCTCTCCGTACCGGGGCTGTACTACCACTACGCCTCGAAGCAGGCACTGCTCGTCGCGCTCGTCTCCCACGCCATGGAAGACCTGTGGCGGCGCAGCACTGCGGCCTTGGAGGAGGCCGGCGACGACGTCCCGCGGAGGCTGGACCTGCTCGTGGAGTGCCTGGTGCTCTTCCACGCCCACCAGCGCGACCTGGCCTTCATCGCCTACAGCGAGATCCGCAGCCTCACCGGGGAGGCCCGCACCACCTACATCGCCGCCCGCGACCGCCAGCAGCGGCTGATGGACCACGTCGTCGAGGACGGCGTCATACGGGGGGAGTTCACGACCCCGTACCCGCGCGAGACCGCCAGGGCGATCGTCACCATGTGCACGGGCGTCTCGCAGTGGTACCGGGCCGGGGGCGAGCACTCCCCGCAGGAACTCGCCGAGCGCCACCGCGTGATGACGCGCATGACGGTGGGCGCGCCGACGGCCGCCCGGTCCTGAAGGACCGGACGGGACGGGACGGGAGGAGCGGACCCCCCTGGGGGTGGGCTTCGTCGTCGGTGCCGCGCTCGAACCGACCGCGCACATCCTGGCCGGGTTCACCCGGCGCCGCCCCGACGCCCGGGCCGAACTCCACGAGTCCGGCTTCACCGACCCCTCGGCCGGTCCGACCGGGGGCGCCACCGACGTCGCGTTCGTCCGATCGTTCGTGGACGCCGCCGAGGCGGTCCGTGACCGCGGGATGCGGATCCTGTGTACGATCCGGGGCCTCCCCGGGGCCGACCGGACACCGGCGCGTTCCGGGGAAGGAGCGGGTCGGGCGCCGGATCAGCCGGGCTGCAGGGTGGCGGCCGCGGCGCGGATGAAGGTCATCGCGGTCTCCAGGTCGCCCGGCTCGGACTGGTGCGTCAGCTCACTGATCACGCTCGCCACCGTGGCCGCCAGAACGCGCGGGGCGAAGGCGTCGGGGCGCCAGCCCTGTTCCTCGGCGAGTAGCCGGGCGCCGTCCTGCACGACATCGGTCAGACGGCCCCTGCAGAGCCCCTTGAGCTGGGGATTCGCCTGGAGCATCTGGTCGTAGAGCTCGTCGAACTCGTCGCGGGAGCCCGCCTGTTCGCGCAGCCAATGCTCCACGGTGTCGAGGATTCCCTGGCCTGCGGGCCTGGCGTGCAGGGCCGCGGCGAGCCGCTCGACGAACACGTTGAAGTGCTCCATCGCCAGTTCGAGCTTGGTCGGAAAGTACAGCGTGACCGTACGCGGCGAGACCTCGGCGGCCTCGGCGATGTCGGCGATGCTCGTGGCGTCGAAGCCCCGCCCGGCGAACAGCTCGTACGCCGCCGTGAGGATCGCCTCCCTACGCCGTGCCTTGCTGCGTTCCCTGAGGCTGTCACCCGTCATGCGGGCATCTTACCATCGGTAGCTAATTTACAGTCGAATGCAAAAATGCGTTACTGTGCATCAAGCGGTGGAGATGCCTGCCCTGACCCCTCCACCGCGCTTCTGCCTCCTGATTTCCCCTTGCTCAGGGTCTCGACCGGTTAGGAATGCTTCGATGGCCTCACGCCTGTACGCCTGGGCGCGCTGGATGGTTCGCCACCGCCGCTGGGTGATCGCGACCTGGATACTCCTGCTCGCCGTCGTCGGCGGCCTGGGGGCGACCCTGCACGGAAAGACGTCCACGCAGTTCACCATTCCCGGTGTCGAGGCGCAGGAGGCGCAGGACCTCCTCAAGGAGAGGTTCCCTCCCGCCGCCGGTGGCGTCGTGCGCATCGTGGTCGCCGCCCCCGAGGGGAAGGCCGTCACGGACCCGGCGCAGCGGAAGGCGCTCGACGGCGTCCTGCGCGAGGCGGCGGCCGTGGAGGGCGTCATCGACGTCTCCCGGCCGACCGAGACCGGCACGGTGTCGCCCGACCGGACCATCGCCTACGCCGACGTCCGGTTCGCGGACGAGGCCCCCGAGGTGACCGAGGAGGCCAAGGAAGAACTCGCCACCGCTGTCGAACCCCTCCGCGACGCCGGGATGCAGGTCGAGCTGGGCGGCTCCGCCATGCTCCCGCAGACCGAGGCGGGTGGTCCGGCCGAACTGGTCGGCGTCGTCATCGCCTTCGTGGTCCTCGCCGTCGCGCTCGGTTCCGTCGTCGCCGCCGGACTGCCCCTGCTGACCGCGCTCCTGGGCGTCGCCGTCGGCGTGCTCGGCACCATGTTCGTCTCCCGCTTTGTGGAGATGACGGGCACTGCGACCGTGCTGGCCCTGATGATCGGCCTGGCGGTCGGCATCGACTACGCGCTGTTCGTCATCTCCCGGCACCGCGAGCAGCTCGCCGACCCCGACACCGACTGGGAGGAGTCGATCGCACGGGCCACCGCCACGGCCGGCAGCGCGGTCGTCTTCGCCGGCGCCACGGTCGTCATCGCACTCGCCGCCCTGGCCATCACCGGCATCCCGTTCCTCACGGTCATGGGCCTGGCCGGCGCCGTGACCGTGCTGATCGCCGTCCTGGTCGCCGTCAGCCTGCTCCCGGCCGTCCTCGGCGTCTTCGGCGAGCGGATGCGTCCGCGCCGGCCGCGACGGAAGGGCGGGCGCGAGAACCGGGCCCCCGGCTCCTGGGGCCTGGCCTGGGTCCGAGGCGTCACCCGCACGCCCGCCGTCGTCCTGGTCGCCGGCGTCCTGGGCCTCCTCGCCCTCGCCCTGCCCGCCAAGGACCTGCGCCTGGGCCTGCCCAGCTACGCCTCCCAGCCCGAGGCCAGCACCCAGCACAAGAGCTACGACCTGCTCACCGAAGGCTTCGGGCCCGGCTTCAACGCCACCCTCATCGCCGTGGTGGACACCGAAGGCATCCCGCAGGGGCAGCGGCAGGGCGCCGTGACGCAGCTGCGCGGCGCGCTGGTCGCGGACGAGAACGTGGCCGCCGTCGCGCCCCCGGTGGCCGGCCCCTCCGGCGGCGTCGTGGTCATGGCCGTGATGCCGAAGTCGAGCCCCGACGCGGAAGCCACCACCGACTTGGTCCACCGCATGCGCGACCGGGCGCCCGAGGTCGCCGCTGCGGGCGGGGCCCTCTACGTCACCGGGCAGACGGCCATGGCTGTCGACGTCGCCGCCAAGCTCGGTGACGCGCTGCCCCTGTTCATCGGCGTCATCGTCCTCCTCGCGCTGGTCCTGCTGGCCATCGCCTTCCGCTCGGTCCTGGTGCCGCTCAAGGCGGCGCTCGGCTTCCTCCTCTCGGTCGGCGCGAGCCTGGGCGCCTCGGTCTGGGTCTTCCAGAAGGGGCACCTGAACGGTCTGCTCGACGTGGCGGCCGTCGGACCGGTCACCAGCTTCCTCCCGATCCTGCTCACCGGCGTGCTCTTCGGCCTCGCCATGGACTACGAGGTGTTCCTCGTCAGCCGGATGCGTGAGCACTACGAGCACAGCAAGGACGAGGCCGAGGCCGTTGCCCAGGGCGTCTCCAGCAGTGCGAGGGTCATCGTGGCCGCCGCATTGATCATGATCGCGGTCTTCGGCGGGTTCGTCTTCAACGAGGACCCGATCATCAAGGCCATCGGATTCTCGCTCGCCTTCGGCGTGTTCATCGACGCCTTCGTCGTCCGCATGACGCTCGTGCCCGCCGCCATGGCCCTGCTCGGGCGACGGGCCTGGAGCATGCCCCGTTGGCTCGACCGGCTGCTCCCGGACGTCGACATCGAAGGCGCGCGCCTGCCCGCCGCGGCTCCGGCCACGACCCCGTACATCGAGAAGAAGACGCCGCGCCGAGAGACGGCCGGCCGCGTCTGAGGAGAAACGTCCCGGCCTCCGGGGCCCCGCCCCACGTCCGTGGGGGCGTGACGGCCTCAGATCCCACCCTGCGCCTTCTCCGGGAGGAGAAGGCGCAGGGTGTTCTCGTGCCTCACGAGCCACGGGGACGGCCGTCGAAGCCCCCGGGGCCACCGACGGTCAGGAGTGCGGCGCCGATCTGCGCCGTCGCCCGCGGATCGGAGAGGAGCCGGCCCGTCAGCTCCTCGACGCGGCGAAGCCGGTAACGAACGGTGTTGGGGTGGACGAACAGGCTCCGGGCCGTCGAGTCGGCCGACCCTCCGGACGCGAACCAGTGCTCCAGGGTCCGCAGAAGACGAGACCGCTCCGCGGCCGGCAGGTCGAGCACCGGCCGAAGAGTGACCTCCACCAGATGGGCGGCCTCGCCGGGCGCCGCGGCGACGACCATCGCCAGAGGGTTGTCGTCGAACCGTGCCACCCCGGGCCCGGTGCCCGGCAGCCCGGACAGGGCCAGGCGGGCGAAGCGCAGAGCCCGCGGAGCGTCCCGCAGCGAGTCGAAACACGGGCTGAAACCCACGCGGGCACGGCTCCGTCGCAGGATGCGCAGGCAGGCGTTCTCCGACTCCCCCGAAGGCAACGCGATCAAAGCGAGCTGCTGATCCGGCAGCAACCTCCAGGCGGAAGGGGCGTCCACCCTCCGCAACGCCGCCTCCGCGCCCGCGAGTGGCTCCTCGCCCGGCGCGGCGGCCTGCGCGACGGCGACCGCGAACGGCCCCTGCTCCGGCAGGCCCAGCTCCCGGGCGGCCTCCCACAGTGTGCCGTCGGCGATGACGCCGGTGAACAGCGCCTCCACCAGGGCGGACCGCCTGGCCTGACCCCGTGAGGTCAGCTCGGCGGCCGTCTCCCGGTAGGTCACCGCCACCGCTTCCACGTACAGGCCGAACAGCGCCCAGAAGCGCGCGGACTCCGACACCAGCAGGTCGTCCGAGACCTCGGGGCGGGTGCGCGCCTCCGTGAGGATCTCGGTCCACAGCAGCTCCGAGCCGATGCGATACGCCCGCAGCGTGTCGGCCAGGGGGACGCCCTGCTCCGCCCGGGTCCGCCCGGTCTCATGTGCCGCCCCCGCCTCGGGATCACCTTCGTGACCGAGGTGCCCCAGCAGGAGATCGGCGTTGGCGGAGCAGGAGTCCCGCAGCGAATCCAGTGAGATCAGCGTCTCGTCCCGGTAGGCGTCGACCTCCGAACGGATGCGCAGAGCCATCTTCTCGGCCAGTTCGGGGAGCCTTGCGTAAAGCGCCGCAACCACGCCCGAAAGATTCATCACCACAGCATAATCAACCGACTTTGTTCCTACGAACAATCAGTGGACCCGGGCCCTGTCCTGCTGCCCATAGGGCGGACCTCGTTACGGACTGCAAGATGTCTGCGACGTAAACATTTCGGTGGTTCCGTGTAACGGAGGCGAGTCATGGCCAATCTGGCGAAGTTCCTCGAGGAGACGGCGCGGCGGCAGCCCGGACACCCCGCACTGCGCCTGGGGGAGCGGGTGATCACCTACGCGGAGCTGGACGAGTACAGCGCCCGTGCTGCCACGCTGCTTCGGTCCGAGGGCGTCGAGCCGGGGGACCGGGTCGCCCTGATGCTGCCCAACGTTCCCGAGTTCGTCGTCCTGTACTACGGGATCCTCCGCGCCGGAGCGGTCGTCGTCCCGATGAACCCGCTCCTGAAGACCAGGGAGACCGAGTTCCACCTCGCAGACTCCGGCGCGGTGCGGCTCTTCGAATGGCACCAGGCGCCGGGGGAGGGCGCGCGGGGAGCCGCCGCCGCGGGGGTGCGCTACGTCGCCGTCGAGCCCGCCGCGTTCGCCGCGGCGCTGGCCGGGCACGAGCCGCTGTCCGACGTCGCCGAGACGGATGACGACGACATGGCCGTCCTGCTGTACACCTCCGGCACCACCGGACGCCCCAAGGGCGCCGTCCTCACCCACGCGGGACTGCGGCACAACACCGAGGTCAACGGTGTTCAGATCCAGCGGATGACACCGGACGACGTGGTGGTGGGCTGCCTGCCCCTCTTCCACATCTTCGGACAGATCTGCACCATGAGCGCGGCCGTCCGCAGCGGCGCCTCGCTCGTCCTGATCCCCCGCTTCGAGCCGGGGGCCGTCCTGGACGCCGTCGCCCGCGAGCGGGCCACCGTCTTCGAGGGCGTCCCGACCATGTACGCGGCGCTGCTCCAGCACCCGTCCGAGGCGGACGTGTCGACCCTGCGGATGTGCATCTCCGGCGGCGCCTCGCTGCCCGTGGAGATCCTCCACGGCTTCGAACGGCGCTTCGGGTGTCCGGTCCTGGAGGGCTTCGGCATGTCCGAGACCAGCCCGGTCGTCACCTTCAACCACCCCGACCGGCCCCGCAAGGCCGGCTCCATCGGCACTCCCATTCGCGACGTCGAAGTGCGGCTGGTGGACGACAAGGGACAGGACGTGTCGCCCGGCGCGATCGGTGAGCTGGCCGTGCGGGGGCCGAACGTGATGAAGGGCTACTGGAACCGCCCCCAGGAGACGGCGGCCGCCGTTCCCGACGGCTGGCTGCGCAGCGGCGACCTGGCCCGGGCGGACGAGGACGGCTACCTGTACATCGTCGACCGCAAGAAGGGCATGATCATCCGCGGTGGCTACAACGTCTACCCGCGCGAGATCGAGGAGGTCCTGCACGAGCACCCCGCGGTCGCCCTGGCCGCCGTGCTGGGCGTCCCGCACGCCGAGCTGGGCGAGGAGGTCGCGGCCGCGGTCGTGCTCCGTCCCGGCGCGCGGGCCACCCCCGAGGAACTGCGGGAGTACGTCAAGGAGCGGGTGGCGGCCTACAAGTACCCGCGCCGGGTGCGGCTCGTGGACGCGCTGCCGCTGGGGCCGAGCGGCAAGATCCTCAAGAGGGAGATCGTCCTGCCGGCGGAGTGACGACCGCACCCCACCCGAAACCGCAGTCCTGGGAGGGCGGTCGCTCCAGTGCATCCGCCGTCGTCCTGACGGGTGTGCGGGAGACGTCCGGCGGGAACCTCCGGGCGGCCCGGCCTCGCCACTTTCATGCGTGAGGTCCGGTAACGAGCCCTCAAGGTGCGGGGCGGACGGTGAAGACGGAGACGGCCATGCTCCTCGACGGTCCAGCAGCCGGCGCGTCCGCCCCCTCCCGGCGCAAGCGTCGGGCGAGAGGCGCACAGCGGATCTCCCGGATCGTGGATGTCGCGGAAGAGCTCGTCACGGCCGCGGGAGTCCAGGCGGCCGGTATGAACGCCATCGCGCGTCGTGCCGGCATCTCCCCGGGAAGCCCGTACCGGTGCTTTCCCGGGAAGGGCGCCGTCGTGGAGGAGGTGTCCCGGCATTTCGCGGTCCGACTCCAGCGCGCGGTGAGGCGGGTGTCCCACACCGGTTCCCCCTCCACCCGGCCCGCACCCGAAAGCACCGTCGACCGGCTCCTGGAGGCGGCGTTGATCGTGGCGCGGGAGTACCCGGCTCTCCCCGCCCTGCTCATGGCGACAGGACCGGCGGAGCTGGACGCGCTCCTCCAGGCCGTCGAACGGGGCCTACCGGGACGACGACAACCGAGGACCCGGCACTCCCGGATTGCCCGCCGTCGGTGATCCGGAACGGAACGGGTACCTCGGTCGACGGCGGTCTCCACCGCCGGGGGCGTAGCCGGGACACCGTCCGCGACGAACGGCCGGACCGGGCACCGCCCGTGGATCAAATGTTTGCCCTGCTTACTTTTCTTGGGTAATGTAAGTGGCGTACACATTGGGTTCTCGGTGGGCTGGGGCCGCCGTACCTTCCCCGGGGGTCGGAACCCTTCATTCTGATTGTGAACGGAGTTGTCATGAAGGCTGTGTCGATCACGGAGCACGGTGGTCCTGAGGTTCTGCAGTGGGTCGAGGCCGAAGACCCGACACCCGCCGCGGGTGAAGTGGTCGTCGACGTGGTGGCCAGTGCCCTGAACCGCGCGGACGTCATGCAGCGGTGGGGACTGTATCCCCTGCAGCCGGGCTGGTCGCCGTACCCGGGGCTGGAGGTCTCCGGCCGGATCAGTGCGGTCGGTGAGGGTGTGACCGGCTGGCAGGTGGGTGACGAGGTCTGCGCCCTGCTGACGGGCGGCGGCTACGCGCAGAAGGTCGCCGTGCCGGCGGGGCAGCTGCTCACCCTTCCGAAGGGCGTCGGACTGACGGAGGCGGCGGGCCTGCCGGAGGTGACGGCGACGGTCTGGTCGAACATGGTCATGACCGCGGGTCTGAAGGCGGGGGAGACCCTCTTGGTGCACGGTGGCGCCGGCGGAGTGGGAACGATGGCGATCCAGATCGCCAAGGCCCTGGGAGCCCGCGTGGTGACGACGGTCGGCGGAGCCGGGAAAGCGGCCCAGGCGCGGGAGCTGGGCGCGGACGTGGCGATCGACTACCGGACCGAGGACTTCGCCGAGCACGGCCCGTACGACGTCATCCTCGACGTCGTGGGCGGTGACTACCTGGAACGCAACGTGCGGTCCCTGGCGGCGGACGGTCGGCTGGTGGTGATCGGCCTGCAGAAGGGCCTGGAGGGGCAGCTCAACCTGGCGGAGATCGTCTTCAAGCGGGCGTCGGTGCACGGCACGACGCTGCGGACGCGCTCGAAGGAGTACAAGGCCGGGGTCGTGGCCGAGGTGCAGAAGAATGTGTGGCCGATGATCGAGGACGGGACGGTGAAGCTGGTCATCGACCGGACCGTACCGATGGCGGACGCCGCGGAGGGGCACCGCCTGCTGGAGGCGGGCGGCCACCTCGGCAAGATCCTCCTCATCAACAACGCATAGCCGAGGACGTCCGCACGGCCCGTACTGCGCACACGGCATCCGGCGGCGCCGACGAAGCCGCGCTCGACGCACGCTCCCACCGAGGAGCGGCCCACCGGCGGCGCGGCACGACCGGGGCGGCCGGTCCGGAGACCGACCGCCCGTTCGCCGGTGGTGTCGCTGACGTGTCGGACGCGCCTGCACCGCCACGGCGCTGTCGGCCGCGAGGTACGGAGACGGGTCGAAAGAGCCATTCTGGTGCCGGAACTCGTGCGCGAACTCCGGCCGGATCAGGGCCAGGCGGCCGCTGCGCGGGTCGACGCACCAGCTCTTGCGGCCGTCGCCGAGCCAGACCGCGCCCTCGCTGCGGTTCCTGGGGTTCTTCCACGTACCGGGCCCGGGCTTCGGCGGACACGTCGAGGGCGCGCTCGCCGTCGTGTCCGCCTTCCCCGCCGATGTCACCGCCGCGGCCGACCCGGTCGGAGATGTCGCCGCCTACGGACCCGAGCGGCGGATCATCCGGTGCGTACGCCGGACGGCTCGTCCTCGTGGCTCGCTGCGACGCGCAGGCCCTGCGGCGCATCCCCCGGATCCGGAACCCGCCGACGCCCTTGTCCGGGCCGGTGCGCAACTCCTGCCCGGCGGTCCCCCTCCTGCCCCCGGCGGCTCCCCGACGCCCCGGCCCGGAGATCGCCTCCCTCTATCAGCCGGCTCGGTCCGCCGACGAGGTCGGTGGGGACTGGCACGACGTCGTCCCCCCGGCCGACGACGAGACCGCCCTTGTCATCGGTGACGTCACGGGCAACGGCATCGACGACACGCTCCGCATCTCCGGCCGGGCGGGCGGACGCCGGGGTCACTTCGAAGAACTCTGATGCGTGCACCGCCGGGCGGGCGGGCCGACGACCGGGGATCACCCGCGGAAGGGTGATCCCCGGTCGCTGCTCGGGACGCATCGGTTCGCCGGTTCGCATGCCTCACCCGACTGGCTCGTCGAGCGGGGAAACGGAGCCTCGCGGATGACCGTCGCCGGCCGACCGCGCAGTCCGGACCGCGATGCGGACGCCGACCGCTGCGGCAATGATGGATCTGCGGGGGCGGTCGGAGCCCCTGGCCGGAAGTGACGATCCACACAGAAGTGAGCGGCGTAAACATTTGGGTGTACGGTTGTCGTGCAGTCGCCGGGACCAAGGACACCGAGGACGAGGACGGGAGCAGCAGCCATGGACGACACGCAGGCCGAAAGGCCCCGGGACACGGTAGAGGTCGCCCTGGGCGAGCGTACGGTGCGCGTTCCGTCGGGTGGTCTGTTCGATCGCTACCGGATGCAGGCCGACCTCGACGAGGTGGCGAAGGACCCCCGCGTGGCGGGCGTCGACTTCTTCAGGAGCCAACCCAAGGCGGAGGTGCGGTCGAGGATCGGGCCGACCTTCACCCCGAACTTCTACTACGCGATGTCGAACGCCCGGTTGACGATGATCGCCCCCACGCGCGCCATCCGGCGCCGACTCCCGCGCGAGCTCGAGCCGCTGCAGATCGCCCCCGGGTTCGGCCTGGTGTCCGTCATGCTCTTCCGCTACGACGTGTGCGACATCGACTTCTACACCGAAGCCGCCGTCGGCATCGCCGTCAAGCCGGCCCGGCACGGTCCTCTCGGCGCCGTCGACCTCCTGGCAGCGCTGAAGAACGACCACCTCGACTCGTACGTCCTCTCGCTGCCGGTGAACACCGACATCGCTCAGGTGCGCGGCCACGACGGGTACGGCTTCCCGAAGTGGGTGACCGAGATCGACGTCTCGATCGACGACTGCACGACCTTCGGCCGGATCACCAACGACGCCGGCGGAACCGACCTCGAGCTCAGGACCCCGACGCCCCGGCAGACGAAGCACGGCAGCGGGACCGCGGTGTCGTCCCTGAACTCCTACACCCACTTCGGCGGCGGTTGGCACACGACGTTCAGCCAGACGAACGCCCTGTCGTCAGGTACGCGGATGTTCCCCCGCGACATCGAACTCACGCTCGGCGAGGGGCGTCTGTCGGACGACATCCGTTCCCTGCGACCGGTGCGCAACCTGCGCCTGGACGTCATGACCCACGGACAGCTCGCCCTGCACATGCCCACGGTCATCTCGATCGGCTGACCGTCTGCGCCGTCGCCCCGAGGCGCAGGGACCGCACGCCGCACCGCGGGCGGGGCGAGGAGGACACATGACATGCCGAAGCACGATCAGCATCACCACCGAAGCGGCACCGGAACAGGCCTACTCCTGCCTGCGCGACCCGCGAAGGTACGGTGACTGGCTACCCCGGTCCGCGAGCTACCGGGGAACGACGCCGGGACGGACGACACCAGCGGCGATCGGCGACACGTACGTCGACCACACCCCCCTGGGAAAAGTCCGCGGGACGGTCACCGACGCGTCCCCCGGCCGTCTCGCCGCCTTCCGCCAGGCAACCGACGACGACGCGCTCGTCATCGACATCGTCTACCGCGTCGAACCGGCGGCCGGAGGGTGCACGGTCACCCGCACGGGCCGCATCGCCGTCGCCGGGCGGCTGCGCCCGGTCGGGCCGCTCGTCACGGCGATGGTCCGGCGGGAGAACAGGCGCACGATGGCGCGCCTGAAGGAGCACCTCGACAGGTCGGCCCCTCGGTGACTCCTCGATCCACGAAAGGGCGAGTCCATGACCACGACCCCCACCCCCCACCGCATCACGCCGCGCATCGACTCCCCTCGCCTGGAGGACCTGGCCCGCCGCGTGCGGGTCGCGAACCCCGCGTCCACCCAGGACGTCACCAACGCCATGACCGGCGAGGTGCTCGGAACCGTGCCCCACGGAACCCCCGAGGACGTCGCGGCGGCCGCCGTGCGCGCCCGAAGGGTCCAGAAGGCGTGGGCGGCCCGTCCGGTCCGGGAACGCGCCGCCGTACTGCGTCGCTTCCACGATCTCGTCCTCGCCCGCCAGGACGAGGTCCTGGACCTGATCCAGCTCGAGAACGGCAAGGCGCGCCGACACGCGTTCGAGGAGATCATGGACGTCACCCTCAACGCGCGGTACTACGCGAACACCGCGCACGAGTACCTGCGCCCCAAGAAGCGGCAGGGCGTCCAGCCGGGACTGACGAAGGCCTGGGAGCTGCACCACCCCAAGGGCCTGGTCGGAGTCATCTCGCCGTGGAACTACCCCCTGACCCTGGGCATCAGCGACGCGCTCCCGGCGATCGTCGCGGGCAACGCGGTCCTGGCCAAGCCCGACGCGCAGACCCCGTTCTCCGCGCTGTGGGCCGTCGAACTGCTCGAAGAGGCGGGCATGCAGCCCGGACTGGTCCAGGTCGTCACGGGCTCCGGCGCCGAACTCGGCCTGCCCATCATCGAGAACTCCGACTTCCTCATGTTCACCGGTTCCACCGCCGTCGGACGCAAGGTCGCCGCGCAGGCCGGCGAGAACCTGATCGACTGCTCGATGGAGCTCGGCGGCAAGAACGCCCTGATCGTCCTCGACGACGCGGACGTCGACCAAGCGGTCTCCGGAACGGTGCGCGCCTGCTTCTCGAACACCGGGCAGTTGTGCATCTCCATGGAGCGCGTCTACGTCCCGGACACGCTCTGGGACGAGTTCACCCGCAAGCTCGTCGCAGCGACCGAGGCGATGAAACTGTCTGCGGCCGTCGACTACTCGGGCGACATGGGGTCGCTGGTCTCCCAGAAGCAGTTGGAGACCGTGATCCGCCACGTCGAAGATGCGAGGTCCAAGGGAGCCACCGTCCTGACCGGGGGCAGGCACCGCCCGGACCTCGGCCCCTTCTTCTACGAGCCGACGATCCTCACCGACGTCGACGACACGATGGAGGTGTACGCCCACGAGACCTTCGGACCTCTCGTCTCCGTTTACCGCGTGGCGGACGAGAACGAGGCCGTCGCCAGGGCCAACGACAGCGAGTACGGACTGAACTTCAGCGTGTGGACCCGTGACGAGCGGCGCGGGCGGCGCGTCGCGGCCCGCCTTCAGGCCGGCACCGTCAACGTCAACGACGCCTACGCCGCGGCATGGGGCTCGGTCGACGCGCCCATGGGCGGCATGAAGGCCTCCGGTCTGGGCCGCCGCCACGGCGAGCACGGCCTCCTGAAGTACACCGAGTCCCAGACCATCGCCGTCGAGCGGCTGATCCCGGTCGGAGCACCCGACGGGATCGACCCCGCACGCTACGCCCGCCTCGTTTCCGCGGGCCTGAAGATCCTCAAGCGCCTTCCGGGCGTCAAGTAGACAAGAAAGAGTGATACATCCCATGCACACGGTTCTGGGCGCCAACGGGCCGATCGGCGAACAACTCACCCGGGAGCTGTACCGCGGCTTCACGCGCGACATCCGGCTGGTCAGCCGCAACCCCAAGAAGATCCACGACACCGACCAACTCGTCAGGGCAGACCTGACCGACCCCGAGGCGACGGACCGGGCCGTTCGGGGCAGCGAGGTCGCCTACCTCACCGTGGGCCTGCCCATGGACTCGGGGCTGTGGGAGCGACAGTTCCCCGCCATGATGCGCAACGTCATCGACGCCTGCGCGAAGCACGAAACCAAGCTCGTGTTCTTCGACAACACGTACATGTACCCGGGCACGACCACCCCGCAGACCGAGTCGACCCGCTTCGAGCCGAACGGCCGCAAGGGCCGGGTGCGCGCGCAGATCGCGACGACGCTGCTGGACGCGATGAGCGCGGGGAAGGTCGACGCCGCCATCTGCCGGGCGCCGGAGTTCTACGGCCCGGGAAAGACCAAGAGCCTGACCAACTCGCTCGTCTTCGACCGGATCAAGGCGGGCAAGCGGCCGTTCGTCCCCGTCAGCGCGAAGACCGTCCGGTCCCTCATCTGGACACCGGACGCCAGCCGCGCCATGGCCCTGATCGGCAACACCCCCGACGCCTACGGCCAGACCTGGCACCTGCCCGTCGACCCGCACCGCCTCACCTACGCCGAACTGGTCCACGTGGCCGAAGAGATCACCGGCCGCCGCATCCGCTACACCGTGCTCCCCCTTGCCGTCTTCACCATCGGCGGCCGCTTCGTCGGACCGCTCGGAGAGGTCCAGGAACTGCTGCCGCGCTACCGCGGTGACAACATCTTCGACACCTCGAAGTTCACGGCGCGTTTTCCCGACTTCGACGTCACCTCGTATCGCGAGGGCATCGGCGAGATCCTCGGCCGGCACTCCCGTGTGACTTCGTAGGGGCGGGTGTTGTCCGACCGGACCATGGCCCGGATCCCGGGCCGGTTCCGATGGGTGGAACCGCGGGCGACCGACCGCCCGCGGGCACCTGCTCGGGCTGCTGTCCGGCATCGAGCACGAGAACTGCTGGCGGCTGGCCGAACAAGCTGGTCACACACGTCCCGCACTCATGCCGCGTCTGCTGCGAAGCGCCCGCTGGAACGCCGATTCCGTCCGCGACGAAGTCCGTGCCTACGCCGTCGACCATCTCGGTGGCGATGGCGGTGTACCGACCGGCGACGAGGCGTACGGGCAGGATCCGCAGCTTCGTGCCGGCCTGGGGGCCCGCGAGACCGGCTACGTTCTGGCCGTCGTCTGGTCCATCCGGATTCGGATCAACAGGCGGATCAGTCTTCTCGAAGGTGTGCCGATGCTGACTTTTGCTGACTTCAGCGGACTAGGGAGTCTCTGACCTGCGGAAACTTAGACCGATGAAGTGGTGGTGGAACTTCATCGGCCGCACGGACGGGGAGATCAGGCGGGCGCGCGAGGACTGGGCGGCCGCCTCCGACCGCTTCGGCGAGGTCACCGGCCACCCGGGCGACCGCCTCCCGGCCCCGGAACTCCCGACGACTCCGATGAAGGCCCGTCGGAATCCGCGCCGGCCCCCTCGCCACCACTGACGGGCTTCTCCGCCGGGTGCGACGTGCCGAACCGGCCTCGATCCGGCCTCGGTCTCGGTTTCGGGCGGGGAGGACGGACGGGACGGAGGACGGACGGGACGGCGTTCGCGGTCCCGGCTTGACCCTCACGTAGCGTGAGGCCGGAGGGTGGAGCACATGAACGACCACTACAACGCGTTCGAGACGAGTCCCGTACCCGCCCCCGGCCCCGACGCGGTTCCGCCGGAGCCGTTCCGCGGCATCTACGGAATGCCCGCGTTCGTGACGATCCCCACGGACGACCTGGCGGCGTCGGTGGACTTCTGGACGCGCGGACTCGGGTTCTTCGAGCTGTTCGGCGTCCCCGGCAGGCTGACGCATCTGCGCCGGTGGGCGTTCCAGGACGTCCTCCTCGTGGCGGCGGCGAGCGTTCCGGAGCGGCCGTCGGCGATGGCCTTCGGCTTCGCGGGCGTGCTCGGACAGGTCGATTCCCTCGCCGAGGCGTGTCGTGCGCTGCGTCCGGACTCGGTCGACGGCCCACGGGACACCCCCTGGAACACCCGCGACGTGGAGGTGATCACGCCCGAGAACGCCCGGGTCGTCTTCACCGCGGCGAAGCCCTTCGACCCGTCGAGCCAGGAGGCGCGGAACCTCGCGGCCATGGGGATCAGCCCGCCCGGCGACGGGCACGGGGAGAAGGGGGAGCATGCCCGACACCGCTGACGCCGACGGCCTGACCGTCGGTCAGGTCTCGGCGCGCCTGGGCGTGACGGTCCGTGCGCTGCACCACTGGGACGAGATCGGCCTGGCGCGGCCGTCGCTGCGCACGGCCGCCGGATACCGGCTCTACACCACCGGCGATCTGCAACGCCTGGACCGCGTCGTCGTCTACCGCGAACTCGGTCTCGGCCTGGACGGCATCCGGGTCGTCCTGGACGACCCGACCGTGGACGTGCCCGGCGCGTTGCGCGCGCAGCGCACCCGGATCGCCGAACGGATCGACCGCCTCCAGCGGCTCGACGCCGGACTGGAGCGGATGATCGACGCCCACGAGCGCGGCCTGACGCTGACCGCCGAGGAGCAGGCCGCGATCTTCGGCCCCGAGTGGGACCCGGACGGGCCGGCCCGGGCCCGCCGGCGCTACGGCGACACGGCGCAGTGGCGGCAGTACGCCGAGGGCGCGGCCTCGCGCACCCCGGAGGAGTGGCGGACCGTCGCCGACGGCGTCGCCGGCCTCGACCGCGCCCTCGGGGAGGCGATGGACGCCGGCGTCGCGCCCGGCAGCCCGGAGGCGAACCGGCTCGTCGAGCGGCACCGCGAGGTCTTCGCCCCGTACTTCCCCCTCACCCGGCGGATGCAGGTCTGCCTCGGCCGCACGTACGAGGCAGATCCGGGGTTCGCCGCCCACTACGACGGCGTCCGCCCCGGCCTCGCCGCGTGGTTCCGCCGGATCGTCGACGCCAGTGCGCGGGCCCACGGCATCGACCCCGACACCGCCACCTGGGAGGGGAGTTGACGATTCGTCGCTGCCGTGCGCCCCGGCGCCGGCGGCGGTCCGTCCGTCGTGGCGAGGTCGTCGTCGGCGGCTGCCCGCCCCTTGTGCCGAGGTCGCCGGAGGCGGCCCGTCCGTCGTGAGCGAGGCCGTCAGCCGTGGAGGGCCCCCGGACCTCCGGCAGGAGATCACCCGAACGGGTCGTTCCCTCTCGCGGGCGGAGTCGTTGGTGAGTCTGGAATTCCGAAAACGACCACAACCGGCCACTGCTCGCCCGAACCGTCCCGAAGCTGTCGCAGGAACGTATCTGCAACTCCGCTCCGGGACGGCTCACCGGGACGGGCCCCGAACTCCGACGGGGCGTTCCGCCGCCGTCACTACGGACGCAGAAACCTTGAAGAAGCTCATTGCAACCGCACTGTTCACCGGCGCCTTCGCCGCGGGCACGGCCATGACCGCCCCCGCGGACCTGGCCGGTCGCACCACCACCACCATGCCGTCGGCCGACACGCTGTACGACCTGCTGGACGGGGACCTCGTCGACGAGACGCCGCCCGCACCGCAGGAATGATCCCGCCGTCGCCGGCGTCCTGCCCGAGATCCTCCTCGTCCCCGAGCGGTGACCGGCCCGCGGGGGAGCCCCCGCTCGGCGGAGCCCGGGAAGGGGTACGGGGCGCGGACCGCCCGGGAAGGCGAACGGGCGGCCGGGCGCGCGGCGCGCGGGGGCCGGAGGCGTACCGGCCGAACGGGACCGGCTCCGGCCCTCACCCCAGCCAGCTCCCGTCGCGCATGACGACCCTCCCGCGCAGCTCGCGCTCGCCGCGCCACGCGCGCACGGTCTCGGGCACCACGCGGATGTACAGGAAGGAACCCTCCTCCGCGCGCGGGTCCCATCCGAACCTGTCCGTGAACGCCCGCGCCGCGTCCTCGGGCACCTCCCGGTCCGGGAAGCACTCCGCCCCGCCCTGGACCAGGACCACGTCGTGGGTGTCCGGCAGCGCCAGGCGCACGCGGGGCTCCGCGAGGACGTTCCGCGCGGTGGCGGAAGCGGCGGCGGTGCACATCCACACCGCCCGCCCGTCCCACAGGAACCACAGCGGCACCTGGTGCGGCCCGTGGCCGGGGTGCGCCGTCGACACCCATGCGTCCCGCTCGGCGGCGAGCCGCCCCAGGGTGTCGCGTACGCGCTCCGCCGTCGTGCGGCGGACGATCTCCGTGCTCTCCATGAGGACCGACCCTAGGCGGGCGAACCCGAAGGGCACCTGGGCCGGGGGACCTACTTCCCACGACCGACGCGCCTCCGGCCTTTGAGGCGCCGGACCCGTTTCCCACGACCGACCCGCCTCCGGCTCTTGGGGCGCCGCACTCCTTTCCCACGACCGACGCGCCTCCGGCCCTTGGGGCGCCGCACCCGTTTACCGGGACCGACGGCCCCGGCCCTTGAGGCACCGGACCCCTTCCCTCGGCCGACGGCCCCCGGCCCTTCTCCCGAGGCCCCCTCCGGGCCCAGGAATAGCCCCGGGCCCGAACCGAGTTGCCACGACCATGACGACGAACCCGCCACGGCCCGAAGTACTGCGCTACACCGCCTTCTCCGGCGCTCCCGACGGCGGCAACCCCGCCGGCGTCGTCCTGGACGCCACCGGACTGGACGACGCCGACATGCTCGCCGTCGCGGCCGGCCTCGGATACTCGGAGTCCGCGTTCCTGACCGCGCCCCCGGAGGGACTCGGCGGCCCGGGGGAGAGGGCGTACCGCATCCGTTACTTCAGTCCCCGGGCCGAGGTGCCGTTCTGCGGGCACGCCACCGTCGCGACCGCCGTCGCCCTCGCCGAGCGGGAGGGCCCCGGGAAGCTGGTCTTCGCGACGCGCGCCGGCACCGTGCCGGTGGAGGTGACCGAGGAGGGCGGGACGCTGCGGGCCACGCTCACCAGCGTCGAGCCGCACGTCGAGGCGGTCGACGGGGCCGACCTCGCGGAGGCGCTCGCCGCGCTCGACTGGCCGGCCGCCGACCTCGACCCGGCCTTCCCGCCCCGCGTCGCCTTCGCCGGCGCCCGCCACCTCGTCCTCGCGGCGGCGACGCGCGCCCGACTCGCCGACCTCGCGTACGACTTCGCGCGCCTCGAAGCCCTGATGCGGCGCCTGGACCTGACCACGGTCCAGCTGGTGTGGCGGGAATCGGCCACCGTCTTCCACGTCCGCGACCCGTTCCCCGTCGGCGGCGTCGTGGAGGACCCGGCGACCGGCGCCGCGGCCGCCGCGTTCGGCGCCTACGCCCGTGACCTCGGGCTCGTCCCCGAGGACGCCGTCCTCACCCTGCGCCAGGGCGAGGACCTCGGCCGCCCCGGCGAGCTCACGGTGACGCTGCGCGCGGGCGACCCGCGCGTCCGGGTGAGCGGCGAGGGGACCCGCATCGGCTGAGCCGCCGGCCGCGGGGCCGGCGCGGTCACGGACCCCTCCGGCCGTGGCGACGGCGCCGCCGCGGCCCCTCCGGCGGTCGCGACTCCCGCCCGCACGCCGTCGCGTGGGGCACGGGGGCCGGTCCGTCAAGTGTTGCGTGTGCCTCACCGGCGGGTGCTGTTCAAGGAGAGCCCCGGGCGGCCAAGCTGAGCGGCGTGCTCCGGACCTTCGCGGGCGCACTTCTGATCGAGTCGGGAACACGCCGTTGACGGCCAGACCAGCGAACGGAGAACACTCGTGATTGTCGGAGTCCTCAAGGAAGCGCGGGCGGGTGAGAGTCGCGTTTCGGCCACGCCGGCCACCGTCGAACAGATCCGCAAACTGGGGTACGACGTGGTCGTCGACCAGGGCGCGGGCGTCGCGGCCGGCTTCACCGACAGCGCCTACGAGGCCGCCGGCGCGACCGTCGGCGACGCGGTGGCCGCGGACGTGGTGCTCGGGGTCAACGCCCCGGCCCCGTCCCAGCTCGACCGGGTCCGGCCCGAGGCGACCGTGATCGCCCTGTTCGCCCCGGCCTTCGACCCGGAGATGGTCGAGGACCTGGTCCGGCGTCCCTTCACCGCCCTCTCGATGGACGCCGTGCCGCGCATCAGCCGGGCCCAGTCGATGGACGTGCTGTCCTCGATGGCGAACATCGCGGGCTACCGGGCCGTCATCGAAGCGGCGCACGAGTTCGGCCGGTTCTTCACCGGCCAGGTGACGGCGGCCGGCAAGGTGCCGCCCGCGAAGGTGCTCGTCGCGGGCGCCGGCGTCGCCGGTCTGGCCGCGATCGGCGCCTCGGGCTCGCTCGGCGCGATCGTCCGCGCCACCGACCCCCGGCCCGAGGTCGCCGACCAGGTCCGCTCCCTCGGCGGCGAGTACCTGTCGATCGAGTCCCCCGAGGTGGAGGTCTCGAAGACCGGCTACGCCAAGGAGATGGGCGACGACTACAAGGCGCGCGAGGTCGAGCTCTACGCCGCCCAGTGCCGCGAGGTCGACATCGTCGTCACCACCGCGCTGATCCCCGGCCGCCCCGCGCCGACGCTGATCACCGCCGAGATGGTGGCGGGCATGAAGCCGGGTTCGGTGATCGTCGACATGGCGGCCGCCAACGGCGGCAACGTCGAGGGCACCGTGAAGGGCGAGAAGACCGTCACGGAGAACGGCGTCACGATCATCGGCTACACCGACCTCGCGGGCCGACTGCCCGCCCAGGCCTCGCAGTTGTACGGCACGAACCTGGTCAACCTGCTGAAGCTGATGACGCCGGGGAAGGACGCCCGGCTCGTCCTCGACTGGGACGACCCGGTCCAGCGCTCGATCACCGTCGTGCGCGAGGGCGAGTCGGCCTGGCCGCCCCCGCCGGTCCAGGTCTCGGCGGCCCCGGCCCCCGCGCCCGCGTCGCCCGCGGCGGAGCCCGCGCCGAAGAAGGCGCCGACGACGGCGAAGCAGAGGTTCGGCGGCGTGGCCCTCGGCGCCCTGGCCCTCTTCCTCCTCGCCGCGTTCGCGCCGGCGGCGCTGCTGCCGCACGTGACGGTCTTCGTCCTCGCGATCGTGATCGGCTACTACGTCATCGGCCACGTGCACCACGCGCTGCACACGCCGCTGATGTCGGTGACCAATGCGATCTCCGGGATCATCGTCGTCGGCGCGCTCCTCCAGATCGGCCACACCAGTACGGCGGTCACGGTGCTGTCGTCCGTGGCGATCCTCCTGGCCAGTATCAACGTCTTCGGCGGCTTCGCGGTGACGCGTCGCATGCTCGCCATGTTCAACCGGAGCTGACATGTCTGCGACCCTTGCCGCCCAGGCGGCCTACCTCGTTGCCGCGCTGCTGTTCATCCTCGCGCTGGCAGGACTCTCCAAGCACGAGACGGCACGCCTCGGCAACGCCTTCGGCATGCTCGGCATGGGCGTCGCGCTCGTCGCGACGGTCGTGCTCGCGGTGGACGGCGACGTCAGCACCGCCGGCCTCGGCCTGATGGGCGTCGCGATGCTGACCGGCGCGCTGATCGGCCTCCAGCGGGCCCGCGGCGTCGAGATGACCGGCATGCCCGAACTCATCGCGCTGCTGCACTCCTTCGTCGGCCTGGCCGCCGTCCTGGTGAGCTGGAACGGCTTCCTGAACGTCGAGCACGACCCGGACGGCCACGAGGCGAAGGCCCTGGACGCGCTCGGCACCCTCGGCATCCACCACGCCGAGGTGTTCATCGGCCTGTTCATCGGCGCGGTGACCTTCACCGGCTCCGTCGTGGCGTACCTGAAGCTCGCCGCGAAGATCGACTCCAAGCCGCTGGTGCTGCCGGGCAAGAACGTCCTGAACCTCGGCTCGCTCGCCCTGTTCGTCGCCCTGACGGTGTGGTTCGTGATCACGCCGGAGCTGTGGCTGCTCGTCGTCGTGACGGTCCTGGCGCTCGCCCTCGGCTGGCACCTGGTGGCCTCGATCGGCGGCGGCGACATGCCGGTCGTGGTCTCGATGCTGAACAGCTACTCCGGCTGGGCCGCGGCCGCCTCGGGCTTCCTGCTCGGCAACGACCTGCTGATCATCACCGGCGCGCTCGTCGGCTCGTCCGGCGCCTACCTGAGCTACATCATGTGCAAGGCGATGAACCGCTCCTTCTTCTCGGTCATCGCCGGCGGCTTCGGCATCGAGGCGCCGTCGGACTCGGACGTCGACTACGGCGAGCACACCGAGATCACCGCCGCGAGCGCCGCCGAACTGCTCGGCTCGGCCCGGTCCGTGGTCATCACGCCCGGATACGGCATGGCCGTCGCCCAGGCCCAGTACCCGGTCGCGGAGCTCACCTCGAAGCTGCGCGCCAAGGGCGTCGACGTGCGGTTCGGCATCCACCCGGTCGCCGGCCGCCTGCCCGGTCACATGAACGTGCTCCTCGCCGAGGCCAAGGTGCCGTACGACATCGTCCTGGAGATGGACGAGATCAACGACGACTTCGCCAAGACCGACGTCGTCCTCGTGATCGGCGCCAACGACACGGTCAACCCGGCCGGGGCCGACGACCCCGGCAGCCCGATCGCGGGCATGCCGGTCCTCACCGTCTGGGAGGCGGGCAAGGTCATCGTGTTCAAGCGCTCGATGGCCTCCGGGTACGCGGGCGTGCAGAACCCGCTCTTCTTCAAGGAGAACACCTCGATGCTCTTCGGCGACGCGAAGGCCCGGGTCGAGGACATCGTCGGCGCCCTCTGAGGCGCGACGGCGGACAGGGGCCTCCCGGCCCGGCGCGGAGGACGGACGTCCGCGCCCGGCCGGGAGGCCCTCGCGCTCCCCGCCGTCCCGCCCGGGACTACTGTCGCGGGCATGGTCGAACACGATGCTCCCGGTACCGTCCGCGAGGCCTACGACGCCGTCGCCGCCACCTACGAGGAGATGTTCCGCGACAGCCTGCGGGACAGCCCCCTGGACCGCGCGGTGCTGGGCCTCTTCGCCGAGGTCGTCCGCGCGGGCGGGAACGGCCGGGTCGCGGACCTGGGCTGCGGGCCCGGCCACGTCACCGCCCACCTGGACGGCCTCGGCCTGGAGGCGTTCGGCGTCGACGCCTCGCCCGCGATGATCGGCCTGGCCCGCCGGGCCCACCCGCGCCTGCGGTTCGAGGTGGGCTCGATGGACGCCCTCGACGTCGCCGACGGGACTCTGGGCGGCGTGCTCTCGCGCTGGTCCGTCATCCACATCCCGCCGGACGAGCTCCCTCCGGTCCTCGCGGAGTTCCACCGCGTACTGGCCCCCGGCGGCCACCTCCTGATCGGCTTCTCGGCGAGCGAGGGACCGTCGCACCCGACGCAGCTCTTCGACCACGCGGTCGCCCCGGCCCACCGCTGGTGGCCCGACCACCTCTCCGCGCTGCTGCGCGAGCACGGACTCGCCGAGACGGTCCGCACGGTCCGCGAGCCGGAGCCGACCGACCGGCGGCAGTTCCGGGAGATCCACCTGCTGGCCCGCAAGGCCTGAACGGGGGCCGCCCGGCCGGGCGGGGCCGCGGGCGACCGCCCCCACCCGGGACCCCGGGCCCCGGAGTACGGCACAATGCGCCGTGAGATCCCGTGGGCCTGGCCGGTCTGGGAGCCGACGCGGCGGAGCCGTCGAAGCCGACGCGGGTGTACGTGCCGACCGGCCGTCTCGCCGGCCCGGGACCCGTCCTGCCGGAGCCGACGGTCCGCATCCGCACACCGCTCGCCGAGGTCGCGGAGGACGGGGCCTGGCGCCGCTTCCCGCCCGGGTACGTCCCGCCGGCGGAGTCCCCGATCCGCGCCGCCCCGGAACCGCCGGAGGCGCGCGGAGCCGCTCCGTTCCCGACCCGGCTCGCGACCGTCGACCCGGTCCGGCCGGGTCACCGGCGCCTGCCCGAGGGGACCGCCGGACGTGCGGCGGACCGGGTGGTGTTCCTGCTCGGACCGGAGGCCTCCCGGTGGACCGACCACGACGCCGAGCGCGGCGCCGTGAACGGTCTCACCCCGCTGTCCGACAGTCTGCTCGCGGGACCGGACGGCGAACGCTTCGTCCCGGCCCCGCGGATCGCCGACGACCGAGCACCCGCCCCGTTCGTCCGCATCGTCCTTCGTCCGGGGCGATCCGGTCGGCCGGCGCGTTTCGTGGGCAGACGACGGTGGTGCCAGCCATCGTCCGCGCCACCGTCGTCCGCCCAGGAACGGAAAGTCGCATGAACCTCCTCGACCGCATCGCCTTCCGCACCGCACGGGCCGCCGCCCGCCGCCGGGGGGACCGGCCCGCCCTGCACCCCCGCGGAACGTCCCTCGCGGGCCGCCTCGTCGTGCCCGGCCACCGGGACCGCCGGGACGTGCCGTGGCTTGACGTTCCCGGCTCCTACGCGGTGACGGCCCGGTGGTCCCGGGGCGCCGGGCTGCCGCACCCGCTGCCGGACGGACTGGGCCTCGCGCTGCGGGTGGAGGACGCCGGCGGACCGGACCGACCTCTGGACCTGCTCCTCACGACCGGCGGCCGCGGCCGGTGGACGCGCCACGTGCCGCTTCCCCGCACGTCCGCCACCGCCGGCCCGTACTCCAGCCTCCTGTCGTACGTCGTCGGCGGACGGCGTGGCGTGCTGGCCGCGTTCCCGGCGCCCGGATCCCCGAGGATCCCCGCCGACCCCGCGACGGTGGGAGCCGCCGTGGCCAGCCGGCCCGTGGTGTTCCAGCTCTGCTTCGGGGCGGACGGAGCGGGCGCGGCCTGGCGGCCCCTGGCCCGGCTCGTCCTCCACGCGGAGGCGCCCCCGTCCTCTCCGGACGGCGGCGCGTTCGACCCCTACCTCAACTTCCTGCCCGGCTTCCGGCCCGTCGACCGCCTCCGGTCGCTGCGCCTCGCCGCGTACGCGGGGTCACGGGCCGGACGGCACGCGCCCCCGCCCTCCTGAGGGGGCCCGCCCGCGCGTCCCGCCTCACTCGGAGTTCTTCTGCAGCAGACAGTCGTAGCCGAGCTGCAGGGTGTCGGCGAGCGCCAGGGCGGTGAGGCCGCCCGTCACGGTCCGCGTGGCGCGCGGCCACAGCAGGCGGGCGCCGGTGAAAGTGGCCGTCAGCCAGACGCCCAGGCAGAACGGGCAGGTGATCAGCTCGCCCACGGTCGACCTGACGGCGCCCCCACGGGGGCTCTCGCTCACCTCCGCGGGGCCGGACGCCGACTCGTAACGCGTGAAGGGCGCCCGGAGGGGGCTGGTGACGGACCCCTTGGCGAGCAGTCGGCTCAGCCGGAACACGGCCGCCGCCGTCAGCGGGAGGTCCCACGGATCGTGGCGGTCGGGCAGCTTCGTTCCGCGCCTGCGGACCGCCGCGCCCCAGGCGGCCGTGTAGGCGCCGAACGCGACGACGGCCCCCAGGTGCCCCGCCAGTCGGCGGTCCTCCTGCGGTGAGTAGGCCCGGCCCAGGCTCCGGAACGTTTCCCTGAGATGCACGGGGGCGCCTTTCCTGTGTGTGCCGTGGACCACGACGACGGGTTCCTCCGGACGGCGCGAGGTCACGCCCGGCCGGGGGAGGGGGCCGTTCCTTCCGTTTCCGGGGCGCGCAGTCTCACCTCGATACGGCCGTCGACGACACGGGTGTCGAAAGAGGGCTGGGGGGCCGTCGCGGGGCCGCTCACGTTCCAGCCGTCCTCCAGGCGGAAGACGCTGCCGTGCCACGGGCAGCGCACGCAGCCGTCCTCGATCGTTCCCCGGGACAGCGGGCCGGCCGCGTGGCTGCACGAGTCCGCCAGGACGTGTACGCGTTCCGCGTCCTCGCGTACGACCAGGACGGCCACGTCGTCGACGTGCCGCCGGACCGCTCGCCCGAGGGGGAGGTCGGCGACCCGCCCGATCCCGTGCCAGCCGGGTTCCACGAGGTCCGGGACCGACGCGGCCCGGTTGACGCCGGAGCCCTGCCGGTAGGCCAGGTGGCCCCCGATCGCGCCGCCGACGCCGACGGCGGTCAGGCCCGCGAACGCGAGGGCCTTGCCCCGGAGGGTACGGCCCCGTGCCCGTGCGGCCAGGGACGCCGTGTAGAGGCCCACCCCCGTGACGTTCGCGGCCGCGTGCACCAGCCCGACCCGCATCTGGCGGCGCCGCAGCTCGGCCCAGTCGACCCAGCCCGCCACGGCTGCCGGAGCCGCGGCCGCGAGGCCCACCCCGATCAGCGCGCCGGCCGCCCGCCGCTGCCCCGGCATCAGGTCCAGCACCGCCGCCGAGAACCAGGCCCCGATCGGCACCTGCACCATCACCGGATGGACGGGGTGGCCCAGCCAACGCCCGTGCAGCGCGTCCCTCGCACGACCCAGGGGGAGCGTCCGGACCACGCCGCCGAGCCGTTCGGCCGGCCCGTCGAGGACGGCGGAGCGTTCCAGGCGGTCCATGGACCGGAGGACCCTGCCGGGGCCCGAGGCCGACGGCAGGACGTGTTCCAGTACTCGCCGAACGGCTCGGGCAGCGGGGGCCTGGCCACCTGAAGCAGGGTCATATGTCATGAATGCCGTATAACCGCCCATGGAGGGGTGAAACTCATCGCGGTTCTTCTTCAGTACGACGGACCGCGGGGAGCCGTCCCGGCGTCCGGATCCCGTCGCTGCGCGTTCTCGTCGTCCGGCTCCCGCTCTCCCCCGGCCTGCGGGGCGTGGTGCGTTCCGGCTCGGCGTCCCGGCCCTCGGTCTCCTCCGGACGGCCCTCCCCGGGGCGCTCTCCCTCCGCCTGTGACGGAGTGCTCTCCTGCACGACCCTGTTCCTTCCCTCGGCGTGGTGCCGCCCCGATCCCTCGCGGGCGGCCAGGACGTCGGCGACGGCGGCGGCGCCGGTGACGAAGCCGTGGACGACCTTGTGCGGCACGTCCAGGACCGGTTCCCCCGCCGACGGCTCCGGTGACCCGTCCTTCCCTCGGGGAGCGCTTCACCATGTCCCCGCGAGTACCCGGTACGGACGTCCCGACCCCATCGGGCGGAGGGCGTCTTCTCCGTACGCCGCACGGGACGCCACGACGCCCTCCGGGTCTTTGCGGGACCGGCTCCGGGAGCGGCCCCCTCCCACATGGCCCGTACCGACCCGGGTATGGGCCGGGCATGGCAGACAAGAAGCGTTACGCGGTGGCCGCGTCGGGCACCTGGACGGACGAGGAGGACGGCCGCCGACTGCCCGCCGACGAGGTCCACGCCTGGGAACAGGGCATGAACCAGACCGTCTGCGGGCTCTCGTTGAACCGTTCCCGACTGGCGCGGCTGTCGCACGTCGCCTGGACCGACGCGTTCCCCGAGTCCGGTGGTGCCGCCGACCGGGTGCGGCGGGTGTGTCCGCGCTGTGCGTCCGTCGCCGGACGCCGCGGCCCCGACGCCCGCCCGCGGTGGCAGCGGGTGAACCCGCGTCCCTGACCTGAGCGCGGGCGAACCGGATGACGAAAAGTCCCGACATTGTTTCGGTGTCCGGGCGTATGAGCGGGCCGCAAGGGGGCAGATGCGGGATTCAGCAAGCAGAAAGACCCCTTCCGGCACCCAGGAGGAGCCTTGAGTGACTTCCAGGACTCGAACCGGCATGACGAGAGCAGGGCGGCGGAAGTAGCGCGAACCGCCCAGGACAAGGCGGGAGACGGCGCCGCGTTGGTGGGCGGGAAGGCCGCGGAGGTGGGCGGCACCGCGAAGGAGCAGGCCGGCAACGTCGTCGGCGAGGCCGCGGCCCAGGCCAAGGACCTGGCGGGCGAGCTGCGCACCCAACTGCAGGACCAGGCCGAGACCCAGACCCAGCGCCTCGCGGAGAACGTACGGCGCCTGTCGCAGGAGTTGCGCGAGCTGGGGGAGAACGGCAAGCCGGACTCCACGGTGGCCGACCTGGCCCGCCGCGCCGCCGACGGAGGCCATCAGGTGGCCTCCCACATGGAGAAGCGCGGCCCCGACGGCCTGGTGAGCGACCTGCGGGACTTCGCCCGCCGACGCCCGGGCGCCTTCCTCGCCGGCGCGGCACTGGCCGGCTTCGTGGTGGCCCGCGCGGGCAAGAGCATCGGTGCGGCGTCCCCCGGCGGCGCGGGCGGCACGGGCGGGGAGACCCGCTCTCCGGAACCGCGGGCCGGGACGTACGGGACGGAGCGCCCCCTCACGGCTCCCGACCCCCTGCCGCGCGCCACGCCGGGCGCTTACGAAGACCCGCTCGACACCTACGGCCAGTCGCAGCCCCCGCACGTCACGCCGGCCCCGCCGAACCATCCTCCCGCGGGCGGCGGTCAGTCGTACGGCGGCCCCTCGCGTCCGGCGGGAGGGGTCTGACCATGGCCCTCTCCTTCCAGGAGCGTCCCGCCTCGGCGGCCGTGCCGCCGGCGGACGGGGCGCCCGAACCGTCGATCGGCGATCTGGTCAGCGAGATCGGGCAGGACCTGTCCCGCCTCGTCCGGGACGAGATCGAGCTGGCGAAGGCCGAGATCAAACAGGAGTCCGTCAAGGCGGGCAAGGCGGCCGGCATGCTCGGCGGAGCGGGCTATGCGGCTCACCTGGTGGCGCTGCTCGGCAGCCTGACCGTCGTCTTCGCCCTGGCCAACGTGATGAACCTCGCCTGGGCGGCGCTGATCGTCACCGCCCTCTGGGCGGTCGTGGGCGGCGTGCTCTACTCCGCCGGGCGCAAGCGCCTGCGCGCCGTCAACCTCAAGCCGGAACAGACCGTGGAGACCCTGAAGGAGGACGCCAAGTGGGCACGACACCCGACGAGCTGAGGAACGACGTGGAAGAACGGCGGGCCCATCTGGCCCGCAACGTCGACCGCTTGGCCGACCGGATCACCCCGGGCAGGGTCGCACGTCGCAAGGCCGATTCGATACGGCACCAGGTGAGCGGAGTGAAGGAACGCGTCATGGGCAGCGCACACGACTCGGCGCACGGGGCGTCCGAGGGTCTGAACCGGGCGGCGAGCAGCGTCGCGGACACGGCGCGGGAGGCGGGTGACAGCGTGGGCGAAGCGGTCCAGCAGGCTCCGGCACGGGTGCGCCGGCAGGCCCAGGGCAGCCCGTTGGCCGCCGGCCTGATCGCCTTCGGTGCGGGCATGCTCGCCTCGGCCCTCCTGCCCACCACCGAGGCGGAGGAGCGGCTGGGGCAGCAGCTCAAGGAGCACTCCGACGAGCTGCTGGAACCGGTGAAGCGGACGGCCGTGGAAGCGGCCCAGGAGGTTCGGGAGGAACTCCGCGGCCCGGCCGCGGACGCCGTCGAGTCGGTGAGGAGCACGGCCCAGGAGGCCGTCGGGACGACCAAGGAGCATGCGCAGGGCGCGGGCCGGGAAGCCGCTCAGGAACTGCGCCAGGTCGGCCGTGACGCCGCCGACGACATCAAGCACACCTCCGGCGGCACGGAGCGGACGGAGCGCTGAGGACCGCATCGACGCAGGGAACAGGGGCGGGGGGGGGCCCCCCGGGGGGGGGGGCGCCCCCCCGGGGGGGGGGGGGGGGGGGGCGGGGCGGGGGGGGGGGGGGGGGGGGGGCCCCGGGG
>NZ_JBIVSC010000003.1:14339-339151 GCF_044756005.1 Streptomyces sp. NPDC092045 | reverse complement strand
CCCCGCGCCCCGGGCGGCCGGCCCCCCCCCCCAAACAACCCCCCCCCCCCCCCCGGCCCCCGCCCCGCCCCCCCGCGCCCCCCCCCCCCCCCCCCGCCCCGGGGGGGGGCCCCCCCCGGGGGGGGCCCCCCCCCGCCCCTGTTGTCGGGGGAGCGGTGCCCGCGGCGCGGTGCGGCCGTCGCGGTCAGCCGACGAGTGCGAGGTCGATCTCGGAACGCGCGCGGGCCAGTTGGCGGCGGGAGGCGGTCAGGGCGGCGTCGATGTCACGTGCGCCGGTGGAGACGCACAGGGTGTAGGTGACGTCCTCGAGCTGTCGGCGCACCTCGGCCGAACCCTTCTCGTCGTACAGGGACCGCAGCGTCCCGTACTGCTCGACGAGGTTCTCCAGCACCAGGGGGTGGGCCATCAGCACCAGCCGTCTCCTTACTCCGAACGGGGGACATTCCGTTTCGCGCGTGTGCCCCGGACCGCACGGCGGAAACCGGGCGGTCCGGGGCTTCTCGGAGCCGTGGGACGTTCGCGTTCGGGCCGGTGGGTCCGGCGCCGGGGTCACGGTGGTCCGGTGACGGCGTCAGCGGTCGCCGGACGTTCCGCGGCGTCCGCGCGCGCCGGAGCCGCCGCGCGCGTCGTCGGAGTGGCCGCGGGCCGCGGACGCGGCGGCGAGGGCGAGGAGGGTGGCGACGGCGCCGGTGATGAGGTTGCTGGTGATGGAGCGGGTGTGGGCGACGTCCCCCGCGACGATCCAGGGAGCGACACATGTCCAGACGCCGATGGCGGCGGCGGCCCACGCCATGGAGTGGGTGCGTTCGTAGGAGTTGCCGAGGCCGCCGAGGAGCAGCGTGTAGGCGATGCCGGCGATGAGGTTGGTGACGGCGAGGGTGGTGAAGCCGTTGAAGCCGGCTATCCACGGGGACGCGGCGAGGTAGAGGCCGGTGACGAGTGCCAGGGCCTCGATCATCTGGGCGCGCGGGGTGGCGGCAGCGCGGTCGTGCCGGGCCCGCAGCTCCATCAGGTCGGGGTGTTCTTCGATGGGTGCGTGGTGGGTCGACGCCATGATGGCCTCCAGGAGGATGGTACTTACCCGCCCCTTACCCATAAAAAGTACATAAACCCACCCAATGGGTGATTCTTCCATTTCCCTGGGAGGTGTCGCCCGGCGGGGCGCGCGGAAGGCCGCTCTCGCGCCCGCCGTATGGGCGTTTCTCGCCCGCGACGCCTGAAAGGCGCAGGTCGCAGCCTGTGGGGTGAAAGGTTTTGAGCCGAGTGCCCGCATTTGTTCGTTTCGCCGAAAAAAGTGGTCTACGGTCGCCCTGCCCGCGTGCTTTCCTCTGATTCCTTCGCAGGAGTTCTCGTGACCGTCGCCACAGAGCCGCCCACCCTCGTACCCGTGAGAGGAAGAAGGGGTCGGGGGCGGATCGTCGTGGACTGGCTGACGACGACCGACCACAAGAAGATCGGGCACCTCTACCTGATCACGTCGTTCGTCTTCTTCCTGCTGGGAGGTCTGCTGGCGCTCGTGCTGCGGGCGGAGCTGGCGCGGCCGGGCCTGCAGATCGTCTCCCCCGAGCAGTACAACCAGGTGTTCACCCTGCACGGGACGGTGATGCTGCTGCTGTTCGCCACCCCCACCTTCGCCGGGTTCGCCAACGCGATCATGCCCCTGCAGATCGGCTCGCCCGACGTGGCCTTCCCACGGCTCAACATGTTCTCGTACTGGTTGTTCCTCTTCGGCGGTCTGATCGCCTTCGCGGGGATCTTCACCCCCCAGGGCACGGCGGACTTCGGATGGACCGCCTACACGCCGCTGAGCGGAGGGGAGCGCACGCCGTACGTCGGTGGCGACATGTGGATCATGGGCCTCGCGTTCGCCGGTTTCGGCACGATCCTGGGCGCGGTCAACTTCATCACCACGATCATCTGCATGCGGGCGCCGGGCATGACGATGTTCCGGATGCCGATCTTCACCTGGAACGTGCTGCTGACCTCGGTGCTCGTCCTGCTGGCCTTCCCCGTCCTGGCCGCGGCCCTGTTCGCCCTGGAGGCCGACCGCAAGTTCGGGGCGCACGTCTTCGACCCGGCCAACGGCGGGGCGCTGCTGTGGCAGCACCTGTTCTGGTTCTTCGGCCACCCGGAGGTCTACATCATCGCGCTGCCGTTCTTCGGCATCGTCAGCGAGATCCTGCCGGTCTTCTCCCGCAAACCGCTCTTCGGCTACATCGGCCTGGTCGCCGCGACCATCGCCATCGCGGGCCTCTCGGTGACGGTGTGGGCCCACCACATGTTCGCCACCGGCGCGGTCCTGCTGCCGTTCTTCTCCTTCATGACCTTCCTGATCGCGGTGCCGACCGGGGTGAAGTTCTTCAACTGGATCGGCACGATGTGGAAGGGCTCGCTCTCCTTCGAGACCCCCATGCTGTGGTCGATCGGGTTCCTCGTCACCTTCCTCTTCGGCGGCCTGACCGGGATCATCCTCGCCTCGCCGCCGATGGACTTCCACGTCACCGACAGCTACTTCGTCGTCGCCCACTTCCACTACGTCGTCTTCGGCACGGTCGTCTTCGCCACCTTCGCCGGCTTCTACTTCTGGTGGCCCAAGATGACCGGCACGATGCTCGACGAACGCCTGGGCAAGATCCACTTCTGGACCCTCTTCGTCGGCTTCCACGGCACGTTCCTGGTCCAGCACTGGCTGGGCGCCGAGGGCATGCCGCGCCGCTACGCCGACTACCTGGACGCCGACGGCTTCACCGCCCTGAACACGATCTCCTCCATCGGCGCGTTCCTGCTGGGGGCGTCCACCCTGCCGTTCTTCTACAACGTCTGGAAGACCGCCAAGACCGCCCCCCGCATCACCGTCGACGACCCGTGGGGCTTCGGCCGCTCCCTGGAATGGGCCACCTCCTGCCCCCCGCCCCGGCACAACTTCGTCACCCTCCCGCGCATCCGCTCCGAGTCCCCCGCCTTCGACCTCAACTATCCCGAGATCGCCGCCCTCGACCAGGGCAAGGGCGACAAGCGTGACGTCCTCGACGACTCCGGCGCCGCCACCCACGGCGGCCCCGACGCCGGCCGGAACGCGTGACCGCGCACGGCTTCGGGGAACCGCGAGCCTCCGTGAACCGGGCCGGCGACGGCGTTCGCGGTGCGGACACGGGTCGCCGCGCGAGACCGGACGCGCCAATGACGGAGGCTGCCGAGGGCATCGCCCGGCTGGAGGGATACCTGCTGGCGCGACAGGTCAGGACCGAGGCCACGGAGGCCGGCGCCGTCTTCGCCGACCGGTTCGCGTGGCTGGGGCCCCAGGAGCGCTCGGAGGTCGCCCGCGAGTTCGCGCGGGAACACCTCGCCGTGCGGCGCCGCATGCTCCGGGACGCCGTCGCGCGCGCGGACGAACTCCGCCACGAGTACGACGACCGCTACGGCCGCCTCCGCCGCCGACTGCTCGCCGTCGCGCTGGGCGCGACCGGCGCGACGGCGGTCGCGGTGTCACTCGCGGTGCGAATCGTCGGCTGATGCCTTCCGGCCCGCGCGGTCCGACCGCCAGACCGCCGCGGACACCAGACTCAGGACGACCAGGACGCTCCCGGCCACGACGCAGAGCATCAGGTCCGCCGTGTGGACGGCGGTGTTCTGGACGCCGAGGACGAACGGCGAGGCGATCAGCCACGCGCCCGCGAGGCCCACGACCGCGTCGGACAGCAGGCCTCCGCCGCGGTACAGGCGCATGCCCGCGGTGAAAGCGACCACGAGCCCCACCACCAGCTCGTTCACCTGGGCGTCCTTGGGCCCGTCCTGCGTGGCCATCGGGAACAGCAGCACCACGACGGCGGTCACCAGCATCAACAGGCCCAGGATCTGGTCGTGCGCCCCCCGGCGCAGCACGTGGGACCGGTCCGAAACGCGCGGGACCGCTCCCCGGTCGGCGTGGACCGCCATGGCGCTCATCTCCTCCGGTAGGGGTCACCCGCGACTACCCGGCGGCTCCGACCGCAATCTCCCGTAAGAGGGTATGGAAGGTGCGAACCGGGGCACGTGCACACAACGGGGACGTGAACGCACTCATGAGGAGGCCGGCATGGGCCCGTCCGGCTCGGACCGTCTCGAGATCGAGTTCATCGGCAACGCCACCCTCCTGCTGAGGTACGGAGGAACGACCCTGCTGACCGACCCCAACTTCCTGCGCGAAGGCCAGTACGCCTATCTGGGCAACGGCCTGGTGAGCCGGCGCCTGCGCGACCCGGCGCGCGAGGTCGACACGCTGCCCGCCCTGGACGCCGTCGTCCTCTCGCACCTGCACGGGGACCACTTCGACCGCGTCGCGCGGCGCGGCCTGGACTCCGGCCTCCCGTTCCTCACCACCCCCCACGCGGCTCGCCGGCTGAACACGCTGCACGGTTTCCGCCGGGCCCGCGGCCTCGAGACCTGGGAGGACCGGGTCCTGCGCAAGGAGGACACCCGGGTCCGGATCACCGCCCTGCCGGCCCGGCACGCCGGCCACCCCGTTCTGCGGCGGTTCCTCCCGCCCGTCATGGGCACGCTGCTGCAGTTCGGAGAGGTGGACGGGCCCGGCGGCGTCAACCTGTACCTCACCGGTGACACCCTGCTCTTCGAGGGGTTGAACGAGATCCCGCAGCGCTTCCCCGGCATCGACCTCGCGGTCCTCCACCTCGGCGGCACCACCCTGCCCGGCGGCATGCTCGTCACCATGGACGCCGAACAGGGGGTCGAACTCGCCCGCCGCGTGGACGCCGCCCGCGTCATGCCGGTGCACTACGAGGAGTACACCGTGATGAAGTCGCCCCTCTCCGCCTTCCTCGACGCCGCGCGCCGCGAAGGCCTGGGAGAACGCCTCGTGCACTGCCCGCCCGGCGCCACCACCGTGCTGACCGCACCGCACCCGGCCCCGTAGCCCCCGGCGCCGGAGACACCTCAACCCCTCGGAGGGGCCGTGCCGTACGCCGGGAACGACCACGTGGCCTGTCGCGACGGCCGCCCCGGGACCCGGAGGGGGCGGATCGAGGAGGTCCGTGACGAGGGCCCGCACGCCGTCTACCGGATCCGCAACGACGTGACCGACGAGATCCGGGTCGTCACGGAGGACCGGATCGTCTCCGGTCCGGGACGGAGCGGGTGAGGCGCCGGGGCGGTACGGAAGCCGTTCGGCGCTCCGTGCCGCCCCGGTCGCCGCCGGGATCACCGTCCGGGCCCGCGTCCCCCGCCACCGGGTCGTGCGGGGCGGAGGCGGCCCTGACGGGCCCGTGTCCGGCCGGCGGAGGCATGCCGCCGCACGGCCGGGACGAGCGAGGGCCGGTTCGACCGGGGCGCCGCCGCAGTGCGTCAGCCGCGCGCCCGCGCGCAGGTCCGCCGGGGAGAAGGCCGTGCCGGGCGGGCCGTCGGCGTACGGGCCCTTGGCGAGGACGGCATGTGCGGTCCCCGGCCGACAGGACGGCCTTGCGGACCGTGCCCCCCCGCCGTACCGGATCGAGCCGGCAGGCGCCGAGGACGAAGAGCAGCCCGGCGGCCACGACATGGACCCGCACCACCGCGTCGAGGAGGGGGCGGCGACCGGAAGGCCGCCGGTGCCCGCGACGGCTCGCCGACGGGTCCTCCCGGTCCGCGACGCGGGCCGTGGCGGGGTCGGCGGGGGCGCGGTCCACCGACGCCCGACGCCCGACGCCCGTCAGGCGTCCACCGCGCCGTGCCGGCGGCAGTGCAGGAACACGTGCGGCTCCGGACCGGCGTCCGGGTGGGCCGGGGTGAACAGCGCCTCCTCGCGCTCCAGCACGTCGAGACCGGCGGACGCGGCCACGGCGGCGAGGTCCGCCGCCGTGAAGCTGGTCACGCACACGGGCTGCCCCATGAAGACGGCCTCGACGCCCTCCACGTCCAGCGGCACGGTGGCCAGGACCAGGTGGCCGCCCGGCCGCAGCGCCCGGGCCAGCCGCCGCACCGTCTCCGTCTGCTCGTGCCGGTCCAGCTGGAGCAGGGAGAAGTACACGCAGACCGCGTCGAACGAGGCGTCGTCGAGCGGGAAGTCCCGGACGTCGGCGCACCGGAAGGAGGCGGCCGGCACCTGACGGGACGCCAGTTCCACCATGACGGGGGAGACGTCGACGCCCAGCACCTCGTGACCGGCGTCCGCGAGCGTCTCGGCGGTGGGCCGGCCCGTGCCGCTGCCCACGTCGAGGACCCGGCTGCCCGGCGCGAGCCGCCCGAGCAGCCGCTCCAGCGAGCGCCGGTGCGCCTCGGAACCGGCGAACGCCTTCTCGTACTCCGCTCCCAGCGCGTCGAACACGACTGCGGCGGGCGGGCGTTGCTGCTCGTCGGTCACGGGGGTCCCTCCGGTCGGGTGATCGGTGCGGTCGCATCGTTCCACCGGCGGGAAGCCGCTCACAAGGGCGCCACGGGACCCGGCCGGAGGAACCGGCGGGAGGGGCGGACCGACGGTCGCGCCGGGAGGGACCGGGCCGGACGGCGCCGTGGCTGCGACCACCGCCCGGCCCGGAGTCCCGGACCGCCGCTTCCGCCGGCGGTCGTACGGGGGGCGCTCAGCCCTCGGGACGGAGGAGCCCGCGCTCGTACGCCTTCACCAGGCGCTGGGGGACCCGGTGGACGGCGCCGTCGACCGTGACCGGCACGAGCTGCGTGACGCTCGCCTTCCACCGGGCGCGGCGGTGGCGGGTGTTGCTGCGGGACGTCTTGCGCTTGGGGACGGCCATTCCGGACTCCTGGAGCGAGGGGGCGGGTGTGCGGGAGCGAGATTAATTGAAAACGGCTTCCATTTTCAATTCAAGGCCCCGGGACCGCGCTCCGGGTCTCGCCCCGCCCCCGCCCGAACGTGCCGGCCCGCCCCCGCCCGGACGCGCCGGCCCGGCCGCGCGAGCGGTGCGGCCGGACCGGCGGCGGGGCCTACCAGGACGACTTGGTCACCCCGGGCAGGAAGCCCGCGTGCGCCTGCTGCCGGGTGCGCACGCGCGAGAGTCCGAACGCGCGCAGGTAGCCGCGGGGTCGCCCGTCCACGGCGTCGCGGTTGCGCACCCGGGTGGCGCTGGCGTCGCGCGGCTGCCGCCGCAGTTCGGCCTGCGCGGCCTCCCGTTCCGCCGGAGCGGTGGACGGGCGGCGGACGATCTCCTTGAGCTCGGCCCGCCGGGCGGCGTACCGCTCGACGACCTCCTTGCGCCGCTCGTTCCGCGCGATCTTGCTCTTCTTCGCCATCAGACCTGCCCTCCCCGCGCCCGGATCCGGGCCACGGCGGCCTCGACGCCGATCGCGTCCACGGTCCTGATCGCCCTGGCGCTCAGGGTGAGGCGGACGTGGCGCCCCTCACCGGCCAGCCAGTAGCGCTTGCGCTGGACGTTCGGGTCGAAGCGGCGCGGGGTGCGCCGGTGGGAGTGGGAGACGGAGTTGCCGAATCCCGGCTTGGCGCCGGTCAGTTGGCAGTGGGCGGACATGGGTGGTTCACCTCTCGGAAGCGGTTCTGGGATCGGGTGGTTTTCGATAATGAAAACCGTTGTCATATACTAGCCCCATGGCACGCAACGAACTCCGCCCGGTCGTCAAGCTCCGCTCCACCGCCGGCACCGGCTTCACCTACGTCACCCGCAAGAACCGCCGCAACGACCCCGACCGCATGGTGCTGCGCAAGTACGACCCCGTCGCCCGCCGGCACGTCGACTTCCGCGAAGAGCGCTGACCCCGTCCCGCACCCCCGCCACCGAAAGGCTCCCGCCATGAAGCCCGGCATCCACCCCGCCTACGGCCCCGTCGTCTTCCGCGACTCGGCCTCCGGCACCGCCTTCCTGACCAGGTCCACCATGACCAGCGACAAGACGATCGACTGGGAGGACGGCCGCACCCACCCGCTCGTCGACGTCGAGATCTCCTCGGCGAGCCACCCCTTCTACACCGGCACCGCCCGCGTCCTCGACACCGCCGGACGCGTGGAACGCTTCGAGCGCCGCTACGGAGCCCGCTGATGCCGTACGTCCGCGAACTCCCGGTCGTGATCGTCGCCGGGCTCCACGCCGAGGCCCGCAAGGAGGTCGTCGACCGCCTCCTGCGGGCCGTCCCGGGGAGCGTCGCGCTCCACCACGACCTCGCCTCGGCCCCCGAAGGCACCGTGCTCCGCCTCGTCCGGGGCGCCTCCGGGCCCGTCTCCCGGGGCGAGACGCCGCTGGTGAACGACTGCGCCTGCTGCGCGCTGCGCGAGGACCTCGTCCCCGAACTGGAACGCCTGGCGGACGACGGCCTCACCCGGCTCGCGGTGGTCGAGCTGTGGGACTCGGTCGAGCCGAAGGCCATGGCCGAGGTCATCGCCGGACACGGCGGGGACCGCCTGGCCGTGACGGGCGTGATCACCGCCGTGGACCCCGCGCTCGTCCTCCCGTACCTCGCCAACGGCGACGACCTCGCGGAGGCCGGGCTCGCCGCCGCCCCCACCGACCGGCGGACCGTCGGCGACACCTGGGCCCGCCAGCTGGAGTACGCCCCCGTCCTCGCCGTGGTCGACAGCGCCGAGGCGGGCGAGGAGGACCTCGCCCTCCTCGCCCAGCTGCACCCCACCGCCCGCCGCGTGCCGGCCGCCTCGGCCGACCTCGCCCGGGCCGCGTTCGCGGGCTTCGACGTCGAGGCCGCCGCGGCGGCCCAGCACCCCGCGTGCGCGCTCCTGCCCCAGGACGCGGACGAGGCCGGCGTGACCACCTTCGTCTGGCACCGCCGCCGCCCGTTCCACCCCGAGCGCCTCTACGAGGCACTGGAGGACCTGTGCTGCGCGGCGGCCCGCAGCCGCGGCCGGTTCTGGCTCGCCGACCGCCCGGACACGCTGCTCGCCTGGGACGCGGCGGGCGGGGCGCTGTGCGTGGAGAGCGCGGGCCCCTGGCTCGCCTCGCTGCCGGACGCGGCCTGGGAGACGGTCCCGCCCGTGCGCCGGGCCGCCGCCGCGCTCGACTGGCACGCCGAGCACGGCGACTGCTGCCAGCACCTCGTCTTCACCTCGCCCGGCCTCGACCGGGACGGCCTGGAACGGCTCCTCGACTCCTGCCTGCTGACCGACGCGGAGTACGCGTCGGGGCCGGAGTCCTGGAAGCGCCTGCCCGCGGCCTTCGCGCCGCTCCTCGACGCCGCCTGACCCCGCCGTACGACACGCACGACACGTCCACCGAAGGAGAAACCCCGTGGCCCGACGCCCCGACCCCCGCAAGCCCGCCAAGCCCCGGCCCAACCCGCTGGACGCGGCCGGGATCACGTACGTCGACTACAAGGACACCGGCCTGCTGCGCGGGTTCCTCTCCGACCGGGGCAAGATCCGCAGTCGCCGCGTCACCCGCGTGACCGCGCGGCAGCAGCGCGCCCTCGCCGCCGCGATCAAGAACGCCCGCGAGATGGCCCTCCTGCCGTACGCGAGCCGCTGACCGGACGTCGTTCAGCCCCCGGCGGGGAAGCGCTCCGGCGCGAGCGCGGTGAGCAGGGAGGTCAGGGCGAGCTCGGTCGACACGGCCATGTCGACCGAGTCGGGGGCCAGGAGCCACTGGACCTGGAGGCCGTCCATGACGGCGATGATCGCGTTCGCGGCCGGTTCGACGCGGGCGTCGTCGTCGGCGAGGCCCCCCGCCTCGCGCAGCGCGTCGGCCACGAAGGCGCGCAGCCCGGTGTAGCGGTCGCGGAAGTAGGCCTGCGCGGGGTGGTCGTCGGTGACGGACTCGGCCGAGAGCACCGCGTACAGGCGCACGATGCCCTCGCGCTCCGCGTTGCGGCGGGCGGTGTCGACGAGGTGGCGCAGGAACTCGGTCCCGCGCGGCCGGTCGGGGCCGAGCTGCTCGATGTCGGACTGGTCGCGGAACTCCAGGACGCTGGTGAGCAGTTGGGCCTTGGTCCGGAAGTAGTGAAGGACCCCGGCCTGGGTGAGCCCGGCGCGGTCGGCGATCTCCTGGATCGGCGCGTTGCGGTAGCCGCGGGCCGCGAACGTGTCCATCGCGATGTGCAGGATGTCCTGCCGGCGCCGCTTGGCCTCCGCGCTGCGGGGCGTGCGGGGCGGACGCTGCGTCTTGCCTGCCGGGTGGTTGCTCACGCGCGCCAGCATAGGTGGCCCCCGGAGCCGGGAGACCGGCTCCGGCGACGCCCCGGAAGGTTGTGGCACAGATCACTTACTGAGTACTTAGCGGGTGTGCTTTCATGTGGCCGTCATCACGACGACACGCCGTCGCCCCGGCCGGAGGGAACCCCATGTCTGCCCCGTCGCCCGCACCTCCCGCCCTCCCCGCCCGGCCGGAGGCGGCGGACGAGAGCCGGTGGACCGCGCTGATCGCCTCCCTGGACCTGGCGGCGAAGGTGCGGCTGCTGACCGGGGCGAGCCTCTGGGCGCTGCACGGGGAGCCGAGGCTCGGGCTCCACCCCGTGGTCACCTCGGACGGACCCCAGGGCGTACGGGGGACCGGCGAGGTGCCCGGCGGGACGGGCCTCCTCGCTCCGGCCCCGAGCGCCACCGGCGCCACCTGGGACGCCGGACTCGCCGAACGCCTCGGCCGCGTCTTCGCCGCCGAGGCCCGCCGGAAGGGCGTGCACGTCGTCCTGGCCCCGCTGGTCAACCTCCAGCGCACCCCGGTCGCCGGCCGCCACTTCGAGTGCCTCTCCGAGGACCCCCTCCTGTCCGGCGCGCTCGGCGCCGCGCTCGTGCGCGGCCTCCAGGACGAGGGCGTCGCCGCCTGCCTGAAGCACTTCGTCGCGAACGACTCCGAGACCGACCGGACCCGCTACCGCGCCAGGATCGACCCCCGCACGCTCCGCGAGGTCTACCTCGCCCCGTTCGAACGCGTCCTCGCCGAGGCCGGACCGTGGAGCGTGATGGGCGCGTACTCGGGACTCGACGACGGCACCGAGTCGGCGCCGGTCCTCGAACACCGGCGGATCCTCCGGGGCGTGCTGAAGGACGAGTGGGGTTACGACGGGGCGGTGATCAGCGACTGGGCCGCCACCCGCACGACCGCGCCCACCGCCGTCGCCGGCCTCGACCTGGTGATGCCGGGCCCCGACGGGCCGTGGGGCGACGCCCTCGTGGAGGCGGTCCGCCGGGGCGAGGTGGACGAGGCGGACGTCGACGACAAGGTCCTGCGGCTGATGCGGCTCGCCGCCCGCGTCGGCAGGCTGACCGAGCCCTGGACGCCCGGCGGGCAGCCCCCGCCGCCTCCGCCCGCGCCCGCGCCCGCACCGGTCGGCGAGGCGGACTTCGCCGCGCTGCGCGAGGTCCTCACCCGGGGCACCGTCCTGCTGCGCGACGACCGGGCCCTCCTGCCGCTGGACGCGGACCGGCTGAACCGCGTGGCGCTGATCGGACCGAACGCCGTCGAGCCGTACCTCCAGGGCGGCGGCAGCGCCCACGTCCCCGCCGTCCGCACGGTGGGGTACGCCGAGGGACTGCGGGCCGCCCTGCCGGAGGCGGTCGAACTGACCGTGCACCGGGGCGGATCGTCCCGGCGGCACGCCCCGTTCGTCGACCCCGCGCTCCTCACCGGGATGCGCGCCGCGTACCTGGACGCGAACGGCACCCCGCTGGGCGAGGAGGTCCGCCGCACCGGCGACTGGGGCGCCTTCGGCGTGCCCGACGGAACCGCCGACGTGGTCCTCACCGGCCGGATCACCCTCGCCGAACCGGGCGACCACCTCCTGGAGTTCGGCTGCGCCGGCCGCTTCACGGTCGCCCTCGACGGCGAGCCGGTCCACACCGGCGAGGACGACCGGGGCGTCGAACTGATCCTGGAGTCGAGCCACCACCACCCGGAGACCCGCCGCCACACCGTGCGGGTGGACGCCGGCCCGGTCGGCCTGGAGCTGAGGATCGACCTCCGGGTCGTCGACGCCGACGCCTACGGCCGCTTCGTCACCGCCCACGTGCGCCACCTGCCGCCCGGCCCGGACGCCGGGGACGAGATCGCCGAGGCCGTCGCGGCGGCCCGCGCCGCCGACGTCGCCGTGGTGGTCGTCGGGACCAACGAGGAGGTCGAGTCCGAGGGCTGGGACCGCCCCGACCTGGAGCTGACGCCCCAGCAGCACCGGCTCGTGCGCGCGGTGGCCGCCGCCAACCCCCGTACCGTGGTGGTGGTCAACGCCGGGGCCCCGGTCCTGCTGCCCTGGGCCGACGAGGTGCCCGCCCTGCTCTGGGGGTGGCTGCCCGGCCAGGAGGCGGGACACGCCCTCGCCGACGTCCTGCTCGGCCGCGCCGAACCCTCCGGGCGACTGCCCTGGACCCTGCCCGCCCGCGCCGAGGACGTCCCGGTCCCCGACGCCGTCCCCGCCGACGGCGTCCTCGACTACCGCGAGGGGCTCCACATCGGCCACCGCGGCTACGACCGCGCGGGCACCGCGCCTGCCTTCCCCTTCGGCCACGGACTCGGCTGGACCACCTGGTCCTACGACCGCGCCGAGCCCCTCGGGCCGCCCGCCCCCGCCGACCGCACCGCCCCCGCCGACCGCACGGCCTCCACCGGTAGTACCGCTCCCACCGGTCACGCCGCCCCCGCCGCCCCCGCCGGTCGCACCGCTCCCGCGGGCGGCGACGGCCCCCGGATCGCCGTGACCCTCACCAACACCGGCCCCCGGACCGGGCGGGAGGTCGTCCAGGCGTACCTGGAGGCCCCCGACGGCGCGCCCGGCGAACCCGTCCGGGTCCTGGCGGGGTTCGCCGTCGCCGAGGTGCCCGCGGGCGGCACCGCGACGGTCGTCCTGACCCTGCCCCGGCGGGTCTTCCAGTCCTGGGACGAGGAGCACCGGGACTGGCGCACGCCGGCCGGGCGCCGCCGACTGCGCGTCGGCCGCTCCAGCCGCGACCTGCGCCTGACGCTCGACCTGGACCCCGGCCTCGTCCCCGGTCTCGATCAGGACCCCGGCCTCGTCCCCGGCCTCCGCTGAACCCCGGGAACCGGCCGTGGCGGGAATCCGTCCCCGTGGAGGAGGGCGGCCGAGGTGCCGGGGAGGGGGGCGGGGATGAGCGCGTGGGTGGTCCCGGGATACACGGAGGCCCGGGAGCTGGGGGCGGGCGCCGGCGGCCGCGTGGTGCTGGCCGCGCACGACGCGACCGGCACGCCGGTGGCCGTGAAGTACCTGGGCGAGCGGCTCCGTTCGGACGAGGCGTTCGTCCACGGCTTCCGGGCCGAGGCCCGGCTGCTCGGCGCCCTGGACACCCCGTACGTCGTGGGGTTCTACGAGTACGTCGAGGCGCCCCGGGGCGCGGCCATCGTCATGGAGCTGGTGGACGGCGTCGCGCTCCGCGCCCTCCTCGCCCGGGAGGGCTCGACCGGCCCCGAGGCCGCGCTCGTGGTGCTCAAGGGCTCGCTCCTGGGCCTCGCCGCCGCGCACCGGGCGGGCGTCGTGCACCGCGACTACAAGCCCGAGAACGTCCTGGTCGCCGCCGACGGCTCGTCCAAGCTGGTCGACTTCGGGATCGCGACCGGACGCGACAGCAGACCCGGCGTCGCCGGGACGCCCGCCTACATGGCGCCCGAGCAGTGGAACGGCGCCCCCGCCTCCCCGGCGGCCGACGTCTACGCGGCGACCGCGACCTTCTTCGAGTGCCTGACCGGGCGCAAGCCCTTCACGGGCGAGAACTTCGCCGAACTCGCCCTCCAGCACCTGGAGGCGCCCGTCCCCGACGGACAGGCGCCGGAGCCGCTGCGCCCGCTCATCCGCCGCGGCCTCGCCAAGGCCCCGCACGAACGGCCGGAGAACGCCGCCGCGTTCGTCGGCGAACTGGAGTCGGTCGCCACAGCCGCGTACGGCCCGGACTGGGAGGAGCGGGGCCGGGGCCGCCTCGCGGCCCTCGCCGCCCTCCTCCCGCTGCTCTTCCCCTCCTCCGGCGGTACGGCCCAGGGCGCGACCGCGCTCGCCACGACCACCCTGCCCCGGCCGCCCGCGCCGCGCCCGCGGCGCCGGTTCCCCCGCGGGCTGCCCGCCGGGGCCGCCGCGCTCGTCCTGGCGCTGCTGCTCGCCCTCGCCGCGCGGGCCGGGGGAGAGGAGGCGGACGGCGACCGGGCCGCGCGGGCCTTCGCGACGACGGACACGGCGGCGGGCGCGCTCCCGCCGGACCCGAGCGCGTCGCCCTCACCCTCCCCGGAGCCCACGGCCACGCCGACGCCGGCGCCGACCGCTACACCGGCCACGACTACGACACCGACGCCCACTTCGATTTCGACTTCGGCGGATCCGGAGGCCTCCGCCTCCCCGACGGACGGCGCGCCGACCGGGACGCCCGCCTCCACCGCTCCGACCGCTCCGGCCACCCCGAGCGCTCCGGCCACGGAGCCCCCGTCGGCTCCGCCGACCACGCCGCCCACCACGCCCCCGACGACGCCGCCCGTCTCCGTGACGGCCGTCTCCGTCACGAGCCTGCGGCAGACCGGGACCGCGACCGCCGAGGCCACCGTCGAGATCACGACGGACGGCACGGGCCCGGTGACGCTCCTCGTCGAGTGGTTCACCGGCGACGAGAAGGGCTCGCCGGGCGCGCCGGACGGCTCCGAGACCTTCCGGCGCGCGGGGGACACCCGGTACGTCCTCACGCTCCCGCACGCCTTCCGGGGCGCCGGCTGCTACTGGGGAGCGCGCGCGAGCACCGACCCGGCCGCCGGGAACGGCGGTTCCCTCCAGCAGGTCTTCGTCCGACGGTGCGTGATCTCGTGAACGACGACGACTACAGCGCCACCGAGCTCGGCAGCCACTGGTTCGAGGGGCCGGAACCGGGCCCGGCGCCCGACCGGCGGGAGGGCGAGGTCCTGCGCTTCGGGCCGGGGGTGACCGCGGCCGCCGCCCGGCGCGCCGGGAACACCCCCACCGCGGTCCAGATCTGGCAGGGCACCCCGCCCGGCGCCCCGCCGCCGCGCCCGTCCCGCCCCCGGTGGCCGCGCCGCTACGCGCTCGCCGCGCTCGTCCTGATCGCCGTCCTGGCCTTCCTCGCCTGGCGCGAGTACGGCCCCCGGGTGGCGGTGCGGGACGTCGCGGTCGCCGCCGCCGGGCCGCTCGGCTGCGACGGCACGGCGGACGTCGTGGGCGTCGTGCGCACCGACGGCCGGCCCGGCACCCTGACGTACCACTGGGAGCGCAGCGACGGGACCCGGTCCGCGCCCCTGCGCGAGACGCTGCCCCGGGGGCAGCGGGAGGCCCGGCTCCACCTGCTCTGGACCTTCCACGGGCCCGGCGCCCACCGGGCCGTGGTCCGCCTGGTGATCACGTCGCCCGACGTCCGCGCGGCCGAGGGGGCCTTCACGTACCGCTGCGGGTGAGCGGGGCCCCGGGGGCGCGCCGGTTCCCCCGGGCGCGCGGGCCCCTCCGGTCCGGGGGCGAGGGCGGCGAACCGCCGCTCGGTGTCGTCGAGCAGCCGCCGGCGCTGCTCCGGGGTCCTCCCGGCGACGCGGTCGAAGTCGATCCACCGCAGGTTCCCGACGCCGATCTCGCCGAAGGTCCCCTTGAACAGGATCTTGGTCAGCGGGTCGCGGCACCACCAGCGGTAGGCCTTGTCCGGGGTGGTCATGACGGACAGGACGGTGACCCCGCCGAGGCGCGGCATCAGGTTGTGGAACGGGTTCCCCCGGCGCCGGGCCGTTCGGCGAACACCACGCCCTCGGCGAGCACCCGGTCGAGGAAGCCCTTGGTGGCCGCCGGCATCGCCTCCCACCACACCGGAAAGGCGAACACCAGGTGGTCGGCGGCCGGCAGGCGCCGCTGGTGGTCGTCCACCAGGGGGTCCACCACGGCGCCCTGCCGCCGGGCGACCGGGTCCTCCCGGGTCATCGCGGGCGAGAACCCGTCGGAGGCCAGGCCGGTCACGTCCACCTCGTGTCCGGCCGCGGTGGCGCCCCGGACGGCGGCCGCGGCGACGGCGGCGGCGAAGCCGCGCCGGTGCGGCACGTTCCCGGCCGAGGCGAGGGTGCGGGGGTGGTCGAGGACCAGCAGGACGCGCACGGGGACTTCCGGAGGACGAAGGACCGCTTCGATGGCAACGGTTGCTGTCGAAACGGTTGCCTGTCAAACGCATGGGCTACCCTGGCCCCATGGACAACCAGCCGCCGCTGCCCGACGACCTGGCCACGCTCTGGTACCTCACCCGCCGGGTCGCGGGACTGATGGACCGCAACGGAGAGACGCTGTTCCAGCGGGAGTTGGGCATCTCCCTGGCACAGTTCATGGTGCTCTCCGTCGTCGACGCGCACCCCGGGACGCTCAACCAGCAGCAGGTCGCCGACCGGCTCGGCCTGACCAAGGGCACCGTCAGCCGCCAGATCGACCACGCGGTCTCCGCCGGACTCGTCGAGGTCCGGCCGTCCCCGCACAGCCGCCGCGAGAACGCCGTCGGCCTCACCCCGGCCGGCACCGACCTGGTGCGGCGCGGCGACGCGGCGTTCGACCGGGAGCGCGAGGGGCTCCTGCCGCTCGTCGACCCCGACGACCTGCGCGCCGCCCTCCGCGTCCTCGCGCGCGTGAACGACGCCCTCGGCGCGTACCGCTGAGGCCCGGTCACGGACCCGCGGATATCGTCGGGCGCACGGGGCGCGGACGACCGCCGGCCCCGTGGGGCACGGGCGACCGGTTCCGGCCGCCTCCCCCCTCTCCTCCCGTCACCCGAAAGGCACCCCCATGACCCAGCAGGCAGCCGCTCCCGAGGTGCGCCGCGTGGACGACCGGCACCGCTACGAGATCCTCGTCGACGGCGAGCGCGCCGGCCTGACGGCCTACCGCGACCGCGACGACCGGCGGGTCTTCTTCCACACCGAGGTCGACGAGGCTTACGCCGGACAGGGCCTGGCCGGGATCCTCGTTGAACGGGCCCTCGCCGACGTGCGCGCCTCCGGCCTGCGCGTCGTCCCCGTCTGCCCGTACGTGGCGAAGTTCCTGAAGAAGCACGAGGAGTTCGCCGACATCGCCGACCCGGTGACCCCCGAGGTCCTCCAGTGGCTGGACGCGCGATTGGGGCGTTGACCCCGGCCGTTGGCCGACACGCGAACGGATGGCTCGAAAACCTATGTTCGGGCGGGTAAACCCTGTTCGGACCAAGATCACTGCATGGAGGTAAAGAGCCCCTTTCGAAGGGGCGAGCCGGGTGCGACGGCCGTTACTGTTCCCCGGGATCCGGGCGGATTGCCGGATCTTCGCACCCTGTTTCTCCTTTCGGCGGTGTGGCGCGCCCAGGCGCCGATCACCGCCTTCGCGGAAGAGAGCTCGCCCGATGACCGTTGACGACCGCCCGGACGTACGGCTCCAGCCGTCCCGGCAGTCCAGTCTGAGCACCGAGGCCGCCCGCAAGCTCGCCCACACGGCCAAGTCCGCCCCGCAGATGCAGGAGATCACCTCCCGCTGGCTGCTGCGGATGCTCCCCTGGGTGGACACCAAGGGCGGCGCCTACCGGGTGAACCGCCGGCTCAGCCACACCGTCGGCGACGGGCGCGTCGAGTTCGTCCAGGACGGCTCCCGCGTCCGGGTCGTTCCCCGCGAGCTCGGCGAACTCGCCCTGCTGCGGGGCTTCGACGACGAGGAGGTGCTGACCGCGCTCGCCGCCCGCTGCGTCCAGCGCGACTTCCGCGCCGGAGAGGTGCTGGTCCGGCGCGGCGAGCCCGCCGAGGGCATCCACCTGATCGCCCACGGCCGGATCAACCAGACCTCCCCCGGCAAGTACGGCGGCGAGGACGCCGTCGCCGTCCTCGCCGACGGCGACCACTTCGGCGAGGGCGCGCTCCTCGACGCCGACGCCGGCTGGGACCGCACCGCCACCGCCGAGACCTCCGGCACCCTGCTCACCCTCTCCCGCGCCGACTTCGCCGCCGTACTGGCCTCGGCACCCGGCCTCCAGGACCACGTGCGGGAGTTCGGCTCCCGGGCCGGCCGGCCGCGGAACAAGTACGGCGAGGCCGTGATCCCGATGTCGTCCGGCCACACGGGCGAGGTCGCGCTGCCGGGCGCCTTCGTCGACTACGAGCTCGCGCCCCGCGAGTACGAACTCTCCGTCGCCCAGACCGTCCTCAAGGTCCACACCCGCGTCGCCGACCTCTACAACGGCCCGATGAACCAGACGGAGGAACAGCTCCGGCTCACCGTCGAGGCGCTGCGCGAGCGCCAGGAGCACGAGCTGATCAACAACCGGGAGTTCGGCCTGCTCCACAACGCCGACTTCAAGCAGCGGATCCAGCCGCACTCCGGCCCGCCCACCCCGGACGACCTCGACGAGCTGCTCTGCCGCCGCCGGGGCACCAAGCTCTTCCTCGCCCACCCCCGGACGATCGCGGCGATCGGGCGCGAACTCAACGCCCGGCGGATCTACCCGGACCACGTCGACCTCGACGGCCAGCGGGTCCAGACCTGGCGCGGGGTCCCGATCCTGCCCTGCGACAAGATCCCCATCAGCCCGGAGAACACCAGCTCGATCCTCGCCATGCGCCTCGGCGAGGACAACCAGGGCGTCGTCGGCCTGCGGCAGACCGGCCTGGCGGAGGAGTACGAACCGGGCGTCTCGGTCCGCTTCATGGGCGTCGACGAGAAGTCGATCATCTCCTACCTGGTCACCACCTACTACTCCGCCGCCGTCCTGGTGCCCAACGCGCTCGGCGTCCTGGAGAACGTGGAGATCGCGCGCAGGCGCTAGGGGGTGTCGCGCCGATCGGGCCGGATCGGAGAGCGGCACCCTACCCCGCGAGCCCGGCACGATCGGCGAGACACCTCCGGGGACGCGCCCGGCGGACCACGGCCGGCGCAGCCCGTCCAGCACCACAGCCCGTTCGCCCCGTACACACCGTTCAGCACGGCCCGGAGTCCCCGGGCCGGGCGGGCGGACCCGGAACCGGGTCGCCCGCCCACCCCTCCAAGGAGCCACGGATGCCCGAACCCGGGCCTTCCCCCCTGCGGTCGGGCCTGCCCACCGCCGCCTCCCACGCCCTCACCCCGCCGGCCGCCCCGGCCGCGCCCGTCCTGCCCGCCGTCCCCGACGGCGCCCCGCCCCTTCGGGAAGGCGTTCCCGGAGCGCCGCCCCGACCCGTCCTCGAACGGATCCTGCGCGGCCCCAGCGGTCTGGGCACGGCGGGCCTCTCCCTGGTCCCGCGCGCGGAGCCCCCCGCACCGGAAAGGCCGACGGCACCGGTCGATCCGGCGGAGGGCCGGCCGATCCCCGGCCTCTACTTCCACCCGGTGCCGGAGCCCGACCCCGCCCGCGTGGCGGAGGTCAGCCGCCGCGTCAAGGAGTGGGCGGTGGACGAGGTCGACCTGTTCCCCGAGGACTGGGAGGGGGAGTTCGACGGCTTCCTGGTCGGCCGCTACATGGTCGCCTGCCACCCCGACGCCCCGACCGTCGACCACCTGATGGTCGCCACCCGCCTGATGGTCGCCGAGAACGCGGTCGACGACTGCTACTGCGAGGACCACGGCGGCTCGCCCGTCGGCCTCGGCGGACGCCTCCTCCTCGCCCACACCGCCCTCGACCCGCTGCACACGACGTCGGCCTACCAGCCGCAGTGGGCGGAGTCGCTGCGCGCGGACGCCCCCCGGCGCGCGTACCGCTCCGCCATGGAGTACTTCGTCCGGCAGGCCACACCCTCCCAGGCCGACCGGTACCGGCACGACATGGCCCGGCTGCACCTGGGCTACCTCGCCGAGGCCGCCTGGGCCGAGACGGACCACCTGCCGGAGGTGTGGGAGTACCTCGCGATGCGGCAGTTCAACAACTTCCGCCCCTGCCCCACCATCACCGACACCGTCGGCGGCTACGAACTCCCCGCCGACCTGCACGCCCGGCCGGACATGCAGCGGGTCCTCGCACTCGCCGGCAACGCCAGCACCATCGTCAACGACCTGTACTCGTACACCAAGGAACTGGCGACCCCCGGCCGCCACCTGAACCTGCCCGTGGTGCTCGCCGCACGCGAATCCCTCTCCGAGAAGGACGCCTACCTGAAGGCGGTCGAGGTCCACAACGACCTCATGCGCGACTTCGAGTCCGAGGCCGCCGCCCTGGCCGCGGCCTGCCCCGTCCCGAGCGTGCTGCGCTTCCTGCGCGGCGTGGCCGTGTGGGTCGACGGCAACCACCACTGGCACCGGACCAACACCTACCGCTACAGCCTGCCCGACTTCTGGTAAGAAACGGAAACCTCAGTGACCAGCACCGACACGACCACCGCCGCGTTCGTCCCCGGCCCCGCCACCCCCTACCAGGGCGACATCGCGCGCTACTGGAACGCCGAGGCGCGGCCCGTGAACCTGCGCCTCGGCGACGTCGACGGGCTCTACCACCATCACTACGGCGTCGGAGCCGTCGACCACGCCGCCCTCGGCGACCCGGGGGACGGCGCGTACGAGAAGAAGCTCGTCGCCGAGCTGCACCGCCTGGAGTCGGCGCAGACCGACGTCCTCCTCGACCACCTCGGGGACATCGGGCGCGAGGACACGCTCGTCGACGCCGGCTGCGGCCGGGGCGGTTCGAGCGTCATGGCCCACCAGCGCTTCGGCTGCAAGGTCGAGGGCGTCACCCTCTCCTCCACGCAGGCCGAGTTCGGCAACCGGCGCGCGAAGGAGCTGGGCATCGACGACCACGTCCGCGCCCGCGTCTGCAACATGCTCGACACCCCCTTCGAGAAGGGCTCCGTCGCCGCCTCGTGGAACAACGAGTCGAGCATGTACGTCGACCTGGACGACCTCTTCGCCGAGCACGCCCGGTTCCTGAAGGTCGGCGGCCGGTACGTCACCGTCACCGGCTGCTGGAACCCGAAGTACGGCCAGCCGTCCAAGTGGGTGTCGCAGATCAACGCGCACTTCGAGTGCAACATCCACTCCCGCCGCGAGTACCTGCGCGCGATGGCCGACAACCGGCTCGTCCCGCAGGCCGTCGTCGACCTGACTCCGGAGACCCTGCCCTACTGGGAGCTGCGGGCCACGTCGTCGCTGGTCACCGGCATCGAGGAGGCGTTCATCGAGTCGTACAGGGACGGCTCCTTCCAGTACGTCCTGATCGCGGCCGACCGGGTCTGAGCGCGGTCGCACCGGAAGAACCCGCCGGGGGCGGCGGGACCGACCTCCTACGGTCCCGCCACCCCCGGCGTCAGCCGTTCTCCGGCGTCAGTCGCCGACGCGACCGGGGCCGTCGCCGAACGCCCCCAGGACGCGCTCGGCGGCCAGCGTCGCCGTCAACTCGCCGTTCCTGACCTGCCGTTCGAGCAGGGGGGCGAGCTCCTGGACCGCCGGATTCGTGCGCAGCCGGTCGAGGAGCTCCTCGCGGACCATGGTCCAGGTCCAGTCGACCTGCTGGTCCTGGCGCTTGGCCGTGAGCCGGCCGGTGGAGTCGAGCAGGGCGCGGTGCCGTTCCAGGCGGCCCCACACCTCGTCGAGGCCCGAGGACTCCCGGGCACTGCAACTGAGCACCGGCGGCGTCCAGAACGCGTCGGCGCCGTGCATCAGCCGCAGCGCGCCCGCCAGTTCGCGCGCGGCGGCCCGCGCGTCGCGCTCGTGCGGGCCGTCCGCCTTGTTGACGGCGACCACGTCGGCCAGTTCCAGGACGCCCTTCTTGATGCCCTGGAGCTGGTCGCCGGTGCGGGCCAGGGTGAGCAGCAGGAAGGAGTCGACCATGTTGGCGACGGCCGTCTCCGACTGCCCGACGCCCACCGTCTCCACCAGGACCACGTCGTACCCCGCCGCCTCCATGACGACGATCGACTCCCGGGTCGCCTTCGCGACCCCGCCGAGCGTGCCGGCGGTGGGGGAGGGGCGGACGAAGGCCGCCGGGTCGACGGCGAGCCGCTCCATCCGCGTCTTGTCGCCGAGGATGGAGCCGCCCGTGCGGCTCGACGACGGGTCGACGGCGAGGACCGCCACCCGGTGGCCGAGCCCGGTCAGCATCGTCCCGAACGCGTCGATGAAGGTCGACTTGCCCACCCCGGGCACCCCGCTGATGCCGATCCGCACCGCCCGGCCGCTGTGCGGCAGCAGTTCGGTGAGGAGCTCCTGGGCGAGGGCCCGGTGCTGGGGCCGGGTGGACTCGACGAGGGTGATCGCCCGGGCGATCAGCGCGCGCTTCCCGTCGAGCACCCCCTTCACGTACGTGTCGAGTCCGATCACAGGTCGTGCCCGAGGCCGGCGGCGAGGCGCGTCACCAGGTCGTGGGCCGCGTCCGGGATGACGGTGCCGGGCGGGAAGACCGCCGCCGCGCCCATCTCCAGGAGCGTCGCCACGTCCTGCGGGGGAATCACCCCGCCGACCACGATCATGATGTCCTCGCGGCCCTCCGCCGCCAGCTCCTCCCGGAGCGCCGGCACGAGGGTCAGGTGACCCGCGGCCAGCGAGGAGACCCCGACGATGTGCACGTCCGCCTCGACGGCCTGACGGGCGACCTCGGCCGGGGTCTGGAACAGCGGGCCGACGTCCACGTCGAAGCCCAGGTCGGCGAAGGCCGTGGCGATCACCTTCTGGCCGCGGTCGTGCCCGTCCTGGCCCATCTTGGCGACCAGGATGCGCGGACGCCGTCCCTCGGCCTCGCCGAAGGCGTCCACCAGGGTCCGGGTGCGCTCCACGGAGGGCGACTCCCCTGCCTCGTTGCGGTACACACCGGAGATGGTACGGATCTGGCCCGCGTGGCGCCCGTACACCTTCTCCAGGGCGTCCGAGATCTCGCCGACGGTGGCCTTGGCGCGGGCCGCGTCCACCGCCAGTTCGAGGAGGTTGCCCCCGCCGCCCGCCGCGCGGGTGAGCGCGTCGAGCGCGTCCCGGCAGGCGGTCTCGTCCCGCTCCTCGCGCAGCCGCCGCAGCTTGGCGATCTGCTGGGCGCGCACCGAGGAGTTGTCGACCTTGAGCACGTCGATCTGCTCGTCGGTCTCCACCCGGTACTTGTTGACGCCGATCACCGGCTGCCGGCCGGAGTCGATCCGGGCCTGGGTGCGGGCCGCGGCCTCCTCCACGCGCAGCTTGGGGATGCCCGCGTCGATGGCCTTCGCCATGCCGCCGGCGCCCTCGACCTCCTGGATGTGCTGCCAGGCGCGGCGCGCGAGGTCGTAGGTCAGCCGCTCGACGTACGCGCTGCCGCCCCACGGGTCGATGGTCCGGCAGGTGCCCGACTCCTGCTGGAGGAGGAGCTGGGTGTTGCGGGCGATGCGGGCGGAGAAGTCGGTCGGCAGGGCGAGGGCCTCGTCGAGCGCGTTGGTGTGCAGCGACTGGGTGTGGCCCTGGGTCGCCGCCATCGCCTCCACGCAGGTGCGGGTGACGTTGTTGAACACGTCCTGCGCGGTCAGGGACCAGCCCGAGGTCTGCGAATGCGTCCGCAGGGAGAGCGACTTGGTGTTCTTCGGGTCGAACTGCCTGACCAGCTTGGCCCACAGGAGGCGGGCCGCGCGCAGCTTGGCGACCTCCATGAAGAAGTTCATGCCGATCGCCCAGAAGAACGACAGGCGCGGTGCGAACGCGTCCACGTCGAGCCCGGCCTCGCGGCCCGCGCGGATGTACTCGACGCCGTCCGCGAGCGTGTACGCCAGCTCCAGGTCGGCCGTCGCGCCGGCCTCCTGGATGTGGTAACCCGAGATGGAGATCGAGTTGTAGCGCGGCATCCGCTGCGAGGTGTAGGCGAAGATGTCGGAGATGATCCGCATCGAGGGGCCGGGCGGATAGATGTACGTGTTGCGGACCATGAACTCCTTGAGGATGTCGTTCTGGATGGTCCCGGCCAGCTTCTCGGGCGGTACGCCCTGCTCCTCGGCGGCCACGATGTAGAGCGCGAGGACCGGAAGGACCGCGCCGTTCATCGTCATCGACACCGTCATGCGGTCCAGCGGGATGCCGTCGAACAGCTGGCGCATGTCGTAGATCGAGTCGATGGCGACGCCCGCCATGCCGACGTCGCCGGTGACGCGCGGGTGGTCGCTGTCGTAGCCGCGGTGGGTCGGCAGGTCGAAGGCGACCGACAGGCCCTTCTGGCCGGCCGCCAGGTTGCGCCGGTAGAAGGCGTTGGACTCCTCGGCGGTGGAGAAGCCGGCGTACTGCCGGATCGTCCAGGGCTGGTTGACGTACATCGTCGGGTACGGGCCGCGCAGGTACGGCGCCATGCCCGGGCGGGTGTCCAGGAAGTCGAGGCCCTCCAGGTCGTGCCCGGTGTACAGCGGCTTGACGCCGATGCCCTCCGGGGTCTCCCAGAGCAGGTCGTCGCCGCCCGCGGCCTTCTTGACGGCCGCGCGCCACTCGTCGGAGCCGGCGCCGCGGGCGGGGGACCCGAGTTCGATCCCGGAGAAGTCGGGGACGGTCATCGGGACACTCCCATGCGGTCGAGGGCGGTGGTGAGCAGGGCGACGGCGTCACAGCCCGCGAAGAGGTACGTGTCGACGCCGGAGTACCGCCCCGGGCGGCCGGCGAGGAGGACGTGCTCCGCCCCCGCCGCGCGCAGCCCGGCCGCGGTCTCCTCCGCCCGCTCCTCGTACAGCGCGTCGCTGGAGCAGAGGCAGGCCTCGCGGGCGCCGCTCTCCTCGAACGTGCCCTCGGTGACCGGCTCGATGCCGCCCGCCTGGAAGAGGTTGGCGGCGAACGTCAGGCGGGCCGAGTGCGCGGCCGCCGGGCCGAGCGCGGCCAGGTAGACCTTCGGCCGGGCGCCGGTCGCCGCGAGGTGGGCGTCGGAGCGGGCGCGCAGCGCCTCGTACGCCTCGTCGCGGCGGACGCGGGGCAGGCCGCCGGAGGGCGGCTCGGGCGCGGGCGCGCGCTCGACGGGCTTCTCCGCGAGGTGCGGGAACTCGCTGACGCCGGTGATCGGTTCGCGGCGGGTGGCGAGCTTCCTGCTCCGGGCCGCCCAGGTCTCGGCCAGGCGCTCGCCGGTGAAGCCGGAGCGCAGCGCGGCCTCCTGGCCGCCCTCCCGCTCGATCGCGCGGAAGAACTCCCAGCCCGCGTGGGCCAGCTCGTCGGTGAGCCGCTCCACGTACCAGGAGCCGCCGGCCGGGTCGATGACCCGGGCGAGGTGGGACTCCTCGATGAGGACGGTGGAGGTGTTGCGGGCGATGCGGCGGGCGAACGCGTCCGGCAGGCCGAGCGCGTCGTCGAAGGGCAGCACGGTGACGCTCTCCGCGCCGCCGACCCCGGCGGCGAGCGTGGCGATCGTGGTCCGCAGCATGTTCACCCACGGGTCGCGGCGCGTCATCATCACCGGCGAGGTCACCGCGTGCTGGCGCTGCGCGCCCGCCTCCGGGGCGCCGGAGACCTCGGCCACCCGGGCCCAGAGCCGGCGCGCCGCGCGGAACTTGGCGATCGTCAGGAACTGGTCGGCGGTGGCCGCGTAGCGGAACTCGATCTGCCCGAGTGCCTCCGCGACGCTCAGGCCCGCGCCGGTGAGTCCGCGCAGGTAGGCCACGCCCGTCGCGAGCGAACAGCCCAGCTCCTGTGCGGCCGAGCCGCCGGCCTCGTGGTACGGCAGGGCGTCCACGGTCAGGGCCCGCAGGCCCGGGTACCCGTCGGCGCAGCGGCGCGCGAGGCCGGCGACGGACGCGAGGTCGTAGGAGGGGCGGCCGGTGCGGGCCTCGTGGCCCAGCGGGTCCGCGCCCAGGTTGCCCCGGGCCGCCTCCGGGGCGACGCCCCGCTCCTCGTACAGGCGGAAGAGGCGCTCGGCGGCGGCCGTCGTCTCGTCGCCGGCGTCGAGGACGACGGGCGCGAGGTCGAGGTAGACGCCGTCGAGGGTCGCGGCGAGGGAGTCGACCGGGACGGCCGTGCCGCCGACGCCCAGCCACAGGGAGGTGACGCCGTTCTCCAGGTCGGAGAGGACCGCGGCGTTGTCGGGCGCCAGGTGCCGCTGGCGCACGTCCCAGCCGCCGGCGGTGTTGCCCTCGGCCCGGCCGCCGCGCACGAAGGGCGCGAAGCCGGGCAGACCGGGGTCGGGCGCCGCGTCGCGCGCGGTGTACAGCGGGCGCGTGTCGAGGCCGTCCTCCAGCAGGGTGGACAGGGCGTCCTCGGCTTCGGCGCCGGAGACCTCCTTGCCCGATTTGCGCAGGACGCCCGCCACGAGGTTGTGCCACTGCTCATGTGGCGCGTCTGGGAATTCGGACGCCAGGGAGAGCCCGTCGTCAGGCAGGACCGTCATGCTCGGATGCTAGGGGAGATCGCTAAAGGATCAGGAGAGCGCGCCACTGTGACCTTCTTCTCTTCGCCACGATGAGTTAGGTTAGGCTTGCCTAAGTAGCTGCTTCGGCCTTTCCATCCCCTGCCCCGGGAGAACCCGCATGCGCCCCCTCAGCACCCGCGCCACCCGCCCCACCCCCGCCGAACGCGTGCGCTCCGTCCTCACCGCGGCCCACTCCATGACCGTCGTCACAGACGGCGGCGAGCAGGAGGTGCACCGCCTCGACGGCACGGGACCGATGGGCCACATCCACCTGCACGACCCCTCCGGGGACTGCCCCACCGGACGGACCGCACGCCTCCCCGTGCGCCTCGAACTCACCGACATCGCCCCCACCCCGGTCCGCGACCGCCTCCGCGCCCGCGTCACCCTCACCGGCCTCCTCGACGCCCCCTACGAGTCCGAGGCGACCCGCAGCACGTGCATGGAGTTCGGCCAGGCCCTCCTGGAGGACGCCGACGGCCGCACCTTCGTCGCCCTCGACGAACTCCAGGCGACCGAGCCCGACCCCATGGCCACCTGCGAGGCGGCCATGCTCACCCATCTGGTCGACGACCACGCCGAGCTCGTCCCCCTGCTGCTCCGCCTCGTCCGGCCCCGCCCCGACCGCGACATGGTCCGCGCCCTCCCCGTCGCCCTGGACCGCTACGGCATCACCCTGCGCCTCGAACACCCCACCGGCCACCAGGACGTCCGGCTGCCCTTCCCCACCCCCGTCAGCGACATCGACGAGGCGGGCCCCCGCATCCACGCCCTCCTCTCCGCCGCCCGCCGCTCCTCCCACCCCAACCGCCTGCTGACCTGAAGGACCCCGGCCCGGGCCCCGCGCCCCGTCGAGATGCCGAAGCGCGGTCGCGGACGAACAATGGACGGGTCGGCCCGCAAGCCGCCGGCGCCGGAACCGCTCGGGGACTCCCTACCGGGACACGGCCACGCCATGAACGCAGGAACCCCGGCCGAGGGCCGGCCGTCACCGCCGAGGGGCGCCCTGTACCGCACCGGCCACTGGTGCGCCCGCCACTTCGTCGTCGTCATCGCGCTGTGGCTGGCCGCCATGGTCGGCCTCCAGCTCACCGACCGGGCCGTCGGCGGCCAGTACTCCGACGACTTCGACCTCCCCGGAGTCCAGTCGGCACAGGGGCTCGACGTCCTCGAGGCACACGACCCCGCGGCCGGCGGCTACGGTGCCCAGATCGTCCTGAACCGGCCCTCGGGTCCCCTCACCGACGAGGCGTCCGCCGTCGACTCGACCGTCGCCGCCCTGGAGAAGCTGCCCGACGTCCTCAGCGCCCAGAACCCGCTGCCGCCGCCGGGCACCACCCCGCCCGCCACCCCCGCCGGAACCCCCGACACCGGGCCGCTCTCCACGGACGGCAGGACCGCCTACATCACCGTCCGCTTCGGCGTGCAGCCCTCCACCCTCGGCACCGACTACCTGAACGGCGTCGACGCGGCCGTCCAGCCGCTCCGGGACGCCGGCGTCACCGTCGAGTACGGCGGCACCCTCGGCGAACTGGCCCGCCCCGAGGCCGACGACCGCACCAGCGAGGCCATCGGCTTCGCCGTCGCGATCGTGGTCCTCGTCATCGGCTTCGGCAGCCTGATCGCCGCCGTCCTGCCCCTCGTCACGGCGCTCCTCGGAGCGGTCTGCGGCCTCGCCCTCCTCGGCCTCGCGGCCGCCGCCTTCACCTTCGGCACCGTCTCGCCCACCCTCGCCACGATGATCGGACTCGGCGTCGGCATCGACTACGCCCTCTTCCTCATCACCCGGCACCGCCAGAACCTCATGAACGGCCACGATCCCGCCGACTCGGCGGGCCTCGCGACCACCACCAGCGGCCGCGCCGTCCTGGTCTCCGGCTGCACCGTCATCATCGCCCTGTCCGGCCTGTGGGTCTCCGGCGTCACCTTCATCGGCAAACTCGGGCTCGCCGCCGCCTTCACCGTCGTCACCGCCGTCCTCTCCGCCCTCACCCTCGTCCCCGCCCTCCTCGGACTCGCGGGCCGCCGCATCGACCGCTACCACCTCCGCGAGCCCGTCGCCGAGACCGACGCCGAACCCGGAGCGCCCGCCCACGGAACCTGGCACCGCTACGCCCAACGGGTGGAGAGGCGGCCCTGGTGGTTCCTGACCGGCGGAGTCCTGGCCCTCCTCGTCCTGGCCTTCCCGCTGCTCTTCATCCAGCTCGGCCACATCGGCGACGGAGCCGACCCCGAGTCCTTCACCGACCGGCGGGCCTACGACCTCGTCTCCACGGCCTTCGGCCCCGGCGCCAACGGCCCCCTGACCCTCGTCGTGGACCAGTCGGCCGTCCCCGCCGACGACCGGTCGGCCCTCGCCGCCAAGCTCCAGCAGTCCCTGGCCGACGTCCCCGACGCCGCTTCCGTCACCCCCCTCCAGCCCACCTCCGACGGCCAGGTCCTCGTCGGGACCGCCTACTCGGTCGCCTCCCCGCAGGACGAACGGACCACCGAACTCACGGACCGCCTCGTCGACGACGTGCTGCCGCAGGCGGTGGCCGGGACCGGGGCGAAGACCTACGTCACCGGCACCACGGCGGCCCAGGTCGACTTCCTCGACATCGTCTCCAGCCGGCTCCCGCTGATCATCGCCGTGGTCGTCGGCCTCGCCTTCCTCGTCATCCTGATCGTCTTCAGAGGCCTCCTCGTCGCCCTCAAGGCCGCCGTCCTCAACGTCCTCTCCATCGCCGCCTCCTACGGCGTGGTCGTCGCCGTCTTCCAGTGGGGCTGGGGCGGACCCGCGCTCGGCGTCTCCGGCAAGGTGCCCATCGAGAGCTACGTCCCGATGATGATGTTCGCCATCGTCTTCGGCCTGAGCATGGACTACGAGATCTTCCTGCTGTCCCGCGTCCGCGAGGCCTGGCTGCGCACCGGCGACCCCAAGGCGGCGGTCGCCCACGCCCTGGAGATCACCGCCCGCGTCATCACCTGCGCCGCGCTCATCATGGTCAGCGTCTTCGCGGCCTTCGTCGTCTCCGACAACATCGTCGTCAAGATGCTCGGCCTCGGCCTCGCCGCCAGCGTCCTCATCGACGCCACCGTGGTCCGCCTGCTGCTCGTCCCCGCCGTGATGACCCTCCTCGGCAGCCACGCCTGGTGGCTGCCGCGCCGCCTCGACCGGATCCTGCCCCACCTGGACACCGAGGGCGAGGGTGAGGGCGAACCGGAACGGCCCGCGGCGGGCAAGTCCTGGGAAAAGGGGCCCCGGGGCAAGCCCTAGGAAGAGGAGGAGGACAGCTCCCCGAGCAGCTTCCAGGTGCGGCGCCGGTCCTCCTCGCCGTTCACCTCCGTCGCGGTGAACACCACCTCCGTCGCCCCCGCCTCGCGGTAGCGCCGTACCCCCTCGGCCACGGTCTCCTCGTCGCCGATCAGGGCCAGGCCGGCGGCCCGCTCGGCCCCCGACAGCTCGATCACCCGCCGGTAGGAGGGGATCTTCTCGTAGAGCGCGAGGGCCTCGGCCGAGGCCTCCCGGACGGCGTCCGCGTCGGACGTGACCACGCCCGGCACGAGGGCCACGACCCGGGGCGCGGGACGGCCCGCCGCCTCGGCCGCCGCGTTGACCGCGGGCACGATGTGCTCGGCGAGCGCCCGGGGGCCGGCCAGGAACGGCAGGATGCCGTCGGCGAGTTCACCGCTGACCCGCAGCGCCTGCGGCCCCATGGCGGCGACCAGGACCGGCACCGGCGGCTCGGCGCCCGGCACCGACGCCGAGTACGGGGTGGTGGCCGTCAGCAGCTCCCCGCGGAAGTCGGCGCGGCCCGTCTCCAGGAGCGGACGCAGGGCCGTGAGGAACTCCCTGAGCAGCCCGATCGGCCGCTCGTACGGGAGGCCGAAGGCGGTCTCGGTCAGATGGCGGGTGCCGAGGGCGAGCCCGAGGTGATAGCGGCCGCCGGTGGCGGCCTGCGCCGTCTGCGCCTGGGCCGAGACGACCAGCGGGTGCCGGCCGAAGACCGGGATCGCGGCCGTCCCGACCTGGAGGCCCGGCACCTCGCGCCCGACGATCGCGGCGAGCGAGGGCGAGTCGTACGCGAAGGACTGGCCGAACCACGCGGAGTGCAGGCCGGCGTCGCGCGCCTCCCGCGCGAGCCGCACCGTGTCGTCGATCGGAAGCTGACGGGAGGTCGAACTGAGCGTTGCTCCGAGATTCATGCACCCGGCAACGGGCCCCCTCCGGACGGGCATTCCCGTTCCCGTGTGACGAACATGTGTCGGCAGCCCGGGACCCGTCGCCGCGCCGTCCGCCGCGCCCCGCCATCATGGGGGCATGAAGACTCTCGCCGAGGTGGACGCACTGGCCGACCGCGCGCACGCCGGACAGGTCGACAAGACCGGCGTCCCGTACGTCGCACACGTCCGCGCGGTCGCGGCCGGCCTGGAACCCCTCGGCACGCACCTGGCCATGGCCGGGCTGCTGCACGACGTCGTCGAGGACACCGAGTGGACGGCCGAGCGGCTCCGCGCCGCCGGGATCCCGGACCGGGTCGTCGCCCTCGTCGAGGCCGTCACCAACCGGCCGGACCTCACGTACGAGGAGAAGGTCCGGCAGATCACCGCCGACCCCGACGCCACCCTCGTGAAGATCGCCGACAACGCGCACAACAGCCGCACCGACCGGTCCGCGGCGCTCCCGCCCGACCAGCGGGAACGGCTCGCCGCCAAGTACCGCGCGGCCCGCGCCGTCCTCTGGCCCGCCGCCGACCCCGACCGGATCGCGACGATCCTGCGCGTGGTCAACCCGGACCTCCTGGCCGAACTCGACGGCCCCGCCCCGGGCACCGGCACGCCCTCCTGACCCGGCGCGACCGCGCGGACGTGTGCGGCGTACGGGACGCCGGTCTCGTCGACCCGTCCGGCGAGCGCACGGTCCAGGCGGTCGGCAGCGACGGCGAGGACGGCCTGATCGAGCCCGGAACCGTCGTGCTCACCCACGCGATCATGGTCCGGGCCTTCGTCGACGACATCGAGGCCCACGCCCTCCGGCACCGCCTCCTGGGCGGCGGAAGGAGCGCGGACGACCGGGGCGGCCCGGAACCGGAAGGGCGGGGCCGCCCGGAACCGGAAGGGCGGGGCCGCCCCTCCGGTCCCCGGCCGCCCCTCCGGTCCGGGTCCCGTCTCTCGGATCAGGCTTCAGCCGGCGGCGCCGAGCAGCGCCGCGGCGCTCTCCTCGGCCAGGTCCTCGGCGTACGGCGGCAGGTCCGCGCCGGCGCGCAGGTGGCGGCGGACCAGGCTCAGCGGGACCTCGACCACGGCGAGGGCGATCCGCTCGCGGTCCCGCGGCCCGGTCGTGCCGAGGGCCGTGCCCAGCGCGGCCAGCCGGGCGAGCGTGCGGCGGTTGCCCCTGTCCGCCCGCGCCCGGTGCTCCGCGGACCAGTCGGCCTGTCCGAAGTCCCCCGCGCCGTACAGCAGGACCGCGGCCTGCCGCGGGTGGGCCCGGCTCCAGGCGACGACGTGCCGGGCGGCCGCGCGGGCGGCCCGGTGCGGGTCGGGCTCGCGGTCGAGGGCCTCGGCGTACCCCTCCTGGAATTGCTCGACGGTCCGCAGCCACGTCTCGGCGAGCAGCTCCGGACGTCCCGCGAAGCGGTGGTAGACGGAGCCGCTGGGCGCGCCGATCGCCTGGGCGACGGCGGACATGGTGACGGCGGCCGGCCCTCCGGCGGCGGCGAGCAGGACGGCGGCGTCGAGGATCTGGGCGCTGTCGAAGCGGGGTGGTCGGGCCATGAATCGGAGAGTATCCTCCACATCGATATTGGAGGCATGTCTCTAATACGTGACCGCACTCTGCCCGCGAGGAGACCCATGGCCGTCCACAACGTGCACGAACGCCTGGTCGCGACGACCGCCGACGCGATGGGTGAGCTGCTCGACACCCTCTCCGCCGGTCCCGAGGACCGGCTCTGGCCGTCGGCGCACTGGCCCGCCCTGCGGCTCGACCGCGGGCTGTCGCCCGGTTCCGCCGGAGGGCACGGGCCGATCCGGTACACCGTCACCGCGTACGAGCCCGGCGCGCGCGTGCGGTTCGTCTTCACCGGGCCGCCCGGGTTCCACGGCTTCCACGAGTTCACCGTGGTCCCGGTCGACGCGCGGCGCACCCTGCTGCGGCACACCCTGTCGATGCGGACCACGGGAGCGGCCCGCCTGACCTGGCCCCTCCTCTACCGCCCGCTGCACGACGCCCTGGTGGAGGACGGCCTGGACCGCGCCGGGGCGCCGGCCCGGCCCGCGCGCTGGAGCCCGTACGTCCGGCTGCTGCGCGCGGCCCTGGCCCGATACGGCCGGGCCGGATCCGACGACCGCCGACCGGGCCGCACCGCATCTCGCGAGCGTCCTCCCCACCGCGAGGAACGGCGTCCTCGACGTCCGCTCAGAGGGACGGGCCCCGGCCCGCGCTCCGTCCCGCCGTCCAGCCCGCCAGCTCGGCGGGCCGGTTGGTGATGACGCCGTCCACGCCGAGGGCGTCCATCGTCTTCCAGCGGGCGGGGGCGTCGACCGTCCAGACGTTGACCGCCACGCCCGCCGCGTGCAGCTCGCCGACCACCTCCGGCCGGCCGGCCAGGGCGACGTGCGAGACGTTGTACGCGGTGAGGCCGAGATCCGCCGCGACCGCGACCGGATCGGCGTCCAACGCGTCGCGCAGGAGGCCGAGCGGGAGTTCGGGCGCCAGCTCGCGCGCGTACCGCAGGGACGGGACGTCGAAGCTCTGCACGAAGACCCGGCGCGTTATGGCCTGCTCTTCGACCTCCCGCACGATCCGGGCCACCTCGTCGCGGCTGTGCCGGCCCTTGATCTCCAGGAGCAGGTTGCCGCCGCGCTCCCGCAGGTCCGCGAGCTGGGCGGCCAGGGTCGGGACGCGGGCGCCGGCGTAGACCGGTGCGAACCAGGAGCCCGCGTCCAGGGCGTCCAGCCGGGCGGAGGACAGGGACCGGATCGGGCCCGTCCCGTCGGTGGTCCGGTCGACGGTCGCGTCGTGCAGGACGTACGGCACGCCGTCGCTGCTCGGCTGGACGTCGTTCTCGATCCACTTCGCCCCGCCCCGCCGGGCGACCTCGCCGGCGACCAGCGTGTTCTCGGGCGCGGCGGAGGAGGCCCCCCGGTGGGCGAACACGGTCAGCGGCGCCCCGGCGGGGCGGATCCAGGGATTTCCCCGGGCCTTGGAGTCCTGCTCGGCGGCGCGGGGCGCGGACGGCGGCGCCGGAGGGGACGGCGGGGACGGGGCGGTCACGAACGCGGTCGCGAGCACCGCCGCGGAGACGGCCCCGGCCGTGAAGCCGGCGGTCCGGCGGCGCGACCGGAAAACGGGCGGAAGGGCATCTTTCATGAGGGCACACCCTAGAGGGGACGTATCGGAACATCGGCGTGTTCGCGCCACGACGCGCGGTCCGAGCCCCTTCGCCGGAACGTCCGGTCTGCGGCATGGTGGGAGACGTGCCCGGAGCCGTGCCGTCGGGGGACCACGGCCGGGCGTGCGAAGTGAGGGGGACTCATGGACACGGACGCGCACACGACTACGCACACGACTACGGATACGGATACGGATACGGATGCGGGGCCGGGGGCGGACCGCGCCGGGGCGCGGGACGGAGACGGGCGGGGCCCGCGCGGCCGGAGCGGCCGGGGCGTGCTCGAAGGGGCCTTCGCCCTGCTCGACGCCCTCCGCCGGAACGGCGACGAGGCCGGGGTGACCGAACTGGCCCTCGCCTGCGGGGTGCCCAAGGGCAGCGTCCACCGGCTGCTCGACCAGCTCGTCGCCGTCGGCGCCGTCGAGCGGACCGGGAACCGCTACCGGGTCGGCCCGCAGCTCTACCGCCTCGGCCAGGCCTGGGAACCCCACCCCGGCCTCCGCCCCGCCGCCCGGCTGCCGCTCCAGCGCCTGCGGGCCGCCACCGGCGCGAGCGTCGTCCTCGTCGTGCTCCGCGAGGAGACCGCACTCACGGTCGGCTCGGTGCCGGGGGACCTGGAACCCCTCCTGCCCGTACGGGACGGACTCGCGTTCCGGCTCGACACGGCCGCCGGAAGGGCCCTGCGGGGACCCCTGAGGGGCGGCGCCGTCCTCGACCGGGAGGACGTGATGGAAGGGGTGTGCTGCGCCTCGCTGCCGGTCCGCGCCCCGGACGGCCGCACGGTCGCCGCGCTCGCCGCCATGGTCCCGGCGGGCCGCCGGCTCGACGCGCTCGCCCACGCCGTCGCCGGGGCCGGCGCCGCGATCACCCGCGCGCTCGCCGGCGGCGGCCGGCGGAGACCGCTCCCGCCGACCGTCCTCGTACCCTGACGGAATTCTCCGACGGCGCCCGTTCCGGCCAGTGGAACGCGCGTAGAACCGGGCCGGGGGAGCGGGGCACAGTGGGTGTCGTGCCGGGGGGAAACGGCACACCGGGACCGCCGGGGAAGGCGGACCGGACTCCACGTCACACCCGTGACCCGATGTGTGGGGGGACACCACATGCGCAAGAACCGAGCCGCCCGACTGGCCGCCGCCGCTCTGCTCGGACTCGGAGGCCTCGGCGCCTTCGCCGGCACCGCGCACGCCGAGCCGATCGACTACGTGCGGATCGAGCTCGTCGAGCTGCACTGCCAGAAGAACAGCGAGGGCGACCACGACGAGGCCTACCTCAAGATCACCGACGCCAACGGCAACGCCGTCAAGGTCTGGCCCGGCGGCGGACTCAAGTACCAGACCATGGGCACCGGTTACGTCCGCTCCATGGCCGACGGCAACGGCAACGCGGCCCTGATCCTGGGCAAGCAGCAGGCCCGCACCCTGACCCTGTGGGACCAGGACTCCTTCGGCGGCGACGACAAGCTCGGCGCCACCCTGGTCACCGGCTCCGAGGTCGGCGCCGAGACCCAGTGGCGCACCGTCGAGGGCTCCGGCGGCGTCTACGTCATCGGCTACCGGGTGATCGACATCTGACGTCCGGTCAGGACGCCCCGAGGGCCGTGCCGGTGATCCGGCACGGCCCTCCGCGCGTTCCTGTCCCGCGTCCGGAACCGTCAGCCCGCGTCCGGGGCCGTCAGCTCGCCCGACCGCGCCACCCGCGCGTACCAGCGGGCGCTCGACTTCGGCGTCCGCTCCAGGGTGTCGTAGTCCACCCGGACCGCCCCGAACCGCTTCGCGTAGCCGTAGGCCCACTCGAAGTTGTCGAGCAGCGACCACAGGAAGTAGCCGCGCACGTCCACGCCGTCCGCGAGCGCCCGGTGCACCGCCTCCAGGTGCGCGTGCACGTAGGCGGCCCGCTCCGGGTCGTGCACCGAACCGTCCGGGCCGACCACGTCCTCGTACGCCGCCCCGTTCTCGCTGATCACCAGCGGAAGACCGGGATGTGCGGCGGACACCCGCCGCAGCAGGTCGTACAGCGCGCCCGCGTCGACCGGCCAGCCCATCGCCGTCCGCTCGCCCGGCGCCCGGTGGAACGCCACCCGGTCCGCCCCCGGCCACGGGGAGTGCGGACTGTCGCCGTGCCCGTCGTCCTGCGGCTTCTCGGCGCCCTCCGCGACCTCCGACACCAGGGTCGGCGCGTAGTAGTTGACCGCCAGCAGGTCCAGCGGCTGGTTCGCCGCCGCCGCGTCCCCGTCCCGCACGAAGGACCAGTCGGTGAGGTGCGCGGTGTCGGCGAGCAGGTCCTCGGGGTAGGCGCCCTCCAGCATCGGGCCCAGCCAGATCCGGTTGCCGACGGCGTCGATGCGGCGGACCGCGTCCAGGTCCCCGGCGGAACCGGTCAGCGGCCGCACCTCGTGCAGGTTGAGGGAGACGGAGAGCTGCCGCCGGTCCGCAGGCAGCGCGGCCCGCAGCGCCTGGACCGCGAGCCCGTGCCCCAGGTTCAGGTGGTGGGCCGCGCGCAGGGCGGCCACCGGGTCGGTGCGGCCCGGCGCGTGCACCCCGGAGCCGTACCCCAGGAAGGCGCTGCACCAGGGCTCGTTGAGCGTGGTCCACCGGGAGACCCGGTCGCCGACGGCGTCCGCGACGATCCCCGCGTACTCGGCGAACCGCTCGGCGGTCGACCGCTCCGGCCAGCCCCCCGCGTCCTCCAGCTCCTGCGGCAGGTCCCAGTGGTAGAGCGTCAGGGCCGGCTCGATCCCGGCGGCCAGCAGCTCGTCCACCAGCGCCCGGTAGAAGTCCAGACCCTTCTGGACGGCGGGACCGCGCCCGGTGGGCTGCACCCGGGACCAGGAGACGGAGAACCGGTAGGCGTTCAGGCCCAGTTCGGACATGAGGGCGACGTCCTCGCGGAACCGGTGGTAGTGGTCCACGGCCACGTCGCCGGTGTGGCCCTCGAAGACCTTGCCCGGGGTGTGCGAGAAGGTGTCCCAGATGGACGGGGTACGGCCGTCCTCCGCCGCCGCTCCCTCGATCTGGTACGCGGCGGTGGCCGCGCCCCAGAGGAAGCCGGGCGGGAACGAGCGGATGGCGGTGAGCGGCCGGGTTTCGGACGCGGTCATAGGAGGGCGCTCCCAACGCTGGTGCGGGATCGGTACGTTCTGGTGGGTGGGGGGCCGGTCAGCTCTTGACGGCGCCGGCCGTGATGCCGCCCACGATGTGCTTGCCGAGGAAGGCGAAGACGAGCAGCAGCGGCACGGTGGAGATCAGGGCGCCGGTCAGCACGATGGCGTGGTCCACGCTGTGGTTGCCCGCGCCGAGCCCGGCGAGCGCCACCTGGAGGGTGGGGTTGCCGTCCGGGGTGAGCGCGATGAACGGCCAGAAGAAGTCGTTCCACGACTGGACGAAGACCAGCATGCCGAGCACCGCCATCGCGGGCCGGGCCACCGGGAAGACCACGTGCCAGATCACCCGGAGGCTGTGCGCGCCGTCCATCCGGGCCGCCTCCACCAGCTCCACGGGCAGCGCCTCCACGAGGAACTGGCGCATGAAGAACACGCCGAAGGCGGCGACGAGCGAGGGCAGGACCACCGACTGGAGCTGGTCGACCCAGCCCAGGTCCGTGACGATCTGGTAGAGCGGGATGACGCTGAGCTGCGGCGGGATCGTCATGGTGGCGACCACCAGCGAGAGCAGCATCGTGCGGCCCCGGAAGGGCAGTTTGGCGAAGGCGAAGCCGGCGAGCGTGGAGAAGAGGACGGTGGACACGGCCACCAGGCTCGCCACGATCGTCGTGTTGACCAGGGCCTCGCCCATGTCGACCTGGTTCCAGGCGAAGGTGAGGTTGTCGAACAGGCGGGGGCCGGGCAGCAGCGGCGCCGGGGCCTCCACGACCCGCTCGCCGGTGTGCGAGGCGGCGACCACGTTCCAGTACAGCGGGAAGAGCGAGACCACCGCGGCGAGGGCGAGCAGGACGTACGTGAGCGGTCCGGCGTGGTGCTGCTTCCCGGCCGTCCGGCGGAAGCGCCGGCCGCGCGCGGGCCTTCCGGCCACCGGGTCCTTCGGGCGGGGCGTGTCGAGTGTGCGCGCCATGGGTCAGCCCCCCAGCTTCTTGCGGTTGTGGCGGGCGACGAGCGCCTGGACGCCGCCGACGAGCAGCAGGAGCAGCAGCATCACCCAGGCGATGGCCGAGGCCTGCCCGAGGGCGCCGGTGACCCACCCCTTCTCGTACATCAGCAGGCTCAGCGTCTGGAACTGGTTGCCGCTGCCGCCGCTGATGCCGACGCTGCCGCCGTAGAGCATCGGCTCCCCGAAGAGCTGGGTGGCGCCGATGGTGGAGACGACGACGGTGAAGAGGATGGTGGGCCGGATGGAGGGGATGGTGACGCTGAGGAACTGGCGCCAGCGCGAGGCCCCGTCCAGGGAGGCCGCCTCGTACAGGTCCTGCGGCACGGCCTGCATGGCGGCCAGGTAGATCAGCGCGTTGTAGCCGGTCCAGCGCCAGGTCACGATCGTCGAGATGGCGATCTGCGCGGGCCACTTGGACGCCTCCCAGTCGACCGGGCCGACGCCGGTCCACTCCAGGAGGCTGTTGATCATCCCGTAGTCGGTGTTGAACAGCTGGGCGAAGACCAGGGTCGCCGCCGCGATCGAGGTGGCGTACGGGGCGAGGATCGCGACCCGGAAGAAGCCGCGGCCCCGCAGCTTGTAGTTCAGCAGGTGCGCCAGGCCCAGGGCCATGAGCAGCTGCGGGACGGTCGAGATCACCCCGATGGTGAAGGTGTTGACGAGCGCGTTCCAGAAGAACTCGCTGGTCGCGAGGTCGGTGTAGTTCTCCAGGCCCTTCCACTCGGCCCCGCCGCCGAGCTCCACCCGGTGCAGGGAGAGCCAGCCGGTGTAGATCAGGGGGAAGAGGCCGAAGGCGGCGAAGGTGAGGAAGAAGGGGGCGACGAAGACGTACGGGACCGCCTTCAGGTCCCAGCGGTAGAGGGTGCTGCGCCAGCCGCCGGGGGCGGGGCTGCGGCCGTGCGGGCCGGGGGAGGAGGTCGGGGCGGCGGGCGGCGGGGAGCCGTCGGACCGCGTCCGGACGGAGGTGGCCACGGGGGCGTCCTTCCAGGTCGATGCGTGCGCCGGTGCGGACGGTGCCGGTCCGCCGCCCGGCAGGCGGCGGCGGACCGGCACGCGGCCCCCGCTACTGGTCGATCTTGTCGTCGACCAGCTTCTTGACGTTCTCCCAGGCCTTGGCCGGGTCGGTGCCGCGCTGCTCGATGTCGAGGATGCCGTTGTCGGTGAGGAAGGTCTTCACCTGGCCGTCGTAGCGGCTGATGCTCGCGGGCGTGATCCTGGCCGCGGCGCCGGAGAAGATCTTGCCGACCGGGGTGTCGCCGAAGTACGGCAGCTTGGCCTCCTGGACGGCGACCGAGGTCAGCGTGTCCTTGGACGAGGGGATGTTGCCGTTCACCGCGAACACCTTGGCGTGCTGCTCCGGGGCGGTCAGCCAGGCGGCGAGCTCGGCCGCCTCCTTGGCGTGCTTCCCGGACTTCGGCACGGCGAGGAAGGCGCCGCCCCAGTTGCCGGCCACCGGCGGCGCGGCGATGTCCCACTTGCCCTGGTTGGCGGGCCCCGCCTGGTCCTTGATGATGCCGGTCATCCAGCTCGGGCAGGCGACGGTGGCGAACTTCGAGTTCTTGAAGGCCGCGTTCCAGGTGCCCTTCTCGTCGAACTGGCGCAGCTTGGCGGTGAGTCCGCCCTGCGCCGCCGCGACGGCGGTGTTCCAGGCCTTCTTCACGCCGGGACTGTTCTCCCAGTCGAGGTTGCCGCTCGCGTCGGCGTACTGCACCGGGTCGCTGGAGACGACCGCGTTGAAGAGGCCGCTCGCCGAGTCGTGGAAGGCGGTGCCGGCGGGCGCGTTCTTCTGGTAGGTCTTGCCGGTCTCCAGGAACTTGGACCAGTCGCCGGCCCACAGCTTCCCGACGGCGTCGCGGTCGGTGGGCAGCTTGGCCTTGGCGAAGAGGTCCTTGTTGTAGCAGACGGCCATGGGGCCGATGTCGGTGCCGAGGCCGATCACGCTGCCGTCGGCGGTGGTCGCCTGCTTCACCTTCCAGTCGAGGAAGGCGTCGAGCTTCGCGCCGCCCTCCTTGCCCAGGTCGACCCACTTGTCCGCCATGGTGGGGCCGGTCGCCTCGGCGATGTAGCCGACCTCGATCGCCTGGACGTCCGCGAGTCCGCTGTTGCGGGAGAGGCGCAGCTTCAGCGTGTCCCAGTACTTCTGCCCGTCGGCGACGTTCGACTCCTCGATCTTGATGCCGGGGTGGGTCTTCTCGTACTCGGCGTAGAGCTTGGCGCCGGTCTTGTCGTCGTAGCCGAAGGAACCGAAGGTCCCGACCCGCAGCGTGATCGTGCCGCCGCTCTTGGCGCCGTCGTCGTCGCCGTCGCCGCCACAGCCGGTGAGCAGGGCCGTGCCGGTCATGACGACGGCGACCGCCGCTGCCGCCGTGCGGCGCCCGCGTCTGCTGCTGGAAGTGCGCATTCCACTCTCCTCGTCCAAGGTGGTGCTCGTTGTGCGCCGGGGGATCCGGTCGGCTGAACGCGGCTCGGCGGCGGCCGGCCGGATCCGTGGCGGGTTTCGCGCCTCCCGTATGGGAGCGCTCCCACGTCGTTGCCGGAAGGTTGCTGCCTGCCGGGTGCGAGTGTCAAGACATGAACGCGGATTCGTTACCGGAAGGTTTTCCGGGGGTTTCGCGCCCTCCCCGCGCCACACTCCCGTCACTTCCCGAACGATCTCCGGGGTGCGCCTCATGGCGCGGAGGGGTGCGGGTGATCTAATGTGGGAGCGCTCCCATCGGTGTGGGGGCCGCTTGAACAGCACTTCTGTCTACGAGGGGAGCCGGTGGGGTCGTGAACGGACGGCAGAGCGGCAGACCCACCCTGGAGCAGGTCGCGGCCAGGGCCGGGGTCGGCCGGGGCACGGTCTCCCGGGTCATCAACGGCTCCCCCCGGGTCAGCGAACGGGCCAGGACGGCCGTCGCCAGGGCCGTCGCGGAGCTCGGCTACGTGCCCAACCAGGCCGCCCGCGCCCTGGCCGGCAGTCGCACCGACGCGATCGCGCTCGTCATCCCCGAGGCCGAGGCCCGACTCTTCGCGGAGCCCTACTTCCTCGACCTCATCCGCGGCGTCAGCGCCGAACTGGCCGATCACGACAAGCAGTTGCTGCTGACCCTGGTCCGCAGCGAGCAGGAGCGGCAGCGCTTCGAGCAGTACCTCGCGGCCCAGCGCGTCGACGGGGTGCTGCTCGCCTCCGTCCACGGCGACGACCCGCTGCCCGACCGGATCGGGGAGCTGGGCCTGCCGGTCGTCATGAACGGGCGCCGCACGGAGGCCGAACCCGTGCCCTACGTGGACTCCGACAACATCGGGGCGGGGCGGGCGGCCGTCGCCCACCTGGTGGGACGCGGCCGGAGCCGGATCGCGACCGTCACCGGGCCCCTCGACATGTACGTGGCGCGCGCCCGGCTCGGCGGCTACCGGGCCGGTCTCGCCGAGGCCGGTCTCGCGCCCGACGAGGAGCTGGTCGCGGCGGGCGACTTCACCGAGGAGGGCGGCCGGCGGGCCACGCGCCTGCTGCTCGAACGCCGGCCGGACCTGGACGCGGTCTTCGCCGCCTCCGACGTGATGGCGGCCGGGGCACGCGGAGCCCTGCGGGAGGCGGGCCGCCGGGTGCCCGAGGACGTGGCCCTCGTCGGGGTCGACGACTCGCCGGTGGCACGGCTGATGGACCCGCCGCTGACCAGCGTGCGGCAGCCGATCGAGGAGATGGGCCGCACGATGGCGCGGATGCTGGTCCGGGGCATCGTGGAGGAGCGGACGGAGCCCTGCCGGCACGTGCTGCCGACGGAGCTCGTGGTGCGCGCGTCGTCCTGAGCGGACGGGACCCGCGGCCCGGTGGATTCCGGACCGCGGGTCCCGCCCCCGTACGGGGCGCTACGGCGCGGGCGTCACGGCGCGGGTGCCGCGGCGCGGGCGTCGCGGCGCGGGCGTCACAGTGCCGGGTGGGCGTTCTTCAGGAGTTCCCGGAACTGGGCCGAGAACCACCGGCCCGAGACCGGGGCGTCCGGCAGCGCGCCCGACATGCTGTTCCCGTTGCGCGCGTTGCCCGTGTACGTCGGGTCGCACATCCGGTCGAAGCCCTTGCCCTCGTCGTTCGGGATCTCCTTGCTGGCGCCGTCGGACTCGCCCGGGGGCTTCATCCAGACGTACGCGTCGATGCCCGCGGCGGGCGCCGCCTGGGGCCGCTCGCCGAGCCCAGCGCCGGCCTGGTTGCACCAGTTGCCGAGGTGGATGCGCCGGTCGTAGCGCCCGCCGTTCACGTACGTGTCGACGTTCGTCGTCGCGCCCGGGGCGGTGGGCCGGGCGGTGCCGCCCCAGCCGTTGCGGGAGGTGTCGATCAGCATGCCGAGGCCGGCGTCGAAGCCGAGCGAGACCAGCTTGGCGCGCATGGCCTGGGCGTACGACAGCTCGTCGGTGTACCGGTTCCAGTCGACCCACTTCGACTGGCGCACGGAGACGCCGTTCACGCTGTCGCCGATCCCGAAGTGGTCCTCCTTCAGGGCGCTGTAGTTGGCGGTGTTGACGATGAAGCCGTGCACGTTCGCGACCGTGGAGCCCTCGGCGGTGGCGGCCTGCTTGAACAGCTCGGCGGAGGCGCCGAAGTTGTCGTCCCAGCCCAGCCAGCCGTGGTGGCCGGCGTCCACGTAGTTGTAGACGTTGGCGATCGAGCCCAGCTTGTTCAGGGCGTAGCCGACGCCGGTGACGTAGTTGCCGTTGGCCTTCATGACGTCGCAGTTGGCGGTGGCGGTCGGCCGTCCGCTGACGTTGGTGACCAGGTTGGGCAGCGAGTCGATCTCGACGGTGGTGACGATCCGCAGGCCCGCGTACTTCGGGTCGGCGAGGATCGCGGCGATCGGGTCGATGTACTGGGTCTTGTAGCGGCCGATCTCGGTCGGGCCCAGCTCGCCGTTGGAGGCGAGCGCCGCGCAGTCGCGGCCGGGCAGGTTGTAGACGACCAGCTGGACGACCAGCTCGCCGGAGCCCTTCTGCTTCAGGGCCTCGTCCAGGTGGGCGCGCAGGCCCATGGAGGTCGCGGAGCCGTCGATGGCGGCGATCCGGTCGAGCCAGACGCCGGTGGGCTGGTTCGCCACCTTGGTCCCGCCCGGCTCGGCGGCGGCCTTCGCGGACCACTCGGGGTTCACGTACACCTTGGCGCCGGCGTAGGGGTTGTCGGCCCTGGAACCGGCGGGCGGGGTGGTGGGCGGGGTCGTCGGGGGAGTGGTGGGCGGGTCCGTGGGCGGGGTGGTGGTCGTGTTGCAGGTGACCCCGTTGAGCTTGAAGGTCGCCGGTACCGCGTTCGTACCGCTGTGGGAACCGTTGAAGCCGAAGGAGGCCGAGCCCCCGGTGGCCAGCGCCCCGTTGTAGGAGAGGCTCTTGGCGGTGACGGCGGTGCCGGACTGGGTGATCGTGGCGTTCCAGCCCTGGGTGACCTGCTGGTTCCCGGCGTAGGACCACTCGACGGTCCAGGAGGCCACCGGGTCGCCGGTGTTGGTGACGGTCACGTCGGCGCCGAAGCCGGTGTTCCACTGGTTGGTGATCCGGTAGTCGACCTTGCAGCCGGGCGCGGCGGCGCCGGCGGTGGCGGCGCCGAGGACGGTGGCGGTGGCGCCGGTGGCCGTGATGAGGCCGAGCGCCGCCAGGAGGGCGGTGCGGCTGGTGCGACGGGTGCGGCTCATGCGGGTGGGGATTCCTCTCGAACGGGAAGGGACGATCGCCGGGAGGGCGATCGGGGGGAGGGGCCTCGATCGCCGGGAGGGCGATCGAGGAGAAGAGGCGATCGCCGGGAAGCGGCGGTCGGGAGGGAGGGGCCGTCAGGGGGCGAGGGCGCGCAGGTGGTCGCGCAGCCCGATGCCGAACGCGGTGGGAGTGCCGTCGTACGCGCTGATCAGGGCGGGCCCGGAACCGCAGTCCCAGGTGTTCCAGGTCCAGCCCAGGTACGACAGGCCGCGGTCGTCGAACCACTTCATGACGCGGTCGACGAACGCGTGTCCGCAGGTGTTCTCACCGATCTCGCCCGCGAGCAGGGGCACTCGCGCGGCGACGGGGGCGAGGGTGTCGTTCCAGCACGTCTCGGTGGAGCAGGAGTTGAAGTTGTAGACGTGCCAGGCGGCGGCCAGATTGCCCGCCGGGTCCGTGGGAGCGTGCGCGAGCCACTGGCTCAGGTCGTTGGAGTACGCGATGCCCGGCACGAGGACGAGGTTCTTCGCCCCCGTGGCGCGGACGGCGTCCACCAGGTCCTGCATGCCGGCGACCTCGTAGCCGATGCCGGGGCAGGTGCCGCCGTCGCGCCAGCAGGACCAGGCCTGCGCCGCGGTGGGGGTCGCCCGGTCGGGATAGGGCTCGTTGAACAGGTCGAAGACGATCCGCCGGTCGTGCTTGAAGGTGTTCGCGACCGAGGTCCAGAACGCCGGGGTGTACCGCGCGCCGGGCATCGGCTTCTGGCAGGAGGCGTGCACGTCGGAGCAGCCCGCCGAGTTGCCTGTGTACCGGCCGTGGGTCCAGTGCAGTTCGACGACCGGGGTCATGCCGTGGGCGAGGACCCGGCCCACCAGCTCCTCGACGGCGGCGACGTAGTGCGTGCCCCGGTACTCGGGCTTGATGTTGTCGAGGCCGAGCCAGCACTCCTCGTTGAGGGGGATGCGGACCGTGTTGGCCTTCCAGTCGGCGATGGCCCTGATCGAGGCGTCGTCGACGGGACCGTCGAAGAAGCCGTGGCCCTGGACGCACATGAACTCGCCGCCGGAGCGGTTGACGCCGAGGAGCCGGCGGACGGCGCCGTTCTGGTCGACGAACTTGTTGCCGAAGACGCCGAGTTCGGGGGCGCCGGGGGCGGGGGTGGGGGGCGGGGAGGTCGGTCCGGTGGGTGTGGGAGTGGGTGTGGGGGTCGGGGTGGGGCCCGGGGGAGTGCCCGTGTCGCAGGGGACGCCGTCGAGGGTGAACGCGGTGGGGGCGGTGTTGGTCCCCGACCAGGAGGCGACGAAGCCGCCCGTGACCTTCGCCCCCGTGGCGAGCGAGCCGTTCCAGCTCTCGTTCACCACGGTGACGTCGGCGCCGGACTGGGACCACTTGCCGCCCCAGCCCTGGCCGACGACCTGGCCGGCCGGGAAGGAGAAGCCGAGGCTCCACCCGTTCAGCGCGGCGCCGTTGTTGGTGACGGTGACGGAGCCCTGGTAGCCGCCGGCCCACTGGCCGACGACCGCGTACTCCACCGTGCAGGCGGACGCGGCCGCGGCTCCGGAGGCCGTACCCATGAGGGCGAGAGCGGTGCTCGCCGTCGTGAGCGCGGCTCCCGCGAGCAGCGCGGACGGACGTAAGAGGCGTGAGCCGTACGGGAAGTGCGCGGAACGTGCGGGGCGTACGGAGCGTGCGGGATGCGCAAGGTGTCGCATGAGCGAGTCCTCACAGCGAGGGCACACCACGAGGATGTGCCGACCGGACGGAATCGCTCCCACTGGGTCCGGCAGACCGTAGCGCCAACGGCGGCCGAGGAGAAGAGGGGCGGGGCAAATTCCCCGCCGTCCGCGTTCGACTCTTCGCACGGCTTGACGCCGTTGCGTCCCGACTGCACAGTGGGAGCGCTCCCACTGGTTCAGGACTTGTCTTCAAGCGCACCCCCGCCCTCCCCGCGAAGCCCTCCCCACCGGCCCCTCCCCTCGACACCGGCGCTTCCCCTGCACCCCGTTCCCTCCCCCCGCGCCGTTCCCGCCCTCTCCGAGCCGCGAGGAGAACCGCCCCATGCCGCGCCCCCACCCGCGCCGCCGCCCCGGACCAGGGGCACGGGTGCGCCCCGACCCGCCCGGACAGCCCGTCGCGCCGCGGACCGCCCCGCCGCCCGCGCGCGGGGCGTCGTCGCCGACCTCGCCCGCCGGCCCGACCCCGCGCGCATCCTGGCCCGGGTGGAGCACGGCCCCGTTACGCCCGCGCAGGCCGGCCCGCCGCCGCGTCCCCCTGCCCGGCGGGCCGGCCGCCCGCGTGGACAGTTTGAGAGGACCGCGGGGTCGGCCACCATGGAGCCATGAGCCACGGATTCGAAACCCGCACCCTTGACGTCACCACCGGATCGTCGGAGACGGTCCACGACCTGACCCGGGAGTGCGCGTCCTTCCTGGCGGAGGTGGCGCAGGGCCGGGACGGACTCCTCAACGTCTTCGCGCCCCACGCGACCACGGGCATCGCCCTGATCGAGACGGGCGCGGGCAGCGACGACGACCTCCTGTCGGCCCTCCACCGCCTCCTCCCCGCCGACGAACGCTGGCGACACCGCCACGGAAGCCGGGGCCACGGCCGCGACCACGTCCTCCCGGCCCTCGTCCCGCCCCACGCGACCCTCCCCGTGATCGGCGGCGAACTGGCCCTCGGGACGTGGCAGTCGGTGTGTCTGGTGGACACGAACGTCGACAACGCGGACCGTCAGGTCCGGTTGAGCTTCCTCGGATAGTCCGGAAGCGGTCGCGACCGCGAGGGCCCTTCCCCGGCGTACGGAGCGAGCGGCCCGGCGTCCTGCCCGTCCGCGGGCCGGGTCGCGTCGTTCCGGCTTCGCGCCCCGCGCACCGGCCACCACATCGCCCGGCCCAGCAGCGCCGCGGCCGCCGGGACGAGCAGGAGCGATAGGACGAAGGAGGACAGGAGGATGCCCAGCGCCGTGGCGAAGCCCAGCTGGCGGGTGGAGGCGTCCGCGTTCACCGCGAGGCTGCCGAAGGAGGCCGCGAGGACCACACCGGCCGTGGCGACGGCCGGCGCCGTGTGCCGTACCGCACGGGCCACGGCGGCACGGGCCGGGCCCCCGTGGGCCATCTCCTCACGCAGACGGTCGCTGACGAGGATGTTGTAGTCGGTGCCCAGTGCCACGACGAACAGGAACAGCACCAACGGCAGGACGAAGTTCACCCCCGGCTCGCCGCCGGCGTGCTGGAAGACCAGGGCGGAGGCGCCGAACGTCGCCGCGAAGCACAGCCCGACCGAGAGCATCAGCACCACCGGGGCCGCCAGGCTGCGCAGCAGCACCACCAGGATCAGCGCGATCAGTGCCGCGGCCACCGGGAACACCGTCCGGAGGTCCCGGTCGACCGCGGTCGCCACATCGGCGAACACGGCCGCGGTGCCGCCCACGTGTGCGGTGGTACCGGCCGGTGTCGCTTCCCGCACGGCCTGGCGCACGGGTCCGGCCACGAGGTCCCTGGCCCGCTGGGAGCGGGCGTCCTCCGTCAGATAGGCGTCCAGCCGGGCGGCGTTGCGGTCGGTGTCGAGCACGGGAGCGGCCACCTCGCCCACCCCTGGCACCCCGGACAGGGCCCGACGCAGGAAGTCCAGCCCGGCGAGGTCCAGGGGCCGTCCGTCGTCGGCGGTGACGTACACCGTCGTCGGGTCGGACACCCCCGCCGGCAGGGCGTCGGCGATCTCCCGCGCCGTCGCGGCGGCCGCCGTGCCGTGCGGGGTGCCGCCGGTGCCGAAGTCCATGCGGACGCCCGCCATGCCGACCGCGAGCGCGCCGAGGAGGGCGACCGACGCCACGAGGACCAGGAGCGGACGGCGCGCCACCAGCTCCCCGGTACGGGAGGCCGGACCGGTCCGGCCGGTCTTCGAGAGGGTCCGCGAGGGCCAGAACATCCTCCGGCCGGCCACCGCCAGCAGCGCCGGCATCAGGGTCAGGCTCGCCACCAGCATCACCAGTACGGACACCGCCACCGAGGGGCCGAGCACCCGGAACTGCCCGAACGTCGCCACGCCGAGCGTCGCGAAGGCCGCCACGATCGTCAGCGCCGCCGAGGTCACCGCCGTGCCCACCCGTGCGGCCACGTCCGCGGCCACCGGACGGTGGTGTTCCTCCGGGCGCCGTCGCAGCTCCTCCCGGAAGCGGAACAGCAGGAAGAGGAAGTAGTCCACGCCAATGCCGATCAGCACGGTGCCGATCATGCTCGGGGTGCCCGGGTCCAGTTCGAGACCGGTCAGGAGGGCGGCTCCCACGACCGTGCCGGTGGCGGCGCCGCCCACCACGGACACCGCGAACAGGGGGACGAACGCGGCCAGGACGCTGCGGAACACCAGCACGTTGATCAGCACGATCAGTACGACCATCACGAGCCCGACCACCGTCTGCGTGGTCCTCTCCGCGTCCGCGCGGTCCACCACGTCCGCCAGGCCGCCGGTGAACCCGGTGCGCAGCCCGGCCTCGCCGAACTCCTGCTCGGCCCGGTCGTGGAGGACCCGGTACACGGAGTGCATGCCGGGATCGGTGGAGTTGCCCCGCAGCCGTACGCCGAGCAGCGCGAACGACCCGTCCGGGGCGGTCGTCACCAGTGCCACGCGGGGGACCTGGGAGTAGTCCTCGGAGATCCCCCGTATCTGTTCGTCCGTCCACGGCATCTCCACGCGCGTGGCGCTCAGTTCACGCGCCACGCCCTCCACGCGCTTCCTGTCCGCGTCCTCCAGCGGCCTGCCGTCGCGCCGCGCCACCAGCACCGTCACCGCGTCGGCGTCGGGCTCCGCGCCGAACTCCTCCCGGGCGATCCGCAGCGCCGCGGCCGCGTCGTACTCCGGAGGCAGGAAACCGGCGCTGTCCGTGTGCGTCACGCGGAAGACGAGAGCCTGGCCCATGAGCGTCAAGAAGACGCCGACCACCGCCCACACGACGATGACCCGCCATGGTCTGCGGGTCGAGAAACCGGTCAGGGCACGAATCACGGAAGTCCTCCGGGAGGGGTACGGGCGAGGGGTCGCGGGACCGTGAACGCTCGGTGCGGCGCCCCGTGCCGGGTCGTTCCGGCACGTGTCCAGCACATCAGCGGCGCGCGGCCCGCGCCTCGGAGCCGGGGACGAGAAAACCGCTGGGAGCACGGGCCCGCACCGCCCGGCCACTGGGAGCCTGCTCCCGGCCACGGCTCCCTCCCGGCTCCGACGCCACGGCCCCGGCGCACCGGCACCATGGGACACTGGGCGTACGAACCGCAGGTCATCGGGCCGCTGCGGCGGCCCCGGGGAGAGCACGGACGTGCAGGGGGAGGCGGGGATGGGGCGGCGCACGGACGCAACGTGCCCCGATCGGGCGCGGGACCGGGCGAGCGCGTCCGGCGCCGGGCTTCCGGACGACATGACCGGGACGATCTCCGACGGGGCAGGGAAGGGGAGCCGACGGGGAAATCCGGGGCTGTGGAGTCGGCACGACGGACTCGTCGCCATCGGCGCCGTGGCCGTCGACCTCGTGGGCTTCACCGTCACCAGCCAGATGGACCGGGGCCACGTGCCGGCGTCCGGGTGTCTGATCGTGGTCGCCGCCTCGCTGTTCCTCCTGGCACGCCGCCGCGCGCCCCTGTGCGTCCTCGCGTGCGTGCTCGCGGGGAACCTGTTGCTCACCTGGTTCAGCTCCGTGGGCCAGCACTACGGGGCGGCCACCGTCGTCGCCCTCTACACCGCCGTGCGGCACCACAGCGCCGCGGTCGGCGCGGCGGCCGTCACCGGCTGCGTCGCGGTGCTCCAGTTCGTCCGCCCGGGGCTGCCCGCGCCCTCCTTGATGGAGTTCGTCCCCAACGTCGTGTCCGCGCTGTTCGTGGTCGGCGCCGCCGTCGTGGTCGGCCGCTGGCAGCGCAACGCCGAGGCCCGGCGGCGGCTGCTCGCCGAGCGGGCCGTCTCCGACGAACGGCGCCGCATCGCCCGGGAACTGCACGACATCGTCGCCCACCACCTGACCACGATGCAGCTGCTCGCGGGAGGTGCCCGGGCCAACCTGGACCGGGCGCCGGAGGCAGCCCGCGAGGCGCTCGTCACCCTGGAGGGCTCCGGTCGCACCGCCCTGCGCGAGATGCGCCACCTCCTCGACGTGCTCCGGGCCGGCGACGAGAACGACGAGGGCGAGGCGACGGCGCCGCAGCCCGGCATCGGCGACCTCGACCGCATCGTCGGGGACAGCCGCCGCGCGGGCCTTCCCACCACCCTCACCACGGACGGCGACCCGCGGTCGCTTCCGCCCGGTGTCGCCCTCACCGTCTTCCGCATCGTCCAGGAGGCACTCACCAACGCCCTCAGACACGCGGGCGACGGCGCGCACGTCGACGTGCGGCTTACCTTCGCCGTCCACGAGGTACGGGTCGCCGTCACCGACGACGGTCCCCGTCCAGGCCGCCCCGTCGCACGCGGCTCGGGCCACGGACTCATGGGGATGCGCGAACGCGTCGCCCTCCACGGCGGCACCCTGCGGGCGGGGCCGGAGGGCGGGGGATTCGCCGTCCGCGCCCGGCTGCCCCTGCCCACCGACCGTCAGGAGGCGTACGCGTGAGCGCGACCGTGAGGGTCCTCATCGCCGACGACCAGCCGCTCGTCCGACGCGGCCTCGCCCTGATGCTCGCTCCCGAACCGGGTTTCCAGGTCGTGGCCGAGGCCGCGGACGGCGCCGAGGCGGTCCGCCTCGCCCACGAGCACCGGCCCGACGTGGTCGTCATGGACATCCGGATGCCGGTGCTGGACGGCATCGCGGCCACCGAGCGGCTCACCTCCGAACTGCCCGGCTGCCGGGTCCTGGCCCTGAGCACCTTCGACATGGACGAACACGTCGTGGGCGCCCTGAGGGCCGGGGCGTGCGGCTTCCTGCCCAAGGACATCTCGCCCGAGGACCTCGTCGCCGCCCTGCGCGTGGTCCGCGACGGCGAGGCGATCCTCGCCCCGAGACTCCTGACCCGGCTCATCTCCAGGCACGTCACGGCCCCGGACCGCCGGGCGGTGTCCCCGGCACCCTCCGGCGCCGAGGGGCTCACGCCGCGGGAGCGGGAGGTGTGGCGGCTGATCGCCGACGGCTCGGACAACGCGGAGATAGCCGACCGGCTCGGTCTGAGCGCCTCCACCGTGAAGAACCACATCACCGCCCTCTTCGCCAAGCTACGGGTCCGCGACCGGGCCCAGGCGGTCATCGCCGCCTACGAGACGGGCCTGGTGACGGCACGACGGGAGACGTGAGCCACCGGACCGGGACGGGGACCGGCACGCGCGTACGCGGTCCGCGCAGCTGCCCACGACCAAGCGGCGGAGCGGGCCGAAGGGCCGGGGCATCGGCCGGACGGCCACCGTACGGGTCGTCCTTGCGGGGGTCGGTGGACACCAACAAGGACGACCCGGAACGCCGGGTCCGGTCGAGCCTCCTCGGACGGCCCCGGGGCGAGTCCCGGCGCGTGCGTGCTCCGTCCTGCCGCAGGAGCGCCGCCGGCCCGGCCGTGCGGTGGGCGGTACGACGGCATGGTGAGGGGAGACCGGGACGGGATACGTGGTGCGCCGGGCGCGCCCTTCGGACGGGCGGGCGCTCTGGCGCGTCGGCGCGGTAACCGTCGGCGGTGACGCCGAGCGCCGGGCGGGCGCCCGGAGCCGTGAGCCTCCGTCCACTTGAAGTCGCACGTCAAAGGGCTGGTGTGATCGACTGTCGAAGTACTCGCACTGCTCACGGCCGACTGTCTGAGCAGTAGATCGTCCGCCGGCATGGTCGGCACCTGAGTCGGAAGGCGGTCGATGGGATCATTCCGCGCAGAGAGCGTGCCTGGATGCCGCTGATCCGCTCCTGCGTCCCCGATCTGCCGCAATGAAAGGTTGGCCATGTGGGAAGGCTGCATCCCGGTTCTGGGGGCGGAGTCCGAGCCGTTCCTCCGGGAGATCACCGGCTGGGAGATCCCCGGCACAGGGGAGATGGATGTCGAGTCGGAGGGGTACCGCACGTCGGTGCTGCCGTCGGACGGATCCCTGCACATCGAGCTGGCTTTCTCCGATGCGTACGTGGAGTCCGAAGTGATGCCGTACCGGCGGATCGGGCCTGTGCTCCTGAGCCTTGAGGGCGTGCGGTCCCTCGGCATGGAGACCCTCGGGGCCTCGACGGGCCCGCTGTGGAAGCGGATGTTGCAAGGAGATCCCCAGGACGAGCTGCTGCGCATGGCCTGGGATCAAAACGAGGACGTCCTGTATGTGAGGGACGGCGGCACGGTCCTGAGCTGCCGGGGTGGCATGTGGCACTGGCAGATCGGCTTCCGACCACCTGCCTGAACCCAACACCGACTCCGCACCGCCCCAGCCCCTGCCGCCCACCTCCTGCACACCCTGCTCGTGCTGACGAACCTCGAAGTCGACTGCCGACCGATGATCTTCCCCGCGGACTCCCGCCCATGGCCAGCACGAGTATCCCGGGGACCGGTCACACCAGCCCTTTGACCTGCGCCGTCAAGTTGGCGGTGGCTCCGTTCCGTCTCCGTTCCCGCCGTGAACGAACCCCGGGCCCCGGCGCCCCGGCGGAGGCGGGAGCACGGGCCTTCCCGGGGGTCGGGCGTCGGGGCGGAGAGCCTGTCACGCTGCAAGCGTGGCAAGAAATGTGTAACTTCCTGACTCTCTTTGCGCTAGAGTTGCGTTCGTGACGCGACGACTTGCTCTGGTAGCGAAAAAAGTGGGAGTCAGCGAGGCCACGGTCAGCCGAGTTCTCAACGGCAAGCCGGGCGTCTCGGAGGCCACCCGCCAGTCCGTGCTCAGCGCGCTGGACGTCCTCGGCTACGAGCGTCCCACGCAGTTGCGCGGGGAGCGGGCCAGGCTGGTGGGTCTGGTCCTGCCCGAGCTTCAGAACCCCATCTTCCCGGCGTTCGCCGAGGTCATCGGCGGTTCCCTGGCGCAGCAGGGGCTCACGCCCGTGCTCTGCACGCAGACCAAGGGCGGCGTCTCGGAGGCCGACTACGTCGACCTGCTCCTGCAGCAGCAGGTGTCCGGAGTGATCTTCGCCGGAGGCCTCTTCGCGCAGGCGGACGCGCCGCACGAGCACTACCGGCAGCTGGCGGAGCGCAACATTCCCGTCGTGCTCGTCAACGCCCCCATAGAGGAGCTCGACTTCCCCTGCGTCTCCTGCGACGACATCGCCGCGGTCGAGCAGGCGTGGCGCCACCTCTCCTCCCTGGGGCACGAGCGCATCGGCCTGGTCCTCGGCCCCGAGGACCACATCCCCTCGCGCCGGAAGCTGACCGCGGCGCGGGCGGCGGCCGCCGCGGCGGGAACGGAGCTGTCGGAGGAGGCAGTGGAACGCTCGATGTTCTCGCTCGAAGGGGGACAGGCGGCCGCGGGCCGGCTCTGGGACCGGGGCGTGACCGGAGTCATCTGCGCGAGCGACCCGCTGGCCCTGGGTGCCATCCGGGCCGCCCGCCGGCGCGGGCTCGCCGTTCCCGGGGACGTGTCCGTGCTCGGGTTCGACGACTCGGCGTTCATGAACTGCACCGAGCCGCCGCTGTCGACGGTCCGGCAGCCGATCGAGGCGATGGGGCGGGCGGCCGTGGACCTGCTGTGCGCCCAGATCCAGGGATCGCAGACCCACCCCGGCGAGCTGCTCTTCGAGCCGGAGCTCGTGGTGCGGGGCTCGACCGCGCCGCCGTCCAGCGCCTGATCCGAGTCCGCCGGAGCCCCTCCGCGCCCACGCCCACCCGAGGGCCAGACCTGATGGTCTGGCCCTTTTCGGCGCGCCCGCGCACCGATGCGGCGCCCGCGCACCGGTTTCGCGCGCCCGCGTACTGGTTCGGCGTGTCCTGCGCCGGTCCGGCGTGCCCGCGCCCCGGTTTCGCGTGCCCACGCGCCCGGGAGCCACTCCGACGACCTCCCCGTCGCCGAGCCCTCCCAACGGCCGGTTGTGTCGGCCCCGTTGACAAAGCGGTGACCTGGCGGAAACCTGTCACCTGGTCATCGCAAAAGATTGACTGAACAGCTCAAAAAGCCTTGCTTGCACTTGGATGTTCCCTCTTTGGGCGCGAAAGGTGCTGTGCGAGGACCCTGTCGACGTTTGCCCGGTGTATACGTCCCCAGGCCCGTCCTCCTTCCCCGGCGCTGTTCACGCCGTCGGCGGGGCGAGTCGCGGCCGGCCGTCCGGGCGAGGAATCAAGAGGACTTCATGCGATCGAGAAACCACGGGCGGCGAGTGATCGTCGGCTCGGTGATGGCGGGCCTGATGGGCGTGGGGATGCTGCCCGCCCCCGCCCACGCCGCCGAGGGCCCCAACCTCGCCCTGGGCAGGCCCGCGACCGCGGGCGGCACGAACGGAGGCTACGTCGCCGCCCACGTGACCGACGGGAGCCAGGCGTCCTACTGGGAGGGCCCCAACGGGTCGTTCCCCCAGTGGGTGCAGGTCGACCTGGGGGCCAGTGCCCAGGTCGACCGGGTCGCACTGAAGCTGCCGACCTCCTGGGGCTCCCGCGTCCAGACGCTGAGCGTCCTCGGCAGCACGAACGGGTCCTCCTTCGCCGCGCTCTCCGGATCCGGGGCGCGCACCTTCGACCCGGCCGCCGCCAACACGGTCAGCATCCCCGTCACCGCGACCACGGCCCGCTACATCCGCGTCCAGGTGGCCGCCAACACCGGATGGAACGCGGCCCAGTTGTCCGAGCTGGAGGTCTTCGGCGAGGCCGGCGGCGGCCCGGTCGACCCGCCGCCGACCGGCACCGACCTGGCACGTGGCAAACCGATCGAGGCCTCCTCGGTCACCCAGTCGTACGTGGCCGCCCACGCCAACGACGGGAACACCGGCACCTACTGGGAGTCGGCCGGCCTCCCCGCGACCCTGACCGCGAAGCTCGGCGCCGACGCCGACGTCGAAGCGGTCCGGATCAAGCTCAACCCCGACCAGGCGTGGGGGCCGCGCACCCAGGCCGTCGAGGTGCTCGGACGCGAGCAGTCGGCGTCCGGCTTCACGACGCTCAAGGCCCGCGCCGATTACCGGTTCAGCCCGTCCTCGGGCGCCAACACGGTCACCGTCCCGGTGACCGGCCGCTACGCCGACGTGCAGCTCAAGTTCTTCGCCAACAACGGCGCTCCCGGCGCCCAGGTCGCCGAGTTCGAGGTGGTGGGCGCCGCCGCCCCGAACCCGGACCTCACCGTCACCGACCTCGCGTGGACCCCCTCCTCCCCCTCGGAGACGGACCCCGTCGAGGTCAGCGCCACCGTCCGCAACGCCGGGACCGCCGCCTCGCCGGCCACCTCCGTCGACGTCAGCCTCGAAGGCGCCGTGGCGGGCGGCGCGCAGGTCGGCGCGCTCGCCGCCGGCGCCTCCACGACCGTCAGGATCCCCGTCGGCAGGAAGGCGATGGGCAGCTACACCGTGTCCGCCGTCGTCGACCCGGCGAACACCGTCGTGGAGCAGGACGACACCAACAACAGCAGGACCGGTTCCACCAAGCTGGTCGTCGGCCAGGCGCCCGGCCCCGACCTCACGGTCACCGCGATCACCCCGAACCCGTCCTCCCCGGCGGTCGGCGCGCAGGTCTCCTTCACGGCCACGGTCCAGAACCGGGGCACCGCCGGCGTCCCCGCCGGCACCGTCACCCGCCTCGCGGCCGGCACCACCACCCTCAACGGGACCACCCCGGCGATCGCCGCCGGACAGTCGGTCGCCGTACCGCTCTCCGGCACCTGGACCGCCGCGAGCGGCGGAGTCACCCTCACCGCGACGGCCGACGCCACCGCGATCGTGGCCGAGACCAACGAGAACAACAACGTCTTCGGCCGCTCCCTGGTCGTCGGCCGCGGCGCCGCCGTCCCCTACACGGAGTACGAGGCGGAGGACGCCCGCTACCAGGGGACCCTGCTCACCGCCGATGCCACGCGGACCTTCGGCCACACCAACTTCGCCACCGAGTCCTCCGGCCGCAAGTCGGTCCGGCTGAACTCCACCGGCGAGTACGTGGAGTTCACCTCCACCAACGCGGCCAACTCCCTCGTCGTGCGCAACTCGATCCCCGACGCCCCCGGCGGCGGCGGACGGGAGGCCACGCTCAGCCTGTACGCCGACGGGCAGTTCGTGCGGAAGCTGACGCTCTCCTCCAAGCACAGCTGGCTCTACGGCACCACCGACGATCCGGAGGGGCTCAGCAACACCCCGGGCGCCGACGCCCGCCGCCTGTTCGACGAGTCCAACGCCCTGCTGGCCCGGTCCTACCCGGCCGGCACCAAGTTCCGGCTCCAGCGGGACGCGGGCGACACCGCCTCCTTCTACATCATCGACCTCATCGACCTGGAGCAGGTCGCGCCCCCGGCCGCCCAGCCGGCCGGCTGCGTCTCGATCACGAACTACGGCGCGGTGCCCAACGACGGCCTCGACGACACCGACGCGATCCAGCGCGCCGTGACCGCCGACCAGAACGGCGAGATCCCCTGCGTGTGGATCCCGGCGGGCCAGTGGCGCCAGGAGCAGAAGATCCTGACCGACGACCCGCTGAACCGGGGCAACTACAACACCGTCGGCATCCGCGACGTGACCATCCGGGGCGCCGGCATGTGGCACTCGCAGCTCTACACCCTCACCCCGCCGCACCAGGCGGGCGGCATCAACCACCCGCACGAGGGCAACTTCGGCTTCGACATCGACCACAACACGCAGATCTCCGACATCGCGATCTTCGGCTCCGGCACCATCCGCGGCAACAACGCCGACGAGGAGGGCGGCGTCGGCCTCAACGGGCGCTTCGGCAAGAACACGAAGATAAACAACGTCTGGATCGAGCACGCCAACGTCGGCGTCTGGGCCGGCCGCGACTACACCAACATCCCCGAGCTGTGGGGACCGGGCGACGGCGTCGAGTTCTCGGGGATGCGCATTCGCAACACCTACGCCGACGGCATCAACTTCGCCAACGGCACCCGCAACTCCACCGTCTTCAACTCGTCCTTCCGCAACAACGGCGACGACGCGCTGGCCGTCTGGGCCAGCAAGTACGTCAAGGACACCTCGGTGGACATCGGCTCGAACAACCACTTCCGCAACAACACGATCCAGCTGCCCTGGCGGGCCAACGGCATCGCGGTCTACGGCGGGTTCGGCAACACCATCGAGAACAACATCATCTCCGACACCATGAACTACCCCGGCATCATGCTGGCGACCGACCACGACCCGCTGCCCTTCTCCGGGCAGACCCTCATCTCCAACAACGCCCTGTACCGCACGGGCGGCGCGTTCTGGAACGAGGACCAGGAGTTCGGCGCCATCACCCTGTTCGCGCAGGGCCAGCCCATCCCCGGCGTCACCGTCAAGGACACGGACATCGTCGACTCCACCTACGACGGCATCCAGTTCAAGACCGGCGGCGGCGAGGTGCCGAACGTGAAGATCACCAACGTCCGCATCGACAAGTCGAACAACGGCTCCGGCATCCTCGCGATGAGCGGCGCCCGAGGCAGCGCCACCCTGTCGAACGTGACGATCACCGACTCGGCCCAGGGCGACATCCTGGTCGAGCCCGGATCCCAGTTCGTCATCACCCGCCCGTGACGCCGTCGACGGCGCCCGAGGCGCCGTGACGAGGAGGTCCGGCCGCGGCGGTGGCCGGACCCCCGCCCCTCCCGTACGTCCCGACGACCCCGTAGCCCCTCGTGCGCGGGGCCTTCGGCATGCCCTCGTGCGCCACGGCGGACCGGGAGAAGCCCGCCGTCGCGAGATGTAGACGCGTTGGCAATTCTCTGCAACTCTCTGACCGCTCGCAGCAAATTGACGACATGTGCGAGCCGGAGTCCCACCCGACGAGCCGCGCCACGCAGCCATCGCCTGCGGGGCCGAGATCGAGGACAGATGAAACTGCACAGCTGGAGATCACGGGGCACGAGCGCCGTGATCGCGACGAGCCTCCTGGCGCTGGGGGGTCCCCTCATGGCCGCCCAGGCCGCCGGAGGCCCCAACATCGCGCTGGGCGATCCCGCGGCGGCCGCCAGCGCGCTGCCGGAGTACGGCGCCGCGAACGTCACCGACGGCAACCAGGGCACGTACTGGCAGAGCTCCGGGTCGGGCCTGCCGCAGTGGGTGCAGACCGACCTCGGCACGAGCACCCGCATCGACGAGGTCGTCCTGAAGCTCCCGGCGGGCTGGGAGAGCCGCAACCAGACGCTGTCCGTCCAGGGCAGCGCCGACGGCACCAGCTTCTCCACCCTGAAGAGCTCGGCCACCTACACCTTCAGCCCGGGCTCCGGCAACACCGTCACGGTGGGCTTCCCGGCCGCCCAGGCCCGATTCGTGCGCGTCGACATCACCGCCAACACCGGCTGGCGGGCCGCCCAGCTGTCCGAGCTGGAGGTGCACGGAGCCGACAGCACCTCGGCGAACCTCGCCGCGGGCAGGGCCCTGACCGCCAGCAGCCACACCGAGGTGTACGCGGCGGGCAACGCCAACGACGGCGACAAGGCGACCTACTGGGAGAGCCGGAACAACGAGCTGCCCCAGTGGCTCCGGGCCGACCTCGGCTCCTCCGTCCGCGTCGACCGCGTCGTCCTGCGCCTGCCCGACAACTGGGGCGCGCGCAGCCAGACCCTGAAGATCCAGGGCAGCGACAACGGCACGGACTTCACCGACCTCACCGCGTCGAAGGCGTACGAGTTCGCGCCGTCCGCCCGGAACACCGTGACGATCCCGTTCGGCGCGACCACCACCCGGTACGTCCGGGTCCTGGTCACGGCGAACACCGTGCAGCCGGCCGCCCAACTGTCCGAGCTGGAGGTCTACGGCCCGGGCACCGGGGACACGCAGGCGCCGACGGCCCCGGCGAACCTGGCGTTCACCGAGCCCGCGACCGGCCAGGTGAGGCTGACCTGGACCGCCGCCACGGACAACACCGCCGTCACCGGGTACGACATCTACGCGAACAACACGCTCCTGACGAGCGTGGCGGGGAACGTCACCACGTACACGGACAGCCGTCCGGCCCACCAGACGGTGACCTACCACGTGCGGGCCAAGGACGCGGCCGGCAACCAGTCCGCCAACAGCAACGCCGTCACCCGGCAGGGCGACACCGGGGACACGCAGGCGCCGACGGCCCCGGCGAACCTGGCGTTCACGGAAGCGACCTCCGGGCAGGTGAGGCTGGCCTGGGGCGCCTCCTCCGACAACACCGGTGTCACGGGGTACGACGTGTACGCGAACAACACGCTCCTGACGAGCGTGGCGGGGAACGTCACCACGTACACGGACAGCCGTCCGGCCCACCAGACGGTGACCTACCACGTGCGGGCCAAGGACGCGGCGGGCAACCAGTCGGTCAACAGCAACACCGTCACCCGCAACGGCAGCGGCTCCACGGGCTCCAACCTGGCCGTCGGCAAGCCGATCAGCGCCTCCTCGACGGTCCACGGCTTCGTCGCGGCGAACGCCAACGACAACGACACCGGCACCTACTGGGAGGGCGCGGGCGGCAGCTACCCCAACACCCTCACCGTCGGGCTCGGCTCCAACGCCGACCTCGACCGGCTCGTCCTGAAGCTCGACCCGGCCACCGCCTGGGCCGCGCGCAACCAGACCGTCGAGGTCCTCGGGCGCGAGCAGAGCGCCCCGGGCTTCACCAGCCTGGTCGCCGCGAAGAGCTACGCCTTCGACCCGGCCGGCGGGAACACCGTGACCGTCCCGGTCACCGCCCGCGTCGCCGACGTCCAGCTCAGGTTCACCGCCAACACCGGCTCCTCGGCGGGCCAGCTCGCCGAGTTCCAGGTGATCGGCGTGCCCGCGCCCAACCCGGACCTGGAGGTGACCGGCCTGACCACCACGCCGGCCGCCCCGGTCGAGTCGGACCGGATCACGGTGAGCGCCACCGTCCGCAACAGCGGCCCGGCCGCCGCTCCGGCCAGCGCCGTCGCGCTGCGCCTGGGCGGCACCAAGGTCGCCACCGCCCAGGTCGGCGCCCTCGCCGCCGGGGCGCAGACCACCGTCAGCGCCTCCATCGGCGCGCGGGAGGCCGGCTCGTACGAGCTGAGCGCGGTCGCGGACGAGGCGAACGCGGTCGTCGAGCAGAACGAGTCCAACAACACCCTCACCAGCCCCACCCCGCTCGTGGTCAAGCCGGTCACCAGCCCCGACGTGGTCACCGCCTCGGTCACGACCACCCCGTCCAGCCCGTCCGCCGGTGACGCCGTCTCCTTCCGGGCGACCGTGCGGAACCAGGGCAACGAGGCCACCTCGGCGGGCGGCCACGCCGTCACCCTGAACCTGCTCGACAAGCAGGGCGCCACGGTCAAGACCCTGACCGGCTCGTACGGCGGCAGCCTCGCCGCCGGTGCCTCGACCGTGGTGACCCTCGGCCCGTGGACCGCCGTCAACGGCTCGTACACCGTGCGGACGGTCCTCGCCGACGACGCCGGCGAACTGCCGGTCAAGGGCGCCAACAACACCGCCTCCCAGCCGCTCTTCGTCGGGCGCGGCGCCAACATGCCGTACACCACGTACGAGGCGGAGGACGGCACCGTCGGCGGCGGCGCCACCGTCGTCGGGCCCAACCGCACCGTCGGCGACCTCGCGGGCGAGGCCTCCGGCCGCAGGGCCGCCCACCTGGACGCGACCGGCGAGTACGTCGAGTTCACCACCCGCGCCGCCACCAACACCCTGGTCACCCGCTTCTCCATCCCGGACGCCCCGGGCGGCGGCGGCATCGACTCCACGATCAACGTCTACGTCGACGGCGTCTTCAAGAAGGCGCTCCCGCTGACCTCGAAGTACGCCTGGCTGTACGGTTCCGAGATCGCGCCCGGCAACTCTCCGGGCTCCGGAGGCCCGCGCCACGTCTACGACGAGGCGCACCTGCTCCTCGGCGAGACCGTCCCGGCCGGCAGCAGGATCCGGCTCCAGAAGGACGCCGCCAACGGCGCCGCGTACTACGCGATCGACTTCGTCGACCTGGAGCAGGTCGCCCCGGTCGCGAACCCGGACCCGGCGGCGTACACCGTCCCGGCCGGCTTCACCCACCAGGACGTGCAGAACGCCCTGGACAGGGTCCGCATGGACACCACCGGCAGGCTCACCGGCGTCTACCTGCCGCCGGGCGACTACCAGACGTCCAGCAAGTTCCAGGTGTACGGCAAGGCGGTCCAGGTGGTCGGCGCCGGGCCCTGGTACACGAAGTTCCACGCGCCCTCGACCCAGGACAACACCGACGTCGGCTTCCGCGCCGAGGCGGCGGCGAAGGGCTCGCTCTTCAAGGGCTTCGCCTACTTCGGCAACTACACCTCGCGGATCGACGGCCCGGGCAAGGTGTTCGACTTCGCGAACGTCACCGACATCGTGATCGACGACATCTGGAACGAGCACATGGTGTGCCTCTACTGGGGCGCCAACGCGGACCGGATCACGATCAGGAACTCCCGGATCCGCAACATGTTCGCCGACGGCGTCAACATGACCAACGGCTCCACGGACAACCACGTCGTCAACAACGACGCCCGGGCCACCGGAGACGACAGCTTCGCGCTGTTCTCCGCGATCGACGCCGGCGGCGCCGACATGAAGAACAACGTCTACGAGAACCTCACCAGCACGCTCACCTGGCGGGCCGCGGGCCTCGCCGTCTACGGCGGCTACAGCAACACCTTCCGCAACATCCACATCGCCGACACCCTGGTCTATTCCGGCGTCACCATCTCCTCGCTCGACTTCGGTTACGCCATGAACGGCTTCGGCACCGAGCCCACGACCTTCGAGAACATCTCGGTGGTCCGGGCGGGCGGCCACTTCTGGGGCAACCAGACCTTCCCCGGCATCTGGCTCTTCTCCGCCTCCAAGGTCTTCCAGGGGATCAGGGTCAACCACGTCGACATCGTCGACCCCACCTACAGCGGCATCATGTTCCAGACCAACTACGTGGGCGGACAGCCGCAGTTCCCGATCAAGGACACCGTCCTCACGGACATCTCCGTCACCGGGGCCCGCAAGAGCGGCGACGCCTGGGACGCCAAGTCCGGCTTCGGCCTCTGGGCCAACGAGATGCCCGAGTCGGGGCAGGGTCCCGCCGTCGGCGAGGTGACCTTCAACGGGCTGCGGATGAACGGCAACGCCGTCGACATCCGCAACAACACCTCCACCTTCAAGATCGACATCAACCCGTGATCCGCCCTCCCGCGGACGTCTCCCGCGGGTGACCGCGGCCGGTCCGGGCCCTCGTCCGGGGCCCGGACCGGCCGCGGCGCCCCGGCGCGCCCCGACGCGCTCCCGCGGCCGGCACGGGCCGCCGGGGCCCCGGCGCGCCTCCGTGCGAGCCGCGGTCCTGTCGACCAGGTACATGCCGGTCACGTTTCGATTACGCTCTACTGTCGCACAATTGCGAAATCAGCGCGAGATATTGCGTTCACTTGTTGGTGGTGGTTGAGTGTGCCGCACCCCCGCAACGTCACCGGCGGTGGGGAGACCTCCCGTTCACGCATCGCTTTCCTCATCCATGCCCGAAGGGGTCCACTCATGAGAAGTGCCCGGTTCCGCCGCAGCCGTCGTGCCGCCGCGATCACCCTCGTCTCCGCCCTGTCGCTGACCGCGCTCGCGGCCTGCGGCACGAGCAGCAGCAGCGACGACAGCAACGACGGATCCCAGCAGAACGGCTCGTCCGACCCGACGGCGCCGCTGGACCCCAGGACGAAGGTCACGCTCACGATCGACTGCATGCCGCCCACGGCGAAGGCGGCCGAGCTCAAGGAGTGGAAGGAGGACGTCGCCGAGTTCAACAAGACGTACCCGAACGTCACCATCGAGGGCCGCTCCACCCCCGGTCAGTGCCTGGAGCCCCCGCGCTTCACCGCGATGCTCAAGGCCAAGTCGCAACCGGACGTGTTCTACACGTACTTCACCGACCTGCCGCAGGTCCTCGACAACGACGGCGCCGCCGACATCAGCGCGTACGTCAACGACAAGACCGTGCCGCTCCTCAAGGACATCGACCCCGGCGTCCTCGGCTCGCTCAAGAACGACGGCAAGCTGTACGGCCTGCCCACCAGCAACTACACCATGGGCCTGCTGATCAACCGCAAGCTCTTCAAGGACGCCGGGCTCGACCCCGACGCCCCGCCGCGCACCTGGGACGAGGTCCGCGCCGCCGCCAAGAAGATCGCCGGCCTCGGCAACGGGACCGCCGGCTTCGGCGAGTACAGCGCGGGCAACACCGGCGGCTGGCACTTCACCGCCCAGATGTACAGCGTCGGCGGCGACGTCGTCGACGCGAGCGGCAGGAAGGCCGCCTTCAACGACGACCTCGGCAGGCAGGTCGCGAAGAACCTCCACGCCATGCGCTGGGAGGACGACTCCATGGGCAAGACCCAGCTCCTCCAGTGGGGCGACCTCCAGAAGCAGATCGCCACCGACAAGCTCGGCATGTTCCTCGCCGCGCCCGACGACATCGCCTACATGGTCCAGCAACTCGGCGCCCAGTACGAGAACTTCGGCATGGGACCGATCCCCGGCGGCAAGAACACGCTCGCCGGCGGCAACAACTACATGATCAAGAAGGGCATCTCCGGCGACAAGATCAAGGCCGCGATCGCCTGGCTCAACTTCAAGAACCTCACCGTCGGCAAGGGCCAGTTCGACTGGGCCCGCACCAAGGCCGACGAGCTGCCCGTCGGCATCCCGCAGCCCAACTTCTGGCTGAACGAATCCAAGACCCGGGACGACGCCGCCCGCGTGGAGCACGCCACCATGCCGGTCGCCAACTTCAAGACCTTCATGGACAACCCGGTCGCCGGCAAGGCCGAGCCCCCGAAGGCCCAGGAGGTCTACAAGGTCCTCGACAACGTCATGTCCGGCATCCTCACCAACAAGGACGCCGACATCGACAAGCTCCTCTCGACCGCGGAGACGCAGGTCAACCAGGTCCTCGCCCACCAGTGACCGGTCGGGCGCGGGGCGGGCGCACGCCCGCCCCCGCCCAGCGGGACCGGCCGGCCGCCGCCCCGCACCACCCGCCCGCCCGATCGGGCACCAGAACCGGCAGACAGCACCAAGGAGCGACCATGTCGGCCCCCAGCCCGACCCGGACCAAGGCGGATCCCGCCCGCCCGGCCCCGCCGCGCGAGACGGCGCCCCCGCCCGCCCCCGGCGGCTTCGCCCGCGCCCTGCGGCGCAACCTGACCGCCCACGGCTTCCTCGTCGGCGCGGTCCTCTGCTTCGGCGTCTTCTCCTGGTACCCGATGGTCCGGGAGTTCCTCCTCGCGTTCCAGAAGACGGAGAACGGCCGCACCACCTGGGTCGGCCTCGACAACCTGGTGACGGTCGTCAACGACCCGGCCTTCTGGCAGGCCTGGGGCAACACCGCCCTGTTCACCGCCCTCGCCCTGCTCCTCGGGTTCGCGGTGCCGTTCCTCGTCGCGGTGGTCATCAACGAGTTCCACCACGCCCAGGGCTACCTCCGGCTGCTCGTCTACCTGCCGGTGATGCTGCCGCCCGTCGCCTCGGTCCTGCTCTTCAAGTACCTCTACGACCCCGGCTACGGCCTCCTCAACGAGCTGTTCACCTCGATCGGCCTGCCCGAACAGCAGTGGCTCCAGGACCCGGACCTCTCGATGCTCGCCGTCGTCGTCGCCTCGACCTGGATGAACATGGGCGGCGCGACCCTGATCTACCTCGCCTCGCTCCAGTCCATCCCCGGCGAGCTGTACGAGGCCGCCGAGCTCGACGGCGCCGGACTGCTGCGCAAGATCTGGCACGTCACCATCCCGCAGACCCGGCTCATCCTCTCGCTCATGGCGCTCATGCAGGTCATCGCCACGATGCAGGTCTTCGTGGAGCCGTTCCTGCTCACCGGCGGCGCCGGCCCCGAGGGCTCGACCACCACGGTCGTCCACCTCATCTACCAGTACGCCTTCAACTTCAACGACTACGGTGCCGCGGCGGCGCTCGGCCTGCTCCTGCTCGTACTGCTCGCCGGATTCTCGGCCGTGTACGTCAGGCTCAGCCGCGCCGAGGACGAATAGGACCGGAGACCCAGCCATGTCCACACGCACGCTCATCTCGCCGGCCGTCCTCGCCAGGCCCCGGGGCAAGATCCTCTACCGGACCGTCCTCACCGCCGTCGTCCTCCTGTTCACCCTGGTCTTCCTCGGCCCCCTCTACTGGCTCGTGTCCAGCGGCTTCAAGGACGCCCAGGAGGTCATCCAGACCCCGCCCACCCTGGTCCCGAACACCTTCGAGCCGGAGAACTACTCACGGGCCTGGGAGGTCATGGACCTCTCCACCCTCCTCTTCAACACCCTCTACTACGCCTTCGGCGCCCTCGCCTTCCAACTGGTCCTCGACGTGGCGGCCGCCTACTCGCTGTCGAAGCTGCGGCCCGTGTTCGGCAAGGCGATCCTCGGCATGATGCTCGCCACGCTGATGATCCCGGCGACCGTCCTCGTCGTCCCGCAGTACCTGACCGTGCTCGACGTACCGGTCGTCGAGCGCAACCTGCTGAACACGCCGTGGGCGATCTGGCTCCCGGCCGTCACGAACGCCTTCAACATCTTCCTGCTCAAGCGGTTCTTCGACTCCATCCCCAAGGAGCTGCTCGACGCGGCCTCGATGGACGGCGCCTCGCCCACGCGGGTGCTGTGGTCGATCGTGCTGCCGATCTCCCGGCCCATCCTCGGCGTGGTGTCGATCTTCGCGGTCGTCGGGGTCTGGAAGGACTTCCTCTGGCCGATGCTCACCCTGCCCGACCCGTCGAAGCAGACCCTCAACGTGGGGATCTACTCGCTCTCCAACGGCGTCCCGGTGAACGTCCTGATCGCCGCGCTCACCATCGCCTCCCTCCCCACGCTGCTGATCTTCCTGGTCTTCCAGCGGAACATCATGAGCGGCCTCACCGCCGGCGGCCTCAAGGGCTGACCGGCCCCGCCCCGCCCGGCCCCCGGGCCACCACCCCATAAGCCTTCGCCGCCGGCCCGTTCGCCGCCCCGCCACCGGGGCCGGCGGCGAAGAACCGCCCTGCCCGAAAGGAACGTCCCGTGGCAGCCCCTCAACCGCCCCGCACCGACGACTGGTGGCGCGACGCCGTCATCTACCAGGTGTACCCACGCAGCTTCGCCGACGGCGACGGCGACGGCACCGGGGACCTCGCGGGCGTCCGGGCGAGACTGCCCCACCTCGCCGAACTCGGCGTCGACGCCGTCTGGTTCACCCCCTGGTACGCCTCCCCGATGGTGGACGGCGGCTACGACGTCGCCGACTACCGGGCCATCGACCCGGCCTTCGGCACCCTCGACGAGGCCGAGAAGCTCATCGCCGAAGCGGCCGGACTCGGCCTGCGCGTCATCGTCGACATCGTGCCCAACCACGTCTCCGACCGGCACGCCTGGTTCCGGGAGGCCCTCGCCGCCGGCCCCGGCAGCCCCGAGCGGGAACGCTTCCACTTCCGCCCGGGACGCGGCGAGCACGGCGAACTCCCGCCCAACGACTGGCCCTCGCAGTTCTCCGGGAACACCTGGACCCGGGTCCCCGACGGCGAGTGGTACCTCCACCTCTTCACCCCGGAACAGCCCGACCTCAACTGGGCCCACCCCGACGTCCGCCGCGAGCACGAGGACGTCCTGCGCTTCTGGTTCGCGCGCGGCGTCGCCGGCGTGCGGATCGACTCGGCCGCCCTCCTCACCAAGGACCCCGACCTCCGGGACTTCACCGAGGGCGTCGACCCCCACCCGTACATCGACCTCGACGAGATCCACGACGTCTACCGCTCCTGGCGGGCCATCGCCGACGAGTACGGCGGCGTCTTCGTCGGCGAGGTCTGGCTGCCCGACGCCGAGCGCTTCGCCCGCTACCTGCGGCCCGACGAACTGCACACCGCCTTCAACTTCAACTTCCTCGCCTGCCCCTGGGACCCGGACCGGCTGCGCCGCACCATCGACGACACCCTCGCCGAACACGCCCCCGTCCACGCCCCCGCCACCTGGGTCCTCTGCAACCACGACGTCACCCGGACGGTCACCCGCTACGGCCGCGAGGACACCGGCTTCGACTTCGCCAAGAAGCGCTTCGGCACCCCCTCCGACCCGGACCTCGGCACCCGCCGGGCCCGCGCCGCCGCCCTGCTCACCCTCGCCCTGCCCGGCTCGGTCTACCTGTACCAGGGCGAGGAACTCGGCCTTCCCGAGGCCGACGTCCCCCGCGACCGCATCCAGGACCCCATGCACGCCCGCTCCGGCGGCACCGACCCGGGCCGCGACGGCTGCCGCGTCCCCCTGCCGTGGGAGGCCGACGCCCCCGCGTACGGCTTCGGCACCGACGCCGGTACGGAACCGTGGCTGCCGCAGCCCGCCGACTGGGCCCGCTACGCCGTCGACCGGCAGGCCGCCGACCCCGGCTCGATGCTCAGCCTCTACCGCACGGCGCTGCGGCTGCGCCGCGGCGAGCCCGGATTCGGCGACGGCCCCCTGGAATGGCTGCCGTCGCCGGACGGAGTCCTGACCTTCGCGCGGGCCGAGAACCTCCTCTGCGCCGTCAACCTCTCCGACCGCCCCGTGCCCCTCCCGCCGCACGCCGACGTCCTGCTGGCCAGCGACGAGCTGCCGGTGGACGGCACCCTCCCCCCGGACACCGCCGTCTGGCTGCGTACCTGACCACGCCGCCGGCGGCGGGACGCCCGGTGCGCGGCTCCCCGGGGGGAGGGGGCCGCGCACCGGGCCCACCGCTCCCACGCTCCGGGCCCGCGCCCGGACGACGCCCGCGCCACGCGGTACGGACCCGCGCCACGCGGCGCACGCGCGCAACGCCTTCTCCCGCGACACCGTCCCGTCCCGTCGCCGGCGGTCGCGATCCGTCCGGAGGCCCTCCGGGCGGATCGCTCCGCCTACAGGCGCGGCGTGCGCGGCGGCGGCGTGCGGCGGTCGCCGGTCTTCTCGAACGCCGCCGCGAGGGACAGCAGGGCGTTGTCGTCGTAGGCGCGGCCCGCGAAGGTCAGACCGACGGGCATGCCGATGTCCCGCATGGTGCCCATGGGCACGGTCACGGTCGGGATGCCGAGGTGGCGGGGGACCAGGTTGCCGTTGGCGACCCAGACGCCGTTGCGCCAGCCGAGGTCGGCGGACGCCGCGTCGACGTCCATGTCGGCGGGGCCCACGTCGGCCACCGCGGGGAAGACCACCGCGTCCAGGCCCAGTCCGTCCATCCACAGTTCCAGGTCGACGCGCCGCGTCTCCTCCAGGCCGCGCAGCCCCCGCTCCAGGAGGGGCATGTCGGTGAGGGACGCGTACGGGCGCTCGCGCACGAAGCGGGGGTACTCGCCGATCGTGTCCTCGAAGCCCTCGTACCGGTCGGGCAGTTCGCCCTCCCGCGCGGGCCAGATGAGGTCCCCGTCGACGTCGGCCAGGGTGGAGAGCGCCGGGTCGCCGTTGGCGCGCAGGAAGTCGTCCCAGGCCCAGGCGGACAGGTCCTCGATCTCGAAGGTCAGGTACGCGCGGTCGACCAGCCCGCGGGTGAGCAGCGAGGGCGCTCCGGGGCGGTCGGACTCGTAGTTCGACACGACGGGGAAGTCGACCTCGACCACCTCGGCCCCGGCGGCCTCCAGGTCGCGGCGGGCGGCTTCCCACAGGGCGATCACCGAGGGGCGGGTGTCGATGCGCTGCCCGGTCTGGCCGCCGATGCCTCCGTCGGGGTTCGTCCCGGCGTCGGGGTCGGCGTTGACGTACATCCGGGGCACGCCGAAGCGCTTGCCGGCGAGCGCGGCGGACGCGGCCCCGGCGTCGGCGGGCGCGAGGGCCGGGTAGGAGGCGGGGCGCACCCGTGACGCCGGGGGCAGCGCCACCCACGGCTGCGCGCGCCACAGGTCACCGCGCGTGTGCGGGTCGTCGGCGACGACGACGTCGAGCAGTTCGAGCAGGTCGGCCATGGTGCGGGTGTGCGGGACCACGACGTCCATGGTCGGTACGAGCGGCCAGTTGCCGCGGACCGAGATCACGCCCCGGCTGGGGGTGTAGGCGCACAGCGCGTTGTTCGAGGCGGGGGCGCGGCCCGAGGACCAGGTCTCCTCGCCGAGGCCGAACGCGCCGAAGCAGGCCGCCGTCGCCGTGCCGGAGCCGTTGGAGGAGCCGGAGCCGTAGGCGCTGGTGAGCCAGTCGGCGCTGTAGGGGCTCTCCGCGCGGCCGTACACGCCGCGCTGCATGCCGCCGTTGGCCATCGGCGGCATGTTGGTCAGGCCGATGAGGATCGCGCCGCCCGCGCGCAGCCGCTCGACGGCGAAGGCGTCGTGCTGGGCCACGAGGTGCTCGAAGGCCGGAGAGCCGCACGCGGCCGTGAGCCCCTTGACGAGGTAGCTGTTCTTGGCGGTGTACGGGATGCCGTCCAGCGGGCCCAGCGTCCCGCCGCGGGCGCGGCGGGCGTCGGACGCCTCCGCTTCGGCCCGGGCGTGCGGGTTCATCACGACCATCGCGTTCAGCGCGGTGGCCGTACCGGGCCGGTCGTACGCCTCGATCCGCGCGAGGTGGGCGTCGAGCAGCTCCACCGCGGTCGTCTCCCCCTCCTCCAGCGCCGTGCGCAGGTCGGCGATACGGGCTTCCACGACATCGAATCCGCGCGTCATGAGGGTGTCTCCTGGGTGGTGGGCGGGACGGGCGGGCCGCCGGCCGTCGGGGCGGCCGCGTACGGAGCCGGTCGGCGTACCTCTGCCGATCTCCCTAGATTTTTAGTCTAGAGTAAAAGTCTAGATGGCCGGAACCTACACTTGGGAGCCGAATTTCCGGAACCGGGAGTGAGCTCATGCCGACGTCAGAGACCGGGCCCGCGTCGCCCGACCGCCTCCCCCCGTCGAACGGCGCGGCCGGATCGGCGGACGGCGGGACCGGGGCCGCCCCGCGGCCCGCCGCCCGGATCCCGATCGACAGGAGGCGTCAGCCCAGCGGGGACGACGCGCGGGAGCGGGCCATGCGGGCCGCCATCGGCGTCATCGCCGAGAAGGGCGCGGCGGCCGTGCGCATGGCGGACATCGCCGCGCGGGCCGGCATGAGCACCGGGCACATCCTCTACCACTTCGGCAGGAAGGACCGGCTCCTGCTCGAAGTCCTCGCGTGGAGCCAGGCGGACCTCTGGACCCGGTTCGGGGAGGCCGCCGACCGGGCCGCGTCCCCCGACGAGAGGCTGGACCTGTTCGTCCGCTTCTACCTGCCCCGCCACCGGGGCGACGAACGCTACGCGCTGTGGACGCAGGTCCTGGCCCAGCGCCACGACGAAGCGGGCCGGCGGATCCTCACCGAGCTGCTGGACGGGTGGGACGAACGGCTGGAGGCCATCCTCCGCGAGGGCCGGGACTCGGGGCACTTCGCCGAGGTGGACCTCCCCGAGTTCACCGTCCGGGCCGTGGCCATGCTGAGCGGGCTCTCCGAGGACGTGATGTTCGGACGGTCCCGCTGGCAGCACACCTCCGCACACGCGTTCGCCCTGTCCGCCCTCCGGCGCGAACTGCGTCCCGCCGGCCGGGAGTGACGACGGCGTCGTGGGCGGCGCAGTCGGTGCCCGCCCCCGGTGACGATCGCCACGGGCGGGGTGGGGACGGAGGCGATGGCGGCCGGGGTGACGGGGGAGTACGGCTGGAGGGCGCCGCCGAGGGCGTGGAAGCACAGGGCGATGGACAGGCCCGAGGCGGCGGCGAAGGAGACGACGCCGACCGGATCGACCGCGTGGAGCATCCCGCGGCGGAACTCCGGCCGCAGCGGGGAGGGCTTCAGCGGGTACTTGTCGACGCCGATGTCCGTGGCCACGGTGACGATCCGGGCGATGGCGCGGCGGGAACGGGCGGCGCGGAGCCGGAAGGGCGGTTCCCGGGCACGGGGACGGGACGGCGAGAGGCGCTTCACCGTCGTCGAGGAGCGCGCTCAGGCCCCTGATCGCCGGACGCCGGTGGACGCCCCCCGTCGACACGTCGGGAAGGTCGCCGCGCTTCCCGGACGGCCCCGCGCCCCGGACTGTCCCGCGCCCCGGACGGCCCCGCGCCGCGGACGTACGCTGGGAGGACTCCGCCGGATCCCCGAGCAGCGTTGCGGAGGGCGGCATGACCGACCCCTTCGGCTTCCTCACCACACCCCGCAGGCCCGTCCCCGCGCGGCCCTCCGGGGAGCGCCTCGGCGACTGGGACGAGGTGTACGCCGGCCAGGCCCTGCTGCCGCTCGTCTCCGGGCAGGCCCGCCGCTGCATGGACTGCGGCGTCCCGTTCTGCCACGGGGGCTGCCCCCTGGGAAACCTCATACCCGAGTGGAACGCGTACGCGGCCCACGGCGACTGGCGCACCGCCTCGGAACGGCTGCACGCGACCGACAACTTCCCCGAGTTCACCGGGCGCGTCTGTCCGGCGCCCTGCGAGGACGCCTGCGTCCTGGCGCTCGCGGGGGAGCCGGTGACCATCAAGAACGTCGAGCAGGCCATCGCCGACGAGGCCTGGGCGCGGGGCCACGTCCGCGCCCACCCCCCGGAGCGGCTGACGGGACGGTCGGTCGCGGTGGTGGGCTCGGGCCCCGCGGGACTGGCGGCGGCGCAGCAGCTCACCCGGGCCGGCCACCGCGTCACGGTCTTCGAACGGGCCGACCGCGTCGGCGGACTGCTGCGCTACGGCATCCCCGCCTTCAAGCTGGAGAAGCGGTGGCTGGACCGGCGCGTCGCGCAGATGCGGGAGGAGGGCACGCTGTTCCGCACCGGGGTCGACGTCGGCACCGATCTGGACGCGACCGCGATGAGGAACGCGCACGACGCGGTGATCGTGGCCGTCGGGGCGACGGAACCCCGCGAACTGGGCGTGCCGGGAAGGGAATCGACGGGCGTTCACCAGGCCATGGAGTACCTGACGGCGGCGAACCGGGCGGCCGAGGGCGACCGCGCGCGGCCGGCCGTGACGGCCGAGGGCAGGCACGTGGTGATCATCGGAGGGGGCGACACCGGCACGGACTGCCTCGGCACCGCCCTGCGCCAGGGCGCCGCGTCCGTGGTGCACGTGGACATCAACCCGATGGCGGGCGCGGCCCGGCGGGAGAGCGAGCCGTGGCCCCTGGTCCACCCGAGGATCCACCGCGTCTCCCACGCCCACGAGGAGGCCCGCGACCGGGACGGCGACGACCCGAGGGTCTTCGGCACGGCCGCCCTGTGGTTCGAGCACGACGCGGCTGGCCGGGTCGAGGCGGTGTGCCTCACGGAGGTGGACCCCTCGGACCGGACTCCGCGTCCGGGAACCGAGCGGACGCTGCCCGCCCAACTGGTCCTGCTCGCCCTGGGGTTCCGCGGTCCCGCACACGGCACGCCCCTCGCGGCGGCGCTCGGGCTCGTCCCCGACGACCGGGGCAACTTCGCCCGCGCCGCCGACTTCGCGGCGCGGACGGCGGACACGGCTCCGGTTCCGGAGGGGGTCTTCGTGGCGGGCGACGCGGGGCGCGGACAGTCCCTGGTGGTCTGGGCCCTGGCGGAGGGCCGTTCCGCGGCGGCCTCGGCGGACCGCTATCTGAGGGGTTCCGGCGAGCTGCCCGCCCCCATCACGGCCGGGGACGGCCCGCTGGCGTAGCCGGACGGGCGGACCGCTCCCGAGAACACCGGACGCGCCATCCGGCGGCCGCGCGGCTCCGAATCCCCGGTACACCCCGGTCTCCACCGGCTCGATCCCCGCCGAGGGGGCGGTCGTGATCGCCATCATGCCGTCGTCCGGCACACACGCCACGGCGTCGCCCCGTCCTACGGCCCCGGGCCGGGGCCCGGAAGGACCCGGACGGCTCGCGGAAGTCCTCTCGCCCCGCACGGGGCGACGGCCGGGCGGGACCGGCCTCGCGACGGGGCGCCGAGCGGCACGACCACGCGCCGCGTGCCGCGGCCCGCCGGAGCCGGCCCCCTCCGCGGTGAAGCCGGGCGCACGTCCCGCGCCGTCCTGCCCCGGCCCGCAGACGCCGGGCCGTAAGGTGATGCCATGCCTAGAACTTCTCCTTCCGTCGCTCTCGACGCCCTCCTGGCCGGCAACAAGCGTTTCGTCTCGGGCGCGCCCGAGCATCCCAACCAGGACGCGGCCCGCCGTGCGGAGCTGGCCCCGGGGCAAGATCCGTTCGCCGTCGTTCTCGGCTGCTCCGATTCGCGTCTCGCCGCCGAGATCATCTTCGACCAGGGCCTCGGGGACCTGTTCATGGTGCGGACCGCGGGACACGTGCTCGGCTCCGAGGTGCTGGGAAGCATCGAATACGCCACCAGCGTCCTCGGCGCCCGCCTCGTCGTCGTGCTCGGGCACGACTCGTGCGGTGCGGTCGCCGCCGCCCGTGCGGCGGTCGAGGACGGGTTCGCGGCGGGCGGCTTCGTCCGCGACATCGTGGAACGCGTCACGCCGAGCATCCTGGCCGCGCGCACCGCCGGCCTGACGTCGGACAGCGACGTGATCGACGAGCACATCCGCCACACCGTGGACCTGCTGCTCGACCGGTCCCGTCTGCTCTCCGAGCAGGTCGCGGCCGGGGAGGTCGCCGTCGTCGGCCTGGGCTACGCCCTCGCCGAGGGGAGCGCCCGCCTGGTGACCACCCGGGGCGTCGAAGCACCGGAAGCCGTCCCGGCCGGGGCGGCGATCGGAGCCGGCGGGAAGACCTCCGCCCCGTGACCCTCCACCCGTGACCCTCCGATCCGCTTCATCGATGCGCTGACCCCCGGTCGCGCGGCCCGTCGTCCCTCCCGCCGACCGGCCCGCGCGTCCCGTCGCCGCCCCGGTCGGCGAACGGTCGGCCCGGCCCCTCCACCGGCCGCGGCGTCCGTTCGCCGACCTCTCCGCTCCTCTCCCGACAAGGCCCGGTGGCCCCGGAACCCGCCGAGGAGGCCCGCACCCGCCGCCCCGCCGCCCCGCCGGGTCGCCGAGCCCGCCGACGCCGCCACGGACCCGCACGGCAGTCATGTCCGATTTGACTCCCCGGTCGGTTCTGCCACCGTGGTGGGTGTCATGCCCCACACGTTCCGCGGCCCTGGCCGCGAAGGCACCGCCGGGACCGCCACACCGGGCGGCGACCCCCTCCTCGCCGCCCGGTTCGCCGTTCCCCGCCTGCCCGAGACCTTCCTCCGCAGGCCTCGCCTGGCAGAGAGCCTCACCCGTGCCCTGACCGGTCCGGAGCCCCTGGTGCTGGTCAACGGGCCGGCGGGGGCGGGCAAGACCCTGCTGGCCGCCGACTGGTTCGGCACGCGGCCGCTGCCGGGGCCCGCGGCGTGGCTGACGGTCGAGGCCGGGGACAACGCCCCCGGGGTCTTCTGGTCCTACGTCCTGGGGGCCCTCTGCCACCACGGGCTCGCCCTGCCCGGCGCCGTCGGCCGGCCCGCCCGCCCCGGCGAGGTCGACCTCTCGCTGCTGTCCCGGCTCGCGGCGCACCTGAACGACCTGACCGAGCCGGTGATCCTCGTCCTCGACGAGTTCGAGCGGGTCTCCTCGCCGGATGTGGCCGAAGAACTGCGGTTCGTACTGCACCACGCGGGCGCGGGGCTGCGCCTGGTCCTCGTCGGTCGCACCGACCCCCTGCTTCCCCTCCACCGGTACCGGGCCGCCGGGCAGGTGGCCGAGATCCGCGACGCCGACCTGGCGTTCCGGCCCCGGGAGACGGCCGACCTGGCGCGCCGCCACGGCCTGTCCCTGTCGGACGAGGGCGCGCGCACGCTGACGGAACGCACGGGCGGATGGGCCGCGGGGCTACGGCTGTGCGTCCTCGCGGCCCAGCGGGCGGAGGACCCGGAGAGCTTCCTGAAGGAGTTCGAGACGGGGCGGAGCGCGATCGCGGACTTCCTCCTGTCCGAGGTCCTCGACGCCCAGTCCGCCGGGAACCAGGACCTGCTGCTGAGGGCCAGCGTCTGCGAGCGCGTCCACCCCGGCCTGGCGAACGCCCTCACCGGGCGGGACGACGCCGCCCCGATGCTCGCGGAGCTGTGGCGCGCGAACGCGTTCGTCGAGCCCGTCGGTCACGCGTGGTACCGGCTGCACCCCCTGTTCGCCGAGATCCTGCGCGCCCACCTGAACACCCGGCACCCGGGCCTCGAAGGCGAACTGCACGGCTCGGCCGCCCGCTGGCTGAGCGACGCCGGACTGCTCATGGAGGCCCTGCCGCACGCGGCCCGCGCGGGGGACTGGGAGTTCGCGGCGGACCGGCTGGTCGACGACCTGGCGATCGGGCGGCTCGTCACGGGCCTGGACGCCGACCGCCTCGGCGAGCTGTTCGCCGGGATGCCACCGGACACGCCGGGGCCCGCCGCCGACCTGGTCCGCGCCGCCCGCGCACTGGCCCGGTACGACGTCGACCGGTGCCTCGCGCACCTGGACCGCGCCGAGGCGCACCCGGCCCCCGTCGGCGAGGAGTCGCCGTCGGCCGCCCGCCTGAGCGGTGCACTGCTGCGGGTACTGGCCGGCCGGATGCTCGGCTCGCCGGAAACGGCCGAGGCCGCCGCCCGGTCGGTGGAGCGACTGGAGGAGCGGGAGGTGCTCACGGAGCGACTGCGGGCCCGCCCCGAGGTCCGCGCGCTGAGTTCCGCCGCTCTGGGAGCGACACGGCTGTGGGCGGGCGACCTCGACGCGGCCCGAGCGGGGCTGACCGCCGCGGCGGAGGCGCCCGACACGCCCTCGACGGCCCTTCCCCGGCACGACGCCCTGGGCGGACTCGCCCTGATCGACTTCCTGGACGGATGGCCGGGCCGGGCGGAGGCCCGCGCGCGGCAGACGATCGCGGAGGCGGAGCGGTTCGGCCTGGAGCCCTCGGCGCGCAGCCCTCTCGGGCAGCTGGTGCGGGCGGCCGTCGACGTCGAACGCGACGACCTCGCCTCCGCCCGGGCGCACCTCGACCGGACGACCCCGGGACCGCCCCGCCCCCACGATCCGCTCGTCGCCTCCTGGTCGGCCGTCACGCGGTCGAGGCTGCTGTCCGCCGCGGGCCGCGCGGCCGAGGCCCTCCGCGTTCTCGACGACCTCCGGGAGGCGCCGGCCGCCGCGACGCCCTCGCCGTGGATGGACGCCCAGGTGGCGCTGGCGGCGGCGGCCGCGCACATGGCCCGCGGACGTCCGGGGGCAGCGGTCGAGGCACTGGCCGGAGCGCGGGGAGCGGGACCGGAACACGCGATCGCCACGGCCCGGGCCCTGCTGGCGGCGGGCGACGACGAAGCGGCGCGTGCGCTCGCCGCCGCGCTGCCCGCCCTCGACGGCCATGGCCCGGCCCTCACGGTCCGCGCCCTGCTGGTGCGGGCGGAGACCGCCCGCACGCTTGGAGACGGGGCCGCGGCCCGGCGCCTCGTCGCGCGCGCTCTGGCCGTCGCACGGCCCGAGCGCCTGAGACGCCCCTTCCTGGAGGCCGGGATCCGGATCCCGGACCTGCTCGGCCGCCCGCCCGTGCCGGGGCGGGGGCACGACCGGCTTCCGGCCGGTCCGGTTCCGGGGGCGCAGACGCCGGGCGGCGGCGGCTCGGGCCCTGCGCCCGAGCCGCTCAGCGCCCGCGAACACGAGGTCCTCGTCCGGCTGGCGCAGATGATGTCGACGGAGGAGATCGCCGCCACCCTCTTCCTGTCCGTCAACACGGTCAAGACCCACTTGAGGCACATCTACCGCAAACTCGCGGTGACCCGGCGCGGCGAGGCCGTGCGACGGGCCAGGGAACTCGGCCTGCTGTGACGGCACCCGACGGCCGGCCGGAGTCACCCGGGCCGGGTGATGTGCCGCTCCCGCGAGACGCCGCATCATGAGAGGAGGGGCCGGGCCGGGAGCGACCACACCTGCGAGGGACGCGCATCCATGCAGTACGAGATCCGCATCGAGGGGCAGATGTCGAGGACGATGACCGACACGTTCCCGGAGCTGGAGAGCTGTGTCGTGTCCGGCCAGACCCTGCTGTTCGGCCGGGTCGTCGACGAGGCGCACCTCTACGGGCTGCTCGCGCGGTTCCAGTCCCTCGGCCTCCGGGTGGTGGAACTGCGCAGGACCGCTCCCTGACACGCCGGGGACCGAAGGGCTGGAGGACCGGAGATGAGCGGGGAAGCGTGGGCCGGTGTGGCGGTGGCGGGCGTCACCGCCGCGTACGCGCTGGTCTCCCGCCGGCTGGCCTCGACACCGGTGTCGTCGGCGATGGTGTTCGTCGGCTGCGGGGTGCTCCTGGGGCCCGCCGTGCTCGGCGTCATCGACCTTCAGCGCAACGCCGGACAGATCCTCACCCTGCTCGAAGCCGCTCTCGCCCTGGTCCTGTTCACCGATGCCATGGTCGTGCGGCCGAAGGACCTGCGGTCCGGCGGCTTCCTGCCGGGCCGGCTCCTCGGCATCGGACTGCCGCTGAGCATCGGGGCGGGCTGGCTGCTGGCGTGGCCCCTGCTGCCCGGGCTGACCGTCTGGGAGCTCGCCCTGATCGGCGCCGTCCTCGCCCCGACGGACGCGGCCCTCGGCAAGACCGCGATGACCAGCCCGCGGGTCCCGCCGCTCGTACGGCAGGGACTCAACGTGGAGAGCGGCCTGAACGACGGCATGGTGCTGCCCTTCTTCGTACTCTTCCTGGCCGGCGTCCCGGGAACGTCCGCGGCCGAGGAGGGCATGGCGGGCGTGTTCGGACGGGCGCTCGTGCTGAGCACGGTACTGGGCCTCCTGGTCGGCGCGGCCGGCGCCCGACTGCTGGGAGCGGCGCGGGCGCGGGGCTGGGTCTCACGCGAGTGGGCGCAGCTCTTCGTCCCAGCCGTCGCGGCCGCCTCGTACGGGCTGGGGGTCGTGGTGGGCGGCAGCGGCTTCATCGCCGCCTGGGTCGCCGGCTTCGCCTTCGGCCTCGTCCTGCGCCGCCTCCGGGCCGAGGGGACGGCCACCGCTCCGGAGGAAGGGATCGGCCGCACCGCCGAATTCACCGAACACCTCGGCGGGCTCCTGGCCTCGATCAGCCTGCTCGTCTTCGGCGCGGTGCTCCTCGGGCCGACGCTCGAACACCTGAGCTGGCGGCTCGTCGGCTACGCGGTGCTCAGCCTGACCGTCGTCCGGATGCTGCCGGTGGCCGTCGCTCTCGCCGGCAGCGGACTGCGACTGCCCACGGTGGCGTACACCGGATGGTTCGGGCCGCGCGGCCTGGCGTCCGTCGTGCTGGGACTGCTCGTCCTGGAGGAACACGTGCCCGGCGCGGGGCTCCTGGGCAGGGCGGTCGCGGTCACCGTCGGCCTGAGCGTCCTCCTCCACGGCGTCTCGGCCGTCGCCCTCGCCGACCGGTACGGCCGCTGGATCGAGACGACCACGGCCGGAGGCGCGGAGCTGCGTGAGGGGGCGCCGGTCCCCGGGGCCGCCCACCGGCGCATCACCGCCCGGTGACGCCGTACGTCCGCTCCCCGGGCACCGCGACCCCCCGGCCCCCCCGTTTCACCCGTCAGGGGTGAGGCGGGGCGCGCCGTCCCCTGTGACGCTGGAGGGACGACGCCGTCCGGCGGAGGCCGTGAGGAAGGGGCGACGCCGGCCGGCGGGGCGACGAAGAAGGAGCGACGTCATGAACCTGGCCTACGACTATCCGGTCCTCGGAGCGTTCTGGACGGTCCTGTGGATCTTCCTGTGGGTCCTGTGGATCGTTCTGCTCTTCCGGGTCATCGCCGACGTCTTCCGGGACGACGACCTCGGTGGAGCGGCCAAGACGGGCTGGCTCGTCTTCGTGGTCCTGATCCCCTTCCTCGGCGTGTTCGTCTACGTCCTGGCCCGGGGCGGGGACATGGGCAAGCGCGAGGCCCGGCACCTCCAGGACCGGCAACGGGCCTTCGACGACTACGTCCGCGAGACCGCCGGCGGCGGAGCGGGGCCGGGGAACGAGGCGGACCAGCTCGCCAAGCTCGCCGAGATCCGGGCCAAGGGCGACATCACCGACGCCGAATTCCAGCGGGCCAAGGAGAAGATCCTCCACTGAACCCGGGGGAGGGGCGCCGTGCCGGCGGTCCGTGGCGGCCGGCACGGCCCGGTACGACGTCCTCTCAGGCGGTTTCGGCCGGCAGCCGTCCCGCGCCGACGGCGTCGACGAGCGCCCTGTGGTCCCGCTCGTTCTGATCGGCGTAGAGCTCTGCGAACGTCACCAGGGCCCGGTCGAAGACGTCCCCGCCGCCCAGGTAGGCGGCGATGGCGATGCGGTCGCCGGACCTGGCGTGGGCGCGGGCCAGCGTCGCACCGCACAGGGCGCCGAACGTGCGCATGCCCCGCGGCACCATGTCCTCGGCGACGGCGACGCCCTTCCAGTCCCGCAGCTGCCGGACGTAGAAGTCCCGTTGCCGGCCGTCCGTCCCCTCGGCCCGTTCCCAGCCGAGGAAGATGTCGCTGGTGGCCTGCATCAGCCGCTGCCCGGAGACGACCCGCTCGCCCTGCGTCGCGTAAGCGCCGGCTCCGACGTGGGGCGCGAGCACCGACTCGTCGGCCTCCTTGGCCTGGAGGAAGAGCGGGTCCCCGTCGTCCCGCCCGAGCAGGAGCACGATCCAGCAGCGGGTGCCCACGCTGCCGACCCCGACGACCTTGCGCGCCATGTCGACCACCCGGTACTGCCCGAGCAGGAACCGCCGATCCGACTGCAGGGTCTTGCCGTACCGCTTGATCAGCCGGCGGATCTGCCGCTCCAGCCGGTCGCGCCGGTCGTCCGGCAGCAGGTCCGCGAGCGGGGTCACGAGCGGGGGATCGGGGGTGATCCGGCGCTCTCCGTCGACGACGCGGGTGAGCTTGTCGAAGACCTGGAGGGTGTCGTGCGACCGCGCCTTGGCGGTGGCCCGCGCCCAGTGCTCGCGGCCCCGGGCCGACAGCTGCGGACCGAAGTGCTCCCGCACCCACGCCTGGTCGAACCCGGCGTACCAGACGGCCAGGTTGCCGCTGTCGGCGAAGGCGCGCATGGTTTCCCGGTAGGACCGCACGGCGGCCCGCACGATTCCGGCGCGTTCCTCGGTGCCGAAGCCGTTCGTCCGGCCGGCGATGACGAGACTGGCGGCCAGGCGCTTGACGTCCCACTCCCAGGGGCCCGGCAGCGTCTCGTCGAAGTCGTTGATGTCGAACACGAGACGGCGCTCGGGCGAGGCCAGCAGCCGGAAGTTCAGCATGTGGGCGTCCCCGCACAACTGGGTCCGGAATCCCGTCCTCGGCGTTTCCGCGAGGTCGGACGCCATGACGGCGGCGGCTCCCCGGTAGAACCGGAACGGCGACTCGGACATCCTTCCGTAGCGGATCGGCACGAGTTCCGGCAGCCGCGCCGCCGACTGCCCCTCGAGGATGTCCAGCGGGTCCAGCCGCCCGGGCCCGGGCGCGAACTCCGCGTGGCTCGACCGGGGCACGGCGGTCCGCGCGGCCCTGCCCAGCGCGGCGCGCTCCCGGGGAGTGCGGTGCCGCGATCCGCGGCCGTCCACGGGGTTCTCGGTCATGGCATCGGCTCCGAAGGACGGACGCCCCCGCCCTCGGGTGACGGCGGCCGTCGAAGGGGACGTGGAGGAGGACCGGACCGCTCCGGCGCGCGGCGTCCCGGGAACCGTCGCGGTCGTCGCCACGGCCGGGGCTCGCACCGGCGCGCGTGCCTCCTCGTCCAACGTATCCCCGGAGGAGGACCGCGGCGACCGGATCGGCCGTGGGCCGCACCGGCCCGGGGGACGCCGGACCGCCCGCCACCCGGATGCGCGTACGGGTCCCCGGTGCTGCAATGGAGGGTGACGCGCCGCCCCGCCCGTACGGCGCGCGACCACCGGTCACCGGAGGCGGAGCAACGCCCGGCGAGGAGCCGCCATGAGCACCGACGACGTTTCCGAGATGGGGCCCATCGACTACCTGGTCCTGGAGTTCCCCGGCAACCGCATGACCGGGGAGGGGCTGTCCCGCCTGCTCGACCTGGTCGACCGGCACGTCATCCGCGTCCTCGACCTGTCCTTCATCCGCAAGGACGCGGACGGCTCCGTCACCGCGCTGGAGATCGCGGACCTGGACGGCGACGGCGAACTCGACCTCGCCGTCTTCGACGGCGCCTCCTCCGGACTGCTGGACGAGGACGACCTGCGGGAGGCGGCCGCCGCTCTCGGACCGGACAGCTCGGCGGGCGTCATCGTGTACGAGAACCTCTGGGCCGCGCCCCTGGCGGCGGCGCTGCGACGCGGCGGCGCCCGCATGGTCGCCGGCGGGAGGATCCCCGCCGAGGCCTTCCTGGCGAGCCTGGAGGCCGTCGAGGCCGAAGAGGGTTCTCCCGCCGCCCCCTCCCCCTGACGGCACCCCGACCCGACGGTCCCGACAGCTTTGCCGGTCCCGACGGTCCCGACGACAAGGACCCCGCCATGCCCGGACTCCTGCGCGGCGTCGCCCGTACCGCGGTCATCTCCGGTACGGCCACCGCCGTCTCCAACCGCGTCTCGCGCCGGCAGGCCGGCCGCTGGGCGCAACAGGACGAGCAGCGGTACGCACCCCCGCAGACCGGTCGGGAAGCGCAGCCCCCGGCCGCGGTGCCGATGGACGCCAAGATCTCCCAGCTGCACGAACTCGGTCGCCTGAAGGACCAGGGAGTGCTCACCGAGGAGGAGTTCGAGGCGCAGAAGCGCCGCATCCTCGCGTCCTGAACCGTGCGCCCCGCGAACAGGGGCCCGTGCCGGGAAGGGGGCTCCGGGAACGGGGGCACGGCGAGGGCGGGCAATGGAAGGGAACCCGGTCATGAGCAGCGCCATGGACAAGGCCAAGGGCAGGATCAAGGAGATCACCGGCAGGATCGGCGGAAACGAGAGGCTGGAGGCCGAGGGCAGGACCGATCAGGCGAGGGCCAGGGCCCGCGAAGCGGTGAAGGACGTCCGCGAACGGGCCAGGGGCGTCAGGGACTCGCTCAGGCGGGGCCGCTCCTGACGCGCCCCCCGCGCGGACGGCGGGGCGTGAGCGGCGGTCCCGGAGGCAGCAGCTCGGCGGTGACGAAGGCGGTCACCGCCGCCAGGATCACCACCGGGATCGTCTCGGCGTTGCCGAGCACCAGGACCACCAGGACCACGCTGCTGACCGGGAGCCGCAGAGCGGCCGCCGAGGCCGCGGCCATGCCCGCCGCGACACCGGGGATCACCCCGAGGCCGGGCAGCGGCGCGAGCAGCACGCCCGCGGCCGCGCCCAGGAAGAGGACGGGGAACACCAGGCCGCCGCGGAGGCTGCCCAGGCACAGGGCGTACGCGGCGCCCTTGAACAGCAGCAGGGCGAGGAGCACGCCCACGCTCCAGGCATGGGGGTCGGCGGCGAGCGCGACCAGCGTGGCCTGGCCGGACGAGGCGACCTCGACGGGCGTGCGCCCCGTGACGACCGCGTAGAGGGCGGCGCAGCCTCCGGCGCCGACCGCGCAGACCACCGTCCGTACGAAGGGGGAGGCCGCCACGAGGGCGGCGGTCAGCCGGCCGCCGGCGATCACCAGGTGCACCAGCGCGCCGACGCCCGCCGCGAGCACGATCGACCACACCACGTCCCCGGTGTCCAGGCGCGGGGGCGCGGTGGGGAAGTGGGCGGTCAGACTGCCCGTCTCCAGGCCGGTCCAGCGCCCGAAGCCGGTGAACACCACGGCCCCGACGCCGCTGGACAGCAGGGCGGGCAGCATGACGACGAACAGCTGCGGACCGCCCACGCCCGCCACCTCGATCAGGAGGACGGCGGCGACGAGGGGGTTGCCGAAGATCGCGGCGATGGCCGCCGCCGCACCGGCCGCGCCCAGCAGCGCGGTGCTCTGCGGGGTGGCCGGGGCGCGGACGAGGTGCCGGAAGAGCAGGGCCAGACCGCCGCCGAGCGCGATCAGGGGCGCCTCGGGGCCGAGGACGGCACCGAGCGGCAGGCTCGCGACCGCGGCGACGACGACCCCCGGCAGGGCGGCCGCCGAGGCCCCTCCCGCGTGCAGGCCGCCGGCGGGGACGTGACCGCCCGCGCCGGGCAGCCGGGTCACCACCAGGCCCACGACGACCCCGGCGAGGGCGAGCAGCGGCAGCGGCCACCAGGCCGGAGGAGCCCCCAGACCGAGCGCCTCCGGCAGGTCCGCCCACAGCACGTGCTCCAACTGGTGCAGACCGACGAGGAACCAGAAGGCGGCCAGCGAGACGGGGACGCCGATCAGGGCGCTGAAGACCAGGGCCTTGAGGTACGCGGGCGTCCGCAGGAGGACCCGCAGCCGGTCGGCCTCCGGGACCTCCCCGGACTGCGGGGAGGACGCCGGAGCTGCTTTCGGAGCGGTCAAGGGATTCCGTCCTTCCGGATCGGGCGGTACGGGCGTCACGGCCCGGAGAAGGACCGTTCGGGTGCAGCCCGCTCCCGTGCGTACGGGAAGCGGGTGGCCGCGAACAGCAGCAGGGAGCGGGGGATCGCGGTGGCCGCCGCCACGACCACCGCACGCGGCGGCGGGAGCGGCCGCGCGCGACGCGGACGCGCCGGTCGGTCCTTTTCCGCGGGGGGAGGCTCCGGGCTTTCTGCGGGGGAGGCCCCGGGCCGGGGGTCCGGCAGGCTCGGCTCGCGCCCCATACGGCTCTCCTGCGGAACACTTCGCGGTCGACGGTGCGCGACGAAGCATCCGCCGCAGGACCAGCAAAAGCGCTGCGCCGGGATCGCGCGACCGGAACCGCGCCGGATGCCGCCGTCCGGCAGACGGCGTCTTCACGGCGTCGGCGTCGACGGGTGCGGGGGAGACCGCGTCGACCAGCGCCGCGCTCCGGCCGCTCGGCGACCGGCGGAGGCGGAGCCGGGACGGCTCCCCACGGCGTGGACCCGGCGCCTACGCGCTCTCGTCGTCCTCGTCGTCCTCGTCGGGCTCCCGCTCACCCTCGGCCTGGGACGGTGTCGTGCGTTCGGGCTGGACGTCCCGGCGGCCCGGCTCGTCCGAAGGGACCTCGTCGGTCCGCTCGCCCTCCGCCTGTGACGGGGTGTTCTCCTGCATGGATCCGCTCCTTTCCCGGTGGTGTCCACGGACGCGCGGCCCGAGGCCGAAGCCCCCGCTCCGCGCGGAGTACCGCCGCTTTCAGCATCCCCCAGCTCCGTCCGGACGGCAGAAGTCGTCCGGCGGACGGGGACGGGGCGGGTGAGACGGGGACGGGACGGGGCGGGGGAGACGGGGACGGGACGGGGACGAGGACCGGGGCGGCGGACGGGCCGGTGGAGGCGGGCGGACGGTCCGTCCCCGGCGGCGGGCCGGGAAGGCTCCGGTGTTATGAACGCGTCGCCCTGGGCAGGCGCCTTCATCAGGACCGACGACACGGTCTTCGCCCCGCCGTCCTCCGGACGGGCGACCGTCCGTGGAGTTCCACCGCCCGGCCCCGCGAGCTCAGGCCCTTCGCCGACGCGGCCACGGCGCCCCCCGACCACGGCCCGTCCGGGGGCGGGGCCCGGCGGGAGGAGCGGCAGAAGAGAGGTGGCCACCGTGGCACAGACGGCACTCGTCGTGATCGACATGCTGAACGCCTACGAGCACGAGGACGCGGAGGCCCTCGTCCCCTCCGTGCGCGAGGCGCTACCGGGCGTGGAGGAGCTCCTGAGGCGCGCTCGCGAGGCCGGCGCCCCGGTGATCTACGTCAACGACAACTTCGGCCGGTGGCGCTCCCACCACGGCGAGATCCTCGAGGCGGCCCTCGCCGGCCGCCACCCGGACCTGGTCGAGCCCATCGCCCCCGACGAGGAGTCCCTCTTCGTCGTCAAGGCCCGGCACTCGGCCTTCTTCGAGACCCCCCTGGCCTACCTCCTGGGGCAGCTGGGAGTCCGGCGCGTGGTCCTGTGCGGTCAGGTCACCGAACAGTGCATCCTCTATTCGGCGCTGGACGCCCACATCCGGCACTTCGACGTCAGCCTCGCCCCCGAAGCCGTCGCCCACATCGACGCGGACCTCGCCGACGCGGCCCTGCGCATGATGGAGCACAACATGTCGGCCCGCATCCGCCCCCTGGACGCCATCGACTTCGACCCGGGCGAGCCGGACGCGTGACGCTCCCGCGCGGCCCTCGCCGCCCTCGACCGTGCGGCCCCCACCGGCACGGCCCGGAGCCGTGTCCCTCCGGCCACCCCCGCCATCGCCGTCGTTTCGTCCGCGAAACGAAGCCCTGTGGTTCCCGTGGTGACGCGGGGGCAGCCGTGTGGAGCGGTTGTGCCGTTGGGCGGACGACGACGGCACAACCGTTACGGCGCCGGTAATGGCGGTCATGGCTGTGGCAGTCCCGCACGGTCCCTGTTTCGAGCTCGAAGGAAAAGCATGTCCCACGAGAACCCGCTGAAAGCAGCCGTCGAGAAGCTGACCGAACCCTTCCGGGAGAACGGGCCCGCCGAAGGCGTTCCCGGCGTGCCCTCCTCGGCGCCCGCGTCGCCGGAGGAGCCCACCGAGCCGCACGGGCCGCTGCCGCCGAAGCCGGACCAGAGCGGGCCGGAGACGGTCGGCCCCACCGGTCAGCCCACCGGCGCGGACCAGGCGCGGGTCGCGCAGAGCGGCTCCTACCTGACCACCGCGCAGGGCACCCGGCTGTACGACACCGACCACTCGCTCAAGGCGGGCCCGCGCGGCCCGGTCCTGCTCCAGGACCACCACCTGCGCGAGAAGATCATGCACTTCGACCACGAGCGGATCCCGGAGCGCGTGGTCCACGCGCGCGGCGCCGGTGCGCACGGCGTCTTCCAGTCGTACGGCACGGCGGAGGGCGTGACGAAGGCGGCCTTCCTCGCCGCCGACGCCGAGACCCCGGTGTTCGTCCGCTTCTCGACCGTGCTCGGCTCGCGAGGCTCCGCCGACACGGTCCGCGACACCCGGGGCTTCGCGACGAAGTTCTACACCGAGGAGGGGGTCTTCGACCTCGTCGGCAACAACATCCCGGTCTTCTTCATCCAGGACGCCATCAAGTTCCCCGACGTCATCCACGCGGGCAAGCCCCACCCCGACCGGGAGATCCCGCAGGCCCAGAGCGCCCACGACACCTTCTGGGACTTCGTGTCGCTCCACACCGAGGCCCAGCACCACACCATCTGGAACATGTCCGACCGGGGCATCCCCCGCTCCTACCGGACGATGGAGGGCTTCGGCGTCCACACCTTCCGGCTCGTCAACGCCGAGGGCGCCACGACACTGGTGAAGTTCCACTGGAAGCCCAGGCTGGGCGTGCACTCGCTGGTCTGGGAGGAGGCGCAGATCGCGGGCGGCGTGGACCCGGACTTCCACCGGCGGGACCTCGCCGACGCCATCGAGGCGGGCGCCTACCCGCAGTGGGAGCTGGGCATCCAGACCTTCCCCGACACCCCCGACCAGACCTTCGAGGGCATCGACCTGCTCGACGCGACGAAGATCGTCCCCGAGGAGCTCGCCCCGGTCCGGCCGATCGGCCTGCTCACCCTCAACCGCAACCCGAGCAACTACTTCGCCGAGACGGAGCAGGTCGCCTTCCACGTCGGCCACCTGGTCCCCGGCATCGACGTCACCGACGACCCGCTGCTCGCCGGACGCCTCTTCTCCTACCTGGACACCCAGATCACCCGCCTGGCCGGGCCCAACTTCAACCAGATCCCGATCAACCGGCCGCACGCGCCCGTCAACGACATGCTCCGCGACGGCTTCCACCAGCAGGCCGTGCACACCGGCGTCGCGCCCTACAAGCCGAACTCCCTGGACGGCGGCTGCCCGTTCTTCGCGGGCGCGGACACCGGCGCCTTCGTCGAGGTGCCCGTGGAGGTCCCGGCCGGACGCAAGGTCCGCGAGGCGCCCGCCTCCTTCGCCGACCACTTCAGCCAGGTGCGGCTGTTCTGGCTGAGCATGACCCCCGTCGAGCGCGAGCACATCGTCGCGGCCTACACCTTCGAACTCGGCAAGTGCTGGGACCAGGCGATCAAGGAGCGCCAGCTCCAGGCGCTGGCCAACATCGACACCGAGCTGTGCACCCAGGTCGCCACCGGCCTGGGGCTGCCGGTGCCCCGGGCCACCGAGCCCGCGCCCGACAGCGACCCCAGCCCCGCGCTCTCCCAGGTCGGCCGCGCGTGGCCGGCCGACGGACGGATCGTCGGCGTCGTCACCGACGGATCCGCCGACGCCGACGGGGTGCGCGCCCTGCGCCGGGCGGTCCTCGACGCGGGCATGGTCCCGCTGGTGATCGCACCCGCGGGCGGCACGATCGGCGGCGACGCCGACCCGATCACCGTCCAGCGCACCTTCGCCACCGCCCGTTCGATCGAGTTCGACGCCCTGGTCCTGGCCGGTGCCCCCGCCCCGGGCGCCGACGCCCAGGGCGCCCGCGACGCCAAGGCCGGCGCGCCCGGGCAGGGCACGGCGCCGGTCGATCCGCGCCTGGTGCTCCTGGTCTCCGAGGCGTTCCGGCACGCCAAGGCCATCGGCGGCTGGGCCGGCGCCGAGACCGTCCTGGAAGCGGCCGCGATCCCCACCGGCGCCCCCGGCGTCGTCCTCGCCGACAGCGGCGAGGCGGTCCTGTCCGGCCTCACCCCCCTCCTGGCCGAGCACCGGGTCTGGGACCGCTTCCCGCCGGCGATCTGATCCCCTTCCTTCCCGTCTGCCCCGTCGGCCTTCCGTGGCCGGCGGGGCAGACGGGCGAGGGCGCCCCTCCCTCTCCCCGCCGGTGCCGGAGGTTTCGTTCGGCGGACAGGTGGAAACCGGATCACGCACGGCCCGCGCGCGCCCGGCGGATCCACGGGACGGACCGGCGGGACGACGTCCGCGGCCGTGTCCGTCCGACAGCTCGGACGGAACGAGTGTTCGCATGTGGTCCGTGGTCGGGCGTACGGTCGGGGGACCGGGCGCGATCCCGGACGGATCGGGCCTGGAGGCACCGGGGTGGAGACCCTTCGTTTTGACAGCAGCGACCTGGGGGCGACCGAGGCTTTCATGTCGCGGGCGTACACCCCGATGCGGATCGGCGGCCGGCCGCGCGACACCCGAACCCGCGTCGTCCGCACGGCGGCCGAGAGGGTCAGCGTCGACAGGCTGGCCCTCGACTTCACGATGGCCTACGACGCCGGAGCGCTGAACCGGGTCACCCTGCTGACCCTCCACGCCGGCGCCCTCGCGGACACCACCCGGGGCCGCGACGAGGTCTACGGCCCGGGCGAGTCGTTCCTGATCACCCAGCCCGACCGGCCCTACACCGGCGAGGTCCGCGCCGCCCGTTACACGGTGGCCATGTTCGACACCGAGCTGCTGACCGAGGTCGCCGTCACCGGCGCGCGCACCCGGGGGCCGGTCACCCTCACCGGAAACCGCCCGGTGGACCCCGCGGCCAACCGGCGCCTGGGCGCCACCGTGGCGTTCCTGCGGGACCACGTCCTCGCCGACCGGGACGCCGGCGGCCTGGTCGTCGCCACCGCCGTCCGGCACCTGGCCGCCGTCACCCTCGCCTGTCTGCCGAACTCCACGACGGACCAGGAGCCCGCCCGGACGGACAGCCGCGACGCCGGCGGCGCGACCCTGCGCCGGGCCGTCGCCTTCATCGAGGACAACGCCCACCGGGACATCGGCCTCGTCGACATCGCCGCCGCCGCGTACGTCACCCCGCGGGCCGCCCAATACGCCTTCAGCCGCCACGCCGGCAGCACCCCGCTCGGGTACCTGCGCCGGGTCCGCCTCGACCGTGCCCACGCCGAACTGAGGGCCGCCGACCCGGGCTCCACCACCGTCAGCGCCGTCGCCACGAAGTGGGGCTTCGCCCACCAGGGCCGCTTCGCCGCCGCCTACCGCGACGCCTACGGCGTCCCGCCGTCCGCCACCCTGCAGGGCGCCGACAGCTGAACCGGCCGCCGGAACCCCCGGGGGCGGTTCAGGACTCCGCCCCCGGGCGCCGTCGCCGCTTCGCCGCGACCACGGCGAGGACCACCGCCAGGGCGAGGACCGCCGACCCGCGCAGCCACACCTCGGCCTCGATCCGGGTGGCGAGCAGCACGCAGGAGGCGGCGCCGAGGACGGGCAGGACGGTAGGGGCCCGGAAGTGGTCCGGCTCGCCCGGGTCGGAACGCAGTACGAGGACGGCGGTGTTGACGATCAGGAAGACGATCAGGAGCAGCAGCACCAGAGTGGACGCCAGGGTGGCGACACTGCCGGTCAGCGCCAGCAGGAGGGCGGGGACGGTGGTGGCGGCGATCGCGGCCCAGGGGGTGCGGCGGCCCGGCAGCACCCGGGTCAGCACGGCGGGCAGCAGTCCGTCGCGCGCCATCCCGTACGCCAGGCGCGAGGCCATGATGCCGGTGAGCAGCGCCCCGTTGGCGACGGCGACCAGGGCCACGGCGCTGAACAGGCGCGGCGGGACGCCGCCGGCCTCGCGGACGACCTCCAGGAGGGGGCCGCTGGAGGAGGCGAGGACATCGGTGGGCACGGCGACCGAGGCGGCGACGCCGACCAGGACGTAGACGGCCCCGGCGGTGGCGAGCGCGGCGAACAGGGCGCGGGGATAGGAACGCCCGGGGTCCCGGGTCTCCTCGGCGACGTTCACCGAGGTCTCGAAGCCGACGAAGGAGTAGAAGGCGAGGACGGAGCCGCTCAGCACGGCCGCCGCGGCGCCCTTCTCCGGAGTGCCGAGCTGGAACAGGCGCCCCGGATCGCCCTCCCCGCGCAGCACCAGCCAGGCGCCGAGCACCACCACGAGGACCAGACCGCCGACCTCGACCACGGTGGCGACGACGTTGGCGCGGGTGGACTCCCTGATGCCCCGGGCGTTGACCAGGGCCAGCAGGACCAGGAAGGCCACGGCCACCAGCGCGACGGGCAGGGTGACGAACGCGCCGAGGTAGTCGCCCGCGAAGCCGCGGGCGAGCGCGGCGACCGAGACGACGCCGGCCGCCAGCATGCAGAACCCGGCGACGAAACCGACCGCCGGGCCGAACGCCCGCGTGGCGTAGTGGGAGGCGCCGCCGGCCCGCGGGTACTTCGTCACCAGCTCGGCGTAGGAGGCGGCGGTCAGCAGGGCCAGTGCCAGCGCCACGAGCAGCGGCACCCACACCGCGCCTCCGGAGGCGGCGGCGACCTGTCCCACCAGTACGTACACCCCGGCGCCGAGCACGTCGCCGAGGATGAAGAAGTAGAGCAGCGGGGTGGTCAGGGTGCGCCGCAGCCCGGTCGGGGAGGTGTCGCCGGATCCGCCGATCCGCTCGTTTTGTTCTCTCATCGGTTCCTGCTCTCGGAAGGGGGCGGCCGTCTGCGTCACCGTCCCTACCCCTTCCGGTCGGCGTCAGCGGTGCCGCGAACGAAGGAAAACCGAGGCGGTCTTGTTCCCTCGTCGCGCAAAAAGAAATCCGTTCCCCGTTATTCGATTTCCATGCGTGGTGCCGGAGGGTTCTGTTCCATTGCTTTCTTTCCGGTGGAAGGTGTGGTGAATAAGGGCCTCCACCTCAGGGAGCCGCTGGTGAGAGCGCTCGTGTTTCGCTCCGTGGATATCGAGTCCGCCCTATTTCGCCCAGAGGGCTGACAGGAATCCGGGAAGCGATAAAAATGGATGATCATCATGCAGGAGGAACAAGAGGTCATGGCCGCCGTCGTATCGCAGGAGGCGCGATGACAGTACGAACAATGTTCTCCCGCGTTCCCGGCACGCGTCGTCTGCTGTGCCGGGGAGAGCTGGACACGGACACCGTTCCCGCCCTGGCCGAACTGGCCGAGGAAGCGCGGACAGACGAGACGGGGCCCCTGGTCCTGGACATGCGCGAGGTGACCTTCGCCGACTCGTCCGCCGTCAACCTCCTCGTCGGGCTGCGCCGGGACGGGCCGGTCGTCCTCATCGGCCCCCTGTCCCCTTCGACGCGCAGGGTCCTGGAGATCACCGGCGTCCTCCACTTCCTCGAAGTCGTCCACGCGGACCGGGCGACGGGCGGCCTCGCCGGCGGCCGGTGAAGGGGACGAGCCCGGCCGCTCGCCGCCCCGCCCCTGCCCCCCGGGGACGACCCCCGTCCTCTCCGCCGGCGGCCCGGTGGAGACCCCCGGCACCGGTCCCGGACGGACCGCCGACGACCGGGTCACCGGTCTCGGCGAAGGGACGGTCACCGAGGATCCGGTCGCCGCGGAACGAGGTGGTCATGGCGGTGATCCTCTCGGCGCCGGGGAGACACGTGGAGCCGCGGGCGCCCGGAAGGCGAACGGGAGGACCCGGCGGGGGAGGCGGGCGCGTCGGGGGCGCCCCCGGGGAGAGCCGGTCCCGCGGACCGCTTGTCCCATACGCGGGACCGGTGGACGGTCCGCGCCCTACGATCGGCCGGTGGACACCGAACGGGACGCGGCTTTACTGCTCGTGGCGATGCATCAGGACAACGAGGCCGATCCGGCCGGGTTCGTCGCCGTCGATCGGCTGCCCGGCTGGGCGGAGAAGGGCCTTCGCCGGCTGCGGGTGCTCACCGGACATCTCCGGGAAGCGGGGCTCGCCGAGTCGCTGGGGATCACCGGCGGCATGGTCTGGAGGACGACCCCGACCGGTGTCGCGCGGGCCGAGAGGCTGCTGCGCGACCGGGACCGGCCGATCGTCCGGTACGACGCGGCGGTCAACGGCCTGGTCACCGCCGCCGTCGACGAGTTCCCGCACCACCGCCTGGAACTGCGGGAGTTCGCCCTCTCCCCGCACGCGCGGGTGCTCGACACGGTCCTGAGCCCCGCCGAGATCGCCACCGCCGTGGACTTCCTGGAGAAGGAGGGCCTGGTCACCGTCGAGCGCGCCGACGCCACGCCCACGGCGATCGCGCTGACGTCGCGCGGGCGCGAATGCGGCTGGACGGACACGACCGACGTCCGCGCCTACGTGATGGGACGACGGCCCGGCGGACTCCACCAGAACTGGAACGTCACGGTCCACGGCGGTGCTCCCCAGATCGGCCACGACAACGTCCAGCACCGGCACCCTCACGGACCCGACCCCGGCCCGGTCCTCCGTTTCGCCGGCACCCTGCGCGAGAAGGTGGCCGGGGGCTCGGTGACCGTCCCGGAGGACGCACGGCACCGGGTCGCCCGGGACGTCGACGCCCTGGAGCGCGAGGCGGGGCGGGCGGAGCCCCGGCCCGACCGCGTACGGGAACTCCTCGTGGGGCTCCGCGAGGCCCTCGCGACCCCGGACACCAGGACGGCCCTCGACGAGATCGCCCGCCTCCTGCCGGCCCCCGTGCCCCCGCCCCGTACGCACACCACGACCCCTGCGAGGACGACATGACGGAACAGCGGCCCGGCGTCCAGAACACCTGGAACGTCACCGTCCACGGCGGCGCGCCGCAGATGGGACAGGACAACGTCCAGCACAACGCGTTCGGCTACGACCCCCGGCAGCTCGCGGACTTCGCCCGCGAGGTCCTCGCCGCCGCGCACGACGCGGACATGCCCGCCGGGCACCGCACCGTGGTCGTGGCCGACGCCGAGGCGTTGCGGGCGGAGCTGGCCGGCCCCGAGCCGGACGAGGGCAGGGTCCGCCGACTGGCGCAGCGGGTGTGGCAGGGAGCGAGGACCCATCTGCCGCCGGTCCTCGCGACGGGCTCCGCCCAGGCGGTCGCGGCCTTCCTGGGGATCCCGGTCGGCTTCTGAGGTCCCCGGGCGAAGATCCGGGTCCGAGGAGGGGACGAAGACGCCTCGGATCCGGTGGGCGGACGGACGCGGCACGGCGGCGTCACGGTGACCGGCGGCCGACGCCGCGGGTGGAGGAGGGGGAAGACGCGTGAGCATCACCGCGGCCGTCGACGGCCGGCTGGCGGGCACGGCCGTACGGCGCCTCGTGAGCCGGGTGGAACGCGAACTCGTCCGCAGGGGCGTGGCGAGGAGGAACCTCGCCCAGACCCTGGCCTCCCTCGCCGACTCCACCCCGTCCGCCTCGTACACGGGCACCCCGGTGGACGAACCGCCCGGGGGACTGACCGAGCGGGACGTGCTCGGCTGTCTCGCGGACCCGGAGACCCTCGCGATCGCCCAGCACCTCGTCGCGGCCGAGATCCACGGCGAAGGGGCGCGCCGGTCGGTGATGTGGCTCGGGCTCGCGCTGCGCGACCACTTCCGGAGGCGGTTCCCCGGCGTCGACGCCGCCGCCGCGAACACCTACGCGGAACTCGTCTTCACCCGCCTCCACCGCAGGTGCAAGGGACTGGTGGGGTCGCTGCGCGCGACGCAGAAGGGCGACACGGATTTCCTCGACTGGTCGGACCTCACCCTGGCGAGGGCGACCGTCGACTCGCTCGACTCGTACCGCTCGGCCCTGACCCGCCCGCACCGGCCGACCGCCGGGGAGCGGGAGGAGTGGACGGAGCGCTACCGGCGGGCGTTCGCGCTGCACGAGGAGATCTCGCTGCCGGACCTCGGCAACCGGCGCCGCATCCATCACAGCGAGATCTTCGTCAGACCCCGCCTCTCCGACGGACACGCGGAAGCCCCCGTCCCGTTCGACGCCTTCCTCGACTCCGTCGACCGGACCGTGCTGCTCGGCGACCCCGGCGCCGGGAAGTCCACGACCAGCGCCCTGTCGGCCGCGTTCCTCTTCCGGCGGGGGCGGGCGGTCCCCTTCTACGTGGTCATGCGCGAGGTCGACTTCACCGCCTCGGGCTTCTCGCTGGTCAAGGTGATCGAGGCCCAGCTCTCCCACCGGTACCAGATCGAGGTGGCGGAGGGGTTCGTCGAGGAACTGCTCCTCGACGGCTCCGCCCTCCTGCTCTTCGACGGCCTGGACGAGGTGCAGTCGGAGAGCGTGCGCCGGCGCACGTCCGAGATCATCGAGACGGCGAGCCGTCTGTACCCCCTGTCCCGGATCCTCGCCACGTCGCGGATCGTGGGATACGGCTCCGCGAAGCTCGACGCCTCCACCTTCCACGAGTTCCGGATCCGGCCGTTCGACGACGGGGAGGTCCTGGACGACGGCGAGGTCCGCGCGTACGTCTCCAAGTGGTTCGCGGCGGGCTCCCGCCTGCCCGACCCGCCCGACCGCGTCACGGACGCGTTCATGCGCGAGAGCGCGAGCATCCCGGACCTCCGCTGCAATCCGCTGCTCCTGGCGTACATCTGCGTGCTGTACCGGGGGCACCGCTTCATCCCCCGCAGCCGCGCCCAGCTGTACCGGAAGTGCGCGGAACTGCTGCTGGCCGAATGGGACAACTTCCAGGGGCTGCCGGTCGACCGCGAGACGGACCTGGACGCCGTGCGGCACACGCTCGCGGCGCTGGCCTACCGGTCGATCACCGACCCGCAGTGGCTGGCGGGCATGCCCGAGGCCGACGTCAGGCTGGTCGCGGCGGCCGCCATGGCCGACGAGTCGGTCCCCGCCCTGGACGCGGCGCGCCGGCTCGCCGGGGACCTGGTCGACCTCTGCCGCGGCCGTGCCTGGATCTTCACCGAGCTGGGCACGGAGACGGACGGATCCGGGATCTTCGGGTTCACCCACCAGAGCCTCCAGGAGTACTTCGCCGCCCTCCACCTGACGCGCAACAGCGGCACCCCCGAGCTGCTGGCGGACCACCTCCTGCCCGAGCTGACCGGAGGCAGGTGGGAGGTCCTCGCCCAGATCTGCATGAACCTGGCGGACGACAAGTGGACGGCCGGCAGCAGCCGCGTCGTGACGCGGCTGCTGGAGCGGGGGCGCACGGCCGAGGGGCGGGGACTGCGGACGCTCGTGGAGTTCATGGCCCGCCGGCTCGACGTGGTCAGGATCAACGTCCCGACGATGCGGCTGCTCATGCAGCTCGCCGTCGAAAGCTACCTGTCCACCGGCTCGGGGGACCTGAGCGGCTTCCTGTCGCCCTCGGGCCCCTACCCGGAAGCGGCCTGGGCCGCGTTCGAGGACGTCGCCCGGGAGCACCTGACCTCGGTGCCGCCGGACGGAAGGACGGTCCGCGGCCTCTCGGCGGCGTGGCTCGTCGTGAACGCGTCGTACCTGATCAGGGATCCCGCCGACCGGCTCCGGGCCCGGCGTCGTACCGCTTCCCTCCTCGGCGATCCCGTCGTCGAGAAGGAACTCGGACGGATCGCGAAGAGCTGCGAACGGGCATCCGCCGCCGGCTGGGCCCTGAGCCTGTACACCGGGGCGTCGGGCATCCGGACCCTGGCCGCCCCCGAGGCCCGCCGGTCCGCGGGCCCCCCGGACGCGGCCCACAGCAACGTCCTGTCGGTCATGCTCGACACGGCGGGCACGCCGCACTCCCTGGGCCCCGTCTCTCCCGCGGCCTGGATCTTCGACGTGCTCGGCGACACGCACACCGACTTGTGGCGGCACGACCGGGCCGTCGGCGCCCTGGAGGGCCTGGCCGACGTCCTCGGCGACCCCCTGGACTCCCTGACGCACCTCGACACGCCCCGGCTGGACAACGTCTTCCTGGACTACTGGAACACGTCCGGCGCCGTCCGCTGCGACCGGGCCTTCCGGATGCTGTACGAGCGGGGGAGCGACGTCGGGCACGTCGGGGCGAGCGGCGCCCTGACGGGGATGACGTACCTGTGCGCGGGCCTCGTGGAGATCCTCGACGAGCTCTTCCCGGGCGATTTCCGGTGCCCGCTGTCCGTGGCGCTGCTGCTCAGGGCGCGTACGGATCCGTCCGCCGACCTGGAGGCGCTGACGCCGCGGCTGCTCCCGAGGGCGAGGCCGTTCGTACGGCGGTGGGCGGCGGGCCACACCATCTGGAACCCTCCCGCGGCCTACGTCTCCTGAGGCCGTCCCCCGGGGCCGTCCCGATCCGGCGTCCCGGGCCGCGCGGGAACGGCTCCGCGTAGAGGACGCGTCAAAAGGGGCGCCAGGGGCGTAAGGGCCTCGTCAACGAAGGCGGAGGGCGGCTGGAAAGGGCGTTTCCTCATCTCGTCCGAGAATCCGCTTTCCCTCTTCATCGGGAGTTCACGATGGCCGACCTGGCCTTCGTCGCCACCACGGTCGCGATCTTCGCGCTGGTGGCGTTCATCGCCAAGGGGGTGACGAAGCCGTGACTGCCGAGAACGTCGTCGGTCTGCTCGTCGCCGCCGCCCTCCTGGGCTATCTCGTCCTCGCCCTCCTCAAGCCGGAGAGGTTCTGAGCCAAGAGATGAGTCCTGTTCTTTCCGGTGTGCTCCAGCTCCTGGCACTGGTCGTCGCCCTCGGCCTCTCCTACCGGCCGCTGGGCGACCACATGGCCAGGGTGTACTCCTCGGAGAAGCACCACCGGCCCGAGAGGTGGATCTACCAGGCGATCGGCGCGGACCCGTCGGTGGCGATGCGCTGGCCCGCCTATCTGCGCGGGGTGCTCGCCTTCTCCGCCGTGAGCGTGCTGTTCCTGTACCTGCTCCAGCGGGTGCAGGGGTCGCTGCCCGGTTCGCTCGGCTTCGTGTCGATCGACCCGGACCAGGCGTTCAACACGGCCGCGTCCTTCGTGGCCAACACCAACTGGCAGTCGTACTACGGCGAGCAGGCCATGGGCCACGTCGTGCAGACCGGCGGCCTCGCGGTGCAGAACTTCGTGTCGGCGGCGGTCGGCATGGCCGTGGCGGTCGCCCTCGTGCGGGGCTTCACCCGGTCGCGCACGGGTGGACTGGGCAACTTCTGGGCCGACCTGGTCCGCGGCGTCGTCCGGATCCTGCTGCCGATCTCCGTGGTCGGCGCGCTCGTCCTGGTGGCCTGCGGCGCGATCCAGAACTTCTCCGGCATCCACGAGGTCGGGCAGTTCACCGGCGGCACCCAGCAGTGGAACGGCGGCGCGGTCGCCTCCCAGGAGGTCATCAAGGAGCTGGGCACCAACGGCGGCGGCTACTTCAACGCCAACTCCGCCCACCCCTTCGAGAACCCCGGCCCCCTGTCCAACCTCTTCGAGATCTATCTGATCCTGCTCATCCCCTTCGCCCTGACCCGCACCTTCGGCCGCATGGCCGGATCGCCGAAGCAGGGGTACGCGATCCTCGGCGCGATGGCCGCCATCTGGCTCGGGTTCACCGCCCTGATGATGTGGACCGAGTTCGCCGGCAGGGGCCCGGCGTTCGAGCTGGCCGGCGGGGCCATGGAGGGCAAGGAGACCCGGTTCGGGATCGCCGGCTCGTCGCTGTTCGCGGTGGCCACGACGCTGACGTCGACCGGCGCGGTGAACTCCTTCCACTCCTCCTACACCGGCTTCGGCGGCGGCATCACCCTGCTGGGCATGCAGCTCGGCGAGATCGCGCCCGGCGGCGTCGGCTCCGGCCTCTACGGCATGCTCGTCATGGCGGTCATCGCCGTGTTCCTCGCGGGCCTGATGGTCGGCCGCACCCCGGAGTACCTGGGGAAGAAGATCGGCACCCGCGAGATCACGTTCGCCGCCTGCTACATCCTGGTCACCCCGGCGCTCGTGCTCTGCTTCACGGCGGCCTCGTTCGTCCTGGACACCCCGGCGCGCTCGATGACCAACTCCGGCGCGCACGGCTTCTCCGAGATCCTCTACGCCTACACCTCCGGCGCCAACAACAACGGCTCCGCGTTCGCGGGTCTGAACGCCGACACGCAGTGGTTCAACACCACCCTCGGCATCGCGATGCTCCTCGGCCGGTTCCTGCCGATGGTGTTCGTCCTCGCCCTGGCCGGTTCGCTCGCCGAGCAGAAGCCGGTCCCGGAGACGGCGGGCACCCTCCGTACGGAGAAGCCGCTGTTCACCGGCCTCCTGCTCGGCACCATCATGATCATCACCGGTCTCACCTACTTTCCGGCGCTCGCGCTCGGACCGCTCGCCGAAGGGCTCGCGGCATGACCATCGACGTGCAGAAGCGGAACACCATGTCTCCCACGACCTCGTCCGCGACGGCTTCCCGGCACGACGCCCCCACCGGCCACCGGCCGGTGGCGCGCAGGGTCGGCGGCGGCCTCTTCGACCCCGGGCAGCTGATCGCCTCCCTGCCCGACGCGCTGCGCAAGCTCGACCCGCGCGTCATGATCAGGACACCGGTCATGTTCGTGGTCCTGGTCGGCTCGGTGGTGACCACCGTCCTGGCGGCCACGGACCCCACGGACCCGTTCGGCTGGGCGATCACCGCCTGGCTGTGGCTGACCACGGTCTTCGCCAACCTGGCGGAGGCGGTCGCCGAGGGCCGGGGCAAGGCGCAGGCCGACACCCTGCGCAGGGCCAGGACCGGCACCGTCGCCCGCCGTGTCACCGGGACGGGCGAGGAGCGGGTCCCCGGCACCGACCTGCGCGTCGGCGACCTGGTGGTCTGCGAGGCGGGCGACGTGATCCCGGGCGACGGCGACGTCGCCGAGGGCGTCGCGAGCGTCGACGAGTCGGCGATCACCGGCGAGTCCGCCCCGGTCGTCCGCGAGTCGGGCGGCGACCGCTCGGCCGTCACCGGCGGCACGAAGGTCCTCTCCGACCGGATCGTCGTCAGGATCACCGCGAAACCCGGCGAGACGTTTATCGACCGCATGATCGGCCTGGTCGAGGGCGCGGCGCGGCAGAAGACGCCGAACGAGACCGCCCTCGACATCCTCCTCGCCTCCCTGACGATCGTGTTCCTGCTCGCGGTGGTGACCCTCAAGCCCTTCGCGATCTACGCGGGCGCCGACGAACAGACCTCCCTGATCGTCCTGACGGCCCTGCTCGTCTGCCTGATCCCGACCACCATCGGCGCCCTGCTCTCCGCGATCGGCATCGCGGGCATGGACCGGCTCGTCCAGCGCAACGTCCTCGCGATGTCGGGGCGCGCGGTCGAGGCCGCCGGCGACGTCGGCACCCTGCTCCTCGACAAGACGGGCACGATCACCCTCGGCAACCGGCAGGCCGCCGGGTTCCTGCCCGTGCGCGGCACGACGGCCGCGGAACTCGCCGACGCCGCCCGGCTCTCCTCCCTCGCCGACGAGACGCCCGAGGGCCGCTCGATCGTCGTCCTCGCCCGGGAGGAGCACGGCCTGTGCGGACCCGACCGGGGCGAACTCGCCCGCGCCGAGTGGATCGCCTTCACCGCCCGGACCCGCATGTCGGGCGTGGACGTGGACGGGCGCAAGGTCCGCAAGGGCGCGGCCGGTTCGGTCGCGGCCTGGGTGGAGGAGCGGGGCGGCCGGGTCGCCGGGGACGCGCGGGCGCTCGCGGACCGGATCGCCGGAGCCGGCGGCACGCCGCTGCTCGTCGCCGTGGAGGACGGCGCGGGCGCGCGGGTCCTGGGCGTGGTCCACCTCAAGGACGTGGTCAAGGAGGGCATGCGGGAGCGGTTCGACGAGTTGCGCCGCATGGGCATCCGCACGGTCATGATCACCGGCGACAACCCGCTGACCGCGAAGGCCGTCGCCGAGGAGGCCGGCGTCGACGACTTCCTCGCCGAGGCCACCCCCGAGGACAAGATGGCCCTCATCGAGCGGGAGCAGGCGGGCGGGAAGCTGGTCGCGATGACCGGCGACGGCACCAACGACGCCCCGGCGCTCGCGCAGGCGGACGTGGGCGTGGCGATGAACACGGGCACGTCGGCCGCGAAGGAGGCCGGCAACATGGTCGACCTCGACTCCGATCCGACCAAGCTCATCGAGATCGTCGCGATCGGCAAGCAACTCCTCATCACCCGGGGCGCCCTGACCACCTTCTCGATCGCCAACGACGTCGCGAAGTACTTCGCGATCATCCCCGCGATGTTCGCGGTCGCCCATCCGGGCCTGGACAAGCTCGACGTCATGGGCCTGGCCTCGCCCCAGTCCGCGATCCTCTCCGCCGTGATCTTCAACGCGCTGGTCATCGTCGCCCTCGTGCCGCTCGCCCTCAAGGGCGTGCGCTACCGGCCCTCCGGCGCCGACGCGATGCTCCGCCGCAACCTCGGCGTCTACGGACTCGGCGGCCTGGTCGCCCCGTTCGCCGGCATCAAGCTCATCGACATGCTCCTCTCCCTCATCCCCGGAATCGGCTGATCCACGATGAACAACTCAGCAGTGAACACGGGCCGGGTGCTCTGGGCGGGCCTGCGCGCCCTGCTCGTCCTGACCGCGGTCACCGGCGTGCTCTACCCGCTCGCCGTCACCGGCGCCGCCCAAGCCGCCTTCCCCGACGAGGCCAACGGCTCGGAGATCGAGGACGCGAGCGGCAGGGTCGTCGGCTCCGCGCTCATCGGCCAGCGCTACGACCTGCCGCCCGAGGAGGGCGAGGAGGCGCCGGCCCCCGACCTGCGCTGGTTCCAGCCGCGCCCGTCCAACGGCCTGGGCGCCAACAGCGTCAACACCAGGTACGCGATCGTCCTGTCCGGCGCGACCAACCGCTCCGGCGACAACGCCGACCTGATCCGGTGGATCGCGGAGGCCAAGGCCGCCGTCGTGCGGGACAACTCGGTGCCCGGCCACCCGGTCGGGCCCTCGGACGTGCCGGCCGACGCGGTCACGTCCTCCGGCTCCGGCCTGGACCCGCACGTCTCCCCGGAGTACGCCGCGCTCCAGGTCCACCGCGTCGCGGCGAGGAACCACCTGCCCGTCGCGACGGTGGACAGGCTGGTCGCGGACCACACCGAAGGCCGCGTCCTCGGCTTCGTCGGCGAGCCCCGCGTCAACGTCCTGAAGCTCAACACCGCGCTCAAGGACCTGGTGGCCGGGGGCTGACGGCCCCCGGCCGGCCGTCGTCAGGCCGTCCGCGTCAGCGCCTCGTCCGCCGCCGCCACCGCCGCCGTCCGGTCCTCGGCGACGAGGCCGATGCGGGTGCGGCGGTCGAGGAGGTCGGAGGCGTCGAGCGCGCCCTCGTGGCGGACCGCCCACAGGAGTTCGGCGCGCGTGACGGGGTGGCCGGGGACGACGGGACGGGCGAGGTCCGGTTCCCGGAGCCCGAGCGCGTGCACCGCGGTGGCCTCGGTGCCGTAGCGGCGCACGAGCCGCGCCGGGACGTCGAGGCCCGCGAGGGCCCGCGGCCGGGCGGCGCCCACCAGGGGCACCGAGGCGGTGCGGCAGGGGCCCGCGGCCAGGCCGCGGGCGGCCACGGCGGCGTCGAGGGCGTCCTGCGCCATCCGCCGGTAGGTCGTCAGCTTGCCGCCGACGACGGTCACGACCCCGTCGGGCGAGGTGAGGATCGCGTGCCTGCGGGAGATGTCGGCGGTACGGCCTCCCGCGTCGCGCGTGTCCAGGAGGGGGCGCAGACCGGCGAAGGCGCCGACGACGTCCTCGCGGCGGAGGGTGACGTCGAGGGCGGAGCCGAGCACGTCGAGGAGGAAGCCGATGTCGGTCTCGGGGACCTCCGGCACGTCGGGGACCTCGCCGTCGACGGGTTCGTCGGTGAGCCCCACGTACACCCGGCCGTCGCCCTGGGGGAGGACCAGGACGAAGCGGTTGGCCTCGCCCGGGATGGGGATGTGCAGTCCCGCGGAGAGCCGGCCGAGGTCCTGGTCGCGCAGGACGAGGTGGGTGCCGCGGGAGGGCCGCAGCCGGACGTCGTCGACGAGGCCGCCCGCCCACACCCCGGCCGCGTTGACGACCGCGCGGGCGCGGACGCGCAGCTCCTCGCCGCTGGTCTCGTCGCGGACCAGCGCGCCGTCGCCGGTGAGTCCGAGGGCGCGGACGCGGGTGAGGATCCGCGCGCCGTGGGCCGCGGCGGTGCGGGCGATCGCGGTGACCAGGCGCGCGTCGTCGCTCAGCTGACCGTCCCAGGACAGGAGGCCGCCGCGCAGGCCGGTCGGGCGCAGGGCCGGAGCGAGGTGGCGGGTCTCGACCGCGGACAGGGTGCGCGGGGCGGGCAGCGTGCGGCGCGACGTGCGGGCCGAGGCCCGCAGCGCGTCGCCCGCGAGGAAGCCGGCCCGGGCGAGCGCGGCCTGACCGCGGCTCACGAGCGGGGTGAGGGGGAGGACGAACGGCTGGGCGCGGACCAGGTGGGGCGCCGTCCGCTCCATCAGCACGCCGCGTTCGACGGCGCTCTCGTGGGCGACGTCCAGCTGCCCGGTGGCGAGGTAGCGCAGTCCGCCGTGGATCAGCTTCGAGCTCCAGCGGGACGTGCCGAACGCGAGGTCGTGCGCGTCGATCGCGGCGACGCGGAGTCCGCGCGTGGCCGCGTCGAGCGCGGCGCCCGCGCCGGTCGCGCCGAGCCCGACGACGAGGACGTCGACCTCGGCGCCGTCGGCGAGCGCGCCGAGCTCGCGGCCGCGGCGCGCGGCGCTCAGCGAGGAACCGGGCAGGGCGGGGCCGCTCGTGGAGGTCATGGGGTGAGGGTCCTCTCCAGCAGGGTGCGCAGTTCGCCCAGGAAGGCGTCCTGGTTCAGTTCGGGATCGGTCTCGTCGGTCATGGTGCGCAGCGAGAGCGTGAAGGACTGCACGACGAGCAGCAGGGACCGGGCCTGGAGGTCCACCGGCGCCCGGCGCACGGACCCGTCCTCGTGGCCCGCCCCGATCGCGGCGACGAGCAGCCCGAGGAAGGCCTCCTGGCTGGCTCCCCTGCGGTCGAGGACGTAGGGCAGCAGCAGCTCGGGGTCCACGTCGAGGATCTTGTGGAAGAGCGGATGGGCCCGGAACGCGGCGGCGCCCGCGACGAGCCCGTCCACGATCCGCGCCCGGACGGGCCGGTCGTCGGCCCCGGCCGGCATGGCCCCGGCCGCCACGGCGGTCCACTCACGGGTCATCAGGTCGCCGACGAGGCTGCGGACGTCGGGCCACCGCCGGTACAGCGTCATCCGGGACACGCCCGCGCGCCGGGCGACGTCGGTCAGGGTCGTCCGGCGCACGCCGACGGCCAGGACGCAGTCGCGTGCCGCGTCCAGGACGAGGTCGGTGTCCGAGCGCCTGCGCTCCGGCCGGCCGGGTTCCGCGGGGTCCGAGTGGTTGTGACGAATGGGCGTCATCTGTCACAGTGTAATGCCAGTACGGGCCGAGCGGCAGCACCGTCCGTGGAACAGACCGAGAGGAAACCCTCGCAGTGGACATGTTGTGGAGCGGCTGGGGCGACCCGGCCAAGGCGGCCCCCCTGCCCGACGCGGTGACGGGCCTGCTGCGCGACCTGCTCGGCGTCACCCCCCGCCCGAGCGGGCCGGCGGCCCTCGACGCGATCGGCCTCCCGCCCTCCCCCCTGACCGACGGGGCGCGCACCGCGCTCGCCGGGGCGCTCGCCGCCGGGGACGCCCTGCGGGAGGACGCCGAGAGCCGCGTCCGGCACACCCGGGGCAAGTCCACCCCCGACCTCCTGCGCATCCGCGCGGGCGAGGTCGACGACGTCCCCGCCGCCGTCGTGCTCCCCGGCAGCCACGACGAGGTGGTCGCCGTCCTGCGCGTCTGCGCCGCGCACGGCCTGTCGGCCGTCCCGTTCGGGGGCGGCACCTCCGTCGTCGGCGGCCTGGCGCCCGAGACGAAGCGGCCCTTCGTCGCCCTCGACCTGCGCCGCCTCGACCGGCTCGTGAGCGTGGACGAGGTCTCCCGCACCGCCGTCCTCGAACCCGGCCTGCGCGGCCCGCGCGTCGAGGAACTCCTGAACGCGAAGGGCTGGACCCTCGGGCACTTCCCGCAGTCCTTCGAATGGGCGTCCGTCGGGGGCTTCGCCGCCGCCCGCTCCAGCGGCCAGGCCTCGGCCGGGTACGGCCGCTTCGACGAGATGGTCCTCGCCCTCACCGTCGCCACCCCCGAAGGCACCCTGGAGACCGGACGCGCCCCCCGCTCGGCCGCGGGCCCCGATCTGCGCCAGCTGATCCTCGGCTCCGAGGGCAGCCTCGGCGTCATCACGGCCGTCACCGTCCGCATCCGCCCCCTGCCCCGCAGGCGCGTCTACGAGGGCTGGCGCTTCGCCTCCTTCGAGGCGGGCACCGCCGCCCTCCGCCGCCTCGCGCAGGACGGCCCGCGCCCCACCGTGCTGCGCCTCTCCGACGAGACCGAGACCTTCGTCGGGCTCGCCCAGCCGGACGCCATCGGCGCCACCGACGTCCCGCAGGGCGGGGGCTGCATGGCCATCGCCGGCTACGAGGGCACCGAGGCCGAGACCGGGACCCGCCGCGCCGCCGCCCGCGCGATCCTGCTCGACGCCGGGGGCGAGTACGTCGGCGAGGAGCCCGGCGACCGCTGGGCGCACGGCCGCTACGACGCGCCCTACCTGCGCGACGCCCTGCTCGACGCCGGCGCCTTCGCCGAGACCCTGGAGACCGCGGCCTTCTGGTCCGCGCTGCCCGGCCTCCACACGGCGGTGCGCGACGCGCTGACGAACGCCCTCACCGAGGCCGGCACCCCGCCGCTCGTCATGTGCCACGTCTCCCACACCTACGAGAACGGCGCCTCGCTGTACTTCACCGTCGTCTCGGCGCAGGGCGAGGACCCGGTCGCCCACTGGGAGCCCGCGAAGCACGCCGCGAACGACGCGATCCTGGCGGCGGGCGGCACGATCAGCCACCACCACGGCGTCGGCACCGACCACCGCGACTGGTACGCCCGCGAGATCGGCCCCCTGGGCGTCCGCCTGCTCCAGGCCGTCAAGGCCGAGGTCGACCCCTCCGGCGTCCTCAGCCCCGGCGTCCTCGTCCCCGTCCGCTGAACCCCGCCCCCGCCGGTCCGCGGACGACTCCCCCCATGGGCCGGCGGGCGGACCGGCGGCCCCGGGGACTCCCGCCGCCGACCGCGTCCGCGTACGGTGCCCCGGGAGCCGACCGCCCGACGGCCCGCCCGTCGCCCCGCCCGTCCGTCGCTCCCCTCTCTCCCGCTCTCTCCCGCTCGGAGGCCTGACCCATGCGACAGTTCACCGCCGTCGTCAACCCCACCGCAGGGGGATCCAGCGGCACGGCGGCCCTGCTCCCGCTGGCCCGGCTGTTGCGGGAAGCGGGTGCGCGGCTCGACACCGTCTACAGCCGGAGCCTGGAACACGCGCGGGAGATCGCCCGGGACGCCGGCGGGCGGGGGCACGTGGTGCTCGCGGTCGGCGGCGACGGGATGGCCGGCTGCGTCGGCGGCGCGCTCAGCGGTACGGACACGGTCTTCGGCCTGGTCCCCGCCGGCCGGGGCAACGACTTCGCCCGCGCGCTCGGCCTGCCCGCCGGCGCCCCGGACCTCGCGCGGGTGCTGCTCGACGCCGAGCCGCGCCCGGTGGACACGATCGAGGTGGAGTCCGCCGTACACGCGCGGATCTCCGTCCTGGGCAGCGTGTACGCCGGCGTCGACGCGGTCGCCAACCACCACGCGAACGCCTCGCGGCTGCTGCGGGGAGCGGCGTCGTACTACGCGGGCGGCCTGCGGGCCGTCCTCGCGTGGAAGCCCGCGGCCTACCGCGTCACCGTCGACGGCGTGACGCACGAGCGCACCGGCTACACCGTCGTGGCGGCGAACTCCGGCTTCTACGGCTTCGGCAGGAACGTCGCCCCCGGCGCCCGGCTCGACGACGGACTCCTGGACGTCGTCGTCATCGGCGACGCCCCCAAGCACCACTTCTTCGCGACGATGAACGAACTGAAGACCGGGGCGCACGTACGGCGCCCGCAGGTGGAGATCCTGCGCGGCCGGGAGATACGCATCGAGGCGGACCGGACGCTTCCGTACGGCGCCGACGGCGAGGTCGACGCCGCCCTGCCGGTGACGGCCCGGGTGCGGCCGGGCGCGCTGCACGTCCTGGCGCCCCCTTCGAGATGAGCCGCCGGCGGCGAACGGGGAGGATGGGACCGGGTCCGGGGCCGGAGGTTCCGGCCGGGACCCGGGAGAGCGGTGAACCAGTGGAACAGCGATGGCTGTCGCGGCGGGCGCAGGAGGCCGAAGGGGCCGCGGAAGGGGGCTTCGACCTCACGCGGTGCGTACGCGAACCGATCCACCTGCTCGGCGGCGTGCAGTCCTCCGGCTCGCTGGTGGCGGTCGACCCGGAGACCGGCGTGGTCGAGGTCGCCGCGCACAACACGGGAGCCCTCCTCGGCGTGGAGGCGGTGGACCTGGTCGGCGGGCCGGTGACGCGCCTGGTGTCCGCCGCCGCCTTCGAGGAGGCGCTGGAGGCGGCCGGCGACGAGGGAGGGACGCCCGCCGCGCTCGCCCTGCCGGACGACGCGACGGCCCCGGGCCACCGGTTCGACGTGTCCGCCCACCGCCGGGACGGACTGCTGATCATGGAGTTCGAACCGCGCGGCGCCGACGGCGCCGAGGCGCGCGGGTTCTACCAGGGGGTGCGCCGGGCGCTGGCCCGGCTGCGGTCGGCGCGGGACACGGAGGACTGCTGCCGGGTGGCGGTCCGCGAGGTGCGGGCGCTGACCGGCTTCGACCGGGTGGTCGCCTACCGCTTCGACGGCGAGGACGGCCCGGGCGAAGTGGTCGCCGAGGACGTCCGGGAGGACTGGGAACCGTGGCTGGGCCTGTGGTTCCCGGCGACCGACATCCCGCCGCAGGCCCGGAGGCTGTACCGGGAGAACTGGATCCGGGTGATCGGGGACGTGGACGACGCCGCCGTCGGACTGCACCCGCCCGTGCGGGAGGCCACCGGCGCGCCCCTGGACCTGTCGCAGGCCGCGCTGCGCACCGTCTCCGGATTCCACCTGGAGTACCTGCGCAACATCGGCGTGCGCTCCTCGATGTCGGTGTCGGTGCTGCGCGAGGGGCACCTGTGGGGGCTGATCGCCTGCCACGGGGCGGAGCCCGCGCGGATCACCCCGGAAGTGCGCTCGGCGTGCGAGATGTTCGGCGCCGCGTTCTCGCTCCAGCTGTCCGCGATCGAGGAGCGCGAGCGCGCGGACGCGCACGTGGAGTCCACCGCCCGCTCCGCGGCGGTGGCCGAGGCGCTCGAACGGGAACGCCTGGAGGAGGGCCTCGGCGACGGCGGCGGCCCGCTCATGGAGCTCCTCGACGCGGACGGGGTGGTGCTCCGGCGGGCCGAACGCACCCTGGGCGCGGGCGAGGCGTTCGGGCCCGGCCTGCTCCGGGCGCTGGAGGAGCGGGCCCGCCTGCTGACGCCGGGCGTGCCCTGGTGCACCGACCGGCTGGCCGAGGAGGACGGGCCGGGCGGCGGCGCGGAAGCGGCGGACGGAGGACCGGCCGGGGTGCTGGTGGTGCCGCTGTCCGGAGCGGGGGAGTACATCGCCTGGCGCCGTCCGGAGCGCCCGATGCCGCGGCAGTGGGCGGCCGACCCCTCGGCGCCGGTACGGGTCGGGCCGCGCGGCGAACGCCTGACGCCGCGCGGCTCGGGGGCCGTCTTCCGGGCCACCGTACGCGGCCGGAGCCTGCCCTGGACCGTCCGCGACCGGGTGGCGGCCAAGGAGCTGTGGCGGCTCCTCACGGGCCTGGTCCTGCGGCACGCCGAGGTCCTGGACGCGATCAACGACGAGCTGCGGATGCGCAACGTCGACCTCGACTCCTTCGCCCACGCCGCCGCCCACGACCTCAAGGAGCCGCTGCGCGGCATCTCCAACGCGGCGACGTTCGCCATGGAGGACGCAGGGGAGGGGCTCGACGAGGTCACGCTGCGCCGGCTGCGGACCATGCAGCGACTCGCCGGACGCATGGACGAGCTGCTCAACTCGCTGCTGCACTACGCCCGGCTCGGCCGCGCCGGACTGCGGGTCCGCGAGGTGGAGCTCGGCAGCGCCCTGGACGCGGCCCTGGAGGTGGCCGGGCCCCGGCTGGCCGAGCAGGGGGTGACCGTGGTCCGGGGGACGCTGCCCCGGGTCCGGGCGGACGCCGACCGGCTGGACGAGATCCTGGTCAACCTGCTGGTCAACGCGGCCAAGTACGCCCGGCCGGACGGGGAGCGCCGGGTCGAGGTCACCGTGGAGCGCCACCCGGTCCCGCCCGCCGGGGGAGCCCCGGGGGCGTCCGCCGGGCCGGAGCTGACCGTCGTCGTCAGGGACAACGGCATCGGCATCCCGGCGGACCGGCGCGACGACGTCTTCGACCTGTTCCGCCGCCTCCACGGGCCGGGCGAGCACGGCGGGGGGACGGGGGTGGGCCTCGCCCTGGTCAAGCGGATCGTCGAACGGCACGGGGGCCGCATCTGGCTGGACGCCGTCCCCGGCGGCGGGACCGCGTTCTACTTCACGCTCGGGAGCTCCGAGCCGGACCCGGCCTGACGCCAGTAGTCGACGGCGCCCTTCAGGACGGTCTGGAAGAGCGCGAAGTTGACCGGCTTGTAGACGTAGCTGTCCGCTCCCGCCGCGTAGCAGGCGTCGACCTCGGCGGGGGCGGTGGAGGAGGTGAAGACCACCACCGTCACCGCGCCCAGCTCCGGCCGGGAGCGGATCCGCTCCAGCACCGCGTGCCCGCCGATGCCGGGCATGTTCAGATCCAGCAGGATCAGCCCGGGAAGGTCCTCGCGGGCGAGCAGCGCGTCCACCAGGCCCTCTCCGCGGTCGGTGAACTCGAGGGCCAGGTCGGGGTGGGTGCGGCGCAGCGCGCGCTCGATCGCCTCGGCGTCCTCCGGACTGTCCTCCACGACCAGGATCCGGTCGCGGGCCGGGCGCCGCTCGTCCGTCGTCTCCGGCACGCCGCTCATCGTGTGTCCTCCACCCGTTCCTCCTCCACCCGGGCGACCAGCACCGCGGTGTCGTCGTCGCCCACGGCCCGGAAGGCGGTCGCGCGGGCGATCAGCCCGGCGGCGTCGCTCCCGTCTCCGCAGCTCTCCCGGACCGCATCGGGCAGTACGTCCTCGAACATCGTCCCGTCCGCCGAGCGGGCCTCCGACAGGCCGTCGGTGAACATCACCAGCGCGTCGCCCGGCTCCAGCGCGGTCTTCCCCGGCTCGTACAGGGCGTCCGGCACCACTCCCAGCAGCATCCCGGACGCCCGGACCTCCTCGACCCGCCCGTCCGCGCGGCGGATCAGCGGACGCGGATGCCCGGCCGAGGCGGCCTCGACGGCGTATCCGTCGCCGTCCGGGGTGAGCACGCCGACGAACGCGGTGACGAACCGCGCGGCCTGCTGGCCGGTCAGCACGCTGTTGAGACGGCTCAGCGCCTCGCCCGGCGGCGCCTTGTCCTCCAGCAGGACGCGCAGGGTGTGCCGGGCCAGGCCGGCCAGGGCCGCGGCCTCGGCGCCCCGGCCGCACACGTCCCCGACGAAGAGGGCCAGCGCGCCGTCCCGGCGCACCACGGCGTCGTAGAAGTCGCCGCCCACCTCCAGGGAGTCGTCGGCCACCTCGTAGGCGGCGGTCAGCCCGACGCCGGGCCAGTCGGGGAGCGAGCCCGGCAGCAGGTGCCGCTGGAGCTGCTCGGTGTTGCGGCGGCGCTGCTCGTAGGCGGTGGTGGTGTCGATGGCCAGCGCCGCCCGGCCGGCCAGGTCGTCGAGGACCCGCAGGTCGACGATCTCCCGCTCGGGACGGTGGTAGACGAACGTCAGCGTGCCGAGGAACTTCCCGCGCGCCCGCAGCGGGCTGATGCTCACGGCCCGCACGGCCCGGCCCGGTCCCTCGCCGTGCGGCCCGAACGCGGACGTCTCCAGGGCCTCGCCCGTGAGCAGGGTGCCGTGCGGCAGGTCCGCCGCGGCCCGCAGGGCCCCGTCCAGCCACGGGTCGTCCGAGGCCACTCCGTGCAGCCAGGGCTGCACGGCCGCCGCCACGTGCACGGTGGCCACCGGGGACAGCAGGTCGCCCGGCCGGCGCAGGTGCACCACGCAGGCCTCCGCCACCGCCGGGACGGCGAGCCGGGCGACGCGCTCCAGCGTCTCCCGCGCGTCGAGGCTGGCGTCCATCTGGAGGGACGCCTCGGCGAGGAACGCCTCCTCCACCCGGCGGCGCTCCGCGGCCCTGTGTTCGAGGACCCGCCGGTTGCCGGCCACCAGGACCTCGCTCAGCTGGAGCAGCCGCGTCGGCAGGACGGGATCGGCCTCCTCGCGCCCGCCCAGCCCCAGCGAGAAGGACGCCCAGTCGTCGCCCCCGAGCGAGAAGCGGGCCTCCAGGGCCCGGCGCGCGCCCGCCTCGGCCAGCAGGGCCCCCTCGGGTGCGAACCCCTCGTCGTCCGTCGTGAGGTCGTGCTCGTACAGGTGCACCGGCGCGCGGTTCCCGGCGTCCTCCCCGCCTCCGGCGGGCGGCCGGCCCGGCCCGGTCCGCACGCTGCCGGGAAGAGGGGTCGTGGTGGCCACCGCGGTGGCGCCGTCGGCCGTCAGCCGCCGCACGTACCGCAGGCTGCCGCCGTCCCAGCGGCTTCCCGTCACGGCGACGACGCCCCGCTCCGCCAGCATCAGGGAGTAGACGTGCCGGGCCATGTCCGTGATGTCCTGGGCGTCCTGGGCGGCCAGCCACATGCGGTGCAGGCCGGCGGACCAGGCCTCCGGGTCCGTACCGGTCGCGCCCTCGACTCGCCTCACGCTCTCCTCGATCATGTCGGCTGTACTGGCCGGAACTCTCGCCCCGCCGCCCCGGGGACCGGATGGCGGAAGTCTCCGGGCGGGCCGCACGTCCCAGCGTACGTGGCCGCCGCCGGTCCGCGGAGGCGGTGGCACGGCCGGTGCCCGGACCGCCGGGCCCGGGGACTCGGCCGGCGATGCCGCCGAGCTCCGCGTCGGCGGGCAGGACGCGCACCGGCTTGCGGCGGACGAACTCCCGCATGCCGAGCGCGGACGGCTCGCGTCCGTAACCGGAGCGCTCGATGCCGCCGAAGGGCAGGTCGGGCCGGGTGGAGGCCGGGTGGTTGACCCACACCATGCCGGTCTCCATCCGCTCGGCGACCCGGCGTCCGCGCTCCGCGTCGGCGCAGAAGACGGAGCCGCCGAGACCGTACTGGCCGTCGTCGGCGAGGGCGATCGCCTCGTCCTCGTCGGCCACCCGGTGGATCACGGCGGCGCGGCCGAGACTTCCTCCGCGTAGGCCCGCATCCCGGACTTGACGCCGGTGAGGACGGTCGGCTCGACGAAGGCACCCGGGCGGTCGATCCGGTGGCCGCCGGTGACCAGCTCGGCCCCCTGGTCCACCGTCTCGCGGATCTGCTCGACCGGGCCGGCGGCGGCCTGCTCCGACGAGAGCGGGCCGGGCGTGGTCGCCTCGTCCGCCGGGTCGCCGGACACCAGCGCCTCGAACGCGCGGCGCATCCCCGCGACGAAGTCGTCGTAGACCCCGTCGGGGACGATGAACCGCTTCGACGCCACGCAGCTCCGCCCGGAGGAACGCCCCGCGCCGGCCGGGCACCGGGCCACGGGCGGTCGGCGGGGTCCGGGTCCGACACTCGTGGGCGAGGAGACCGCCGCCCCGGCCGTGCGCGCGCACGGCCGGGGCGGCGGCCCGCCCGGTCAGGACGGGCCGGGCAGCGGTGTGTCGAGGACCGGGACGGGGCGCGGGGTGCCGTCGGCGTCGACGGCGACGAAGGTCAGGAAGGCGGTGGCCACCTCGGTGGCGGGGCCGGTGCTGTTCCAGCGCTCGGAGGTCACCCGGACCCCGACGGTCATCGACGTCCGCCCGGCCCGTTCGAGCCCGGCCTCGACGCTCAGCAGGTCTCCGGCCCGCACGGGGGCGAGGAAGGTCATCCGGTCGACGGAGGCGGTGACGGCCGGGCCGTCGGCGTGCCGCCCGGCGGCGGCGGCCGCGGCGTCGTCGATGAGCTTCATCATCACGCCGCCGTGGATGGTGCCGTAGAGGTTGGTGTCGTGCTCGCTCATGATGTGGGCGAGGACGACCCGGGAGTCCTCCGGCGTCTTGGCGGGACGGGCGGTGGGAACGGGACCGGTGACGGTGGGATCTGCCACGTCAACTCTCCTTCGCGAGTCGCGGCGGGGCTGTTCCGCGCGCACGGGGTGTGGGCGCGCGGGCAGCGGGCAGGTCTTCGGACTCGCGGGCACGCCCTCCGGACTGGTCCGGCGGACACCTAGTGGCCGTCGCTTCCCAGCCCCTTCCCGGGGCCAGTGCGTATGACGGCGGTCGTTCCCGCTCACCGCTGCGGGGCAGTCCCGGATTCCCACCGGGTTCCCTCTTACGACGCGTCCCGCCCGGCGGACGGGGGCGAACCAGCTGCCCGACCAGCCTACGCCGCGCTCCGACGGGGCCGTTCCACGCGTCGCCGCCTGCCGGGACCGCGGTGCCCGGCGGCCCTCCGGAGCCCGCTCCGCACGGGTTCGGCCGTGCGATCGACGCAGACGGCGGACGCGGCCCGGGAGATCCCCGATCCGGACGCCTGGCGGAAGACCCTGCGGGGCGCCCGGGGAGCGCTGTGGCCCCGGGCGCCCGTGCTTCCTCGCGGCCGGCCCGGAGACCGGGGAACGCGCCGCGCGCGAGGTCGCCGAAAGCCTGTCGCGCCCCGAGCCCCGGGGCCCACGGGGCGAGGGGTCCGGCTGCCGCGTCCGGCCGGGCCGCCGCCACGACCGCGAAGGGCGTACGGAGCGTCAGCCGCCGTCGGCCGCACTCCGGTTCACGGCCCGCGCGCTCGCGCGGACGTGGCCGGATCACGGTCCGGGACCGGGTGGACATCACCCGGCGCTGAAACGCGGACGGCGCCGACGTCTCTCCTCCCGCCCCGTTCCGTACTCCTCGCGGCCCGGTTCCTCCCGGGGCCCGGCGGCCGGGGCCGGGCACCCCTAGGACGAGGCGGGCCGCCGAGGGGAGCGGAGTACGAGCAGGGTGATCTCGCTGGGGGCGAAGACGCGGAAGGGCGGGCCCTAGAAACCGGTGCCGCGGCTGGTGTAGAGCAGGGTGCGCGCGCCGTGGCGGCTGAGACCGGCGACGGCCGGCTGGTCGAGGCGGACCAGGTGGTGGAAGGGCCAGATCTGGCCGCCGTGGGTGTGGCCGGAGAGCTGGAGGTCGACACCCGCAGCCGCCGCCCGGTCGACGAACTTGGGCTGGTGGGCGAGGAGGAGGACGGGCAGGTCGGGGTCGGCGCCCCGGAGGGCTCCGTCGAGGTGGGCGCGGTGGCCCGCCAGGCCGGAGGACTCGGCGGTGACGTCGTCGACGCCCGCGACCACGAGGGTGTCGCCGCCGCGTTCGAGCAGCAGGTGGCGGTTGCGCAGCGCCTCCCAGCCCAGCTCGCCCATCAGGTCGACCCAGCCCTGGGCCTCGCTGTAGTACTCGTGGTTGCCGGTCACGTAGACCAGGGCCCGGGTCGCCCGCACCGTGCCCAGCGGGGCGGCCTGGGCGCGGCGCCGGTCGGCCGTGCCGTCCGCGATGTCGCCGGTGTGGCAGACCAGGTCGGCCTCCAGGGCGTTCACCGTCTCGCAGACCCGTGCCGACCAGCGGGCCCGGTCGAGCGGGCCGTAGTGGGTGTCGGTGATCAGGACGACCCGGGTGCCGTCCAGACCGGCTCCCAGGCGGGGGAGTTCCACGTCGAGCCGGCGCACGCGCGGCACCCGCCGGGCCTCGGCGTACCCCCGGGCGAGCAGGGCGGCGGTCGTGCCGAGGACGGCCCAGGTGACGACGCGCGCCCGGTCCTGGCCGTCGCCGGCACCGGCCACGGCCAGGGCGGCCCGCAGCAGCACGCCGAGCAGGACGGACCAGGTGAACAGGACCCAGACGCCGCCCAGCAGCACGTCGCCGACGATCGCCGCCCGGTCCCGCTGACGCCGGCCGTGACCGCGCGTCATCGCGAGCGGCATGCCGACCAGGCCGAGGGCGAACAGCGCGGTGCCGACCGCCGCGACGGGGAAGGGCCAGTGCTGACCGGTGTGCAGGAGCACCCAGCACGGCACGGCCCACAGCAGGACGGGCGCGATCAGGGGGACGTACCGCATCAGGCGTCGCAGCCGGCTCCGCGGCGCCTCCCGCGCCTCGCCGTCGGCGGATCGGGTGTCGCTTGTCTCGGTCACGCTCGCCCTCCTGAGGGTCCGTCCGGCGGATCGGGTACGGGGCCGGGGCGACGGCCGCGGCACGGTCGCCGTACCGGCCGTCCGCCCGGGGCCCGGCGTGATCCGCCGTCCGCACCCCGATCCCGCTCCGGCCCGGCCGCCGGAGCCTTCCGGAGAACCCATTGTCCGCCGCCGCGGGGGAGGACCGTCCTCCGGGTGCCGGCCCGGCCGGTGAGCGAGCGGCGCCGGAACCGGACGAAGTGCGTTGTCGGACCCCCGCCGTACGCTCGGCCCATGAGCGTCTCCCTCTACTACCGGGTCCGCCGGACCGAGCCCCTGACCGGCGCGGAGTCGGCCGCGACCGAGCGGATCACGGCCGCCCACCACGCCTCCTTCCCCTACGGGGACGAGGAGGCCCTGTACTTCTGGCCCGTCGGCGACGATCCCCGGGAGGTCCTGGCGGGCTCCACCAGGATGCCCTCCGACCCCGGACGCTGCCTTCCGGTGATCGCCCACGTCCTCGACTCCCTCACCGAGCTGCGCCGCGCCCTCCCCGGCACCGACTGGCACGTCCACCTGGACGACCTGGACGTCCCCTGGGACGAGGCGGAGGGCTACGCGCTGCCGGGCATGCGGGACCCGGAGCTCCGGACGGACCCGGAAGGCCCCTGAGGGGAGGAGCCGGTCCTCCGGCCCCGGGGCCGGGGAGCCCGGTACCGCGGTCCTTCCGTGCCGGAAGCCGCCCCGAAGCCGCCGCCGAACAGCCGCCGGAACTGCCGCCGGGGGGAGCGGGGGCGTCCTACCGTCCTCGTACACCCCCTTTCCACGAGGGCACATCCAGGAGGTTTCGTCATGACGCACCCGGGTCGTTCCGCCGCCGGCGGTGCCGCGGCGGCCGCCGCCGCGGCCGCGCTCCTTCTCGGCGGATCGGGCACGGCGGCCGCGCAGCCGTCATCGTCCGAGCCGCAGCGGATCAGCTCGCCGCAGCTGCGGGCGCACCTCACCGAGGCCGTCGCGCAGGAGCGCCTCGCCGCCGCCTGTCTCCCGGCCTGCGCCGGCCAGATCGTGTAGCGGACGCGACGGACCGACGAGGAGGTGGAGATGAGCACCGCGGACCGTTCCGGGAAGAGCGGGGCCTGGTGCCCGAGCGGCAGACCCGACGCGCCGGAGGCGGTGGTGCTGGGCGTCCGTTCCGGGCGGGGCGGGGAGGTCGTGTACCTCGCCGACCCCGTGCCGGCCCGGGACGTCCTCCCGGTCGTCCCGAAGGACGTCGAGCCGACCCGGGTCCTGCGCTTCGCGTCGCACTGCGTCAGCGACTGCCTGCACCGCAGGGGCAACGACTGCACCCTGGTGGAGCGGGTGGCGGCCACGCCGGCGGACGAGGACCGGAACGTGCCGCGGTGCCATCTGCGGGCCCACTGCAAGTGGTGGGCACAGATCGGTGTGGACGGCTGCCGCCGGTGTCCGGCCGTGGCGACCACCGTCGTGGAGGGCGACGACCTGGGCGCGCTGGTCGCCGACCCCGGTACCACCCGCGAGCAGGTGGAGGAGTGGACGGCGCGGGCCGAACCCGCTTACCGGTAGCCGTTCCCCGCCCGGCCCCGCCTCGGTCCGCGCGCCGTCGGGACTCGCTTCTCCCGGGCGTTCCGCGGGACCGGGGCCGCCGTCCGGGCGGGGCTCGCCGTCCTCGTGGCCCGTTCCCGACGCGGGGGAGCCGGCTCCCCGGGGAGCCCGGGGAGTTTCCGTCAGCGGCCCAGGGGATCGCCGTCGGAGCCGTCGTCCCGGCCGAACAGCGCCGCGTGACCGCCGTGGTGTAGCGGCGTGTCCAACCGCGGGCGGGCCGTCTCCCGGCCCGTCCGCGCGTCGAAGAGGTGCACCTCCCCGTGGCCGCCCCGGGTCACGGCCACCCAGTCGGCGCCCGGTGAGGCGGCCACCGCGCGGCGCTGGACGCCCTCCCAGGGCGTGCCGCCGCGCCTCGGCGCACCGGACATGGCGGGGAGCGGGACGCGGCGGAGGGCGCCGTCGTCGCCCAGGAGCACCAGTTCGTCGCCGTCGGGGTGCACGCGGGTGAAGGCGGTGCGGTCGCGGGCGAGGGCCAGCCGGAAGACCAGGCCGGGGCCGAGTTCGGTGCGGACCGTACGGCCCGTCCCCAGGTCGTGGCGCCATGCCAGGTTCGTCCAGTCCGGCCAGCGCAGCGGGTCCGGGTCGCCGCCGCGCAGCGTGCTCCAGAGGGCCCGCCGACGGGCGTCGAGACGGAGGTACCAGCCCCGGGCGGGCGATTCCCAGGGGATCACCGGCCCGGCCACCAGCCCGTCGCCCCTCCTCCGGGCCGTGTGCACCCCCGCGCCCGTCGCCGCGAACACCCGTCCCGACGCCGGGTCCTGGGCGTCGCCGTGCCCGTCGTCCGGCAGGGGCAGCAGCGCGTGCGGCGTGACCGCCGGGCAGCCGGGCGGCGCGGCCAGCAGGTCCGCGAACCGGTGGACGGCCAGCGCGCCGGGTTCCCGGTGCCGCAGGACGACGAGCGGGTCGCCGCCGCCCAGTACCGTCACGCCCGGTTCGCCGACGCGCGTGCGCACCCGGGCGGTCTCCCCGGTGGCCAGGTCGACGACCGTCAGCAGGTCCGACCACGGTTCGCCGTTCTTCCCCAGACCGGTGGTGACGGCCAGCCGGCGCCCGGACGGGTCGCAGGCGAGGTGCTCCGCCGGGACGGCCACCGGGATCGCGCGTTCCACCAGCTCCTCGCCGAAGGGGTCGAGCACCAAGAGCTCTCCCCGGCGGTCGTCGACGCAGGCCACCCGTCCCCCCGGCAGCGCCAGGAACCCCGCGTGCTCGGACAGATGACGTCCGGTGAGGCGCCCGGTGACCGTGCCGTCCGGCACGGCCAGCGCGTACACGGCCCCGTCCACGTGGTCGGAGACGAGGAGTGCGGCAGCGGTCATGGGATCCTCCGGTGGTCTGTTTAGTGAAAACGATTATCATGTATGTTCGGTGCGTTCCAGGTTTCCGAAGAAGAAGCGAGGGCGTCGATGCCGCACGCACCGTCGAGATTCGTCCGCAGTTGGCTCACCGCGGCAGTGGTGGGCTCCGTCCTGGTCGGCTGCGGCTCGTCGGCCGGCGGGCCCACGAGCGACAAGGCCGGGCCGTCCCACGGGAAGACCGGGCCGGCCGCGAAGGGCGGAGGCGCCGTCACCGTCGAACCCATCAGGGCGACGGCCGGGTTGACCGACGTCAACGGCGTCGAGGTCACCCCGAAGAGGAAGCCGGAGCGCATCGTCTGCCTGTTCGCGCTCTGCGACGACATCCTGACCGAACTCGGCATCGTCCCGACGGCCACCAACAGCGCCCTGCTCGCCCACCCCGGTTTCCTGGGGAAGGAGAGGGCCGGAAAGGTCGCCGTCGTCCCGGGCGGGTTCATCGCTCCGGAGGTGGAGGCGATCCTCTCCCACGAGCCCGACCTCGTGATCGGCCTGGGGGACACCCACGGCAAGCTCGCCCCCGCCCTGAAGGGCGTCACCACGTTCTGGCCGATGCAGCCCGAGACCTGGGAGGACAGCGTCGGGTACCTGCGCGACGCCGCCGCCCTCACCGGCCGCACCGCCGAGGGGGAGAAGGCCGAGAGGACCTTCCGGACCAGGCTCGCCGAGGCGCGGAAGACCCCGAGCGACAAGACCGCCCTCACCGTCTACGGAAGCGACGAGAACTTCGGCGTCGCGACTCCCGAGGGCGACGTGACCGCCAGCCTGTTCCCCGAGATCGCCGACTACCCGTGGAAGTCCCGTGGTGTGGAGGGGAGTTACAGCCTCGAAGAGATCCTCGCCCAGGACGTCGACGTGCTGTTCGTCGAGACGATGGGCTTCGGCGACGCGAACGGCAGGCTGTCGGAGAAACTGGCGAAGAACCCCCTCTGGAGCAGGATCCCGGCGGTCCGGAACGGCCGCGTCCACGAGGTGGACCCGGAGGTGTGGGCCAAGGGGCGCGGCACCCGTTCGCTGGGCATCGTCCTCGACGAGGCCACGGCCGCACTGCGGTGAGGACGCCCTCCCCGGCGCCCGCCGCGCCGGACCGTACGGCGGACCGCGCCGAAGCGGGAACGGCGGGCGCCCGACCGCGGACCGCCCCCCGCGCGCGGCTGTGGCAGCCCCTCCTGGTGGTCGCGGCGCTGGCCGCGGCGTCGCTCTGCGCCCTCTGCCTCGGCACCCCCCGGGTCCCGCCGCACCGGCTCCCCGCCGCGCTGCTGGACGGGGACGCCACGCTCGCCGGGATCGTGGTCACCGAACTCCGCGTCCCCCGGCTGGTGTTGGCGCTGATCGCCGGAGCCTGTCTGGGCGCGGCGGGGCTCGTGCTCCAGGAGGCCCTCCGCAACCCCCTGGCGGTGCCGGAGATGCTGGGCGTCTCGTCCGGCGCGGCGCTGGGAGTGGCCGCCCCGCTGGTGCTGGCCCTGTCCCTGCCCGCCGTGGTCCAACCGCTGCTCGCCCTCTGCGGAGCCGCGCTCGGCGGCGTCCTCACCCTGCTCGCCGCGGGCCTCGGGCGCAGCCCGTCCGCGGTGCTGCTGACGGGTGCCGCCGTCGCGGCGGCCCTCCAGTCCGCGCTGCTCGTCCTGATGGTCATGGCCGACCAGCTCGACCTCCAGCTCATCTACCGCTACCTGCTGGGCTCCCTCTCCGCCCGGACCTGGGACGACGTCGCGGGCCTGTGGCCGTGGCTGCTCGTCGCGCTGCCCGCCCTCGTCCTGTGCGCGCCGGTGCTCTCGGTGATGCGGCTCGGCGACGAGGACGCGGAGGCGCTGGGCGTGCGCGCCCGGCGGGCGCGGCCGGCCGCCCTGGCCGTCGCCGTCGTCCTGATCGCGCCGGTCACGGCCGTGTGCGGGCCCGTCGCGTGGGTCGGCTTCCTCGCCCCGCACCTGGCCCGGTGGTTCGCCCCCGGCTCGGGAGCGGTGCGCTGGCTGCCCTGGTCCGCCGCGTGGGGCGCCGTCGTGGTGGCGGTCGCCGACGTCCCCGCCCGGCTCGCACTCGCGCCCGTGGAGACACCGGCCGGTGCCTGGACCGCCCTCCTGGGAGTGCCGGCCGGCGTCGCCCTGATGAGGTCGGGCCGCCGCGGCCGGACGACCGGACGCGCGCCGACGACGGAAGCCCTCGCACGGATGCGAGCACGGGCACGAGCACGAATGCGAGCACGAGCGTGAAGACGAATGCGCATATGAAGGCGGCAACGAGTACGAATGCGGGAACGAGTGCGAGCGCCGCTGGACGAGCCGTCGACGCCGGTCCCCGTCGCGGCCGGCGGGGCGCCTCGCGCCGCACCGGAGGACGCGCGGCGACCCGGCGTTTCGCGGTGCTCGCCGCCCTGGCCGCGGTGTGCGCGGGAGCGGAGCTGGTGGCCGGGCGCGGCATGTCCCCGGGCGCGGTCTGGGACGTGCTGGGCGGCGGCGGCGACGCGACGGAACGCCACATCCTCCTCCAACTGCGGTTCCCCCGGACGCTGGTGGCCCTCGGCGCGGGCGCGTGCCTCGCCGTGGCCGGCCTCGTCCTCCAGTCCGCGCTGCGCAACCCCCTCGCCGGTCCCGAGGTGACCGGTGTGACGCCGGGCGCGGTCCTCGGCGCCGTGACCGCGACGGCCCTGGGGCTCGCGGGATGGGACTCGCCCCTGGCCGTGGTGCTCGCGGCCTGCGCGGGAGGGTGCGCCGGAGCGCTGCTGCTCTGGCTGCTCGCCGGCCGCGGGGACGGCGACCCGGCCCGGACCGCCGTGCACGGAGTGCTGGTGTCGGCGGTGCTGGGCGGACTCACCGCCATGGTGCTGCTCGTGGAGCCGGGCGAACTCGGCAGCGTCGTGCAGTGGCTGGTGGGCACCACGGAGGGCCGGGTGTGGGAGCACTGGCACCTCCTGTGGCCCTGGGCGCTGGCCTGGGGGGCCGCGGCCTGGCTGCTCGCCGGGCCCCTGACCCTGCTGCGCTGCGGCGACGACATCGCCCTGGCCGCCGGCCTCTCCGCCCGCCGGGCCCGCACCCTCGCCCTGGTGTGCGCGGTGGCGCTGACGGCCGGCGCGGTGGCCGCCGTCGGGGCGCTGGGCTTCGTGGGACTGCTCGTACCGCACCTGGCCGTGGCCGTCTTCGGCGCCGACCTGCGGACGAGTCTCCCCGGCGCCGCCCTGACGGGCGCGGTCGTGGTGTGCGGGGCGGACGCCGTCGCGCAGCTCTCCTCGCGGCTGCTCGCCCTGACCCTGGACGCCGACCGGCTCACGCTGCCGGTCGGCGCGCTCACCGCCTGCCTCGGCGCCGCCCTGCTGCTGGTCGTGGTGCGCCGCGCGCCGGGCCGTACGTTCTGAAAGCCGACGGAGGACAGAGCATGACCCTGACCCGGACCCGGTCCATGGGAATACACGTCGAGGGGGTCCACTTCGGCTACCCCGCACGGCCCGTGCTGCGGGGCGTCGACCTGACCGTGCGACCGGGCGAACTGACCGCCCTCATCGGGCTCAACGGCTGCGGGAAGTCGACCCTGCTGCGGCTGGCCGCGGGGCTGCTCCGGCCGGACCGGGGCCGCGTGCTGCTCGGCGGGGAGGACCTGGCCGGGCTGTCCCGGCGCGCCACGGCGACGCGGGTGGCGCTGCTGCACCAGTCCGCGCCCGCCGTGCCGGGGATGACGGTCCGCCACCTGGTGCGCCAGGGGCGGTACGCGGCCCGCGGCCCGCTGGGCATGCTGCGGGAGGGGGACGACCCCGTCGTGCGGCGGGCGCTGCGCGACGTCGGCGTGGAGGGGTGGGCCGACCGCGACGTCGACGCCTTGTCCGGGGGCGAGCGGCAGCGGGTGCGGCTCGCGATGGCGCTCGCCCAGGACACCCGCGTCCTGCTGCTCGACGAACCCACCACCTATCTGGACCTGCACCACCAGCTCGACGTGCTCGGGACGGTGGTCCGCCTGCGCGAGGAGCGCGGGCTCACCGTGGTGATGGTGCTGCACGACCTGGCCCACGCCGCCCGGTTCGCCGAGCGCGTCGTCGCCCTGCGCGAAGGGGTCGTGGTGGCCGACGGGGCGCCGAAGGAGGTCGTCACGCCGGGGCTGCTCGCGGACGTGCTGAAGGTGGCCGGCCGCGTCGGCCGGGACCCGGAGGGAGGCTGGCCCGTGTGTTACCCAGATCACCCCCTGCCCGATGTAGAAAATGAAAATCATTTCGATTAGTGTCGGTCACGGCGCTCGACCGAACGCCGCATCTCCCTTACGAACAAGGAGAGTTCATGGACAACGAGCAGATCTTCGCCCCGATCGCCGACCCGGGTCAGCTGGCCCACGACTCGGCCTCCCACTCCAACGCGCTCGTCGAGAACCCCTTCGAGGACACCGAGGAGTAAGCGAGGGCCCACCACCCTCGACCGTGGGCCCGCCCGCCGCATCGCGGGCGGGCCCACGCCCATGACAAGCCCCGCAGTCAGGAGATCGCCGTGCCCCGCAACCGGCTCGCACCCGGTGTCGAAGTCGTCGCCGTACCCGGACGGGGCCTCGCCGTCCGCACGGGCGAGGGAGAGTTCCTCACCGTCAGGACACGGCACGCGGACGAGAGCGCCCTGCTCTCCCTGCTCTCGGGCGCTCCCGGGGCCCCGGCGGACGGGGAACTGCGGCGCCTGGTCCGGGGCTTCGAGGAGGCCGGCTACCTGGCCGACGCCGCACCGCCCCCGCGGTGGCCCGCCGCCCGCCGTGACGTCCGGCTCCTCGGCGACCCGGCGCTGACCGGCCCGCTGGCCGCCCACCTGACCGCCCTGGGCGCCGCTCCCCGGACGACGCCCCTCGCCCCTCGCACGGCATCCGCCGCGCCCGCCGCGCCCCCGGGAACGGAGGAACTGCTCGAAGGGAACCCCGCCGCCGTCGTGTGGTGCCTCGACGGACCCGTGCCCGACGGACTGTGGGACGCCGCCGACCGGCTTCCCGAACACGGGACCGCCTGGCTCCGCTGCCACCGCGAGGGCCTGCGGGCGTACGTCGAACCCCTCGCCGCCGCCCCCGGGGACGTCACGGCGGCGCACGTACGGGCCCGCCGGCTCGCCGCCACCCCGGCCCACCGCGAACTGGCCGCCTACTGGAACGGACCCCGCACGTCCGGCGAACCGGTCCGGCTCGCCGTCACCGCCGCCGCGCTGATCGCGGCCCTCCTCGCCGACGACCTCGCCCGCTGGGCCACCGGGGCCCCGGACGCGGCGGGCGCGACGGGCGTCCCGGCGCGGCGCCGGCTCCGGCAGGTGGACCTGCGCACGCTGACCGTCACCGAACACCCCGTCCTCCCGGTGCCGGCCGTCGCGCCGACGCCCGCCGCCGCACCGGCTTTCGCCGCCGCACCGGCTCCTGCCGTCGCGCCCCGGCCGGAGGAGGACGGATGACGTCCTTCCGGGCACACGTCGACGGCCTCGCCACGGACGTGCGGCTCCCCGACGGCCCCGGCCCCTTCCCCGCCGTCCTCGTCCGCACCCCCTACGACCGCACCCGGCACCGCGCCGAGGCGCGCGGCTGGGCCCGCCGGGGCTTCGCCGCCGTCGTCCAGGACGTACGGGGCCGGTTCGCCTCGGCGGGGGAGTGGCACCCGTACGCGAACGAGACCGCCGACGGGGCGGCGACGGCGCGGTGGATCCGGCGGCAGCCGTGGAACGACGGACGGTACGTCGCCGTCGGCAGCTCCTACGGCGCCCACTGCGCCCTCGTCCTCGCCCTCGAAGCGGACCGGGAGGCGCGGCCGGACGCCGTCCTCGCGGCCGTGCCCGCGCTCGGCGCCGCCGAGACGGCGCGCGAACCGTCGGGGGCGGAGCGGCTGCTGTCCCGCGCCGGGTGGTGGGCCGCCCACGGCGACCGGCGCGACTCCGACGAGGGCGCGCTGGGCGCGGCCCTGGCGGCCGACCCCGGACTGCTCGCCCACCTGCCGCTCACCGCCCTCCCCGACCGGCTGGGCCGGAGCCTGCCCTCCTGGGCGGGACTGTGGCGGCACCACGAGCGCGGCCGCCTCACGGCGCGGGCCGCGGACGCCTGCGTCCCCCTGCTCGCGGTCGGCGGGCACCACGACCACTTCGCCGAGGACACCGCCGCCCTGTGGCGCGCCTGGGGCGGGCCCTCGGCCCGTCTGCTCCTCGGCCCCTGGGGCCACGGCCTGACCTCCCTGCCCGGCCCCGACGCAGGCCCCGCCCACCGGGTGAACCTCGGCGACCTGTACGCGCGCTGGGCCCACCGCGCCCTGACCGGCGCACTCGCCCCCGGCCGCCGCGGCGCGCTGGCGCTGGGCGGGGGCGACCTGTGGCTCCCCGCGGCCACGGAGGGCGAGCCGCGCACGTACGGCCGGCGGGGAGCGGGCGACGAAGCACGTGCGCGCGGTCGGCGACGGGGAGGCGGCGAATCACGTGCGTACGGCCGGCGGGGGACGGGCGGCGAACCGCGCGCGTACGGCCGGCGGCGGGCGGGCGGCGAACCGCGCGCGTACCGCCTGCGGCTGCTGCGCGGCTCCGTCTTCACCGCCGACCCCGACCGCCCCGTACGCTCCGACGACCTCGTGGTGCCCGTCGGCGGGGAGCCCGACCGCTGCGTGCTGGCCACTTCGCCCCTGCCGCGTCCGCTCGACGCCGTGGGGCCCGTACGGGTGGGACTGCGGGCCGCCGCCGACACCCCGTCCGCCGACTGGACCGCCCGGCTCGTCGCCCTCGCGCCGGAAGGGACCGCCGAACGGCTCGCCGTCGGCGTCCTGCGCCGCGAGCGACGGACCGACCCGGTCGACCCGGCCGACCGGGCCGAGGAGTTCACCATCGACCTCGGCCGGATCGCGCGCCGGCTGCGCGCCGGGGTGCGGCTGCGCCTGGAGATCGCCGGTCACCACTTCCCCGCGCACGCCCGCAACCCCCACACCGGCGACGACCCGGTCACGGCCCGCCGACTGCTCCCCTCCCGGCGGGAGGTCGACCCCGGGGGCGTGACGCTGACCCTGCACGTCCTCGCCTCCCGCCCCACCACCCCCACCGACCCCTTCCAGGAGATACCGCGATGACGGCGCTCCCGCTGGACACACTCGTCGACCCCCTCTGCGGCATCGTCCGCAAGGTCAAGCCCGTCGAACACCCCCCGGGCACCCCGCCCCGCTACACCGCGCTCACCGCCGAGGTGTCCGACGCCCGCAGACTCGGCCTGTGGCCGGCCGACCGGGTCTCCCTCGGCACCACCTTCGGCGACCCCGGACAGGCCCGCACCGCCGCGATAGCCGAGGGCGTGGAACGGTACTGCGGCAACCGCGTCCCCCCGCCCGGCCACCCCGACGCGCCCCTGCGCGCCACCGCCGCCGAACTCACGGAGAAGGGCCTGCGGCTCTACGGCCCCGGCGACCTGCCCGCCTACGCGCCGTGGCAGTACGCCCGGGAGGGGTTCCCGTACCGCCCCCTCACCGCCGACACCCCGTCCCTGTGGACGCGCGGCACCGAAGCGCTGCCCGACGGACGCACGGCGGAGGTCTGGGCGCCCGTCGCCCTCACCCACCTCAACTGGCGCCAGGGCGACCTGCGCGCACTGCCCCGCACCCACCACCTCAACTACGCGGGCATCGCCACCGGGCAGGGCTTCGACGACGCCGTCGAGCGCGGCCTCCTGGAGACCGTCGAGCGCGACGCCCTGGAACTGTGGTGGCACCTCGACGGACCGGCCCGCGGCATCGACCCGGCCAGTGTGCCCGGCCTCATGGACGACCTGGCCGGATCCGCGCTCGACGTCCACCTCGTCGAGATGCCCTCGGAGTTCGCCCCGTGCATGGCCGCCCTCGTCCACGACCCGCGCCTCGGCCTGTACGCGGCCGGGTTCGCCTGCAAGTACGACCCGGCCGAGGCCGCCCGCAAGGCGGTCCTCGAAGCCGTCCACACCTGGGTCTTCACCCAGGGCCTGACCGACCCCGACGGCTGGGTCTTCCAGGCCGTCGAGGCCGGCCTGCTGGCCCGCGGGCTCTACCTGGACCACCGCGCCGACGGCCGGTACCTGGACGCGTGCGGCGAACGGTTCGAGCACGTGCGGGACCTGGGCGCGCACGTACAGGTGTGGCTGGACGGGCGGATGGCGCGCGAGGCGCGGCGGTTCACCGACCCCGCCCTCGGGACCGTCTCCGTCGACGCCGTCGAGCCCGGCGGCCGGGAACGGCTGGACGCCGCCCTGCGCGCGGGCGGCCACCGCCTCATGACGTTCGACCTGACCACGGAGGACGTGGCCGAGACGTCCCTGCGGGTGGCCCGGGTCCTCGTCTCCGGCCTCCTCCCCAACGCCCCCGCCGCCTTCGGCTACTTCGGCTGCCCGCGCCTCGCCGGGGCGGCCGTCCGGCGCGGCTGGCGCACGACCGCGCCGGAAGCGCCCGAGGACTTCACCCTCGCGCCTCCGCCGCACATGTGAGGACCACCGTGGAACGCCTCCGCACCGACCGCCCGGCGGGCGGGTCCCACCCGGGGCCCGACGCCGACGCCGACCGCCCGGTGGCCGGGGTGTACCCGGGTGCCGAAGTCGACACCGACACCGACACCGACACCGACCGCCCGGCGGGCGGGGCCCGCCCGGGTATCGACGCCGACGCCGACCGTCCGGTGGCCGGGGTGCGCCCGGGTGGCGATGCCGGCACCGCCCCCGCCCCCGCCCCCGACGCCGACACCGACCGCCCGGCCTGCGGGCGGCGCCCCGGAGGCGCGCGCCCCGAGGGCCTCGCCGCCGAACTCGCCCTCGCCCGCTCCTCCCGCGCCCCCGGCCCCGACACGTCCGCCGGAACGGCCGTTCCCGCCTGGCCGGGGCCGCCGCGCCCGATCCCGGACCCCGGACCGGCGGAACTCGACCTGGGGACCCTGCTGCGCCTCTCCCTGGCGGCCTCGGACGCCTCCGGGCGGCTGCGCCCGGCCGCCTCCGCCGGCGCGCTGCACCCGGTGGACACCGAACTCGTCGTGGGCGCCGGCTGCTCCCTGCCGCCGGGCCGCTACGGCTACGACCCGCTGCGCCACCGCGTCCACCGCCTCGGCCGGCAGCCCGACGGCACGCCGCCGGGCGTGACCGCCGAACTCTCCGTCACCGCCCGGCGCACCGCCTCCCACTACGGCCACCGCGCCCGGCCGCTCCTGCTCCTCGACACCGGGCACGCCGCCGCCGCGCTGTTCCTCGCGGCCCGCGCGACGGACGCGGGGGAGCCGGAACCCGTCCTCGACGGGGCCGCCGAGCACCCGCTGGCGGCCGTACGCATCGCCCCGCCCGGCCCGGCCGACTCCTCGTCCTCCCCGTCGCCGGCGCGCGTACCCGCCCCCGAGGGGCCGTCGGTCCACCGCGCCCTCCCGGGACCGCCGTTGTCGCGCGCGCCCACCCCCGAAGAACTGCTGGCCCGCCGCAGCACCCCGCCGCCGCTGGCGGGACCTCCGTCCCCGGACGCGCTGCGCGCCGTCCTCGCCACCGCGACCGCCGCCGGCGGCGACGACCTGCGGTGGTGCGCCGCCGTGGGCCCGCCGGGGCCCGGCCTCGTCGACCTGGCCCCCGACGGCACGACGCTGCGCCGGCGCGCGGCGGGCGAGGCCCGCCCGACGCTCGCGGCCTGGGCGGCGGGCCAGGCGTGGATCGCCGGCGCGGGCGCCGTCCTGCTCGCCCGGGGCTGCCCCGAGGACGCCGGCGCGCCGCACATCCGCCGCGCCCACCTGCGGGCCGGGTTCGCCGTCCACCTCGCCCACCTCACCGCCCGACAGCACGGCCTGACCGCCCGGCCCGTGGGCTCCTGGCAGCGGGCCGACCTCGGCGCCGCGCTCGGCGCCGCCCCCGGCCGGGACTGGATCGTCCACGCCCTGGCCCTCGGTACCCGTCACGCCGACGAGGAGAACACCCCGTGATCGTCCACCCCGAACTGCGCCGCGCCGCCCGGCGCGCACACCGTCCCCTGCTCGCCGCCACCCTCCTGCAGGGCGCCGTCGCCCTCACCCACCTCGCCCAGGCGGCCCTGCTCGCCCTCGCCCTCGCCGAACTGGCCCGCGGCCGCGCGGAACGGCTCCCCTGGCTGCTCGCCGCGGTGCTCGCCGCCGTCGCCGCCCGCGCCGGACTCGGCACGTGGCAGCGGCGCACCGCCACCCGCGCCGGAGCACGGGTCAGAGTGGCCCTGAGGGACGAACTCCTCGACCGGCTGGGGCGCCTGGGACCCGCCCACCTGACCACCGCGCGCGCCGGAGCCGTCCGTACGACCCTCGTCGACGGGGTGGAGGGCGTCGACGCCTACGTCTCGCGCTACCTGCCCCAGCTCCTCGTCACCCTGACCGTGCCGCCCCTGGTGCTCGCCGTCCTGGCCGCCGTGGAACCCCCGGTGCTGCTCGGCCTGGTCCCCGCCCTGCTGCTCGCCCTGTGCGGCCCGCGCGCCTGGGACCGCCTCCTGGCCGCCCGGGGCAAGGAGCACTGGGACACGTACGAGGGGCTGGGCGCCGACTACCTGGAAGCCCTGCAGGGCATGCCGGCGCTGCGCGCCGCCGGCGCGGTCGGCCGTACCCGGGCCCGCCTGGAGGAGCGCTCGGCGGCCCTGCACCGGGCGACCGTCGCCAAGCTCCGCGTCTCCCTGGCCGACACCGGCATCACGGACCTCGCGATCCAGGGCGGCACCGTCGCCGCGGCGCTCCTCGCCTGCCACGCGGCCCTCGGCGGGTCCACCACGGCGACCGGCACCTACCTGGTGCTGCTCCTCGCCTCCGAGTGCTTCCGGCCGGTCCGCGACCTGGCCCGCGAGTGGCACGCCGGCTACCTCGGGGCGTCGGCGGCGGACGGGATCGCGGCACTGCGCACCGCCGAGCCCGGCGTCCGCGACACCGGGACGGCCCCCGCGGACTGGCCGGCGCCCCCGGAGCTGCGCTTCGAGGACGTCCGGTTCACCTACGGCGGCGCGACGGAGCCCGCCCTCCGCGGCGTCTCCTTCACCGCGCCGGCGGGACGCACCACCGCGATCGTCGGCCCGTCCGGCGCGGGCAAGTCCACCCTCCTCGCGCTGCTCCTGCGCCACCACGACCCGGACGGGGGCCGCGTCACCCTCGACGGGCGCCCCGCCGCCGCGTACTCCCTCGACGCGCTCCGGCGGGGCGTCGCCGTGGTGTCGCAGGAGACGTACCTCTTCCACGCCACCATCGCCGACAACCTGCGCACGGCCCGCCCCGGCGCCACGGACGGCGAACTCGCGGCGGCGGCGCGCACCGCCGGCGTCCACGACGAGATCGCCGCCCTCCCCGACGGCTACGCCACCGTCCTCGGCGAACGCGGCGCCACCCTCTCCGGCGGACAGCGGCAGCGGCTCGCGCTCGCCCGGGCCCTGCTCGCGGACGCCCCGGTCCTCGTCCTCGACGAGGCGACCAGCTCGGTCGACGAACGCCGGGAGGCCGGCATCGTCCGCGAACTCCTCGACGCCGCCGGCGACCGCACCGTCCTGGTCGTCGCCCACCGGCTCGCCGCCGTCCGCCACGCCGACCGCATCGTCGTCCTCGACGCGGGACGGGTGGACGCCGTCGGCGACCACACCGGCCTGGTCGAGGCCGGCGGCGTCTACACGCGCCTCGTCGAAGCCGGCCGCACCCACCGAGGAGAACTCGCCGCATGAGCACCGCCCCCGGCGCCACCGGGACCACCACACCCGGGACCGCCCCCGCACCCGGCGCGGACGCACCCGCCCCCGGGGCCCTCCGCGCCCTCCTCCCCGCCCTCGCCGGGCACCGCGCCACGACCGCCCGCACCTGCGCCGCCGCCCTGGTCGAGCAGGGCTCCCTCGTCGCCCTCGTGACGCTCGCGGCGCACACCGTGGGAACGGCCGTCATCGGGGCGCGGGCCCCGTCGCCCGGCACCGTCGCCGCGCTCGTCGCCCTGGTCCTCGTACGGGCCCTGGCGACCTGGCGCGAGATGGACCTCTCGCACGACCTGGCCTACCGGGTCCTCGCCGCCCTGCGCGTGCGCGTCTTCGACGGGCTCGCCCGCAGCGCGCCCGCCCGTGTCGCCGGCCGGCGCAGCGGGGACCTCGCGGCCACCGCCATGGCCGACGTGGAGGCGCTGGAGTTCTTCTACGCCCACACCACCGCCCAGCTCCTGGCGGCGGGGACGGTCCTCGCCGGCGGCACGGCGGTGCTCGCGGCGGTGGAGCCGTGGCTCCTCGCGGCCGTGCTGCCGGTCGCGGCCCTGCTCGCCGCGGCCCCCTTCGCCGAGGCGCGCGGGAGCGCGGCGCGCGGCGCCCGCACCCGGGCGGCCGTCGCCGAGCTGTCGGCCGACGCGGTGGAGACCGTCGACGGACTGCGCGAGCTGCTCGCCTTCGGCGCGCTCCCCGGGCGGCGCCGCCGGCTGGCGGAGGGCGGGCGCCGGGTGGGCGACGCCCAGCGCGCCGAGGCCGCGTGGGAGGCCGGTGCCGCCGCGGTCCGCGACCTCCTCGTCGTGGCGGCGGTCCTCGGCGTGGTCGCCGCGGCGGCGCAGTCCACGGCCTCGGGCCGGCTGCACGGCGCCTGGGCCCCGGCGGCGGTGGCCCTCTCCCTGGCTGTCCTCGGCCCCGTCGCGGAATCGGCCCGGTCGCTGAGCCGGGCCGTGTCCCTGCGCGCCGCCGCCTCCCGCGTCGGAGCGGCGGTCGGGGCCCCCGCGCTCGCCCCGCCGCCCGCCGTGCCCCGCCCGCTCCCTCCCGGGCCGCTGGGCGTCCGGCTGCGCGGCGTGACATTCGACTACGGCGGCGGCCCCGTCCTCGACGGCGTCGAGCTGACCGTCCGCGCGGGGGAGACGCTCGCCCTGGTCGGTGCCTCGGGCGCCGGAAAGTCGACCTGCGCCCACCTCCTGGCCCGCTTCTGGGACCCCTCGGAGGGAGAGGTGCAGCTGATACCGGCCGACGGGGACGCCGTCGACCTGCGCGAGCTGGCCGACGACGACCTCCGGAGTGCCGTCGCGCTGGTCGGCCAGGAGGCGCCCCTCTTCCACGGCACCCTCGCCGAGAACCTGCGGCTCGCCGCCCCCGGGGCCGACGAGGCCCTCCTCGCCGAGACGGCCCGCCTGTGCGGCGTCGACCGGATCGCGCCGCTGGACACCCCGGTCGGCGAGCGCGGCGCCACGCTCTCCGGGGGCCAGCGGGCCCGCGTCGCCCTCGCCCGGGCGCTCCTGGCCCGGCCGCGCGTCCTGGTCCTGGACGAGTCCACCGCCCACCTGGACAACGCGAGCGACGCCCGGATCGCGGCCGCGCTCCACCGGGAGGGGCGCACCACCGTCGTCATCGCCCACCGCCGCGCCACCATCCGCAGGGCCGACCGCGTCGCCGTCCTGGAGGCGGGGCGCATCGTCGAGGAGGGCACCTGGGAGGAGCTGGTCGCCCGCCCCGACGGCGCCCTCCACCGCGGCCTCGCCCGCCTGCCCTCCTGAGGAGGACCGCGCCCGGACGCGCCGCGTGCCGCGCGGCAGACGGGGCGCGCGGGCATGACCCCGGACGGCGGTGGGGAGGCTCCCCTTCCGGCATCCGGATGCGCGTGTCCGGCGTACGGGCGTTCGGTTAACCTGGCTGTTCCGGGGAGCCCGGCCCGGCGCCGGGCCCGCACCCCGGACCGCCACGGCGGGAACGCGGGAGACGGAACGGGCAGAGGCGGACCTCAGGTGAGAAGCGGAGACCGGGCGCGCGCCCGTCGCGGGCACGCCGGGACGGGCCCTTCGGCACGGCCGACGGAGGACGTCCGCCCCAGGGCCCGCCCGGCGGATCGGAGTCGCACGGGTCCCGGCCCGGCGTCCGGGAAGAGGCGCCGTGGATAAGATCGCGCTCACGGCCGGCGCCCTGTACGTCATCGTCCTCCTGCGCGCCGGAGGCACCTTCGCCGTCGGGTGGCTCGCCGGCGCCGGTGCCCGGCGCAGCAGGCTCGCCGGACGGATCTCCTCGGCCAGGTTCCTGCGCGCGGAGCGGGCGATCCAGCGCTGGGGCGCCCCGGTGGTCGCCGTCTCCTTCCTGACCGTCGGCTTCCAGACCGCCGCCAACTTCCTCGCGGGCAGCATGCGGATGCCCCTGCCGCGCTACCTCCCCGCGCTGTTCGTCGGGGGAGCGGCCTGGGCCCTGATCTACGCGACCGCCGGGCTCGGGGTGCTCGAAGTGCTGGCGCGGCTGTTCGCCGAGCGGACGGCCCTCGGAGTGGCCGCGGTCGGCGCCCTCCTCCTCGCGGTGTGCGGTGCGGTGCTGTACCGCAGGCGCCGCGCCGCCGCCCGGACCACCGAAGAGGCCGCGCCCGAAGGAGCCTGAGCGAGGAACGGCGCGCGCCGCCGGACGCCGGTGCCTCCCATCGGGGAGCGGCCGGCCGGGACACGGGCGAGGGCCGCCCGCTGTTCCGCGAGCCGGAGGGCATCGACCACGTCCTGTTCAGGGCCGCCGCGGCCCGGCCCGGCGAGAGCCGCCGGCACCGTCCGGCGCCCGTGTCGCCGGTCACCCGCCCGATCGCCCCGCTTGATCGTCCCGGGGCGGGGTAGCGAAGGGGCATGGCCACCGACAACGCATCCCCCTCCGAGGGCGGCTACGCACAGCCCGAGATCGACGTCCGCGCACTGGCCGAGGTGCTCGACGGCGAGTACGCCGGGATCCGCGACCTCGTCCGGACCAACCTGGTGACGCACGCCTCCGTCCTCGAAGAGGCCGACGAGCTCGGCGTCGACGCGTTCCGCGAACGGGTGCGCGAGGTCGTGGTCGAGATGGCGGCGACGGGGCAGACCGGCATGGGCTTCCCGGCCGAGTACGGCGGGGGAGGGGACGTCGGGGCCTCGATCGCCGCGTTCGAGACGCTGGCCTTCGGCGACCTGTCGGTCCTGGTGAAGAGCGGCGTGCAGTTCGGGCTCTTCGGCGGCGCGATCCTGCACCTGGGCACCGAGCGCCACCACGAGGCCTACCTGCCGGACCTGATCGCCGGGCGGCTCATGGGGTCCTTCGCGATGACGGAGAGCGGACACGGCTCCAACGTCCAGGCGCTCGGCACCGTCGCCAGGTACGACGCCGCGACCCGGGAGTTCGTCATCACCACCCCCGACGACGGGGCGCGCAAGGACTACATCGGCAACGCGGCCCGCCACGCCGAACTGGCCGTCGTCTTCGCGCAGCTGGAGGTGGGCGGCACGTCCGAGGGCGTGCACGCGTTCGTCGTGCCCGTCCGGGTGGGCGGCGAGACCGCGCCCGGCGTCCGCATCGAGGACGACGGGCGCAAGATGGGCCTCAACGGCGTCGACAACGGCCGCATCCGGTTCGACGACGTGCGGGTGCCGCGCGAGGCGCTGCTCGACCGGTTCGCCGGCGTCAGCCCCGAAGGCGTCTACACCAGCCCGATCGAGAACCCGAACCGGCGCTTCTTCACCATGCTCGGCACCCTGGTCCAGGGCCGGGTCAGCATCGGCGGCGCCGGGGTCGGCATCGCCAAGGTCGCCCTGGCGATCGCCGTGAAGTACTCCGTACGGCGCAGGCAGTTCGAGGCGTCGCCGGGTTCGGAGGAGCAGCTCCTCCTCGACTACGGACTCCACCAGCGCCGCCTGCTGCCGCTCGTCGCGCGCACGTACGCGCTGCACTTCGCGCAGGACGTCGTCCGCACACAGCTCCACGAGGTCTTCTCCGGCGCCGCGGACGATCCGCAGGCGCGCCGCCGCCTGGAGTCGCGGGCCGCCGGCACCAAGGCGCTCGGCACCTGGCACGCCACCCGGACCGTCCAGGAGTGCCGCGAGGCGTGCGGCGGCGCCGGCTACCTCGCCGTCAACCGGTTCGCCGCCCTCAAGGCCGACAGCGACGTCTTCACCACCTTCGAGGGCGACAACCACGTCCTGCTCCAGCTCGTGGCCAAGGGCCTGCTCACCGACCACGCGAGCGAGTTCGAGGACCTCGACCAGCTCGGCATGGTCCGCTACGTCACCGGCCTCGCCGTCGAGACGGTCATGGAGCGGACCTCGGCCCACAAACTGCTCGAACGGGTCCGCGACCTGCTGCCCGGCGGCGACGAGTGGGACCGGGAGGCCGGACTGCTCGACCCGGAGTACCAGCTCGCCATGGTCCGCTACCGCGAGGAGCACATGCTCGCGGGCGTGGCCCGGCGGCTCAAGCACGGCATCGACCGGAAGCAGGACCCCGGCGCCGTCTTCTCCCAGGTCCAGGACCACGTCATCGCGCTCGCCCACGCGCACGTCGAACGCCTCGTCCTCGAAGCGTTCGTCGACGGGGTGCGGGCGATGCCCGAGGGCGGCAACAAGGAGGCGCTCGGTCTGCTCTGCGACCTGTTCGCCCTCTCGGCGATCGAGGCGGACCGGGCCTGGTTCATGGAGCACGGCCGGCTCACCGTCCAGCGCTCCAAGGCGATCACCCGAGAGGTGAACGACCTCTGCCGCAAGGTCCGCCCCCTCGCGGTCGACCTCGTCGACGCCTGGCGCGTCCCGCCGGAGATGCTGCGCGCGCCGGACCTGGTGGGCTGAGGCCCGACGACGCGCCCCGAAACGGCCGGCCGGCCGTTTCGGGGCGCGTCGTCGAGCCGGACCGTACGGACGCGAGACCGTCCCGGCCGGGGGGGGGCCCCCCCCCGCGGGGGGGGGGGGCGCCACCACCGGCCGGGACGGTCTCGGCGCGGGGCCCCGGTTCATCGGGCCACGAGGTCACGCGCTCGCTACGACGGCGCCGAGGATCATGCCGCCGACCAGGCCCGCGGCGCTGACCACGAGGGCGACGGTGGCGAGCCGCTCGTGGCGGACGAACTTGGCGACGGCGGCCAGCACCAGGCCGATCACGCCGAACACGATGGGGAAGAAGACCAGCGAGATCACGCCCAGCACGATCGCGATGATGCTCATCACGTTGCCGTTCGTCGCGCGGACCTGCTGACCGGCCGGACGGTTGTCATACTGCGTCGTCATGTTCCGCTCCTTCGGGAGGATCACCCTGAGGGCCGATCCGGAAGCGGACCGGCCCACCACCCGGGTACCCCGAAGTTCCCTGCCGACACGGGGACTTGAGGGAGGAGCCGGGACGCGGTCCCGGCCGGCCCGGTCAGGGCCCGGTCACCAGGACCACCTCCAGGGTCCGGGGCCCGTGGACGCCCTCGACGCGGTCGAGTTCGATGTCGCTCGTCGCGGACGGGCCCGAGATCCAGGTCAGCGGGCGTGCCGGATCGAGGCGGGGGAGGGCCAGGGGGACCGAGGCGACGACCTGTTCCGGGGCCCGGACCACGCACAGGTGCAGGTCGGGGACGAGGGTGAGGGCGCGGCGGCCCTGGCCCGGGCCGCCGTCGAGGACGATCGTGCCGGTCTCGGCGACCGCCACCGCGCAGCCCGTCACCACGGCGTCGGTGCCGTCCAGTTCGTACGGGGTCAGCCGGGGCACGTCGGTCCGCCGGGCGGCCTCCGTGGCGGCGAGCCAGCCGGCGGGCAGTCCGGGCGGTACGACGACGCTGCGGGCGCCGCGCTCCGCGAGGAGCCGGGCGATCAGCCCCGCCAGGCCGTCCGGGGCGGTCCTGTGGACGTGGGCCCGGTAGTCGACGAGGTTCTCGTGGAGCAGGTCGAGGAGGGCCGCCGGGTCCTCGGGGGCGTGGCTCGTCCGGTAGTCGCGGGCGGTGGCGGGCGCCTCGGGCGCGTCCGCGACGGCCGCGCGGATCCGGGCGAGGACGCGCGCGCGTGCGTCGGTCATGTGCGGTTCTTCCTCCACCAGTCGCGGAACGGTTCGGCGGGCATCTCCGGCAGGTCGCGGCTCTCGGTCCACCGGCGGACACCCGGACCCGGCGCCCGCCGGGGACGCAGCGCGCGGGTGCGGGAGGCCAGGCGCTCCCCGGCCGCCAGCACGCCCGGGTGGTCCAGTACCCAGGCGGAGGCCTTGACCGCCGCCCTCTCGAGGGCGTGACCGCCCTGTTCCGCGACCTTTCCGCGCAGGTGGACCAGGACCTCGGGGATGTCGATGGCGACCGGGCAGACCTCGTAACAGGCGCCGCAGAGGGAGGAGGCGTAGGGCAGGGAGGCGTCGATCTCGCTGGCGGTGCCCCGGAGCTGGGGGGTGAGGATCGCGCCGATGGGGCCGGGGTAGACCGAGCCGTAGGCGTGGCCGCCGGCCCGTTCGTACACCGGGCAGACGTTGAGGCAGGCCGAGCAGCGGATGCAGCGCAGGGCCTGGCGGCCGACCTCGTCGGCGAGGGCGGCGGTACGTCCGTTGTCGAGGAGGACGAGGTGGAAGGAGCGGGGCCCGTCGCCGTCGGCGGTGCCGGTCCACATCGAGGTGTACGGGTTCATCCGCTCGGCGGTGGAGGAGCGGGGCAGGGTCTGGAGGAAGACCTCCAGGTCCCGCCAGGTCGGCACCACCTTCTCGATGCCGACGACCGAGATCAGGGTCTCGGGCAGGGTCAGGCACATGCGGCCGTTGCCCTCGGACTCCACGACGACCAGGGTGCCGGTCTCGGCGACCATGAAGTTCGCCCCGGAGATCCCGACCCTGGCCCGCAGGAACTTCTCCCGCAGGTGCAGCCGAGCCGCCTCCGCCAGCTCGGCCGGGGCGTCGCCCAGCCCCTCCGGCGCCGGTCGCCCCCACCTCCCCATCCTCTCCCGGAAGATGTCGCGGATCTCACCCCGGTTGCGGTGGACGGCCGGGACCAGGATGTGCGAGGGGCGGTCCTCGCCGAGCTGCACGATCAGCTCCGCGAGGTCCGTCTCGTAGGCGGCGATGCCCTCGGCCTCCAGGTGCTCGTTGAGCCCGATCTCCTGCGTGGCCATCGACTTGACCTTGACCACCTCGCGCTCGCCGGTGGCCCGCACGAGATCGGTGACGATCCGGTTGGCCCCGTCCGCATCCTGTGCCCAGTGCACGGTGCCGCCCGCCGCCGTCACCGCCTCCTCCAGCCGGAGCAGGTGCGTGTCGAGGTGGCGGAGCGTCTCGTCCTTGATCCGCTTCCCGGCCTCGCGCAGGGCGGCCCAGTCGTCCAGCTCGGCCACCGCCCGCGCCCGCTTGTCCCGGATCGTGTGCGTGGCGTGCCGGAGGTTGGCCCGCAGGGTCGTGTCGCCGACGGCCCGCCGCGCCACCTCCGGGAACGCCGGCATGCCGACGAAGGCCGGGCCGGACCTCGTCGGGGGTGTCCTCTCGTCGCCGCTCAACGCCAGGGCTCCTCTTCCGTGCTCGCCAGGATCTCCGCCAGGTGCAGGGGACGCAGCGGCGCCTCCCGTCTGCTCGCCATGCCGCCCAGGTGCAGCAGACAGGAGTTGTCCGCGCCGCACAACACCTCCGCGCCCGTCGACAGCGCGTTCGCGAGCTTGTCGGCGCCCATGGCGGCCGAGACGTCGGGGTTCTTCACCGCGAAGGTGCCGCCGAAGCCGCAGCACTCCTCCGCGCCCGGCAGCTCCACCAGGTCCAGGCCCCTCACCGCCTCCAGGAGCCGCCGGGGCCGCTCCCCGAGCCCGAGCAGGCGCAGGCCGTGACAGGAGGGGTGGTACGTCACCCGGTGCGGGAAGTACGCGCCCACGTCCGTCACGCCGAGCACGTCCACCAGGAACTCCGTCAGCTCGTACGCGCGCGGCGCGAGCTCCGCCGCTCCCGGCACCTCCGCGCCGAACGCCCCGTAGTGGTGCCGGACCATGGCCGCGCACGAACCGGACGGGACGACGACGTGCTCGTACCCCTCGAAGGCGCGCACCGTGCGCCGCACGAGGGGCACGGTCTCCCCGCGGTAGCCGGTGTTGAACTGCGGCTGCCCGCAGCAGGTCTGCGCGGCCGGGAAGTCGACCTCCACGCCGAGCCGTTCGAGCAGCCGGACCGTGGCCACGCCCGTCGCGGGGAAGACGGCGTCGTTGACGCAGGTGACGAAGAGGGCGACACGCATGGCGGATTCCTCGGGGACGGCTCGGCGCGGGGTCGGACGCGGTCCGTAGTCTGGCAGGGGACGCGGCCGGACGCCCGGCCGACGCCCCGCGCGACCCCGTGGACGCCCGCCCGTCCGCCGATGCCCGTACATCCGCTGACGGCCGTGCGTCCACCGGTGCCCGTACGGCCACCGACGGTCCCCGCCCACGGCCGCCGACGTCCCGCCTGCCTACCGGCGCACCCCGAGCAGGTGCTCCAGGGCCAGCTGGTCGAGGCGCTCGAAGGCCATCGAGCGCCCGGCCGCCGCGTCCGCGTCGAACGTCTCGTACGCCGTGGGGTCGGCGAGCAGCCCGGCGAGGCCGTCGGCGGCCGTGGGCACGGCGAGTCGGGGCAGCCGGGAGGCGTCGAGCGCCGCCACGACGTCCGGGTCGGCGCGGAAGGCCGCCGCACGCTCCTTCAGGATCAGGTAGTTGCGCATGCAGTTCCCCGCGGACTCCCACACCCCGTCGAAGCCGTCCGTGCGCACCGGCTTGAAGTCGAAGTGGCGCGGCCCCTCGTACCCGGCCGTCTCCAGGAGGTCCACCAGCCAGAACGCCTGGCGCAGGTCGCCCGCCCCGAAGCGGAAGTCCTGGTCGTACTTGATGCCCGACTGCCCGTTGAGGTCGATGTGGAACAGCTTGCCCGCCCACAGCGCCTGCGCGATGCCGTGCGGGAAGTTGAGCCCCGCCATCTGCTCGTGTCCGGTCTCCGGGTTCACCCCGACGAGCTCCGGGCGCTCCAGGCGCTCGATGAAGGCGAGCGCGTGCCCGATCGTGGGCAGCAGGATGTCGCCGCGCGGCTCGTTCGGCTTGGGCTCGATCGCGAAGCGCAGGTCGTAGCCCTGCTCGGTGACGTACTGGCCGAGCAGGTCGAAGGCCTCCTTCATCCGGTCCAGCGCGACCCGCACGTCCTTCGCCGCGCCGGACTCGGCGCCCTCCCGGCCGCCCCACGCCACGTAGACGCCGGCGCCGAGCTCGGCGGCGAGGTCGATGTTGCGGAGCGTCTTGCGCAGGGCGAAGCGGCGCACGTCCCGGTCGTTGGCGGTGAACGCGCCGTCCTTGAAGACGGGGTGGGCGAAGAGGTTCGTGGTGGCCATCGGCACCGCGAGCCCCGTGCGGTCCAGGGCGTCCCGGAAGCGCTTCACGACCGCGTCGCGCTCGGCCTCCGGCGCGCCGAAGGGGATCAGGTCGTCGTCGTGGAAGGTGACGCCGTACGCGCCGAGCCCGGCGAGCCGCTCGACGGCCTCCACGGGGTCGAGGGCGGGGCGCGTGGCCTCGCCGAAGGGGTCGCGGCCCTGCCATCCGACGGTCCAGAGACCGAAGGTGAAGCGGTCCGCGGGGGTGGGGGAGAAGCGCTCCGGCATGCGGTGTCCTTCTTTCGTGCGCCGGGGGCCGTGCTCCGTGAGCGGCGGGCCCGTGCCGTGCGCGCGGGGGCCGTCCGGCGGCCGGGTACTGGCCACCGGATTTGTTTTCTGAGATAACTAATACGGGACGGGGCGCCGCCGCGCCAGACCCGCGCCAGACCCGCCCCGGAACGAACCTCCGGAACGAACCCTCGGGGCGAACCGGAACGAACCCCAGGACGCTCCTCGGTGCCACCCACCGGGAGACGAGACCGAGACGAGGTGAGGGCGTGCCCGCGAGCCGCTCCGTCGTGATCGGCGTGGACAGCTCCACGCAGTCCGCCAAGGCCGCCGCCGTCGACGCCGACACCGGCGAACTCCTCGCCGTCGGCCGCGCCCCGCACACCGTCACCGGGGCCGGCGGTGCGCGCGAGAGCGACCCGGAGGAGTGGTGGACGGCGCTCGTCACCGCCGTCCGCTCGGCCGTACGGGACGCGGGCGTCCCCGCCGGAGTCGTCACCGGCATCGCCGTCGCGGGCCAGCAGCACGGCCTCGTCGCCCTCGGCCCCGGCGGGCGGCCCCTGCGGCCCGCGCTGCTCTGGAACGACACCCGCTCCGCACCCCAGGCCGCCGCGCTCGCCGCCCGCCTCGGCGGCCCGGAGGCCTGGCGGGACCGCACCGGCTCCGTTCCCGTCGCCTCCATGACCGCCGCCAAGTGGCAGTGGCTGCGCGAGCACGAGCCCCGGCGGGCCGACGCCGTCACCGGCGTCCGCCTCCCGCACGACCACCTCACCGAGCGCCTCTCGGGAACCGCCGCGACCGACCCCGGGGACGCCTCCGGAACCTGCTGGTACGGGACCGCCACCGGCGCCTACGACCGGGAGGTCCTCGACCTCGTCGGCCTCGACCCCGCCCTGCTGCCCGCCCTCGCCCCCACCGGCGCCACCCGCGTCGGCACCCTCGCTCCGGCGGCGGCCGGGGCCCTCGGCCTGCCCCGCACGGTCACCGTCGCCGCCGGGACCGGGGACAACATGGCCGCCGCGGTCGGGCTCGGCCTCGGCGGCGCGGGCCTGCTCGACCACCCCGTCGTCAGCCTCGGCACCTCCGGCACGGTCTTCGCCGCGACCCGCGTCCGCCCCGCCGCCCCCGGACTCGCCGGCTTCGCCGCCACCGACGGCACGTACCTCCCGCTCGGCTGCACGCTCAACTGCACCCTCGCCGTCGACCGGTTCGCCGCCCTCCTGGGCCTGGACCGGGAGGACGCCGTGCCCGGCGGCGGGGTCGTCGTCCTGCCCTACCTCGACGGCGAACGCACCCCCGACCTCCCGCACGCCGCCGGACTCGTCACCGGCCTCCGGCACGGCACGGACCCCCGGGCGGTCCTCGGCGCCGCCTACGAGGGCGCCGCCTTCACCGTCCTGCGCGCCCTCGACGGACTCCTCGCCGCCTGCGGCCTCGACCCGGCCGCGCCGGACGCGCGGGACCGGCCGCTGCGCCTGATCGGAGGCGGCGCGCGCGGCCGGACCTGGACCGACACCGTCCGCAGACTCTCCGGCCGCCCCCTGGTCGTCCCCGCGGCCGGTGAGCCGGTCGCCCTCGGCGCGGCCGCCCTCGCGGCGGGCGCGGTCACCGGCTCCGACCCCGTCGCCCTGGCCACCGCCTGGGGCACGGGCGCCGGCGAGGTCCTGCCCCCGCTGCCCCGCGACGAGGAGGCCTGGGACCGGATCGCCGCAATCCTGACGGCCGCGGCGCCGACCCCGCTGATGGACCACCGGGGCGCGGGAGCGGAACGGGCATGATCCACTCCGCCGCCGCACCCTGATCCGGCCGTGATCTCCGGGTTACCCTGCCGGTAACCACGGGGAGGCGCACATGATCGCTCTGTTCATGCTGTTCGGGGTCGTCGTCGGCGCGGGGGTGCTGGCGTTCGTCGTCGTGCACCGCCGGGGCGGAAGCAGGACGGACACGGCCGAGGGCCTGCTCCAGGAGCAGGAGGCCCGGCGCCGGGCCCGGGTCGACCGGATCTCCTTCAACTCCTGGGCCGTCCACAACTCCCTGCCCACCATCAGCGACGCCTACCACCGCCGGGGCGGCAACCGGCCGTAGGGGGTGTCTTGTCGATCGGGCCGGATCGGTCACCGGGCGCCGCGAGCCCGGCATGATCGCCGAGACACCCCCCAGGGCCCGTCCGGCGGGTCAGGGGCGGGGCCGCGACGCCCGTCGGCCGGGACCTCCGGCACACGACCCGGCGCCCCGGCACGGCGGCGGAGGCCCGTCGCGTCCACCGCTGCTCTCCGGTCCGGTGCGCGGTCCGCGCCTCGCCCTCCGCGAAGCCCCGGCGCGACGGGTCCGGCACCGGGGAGCCGTACGGAGCTGGGAACACGGCACCGGACGCCGTTGCCGTGCGAACGAAACGGGCGACTAGGCTCTCGCTCACCATGAACCAGCCCACGGAACCCAAGGCCGACAAGTCGGGAGTGCGACGGCACAACCTGAGCCTCGTCCTGCGGAGCGTCCACGAGGCGGGCGAGACCACCCGGGCCGCCGTCGCGGCCCGCGTCGGACTCACCCGGCCCGCCGTCTCCTCCCTCGTCGAGCAGCTCCTCGACCTCGGCCTCCTCGTCGAGTCGGGCAAGACCTTCAGCGGGCAGGCGGGACGGCCGGGCACCGTCCTGAAACCGGCCGACACCGGCCCCGCCGGACTCGGCGTCGAGATCAACGTCGACTACGTCACCGCCTGCGTCGCCGACCTGACCGGCACCGACCGCGTCCGCCGCACCGAGCGCCTCGACAACCGCGCGGCCGACGCCGGCGAGGTCCTCGCCGGCGCCGCCCGCATCGCCGCCGGGGCCCTGGACGAAGCGGCCGGCCTCGGCCTCCTCCCGGCGGGGGCCGGGCTCGCCCTGCCCGGCCTGGTCTCCGGCGGGACCGTCCGGCAGGCCCCCAACCTCGGCTGGAACGAGGTCCCCGCCGAACGCCTCTTCGCCGAGGCCCTCACCGCCCTGCGCCCCGCCACCACCGGCCTCCCCGTCGCCTCCGACAACGAGGCGAACTCGGCGGCCCTCGCCGAGCTGTGGTTCGGCTCCCTCGGCGAGGTGCGCACCTTCCTGCACCTGACGGGGGAGATCGGCGTCGGCGGCGCGATCGTCGTCCACGGCGAACTCCTGCGCGGCGCGCACGGGTTCGCGGGCGAGATCGGGCACCTGGCCGTCGACGCCGAGGGCCCCCGCTGCCGCTGCGGCTCGCGCGGCTGCCTGGAGCAGTACGCGGGACAGGCGGCCCTCCTCGCCTCGGCCGGGGCGGCCGGCGTCCCCGACCTGGCGCGCCGCGCCGGAGCGGGGGAGCCGCGCGCCCTCGCCGCCCTCGCGGAGGCGGGCCGCATGCTCGGCCGCGCCCTGTCGGGGGCCGTGAACCTCCTGGACCCCGAGGCGGTCGTCCTGGGCGGCATCTACCCGCGCCTGATGCCCTGGCTGGCGCCCGCCCTGACGGAGGAGCTCGCCGGCCGCGTCGTCTCCGGCCTCTGGACCCCGGACGCGGGCCGCCTGCGCCCGGCCTCCGCCGCCGCGGACGCGGCCCGGGGCGCGGCGGCCCTGGTCCTGCGCGACGTCCTGGCCGACCCGCTGGCCCACGCCGCGGCGGCGGGCGACCGGGGGCGTGAGCGGGCCGGCGGCCGCCCCGGGGGCGTTGTCAGTGGTCGCCCCTAACGTTCTCCCCATGACGACGACTTACCTGGAGCTGTCGCAGGACGGCGGCGGTGCCCACAAGTTCTACGAAGTGACCGTCGAGGACCTCGCGGTGTCGGTCCGCTACGGCCGGATCGGCACGGACGGGCAGACGCAGCGCTCCGCGTTCCCGACCGCGGAGAAGGCCCGGGCCGCCGCCGCGAAGAAGATAGGGGAGAAGGTCCGCAAGGGCTACGCCCCCGCGGTGCGCGGAGCGCGCGCCGCCCGCCCGGTGACGCGCCGCGCGGTGACCTCGGCGCCCTCCACCGCGCGGGCCGTCGCCCCGGTGCTCTGGCGCTTCCGGACGGGCTCGGCGGCCTTCGGCATCCACGTCGACGAGGAGCGCTGCTGGGTGGGCAACCAGGCGGGGGACGTCTTCACGCTCGACCGCACCGGCGAGGTCCAGGCCCGCTTCAGCCTGCCGGACGGCGTCAAGTGCCTGGTCGCCGACGACTTCTGGATCTACGCGGGCTGCGACGACGGCAAGGTGTACGACCTGTCGTCCAAGCTCCCCTTCGCCGCGTACGACATCGCCACTGACGTCGACATCTTCTGGCTCGACATCCACGAGGGCGTCCTGCACGTCGCCGACCGCTCGGGCCGGCTCACCGTCATCGACCACGAGGACGAGCACCAGTGGGCGCGCGGCGGCCAGGGCGAGCACGCCTGGATGGTCCGCGCCGACGGCGACGCCGTCTACTACGGGGACACGCGCGGCGTCGCGGCCCACGCGCCGGACGGCGGCGGCGAGCTGTGGCACACGGCCACCGACGGCGCGGTCCTCTTCGGCTGGCAGGAGGACACCGCGGTCTACGCGGGCACGGGCCGCAGGAAGGTGCAGCGGCTCGCGAAGAAGGACGGGCGCGTGGAGGCGGTGTACTCCTGCGACAGCGCGGTGTACTCCTGCGCCACCTCGCCCGGCGGCCGGTTCGTCTTCGCGGGCGACTCGTCCTCCTCCGTCTACTGCTTCGCGGAGGACGGCACCCGGCTGTGGAAGCTCGGCACGGGCGGCGGCTCGGCGCTCTCCATGCAGTACCGGGACGAGCGGCTCTACCTGGTGACCACCGACGGCTCGCTGGTCTGCGTGGACGCGAGCGAGGCCGCGATCACGGCCGCCCAGGCGGGCACGGTCCCGGTCGCCCGGGACGTCAAGCTGGCCGCCGCGATGCCGGTGTACGAGCCCGCCACGACCGCCACGGCCGTGACCGTGGTCAGCGACGCCCCGGCCGGCGCGGTGGTCGTGGAGTGTGTCGGCGAGTCGGGCAGGACCCGGGTGCGGGTCGTCTCGGGGGGCTACGACTCCTCGTGGAACGTGCAGTTCCCGCGCGCGATCCGCGAGCCCGGCGCGCGCTACGTGGTCGACGCCCTGCACCCCGCCGCGGGCGGCTTCTACCGGGTCCGCGGCGACATCCGGCGGCTGCGGTGACCGTGTGGGGAGGCGGCGACGGGGGCGGCGCCGGCGTCTTCGAGGCGGCCACGGGCGACGGCCCGCCCCTGCCCCCGGCCGACGCCGAGCAGCGCTCCCGGGAGGTCCGGGCGGCCCTCGACGGTCTGCTCCGGATCAGGGGGCTGACGGGGGAGCGGGGCGGGGACCCGAAGGCCGTGCCCGCCGACTGGGAGCGCCGCCAGCCGGTCCGGGCGGTGGCCCTGGCCCTGGAGTCCGGCGGCATCACGCCCTCGTCCGTGGACGCCGCCGGGGCGCGGAGCTCCACCGGCTACCGGGTCGCCGCGGGGGAGCGGCCCGGCACGGCCGTGGTCGAGTGGTCGGGACCGCCGGGCGCGGGCGCCGCGCGGGAGGAGGCGGAGGCGCTCGGCGCGTGCGTCCCCGTCCTGGCCCGGCTCGGCTGGGACGCCCTGCTCTACAAGGGGCCGCGCGGCCGGCGCTTCCTGGAGGTGGAGCCGATGGGGGCCTGAGCCCCGGGGGCTCAGGCGATCGAGGCGGAGACGATCGCCGAGACCGCGACGTTGCAGGAGGCCGTCACCCAGACCGCCGGGTGCGGCTCGGGGTCGACGAGGGTGGCGCCCAGCTTCCCCGGCGTGACCAGGTCGACGACGAAGAAGGCCACCGCCATCATCACCAGGCCGAGGAGGCCGAACGCGGCGGTCGAGACGAGGCCCTTGCCGAAGTCGTCGTACGTCGTCCAGATCGAGGTGAAGACGATGCCGCCGATGCCGAGGAGCGCCGAGCTCAGCAGGACGGCGGCGTTGCGGTTGCGGTCCTCCCAGATCTGCCGCCCGAGCCTGCCGGGGGTCAGTACGTCCACGAGCACGATGCCGAGGATCAGCAGGACCACGCCGAGGGCGCCGTAGGCACTGGTCCGGCCGAGGCCGTTGACGATGTCGCTCATGGGATGCGGGCTCCGGAGGGTTCGCGATCGCGGGGATCGGACGGTCGGGGACCGGCAAAATGTAGCGCACGCGTCAACGACGACCGCCGTCCGCCCGGGGACCGGACGGACGGCGGAGGACGGCGATCGGGCAGGTGGGCCCCGGTCAGGCTCCCGGCGGCAGGCTCCTGGCGCGCGAGCGGACCTGGAGGGCCGTGACGATCTCGACGGCGCCGACGGCGACCAGCCAGATGCCGCCGAGGAGCGTGAGCACCGCCGCCGACTCCAGCGGGGACACGATCAGCACCACCCCGGCCAGCCCGCTGACGACGCCGAGGAAGACCTGCCAGCCGCGGGCCGGCATCGCCGGGTCGGAGGCCGCCGCCACGGTCTGGGTGATGCCCCGGAAGAGCCAGCCGATGCCGATCCAGAGCGCGAGCAGCAGGATCGACTGCATGGCGCCCCGGAAGCAGAGCAGGCCGAGCAGGATCGAGAGGGCGCCGCTGATGAAGGCCATGACCCGCAGCGCGGTGCTCACATGGGTGCCGAAGGCGGCCACCAGCTGCATCACACCGCTGAACAGCAGGTACAGGCCGAAGAGCACGCCGGCCACGACCAGCGAGGCACCGGGCCAGACCAGGACGAGGACGCCGAGGACCAGCGCCACGAGACCGGCGAGGAGCAGGGCCTGCCAGGCGGCGCCCGCCAGCACGCCGAGGGGCCCGGGCGGTGCGTCCCGGTCCTGGGGCCGTTCGTGGGACCGGTCGTGAGTCTGTGTCATGGGACGGAAACCGTTCTGTTCGCGGGGAGGGATCGTTCGCGGGAGGGGCCGTTCACGAGGAAGGCCGTTCGCGGGGAGGACTGACTGTTCGCGCAGAGGGCCGTGCGCGGGGCGGGGTCAGAGGGGGGTGGCGTAGCCGCTGAGGAAGAGCGCCTCCGCCAGCGCCATGTGCTCGATCTCCGAGGGGTCCACGCTCTCGTTGGGCGCGTGGATGAGGCAGCCCGGCTCCTCGACGCCGATGAGCGCGATCTCGGCGTCCGGGAAGTGCGCGGCGAGCACGTTGCACAGCGGGATCGATCCGCCCTGCCCCGCCTGCACCATGTCCTTCCCGTACGCCTCGCGGAACGCCGTCGCCAGGGCCCGGTAGGCGGGGCCGTCGGTGCGCGCCCGGAAGGGCTGGCCCGCGCTCTCCGGCTCCACCTCCACCCGGGCGCCCCAGGGGGCGGCCGAGGTCAGGTGGTCGGTCAGGGCGCGCAGGGCGTCGTCCGCGTCGATCCCCGGCGGCACCCGCAGGCTGACCCTGGCCCGTACCTTCGCCTGCACCGCCGCCGAGGAGCCCACGACCGGCGGGCAGTCGATGCCGAGGACGGTGACGGCCGGCCGGGCCCACAGCTCGTCGGCGACCGACCCCGTACCGACGAGGGAGACCCCGTCCAGGACGCCGGCGTCGGAGCGGAACTGCTCGGCCGGGTAGTCGACGCCCTGCCAGGAGCCGTCGCCCGCGAGCCCCTTGACCGCCGTGTTGCCGTGCTCGTCGCGGAGGCCGTCGAGCATCCGGACGAGCGCGGCCAGCGCGTCGGGCGCGGGCCCGCCGAACATGCCGGAGTGCATCTCCCCCTTCAGGGTGGAGACGGTCACCACGACGTTGGTGAGCCCGCGCAGCGAGGTGGTCGCGGTGGGCAGACCGAGCGCGAAGTTGCCGGTGTCGCAGATCAGCAGGGCGTCGGCGGCGAACAGGTCCGGCTGGAGCGGGACGAGCTTCTCCAGACCGGCCGTTCCCTGCTCCTCCGAGCCCTCCGCCACGAACTTGAGGTTGACGGGGAAGCCCCGCCCCTCCGGCCCGCCGAGCGCGCGCAGCGCCGTCAGGTGCATGGCGATGTTGCCCTTGCAGTCGGCGGCGCCGCGGCCGTACCAGCGCCCTTCGCGCTCGGTGAGTTCGAAGGGCGGGGTGCGCCAGGCGGCGTCGTCCAGCGGCGGCTGCACGTCGTAGTGGCAGTACAGCAGGACGGTGGGCGCCCCCTCGGGGCCCGGCGCGTGCCCCACGACCGCGTCCGTGCCGTCCGGGGTCGTCACCCGCCGCATGTCCCTGAGCCCGGCCTCGGTGAAGGCCCGGACGAGGAAGTCGGCGGCCTTCGCGCACTCCTCGGGCGGAAACTGGCGCGGGTCGGCGACGGAGCGCATCGCCACCAGCTCGGTCAGGTCCTCCTTCGCCCGGGGCATCAGGGCCCGGACCTTCTCCCGCAGGGCTGCGGTCTCGGTGGACTCGGCGGTCATGCGCACCCACTTCCCTCGGGCCGCTTCCGGGGGCGCGGCTCGCGAAGGTCCCGGGACGGCGACAGCCCTCCCACTAAAGCAACAGCGGACAAAAGCCGCAAAAGGGTACTCGTACGGAGTACGGATCCGGGGCTCGGACGGCGGGAGTCCCGGCGGACGCGGACAGTGGACGGCGTACGCGCCCCTTCCCGCACCTGGAGAACCCCATGTCCCACCCCAACCGACGCGACCTCGGACTGCTCGTGCTCAGGGTCGGCACCGGCGCCGTGCTCGCCGCGCACGGCACGCAGAAGCTCTTCGGCTGGTTCGGCGGCGGGGGCGTCGAGGGCACGAGCGGGGCGATGGAGGCCATGGGCTTCTCACCGGGCCGGCAGAGCGCGATCGCCGCCGGTCTCGGCGAGGCGGGCGGCGGCGCCCTCCTCGCCCTCGGCCTCGCCACCCCGGCCGCCGGGGCCGCCGCGGCCGGCGCCATGGCCGGCGCCGTCTCGGTGCACGCCCCGGCCGGCTTCTTCGCCCAGGGCGGCGGCTACGAGTACCCGGCCTTCCTCGGCTTCACCGCCGCCGCGATCGGCGTCACCGGCGCCGGGCGGTACTCCCTGGACCACCTCACCGGACACGTCCTCGACCGGCCCTGGGTGGTGGCCGTCGCCTTCCTCGGCACCGCGCTCGCGGCCGCCGCCGTCGTCGGCCGCCGCGCCCAGGACCGGGCCGCCCCGGAGCCGGACCCCGAGCAGTCCTAGGGCGTGTGTCGAAAGTAGCGCCGTCTGCCCGGAGGGCAGGCGGGACTTTCGACACACGCCCCAGGAGGCGTCTTGCCGATCGGGCCGGATCAGGCACCGGACACCGCGCGCCCGGCACGATCGACGAGGCGCTCCCCGGGGCCCGCCGGGGACCCGCACGCGTTCGCCGCGCGGGGGAGTTAGGCTCGCCGGAGAGGAAGGGACGGGCGCCGCGACATGAAGATCGATCTGACGGACACCAATTCCAGCAAGATCAACAAAGCGATCCTCAAGGGACGCAGGGACGTCGGCACCCCGGCCGTCGGCGCCGTGCTCACCCTCGTCGTCGTCACCGACGAGGAGAACGCCTACGACGCCGTCAAGGCCGCCAACGAGGCCTCCCGGGAGCACCCCTCCCGCATCCTCGTGGTCATCAAGCGCCACGCGCGCGCCCCCCGCGAGCGGCACGAGACCCGGCTCGACGCCGAGGTGCGGCTCGGCAGCGACGCCGGTTCGGGCGAGACGGTCGTGCTCCGGCTCCACGGCGAACTCTGCGCCCGTGCCGAGTCGGTGGTCCTGCCCCTGCTCCTGCCGGACGCGCCCGTCGTGGTCTGGTGGCCCGTCGACGCGCCGGAGGTCCCCTCCAAGGACCCGCTCGGCTCGCTCGCCCAGCGCCGCATCACCGACGCGTACGCGGTGGAGGACCCGCTCGCCGTCCTGGAGGCCCGCGCCGCCTCCTACGCCCCCGGCGACACGGACCTCGCCTGGACACGGCTCACCCCCTGGCGCTCGATGCTGGCCGCCGCGCTCGACCAGGCGCCGCTCGCCGTCACCTCCGCCGCCGTGGAGAGCGAGGCGGAGAACCCCAGCGCCGAACTCCTCGCCCGCTGGTTCGAGGTCCGCCTCGGCGTCCCCGTCGACCGGGTCGTCACCGACGGTCCCGTGATCACCGGCGTCCGCATGGGCACCCCGGACGGCGAGATCCTCATCGACCGGCCCGAGGGCCCGGTCGCCCGCCTCGCCATCCCCGGCCAGCCCCACCGCGTCCTCGCCCTCAAGGTCCGCTCCACCGCGGAGCTGATCGCCGAGGAACTGCGCCGCCTCGACCCCGACGAGGCCTACGAGAGCGCTTTGCGCGGGAGGGCCTGAACCCGGGCGCGCCTGAACCCGGGCGGGGCCGGCCTCGAGCGGGCCCGACCCGGACCGGTCCGAACCCGAGCGGGCCTGAACGCCCGGCGGCCGCCCCCGGCCGTCGGCGCGGAGACCTCCCGGCGGGTCAGCCCCGGTACGTGACCGCCGTGACCAGCAGTCCGCCGGCCACCAGCCACCGGCCGGTGAACTCCGAGGGCCCGGGGCCCCGCAGCAGCGCCGCCCGGAACGAACCCGCCGGATCGAAGGTGACGTCCGCCTCCTCGAAGGCGAGCCGCGTCCGCGTCAGCGGGAACCACGCCTTGTAGACGCTCTCCTTCGCGCTGAACAGCAGCCGGTCCCAGTGGACGTACGGACGCGAGCGCACGAGGCCGTCGACGCGGCGGAGCTCGGCGGGCCGCGCGATCGCCGCCAGTACGCCCGGCGGCAGGCCCCGGTGCGGTTCCGCGTCGATGCCGACGGACAGCACCTCCGGCGCCCGCCGCGCGACGGCCGCCGCACGGTAGCCGTCGCAGTGGGTCATGCTGCCCACCACCCGCTCCGGCCAGCGCGGCGCGCCCTGCTCGCCCGGCAGCAGGGGCGCGGGGGCGACGCCCAGCCCGGCGAGGGCGCGCCGGGCGCACAGCCGCACCGTGGTGAACTCGCGCCGGCGGCCCTCCGAGGCCCGGCGGAGCAGCGCCTCCTCGGCGGGGAACAGCGGCGCGTCCGGCGGGTCGCCGTACGCCTCCGCCGACGCCACCCCCGGCGGCAGCAGCAGCTCGATCACGTCGTCGTACCGAACGGGCGGGAGGGAGAGGGCCCGGCGGCGGGGCGCCCCGCGGCCCCCGTCGTTCCGGTCGCCTCCGTCATACCGGTGATCCCGGTCATCCAGGTCGTCCCGGTCGGGAAACGGCCCGGGGCGCCGCGCGGCGCGGTCGGCCGCCCGGGCGCGGCCGTGGATCCGATGGCTGTCACCCGCCCAGGCTCGGCGGCCCCGCTGAAGCGCCGCTGAAGGCACCTCACCCGGCCGCGGTGGTTCAGGGCTGCTTTAGAACCCCGACCTAGCGTCCCGACGCAAGCCGGACGGAAGACCGGACGGAACGAGAGAGAGGACGCCACGTGGTGGACCCGGACCGTACGGTGCGTGTTCTGTCGGCGGGGACCGCACTGCCAGGCTCCCCCATCGACACCGAGGCGCTGGCCGGGCGCTTCGGAATGGACCGGCTCTGGCAGCAGTGGGTCGACGCGTTCATCGGCACCCGCACCCGCCATCTCGCCCTCGACCTCGCGACGGGCGAACCCCGCGAGTCGCTCGCCGACCTCGCCACGGCCGCCGCCGCGACCGCGCTCGACCGCGCCGGGCTGTCCCCGGACGACGTCGACCTCGTGGTCCTCGGCACCGCGACCCCCGACACCCTGATGCCGGCGACCGTCAACGTCGTCGCCGACCGGCTCCGCATCGACGGCATCCCGACCTTCCAGCTCCAGTCCGGCTGCTCGGGCGCCGTGCAGACCTTCGACGTGGCGACCTCGCTGCTCGTCGCCGGCCGCCACCGCACGGCCCTCGTCATCGGCGGCGACGTCATCGCCAAGCACTACGACGTGACCGCGGACCTCGGCGCCCTGCCGCCCGGGGAGCTCGTCAACTACGTGCTCTTCGGCGACGGCGCCGGCGCGGCCGTCCTCACCACCGCGCCCGGCCACGACGACGCCCCGGCCGTCCGCACCGTCCTGACCCGGCTCTCCGGCCTGGACCGGGAACCGGGCCAGGTGCTCCGCTGGTACGGGCTCGCCGACCGCGACAGCCCCCAGCCACCCGCCGGCGAGGACTACAAGGCCATCGAGGAACTGGTCCCCGAACTCGCCGCCGACGTGGCCGACGAGATCCTCGACGACCTCGGCTGGGAACGGGAGGACGTCGCCTACCTGCTGCCCCCGCAGCTCTCCGTCACCATGACCGACCGGATCGTGAAACGGCTCGACTTCCCGCTGGCCGAGGAGATCAGCTGCGTCGGCGAGACCGGCAACAACGGCAACGCCCTGCTCTTCTTCCAGCTGGAGCGGCTGCTCGGCGCGATGGACACCCCGTCGCGGGCCGTCGCCGTGGCCATCGAGTCCAGCAAGTGGATCCGCTCGGGCCTCGCCCTGGAACTGAACGGGAGCACCTGACATGAGCGCCGCACCCGGCCGCACCCCGAACCGCCGGGAGTTCGCCGACCTGGTCCGCGACGAGATCGGGATCGACGTCACCGAGGCCGAACTCGACCTCCCCCTCGACGCGCTGACCGGCTGGGACTCCGTCCACCTGCTGTCCCTGCTCGTCCTCCTGGAGAAGGAGACCGGCAGGCCGCTGTCCCTGCCGGACTTCCTCGACGCGGGCAGCCTGGCCGCCATCCACGAGGCGGTGGCCCGGTGACCGGCCGTCCCTTTCCCGGCCAGCGCCGGCACACCCTCTTCTTCCTCGACCAGATCAGGGACTTCTCCCCGGTCCACCTCGACACCGAGGTGGACGCCACCGCGATCGTCGCCTCCCGCCGCCGCGCCCGCGAGGCCGGCGCACGCCGCTCGGTCGTCGCCCACGTCGTGCACGCCGCCGCCGGAGTGCTCCGCGAGCACCCCGAGGCCAACGCCGCGATCCACGGCCGGCTCGACCCGACCGTCGCCACCTACGACACCGTCAGCGCCAAGGTCGCCCTCGACCGGCACCTCGACGGCCGCCGCGTCGTCCTCGCCACGGTCGTCCCCCGCCTGGAGGACGCCGGCCTCGACGCGATCCAGGAACACCTCGACCGCGCGCTCGCCGACGACCCCGACACCGCCGAACGGTTCGCCTCCGTACGGGCATTGAGGGCACTGCCCTGGCAGGAGGCCCTGGACCGGTTCCGGGCCGCCGCCGGACTGCTCGAACGCCGCCCCGAGCTCACCGGCACGTTCAGCGTCACCTCGCTCGGCCACCGGGCCGTCGACGGATTCCACTCCGTCGGCGGCACCACCGTCACGCTCGGCGTCGGCCGCATCGCCGACCGGCCCGTCGTCCGCGACGGAGCGGTCGTCGTCGCACCGGTCCTGCGGCTCTCCCTCACCTTCGACCACCGGGTCATCGACGGCGCCGAGGCCGCCGACGTCCTCACCGAGATCAAGGACGCGCTGGAGGCGTACCCCGCATGACCGACACACCCGGAGGGCCCGGCCGTGGCAACGACCTGGACGAACTCAAACGCTTCGTCGTCGCGCACGCCGTCTCCCAGAACCTTCCCGCCGACCACTACGCACCGCTCCTGGACCGGATCACCACCGACACCGGCGACGCCCCCGGCTCCTGGGCGTACGAATGGATCCGCGCAGGCGACGAGCTGGACGCGGTCGGGCAGACCCCGGCCGCCGGCCAGTACTACGTCCTGGGCCGCTTTCCGTTCGTGGACGGCCCCGGCCGGGCCCGCGCCCTGGCGCGCTCCGTCGACGCCTTCGACCGCTGGCGCAAGGCCGAGGACACCGGGATCGAGAGCGGGACGGCCGACGTCGACGGCGTCCCCGTCCGGATCTGGACCGCCGGCCTCGACGCCGCCCGCCCCCGCCCGCTGCTCGTCGTGACCGGCGGGATCGTCAGCACCAAGGAGCAGTGGGGGCCGCTGCTGCCGCAGCTCGCCTCCCTCGGCCTGGCCGCCGCCGTCGCCGAACTGCCCGGAGTCGGCGAGAACCCCCTGCGCTACGAGCGCGACGGCGCCCGTCTGTTCGGCGCGATCCTCGACGTCCTCGCCGACCGCGCCGACGTCTCCCGCACCTATCTGCTCGCCCTCAGCTTCAGCGGCCACCTCGCCGTCCGCGCCGCCCTGACCGACCCCCGGATCCGCGGCATCGTCGGGAACGGCACCCCCGTCCACGACTTCTTCACCGACCCGGACTGGCAGCGGACCGTCCCCCGGGTCACTCGCGACACGCTCGCCCACCTCACCGGCGTCCCCGCCGACACCGTCTACGACCACCTGCGGGACTGGGCCCTCACCGACGACGAACTCCGCTCCCTCGACATCCCGTTCGCCACCGTCTCCGCCCTCCGCGACGAGATCGTGCCGCCCTCCGACGCCGAACGGCTGCGCCGCCACGTCGCCCACCTCGACGTCCTGGAGCACGACGACGTCCACGGCGCCCCCGCCCACCTCGCCGAGACGAAGGCCTGGAGCCTGCTCGCCGTCCAGCGGATGCGGCCCGACGCCGACCCGGCGGTCACCGAACGCCTCGCCGCCGCCGTCGCCGCGGCACGCGGCGCGGGAGCCGCCCGATGAGCACGGCCGGACCCGCCACGACCACGGCCGGGACCGGTGCCGCGACCGCGGCCCGGACCGGTGCCGCCGCCGACTGGCTCCGCCAGTACGCCCCCGCCGACGCCGGAGCCCCCTGCCTGGTGCTCTTCCCGCACGCGGGCGGATCGGCCGGCTTCTTCACCCCGCTCGCCCGCGCCCTCGCCCCCGCCGTCCGGGTCCTGGCCGTCCAGTACCCCGGCCGGCTCGAACGCCGTGCCCACCCGCCCGCCGGAGACGTCCGGGAACTCGCCCGCCACGCGCTCGCGGCCGTCGCCGAGGCCGTCGCCGGGACCCCGGCGGGCGACGGGACCGCCCCGCTCGTCCTCTTCGGACACAGCATGGGCTCGCTCGTCGCCTTCGAGGCCGCCCTGCTCGCGGAACGGGGACACGGACCCGCCCCCGCCGCGCTCCTGGCGTCCGGCGGCCGGGCCCCGGACCTGACCCGGGTGGACCCGGCGATCCTGCGCAGTGACGACTCCCTCGTCGAGGAGGTCCTGCTGCTCGGCGGCACCGACCGGGCCGTCCTCGACGACCCCGACCTGCGCGAGCTGATCCTGCCCGCGCTGCGCGCCGACTACCGGGCGCTCCAGTCCTACGTCCCCGATCCCGCCGCCCGCGTGCGCTGCCCCGTCCGGGCGCTCGTCGGCGACCGCGACCCGCTGGTGCCGGTCGCCGACGCGCGGCGCTGGCGGGACCACACCACGGGAACCTTCCGGCTCCGGGTCCTCCCGGGCGACCACTTCTATCTGAATCCGCGGCTGACGGACGTGGCGGACACCGTACGCACGGTGCTCGCGGAACTGTCCTGACCGAGAGTGAGGCTGTAGTTGAGCGGCAAGGGCAACGACACGCGGGAAACCCCGAGGACCACGACCGCCACGGCCGGGCCGGTCGCCCCGATCGCGGTGATCGGCCTGGCCTGCCGGCTGCCCGGGGCCCCCGATCCCGAGGCCTTCTGGCACCTCCTGCGCGAAGGCCGCAGCGCCGTCCGGGACGTGCCCGAGGACCGCGCCGGACCGCCGTCCGGGCCGGGCTCCGTCGCCGAGCTGGCCGGCGGCCACCCCGGCGTCCGGTACGGCGGGTACCTGGAGTCCGTCGACCGGTTCGACCCCGCCTTCTTCGGCATCTCGCCGCGCGAGGCTGCCGCCGTGGACCCGCAGCAGCGCCTCGTCCTCGAACTGGCCTGGGAGGCGCTGGAACACGCCGGCGTCCTGCCCGCCGCGGTGCGCTCCACCGCCACCGGCGTCTTCGTCGGCTCGCTCGCCGACGAGTACGCCGCCCTCGCCCGCCGCACCGGGCCCGGCCGCCACACCCTGACCGGCACCACCCGGGGCATCCTCGCCAACCGCGTCTCCTACGTGCTCGGACTGCGCGGCCCCAGCATCGCCGTCGACACCGCGCAGTCCTCCTCCCTCGTCGCCGTCCACCTCGCCTGCGAGAGCCTGCGGCGCGGCGAGTCCGCGCTCGCCCTCGCCGGCGGCGTCAACCTGATCGTCGACCCCGCCTCCACCGCCGCCGTCGCCCGCTTCGGCGGACTCTCGCCGGACGGCCACTGCTACACCTTCGACCGCCGCGCCAACGGATACGTGCGGGGCGAGGGCGCCGGACTCGTCCTGCTCAAGCCGCTCGACGCCGCCCTCGCGGACGGCGACCGCGTCCACGCGGTCCTCCTCGGCAGCGCCGTCAACAACGACGGCGCGACCGACGGCCTCACCGTGCCCAGCCCCGAGGCGCAGGCCGACGTGGTCCGGCGCGCCTGCGCCGCCGCCGGAGTGGCGCCCGAGGCGCTCCAGTACGTCGAACTCCACGGCACCGGGACCCCGGTGGGCGACCCGCTGGAGGCCCGCGGACTCGGCCTCGCGCGGGACGGCGCCGGGGACCGGCCGGTCCTGGAGGTCGGCTCGGTCAAGACCAACATCGGCCACCTGGAGGGCGCGGCCGGCATCGCGGGGCTGCTCAAGACCGTCCTCGGGGTCGCGCGCCGCGAACTGCCGGCGACGCTCCACCACGCCGAGCCGCACCCCGACATCGACCTGGACGGGCTGCGCCTCGCCGTCCGCACCGAGCCCGGCGCCTGGCCGCGCGCCGGCGAACGGCTCCTCGCGGGCGTCAGCTCCTTCGGCATGGGCGGCACCAACTGCCACGTCGTGGTCGCCGAACCCCCGGCGCCGGCCGACGGGACCGCCGCGCCGACGGACGCCCCCGCGGCGGCGGGAACTCCGGCAGGGGCCGGGAGTCCGGTACGGGCCGGCGCCTCGGTACGGGTCCAGAGTCCGGTGCTCGTCGGGGCCGGGGCCTCCGCCGGTCCCGGGGCGGCCGACCCCGGGACGGTCGGCGTGGAGCCGGTCCTGCCCCTGGTGCTCAGTGCCCGCACCCCGGCCGCGCTGCGCGACCAGGCCGCCCGGATCGCCGCGCTGATCGAGCGCGAGGGCGGGCTGCCGCCCGGCCTGGCCCGCGCCCTCGCCACCACCCGCACCGCCTTCGAGCACCGCGCCGCCGTCACCGGCGACGTCCGCGCCGGACTCGCCGCCCTCGCCGCGGGCCGCGCCTCCGCGGGCGTCGTCACCGGCACGGTCGCCGCACCGGGCACGGGCGCCGCGCCCGCCGGGACGGGACCGGCCGTGCTCTTTCCCGGCCAGGGCAGCCAGCGGCTCGGCATGGGCCTGCGCGCCCACGCCGGGTCCCCGGTCTGGCGGGCCGCGTTCGACGAGGCGGCCGAGGCGCTCGCCCCGTACCTCCCGCGCCGGATCGAGGACGTGATCCGCGCCGAACCGGGCACGGAGGAGGCGGCCCTCCTGGGCCGCACCGCCTTCACCCAGCCCGCGCTGTTCGCCGTCGAGGTGGCCACCTACCGCTGGCTGGCCTCGGTGGGCCTCGAACCCGCCTTCGTCGCCGGGCACTCGATCGGCGAGGTCGCCGCCGCGCACGTCGCGGACGTCCTCGACCTCGACCGCGCCGCCGAACTCATCGCCGCACGAGGCCGGTTGATGGACGCGCTCCCCGGGGGCGGCGGCATGCTGGCGGTCGGCACCACCGAGGAGGCCGCCGCCGAACTGCTCGCGCACACCGCCGGCACCGTCGCGGTCGCCGCCGTCAACGGCCCGGCGTCGGTGGTCCTCTCGGGCGACGCCGCCGCGCTCGACGAGATCGCCGCACGCGCCGCCGAACGCGGGCTGCGGCACCGCAGGCTGGACGTCAGCCACGCCTTCCACTCGCCGCTCATGGACCCGATGCTGGACGAGTTCCGCCGCACCCTGTCCGGCATCGCCTTCCGGCCCGCCCGCATCCCCTTCGTCTCGACGGTGACCGGAGACCTCGTCACCACCACCGACGCCGACTACTGGGTGGAGCACGCGCGCCGACCGGTCCGGTTCGACGCGGCCGTCCGCCGGCTGGCGGACCTCGGCGCGACCGTCCTCCTGGAGGCCGGCCCCGGGACGACGCTCAGCGCCCTCGGCCGGGAGGTCACCGGCCGCACGGCGACGTTCGTGCCCGTCCTCGGCAAGGACGACGCGCCCGCCGCCGCCCTCGGCCGGCTCTTCACCGCCGGGGCCGACCCGGACTGGGACGCCGTGGCCCCGCCCGGCGGCCCCCGCCCGCAGCTGCCCACGTACCCCTTCCAGCGGGAGCGCCACTGGCTCGACCTCGGGCCCGGCCCCGACCCCGCCCCGGGCCGGGACGCGGACGCTTCGGGCTCCCGTGCTCCGGTCGCCCCCGCGAAGGACTCCGCGCCCGTGTCCGCCGTCGATCTCCGGCTCGAACAGCGGGTCGTCGAAGAGGTCGCCGCCGTGCTCGGCTTCGCCGACCCGGCGCGCCTCGACCGCACCGCCACCTTCAAGGACCTCGGCATCGACTCGCTCGGCCTGGTCGAACTCCGCGACCGGCTCGACACCGCCCTGGGCACGGAACTTCCGGCCGCGGCCCTCTTCGCCCACCCGACGACCGAGGCCCTGCTCGACCTGCTCCGCGCCGACACGGGCGTTCCGGCGGGAACGGGGAAGACCGGGGAGACCGCGCGGGCCGCGAAGCCCGTGGCGGTCGTCCGGGAGCGGGCCGACGACGATCCGGTGGTCGTCGTGGGCATGGGCTGCCGGTTCCCGGGGGGCGTGGCCTCGCCGGAGGACCTGTGGCGCCTGGTCTCCGACGGCGTCGACGCCATCGGCCCGTTCCCCACCGACCGGGGCTGGAACCTCGACTCCCTCTTCGCCGACGACCCCGACCGCCCCGGCACGTCCACCACCCGCCACGGCGGGTTCCTCGACACGGTCGCCGAGTTCGACGCCGAGTTCTTCGGCATCAGCCCGCGCGAGGCGCTCGCCCTCGACCCGCAGCAGCGGCTGCTGCTCCAGACCTCCTGGGAGGCCCTGGAGCGGGCCGGCATCGACCCGCACGACCTCAAGGGCTCCGACACCGGCGTCTTCGTCGGGGCGACCGCCTCCGACTACGCGCCCCGCCTCCACGAGGGCGGCGCGGGCTCCGACGGCTACCTCCTCACCGGCTCCACCATCAGCGTGGCCTCGGGGCGGATCGCGTACGTGCTGGGGTTGCGGGGTCCGGCGTTGACGGTGGACACGGCGTGCTCGTCGTCGCTGGTGGCGCTGGACCTGGCGGTCCGGTCGGTCCGGTCGGGCGAGTGCTCGACCGCGCTCGCCGGCGGTGTGGCCGTGATGGCGTCGCCCGGGATGTTCGTGGAGTTCTCGCGCCAGCGCGGCCTGTCGCAGGACGGCCGGTGCCGCGCCTTCGCGTCCGGCGCCAGTGGCACGGGTTGGGCGGAGGGCGTCGGCGTACTCGTGGTCGAACGCTTGTCGAAGGCGCGTCGTGAGGGTCATCGGGTGCTCGCGGTGGTGGCGGGTTCGGCGGTGAACCAGGACGGTGCGTCGAACGGTCTGACGGCGCCGAACGGGCGTGCGCAGGAGGAGGTGATCGGTCGGGCTCTGGCGGACGCGGGTCTGCTTCCTTCGGAGGTGGACGCGGTGGAGGCGCACGGCACGGGGACGCGGTTGGGTGATCCGATCGAGGCGCAGGCGTTGATCTCGGCTTATGGCGGGGATCGTGAAGTGCCTTTGTTCCTGGGGTCGTTGAAGTCGAACATCGGGCACGCGCAGGCCGCCGCGGGTGTGGGTGGTGTGATCAAGACGGTGATGGCGTTGCGGGAAGGGGTGTTGCCCCGGACGCTGCACGCGGAGGAGCCGTCGCCGTTCGTGGAGTGGGAGGGGTCCGGGGTCCGGCTGCTGGGGGATCAGGAGGTGTGGCCGGAGCGTGGGCGTCCGCGCCGGGCGGGCGTGTCCTCGTTCGGCATCAGCGGCACCAACAGCCACGTCATCCTCGAACAGGCCCCGGAGCACGTGGACCGGGCCGGTCACCCCGGCCACCCCGGGCCCCTCGATCCCGGACCGTCGCCCGACGAGCCGGACACCGCCCCCGACCGTCCGGCCCCGCCCGTCCTGCTCTCCGGCAACACCCCGGCCGCGTTGCGCCGCCAGGCCGCCGCGCTCGCCGACCACCTGCGCGTCCACCCCGACACCGATCCGCACGCGCTCGCCGCCGCCCTCGCCCGGCGCGCCCGCCACGCCCACGGCGCGGCGGTCCCGGCCGACGGCGGTCCCGGCCGGCTCCCCGACGCCCTGCGCGCGCTCGCCGCCGGAGAGGTCCACGACGCCCTGATCACCGGCGAACGGGCCGCCGGGCGCACCGTGTTCGTCTTCCCCGGGCAGGGCTCCCAATGGAGCGGCATGGCCCGTGAACTCCTCCGGTCCAGCCCCGTGTTCCGGGCCGGGATCGAGGCCTGCGCCGACGCGTTCGCCCCGCACACCGACTGGTCCCTGCTCGACGTGCTGCACGGCGAGCCCGATGCCCCCGGCCTCGACCGGGTCGACGTCGTCCAGCCGGTCCTCTTCGCCGTGATGGTCGCCCTCGCCGGACTGTGGCGGGCGGCCGGCGTCGTGCCCGACGCCGTCGTCGGGCACTCCCAGGGCGAGATCGCCGCCGCGCACGTCGCGGGCGCGCTCTCCCTCGCGGACGCGGCGAAGCTCGTCACCCTGCGCAGCCGCGCCCTGACCGGCATCGCCGGCGACAGCGGCATGGTCTCCGTCGCCCTCGGCGCCGACGGCCTCGCCCCCGTGCTCGCCGAGCACCCGGACGAGCTGGAGATCGCCGTCCTCAACGGGCCCCGCGCCACCGTCGTCGCGGGCGGCGACAGCGCCCTCGGCGCCCTCCTGGCCTGGTGCGAGGAGCGCGGGGTGCGCGCCCGCCGCATCCCCGTCGACTACGCCTCGCACACCCGGTACGTCGAACCGCTGCGCGACCACCTGCTGGAACTCGGGGCCGGTCTGACGCCGGACACGGCCGGGACCGCGTTCTACTCCGCGGTGACCGGCGGCCCGGTCGCCACGGACACCCTCGACGCCGGATACTGGTACCGCAACCTGCGCGAGACCGTCCGGTTCGAGACCGCCGTCGGCAGCCTGGTCGACTCCGGGCACCGGCGCTTCGTCGAGATCAGCCCCCACCCCGTCCTCACCCTCGCCGTCGAGGAGATCCTCGCCGAGCGCGGCGTCACCGCCTTCACCGGCGGCACCCTGCGCCGCGACCACGGCGGCCCGGACACGTTCCGGCGCTCCCTGGCCGCCGCGCACCTCGGCGGCGCGCCCGTCGACTGGGCCGTCCCCGCGACCGCGCCGGACCTCCCGCTGACGTACCGCTTCGCCGCCGACCGCCACTGGCTCGTCCCGTCCGGCGGCCCCGCGGCCACGGCCCTGCCCGGCCTCACCCCCGACGCCCACCCGCTGCTCGGCGCCCGCGTCGAACTCGCCGACGGGGCGGAGCTGTTCACCGGCCGGATCGACCTGCGCGCCCAGCCGTGGCTCACGGACCACAGCGTCTTCGGTACCGTCCTCGTCCCCGGCACCGCCTTCGCCGAACTGCTCCTCCACGCGGGCGCCGCCGTGGACCTGCCGACGGTGGCGGACCTGACCGTCCGCACTCCCCTCGCCCCCGACCCGGACCGCCCCACGGCGCTCCAGGTCCGCCTCGCACCCGCCGACGCCGCCGGAGCCCGCGAGGCGACCGTGCACGCGCGGCCCGACGACGCCGCCCCGTGGACCCTGCACGCCTCGGCGACCCTGCGCGCGGCCGGCCCGGCCGCGGCGCCGGCGGTCCCCGTCTCCCCGCCCGCCGACGCGGAGCCCGTCGCCCTCGACGACGTCTACACCGGCCTGTTCCGGCTCGGCTACGACTACGGCCCCGCCTTCCAGGGCCTGGCGACCGCCCGCCGCACCGCCGACGGGGTGCTGTACGCCGAGCTCGACCCCGGTCCGTCCGACGGGGACGGCACCGCGCCCCGTACGGGCTTCGCGCTCCACCCGGCGCTGCTCGACGCCGCCCTGCACCCGGTCGTCGCCGGACTCGTCGGGACGCACGGCCCGGACCCGGAGCGACCGCTGCTGCCCTTCGCGTTCGAGGGACTGCGGATCACCGACGCGGCCGCGGCCGCCGACGCCGACCGGCTGCGCGTGCGCATCGAGCCGCTCGCCGACGCCCGGTTCCGCCTCACCCTGGCCGACGCGCGCGGGAACCCGGTCGCCGAGATCGACTCGCTGGCGTTCCGGCCGGTCGGCCGCGCCGAACTCGCCGGCCGCCCGGCGGCCGGGACCACCGCCCACCACCTCGACTGGCCCGAGCTGCCCCTCGCGGGCCCGGCCACGGGCACCCCCCTCGTCCTCGCCGGACTCGGCGACACCGGCCTCGTCACCGGCGCGGAGACCGTTCCGGACACCGAGGCTCTGCTGCACCGCGCCACGCCGCCCACGGCCGTCCTCGTCCCCGTCACCACCGGCACCGACGGCTCCGGCACCGATCCGGACCCCCGTGCCGTCCCCGCCCGCGCCCACGCGCTCGCCGCCGCCGTCCTCGCCCTCCTCCGCCACTGGATCGCCACCCCCGGCCTGCGCGAGGTCCCCCTGCACGTCGTGATCAGGGCCGGGGACCTGGCCGCCGCCCCCGTACGCGGCCTCCTGCGCACCGCCGCCGCCGAACACCCCGGCCGCTTCGCGCTCGTCGAGACCGACGGGCCGGCCCCGGCCGCCCTCCTCGCCGGTGACCACGGCGAACCCGAGTCCGCGCTCCGCGACGGCCGGACCCACGTCCCCCGCCTCGCCGTCCACGACCTCGCCCCGGCCTCCCCGCCCGCCCCGGACGGGGACGGCACCGTCCTCGTCACCGGCGGTACGGGAGCGCTGGGCGCGCTCGTCGCCCGCCGGTTCGCGGCGCGGCCGAGGCCACCGCACCTGCTGCTGGTCAGCCGCACCGGACCGGACGCGCCGGGCGCGGACGACCTGGCCGCCGAACTCCGCGCGGCCGGCGCACCGACGACCGTCGCCGCCTGCGACGTGACGGACCGCGACGCCCTGGCGCGGCTGCTCGCCGCCGTACCCGCCGACCGTCCGCTGCGCGCGGTCGTCCACACGGCCGGGGTGCTCGCCGACGCCACCGTCGCCGAGCTCACCCCCGAGCGGCTGGCCGAGGTGCTGCGGCCCAAGGTCGACGCCGCCTGGCTGCTGCACGAGCTCACCGCGGAACTGCCGCTCGACGCGTTCGTCCTGTTCTCCTCGGCCGTGGCCGTCGCCGGCGTGCCCGGCCAGGCCAACTACGCCGCGGGCAACGCCTTCCTCGACGCCCTCGCCGCCCACCGCCGCGGCCTCGGCCTGCCCGCCGTCTCCCTCGCGTGGGGCCTGTGGGAGGAGACCGGGGCCATGACCGGGCACCTCGGCGCCGCCGACCGGACCCGGCTCGCCCGGTACGGCGTCGGGCCCGTCGCGACCGAAGCCGGTCTGGACGCCCTGTTCGCGGCGGAACGGGCGCACACGATCGTCTCCCCGCTCGACGAGGGCCTGCTGCGCCAGGAGGCGGTGGACGGCCGGCTCCGCCCGGTGTTCGGCGCCCTGGTGCGCGTGCCCGCGACCGCCCGGCGCACGGCCGGCCCGGGCGGCGGCGCGTGGGCCGACCGGCTCGCCGCCGTACCGGCCCACGAACGGCTACGCACGCTCACCGCGCTGCTGCGCGAACAGGCGGCGCTCGTCCTCGGGCACGACGGGACCGGGGACGTCGGAGCGGACCGGCCCTTCAAGGAGCTCGGCTTCGACTCCCTGACCGCCGTCGAACTCCGCAACCGGCTCGGCCGGCTCACCGGCCTCGCCCTGCCCGCCACCGTCGTCTTCGAGTACCCCACGATCGCCGAACTCGCCGGTCACCTGCACGCCTCGCTCACCACGGAGGCGCCGGAGAACGCCGTGGCGGTCGTCCGGGAGCGGGCCGACGACGATCCGGTGGTCGTCGTGGGCATGGGCTGCCGGTTCCCGGGGGGCGTGGCCTCGCCGGAGGACCTGTGGCGCCTGGTCTCCGACGGCGTCGACGCCACCGGGGGCTTCCCCGAGGACCGGGGCTGGGACCTGGAGAAGCTGTACGACCCCGACCCCGACCACAAGGGCACCACGTACACCCGGCGCGGCGGATTCCTCCACGACGCCGCCGAGTTCGACGCCGACTTCTTCGGCATGAGCCCGCGCGAGGCGCTCGCCACCGACCCGCAGCAGCGGCTCCTGCTCCAGATCACCTGGGAGGCCCTGGAGCGGGCCGGCATCGACCCGCACGACCTCAAGGGCTCCGACACCGGCGTCTTCGTCGGCGCCATGTACGACGACTACGCGGCACGTCTGCGCACGGCCCCCGAGGACGTCGAGGGCCTGCTCCTGGCGGGCAACCAGTCCAGCGTGGCCTCGGGGCGGATCGCGTACGTGCTGGGGTTGCGGGGTCCGGCGTTGACGGTGGACACGGCGTGCTCGTCGTCGCTGGTGGCGCTGGACCTGGCGGTCCGGTCGGTCCGGTCGGGCGAGTGCTCGACCGCGCTCGCCGGCGGTGTGGCCGTCATGTCCACCCCGGGCACCTTCGTGGAGTTCTCCCGGCAGCGCGGCCTGTCCGCCGACGGGCGCTGCCGCGCCTTCGGGGCTGGTGCCGACGGCACCGGCTGGGCCGAGGGCGCGGGCATGCTGGTCGTGGAGCGGTTGTCGAAGGCGCGTCGTGAGGGTCATCGGGTGCTCGCGGTGGTGGCGGGTTCGGCGGTGAACCAGGACGGTGCGTCGAACGGTCTGACGGCGCCGAACGGGCGTGCGCAGGAGGAGGTGATCGGTCGGGCTCTGGCGGACGCGGGTCTGCTTCCTTCGGACGTGGACGCGGTGGAGGCGCACGGCACGGGGACGCGGTTGGGTGATCCGATCGAGGCGCAGGCGTTGATCTCGGCTTACGGCGGGGATCGTGAAGTGCCTTTGTTCCTGGGGTCGTTGAAGTCGAACATCGGGCACGCGCAGGCCGCCGCGGGTGTGGGTGGTGTGATCAAGACGGTGATGGCGTTGCGGGAAGGGGTGTTGCCCCGGACGCTGCACGCGGAGGAGCCGTCGCCGTTCGTGGAGTGGGAGGGGTCCGGGGTCCGGCTGCTGGGGGATCAGGAGGTGTGGCCGGAGCGTGGGCGTCCGCGCCGGGCGGGCGTGTCCTCGTTCGGCATCAGCGGCACCAACAGCCACGTCATCCTCGAACAGGCCCCCGACGACGCGCGATCCACCGCCCCCGATTCCGGATCCGTCCCCGCCGCACCGCTCGTGCTGAGCGCGCGGACCGGGGCGGCGCTGCGCGCCCACGCCGCCGCGCTGCACGACGTCCTCGCACGGGACGCCGCCCCGCGCGCGTCCGACGTCGCCCACACGCTCGCCCGCCGCGCCCGGTTCGACCACCGGGCCGTCGTGGACGCGGACGGGGACGTCCTGGCCGCCCTCGCGGCCGTACGGGACGGCCGACGGCACCCGGGGGCGGTCACCGGCCGCGCCGAACCCGACGGCCGGCTGGCGTTCCTCTTCTCCGGACAGGGGTCCCAGCGCACCGGCATGGGCGCCGAACTGCTCGCCACGTCCCCGGTGTACGCCGCCGCGTTCGACGCCGTCGCCGCCCACCTCGACCCGCTCCTCGGGACCGCGCTGCGCGACCTGGTCACCGGGGCGAACGGGTCGGACGGGGCGCTGCGGGAGACGCGGTACGCCCAGCCCGCGCTGTTCGCCGTCGAGGTCGCGCTCTTCCGGCTCGCCGAGTCCCACGGCCTGCGACCGGACTTCGTCGTCGGGCACTCGGTCGGCGAACTCGCCGCCGCGCACGTCGCCGGGGTGCTCGACCTGCCCGGCGCCGCCGCCCTGGTCGCCGCGCGCGGCCGGCTCATGCAGTCCGCCCGGGAGGGCGGGGCCATGGGCGCCTTCGCCGCGACCGAGGAGCAGGTGGCCGGACTCGTCGCCGCGTCGGACGGCGCGGTCGGGCTGGCCGCCGTCAACGGACCGGGCTCCGTCGTCCTGTCCGGGGACGCCGACGCCGTCGACCGGCTCGTCCGGCACTGGAAGGAGACCGGACGGAAGGCCTCCCGGCTCAAGGTCGGCCACGCCTTCCACTCGGCGCACATGGACGACGTCCTCGACGAGTTCCGCGCCGTCGCCACCGGGCTCTCCTTCTCCGCCCCGAACCTCCCGGTCGTCTCCACCGTCACCGGCGAGGTCGCCGACCCGCTGGAACTGACCGCCCCCGACTACTGGGTGCGCCAGATCCGGCGCCCCGTGCGGTTCGCCGACGCCGTCCGCACGGCCACCGGGCTCGGCGTGACCCGGTTCGCCGAACTCGGCCCCGACGGCACCCTGACCGCCCTCGCCGGGGACGGCGGGGCGGACCACGTCGTGGCCGTGCCCCTCCTGCGCCCCGGCGCCCCCGAACGCGACACCGTCCGGGCCGCGCTGAGCCGCCTCCACGTCGCGGGCGTGGACGTCGACCTCGTCCCGGACCTTCCCGGCGCCCGGATCGTCGACCTGCCCTCGTACCCCTTCGAGACCCGCCGCTACTGGCTCGACGCGCCCGAGGAGAACGGCGCCGCCGACGCGTACGGCCTCGACGACGCCCGACACCCGCTCCTCGCCGGAGCGACCGAACTGCCGGACGGCAGCACGCTGTTCACCGGCTCGCTGGCGCCCCGGCGGCGACCCTGGCTGGCCGACCACCGGATCGACGGCCGGATCCTCGTCCCCGCGGCGGCCCTCGCCGAACTCGCCCTGGCGGCCGGCCGCGCCCTCGGCCGGCCCACGCTCCGCGACTTCCTCGTCCGGTCCCCGCTGGAGCTCGACCCCACCGCCGACGCGCCGTTCCAGGTCGCCGCAGACGCCGACGGAGAACTCACCGTACGGGCCAGGGCCGCCGACGGGACGTGGACCGTCCACGCCACCGCCCGGCTCACCGACGACCCCGTCCCCGCTGGACCCGCCCCGGGCGCGCCCGCCGGAGACCGGATCGACCCGGGCGCCCGCGCCGCGATCTACCGCCTGCTCGACGACGCCGGCTACGGCTACGGACCCGCCTTCCAGGGCCTGGCCGCCGCCTACCGCGACACCACCGGCGCCCTGCGGGCCGAGGCCGAACTCCCGCCCGCCCTCCACGGCACCGCCGGCTCCTTCGGGATCCACCCGGCGCTGCTCGACGCGGCCCTGCACGTCCTGCCGCTGCACGCGCCCGGCGGCCCGCGCCTCGTCCCGTACGCCCTCGACGGCGTCCGGCTGCACCAGCGCGGCGCCTCCCGGGCGACGGCCCTCCTGACCCCCGTGGGGCCGGGCGCCCACCGGCTCGACCTGACCGCCCCGGACGGCCGGCCCGTCCTCACCGTGGAACGCCTGACGCTGCGCCCGCTGCCCACCGGGTCCGACCTGTACCGGACGGCGTGGGAACCGGCCGAACCGCTGCCCGCCCCGTCCGGCACCCCCGGCGTGTTCACCGTCGACGCGGCGGTGGAAGACGGGGCGGCGGACGACCGGACGGCGGAAGACGATCCGCTCGCCGCCGCCGACGCGGCGCGGGCCGCCGTCGCCGAACGCCTCGCCTCGGACGCCGCCGACCCGCTGGTCGTCCTCACCCGGGGCCTCGCCGTCGCCGACGGCGAAACCGCCCGCGCCGGGACGGCCGCCGTATGGGGCCTCGTCCGCGCCGCCCAGGCCGAACAGCCCGGCCGGTTCGCCCTGGTCGACACCGACGGCAGCCACGACGACGCCCTGCTCGCCGCGCTCGCGGCCCGGCTGCCGCAGGCCGCCGTCCGCGACGGCGTCCCGTACGTCCCGCGACTGACGCCCGTGCCCGACACCCCGGACGCCGCGCCCGCCCCCTGGCCGCGCACCGCCGACGGCGGCACCGTCCTCGTCACCGGCGGGACCGGAGCCCTCGGCCGGGCCACCGCCCGCCACCTGGTCACCCGGTACGGGGCCCGCACCCTGCTCCTCGTCTCCCGGCGCGGCCCGGAGCACCCGGACGCGGACGCGATCGTCGCCGAACTGGCCGCGCTCGGCGCGAGGGCCGAGGTCCGGGCCTGCGACACCGCCGACCGCGACGCGCTCGCGGCCCTGCTCGCCGGACTCGACGCGCCCCTGTCCGCCGTCGTGCACACCGCCGGGATCGCCGAGGACACCGTCGCCGAACGGCTCACCCCCGACGCCCTGCGCCGCCTGTTCGCGCCGAAGGCGCTCGCCGCGCGCCACCTCGACGAACTGACCCGCGACAACGCACTCGACGCCTTCGTGCTCTTCGGCTCGGTCGCCGGAGTCCTCGGCACCGCGGGCCAGAGCGGCTACGGCGCCGCCAACGCCGCGCTCGACGCCGTCGCCCACGGACGGCGGCGCGCCGGCCGGACGGCGCTCACCGTCCACTGGGGCCTGTGGGACACCGAGGGCGGCCTCGCCGGGGACCTCGGCGAACGGGACGTCACCCGCCTGGCGCGGGCCGGGATCAGGCCCCTGCCGGCCGCCGACGCGCTCGCGCTGCTCGACCGCGCGCTGCGCGCCGACCTGCCCGTCGTGACGGCCGCCGGACTCGACGCCCGCGCGACCGCCCCGCGCCGGCTCCCCGCCGCCGGACCGCGCACGCCGGACGGCGACGCGGGCCCCCGGGCCACCGGCGGCGACGTGCCCCGGATCGTCCTCGCCGCCGTCGCCGACGTGCTCGGACACGCGCCGGACACCGTCATCGACCCCGACCGCCCCTTCACCGACCTCGGCTTCGACTCCCTCACGGCCGTCGAACTGCGCAACCGGCTCACCGCCGACCTCGGCGTCCGGCTGCCCGGAACCGTCGTCTTCGACCACCCCACACCGGCCGCCCTGACCGCCCACGCCACCGCCCTCCTGGCGGAGGCGGCGGACACCGGTCCGGAGCCCGTCCCCGCCGACACCCCCGCCGGGGCCCCCGCGCCCGCCGCCGACCCGGACGACGACGCCGTCGCGATCGTCGGCATGGCCTGCCGCTTCCCCGGCGGCGTCCGCACCCCCGACGAACTGTGGGAGCTGCTCGCCTCCGGCACGGACGCCATCACCGAGTTCCCGGACGACCGGGGCTGGGACCCGGACCTCTTCGACCCCGACCCCGACCGTCCCGGCACCTCCTCCACCCGGCACGGCGGCTTCCTGCACGACGCCGCCGAGTTCGACCCCGCGTTCTTCGGCATCAGCCACCGCGAGGCGCTGGCCGTCGACCCGCAGCAGCGCCTGCTGCTCCAGACCGCCTGGGAGGCGGCCGAGGACGCCGGCATCGACCCCGCGAGCCTGCGCGGCACCGACAGCGGCGTGTTCGTCGGCGTCATGTACGCCGACTACGGCGCCCGGGTCCACCAGCACCGGGGCGCGGCCGCCGACCTGGAGGGCTACCTCGTCAGCGGCAGCGCCGGCAGCGTCGCCTCCGGCCGCGTCTCGTACACCCTCGGCCTCCAGGGGCCCGCGGTGACGGTCGACACGGCCTGCTCCTCCTCGCTCGTCGCCGTCCACCAGGCCGCCCAGGCCCTGCGGCTCGGAGAGTGCTCGCTCGCCTTCGCCGGCGGCGCGACCGTGATGGCGAGCCCCGCCACGTTCGTCGAGTTCAGCCGGCAGCGCGGACTCGCCCCCGACGGGCGCTGCAAGCCCTTCTCCGCCGACGCCGACGGCACCGCCTGGGCCGAGGGCGCGGGCCTGCTCGTCCTGGAGCGCCTGTCGGACGCCCGTCGCGCCGGCCACCGCGTCCACGCCGTCCTGCGCGGCTCCGCCGTCAACCAGGACGGGGCCAGCAACGGGCTGACCGCCCCCAACGGCCCCGCCCAGGAGCGCGTCATCCGCACGGCCCTGGCCGCCGCCGGGCTCGGCCCCGGCGACGTCCACGTCCTGGAGGCGCACGGCACCGGCACCCGGCTCGGCGACCCCGTGGAGGCGGGCGCGGTGCTGCGCACCTACGGCCGCGAACGCGCCGGGAACGGACCGCTTTTGATGGGCTCGGTGAAGTCCAACCTCGGCCACACCCAGGCCGCGGCCGGTGTCGCCGGGATCATCAAGTCGGTCCTCGCCATGCGGCACGGCCGGGTCCCCGGCACGCTCCACCTGGAGCGCCTGAACGAACACGTCGACTGGACCGAGGGCGAGGTACGGGTCCCCACCCGCCCGACCCCGTGGCCCGGCGGCGACGGGCCGCGCCGCGCCGCCGTCTCCTCCTTCGGCATCGGCGGCACCAACGCCCACGTGATCCTGGAGCGGGCCGAGGAGCCCGCCCCCGCCCCCGCCCCGGCGCCGGTCGCGGAGCCCCCGGCGCACGACGCCGACCGGCACGACCCCGCTGCCCACGGCGGCGCCACCCCGCACCTCGTGCCCTGGGTGCTCAGCGCCCGCACCGAGGAGGCCCTGCGGGAGCAGGCCGTCCGGCTGCGCCGGCACGTCCTGGAAGGACCGGAACCGCGCCCTGCCGACGTGGCGCTCTCCCTGGCGACCACCCGGACCGCCTTCGAGCACCGGGCCGTCGTCCTCGGCCGCGACCTGCCCGAACTCCTCGCCGGACTCGACCACCTCGCGGCGGGCACGAAGCCGGAGCCCGCCGGTTTCCCCCTCGTCGTCACCGGAGCCCCGGTGCGGGGCGAGACCGCCCTGCTCTTCACCGGCCAGGGCAGTCAGCGGACCGGCATGGGCACCGCGCTCCACCGGGCGTTCCCGGCCTACGCGCGGGCCTTCGACGAGGCCGCCGAAGCGGTGCTCCGCGCGGGCGGCCCGGACGTCACCGCCGCCGTCCACGGCTCTGCCCCGGCCCCGGACGCGGACGTGGACCGGGGCCCGGTTCCGGACGCGGACCAGGGTCCGGCCCCGGCTCCGGAAACGGTCCCGGACCTGGACCGGACGGAGAACACCCAGCCCGCGCTGTTCGTGGTCGAGGTCGCCCTGTACCGGCTGCTCGCCTCCTGGGGCCTGTCCGCGCCGCTCGTCGCCGGCCACTCCGTCGGCGAGATCGCGGCGGCCCACGCGGCCGGGGCCCTGAGCCTCGACGACGCCGCCCACCTGGTCGTCCACCGGGGCCGGCTCATGGGCGAACTGCCCGGGGGCGGCCTGATGGCCGCGGTCCAGGCCGATCCCGCCACGGTCGAGGCCCTCATGGCGGAGACCGGCCTCCGGGTGGACGTCGCCGCCGTCAACGCGCCCGGCTCGGTCGTCCTCTCCGGCGACGCCGAACCCGTCGCCGAACTCGCCGAGCTGCTCGCCGGGCGCGGCCACCGCACCAAGCGGCTCACGGTCAGCCACGCCTTCCACTCCGCCCGGATGGAACCGATGCTCGACGCCCTCCGGGACCGGCTGGGCACGCTGGCCGCCGCGGAGCCGACCGCCACCGTGGTCTCCACGCTCACCGCGCGCGAGGCCGGCGCGGACGTCCTCGGGTCCCCGGCGCACTGGGCCGACCAGGTGCGCGGCACCGTCCGGTTCGCCGAGGCCCTCGACCGGCTGCGCGCCCTCGGCGCCACCCGCTTCCTGGAGCTCGGACCGGACGCCGCCCTCACCGCGATGGCCGCGCAGTCCGACCTCGGCACCGCCGTGGCCGTGCCGTCCCTGGACCGCCGGAAGGACGACCTCGCGGCGCTCTGGTCCTTCGTGGCCGCCGCCCACGTGGCCGGCGTCGCCTGGGACTGGCACGCCCTGCTCGGCCCCGGCGCCGCGACCGTCCCGCTCCCCACGTACCCGTTCGCCCGGGAACGCCTGTGGCTGCTGCCCCCGGCCGGCGGCGACGGCACCGCGACGGGCGTCGGCGCGGACGACCCCGGCCACCCGCTGCTGTCCGCCGCGATCGCCGACCCCGACGGCGGCCGGACCGCGTACACCGGCGTCCTGTCGCACCGCCGGCAGCCCTGGCTCGCCGACCACGCCCTGCACGGCTCGCCGCTGCTGCCCGCCACCGCCCTCGTCGACCTGCTGACCCGGCTGGCCCGGCGGCACGACGCGGACGGCCTCGCCGAACTCACCCTGCACGCCCCGCTCGTCGTCGGCCCCGACACCGAGACCCGGCTGCGCGTCACCGTGGCCGAGGACGCCGTACGCGTCCACGCCAGGACCGGCGAAGCGCCCTGGACCCTCCACGCGGAAGCCCTGCTCGCCACCGGGGGAACGGCCCCGGACGCCTGGACCGGCGACCGGCCGCAGCGTGCGCGGACCGTCGGACTCGGAGACGTGTACGAGGAGTTCGCCGCGCACGGATACGACTACGGGCCCGCCTTCCGAGGACTGCGCGCCCTGTGGTCCGACGGCGACACCCTCTACGCGGACGTGGACACCGGCGACCTCCTGGCCGCCGGCCTCCTCGACGCCGCCCTGCACCCGTGGCTCGCCGACGCGCTGCGCCGCGACGAGGACGGCGAGGGGACCGACGGGACCGGGGTGAACGTGCCGTACAGCTGGCACGGGATCCGCGCGTACGCCGAGCCCGCCGGGCCGCTGCGCGCCCGCGTTCGCCGCCTCGGCGCGGCGGCCTTCGCCCTGGACGTCACCGACGACCTGGGCCGGCCCGTGCTCGGCGTCGACGAGGTCCGGCTCCGCCCGGTCCCGGCGGCCGCGCTGGGCGCCGGCCGGCGGGGGAGCGGCACCCCGCTGCACGAGGTCGTCTGGCGGGAGGCCCCGCTCGAACCCGCCGGACCGGCGGGCCGCGCGGTCGCCCTCGTCCTGGGCGACCCCGCCACCGCCGGGGAGCTGCCCCTCCCGGTCGTGGCCGCGCCCGACGGGACCGAGGACACCGTCGTCGCCGTCGCCGCGCACGGCGACGCGCGCGCCAACCTGCGCGCCGTGCGCGAGCTGATCCTCGCCCTGCCCGAGCACACCCGGCTGGTCGTACTGACCCGGGACGCCGTCGCGGTCGACCCGGCCGACCCGGTCACCGGGCTCGCCGCGTCCCCGCTCTGGGGACTCGTCCGCTCGGCGCAGCACGAACACCCCGGCCGGATCGGCCTCGTCGACACCGACGGCCACCCCGACTCGACCGCCGCGCTGCCCCGCGCGATCGCCGCCGGGGCCGACCAGACGGCCCTCCGGCACGGCACCGCCCTCCGACCTCGGCTCGTCCCCGTCACCCGGTCGGCGGGCACCGCGCCCGCCTTCGGCGACGGCACGGTGCTCGTCACCGGGGCGGGCGGCGCCCTCGGCTCGGCCGTCGCCCGCCACCTCGCCGCCCGGCACGGCGTCCGCGGCCTGCTCCTGGCGAGCCGGCGCGGCGACGCCGACCCCGCCCTGCGCGCCCTCGCCGAGGAACTGCGCGCCGCCGGAGGGGAGTCCGTCGAGGTCCGCACCGAGGCGTGCGACCTCGCCGACGCGGCGGCGGTCGACCGGCTCGTCGCCGGGATCGACCCCGCCCGCCCGCTCACCGCCGTCTTCCACGCGGCCGGCACGCTCGACGACGCCGTCCTCGCCAACCTGACCGACGAACGCCTCGACCACGTCCTGCGGCCCAAGGCCGACGCGGCCGCGCACCTCCACCGCGCCACCGCCGGGCTGCCGCTCACCGCGTTCGTGCTGTTCTCCTCCGTCGCCGGCGTCCTCGGCAACGCGGGCCAGGCCGGCTACGCCGCCGCCAACACCCACCTGGACGCCCTCGCCCAGCACCGCACCGCCGCCGGACTCCCCGGCACCTCGCTGGCCTGGGGCCTCTGGGAGACCGACGACGCGGCCGGGATGGCGGGCTCGCTCGACAGCGCGGCCCGGGCCAGGATCGACCGGCTCGGCATCCGCCCCCTGTCGACCGCCGACGGACTCGCCCTGCTCGACACCGCGCTCGCCCTCGGGGAGAAGGCGCCCGCCCTCCTCGTCCCGGCGCGGTTCGACACGGCGGCCCTTGCGCGTCGGCCCGGGGGCCCGCCCCTGCTGCTCGCCGACCTCGTCCCCGCGCGGCGCGCGACGGCGGCGGACCGCGGTCCCGCGGCCGTCCCGCTCACCGAGCGGATCGCGGGCCTCGAACCGGAGGCCGCGCGCGTCCTCGTCCACGGGGTCGTCCGGGCGTGCGTCGCCGAGGTGCTCGGTCTGCCGCGGAGCGTCCACGTCCCCGACGACCGGGGCCTGTTCGACCTGGGACTCGACTCCCTGACCGCGATCGAGCTGCGCAACCGGCTCGGCGCGGAGGCCGGCGCGCGGCTCCCGGCCACCGTCCTCTTCGACCACCCCACCCTCAGGGACCTCACCGGTCACCTGCTGGAACGCGCCGCCGGGGAGCGGACGGTGTACGACGCGGACGCCCTGGGCGACTGGGTGAGCGTGGCGTCCGGCCTCGGGACCGAGGACGACCGGCGGGCCGGACTCGTACGGGCCCTCAAGACGGCCCTGGGACGCCTCACCGGCCCGGACGACACCGATCCCGCGACCGCCTTTGGAATGGATTCAGCCTCCGATGATGAGCTGTTCGGACTGCTGGACCGAGAACTGACCGACTGACCGGCCGAGCACCCGACGGGCCGGAGCCGGCACCGACCGGTCCGGCCCGGACCCCGGCCGAGCACCGACCGGGCCGGAGCGCACCGGGTGCGGACCCGTACCGGCCACCGGCCCGTACCGGGTGTCCGCCCGAAACGAGCAGCGAACCAGCCGAACTGAGCACCGACCGAGCTTCGGAGAGCGGTTTATCGATGGCGAACGAAGACAAGCTCCGCGACTACCTCAGGCGGACCACCGCCGACCTGCTGCGCACCCGCGCGCGGCTCGACGAGGTCGAGCAGGCCGCCGGCGAACCCCTGGCGATCGTCGGCATGGCCTGCCGCTACCCCGGAGGCGTCCGGTCGCCCGAGGACCTCTGGCGGCTGGTCGCGTCGCGGACCGACGCGATCGGGCCGTTCCCGCGCGACCGCGGCTGGCCGCTCGACCGGCTCGTCGACCCCGACCCGGCCAAGGAGGGCACCACCTATTCCGACCGGGGCGGCTTCCTCCACGACGCCGCCGACTTCGACGCCGAACTGTTCGGCATCAGCCCCCGCCACGCCCTCACCGTCGACCCGCAGCAGCGACTGCTGCTACAGACCGCCTGGGAGGCCTTCGAACGCGCGGGCATCGACCCGCGCTCCCTGTCCGGACAGTCCGTCGGAGTCTTCGCCAGCGTGATGTACGGCGACTACGGCTCCCGCCACACCCGCGCCCCCGAGGGCTTCGAGGGCTTCATCGGCACCGGTAGCGCCGGCAGCGTCGCCTCCGGCCGGGTCGCGTACACCTTCGGGCTCGAAGGCCCCGCCGTCACCGTCGACACCGCCTGCTCGTCCTCGCTCGTCGCCCTGCACTACGCCGCCCAGGCGGTGCGCCGGGGCGACTGCCGGATGGCCCTGGCCGGCGGGGCGACGGTGATGGCCACCCCGGCGACCTTCGTGGAGTTCAGCCGGCAGCGCGGCCTCGCCCCGGACGGCCGCTGCAAGGCGTACGCCGCCGGCGCGGACGGCACCGGCTGGGCCGAGGGCGCCGGCCTCGTCCTGGTCGAACGGCTCTCCGACGCGCTCGCCGCCGGCCACCCCGTCGTCGCCGTGCTGCGCGGCAGCGCCGTCAACTCCGACGGCGCCAGCACCCAGTTGTCCGCCCCGAACGGCTCCGCGCAGCAGCGGGTGGTCCGGGCCGCGCTCGACGACGCGGGGCTCGACGCGGCCGACGTGGACGCCGTCGAGGGCCACGGCACCGGGACGGGCCTCGGCGACCCGATCGAGGCCGCGGCCCTGATCGCCGTGTACGGCAGCGGGCGCGCCGCCGACGACCCGCTCTGGCTGGGCTCGCTGAAGTCCAACATCGGGCACACCCAGGCCGCCGCCGGCATCGGGGGCGTCATCAAGATGGCCGAGGCGATGCGGCACGGCGTGCTGCCGGCCAGCCTCCACATCGACGCGCCGTCCCCGCACGTCGCCTGGGCCGACAGCGGCGTCGAACTGCTCGCCGAGGAGCGTCCCTGGCCCGCACGGGACCGGCCGCGCCGCGCCGCCGTGTCGTCCTTCGGGATCAGCGGCACCAACGCGCACGTCGTCATCGAGGCACCACCGGAGCCCGCACGCGGGACCGCGACCGATCCTGCGCCCGGGGCCGTGACCGCTTCCGCTTCCGCACCCGAGTCCGAGTCCGCACCGGGGGTCGCACCCGGGCCCGCACCGGACGCCGCGACCGATCCCGTACCCGAACCCGCGCCGGACGCCGGCCCCGCCCCGCTCCACGCGTCCGCGCCCGACCCCGATCCCGGCACCACGCCCGTGTCCGACCCCGCCGACGCGCCCCCGCCCGTCGCCTGGGAGCTGTCCGGGCACACCGAACGGGCCCTGGACGACCAGATCGTCCGGCTCCGCGCCCATCTCGACGCGCACCCCGGGCTCGCCCCGGCCGATGTCGCGCACACCCTGAGCACCGGGCGCGCCGCCCTGCCGTACCGGGCCGTCGCCGTCGGCCGCACCCCGGACGACTTCGCCCGGGAACTCGCGGCCCTCGCGGACGGCGTGCCCTCCCGCCGCACCGCGCGCGGCGAGGCGCACGGCGGTGCCCGCCCCGTCTTCGTCTTCCCCGGGCAGGGCTCCCAGTGGGCCGGCATGGCCCGTGGACTCCTCGCCTCCTCCGAGCCGTTCCGGGCCGAACTGACCCGCTGCGCCGGGGCCCTCGCCCCGCACACCGACTGGGACCTGCTCGACGTCGTGTCCCGGGACGACGCCCCCGAGCTCGCCCGCGTCGACGTCGTGCAGCCCGCCCTCTTCGCGGTCATGGTGTCGCTGGCCGCCGCCTGGCGCTCGCTCGGCGTCGAGCCCGCCGCCGTCGTCGGCCACTCGCAGGGCGAGATCGCCGCGGCGTACGTCGCCGGCGCCCTGTCCCTCGACGAGGCCGCCGCGCTCGTGGCCCGGCGCAGCAAGGCCCTCCTCTCCCTCGCCGGAACCGGCGCGATGGCCTCCGTGGAACTGTCGGCCGACGACACCCGGCGCCGGATCGGCGCCCGTACGGACCTCGGCGTCGCCGCCGTCAACGGCCCCCGCTCCACCGTCGTGTCCGGGGACGCCGACGCCGTCACGGCGTTCGTCGCCGCCGCCCGGGACGACGGCCTGCGGGCCCGCCCGATCCCGGTCGACTACGCCTCCCACTCCCACGCCGTCGAACCGCTGCGGGACGCCCTGCTGGACGGGTTCGCCGGACTGCGTCCGCGCGCCTCCGCCGTCCCCTTCCACTCCACGGTGACGGCCGGGGCGGAGGCGAGCGACACCACCCGGCTCGACGCCGCCTACTGGTACGCCAACCTCCGCGAGCCGGTCCGGCTCGCCGACACCGTGCGCGCGCTGATCGACGCCGGCCACCGGCACTTCCTGGAGGTCAGCGCCCATCCCGTGCTCGTCGCCGCCCTCACGGACACGGCCGAGGACGGCCGCCCGGACGAGGAGGCGCCCGTCCACGTCTCCGGCACGCTCCGCCGCGACGACGGCGGCCCCGACCGGCTCCTCACCGCCGCCGCCGAGCTGTACGTCGCCGGGGCGGAGGTCCGCCGCCCGGCCGCCGCCGGGGGCCGGACGGTGCCGCTGCCCACGTACGCCTTCCAGGAGCGCCGCTACTGGCTCGACACCCGCACCGGCGGGGACGCGCCCGCCCCGGCCGACCCCGGCGGCCACCCGCTGCTCGGCCCCGCGGTCGAGCGCGCCGACGGCCGGGGCGTGCTGTTCACCGGCTCCGTCCCCGCGAGCGGTACGGAGCGGAACTGGACGCGCGGACACCGCCTCGGGGACCGGACGCTGCTCGTGTCCGGCGCGCTGACCGAGCTCGCCCTCGCGGCGGGCGGGCGCGTCGGCCTGCCCCGGGTGCGGGAGCTGACCCTGCTCGCCCCCGTCGACGTGCCCGAGGACGCCCCCGTACGGCTCCAGGTGGCCGTCCACGCCCAGGACGACGGCGACGCGGCGGTCACCGTGCACGCGCGGCGGGACGACGGCACCCCGGACGCGGCGTGGCTGCTGCACGCCACCGGAGTGCTCACGGCGGAGGAGCCGGGGGAGGGGGACACCGCCGGCGTCGCGCTCCCGGACGGCGGCGAGCCCGTCGACGTGGCCGCGGGCTACGCCGCCCTCGCCGCGCGGGGCGTGCACTACGAGCCCGCCCTCCGGTCGGTGCGCGAGGCCCGCACGGACGGCGTCACCGTCGTCGCCGACGTCCTCCCCGGCATCTCGGGGCCGGGGTACGCGGTCCATCCGGCGGTACTCGACGCCGCGCTCCAGGCCTCCTTCCTGGCCGGACTCACCACGACCGGCCCGACCGACCCGAGCACTCCGGCCGGCCCGGCCGATCCGACCGGGACCGCTACGGCCACGAACGCCGGGGAGGCCGCCCCCGTCACCGTCACCGTCCCCTTCGCCTGGACCGACGTCCGGGTGCACGCCCCCGGCACCCCCGTGGCCCGGATCGCCGTCACCCGGCGCGGTCCCGAGGAGCTCGCGGCCGCCGCCCTCGACGCCGACGGGCGTCCCGTCCTCACCGCCGCCGGGATACGGCTGCGCACCCTGGACGGCCCCCTGCCCGAGGCCCCGCCGACCGTCCCCGCGCAGACCCGCCGCCTGGGCGTCGTCGGCCCGGCCGGACCGGAGGCCACCGGCCGCCCCGCCGGCCCGGCGGAACTGCTCGCCACGGTCTCCAGGGCGGTCGCCGGCGTCCTCGGCTACGACTCGCCCCGGGACGTCCGCCCCGACCGGCCGTTCCGCGACCTCGGCATCGACTCGATCACGGCCGTGCAGCTCCGCGACCACCTCGGCAGGGCCGTCGGGCGCAGGCTTCCCGCCACCCTCGTGTTCGACCACCCCACGCCCCGAGCCGTCGCCTCCTTCCTCGCCGCCGGGGCGGCCCCGGCCGACCCGGAGCGCACCCGGCCCGGCACCGCCGCGCGGACCGACGACGACCCGATCGCCATCGTCTCCATGAGCTGCCGCTATCCGGGCGGCGCCGACAGCCCCGAGCGGCTCTGGGAGCTCCTGGAGCGCGGCGGCGACGCCATCGGCGACTTCCCCGGGGACCGCGGCTGGGACCTGGACCGCCTCTTCCACGACGACCCCGACCACCCCGGCACCTCCTACGTCCGGCGCGGAGGGTTCCTCCACGACGCCGCCGACTTCGACGCCGACTTCTTCGAGATGTCCCCGCGCGAGGCCCGGGCCGCCGACCCCCAGCAGCGGCTCCTCCTGGAGACCTCCTGGGAGGCGTTCCAGCGCGCCGGCATCGACCCGGCCGGTCTGCGCGGCTCGCGCACCGGCGTGTACGTGGGCCTGATCTACACCGAGTACGGCGGCCGGGCGCAGGCCGACCCGCGCGAGCACGGCGGCTACCTCGGCACCGGCAGCGCCGGCAGCGTCGCCTCCGGCCGGATCTCGTACACCTACGGCCTGGAGGGCCCGGCCGTCACCGTCGACACCGCCTGCTCCTCCTCGCTCGTCGCCCTGCACCTGGCGGCGCAGGCCCTGCGCGCCGGGGAGTGCGACCTCGCGCTGGTCGGCGGCGCGACGCTGATGGCGACGCCCGCCACGTTCGTCGAGTTCAGCCGGCAGCGCGGGCTGTCCCCGGACGGCCGCTGCCGCGCCTTCGCGGACGCCGCCGACGGCACCGGCTTCAGCGAGGGCGTCGGACTGCTGCTCGTGGAGCGCCTCTCGGACGCCCGGCGCAACGGGCGCCGCGTCCTCGCCGTGCTCCGGGGCTCCGCCACCAACCAGGACGGCGCCAGCAACGGCCTCACCGCCCCCCACGGCCCCTCCCAGCAGCGGGTCATCGAGGAGGCGCTGCGCAACGCCGGGCTCGCGCCCTCGGACGTCGACGCCGTCGAGGCCCACGGCACCGGCACCACCCTCGGCGACCCGGTGGAGGCGCAGGCGCTGCTCGACGCGTACGGCGCGGGCCGGGACGGCCGGCCGCCGCTCCGGCTCGGCTCGCTGAAGTCGAACATCGGGCACACCCAGGCCGCGGCGGGCGTCGGAGGCATCATCAAGATGGTCCAGGCGCTGCACCACGAGACGCTGCCGCGCACCCTCCACGTCGACGCGCCGACCCGGCACGTCGACTGGGAGCGCGGCGGACTGGCCCTGCTCACCGAGAACGTCCCCTGGCCCGCGGGCGACCGCCCGCGCCGCTTCGGCGTCTCGGCGTTCGGGATGAGCGGCACCAACGCGCACGTCGTCATCGAGGAGCCCCCGGCGCCGGACCGCCCGGAGGACGCGCCGGACCACGGGCCCGGCGGCGGCACCCCGTACGCGCTGGTCCTGTCCGCGAAGTCGGCGGGCGCCCTGCGGGGCGAGGCCCGGCGCCTGCTCACCCACCTGGAGGCCCGCCCGGACACCGACCCGGGCGCCGTCGCCGCCGAACTCGCGGGCGCCCGGGGCGTGTTCGCCCACCGCGCGGTCGTCGTCGCCGGAGACCGCGCCACGGTCCTCGAAGGACTGGCCGCCGTCGCGGACGACACCCCGTCCCCGCACGCCGTCACCGGCCACGCCCCCGCCGACCGCGCCCCGGTGTTCCTCTACCCGGGCCAGGGCGCCCAGTGGCCCGGCATGGCCCGCGAACTCCTGGACCGCTCGCCCGCGTTCGCCGGGCGGATCGCCGAGGTCGCGGCCGTCCTCGACCCGGTCACCGGCTGGTCGCTGCTCGACGCGCTGCGCGGCGACGCCGACCTGACCCGGGTGGACGTCGTCCAGCCCGTGCTCTGGGCGACCATGACCGGCCTCACGGCGGTGTGGGAGTCGTTCGGGGTGCGCCCGGCGGCCGTCGTCGGACACTCGCAGGGCGAGATCGCCGCGGCCCCGGCGGCCGGGGCGCTGTCCCTCGTCGACGCGGCCGCCGTCGCCGCGCTGCGCAGCAGGACCCTCCGCGCCCTCGCGGGCGGCGGCGCGATGCTGTCGGTGGCCGCCGACGAGACCGCGGTCCGGGAGGTGCTCGGCGCGACGGGCGCGGCGGCGGCCGTCGCCGCCGTCAACGGCCCCCGGTCCACCGTGGTCGCGGGCCCGCCCGCCGAGGTCGAAAAGGTCCGCCGCGCCTTCGACGAGCGGGACGTCCGCGTCCGGCTCATCGACGTCGACTACGCCTCGCACTCCGCCCAGGTGGAGTCCCTGGAGGCGGAACTCCTCGCCGTGCTCCCGGAGACCGAGCCCCGCGACGCCTTCACGGCCGAGGTCTTCTCGACCGTGACCGGCGGGCCCGTCGCACCCGGCGACCCCGAGTTCGGCCGGCCCGCCTACTGGTACCGGAACCTGCGCGAGACCGTGCGGCTGCGGACGGCCGTGGAAGCCGCCCTCGCGGCGGGCCACGAGGTGTTCGTCGAGATCAGCCCGCACCCGGTGCTCGGCGTCGGCGTCCAGGACATCCTCGACGCCGCGCCCGGCGGCGACGCCACCGCCGTCCTCGGCACGCTCCGCCGCGACGAGGGCGGCCTCGACCGGGTGCTGCGCTCCGTCGCGGAGGCCTGGGTCCAGGGCGTGCCGGTCGACTGGACCGCCCACACCGGACCCCGGACACCGGGCCTGCCGCCCCTGCCCACGTACGCCTTCGACCGGCGGAGGCACTGGCTCGACCCGGCCGCCCCCGGGCCCGCGGCCGGGCCCCCGGCCGCCGGCCTCCGCCCGGCCGGCCACCCGCTCCTCACCGGCGCGGTCCGGACCGCCGGGGCCGACGGGCTGCTGCTCCTCGGCCGGCTCTCCCCGGACGAGCAGCCGTGGCTCGACGACCACGCCGTGGACGGCGCGGTCCTCGTCCCCGGCGCCGTCCTCGCCGAACTCGCCCTGTACGCGGGCGGACTGGCGGGCACCGGACAGCTGGAGGAACTGGTCCTGCGGGAGCCGCTGGTGCTCGCGGCGGACGGACCCGGCGGCGGCGCCGTCGAGGTCCAGGTGGCCGTCGGGCCCCCGGAGCGGGACGGCACGCGGCCCCTGACCGTGCACGCCCGGCCCGTCGAGGACCGGACCGACGCCGACCGGACCGACGCCGATCCGCTCGGGGCGCCGTGGACCGCCCACGCCACCGGCACCCTCGCACCCGAGGGGGAGCGTCCCGAAGCGCTCCCGGGCCCCTGGCCGCCGTCGGGCGCCGAGCCGGTCGACGTCGACGCGCTGTACGACGACCTGGCGCTCAAGGGCTATCGGTACGGACCCGCCTTCCGTCGTCTGCGCGCCGCGTGGCGGTCGGGCGACGAGGTGCACGCCGAACTGTCCCCGACCCCTCCGGCGCCCGGCTTCCGGATCGCGCCGACCCTGCTCGACGCCGCCCTGCACGCCGCCGGCGCCGCCGGCCTGTTCCCCGACGACGGAGCCGTCCGGCTCCCCTTCAGCTGGCGCGGTCTGCGACCGTACGGCGACGTCCCGGACACCGTCCGCACCCACCTGCGGCGCGGCGCGGGCGACACCGTCTCGGTGTCCTTCACCGGCACCGACGGCACCCCCGTGGCGGACCTCGACGCCGTGGCCTTCCGGGTCGCCGAACCCGTCGGGACCGACCCCCTGTACGTCCTCGGCTGGGAGGCGGCCCCGGCCCCGGACGGCCCCGCCGCCCCCGGGCCGGAGGTGTGGGAGCTCGGCTCGCCCGGACACCCCGACCTCGCCGCCGTACGGGCGGCGCTCGCCGCCGGAACCCGCCCGCCCGGAGCCCTCGTGCTGCCGGTCCCGGACCCCGGCGACGACCGCCCCGAGACCCTGCGCGGCACCCTGGAGGCGCTCGTCGCCACCCTGCGGGACGGACTCGCCGAACCCGGCCTGGACTCCGTCCGCCTCGTCGTCCGGACCCGGCGCGCCGTCGAGGCCGTGCCCGGCGAGGGCGTCGCCGGACCGGTCGGCGGCGCGGTCTGGGGCCTGGTCCGCAGCGTGCAGACCGAGGAACCCGGCCGGGTCGTCCTCGTCGACGCGGACGGCCCCGGAGGGGACCTGCCGCCGCGCGTCCTGGCGGGCGGCGAGAACCAGTTCGCGCTGCGCGGCGCGGACCTCCTGGTGCCCCGGCTCCACCCGTACCGGCCGGCCCTCGCCCCGGGCACCGGCGGGGACGGGAACTGGCGGCTCGCCACCGGCGGGAGCGGCTCGGCCGACGACCTCGTGCGCCGCCCGGTGCCCGAACGGCCCCTCGGCCACCACGAGGTGCGGATCGCCGTCCGCGCCGCCGGACTCAACTTCCGCGACGCCATGCTCGCCCTCGGCATGTACCCGGGCGAGGCCGAACTCGGCACCGAGGCGGCCGGTGTGGTCCTCGCCACGGGCGACGGCGTCGTCGGACTCGCCCCGGGCGACCGGGTCATGGGCCTGGTGTCCGGCGGCATCGGACCGGTCGCCGTCACCGACCACCGGCTGCTCGCCCCGATCCCCGACGGCATCGACTTCGCGCGGGCCGCCACCGTGCCCGCCGTTTTCCTCACGGCGTACTACGCCCTGAGCGACCTGGCCGACGCCCGACCCGGGCAGTGGCTGCTCGTCCACTCCGCCGCCGGCGGCGTCGGCGGCGCCGCGATCCAGCTCGCCCGCCACTGGGGCCTGCACGTCTTCGGCACCGCCGGCCTCGCCAAACACCCCGCCGTCGAGGCCGCCGGACTGCCCGCCGACCGTATCGGCAACTCCCGCGACCTCTCCTTCGTCCCCGAGGTCCGCGCCGCCACCGGCGGACGCGGCGTGGACATCGTCCTCAACTCCCTCGCCGGGAAGTTCGTGGACGCCTCGCTCGAACTGCTGGCCCCCGGCGGCACGTTCGTCGAGATGGGCAAGACCGACCTGCGCGACGCCTTCCGCGTCCGGGCCGAACACGGCGTCGGCTACCGCTCCTTCGACCTGATGGAGGCGGGACCCGACCGCATCGGGGAGATGCTCGCCGACCTCGTCGAGCTGTTGCGGACCGGCGTCCTCACGCCGCTCCCGGTGACCGCCTGGGACGTGGACCGGGCGCCGACGGCCCTGCGCCACCTCAGCCTCGCCCGGCACACCGGCAAGGTGGCGCTGCGCATACCGCGGCCGATCGACCCGGACGGCACCACCCTGATCACCGGCGCGTACGGCGGCGTCGGCCGGCTCGTCGCCCGCCACCTCGCCGCCCGGCACGGCGTACGGCACCTGCTCCTCGTCGGCCGGCGCGGCGCGGACACGGAAGGGGCCCGCGCCCTGCACGCCGAACTCGCCGCCCTCGGCGCCGAGGCGACCTCCGTCGCCGCGGACGTCGGCGACGAGTCGGAGGTCGCCGCGCTGCTCGCCGGCATCCCGGCCGAACGCCCCCTGACGGCGGTCGTGCACGCCGCGGGCGTCCTGGACGACGCCACGCTGCGCACCCTCGACCCGGCCCGCCTCGACGCGGTGCTGCGGCCCAAGGCCGACGGCGCGCGCCACCTGGACCGGCTCACGAGGGACGCCGACCTCGCGGCGTTCGTCCTGTTCTCCTCCGCGGCCGGACTCGTCGGCAGCGCGGGCCAGGGCGCGTACGCCGCCGCCAACGTCCACCTGGACGCCCTGGCGACGGCCAGGGCCCGGGCGGGCCTCCCGGCCACCTCGGTGGCCTGGGGCCTGTGGCATTCGGAGAGCGGCATGACCGGCACGCTGTCCCGGGCGGACCGGGCCAGGATGAGCCGCGGCGGCCTCCTGCCGCTGTCCCCGGAGCGCGCCCTCGCCCTCCTCGACGCGGCCCTGGAGGCCGGGGAGCCGGCGCTCGCCGCCGTACGGCTCGACGCGGCCCGGCTCGCGGCGGAGACGGAACCCGCGCCGCCGCTGCGCTCCCTCGTCCGCCCCCGGGCCGAGGCGCCCGCCGGCGCCGGGGAGCCGGCCGGCGACGGGCTGTCCGAGCGGCTCGCGGCGGCCGCGCCGGAGCGGCGGCGGGAACTGGTGGCCGACACCGTGTTCCGGCACATCGCCACCGTCCTCGGCGCCGCGCCCGGCGCGGACGGCGCCACGGACGGCCGGACCTTCAAGGAGCTCGGCTTCGACTCGCTCACCGCGGTCGAGCTGCGCAACCGGCTCGGCCGGGCGACCGGCCTGCGGCTCCCGGCGACCCTGGTCTTCGACCACCCGACGCCCGGGGCGCTCGCCGACCACCTCCTGGACCGGCTGGCCCCCGGACCGGGGCCGGCGGACCCGGACGCGGCGGACGCGGCCGGCGCCCCGTCGACGGCGGAGGAGCTCTTCCGCTTCATCGACGCCGAGTTCCGATCCTGATCCCGACGACGAGAGGGGGCCGCAGCCATGGCCGACGAGAAGAGACTGGTCGAGTACCTCCGGTGGACGACGAACGAACTCGCCCGGATCAGAGGGGAGCTGGCGGACCGGGAGGCGCGGCTCGCGGCCTTCCGCGAACCGGTGGCCGTGGTCTCCATGGCCTGCCGCTACCCCGGCGGGGTCCGCTCGCCCGAGGACCTCTGGGAGGTCGTCGCACGGGGCACGGACACCGTCGGCGGACCGCCGGCCGACCGGGGCTGGGACCCGGCCGCCCTGGAGCACGCGCGCGCCGGCGGCTTCCTCGACGACGCGGCCGGCTTCGACTCCGGGTTCTTCGGCATCGGCCCCACGGAGGCCCTGGCGATGGACCCCCAGCACCGGCAGCTCCTCGAACTGTCCTGGGAACTGCTGGAACGGGCCGGGCTCCTGCCGGACGACCTGCGCGGCAGCCGCACGGGCGTCTTCGCCGGGGCGATCTACCAGGAGTACGCGCCGCCGCCCGGCACCGTGGCCGCGGACGTCGAGGGCCATCTGATGACCGGCAACGCGGCGAGCATCGTCTCGGGGCGGCTCGCCCACACCTTCGGCTTCGAGGGCCCCGCCCTCACCGTCGACACCGCCTGCTCGTCGTCGCTGGTCGCGCTGCACCTGGCCGCCGAGTCGCTGCGCCGCTCCGAGTGCGACCTGGCGCTGGCGGGCGGGGTGACCGTGATGTCGACGCCCCGGGTCTTCACCGACTTCGCGGCCCAGGGCGGGCTCGCCGCCGACGGGCGCTGCAAGGCCTTCGGCAAGGGCGCGGACGGCACGGGCTTCGGCGAGGGAGCGGGGCTCCTGCTCCTGGAGCGGCTCTCCGACGCGCGCCGCCACGGGCATCCCGTCCTGGCCCTGCTGCCGGGCTCGGCGATCAACTCCGACGGGGCGAGCAACGGACTCACCGCGCCGAGCGGACCCGCCCAGCGCAAGGTCGTCGAGGCGGCCCTGCGCGCCGCGGGGATCCCCGCGTCCGCCGTCGACGCGGTCGAGGCCCACGGCACCGGGACGGCCCTCGGCGACCCGATCGAGGCGGGCGCCCTCATCGCCGCGTACGGCGAGGACCCCGGCCGCGCGGCCCCGCTCCACATCGGCTCGGTGAAGTCGAACCTCGGCCACACCCAGGCGGCGGCCGGGGTCGCCGGCGTGATCAAGACGGTCCAGGCCCTGCGCCACGGCGTCCTGCCCGCGACCCTGCACGCCGACGAGTGGTCCGAGTTCGTCGACTGGCCCTCCGGACGCGTGGCCGTCCTCAGCGAGGCCCGTCCCTGGCCCGCCGCCGAGGGCCGCCCGCGCCGGGCCGGCGTCTCCTCGTTCGGCATCAGCGGCACCAACGCCCACGTCATCGTGGAGGAGTACGTACCGGAGGCCACGGAGGCCCGGCAGCCCGCACCGCCCCGGGAGCCCGCGCAGGCCCAGGGGTCCGCGCCCGCCCGGGAACCCGCCCCGGCCGTCGCCCGGACCGTCACCGACGGGGCCCCGGAGCCCGCCGTCCCGGCCGTCGCCCCCGCCGTCGCCGACGGGACCCCCGCCACTCCGGCCGTCGCGGGCAGGGCCCCGGAAGCGGACTCCGCGGAGGCCCCGGCCCCTGTCCCCGCAGCCCCGCGGACGGACGTCGTCTGGCCCCTGTCCGGGCGGTCCCCCGAGGCGGTGCGGGCCCAGGCGGGACGGCTGCGGGCGCTGCTGCGCGACCGGCCGGACACCGACCTCGGCGCCGTCGCCCGGACGCTGGCCACCCGCCGGACCTCCTTCCGGCACCGCGCCGCCGTCCAGGGCGCCGACGCGGCCGGGCTCGGCCGGGAGCTCGACGCGCTCGCGGCCCCCTCCGCGCCCGTCACGAGCGCCGTCGCCGGGCCCCGGATCGCCTTCGTGTTCAGCGGCCAGGGCACCCAGCGGCCCGGCATGGGCGCCGAACTCGCCGACGCGTTCCCGGTGTACGCCGAGGCCTTCGACGCCGTGTGCGCCGCCCTCGACGCGGCCCGCGGGCCCGACGGGGGGCCCGGCCTGCGGGACGTGGTCCTGGCCGCGCCCGGCAGCCCGGGGGCGGCGCTCCTGGGGCGGACCGAGTACGCCCAGCCGGCGCTGTTCGCCGTCCAGGCGGCGCTCGCCCGGCTCGCCGAGTCCTTCGGGCTCGTCCCGGTCGCGCTCCTGGGCCACTCGATCGGCGAGCTCACGGCCGCGTACGTCGGCGGCGCCCTGTCCCTGGACGGCGCCGCCCGGCTCGTCGTCGCCCGCGCCCGCGCCATGCAGGCCGCCCCCTCGGGCGGGGCGATGCTCTCGATCCGGGCCTCCGAGGACGAGGTCCGGGAGTCGCTCGCGCGGGCCGGGGGAGCGGTGGCCGTCGCCGCGGTCAACGGCCCCCGGTCGACCGTGGTGTCCGGCGACGCCGACGCCGTGCGCCGTCTCGCGGCCCTCTGGCGTGCGGAGGGCGTGCGGACCAAGGCGCTCAAGGTCGGCCACGCCTTCCACTCCCCGCACATGGAATCCGCGCTCGCCGCGGTCGACGCGGCGGCGGCCGGCCTCGCCGTGTCACGGCCGCGCGTCCCCCTGGTGGCCAACCGCACCGGGGAGGTGGCGGACCTCGCCGAACTCTCCGCGCCGGGCCGCTGGTCGGCCCAGGTGCGCGGCGCGGTCCGCTTCCACGACGGCGTGACGGCCCTGCGCGGCCTCGGCGTCGACACCTTCGTCGAGATCGGCCCCGACACCACCGTGACCGGCCTGGTCGCCGACTGCCTCGCCGACCGGCGGGACGAGGCCGCCGTGATCCCGCTGGTCCGCCGCCCCGCGGCGGAGGCCGCCTCGGTCGTCCGGGCCGTCGCCCAGGCGCACTGCCGGGGCGTCCGCGTCGACTGGGGCCGGCTGCTCGGCGCGGGACCGGCCGCCGACCCCGCGCTGGTGCCCGTCTACCCGTTCCAGCACCGTCCGTACTGGCTGGGCCGCCCCGCGCCTGGCCCCCTTCCGGACGCGCCCCCGGCCGCCCCCGAGCGGCCCGGGGCGCCCCTCCTGGTCCTGGGCGAGGTGCCCGAGGAGGAACGGCGGGACGTCGTGCTCGCGCGCGTCCTCGACGCCGTCGCCGCCTCCCTCGGGTACGCCCCCGGCGAGGTCGACCCGGCCGCCGACCTCACCGAGATCGGCATCACCTCCTTCGGCTCGCTGGAGATCGCGGCCCGGCTGAACCGCGAGACCGGGGCGGAGGTCCGCCCCTCCGTCGTCCTGGAGCACCGCACCGCGCACGAACTGGCCGCGCACCTCCTCCTGTCGCTCGACACCCGCACCCCGGAGACCGTCCGATGACGACCGATCCCGCCGCCACCGCCGCCGTGCCCGCCGGCGCCCTCCGCGCCCTCGACGTCCTGCGCGCGCTGCACCGCGACGGCGGCCTGGACCGCCACTTCGACCGCGTGCCCGCCCTGCTCGCCGCGCTCGACCGGACGGACCTCGCCCGCGCGGCCCGCCTGCTCGCCCGCGTCGACCCGGCGCGGGCCCGCGCGCACCACCCCGGCCTGCCCGCCGTCACGGTCGCGCTGACCGGCGGCGGCACCCTGGACGCGCTGCGGACGGCGCTGCTCGCCGAACTCGCCCGGCACGGCTTCCTGCCCGAGGTGCGGCTCACCGGCTTCGGCTCGTACGTGCACGAACTCGGCGACCCCGGGAGCTCGCTGCACACGGAGCCCGCCGACGTGACCGTGTGCGTCCTGGACCACGCGACCGTCTTCGACGAGGTGCCGGTGCCGTTCACGGCGGAGGACGTCGACGGCGTCCTGCGCCGCAAACTGACGCTGTGGCGGGGGCTGGCGGCCCGGTTCGCCGACCGCTCCTCCGGCACCCTCGTGCTCAACACGCTGCCGCTGCCGGGGAACCAGCAGGCGCAGCTGCTCGACCTGCCGTCCCGCGCGCGGCTCGGCGCCGTCTGGCGGACGGCCAACGCGGAACTCCTCGGGTTCGGGGAGGAGCTGGGCCGGGTCGTCGTGCTCGACGTCGACCCGCTGCTCGGCGGGCCGGTCGAACTCGCCGACGCCCGCTTCGACGCGTACGCCGGGGCCCGGTTCTCCGACGGGTTCCTCGCCGCGTACGCCCGTGAACTGGGCCACCTGGTCCGGGCGGTGACCGGCCGGACGAAGAAGGTGCTGGCCGTGGACCTGGACGAGACCCTGTGGGGCGGGGTCCTGGGCGACGACGGCGTGGAGGGCATCGAGGTGGCGCACGGGCGCCGGGGCGAGGCCTTCCACCGGGTCCAGGGGGTGGTGAAGCAGCTCCAGTCGCAGGGCGTCCTGCTCGCGGCGGTCAGCAAGAACGACCGGGAGACCGTGGTGGCGGCGCTCCGCGACCACCCGGACCTGCGGGTGCGGGAGGAGGACTTCGTCCGGATCCTCGCCGGCTGGCAGCCCAAGGCGGAGTCGCTGCGCGCGCTGGCCGGCGGTCTCAACCTGGGCGGCGACAGCGTGGTGTTCGCCGACGACAACGTGCGCGAATGCGCGGCGGTGGCCGCGGAGCTCCCGGAGACGACGGTGATCCCGCTGGACGGCGACCCGGCGCTGCACGTGACGCGGCTGCTCGCGGACGGCTGGTTCACGACGACGGAGGTGACGTCCGAGGACCGGGTCCGCACCCGCCGCTACCACGAGGAGTCGGCGCGGGCGGACTTCCTGTCCGCGGCGGGGAGCGCGGAGGAGTTCCTCGACGGGCTCGGCGTGACCGTCCGGCTGGCCCCGGCGGCCCCGGCGGAGATCCCCCGGCTGTCCCAGCTCACGCTGCGCACCAACCAGTTCAACCTCACGACGCGGCGGCTGTCGGCCGAGGAGGTGCGGGCCGGGGCCGACGGTCCCGGCACCACCGTGCTCGGGCTGACGGCGGGGGACCGGTTCGGGAGCAACGGGCTCGTCGGCGCGGTGTTCCTGCGCGCCGAGGAGAAGGTCCTGCACATCGAGAACATGCTGCTCAGCTGCCGGGTCTTCGCGCGGGGCATCGAGCAGGCCTGCCTGGCGGCGCTCCTCGACCGGGCCGCCCGTGCTGGATTCGCGGAGGTGCGGGGCGCGTACCGGCCGACCGCGAAGAACGCCAAGGTCGCCGGCCTCTACGCGCACTACGGGTTCGAGGAACTCGGCCCGGAGGAAACCGACTTCCGGACGGACGGCTCCGGTACGGGCGGTCCCGGGCCGGTCGGCGCCTCCGGCGGGGCGGCGGCCGGGACCGTGTTCGTGCACCGTCTGGAGCGGCGGCCCGAGGTGCCCGGCCATCTGTCCCTGGAGGCGGCCGAAGACCTGCTCCCGGCCCCGGGCGCCCCGGCATTGACAACCTGAGGCATGCTCGACTTAACTTCCCGGGACAACATGAGGTCGCCTCAGGATCGTGTCCGCGAGACCGGCGACCGCCCAGCAGCAGGAGGAGAACCAGGTGGCCGAGGGAATCGCGATTTCGGTGCACGACACGGTCCCCGTCTGGCGCGGCGACACGCCCGGCGACGCGCTGCGCCGCACCGTCGACCTGGCCGCGGCGGTGGAGGGCTTCGGCTACCGCCGCTACTGGGTGGCGGAGCACCACGGCACCCCCGCCCTCGCCACGTCCAGCCCCGCCGTCCTCGCCGGGCCCCTGTTGCAGGCCACCCGCACCCTCACCGTCGGGTCCGGGGCGGTCCTGCTGCCCAACCACTCCGCCCTCGCCGTCGCCGAGCAGTTCGGCGTGCTCGCGAGCCTCTACCCCGGCCGCGTCGACCTCGGACTCGGCCGGGCCACCGGCGGCTCGCCCGCCTCCGCGGCCCGCCTCGGCGACCCCCGCCGGCTCGGCTTCGACGCCCAGTTCGACGAGCTCCGCGGATACTTCGCCGGCGGGCACCAGGGAGTGCGGGCGGTCCCCGAGCCGGAGGTCCCGCCCCGGTTCTGGCTCGTCGGCTCCAGCATCGGCAGCGCCGTCCACGCCGGCCGGGCCGGACTGCCGTACGTCTACGCCCACGCCATCGTCGGCGGCGGCGCCCCCCAGGCGCTGGACGCCTACCGCGAGGCCTTCCGGCCCGCCCCGGGCCTGTCCGAACCGCACGCCTGCGTCGCGGTGATAGCGGTCGCCTCCGACAGCGACGCGCGCGCCCACCGGCTCGCCGAGGCCTTCGTGCACGGACAGATCCTCATGCGCACCGTCGACCCGGAGAGCGTCCTGCCCACCGAGGAGGAGGCCGCCGCGCACACCCACACGTCCGCCGAGCGGGACTTCCTGCGCTCGCGCATCGACCCCCAGTTCGTCGGCGCCCCGGACCGCATCGCGCCCCGCCTCGCCGACTTCGTCGCCCGGACCCGCGCCGACGAGCTGTTCGTCCTCACCCAGGTCCCCGACCACGAGGCCCGGATCCGCTCGTACGAACTCGTCGCGAAGATCGCCGCCTCGCTCTGACCGGCCCGGACCGCCCGCCCCCACCGCCCGCCGTCCGCTTTCAGACCGGCTTTAGTCCGGCCGTGCACCGTGACTGACCGAACGTCACGGCACAAGCGATGAGGACGACGAGCATGCACTCGGGTACACGGACACGGCCGAAGAGATCCGCCCTGCTGGCGGCGGGAACCGCCCTGCTGACGACGCTGGTGACCGCGTGCTCCGCGGGGACCGGGACCGCCGGCGGCAACGCCGCCGGCGGCCCGCCCCGCGACGGCGGCACCCTGCGGATCGCCATCGCCAAGGAACCCGAGTGCCTCGACCCCCACCAGAGCCCCACCGAGGCCGCCCGGCTGCTGTCCCGGCCGATCCTGGACTCCCTGGTCCACCAGACCCCGAAGGGTGCCTTCGAACCCTGGCTCGCCAAGAGCTGGACGCTGTCGCCCGACGGCCGGACCTACACCTTCGCCCTCCGCGACGACGTCACCTTCACCGACGGCGCCCGCTTCGACGCGGCGGCCGTGGTCGCCAACCTCGACCACGTCGCCGACCCCGCGACCAAGTCCCTCCTCGCCTCCAGCCTGATCTCCGCCTACAAGTCCTCCCGGGCCGTCGATCCCCACACGGTCGAGATCACCCTCAAGCAGCCCGACTCGGGCTTCCTCGGCGCCCTCGCGCTGCCCAACCTCGGCATCGAGTCCCCGGCCGGACTCAAGGGGCCCACCGCCGAACTCTGCAAGAAGATCGTCGGCACCGGCCCGTTCCGCACCGCCACCGGACTCGTCGCGCAGAAGGGCATCGAGTACACCCGGAACCCCGACCACGCCTGGGCCCCCGACTCCGCCGGCCACTCCGGACCGGCCCGCCTCGACGGCATCCGGGTCCAGGTCGTCCCCGACAACGCCTCCCGCTTCGGCGCCCTCACCAGCGGCCAGGTCGACGCCGCCACCGGCCTCGACCCCACCAGCACCCGGCAGCTCGCGAAGACCCCCGGCTTCACCCTGCACAGCACCAGCTTCCCCGGCGCCAACTACAGCTACTGGCCCAACACCGCCAAGGGCCCCCTCGCCGACGCCGCCGTGCGCAAGGCGCTGCGCGCCGGCATCGACTGGTCGACCATCGCCCAGCGCGTCCACTTCGGCCAGTACCCCTCCGCCGAGGGCCCGCTGTCCGCGACCACCCCCGGCCACGACGCCTCCCTCGCCGCCGCCTACGCCCACGACCCCCAGGAGGCCGCGCGGCTGCTCGACGCGGCGGGCTGGACCGCCCGCGACGCCCAGGGCTACCGCACCAAGGACGGCGAGCGGCTGCGCGTCCGGCACCTGTGGTCCGACCCGTCCATCACCAACCTCGCCGTGCAGATCCAGTCCGCCGGCAAGAAGCTCGGCGTCGAGTTCGTCGAGGAGAACGTCGACGGCGGCACCTTCGTCGAACGGCTGCTCGCCGGCGACTACGAGATCATCGACACCAGCTTCTCCTCGCCCGGACCCGACGTCCTGCGCGTCCTGTTCGGCAAGGACAACATCCCCACCCCCGCCCGCGGCATCAGCAACAACATGGCCCGCTACGACGCCCCGGACGTGGAGCGGCTGTTCGCCGACGCACAGCGCGCCACCGACCAGAAGGAGCAGTTCCGGATCTACCGCGAGGTGCAGCGGCGGATCACCGAGGACGCCGCCGTCCTCCCGGTCTACTCGCCCGTCTCCACCCTCGCCGCCCGCGACGCGGTGCGCGGCACCGGCTTCACCTCCGACGGCTCCGCCGACCTCTACGCGGCATGGCTGGCCTCCTGACCGGCGGCGGGCCCGCTCCCGGCGCCACCGCCCGGGAGCGGGCCCGCCCCGCCCGCCTGCTCCGGCTCGTCCTCGGCCGCGCGGCCGGCGCCGTCGTCGTCCTCTGGGGCGCGGTGACCCTCGCCTTCGCGGTCCTCCAGATCATGCCGGGCAGCACCGCGGACGTGCTGCTCGCCCGCTCCAGCGTCTCGCCCCGCGTCCGCGCCGAGATCACCGCCGAGTACCACCTGGACGACCCGCTGCCCGCCCAGTACCTCGGCTACCTCGGCCGGATCGTCCGCGGCGACTTCGGGGACTCGTACGTGCTGCGCCGGCCCGTGTGGGAGGCCGTCGGGTCCCAGCTCCCCGACACCCTCGCGCTGATCGCCTCCACCCTGCTCGTCACCGCGGCCGGCTCGGTCGTCCTCGCCGTGCTCGGGGCGCACCGCCGCCGCTGGGTCCGCACCCTGTTCGCCGCCGCCGAGTCCGTCGTCGTCGCGCTGCCGCCGTTCTGGCTCGGCCTGCTCCTGCTGACCTTCTTCTCCTTCGGCCTCGGCTGGTTCCCGACCGTCGGCGCGTCCGGCCCGGGCAGCCTGGTCCTGCCGACGCTCGCGCTCGCCGCGGCGCCCACCGCCGTCGTCGCCCAGGTGCTGCGCGAAGGGCTCCTGCGCGCCCTCGACGAACCCTTCGTGGTCACCGCCAGGGCCCGCGGCATCGGCGAACTCGCCCTGCGCCTGCGGCACGTGCTGCGGCACGCCCTGCTGCCCGCCACGACGCTCCTGGGCTGGATCGCCGGCTCCCTGATCGGCGGGGCCGTGATCGTCGAGATCGTCTTCTCCCGCCAGGGCGTCGGCCGCTTGGTGCTCTCGGCGGTGCAGAACAAGGACATGCCCGTCGTCATGGCCGTCGTCCTGCTCGCCGCGGCCGTGTTCGTCCTCGTCAACCTCGTCGTCGACGCCCTCCAGTGGCTCGTCGACCCCCGCACCCGCGACGCCGGGAGGCCCGCGTGACCCGCCCCCGCACCGGCCTCTGGCTCGGCGCGGCGGTCCTCGCGGTGCTGACCGCCATGGCCGCCTTCCCCGGCCTCTTCACCTCCGTCGACCCCGACGCGGCCGACATCGACGCCCTGCTGCGCCCGCCCGGCGACGGGCACTGGCTCGGCACCGACCAGAACGGCCGCGACCTGTACGCGCGGATCGTCCACGGAACCCGGCCGTCGCTGCTCATCGGCGTCGGCGCGGTGGCCCTCGCCCTCGTCGGCGGCACCCTCGTCGGCGTCGCCGCCGCCCAGCTCGGCCGCTTCGCCGACCAGGCCATCGGCCGCTTCCTCGACGTCCTGCTCTCCGTGCCGGGCCTCCTGCTCGTCTTCCTCGTCGTCGCCGTCCTCGGCCCCGGCGCGGGCGCCGCCACCGTCGGCCTCGCCGTCGGTGCGCTGCCCGGCTTCGCCCGCGTCGCCCGCGCCGAGGTGATCTCGCTGCGCGGCCGGGCGTACGTCGAGGCCGCGTACGGCTTCGGCTGGAGCCGCGCCCAGGTGGTTCTGCGGCACGTGCTGCCCAACGCGCTCGGACCGGTCCTCGCGCTCGCCACCGTCTCCCTGGGCGCGATGATCGTGGCGAGCTCCAGCCTGAGCTTCGTCGGCCTCGGCCCCCAGCCGCCCACCGCCGAATGGGGCGCGATGCTGGCCGGCAGCCGCGACTTCCTCGCCCTCGCCTGGTGGCCCGCCGCCTTCCCCGGCGCCGCCATCACCCTCGCCGTCCTCGCGATCACGACGGTCGGCCGCCACATCCAGCGCACCGTCGACGGGAGCACCGCATGAGCACCGAGCCCCGCACGGCCCCGGCCGAAGCCCCGGCGGCGCCCGGCGCACCGGCCGCCGCGCGCGAACTGGTCCGGGTGGAGGACCTGACCGTCTCCTTCGGCCGCGGCCGTCGCCGGGTGGAGGCGGTGCGCGGGGTGTCGTTCACCGTACGGCCGGGGGAGATCGTCGCGGTCGTCGGCGAGTCCGGCTCCGGCAAGAGCGTCACGGCCCGCAGCCTCGTCGGCCTGGCCGGCGAGGGGGCCGACGTGCGGGCCGCCGCGCTGACCTTCGACGGCGTCGACCTGCGCGGACTCGACGGCCGCCGGCTGCGCGCGCTGCGCGGCCGGCGCGTCGGGTTCGTGCTCCAGGACGCGCTCGGTTCGCTCGACCCGCTCCGCCGCGTCGGCGCGGAGGTCGCCGAACCGCTGCGCACCCACCGGACCGTCCCGCCCGCGCGCATACGGGAGGAGACGGAACGGCTGCTCGAAGCGGCCGGCGTCCCCGACCCCCGCACCCGGGCCGCCCAGTACCCCCACCAGCTCTCCGGCGGCCTGCGCCAGCGCTCCCTGATCGCCTCCGCGCTCGCCGCCCGCCCCGACCTGCTCATCGCCGACGAGCCCACCACCGCCCTCGACGCCACCGTGCAGCAGCAGATCCTCCGGCTGCTGCGCGCCCGCGCCCGCGACGGCACCGCCGTCCTGCTCATCAGCCACGACCTCGGCGTCGTGGGCGAACTGGCCGACCGCGTCCACGTCATGAAGGACGGACGGTTCGTCGAGGACGGCCCCGCCGGGCGGATCCTGTCCGCGCCCCGCCACCCGTACACCCGGGCCCTGGTCGCGGCCGTCCCCGGCGAGGAGACCAGGGCCGCGCCCGCACCCGGCCCGGTACTGCTGCGCGCCGAGGGACTGGTGAAGCGGTACCGGCTGCCCGGCCGGCCCGAACTCACCGCCGTCGACGGTGTGTCGTTCACCGTACGGGCCGGGGAGACCCTCGGCGTCGTCGGCGAGTCCGGCTCCGGCAAGACCACCGTGGGCCGGATGCTGACGGGGGTCGTGACGCCCGACGCGGGCCGCGTGGAGCTCGACGGGCGCACCTGGACCGAACGCACCCGCGCCGAACGCCGCGCGGCCCGCCGCCGGGTCCAGACGATCCACCAGTACCCGCTGGGCTCCTTCGACCCCCGCTACACCGCACGGCAGCTCCTCGAGGAGCCGCTGCGGGCGATCGGCACCCCCCGGGACGCCCGCGCGGCACGCGTCGCCGAACTCCTGGAGCACGTCGGCCTCGCTCCCGACGTCCTGGACCGGCGGGCCCGCGACCTGTCCGGCGGCCAGGCGCAGCGCCTCGCGATCGCCCGGGCCTTCGCGCCGGAACCCGACGTCGTCGTCTGCGACGAGCCGGTCTCCGCCCTCGACGCCTCCGTCCAGGCCCAGGTGCTCGACGTCCTGATCCGCGTCCAGGAACGTCTCGGCGTGGCCTACGTGTTCGTCTCGCACGACCTGGGCGTGGTGCGCCGGCTGAGCCACCGGGTCGCCGTCATGAAGGACGGACGGATCGTCGAGTCCGGCACGGCCGAGCGGGTCCTGCGCGCCCCCGAGCACCCCTACACCCGCGCCCTCCTGGCGGCCGTCCCGCGTCCGCCCGGAACCGGACGAAAGGAGTTCTGAAGCGGCGCTTAACCGCGCTTGCCCGGCGTCCCGGAGCTCAATAGCGTCGCCCTTCCAGGGACGCCGAACCCCACCTGCGCCGCCCCGGCGCCCCTCCGCCGCCCGACCCCGACGACCCCGGCCGGGAAGCCCGGCCCGAGCGGTCCCGGCCCCGACGACCCCGGTCCTGGCGACCCCGGCCCCGACGGCCCGAAGCCGGCGGCTCCCGATCCGCGCTCCCCGATTCCCGGTCCCGACCCCCTGACCCGCCCACGGGTCCGGTCGGGGAGCCCCCCGCACCCGCATCCCGCACCCCGCATCCCGGCGTTCCGCCCCGTTCGAAGGACGAGAAGGCAATGGCAGAAGCACCGCCGTACCCGCAGCCGCGCACGTGCCCCTACCAGCCGCCCGCCGGATACCGCGAGATCGGAGAGGCGGGCCCGGTCCTCAAGGTGACCCTGTTCGACGGCCGCGAGGCCTGGATGGTCACCGGCTACAAGGAGTCCCGGGAGATCCTCACCCACCCGAACCTCTCCTCGCTGCGCACCCACCCCGACTTCCCCATCGTCGCGCCCCGGTTCCGGTCCCACATCGCCCGGAGCCTCGCCCTGATCGCGATGGACCCGCCGCAGCACGACATCTACCGGCGCTACCTCAACCCGCACTTCAGCCTCAAGCAGGTCAGGCGGATGCGGCCCGAGATCGAGAAGATCGTCTCCGGCTTCGTCGACCGGATCATCGCCCACGGCCCGCCGGCGGACCTGGTGCCGCTGCTCGCCGTGCCGCTGCCGTCCCTCGTCATCTGCCGCCACCTCGGCGTCCCCTACAAGGACCACGAGTTCTTCCAGGACGCCAGCGGCAAGGTCATGCTGGGCACCGAGGAGGAGTCGGCGACCGCCGCGCAGAACCTCGTCGACTACATCGACGGCCTGGTCACCGAGCAGATCAAGTCCCCCACGGACGGACTGCTCGGACAGCTCGTCACCGAGCGGGTGCTCACCGGCGACATCGGCCACGAGGAGCTCGTCTCCATCGCGCTCGTCCTGCTGATCGCCGCGCACGAGACCACCTCCTCGTCCCTGGCCCTCGGCCTCATCACCCTCCTCGAACACCCCGACCAGCTCGCGAAGCTCCACGAGGACCGCGAACGGCTGCCCGGCGCCGTCGAGGAGCTGCTGCGCTTCATCGCCACCACCGACCTCGTCGCCACCCGGATCGCCAAGGGCGACATCGAGATCGCCGGCCACCTCATCCGCGAGGGCGAGGGCGTCCTCGTCTCCGGGACCCTCGCCAACCGCGACGAGAACTTCCACGAGCGGCCCGACGAGTTCGACGTGCTGCGCTCCGACACCCACCACGTGACCTTCGGCTTCGGCATCCACCAGTGCCTCGGCCAGAACCTCGCCCGCCTCGAACTGGAGGTCGCCTTCCGGGAACTGCTCACCCGCATCCCCGGCATGCGCCTGGCGGTCGGCGTGGACGAGCTGCCGATCCTCGGCGCGGGCACGGTGCAGCGCGTGCTGTCCCTGCCCGTCGAGTGGTGACCGCGATGCGGCTGCGCGCCGACCGGGAGTCCTGCATCAGCGGCGGCCGCTGTATGGCCACCCTCCCCGAGGTCTTCGACCAGGACGACGAGGGCCTCGTCGTCGTCCTGACCCCGGAACCCGCGCCGGAACACCACGACAGGGCCCGCGAGGCCGCCTACCTGTGCCCGGCACGGGCCATCGACATCACCGAGCGGACGTCCCCGCACTGACCCGGACGTCCCCGCACGAGCCCCCCACACACACGAGCCCCACCCCGCACGAGAACCCCCCGACGAGAAGAGATCCATGTCCTCCCAGCCGACGGAGCCCTCCAGACTCCCCTCGCTCACCGGAATGCGCTTCGCCGCGGCCTTCCTGGTCTTCCTCTGCCACTCCTTCGTCCTCGGCTTCTACCACCCGGACACGGAGGCGGCCCTGCGGCCCTACGCCTTCGCGATCGGCTGGCTCGGGGTGGAGTTCTTCTTCGTCCTCAGCGGCTTCGTCCTCACCTGGTCGGTGCGGGAGGGGCAGCCGGCCGGCCGCTTCTGGCGCCGCCGGCTGGCCAAGGTCTACCCGAACCACGTCGTCACCTGGTTCGCCGCCCTCGGCCTCGCGCTCTGGGCCGGGCAGACGCTCGACCTGTTCAAGCTGCTGCCGAGCCTGTTCCTGGTGCACACCTGGTACCCGCGGCTCGACGTCATCCTGTCCCTCAACGTGGTCACCTGGTCCCTCGCCTGCGACCTGCTGTTCTACCTCGCGTTCCCGCTCCTGTACGCCCTCGTCCGGCGGATCCCGGCCCACCGGCTGTGGTGGGCCGCGGGCGCCCTCGTCGCGGTCGTCATGCTGCTGCCCGCCGTCGCGCAGGCCTGGCTGCCGGGCGCGCCGAAGCTGCCGGGGCAGGACATGTCGCTCACCCAGAACTGGTTCCTGGTGTCCTTCCCGCCCGTACGCGCGCTGGACTTCACGCTCGGCATCGTCATGGCCCGGATCGTCCGCACCGGCGGCTGGATCCGGTTCGGCCCGGTGCCCGCGCTCGCGCTCCTCGTCCTCGGCTTCGCCGTCCAGGTCTCCCGGTTCCCGGGGGTCTACAGCCTGACCGCGCCGATCGTGGCGCCGCTCGCCCTGCTGATCCCGGCGGTGGCCACGGCGGACGTGCGCGGTGGCTTCTCGCCCTTCCGGGGCCGCGTCCCGCAGTGGCTGGGCACCGTGTCGTACGCCTCGTACCTCGTGCACTTCCTGGTCCTGACGTACGGGCACACGCTCCTCGGCGCGGGCCGGACCTGGGACGTGGTGCAGGCCACCGGCCTCCTCGCGGCGCTGTTCGCCGTCACCACCCTGCTCTCCTGGGCGCTGCACCGGTTCGTGGAGGAACCGGGGATGCGCAGATGGGGGCGTACGCGGGAGCGCCCCGCTCCGCCCGCCACTCCGACCACCGCGCCGGCACCGGCGGTGTCGACCGCCTCGGACTGACCGGACCGGACCCGACCCGGTTCGATCCGACCCGACACGACGGAAGGAACGCTTACGGTGCTCTCCTATCCCCAGGACAGGACCTGCCCCTACCAACCCTCCCCGGGCTACCGGGAACTCGGGCGGAACGGACCGCTGCACCGGGTGTCCCTGTGGGACGGATCGTCCCTCTGGATGGTCACCGGACACGCCACCGGCCGGAAGCTCCTCGCCGACCCGCGGCTCTCCGCCGACCGCTCCCGGGACGACTTCCCCGTGGTGCTGCCGCGCTTCGAGGCGCCCATCTTCAAACCGATCGCCGTCATCGGCTTCGATCCGCCGGTGCACGACGTGCACCGCCGCCTGCTCGCCCCCGACTTCAGCCTCAAGCACGTCCGCGAGATGCGCGCCGGGGTCGAGGAACTGACCGGCGGGCTGGTGGACGACATGCTCCGCAAGGGGCCGCCCGCGGACCTGGTCGAGGACTTCGCCCTGCCGATCCCCTCGATGGTGATCTCCCGGCTGCTCGGCGTCCCGTACGAGGACCACGCCTTCTTCGAGGAGAAGACCGCGGGACTGCTCCAGGCGAAGGACGCCGAGGGCGCGGAGGCGGCGGGCCGGGCGCTGTGGGACTACCTCGACGAGCTCGTCACCGCGAAGGAGCGCACCCCGGGCGGCGGCGACGGGGTGCTCGGGCGGCTGGCCGGCCGGGTCGACGGCGAGGACCTCACCCGGGAGGACCTGCTGCGGATCGCGCTGGCCCTGCTGATCGGCGGCCACGACACGACCTCGCAGATGATCGCCCTCGGCGTCGTCACCCTCCTCGAACACCCGGACCAGCTGGCCGCGTTCCGCGCGGCACCGCCGGAGGCGGTCCCGGCGGCCGTCGACGAACTGCTGCGGATGGTCTCCGTGACGGACGTCTCCGGCGTCCGGGTCGCGAAGGAGGACATCGAGATCGACGGGGAGGTCATCAGGGCGGGGGAGGGGATCCTCGTCTCCTCCTCGATGGCCAACCGCGACCCCGCCGTGTACGAGGACCCGTACACCTTCGACATCCACCGCTCCGAGGGCCGCGGCGGCGCGGCGGCGGCCCGGCAGCACCTCGCGTTCGGCTTCGGCATCCACCAGTGCCTGGGCCAGAACCTGGCGCGGATGGAGCTGGAGGTGGCCTTCACCACGCTGTTCGCCCGGATCCCGGGACTGCGGCCGGCGGTTCCGGTCGCCGAACTGCCCTCCCGCAGCGGCGGGACGATGCAGGGCGTGCACCGCCTGCCGGTCGAGTGGTGAGGGAGGGGACGACGATGCGGGTGCACGCCGACCGGAACCGCTGCATGGCGGCCGGACACTGCGCGGTCACCGTCCCCGGGGTCTTCGACCACGGCGACGACGGCCTGGTGGTGGTCGTGGAGGAGAAGCCGGGCGAGGACCTCCTGGAGGAGCTCGAACTGGCCGTGGACCTCTGCCCGTCGCGGGCCCTCTCGCTGTCGCGGGAGGAGGTGCCCGGGTAGGGGCCGGCGAAGAGAACGCAGGAAGGACGGTGGGGCGGCCTCCCCGAGAGGGAGGCCGCCCCACCGTCCTTCCTGCGGCCCGGACGGCCCCGAACGAGCCCGTCCGTCACTCCTCGATGTACGCGAGGCTCTGCTCGTTCCAGCGGGCGCCGTGGACCTCGTCCGCCGGGACCGCCGCCTCGACCGCCGCCAGCTGGGACGGGCCGAGCCGGAGGCCGACCGCCGAGGCGTTCTCCGCCAGGTGTTCCAGGCTGCCGGTGCCGGGCACGGGAACGACGTCGGGCCCCCGGTGGTGCAGCCAGGCCAGCGCCAACCGGGCCGGGGTCGTGCCGAGTTCGGCCGCGAGTGCGGAGAGCCGGTCGGCCAGCGGCAGGTTCGCGGCGAGGTTGTCCCGGGTGAACCGGGGCAGTCCGAAGCCGCGGAAGTCGCCCTCGCCGAACGCGTCGGCGGAGCGGACCGTGCCGGTCAGGAACCCGCGGCCGAGCGGCGCGTACGGGACGATCGCGATGCCGAGCCGCCGGCACACCCCCGCCACCTCGCGCTCGATGCCCCGCGACCACAGCGACCACTCGGTCTGCAGCGCGGCCACCGGGGCGACGGCGTGCGCCCGCTCCAGGGTCCGCGGTCCCGCCTCGCTCAGCCCGAACTCACGGATCTTGCCCTCCTTCCGGAGTTCGGCCAGCGCCCCCACGGTCTCCTCGACGGGGACGTTCCGGTCGGGGCGGGTGAGCGTGAACAGGTCGATGTGCTCGACGCCGAGCCTGCGGAGCGAGGCCTCGCAGCTCTCCCGGACGTGGGCCGCGTCGCCGCGGATGCCCGTGCCGACGCCCGGTCCGGGCCGGACGACGCCGAACTTCGTCGAGATCACCGCCTCGTCGCGGCGCCCGGCGATCGCCCGGCCGACCAGCTCCTCGTTCGCGCCGTGCCCGTACACGTCGGCGGTGTCGAGGAGGGTGACGCCCAGGTCGAGGGCGCGCCGGATCGTGGCGATCGCGGTCTCCGGGGCGACCGGCCCGTAGAACTCGGACAGGCCCAGGCAGCCGAGGCCCTGGGCGCCCACGGTCAGGGAGCCGATGCGGCGGGTGGGAAGCGGTGCGGGGGGTGCGGGGGAGGGAGGTGCGGGCGGAGGGGCGGCGGGGCGCGCCGCGGGGGTCGGTGACACGGCGGCCGTCACCTCCGGTACAGGACGATCGAGGACTCGTATGTCGTGTGCGACTCCTTGGCCACGGGGCGGAACTGCCGGAAGCCGATCGCCCCGCGCAGCGGACCGCTGACCACGACGGCGGGGAACGTCGCGTGCTCGCCCGCGGTCAGCCGGGCGTCGTCGACGAGCCCGCCCGCCCGGACGACGTTGCCGTCGTCGAGCGTGATCTCCTCGCCGAAGTACGCGATGAAGTGCCCGTCCTCCTCCCGGCGGTAGAGCATCCGGCCGGCGCCTTCGGTCCGCCCGATCCGCGTGCCGTCGGGACCGAAGATCTCCAGCCGGACGGTGGCGAAGTCCTTCTCGGTGGGCGTGGTGCCGGTGGGATCCGGGTTGTTCGACTCGTACGCGACGACCTTCTCTGTGAGGTCGCGCAGGATCAGCGACCTGCCGGTGTCGCGAAGGGCGCCGACCTCCGGGGAGACGGTCTTCGGGGGTGTCGCGACCAGCGGCGTGAGCCAGTCGGACAGGACCTGCAACACCACGATGAGCCCTCCTGATGCGGGATGTGCCGATTCCCGGCCGACGCTAGGAGGGCCCTCTCAAGCGGTCCTAAAGGGCCGGAGCGGGGCCGTCTGCCGACGCCCGTCAGGCCTGCGGGCGCGTGACGATGCCCTCCAGGACCAGCCGCAGGTGCCGGTCGCCGCGCTCCCCACCGCCGGGCAGCGCGTTCTCCCGTACCCAGGCCGCCCCGCTGAGCAGGTCGAACAGCTCGTCCGGCGTGACATCGGCGCGCACCCGTCCGGCCCGCTGGGCGGCGCGCAGCAGCTCCGCGCCGCTGCTGTGCATCGCGGCGCACGCGGCGTGCGAGGGCGTGCCCTCGTCGTACATGCTCCGGGTGAGGATGCCGACCAGGCCGCGGAACGTGCTGAAGTGCCGTACGGCGCGGCTCATCCAGGCGGCCAGCGCCTCCAGCGGATCCCCGTCCCCGGCCAGGCTCTCGGCGCGCGCGACGAGGTCGGCGAGGCCGTCCCGGGTGGCCGCCTCGACCAGCGCGGCGCGGGTCGGGAAGTGCCGGTAGAGCGTGCCGATCGCGACGCCGGCCCGGGCGGCGATGTCCTCCAGGGAGGCGTCGGAGCCCTCCGCCTCGAAGGCCTTGCGGGCCGAGGCCAGGATCGCGTCGTAGTTGCGGGCGCCGTCGGCCCGCTTCGGGCGCTGCGCGATGTAGGGCGGGTTGTCTGCCACGGGGCCTCCACTTGACTACCTGAGGTCGCCTCAGGTTAACTGCGGGCAATTAACCTGAGGCTGTCTCACGATAGTAGCCCGCGCCGGACGGCCGCGCACCGGACGGCCGTGCGCCGACGGCTCCGCCACCCCGGTGGACCCCCTGCCGGACGCCCCGCTTCCGGCGGCATCACCGCCCCGCCCCGCTCCACCGAAGCCGCTCCACCCGAGCCCTTCCCTCCGGACCGCCCCACCCGACCCGACCCACTCGTTCCGCACCCGTTCCGCCGCACCCGACCCCACTCGGCCCGATCCCGCTCGATTCGCTCGACCCGCCCTGCCCGCCCCGCCCGACCCGCTCCGCCCGATCCGCATCCCGGCGGACGGCCGCCGACCGTGGAGGACCACCCGTGACCGCAGAAACCGTCCCCGACGGCATCCCGAAGGACGCCGCCCCCGCACGCGCCCCCTGGGGCCTCGCCCTCACCGCCATCGTCGGCGCCGAGTTCATGCTCCAGCTCGACGGCACCATCGTGAACGTCGCCCTGCCCGCCCTCCAGGAGGACCTCGACGTCACCGTCGCCTCGGCCTCCTGGGTGCCCAACGCCTTCCTCCTCGCCTTCGGCGGCCTGCTGCTCCTGGCCGGCCGGCTCGGCGACGTCCTCGGCCACCGCAAGGTCTTCCTCGGCGGCATCCTGCTCGTCGTCGCCGCCTCGCTGCTCGCCGGCCTCGCCCCCAACCTGGAGGTCCTGCTCGTCGGACGCGCCCTCCAGGGCGCCGGCGCCGCCGTCGCCGGACCGACCGGACTCGCCCTCCTCGCCCTCGTCTTCGAGGGCGAACGCCGACAGCGCGCCTTCGGCCTCTACTCCACCGTCACCGGACTCGGCGCGTCCGCGGGCATGGTCCTCGGCGGCCTCCTGACCTGGGTCGGGGACTGGCGCTGGAGCCTCCTCGTCAACGTCCCCGTCGGCCTCGTCCTGGTCCTGGTCACCGTCAAGGCGCTCGGCACCGACGACGGCCCCACCCGCCGCCGCTCCCTCGGCCTGCCCAGCGCCGTCCTCGTCGGCGGCGCGGTGACCGCCCTCGTATACGGATTCGTGCACGCCGCCGAGAAGGGCTGGAGCGACACCGGAACCGTCGTCCCGCTCGCCGTCTCCGCCGTGCTGTGGATCGCGCTGTTCGCCGTCGACGGGCGCAGCGCCGAACCCCTCCTGCCCGGCCGGATCTTCGCCGACCGGGTGCGCGCCGGCTCCTTCCTGAACCTGCTGCTGCTCGCCGCCGTCCTGACGAGCTACCTCATCTACCTGGTCCAGTACCTCCAGAACGTGCTGGACCTGAACGCCCTGCAGAGCGGCCTCGCGATCCTGCCCTTCGGCGCCGCCCTGCTGCTCACCACCCAGGTCCTCACCCCGCGCGTCGCCGCGATCGACCTCAAGCTCCGCGCGATCGGCGGCCTGGTCGTCGTCCTCGCCGGAGTGGCCTGGCTGAGCCTGCTCGACGGCGACAGCACGTACGCCACCGGAGTCCTGCCCCAGATCGTGCTGATCGGCGTCGGGGTCGGCGTGGCCATCATCCCGTTCAACATGATCATCCTGACGACGGCCCCGCCCGAGTACGCCGGCGTCACGGCCGGCGTCCTGCAGACCGCCCTGACCATCGGCGGCTCGGTCGGCCTCGCGGTGCTGCTCGTCCCCTTCACCGGAGGCAGCGGCGAGACCGCCGACACCATCTCCTCCGTCTTCCTCTGGGCCTCGGGGCTGACCGTCCTCGCACTGCTCGTCGCCGTCCTGTTCTGGTACGGCCCCGGGGCGAGGAAGACGGCCGCCGCGCCCCGGGAGTGAACCGCCCGCCGGGACCGGGGGCCGGAGCGGCCGCCGCGGCCCCGGGGCGGAGCAGCCGCCGGCGGGCCGGGACGTCCCTCCCGGCCCGCCGGCCCGTCCGCACGCGGTTGCATGAAGGTTTTGTTGCGGGACAAACCTCCCTCCCTCCGCTCTCCTATGCTGCTGTCCGCCCCGCGTTCCGCGCGATCCCGGGGTGCCCGGACCGCAGTTCAGACCGCGGAAGGAGACCTGCCGCCATGGTCACCGCCCTCGAATCGAGACACGCACGCACCACCGTCCGCCACACGGAACGGCACGCCCTCAGGCAGATCGTCCGGTCGGCCGCGATCGGCCGCGACACCGTCGTGGAACTCACCGGCGACCCCGGCTCGGGCAAGACGGCCCTGCTCACCGCACTGGCCGCGGACGCCCGGCGCGAAGGCCTCGTGACGCTGCGCGGCCTGTGCGTCGCCGACGCCGGGGAACCGGCCTCCTTCGCGCCCTTCCTGGAGGCCCTCGGCGGCCCGGGCACCCCGGGAGCGCCCGGCGCCGACGGCCCGTCGCCGGAGATCGCCCGCCTGCTCCACCGGCTCGCCCGCCCGCCCCGGGACCCCGACGCCCTCGTCCCGGCCGGCGGCGGACTCACCCGGGGCTGCCGGTACTACGCCGAACTGCGCGCCCTGCTCGCCGACTGCGCCGCCGCCGCACCGCACGGACTCCTGCTGGTCCTCGACGACTTCCACTGGGCCGACCCGTGCTCCGTGCGCCTCCTGGAGACCCTCATCCGCAGACCGGTGGGCGGCGGGCTCGTCACCGTCGTCGCCCACCGCCCGCGCCAGGCCTCCGTCGGACTGCGGCTCGCGGTCCGGCACGGCGTGGAACTCGGCACCGTCGACGAGGTGGGCCTCGGACCGCTCACCCCCGCGCAGAGCGCCGAACTCCTGGGCGCCGCGCCCGACACCCCGCGACTGCGCCGGCTCCACGCCCGCAGCGGGGGCAACCCGCTCCGCCTCGTCGCCCTCGCCGCCGCCGACGGCGGACCCGACGACCCCGCCCACCTCGACGTCCGCCGGGACTTGGAGACCCGGCTGCTCGCCGAATGCGCCCCCCTGACCGCGCAGGAACGCCTCGCCGCGCACGCCGCCGCCGTCCTCGGCGAGGCCTTCGACGTCGAGTCGGTCGCCGCCGTCACCCGGTCGCCCCACGCCGAGGTCTGCCACGCCCTCGGCTCCCTCGAAGGCCGCGACCTCGTCCGCACCGCGCTCCGCCCCGGCACCCTGGCCTTCCGCGACACCCTGCTGCGGGACTTCCTGTACGCCGAGGCCGACGCCTGCTGGCGCGTCGAGGCGCACCGCCGCGCCCTCGTCCACCTCACCCGCCGCGGCGCCCCGCCGGTGGACCTCGCCCCGCACATCGTGCGCTCCGGCGCCCTCGCCACCCCCGAGGACCGGACCGCCCTGGTCGCCGCGACCAAGGACGCCCTGCCCGCGGGCCGCGCCCGCCGCGCCGCCCAGTGGACGGTCTTCGCCCTGCGGCTCCAGCGGGCGGCACCGGACGGATCCGGTCCCGACCTGGTCGGGCGCGACGTGTGGCTGCCCGTCGTCCGCGCCCTGGCGGCCGAGGGCGACCTCACCCGGCTGCGCTCCGTGACCCGCGAGGTCCTCGCGGCGTTCGCCGACCGGCCCGCCGCCGAGCGGGTGCCCGCCGTCGTCCCGCTCGCCCTGGTCCAGGCCGCCGCCGGCCTGGTCGAGGAGGCGCAGGCCCTGCTCGTCCCGCTGCTCTCGGCCCGCCACACGAGTCCGGAGCAGGAGGCCGCGCTGCACGTGCAGTCCCAGCTCCTGTGGGTGCTCGCCGGCCAGCTCCCGCCCCGCGCGGACGTCGAGGCGCTGAACCGGCACCTGGCGGGCGCCTCCCCGCTCACCGCCGGCGGCGCGCTGGCGCTCCAGGGCCTGAGCACCGTCTTCGCCGGGGACCCGAGCGCCGCCGAGAGCGCCCTGGACGCGAGCGCCCAGCTCCTCGACGGCCTGGAGCCGGGCGCGCGGGACTGCGCCGACGTCTTCGCCTGCTACCTGCTCGTCCTGGCCTGCGGAGAGTCGGCCATGGGCTGGTACGGCCCGGCGCAGGCCCACGTGGAGCGGGGGCTCGCCGCGGCCCGGCTGCGCGGCGACGTGCCCCTGCTGCCCGCGCTGCTCAACGTCCTCGCCTACGTCACCTACCAGTCGGGCCGGATGGCCGAGGCGCTGGAGACCGCGCAGGAGGCCCGCGCCGTCGCCCTCGCCGCGGGCCGGAACCACCTCGTGACGCTCGCCGACGCCGTCACCGCCGCCGCCTGGGCCTGGCTCGGGGACACCGGGCCGCTCCGGCCCCGCCGCACCGCGCCGGACCCGGCCCACGGCGACCTGCCCCGCACCTCCGTCGTCGCCCTGCTGCACGCCGAGGCGGCGCTCGCCGCCGGGGACGGCGCGGGCGCGCTGGCGCTGCTGTTCCCGGCCGACACGCGCCGGATGCCCGAACCGCCCGCCATCCTCGCGCCGCGCGTGTACGAACTCCTCGCGGCCGCCTGCGCGGCCACGGGCGCCGAGGCGGGCGAGTGGGCGCACCGCGCCGAGTCCGTCGCGGCCACGGTCAACGTCGCCGAGCAGCGCGGCCACGCCCTGCTGGCCCGCGGCCACGACCTGCGGGCGCGCTCGCTCCCGGAGCGGGCGGCGCGCCGCTACGAGGAGGCGTACGGGCTGCTCGGCGAGACGGCGGCCGGGATGCGCGCCCGCGACCTCGCCCGCGCCGCGACCGCGGAGGCCCGCGCCCACGAGGGCCCGGACGGCGGCGCGCTGGCCGAACTCACCCTGCGGGAGCGGCAGGTCGCGGAGCTCGCGGGGGAGGGGCTGAAGACCCGGGACATCGCCGCACGGCTCCTGGTCAGCCCCCGCACGGTCGACGTCCACCTCACCCGGATCTACAGCAAGCTCGGCGTCCACACCCGCGCCGCGCTGGTCCGGCTGATGGCGCGCGCGGCCTGAGCGCGGCCCTCCGCCCGGGGGCGGAAAGACGTCCCCGGGCCCGGCCGGAGGCCTCCGCCCGGCTCCGGGGACGCGCCCCGGGCGGCGCTCAGCCCGCCGTGGGCAGGTCGAGCAGCCGGTCGGAGGTGAGGATCGCCCGGTGCAGCAGCCGCAGCGAACGGTGCGGTTCGAGACCCAGTTCGGCCCGCAGCACCCGCTGCGCCGAGCGGTAGACCTGAAGGGCCTCGGCCTGCCGCTCCGAGCGGTACAGCACCAGCATCAACTGCCGGTAGAACGACTCCCGCAGCGGATGCTGCGCGGTCAGCGTGCTCAGCAGCCCGATCACCTCGCGGTGCCGGCCGAGCGCCGTGCGCGCCTCCACCGACAGCTCCAGGCCCTGGAGCCGTTCCTCCTCCGCCCAGGTCGCGAACGAGGTGAGGACCGGCCCCTCCGCGAGCCCGTCGAGCACCGGGCCCCGGAACAGCCCCGTGGCCCGCTCGAAGTGGTCCAGGGCCTCCTCGTGCCGCCCGGCCGCCCGCAGGTCGCGGCCCAGCCGCATGGCCTCCTTGAACTCCTCGACGTCCCAGGCGGCCCCGTCGAGCCGCAGCTCGTACCCGAGCGGCCGGGTGACGATGGCCCCGCCCTCCGGCGCGCCCGCGCGGGCCAGGAACTTGCGGAGCTGGGATATGTACACGTGGACCGCGGCCGAGGCCCTGCGTGGTGGTCTGTCCCCCCACAGCTCCGTGACGAGCCGTTCCTTGGTGATGACCCGGCCGCTCCCGATCAGCAGGGCGGCGAGCGTCGCCTCCACCTTCGGGGCGGACAGCGAATGGTTCTGCTCGGCGTGGCGCACGCGGAGGGGCCCAAGGAGTTCGTAGCGCATCGAGTCCTCGTCCAGTAGGGGAACAGGTGTCTGTGCTTCGGTGGCTGATTCACTGTCACCTCCGTCCCGGGGTCCACGCATCGGGGAAAGTACGTACGTATCGCGCGCCGCCCGCGTCCGCCGCCCGTGGCACGGCCCCGGCCTCCGGCTTTGGCGCCGCTTTGGCACCCGGCCCGAGAGTGCGGGGATGCCGCTCTTCGTCCTCCGCCGCCTGACGGGGCTGTGGGAGGCCCTGATCGCCTTCGGCCACCTCTGGGTCCACATCCCCGTCCCCCCACCCGCCGACCCCACCGGCCCCGCCCCCGGCCACCCGGAACGCCTGTGCCCGGACGTCCCGCCGACGGACCGGGAACGGGCCCTGTGGAACGACCTCACGGGCGGGACCCGGTGACACGTCCCCGAACCGCGCGGCCCCACCCCGCCGGAGCACCCCTCGCACCCGCGTCTAGGCTGGTCGTCACACCACGAGGAGACGCACCATGCCCGTCCGCCCCAGCATCCTGTTCGTGACCGATCTCGCCTATCAGGCCCGGGGGCGGCGCTACTGCGACGAGGACGTGCTCCTGACCTCGCGGCTGCGCGAGGCCTTCGACGTGGCCCTGTGCCACCCCCTGGACGCCGCGGCGCTGATGGACGCCTTCGACGCGGTCGTGGTCCGCAACAGCGGGCCGGTGCTGCACTACCGCGAGGAGTACGACGCGTTCCGCGCGAAGGCCGCCGCGCGGGGCACCCGGGTCTACAACCCCCTGCACGGGCGCGGGGACATGGCCGGCAAGCAGTACCTCCTGGACCTGACGGCGGAGGGGTACCCGGTCATCCCCACCGTCGACCGCCCCGAGGACCTGCACGTGCTGCCCCCGGCCGAGCGGTACGCGGTCAAGCCGAAGGACGGGGCCGACTCCATCGGCCTGACCTTCGTGCCCCGGGACCGGCTCGACGGCCTCCCGTACGGCGACATCCTGGTCCAGCCGGGCGTCGACTTCCGCTACGAGGTGTCCTTCTACTACGTCGACGACACCTTCCAGTACGCCCTGCACGCCCCCGACACCGGCCGGCGCTGGGTCCTCGAACCCTACGGGCCGACCGACGCCGACCTGGCCTTCGCCCGCCGCTTCATCGACTGGAACACCCTCGACCACGGCATCCAGCGGGTGGACGCCTGCCGCACCCAGGACGGCGGACTGCTCCTGGTCGAGCTGGAGGACCTCAACCCCTACCTGTCCCTCGACCGGGTCCCCGACCGGACCCGCGACGCTTTCGTGACCGCCGTGACGGCCTCCCTGCACCGGTTCCTGGACGCCGCGCCGCGGATCTGACGGGACACCCGGAGCCCCGCCCCGCCCGCCGCCGACCACCGGGGCCGTCACCACGTGTGCGGTTGTCTTATCCTACGGATACGCCAGTGAATCCCCGGTGCGGTGGAGAAGCACTCCGGCGTCTCCCACGGGGTACCGGACCTGTGGCGTGCGACGAAAGGGTGGTCTGTGACGCGCTCGGAGGGTGGCGGGCCCGCCACGCCGTCGACGGCTGTGACCGGGGTGTTCGGTGCCGACAGGGGGATCGGCGAGGACCTCGCCCGGGTGGACTGGGCGGCGACGCCGCTGGGGCCGCCGCAGGACTGGCCGCAGAGCCTGCGGACCGCCGTGAGCATCCTGTTGTCGTCGAAGTTCGCCATGTGGATGGCCTGGGGGCCGGAGCTGACGTTCTTCTGCAACGACGCCTACCGGCGCGACACCCTGGGACAGAAGTACCCCTGGGCACTGGGCCGGCCGTCCAGCCAGGTGTGGTCCGAGATCTGGAACGACATCGGTCCGCGCATCGACACCGTCCTGACCGGCGGCGAGGCGACCTGGGACGAGGCGCTGCTGCTGTTCGTCGAGCGCTCCGGCTACCCCGAGGAGAGCTACCACACCTTCTCCTACAGCCCGCTGCGCGACGACGACGGCGTCGTCGTGGGCATGCTGTGCGTGGTCAGCGAGGACACGGAGCGCGTCATCGGCGAGCGCCGCATGGCGACCCTGCGCGACCTGGGCTCCGACCCGAGCGTCATCCGCACCGAGCCGGAGATGCTCGACTTCGCCGGCGAGCAGCTCCGCCGCAACCCGCACGACCTGCCGTTCGCCCTGACCTACCTCTTCCAGGAGGACGGCACCGCCCGCCTCTTCTCCGCCGTCGGCATCCCGGCCGGCCACCCCGCGGCGGCGGAGACCCTCCCCGCCGGCTCCACGTCCGTGTGGCCGACGGACGCCCCGGCCCGCGGGGAGTCCCTGCTGGTGCCCCTGGACGGCGAACCGTTCGGCGACCTGCCCTCCGGGGCCTGGGAAGAGGCCCCCACCCAGGCGCTGGTCGTCCCCCTGCTCCAGCAGGGCGGGGCGCCGTACGGCTTCATGGTGGCCGGCCTGAACCGCTACCGCGCCCTGGACGAGGGCTACCGGGGCTTCGTGGAGCTGGTCGCCGGGCACGTGGCCACCGGGGTCGCCAGCGCCCGCGGTTACCAGGCGCAGCAGCGCCGCGCCGAGGAGCTCGCGGAACTCGACCGCGCCAAGACGACCTTCTTCTCCAACATCAGCCACGAGTTCCGGACTCCCCTGACCCTGATCATGGGACCGGTCCAGGAACTGCGGCAGCAGCTCGCCGACGCGGAGCCGCAGGTGCGGGAGGAGCTGCGGGCCGTCCACCGCAACGGACTGCGCCTCGGCAAGCTGGTCAACACGCTCCTCGACTTCTCCCGCATCGAGGCGGGCCGGATGGAGGCGAGCTACGAACCGGTCGACCTGGCCGCCGTCACCGGCGAGCTGGCCAGCGTCTTCCGCTCCGCCGTCGACCGGGCCGGCCTGGACTTCCACGTCGACTGCGCGCCCCTGCCCGAGCCGGTGTACGTCGACCGCGGCCTGTGGGAGAAGGTGGTCCTCAACCTCCTCAGCAACGCGCTGAAGTTCACCTTCGACGGCGCGATCCGCGTGGGCGTGCGCGCGGAGGACGGCGGGGCCGTGGTGACGGTCGCGGACACCGGGATCGGCGTGGCGGCCGAGGAGATGCCCCGGCTGTTCGAACGGTTCCACCGCATCGAGAACGCCCGCTCCCGCTCCGGCGAGGGCAGCGGCATCGGCCTGGCCCTGGTGAAGGAGCTGGTCGGCCTGCACGGCGGCACCATCACCGCCTCCTCCACCGAGGGGGAGGGCACCCGCTTCACCGTCCGGTTGCCCTTCGGCACGGCGCACCTGCCCGCCGACGCCGTCCGGCCGGCGACCGGCCCCGACCCGGTCGGCGCGGAGACGGAGACCGACGCGTTCCCCGCCACCGCCGACCCCTTCGTCCAAGAGGCCCTGCGCTGGCTGCCGGGCGACCGGGCCACGGCGGCGGCTCCCGCGTTCGACGCCGCCCCGGACGCCGCGGAGACCGGCGACGGCGCGCGGACGCCCCGCCCGACGGCCCCGGCACGGGTGCTGATCGCCGACGACAACGCCGACATGCGCGAGTACCTCACCCGCCTGCTGCGCGGCGCCGGCCACCTGGTCCACGCGGTCGACGACGGCCGGCAGGCCCTCGACGCCATCCGCGCGGAGGCCCCCGACGTGGTGGTCAGCGACGTCATGATGCCCCGCCTGAACGGCCTGGACCTGGTCCGGGCGCTGCGCGTCGACCCGCGCACCGCCTCGGTGCCGGTCCTGCTCCTGTCCGCCCGCGCCGGACAGGAGGCATCCATCGAGGGCCTGCGGGCGGGCGCGGACGACTACCTCGTCAAGCCGTTCGCCGCCGCCGAACTCCTCGCCCGGGTCGAGGCCAACGTGAAGCTGACCCGGCTGCGCAACCACCACGCCCGCTGGCGCACCGCCCTGATCGACTCGCTCCAGGAGGCCTTCTTCGTCTGCGACGAGGACGGCGCGGTCGTCGAGATCAACGCCTCCTTCACCACCATCCTCGGTTATGGTCCCGAGGACCTGCCGTATCAGCCGGTCCACCCCTGGTGGCCGGACGCGGCCGCCCACCCCGAGGCCCACCGCCAGGTCGCCGACGCCTTCGCCACGCTCACCGGTCAGGAACGCGGCAGCTACACCATCCCCGTCACCCACCGGGACGGGCACCGCCTGTGGGTCACCGCCACGTTCAACCAGGTCCAGGACCCCGACACCGGCCGCACCGTGATCGTCGGAACCTTCCGCGACGTCACCGCGGAGCACTACGCCGTCCAGCGCGAGAGCGCCCTGGCCGCCCTGGGCGCCCGCCTCTCCCAGGCCTCCAGCCTGCCCGACGCCACGGCCGGCGCCCTGGAGGAGCTGAAGGAGGTGTGGCAGGCCCGGCACGTCGCCGCCGCCGTCTTCGGCCACGGCGACGAGCCCGTCCTCACCGCCACCGACCCCTCCCTCACCTGGCGGGGACTGTCCGCCGAACGCCGCCGCGCGCTCACGGACCTGTGCGGACAGCCGGAACTCACCCCCGTCACCGACGGGAACGGGGCCGCCGTCCTCCTGGAACACCCCGACGGACCGCTCGCCCTCCGGATCGAGCTGGACGAACAGCGCCCCTTCACCGGCGAGGACCAGCTCCTGCTGTCCCTCCTGGCCGGACGCCTGTCCCAGGGCCTGGCCCGCGCGCGCCAGATCGACCAGCAGCGCGAGACGGCCATCGCCCTCCAGCGCGCCATCCTCGGCCCGTCCCACCTCCCCGACGGCTTCGCCGTCCGCTACGAACCGGCCACCCGGCCCCTGGAGGTCGGCGGCGACTGGTACGACACCGTCATCCTGCCCGACGGCCGCATCGGCATCGTCGTCGGCGACTGCGTCGGCCGCGGCCTGGAAGCCGCCAGCGTCATGGGCCAGCTGCGCAGCGCCTGCCGCGCCCTGCTGCTCCAGGACGCCGGCCCGGCCCAGGCGCTCATGGCCCTGGACCGGTTCGCCGCCGGAGTCCCCGGCGCGGTGTGCACCACCGTCTTCTGCGGGGTCCTCGACGCCCGCACCGGAGAGCTCACCTACTCCAGCGCCGGACACCCCCCGGGCATCCTCGTCCGCCCCGACGGCACCACCCGGCTCCTCGAAGACGGGCGTTCCCTGCCCCTGGCCGTCCGCCCCGGCACCCCGCGCCCCGAGGGCCGCTGCACCCTCTCCGCCCGCTCCACCCTGCTGCTCTACACCGACGGACTCGTCGAACGCCGCCGCCGCCCGCTCAGCGCCGGCATCGACCAGGCCGGCGAGGCGCTCCAGGCCGGCCGGGACACCGCGATCGACGACCTCGCCACCGACGTCATGTCCCGGCTCGCCCCCGCCGGCGGCTACGACGACGACGTCGCCCTGCTGCTCTACCGGCACCCGGCGCCGCTGGAGATGTCCTTCCCCGCCGAGTCGGGCCAGCTCGCCCCCGTCCGCAAGGCCCTGCGCGGCTGGCTCGACCAGTGCGACCTGCCCCCGGGCACCGTGCAGAACATCCTCGTGGCGGCGGGCGAGGCCTGTGCCAACGCCATCGAGCACGGACACCGCGACGCGCCCGGCGACACCGTCTACTTCCGTGCCGAGGCGTCCGTCGACAACCTGCGCCTGACCATCGCGGACACCGGCCGGTGGAAGGTCCCCCAACCCGAGCGCAACGCCCACCGGGGCCGCGGCATGGCCCTGATGCGGGCCCTGATGCAACAGGTCACCGTCACCCGGGGACCGACCGGGACCACCGTCGACATGCACACGAGGATCGCCTGATGACTGCACCCCTGACCCTCACGCCCGGTCGGCGGCCGGACGGCACGCCCGTGCTGACCGTGGTCGGCGAGATCGACATGAGCAACACGCACAGCCTGGCCGCCGCGCTCGACGGCACCCCCGGCCCGCTCGTCCTCGACCTGACCGACGTCGAGTACCTCGACAGCGCCGGCCTGAGCGTCCTCTTCTCCCACGCCGACCGCCTCGAACTCGTCGCGGGTCCGCTCCTGGCCCCGGTCCTGAGCATCTCCGGGCTGACCGACCTCACCACGCACCACTAGGGCGTGTCCGGCGGGTCACGGCCGGAGCAGCGCCCCCGACCCGCCGGACACGCACCGGGAGGACGGGCCGAAGGTCCCGGTGTGGCGCGCCGACGAGGGGGTAGGGGTCCGCTTCGGTCCGGGCGGAACACGGCGTGACGAGGACCGCGGCTCACCGCCCGGAAAGTGGGATTCCGGGCAAACCGAGCCGAAAGTAGTATTCTCCCGGTCTTCACCGGGGATTCCCGCTGGAAACCGTATGCGGAGGGAACTGAGGGTGTTCGCGGTAGACGTCAGACGGGACACGCGAGGAGTGGTGTTCGCCCTGCGCGGGGACCTCGACTTCCACAGCGCGGTGCAGCTGTACGAGGCCGGGGACGAGGAACTGGCCCCGGACCGGGAGACGGGCGCGGTGGTGGTCGACTGCACCCACCTCACGTACTGCGACTCCACCGGCATCACCGCCCTGCTGAAGCTGTACAACCAGCTCTCCGCGCGGGGCGAGGTCCTGCGCCTGGCGGCGGTGCCCGCCTTCCTGGACCGCCTGTTCACCCTGACGGGACTGAACCAGATCTTCTCCCTGTACGCCGACACCGACGAGGCCCTCGCCGCCCACGCGGCCGACCGCGGCGCGCTCGCCGCGGGCACCGACGACCCGGCGCGTCCGAGCGAGGAACACGGCGGATGACGGGCGCGTCAGGACGGCGGACGTCCCGGCCCGCCCAGGCCCCGACGGTCCCGGCGGCACGCGCCGCGGGCGGCGCCGAGGACGACCTGCGGGCCCTGTTCGGACAGTCGATGGCCGTCTTCGCCTCCCTGGCCGGACCGGCGCACATGCTGGAGACGGCGAACCCGGCCTTCTTCGCGGCGATCGGCGGACCGGAGCGCACCCGCACCGGAGTGCCGCTGGGACAGCTCATGCCGGAACTGGCCGCCCAGGGCTTCATCGCGCTGCTCGACCGGGTCTACCGCACCGGAAGGGCCCACGTCGGCCGGAACGCCCGGGTGCTCCTCGGCGAGGGCGCGGACGCCCGCGAGGCGTTCTTCGACTTCACGTACGAACCCCGCCTGGACGCCGGCGGCAACGTCATGGGCGTACGGGTGATCGGGGTGGAGACCACCCAGGTCCAGCACGCGCAGCGGCTGACGGCCGAGCACCGGGCCCTCCTGGAGCAGATCGCCCGGCAGGCGCCCCTGTCCGAGGTCCTGGAGGGCATGGCCCGCGTCATCGAGGACCTCGCCCCCGAAGAGGTCCTGGTGTCCGTCCTGCTCGCCGACGCCGACGGGAGCCACCTGCGCCACGGCGCGGCCCCCAGCCTGCCCGACTTCTACAACCGGGCCATCGACGGCATCGCCACGGGCGAGGGCGTGGGCTCCTGCGGCACCGCCGCGCACCGCCGCCGGCCGGTGACCGTCACCGACATCGCCACCGACCCGTTCTGGGACGACTTCCGCGACCTGGCCGACAAGGCGGGCGTGGCCGCCTGCTGGTCCACCCCGATCCTGGCCCGCGACGGCTCGCTCCTAGGCACCTTCGCGATGTACCACCGCACTCCGCGGACCCCGGGGGAGGCCGACCTCGCGCTCGCCCGGGTCTTCGCCGACACCGCCGCCCTGGCCATCGAACGCCACCACGCCGAACAGGCGCGCCGGGCGGCGGAGGCCCGCGAGGAGGCCGCCCGCGGCGACCTGGCCTTCCTCCTGAACGCCAGCACCGCCCTCTCCTCCGACCTGGACGCCCTCCAGACCCTCAACCGGCTGGCCGCGTCCTGCGTCCCGCGCCTGGCCCCGCTGGGCGCGGTCGACGTCGTCGAGGGCGGCCGGGTGCGCCGCGTCACCGCCGCCGCCCCCACCCGGCACCAGCAGGACCTGCTGGCCTCCCACATCCCCGTGTACGACGCCGACGACGACGCCGTCGCCCGGGTCCTCGCCTCGGGCGTGACCGAAGTGGCCCGCCGCGCCCCCTCCGGGCCCGGCCCCTGGCAGGAGCTGGGGGTCACCGGTTACGTGTGCCTCCCGCTCCTCGACCGGGGCACGGCGTTCGGCGCCGTGACCCTGCTGTCCACCGGCGAGCACGCCTTTGACGGGCACACCGTAGCCCTGGCCGAGGAGCTCACCCGACGCGCCGCCCTGGCCGCGCGCAACGCCCGCCAGTACACCCACCGCGCCGCCCTCGCCCGCGATCTCCAGGCCGGACTCCTCCTGCCCGACCTGCCCCGGGTCCCCGGGGCCGACGTGGCCACCTACTACCACCCCTCCGGCGAGGGGCTCGACATCGGCGGCGACTTCTACGACGTCTTCCCCCTGGAGGGGGGCCGGTGGGCGTTCCTGCTCGGCGACGTCTGCGGACGCGGCGCCATCGCCGCCACCACCACCGCCCTGGTCCGGCACACGGCCCGCGCCGTGGCCCCCCTCCTGTCCGGCCCCGAGGCCGTCGTCGAAGCGGTCAACCGGGCCCTGGTCAACCGGCCCGCCGGACACGGCACCGGCTTCGTCACCCTCGTCTACGGCCTGCTCACCCCCGCCGGGGACGGCCTGGACGTCGAACTCGTCCGCGCCGGCCACACCATGCCCCTCCACCTGGACGCCCGGGGGACCGTCCGCACCGTCGACGTGCCCGGCGCCCTCCTCGGCATCGGGCCCGAGACCCACCTCACCGCCCACCGCCTCCGCCTGCGGCCGGACGAGAGCCTGCTGCTGTACACCGACGGCATCACCGAGGCCCGTGACGCCGACGGCGAGCAGTTCGGCGAACACCGCCTCGCCGAGGCCCTGGCCGGCCTCCCGGGCGGCTCCGGCTCCCACCGCATCGTCGAGACCCTCACCCGGGCCGTACGGGCCTTCACCGGCGACCACGGCATCGACGACGACCAGGCGGCCCTGGTCCTGACCGCCACCCGCCGGCGGGGGTGACGCCGGCCCGGGCCGGACCGGCCTGCGGTCGAGGAGCACGCGAAGCGGTGGCGCCCCGGCAGCGCGGGACGACGCACCGCTCCACGGGTGGGCGCCTCGACGGCCGGGGCGGAGCCGCGGCCGTCGTGTCCCGGTCGGTCCCGCCCTGTCGAGGGGACGGATCTCGCGGGCGTGATGACCGGACGAGCTGCTCGACGCGTTCGCCGTTCGGGTGCCGCCGGACGTGTGCCGCGACCGCGGATCAGGGCCGGGTGGCGGCTTCGCCGTCGGGAAGGAGGGGGAAGATCCGGTCGAGACCGGTGGTGTTCATGAGGCGGAGGGTGTGGCCGGGGACGGCGGCGAGCGCGATGTCGGCCCGAGCGGCGTGTGCGTGGTTGCGGGCGACGATCAGGGCGGTGAGACCGCTGGAGTCGCAGAACTCCAGGCCGGCCAGGTCGATCACGAGGCGCTGTCCCGGCCGGAGGACGACGGTGACGAGCAGGTCGCGCAGTTCGGGGGCGGTGTCGTAGTCGAGTGGGCCGAGGACCTCCAGGACGGGACCGGTCGCGGCGTCTCGGGCGGTGATCTTCAACGGGCTCATGTCGTGTCCTTCGTCACCGCCCCGGGTGCCGGATGGGTGGGACACCCAGGGCGAGCAGGGCGGTGTCGTCGTCCAGGCCGTCGCCGAAGCCGTCCAGGAGGCGGGTCAGTGCCTCGATGACGGCTTCCGGGGGCTCCCCGGCGTGGTCGGCGGCGAAGGCGAGGAGCGCTTCGTCGCCGTAGAGGGTGGTGCGGTCTCCGCCGGTGCGGGCTTCGGTGAGGCCGTCGGTGTGGAGCAGGAGCGTGTCACCGGGGCCCAGGGTGGTGGTGGCGGTGGCGAAGGGCGCGGTGGGCAGGATGCCGACGAGGAGGCCCCCGGGAGTGGGGAGGTGGCCGGCGTGGCCGTCGGCACGCAGGACGAGGGCGGGGGGATGGCCGCCCGAGGCGAGGCGGACGTCCGCCCGTCCGGTCTCCCCGTCGGGTTCGACGATGCCGAAGACGACGGTGCAGTAGCGCGGGTCCCCGGCGGTGTAGCGCTCGTGGAGGACCTTGTTGAGGGTGGTCAGGACGGCGGTGGGGTCGGGGTCGTGCAGGGCCGCGGCGCGCAGGGTGTAGCGGGTCAGCGAGGTGACCGCCGCCGCTTCGGGTCCCTTGCCGCACACGTCGCCGAGGAAGAACGCCCAGCGCTTCCCGTCGAGGGCGAAGACGTCGTAGAAATCGCCGCCCAGCCGGTCCGGGGACGCGGTCCGGTAGTGGGCGGCCGTCTCCATGCCGGGGATCGTGGGCAGGGCGTCGGGCAGCAGCGACTGCTGGAGTACGGCGAGGGCCTCCTGCAGGCGGGCGCGATCGGCCTCCGCGTCCTTGCGCGCCCGTTCCGCCGCCTTGCGGGCCAGCAGGAGCTCTTCCTCGTAGGCGCGACGGTCACGGGCGTCGAAGACGGTGGTGCGGATGAGCAGGGGATCGCCGCCGTCGCCGTGCTTGACGGCGGAGGAGACCAGCACCGGCATCCGTCCCCCGCCGGCCCGCTTCATCTCCAGGGCGATGCCGCCGATCTCCCCCCGCATCCTGAGCAGGGGCGCGAAGTGCGTCTCGTGGTAGAGCCTGCCGCCCACGGTGAGCAGGTCGGTGAACCGCATCCGGCCCACCACCGCCCCCCGTTCCAGGCCGAGCCAGTCCAGCAGGGTGGCGTTGACCTTCGCGACGGTGCCGTCCATCAAGGTGGACAGGTATCCGCAGGGGGCGTTCTCGTACAGTTCCTCGACGCTGTCCTCCAGCAGCGCGGCGAACGCCGCGGTCGGTCCTTCCTCGCCGTTCTCGTGGTCCGCGTCGTGCGGGCCGGACTCCTGCCCGGTGCGGCACATCATCGCAGTCCCGCCAGGAAGCCGGTGATCGCCTGGTGAGTGGCCTCGGGGGCGGACAGGTGGGGACAGTGTCCGGTGGCGTCGAGGGTGACCAGCGTCGAGCCGGGGATCGCCCGGTGGACGAAGGCGCCCACCTCCCGTGGGGCGATGACGTCCTGGGCGCACTCCAGGACCAGCGTCGGCACCGTCACCTTCTTCAGGTCGTCGCGCGAGTCGGAGAGGAACGTGGTGCGGGCGAAGACGCGCGCCATGTCCGGGTCCGTGGCGCAGAAGCTGTTCGTCAGCTCCTCGCCGAGTTCGGGCCGCTCCGGATTGCCCATGATCACCGGAGCCATCGCCGACGACCAGCCGAGGTAGTTCGCCTCCAGGGACCCGAGCAGCTCGTCGATGTCCTCGCGGCTGAAGCCGCCCCGGTAGCCCTCGTCGTTGACGTACCGCGGGGACGGCGCGACCATCACCAGCGCGCCGATGCGCCCGGGTGCCGCGTCCGCCGCCAGCACGCCGGTCATCGCGCTGACCGAATGGCCCACGAACACCGTGTCACGCAGGTCGAGCGCCTCGCACACCTCGACCACGTCCCTGGCGTAGCCCTCCAGGGAGCCGTAGCGTTCCTCCGAGAACGCGGACGGGTCCGAACGCCCCGAACCCACGTAGTCGAACAGGACGACCCGGTGGTCCCGCGCCAGGGCGGGCACGGTCAGCCGCCACATGTTCTGGTCACAACCGAACCCGTGGGCCAGCACCACCGTCCGTCCACGCGGGTTTCCGGTGACGGTGACGTTGTTCCTGCGTTCGATGTCCATGTCCCCACCCTCTCAGACGGCGTTCGATCCCCCCGCGCCGTCGTGGAACCCCCACGACTCCGCGCACCACTTCCACCTTCCGGTACTTCTCCGCCGCTGTGCCCGGGGCCGTGGCCGGGGGAGCGACGGTCCGCACGTCGTAGGAGCCGCGCGCGACGACGACTCCGGTGCCGCGTGCCGCGCCGTCGCGGCCCGGTCCGGGAGCCGCCCGCCGACCGGTCCGTCGCTGACGGCGCCGGTGCCGCGTCTTGTCGTGACGGTCCCGTCCGGAGACGTCGCCGGCCCCTTCCTGTGGCTCCCGCGCAGAGTCACGCCACCTGTTACGCGAAAAGTATGTCATGCATTAGGTGTCTGGTAATGACGGTCCCTAGAATGCCGTACATGATCGGAGTGCCCGAGTCCCACAGAGGCTGGACGTTCGTCACCAACCACGCGCGTGTACTGGCAGCCATCGCCGACGACCCGAACGCCCGGATCCGCGACATCGCCGCCCACTGCCGGCTCACGGAGCGGGCCGTCCAGCGGATCATCTCCGACCTCGAACAGGACGGTTACCTCTCCCACACCCGTGACGGACGCACCAACACGTACCGCATCGAAGCGGGCAAGGTGCTCCGCCACCCCGCGGAAGCGGGCCTGACCGTGGCCTCCCTGCTCTCCCTGCTCGTCCAGGACGAGGCGCACCGCGCCGGAGGGACGGAGGCGCGCCCGTCACGGCCCGCCGAAGCCCCTCGGGTCGGCTAGGGGGAGACCGAAGCCGACCGCGGCCCGCCGGGCCACGGCCCGCGGTCGTCTCCACGCCGCTCCGGGGACCGGGGACGGGGGGTGGCGCGGCCTTCCGGGCCTGGAGGGAGTCGTCCTTCGGGCCGCTCACGGGCTCCGGCCGACCTCTCGACGCCCCGGGGCGCCCTCCGGACGTTCCGTGGGTACTCGCCCCGGTTCATACCTCTGAGTGAGAGAAGCCGGCTTCGGATCGGGGACCGCCGCGTGATCCCCAGGGTGTGCGTGCGGGCGGCTGGCGGCCGCCCGGTCGGCACGTTCCATCTCCGGGAGTTCGCGTGGCGCAGCAGCGCACAACCCTCCACCAGCGCCTTCGGTACCGGTTCGACAACCTGGTGGCCGGAGGGACCACCGTGCTCGTCGGGTGGCTGGCGGCGGCCTGTCTGGCCGTGGTGATCCCGGCGAGCATGGTCCTGGTCTGGGCCGACCGGAAGGCTCCGACCACCCTGTCCGGCCGGCTCCAGGCGGTGTGGGTCAGCGTCGGCCAGACCCTCAAGATCGGTGGAGCGGTCGGCTCTCCCGTCTACGTGCTGGCGTCCGTGTCGCTCGCCCTGGTGGCCCTGTTGTTCGTGTCGACGCTGGTCAGCCTGATCACCACGGGCATCGACCGGCGCATCAGGTCGCTCCGCCTCGGGCACTCCACCGTTCTGGAAACCGGGCACACCGTCGTCCTGGGCTGGTCCGATCAGATCTTCCCCGTCATCAGGGAGTTGGTCTGCGCCAACGCCAACCGGCGACGAGCGTCCGTCGCCGTCCCCGCCCCCAAGGACAAGGTGGAGATGGAGCAGGGGATCGCCACCCGCGTCACGGACCTCGGCACGACCCGGGTCATCTGCCGCACCGGCCACACCACCGATCCCCCGGTCCTGTCCAGGGTCGGTCCGCGGACCGCCAAGTCCGTGCTCGTCCTGCCCCCCGACGGCGAGACCGGCGACGCACACGTGGTGAAGACGCTGCTCGCCCTCGGCGCGGCCGTCTCCGACGACGGGAAGGCGGTGGTGGTCGCCGCCGTCCGTGACGCCCGCAACCAGCTCACCGCCCGACTCGCCGCCGGTCCGCGCGGACACGTCCTGTGCGTCGACCACATCGTCGCCAGGCTCCTCGTCCAGACCGCGCTCCAGCCGGGCCTCTCGCTCCTGTACCAGGAACTGCTGGACTTCGAGGGTGACGAGTTCTACACCACCGCCGCCGGGAACCTGACCGGACGCACTTTCGGAGAGGCCCTGCTGTCGTTCACCACGTCGTCCGCAGTGGGCCTGTTACGTGCGGACGGCGCCGCGTCCCTCTGCCGGCCCTCTCCGTCCCCGCGGCGGACGGCCCCGACATCCAGGAGCGACTGGTCCGGTGGTCCTCGACCTGGTGGTGATCGGAACGGCCATCACTCTGGGCCCCCTGCACAACACCGCCTTCATCCTGTTGCTCTTCTCGCGACGAGGTGTCCGTCAGGGCCTGGCGTTCCTGTTGTCGTGGCTGGCCAACCTGGTCACGGTGATCGCCGTGGTGGTGCTGCTGACCGGTGGTCGGCCCCCCGAGCGCCACAGCGCGCCCTCGACCGCCGCGATCGTCGCGAAGCTCGTCGTCGGCCTGGCGCTGGTGCTGTACGGCGCGTATCGGCACCGCAGGCCGCCCCGCCCGCACGGCCCGCCCCGCTGGGCCGCCCGGGTCGACAACGCGTCCCCGGTCACGGCGGCGGGCCTGGCATGGCTGCTGCAGCCCTGGGGCCTTGTCGCAGCCGGCGCCGCGACCGTCGTCGACGCGGACCTCTCCACCCTCTCCGACTGGCTCGCACTGGCCGGCTACTGCCTTCTCGCGACCCTCAGCCTCATCGCCATGGAGTCGTACGTGGTCTGTGCGCCCGCTGCCGCCGACGCCCGGCTCAACGCCCTGCGGAGCTGGCTGGGCGGACATCAGGAACGGCTCGTCGTCACCCTCTCCCTGGCCGCCGGCCTGTGGCTGACGGTCCGGAGCATCTACCAGCTGGTCACTTGAAGCAGGTCCCGCGGTGGACGAGGACCTGGGGGCCGCCCCTGGTGGCGACCCCGGACCGTGGAGGGGCCCGCATGCGGGCCGGCGGACGCATCCCGGTCGAGGACCTCTTGGCGGGCCTCGAAGCCGCCGGGCCGGGTCCGGCTTCCAGCGGCCGACGGCCGCCTGACGACGAGGAACCCGACACGCCGGGTCCGCTCCGCGGTGTGGCCCGCACCGCGATCATCTCGGGTACCGCCCCCGCCGTCCCCCACCGGGTGTCACGCCGCCGGACCGGCCGTGGGCCCAGCAGGACGACGAACGGGCCGCGGCGGCACCCCAGCAGGCGCACGGCACTCTTCGGCCCGCGCCCAGGGAGACGGGGACGCCGATCAGGGCCCTGAGGACCAGGGTCTTGAGGTACGCGGGCGTCCGCAGGAGGACCCGCGGCCGGTCGGCCTCCGGGACCTCCCCGGACCCCGGGGAGGACGCCGGAACCGCTTTCGACACGGTCGTGGACCTCCGCCCTTCCGGACCCGTGGGCGTGGACGCCGGGTCACGGTTCGGGTTCCTCGACGGACGAGGAGGACCGGCGTCGTTCCAGCCCGATCCTGACCGCCCCGACGACGGCCTTCGCGATGACCCCCACGAGGACGAGGTCCGCGACCATCTGGCACGTGGTCAACGCGCGAGCCGCCTGCGAGACGGGCACGATGTCGCCGAAGCCGACGGTGGCGAAGACGGTCACCGTGAAGTACAGGGCGTCGTTCCTGCTGAGCGGTTCGGAGAAGGAGTGCCCTCCCTCTTCCCGCGCGTACAGGAAGTAGGTGGCCGAGAACAGCAGCAGGAACAGTGGAACCGCGGTGCTCAGGGTCTCGACGGCGCGGAGCCGCGGGTACGGAGACCTGACGATGCCGACCGCCTGCAGGGCCAGGAGCGCGCCGATGCCCAGCATTCCCAGGACGAGTACGACGACGGTGTGCTGGTCGAGGGCGCTGTCGAGGGGCAGCAGGAAATAGGCCGTGGTGCTCGTCGCCACGACGGCCGCCGAACGCAGGAGGGGGAGGAGGGGCCGGACCCGTGGGGGACGCGTCCGCCGGTCCCGCTCGCCCCCTCGCGGCACGCTCATGTGGGCCGTGACTCCTTGCCCGCGGCCCGTCCGTCCACCGCGCAGCGGGGAACGCCCGGCCCCACGTCGGACGCCGTCGTGCCGACGGACACGGCGGACGCCGACTTCACCGGCTTCGACCGAACTGCCATGCGGATCTCCTGCGGAACGCTTCACGGGTCGCCGTGCGCGGCGGAGCACCCGCCTGCCGTCCAGCAAAAGCGCTTCCGTCGTGTCTCGCGACCGGAGGCCGGCCGCATGCCGTCGTCCGGGTGCCGATCGCTCGGCGTCGCGGGAAACGCGTCGGGGTCGGCCTCCGGCGTACGGCCTGCCCGGGGACCGCACGGGTTTCCCGGCCCGGCGGGTGTGCGGTCCGCACCTCCCCGGTGACGGCGGAGGGGGCCGCGGTGCTCGCGTTTCCGGGTGGCCGACCTGCGGGACCCGGGCGACGACGGGTGACGAACGCTGCCTCCCCACCGCCGTCCCGGGTGCTCCTGGGCGACCGGCCGGGCGTCAGTGCCTCGTCGGTCGGGGAGCGACGCAGAGACCCCAGATGACGAGGGCGTCGATCACGATGAGCAGCGACGCCCACCACGGGGTGTGGGGGAGCCACATGAAGTTGGCGATCATGCTGAGTCCGGCCAGCCCCACGCCGACCGCCCTGGCCCACGTGGCGCCCTTGTACACGGCGGCACCGGTGAGCGCGACGAGAACGCCCAGTACGAGATGGATCCATCCCCACCCCGTGAGGTCGAGCTCGTAGACGTAGTTGCGGGTGGCCAGGAAGACGTCGTCCTTGGCGATGGCCGAAATGCCCGCGAGCAGCGTCATGATGCCGCTGAAGACCATGATGGCGGAGGCGAAGACCAGCCAGCCGCTGCTGTGCGTCTCCCCGTGCCGACCGGATGTGCCCGTGTGGGTCGTCATGACAGGCTCTCCTTCTGTCGCTGCCCGCCGTGACTTCCCGTCCGGCGGGCCGGATACCTCCAATCTGAGCCCCCGCGCCCCCTGCCGCATGTCGGAGGAGGGATCCAGTCCCGCCGCAGTGATCCCGGCGCGAGAAGAGGGCGTTCTCCGGCCGTCCGTACCGCCAGGTCGCTCTCGTGCGGCTCCCACCGGGCCCACCGCGCGGGGGAGGACCGCACGGAGCCGGAGGGGCGCGCCGGACCCGGCCCGCACGGCCCGGCGCGACGACGGAGTGACGATGTCGCTTCCGCGTGCACCGGAGGCGTTCCTGACCGGTGCGACCGCGGCGACGCCCGCACGGCAGGACGCCGACGGCGCGGGAGACCAGGAGAGCGAGGATGACGGGGAGACGGGGGACAGGACGCCCATGGCGGCCTTGGCCCGGGGCATCGCGCCGGCGGGGCTGAAGGCGGTGGCGTCGGTGGGCGCGGGCGGCGGCCCCCGCCGCCGTCGAGTTCGAAGGCGGCGGGGAGAACGCCAGGACGGTGCAGACCCGTACGGTGCCGCCCGACTGGGCGGGCCGGTGGCGGAGCCGGTCTCCTCGCCTCCCCGGAGGGTGTCGTCGATCAACTGGACGGTGAACCGGACGGCGCTGAGCGCGAGAACGCCCACGAGGACGGTCGACGTGCCGCGCAGTACGGCCGAGCACCGGTCGATCCGGCCCGGATCGCCGGCGACGGGTGCCAGTGGGAGCGGCCCTTCCCCGGACGAAACAGCCAACGGGGTGCCGGACGGAGGCCGTCGGGGGCGGGAAGGTCGGCGCCGTGGCGGTGACGACGATCGTGGCCATCGGCCGGTGGGCCTCGCCGAAGGGCTCGTCCCGGCCCGGACTGTCGATCGGCTCGGAGACGGGTCCGGCCACGGGAGCGGGCCCCTGCGGTCGCGTGCGGAGTGGCTGTCGCCGTTCTGCCGCGGACGGCACAGCGGGACCATGGGCGGACGGCGCACCTCGCACCCCGTGCCCCGGAACGGGGCGGTCGACCTGTTGTACGGCAGGAGACGCCTGCGCCGCGCCGGGAAAGCCGGCCACGGGGCGGCGCGAACCCCGCGACACCCGAAGGCGGGCGTCGCGGACATGCGGGCCGTCGGAGGCCGCGGAGACCGTCCCCGACCTGCGGGAAGCAAGCCGGGAGCTGTCTTCCAGGAGTTCCGGGCACGGCACGCCCCGTCCCGGCCCAACGCCGCCTCCGTCCGTGCCCGGTCCCCTTCCGGACCGTCCCCGGCGAGCGGCGTGAGGGGTCGGGGCACGGCACGCGGAACGACGCGATCCGCAGGCCCGTTCGTGCCGGCCCCGCCCGCAGCACGAGCACCGACGGGCCTTCCGGCACGAAGGACGTGGACGACGTACCGGAAGGAGGTGCCCGACAGGGCCCGTTCTGCCCGGGCCGGTGGTCCGTACCGGGGCAGGACGGGGTGCCGACGGTGACGGTTCCCGCGGCGCCGGCACCCGTGCCTTCTCGCCGCGAGACGGGACGCGGACAGCCTTCCCTGCCCGTGGCTTCGCGGACGGAGGACCCCGTCGTCCCCCAGGTCGCGCGGTCCCGTCCCCCGGTCACGCCGTGCGAGACGCGTGGGGGACGAGGCGGCTCCCAACGGGACGGGACGAGCCGATGATTCGCCGCCGCGGTCACCGGGAGCGGGGCGCGCACACGGGCGGAGTCGGCTGCCCGGCCGGTCGGGCGCGGCCGGTGGTGTCGCGGCCGAGGAGGAGGCCGAGGGCGATCACGCCGATGCCGAGGAAGAAGTGCAGCCAGTTGTCGGCCGTGTCGACGGGGACGAAGTTGGCGGCGCTGTCGTGATCGATGAACATGCCGTACAGCCACAGCACCAGGTAGACGGCGCCGCCAACGACGAGGTAGTCGCGGGCGGTGCCGGCGCTGCGGGCCAGCGCCAGGCCGACGACGCCGAAGAGGAGGTGGACGGTGTCGTGCAGGACGGACACCTGGAAGACGCCCGGGAGCTTGGCCTCGGAGTGGTGGGCGGCGAACTCCATGGTGTCGTAGTGCGTGGTGACACCCGGGACGAAACCGAGGACGCCGACGAGGAGGAAGACGGCTCCCACGGCCGGGGCCGCCTTCTGGACGGGCGTTCCGGCGTTGCGGGAGGAAGGGCCGTGCGTCGTCACGGCGTCTCTTGTCGTTCAGGAGCGAAGGCCGTCCCGGCTGCCCGGTCCGCCATGGTTTCCTGCGGGTGCCCCTGGTGGCGGCGGACATGCCACAGCGACCCGTGCGAACCCCTCCCGCACTCGCTGTGTCCGGTGCCGCATCACATGAAGGGGCTCACCGACCGGGCCCGCTTCCACATGCCCGCCGCCTGCTGCTCGGCACGCTGCTGCTCGCCGTGCAGGGCGTTGAGCACGACCAGGCAGCCGGTGAGCGCGGGTACCGCCCACTGTGCCCAGGTCAGCTGGCGGCGGGCCTTGTCGAGGTCGACGGGGTGCTCGGCCGCCTTCTCGGCGTCCTGGGGGTCGGGGGAGGAGGCCAGCTCCACCTTCTTGCCCAGGACGCGGGCGTAGGCGGTGGCGGCCAGGGCCGCGGCGGTGACGACGGTCTTGGCCGTGGTGGAGGCGGCGACACCCTGCTGGGCGACGACGCGGTGGGCGTTGGCGGCCAGCAGCCCCCCACTGCCGAACAGGTGCGCGGCGATGGCGGCGGCGTTGACCGGCGTCCACTTCGCCCAGCCCGCGGAAGCGATCCGGTCCGTGGTCGTCGCGGTTCCGCCTTCGTCCCTCGCTGCGCCGTTGAGGCCGACCGCGCCCATCAGCGAGCCGCCGAACCAGGCGGCCAGACCCACGTCGTGCAGACTGCGGATGAACGTGCTGCGTTCGGACATGATCGTGCTCCTTCTGGTCGGGGCCCGGCCGACACGCGCGTCGGCCGGGCACCACCCCACCGTTGTCCGTCCCGGTCACCGTCGCCATCGCGGTGAGCCGGACGGGTGTGGCCGGAGCACGACGGCCGGTGCCGCCCCAGTCGTCGCCGGCACCCCGGCCGCCGGGACCGCCCCGCCGGTCCGCGAACTCCTGGTCGTGGTGACGGCCGCGAAGGTCACGGCTCGCCGACGCCGGCTCCGGCCCCGGCCCCCCGCCGTTCGAGGCGGCTCGCCGTGAAGGCTGGGCGGGCCCCCGGTGGACAGCGACGGCGTCCAGCAGGATGTCCGCCTCGTGGAGCGCGGACCGCCCGTCGGGCGAACCGCGGGCCGCAGGTCCTCGAGAGCGTCCACCGGATCATGGAATGGACGTTCGCGTTTTAGGCGCTCAGCCCTGCTCGCCTGCAGCAGTGCCGGCGGCCGGGCCCATGGGCGCTCCCGCTCCCAGCGCCGAAGGGGCCCCCGCGCCGCCGGCCGGGGTCGGCTTGCCTGCCGCGCCTACGGCTCGCGGGCCCGCCGGGCGGGAAGCCGTCGTTCGCGAGTTCCGCGCTGTCCAGGGGCCTCGGACGGGCGACAGACGGCGAGCCGACTTCCGGAGCGGTCGAACGTCGACCGGTTGATGGTCGGAGGAGCCGTGTTCCGCGGACCGGAGCGGTGCCGGTGCCCGGCGGTTCGGTGGGGCGTGGACGAGCGTCGTCCGTGCGCGGAGGAGACTCCCGCACGCCTGATGGCTCGTCAGGCAAGTCGGCATCCGGCCGGTACGGGTCCCCACCCGCTCCGGGGCGATCGTTCCAACAGACGCCCGAGCGAAGGGAAAGGCCCGGGTGAGAGCCCGTCTCGGCCGACCGGAGCGATGTTCCTCACAAACATCGTTCGACACGTCCCGGTGTACAGTCGAGACCGCCCTTGACCTGTATGAAGCAGGCAGGGAGCCGTCTTCGAGGAGTCCCAAGTGCTGCGCACTCTGTTCAAGTCCAAGATCCACCGCGCCACCGTCACCCAGGCCGATCTGCACTACGTCGGTTCGGTCACCGTCGACGCGGAGTTGATGGAGGCGGCCGACCTGCTTCCCGGTGAGCTGGTGCACATCGTCGACATCGACAACGGCGCCCGTCTGGAGACGTACGTCATCGAGGGTGAGCGGGGGTCCGGCGTCATCGGGATCAACGGCGCCGCCGCGCACCTCGTGCACCCCGGGGACCTCGTCATCCTCATCAGCTACGCGCAGATGGAGGACGCGGAGGCGCGGGCCTTCGTGCCGCGTGTCGTGCACGTCGACGGGGGCAACCGCATCGTGGAGCTGGGGGACGACGCGTCCGCGCCCGTCCCCGGCAGCGACACGGTGCGCCCCCCGCACGCCGTGCCCGCCCACGGCTGAGCACGGGCTCCCGCCGGGGCGGAGACCACCCGAGGAAGGGCGACGGCGCATGACCGAACCGCTGATCCGCGACGACCGGGCCAACGGACGCCTGGAGGCGTTCGAGGAGGACGCCCCCGTCGGCGTCGTCGTCTACTTCGTCCTCGACGCCGAGCCCCACGCCCTGGTCGCGGTGCACACCGTCGTCGAGGAGGAGCACGAGGGGAAGGGGATCGCCGGGGCGCTCGTGCGCGAGCTCTACGCGGGCGCCGCCCGCGAGGGCGTGCCCGTCGTCCCCCTCTGCTCGTACGCCGCGAAGTGGGCCGAGCGCCACCCGGACGAGGCCCCCGCGCCGCCGGACGAAGCGGTCCGCGCGGCGAAGGATCAGCTCAGGGCCACCCCGGAACTGTGGTGACCCCCGCCGGCACCCTGGCCCTGCTGCACACCTCGCCGGTCCACGTCCCCGTCTTCGACGCCCTGCGCGACCGGCACCACCCCGGGCTCGTCCTGCGCCACCTCGTCGACGAGGAACTGCTCGTACGCGCCCGGGAGGCGGGCCCCGGGGCCGTCGCCGGGTCCGTGGCCGCCGTGCTCGCCGGCGCCGTCGCGGACGGCGCCGACGCCGTGCTCTGCACCTGCTCCACCCTCGGCGCGGTGGCCGAGGACGCGGCGGCCTCCCTCGGCGTGCCCGTGCTCCGGGTGGACCGGCCGATGGCCGCCGAGGCCGCCCGGGCCCGCCGGATCGTCGTCGTGGCCGCCCTGCGCTCCACCCTGGAGCCCACCGTCGCCCTCCTCGCGGAGGAATCCCCGCCCACGGAGGAATCCCGGTGGCAGCCTTCCCCCGTGACCACGGTGGTCGTGGAAGGCGCTTGGGAACGGTTCGAGGCGGGGGACCGGGAGGGGTACCTCGACGCCGTGGCGGAGGCCGTGGACCGGGTGCCCGTCACGGCGGGCGGCGTCGTCGTCCTCGCCCAGGCGTCCATGGCCGACGCCGCCGGACGCACCTCCACCCCCATGCCCGTCCTGTCCAGCCCGCGCCCCGGACTCGCGGCGGCCGCGAAGGCGGCGGGGGCGGGGGCGGCCGGCCGGGGCCGACCCGAAGGGCCGGTCCGACGGGCGCCGGGCGCCCCGTCGCGCCACCCTGGAAAGCGACGAAGCGACCGACCCGACGAGCGAAGAGGTCTGTGATGACCCACCCCGCCCCCGACCCGCTGCCCCCGTCGCCCATCCCGCCCCCCGTGCCCGCCCCGAACCCCGTGCCCCCGCCGAGCCCCAGCCCGGTCCCGGCCCCTCCGGACCCCGGTCCGAGCCCGGCCCCGCAGCCCGGCGGACCCGTACCGGAACCCGAGCCCCAGCCACAGCCGGGCCCCGCCGGAGGACGTCTCACGCCCGCGCGGAGGTGACGGAAGAGGGCCCGGATTCCGTGAACCGCTTGTCACGGAGCGTGCGCCACCCCTAACTTGGCGGCTGTCGCAGTGTTCTAGGGGGGCCCATGGCCGTACGCGGACGTCACCGCCGTCACCAGCCGAGCCGCGTCAACCGCGCCTCGCTCACCATCACGGCCGGAGGCGCCGGCATGGCGCTGCCGCTGATGGGCGCGGGCACGGTCCAGGCCGCCTCGCTCAACGTCTGGGAGAAGGTCGCGGCCTGCGAATCCTCCTCCAACTGGCACATCAACACGGGGAACGGCTACTTCGGCGGCCTCCAGTTCACCCAGTCCACCTGGGAGGAGTACGGCGGCACGCACTACGCGCCGCGCGCCGACCTCGCCTCCAAGGACCAGCAGATCCTGATCGCCGAGCGCGTCCTGAAGGGGCAGGGCCCCGGCGCCTGGCCGGCCTGCGGGTCCCGCGCGGGTCTCGCCCGGGGCGACGCGGCGCCCGAGGTCTCCACCCGGGCCGCCGGGGCGAAGCCGTCCGGCGGGAACCAGGTGCGCACGGCCTCCCTGCCCGGACAGCGCGCCTTACCGGAGCGTCCGGCACGGAACGCCGGTCCGACCTCCGTGCCCACCGTGCGCGAGATGTACACGGTGACGCCCGGCGACTCCCTGTCGAAGATCGCCGGCGCGAAGAACGTCCGGGGCGGCTGGCAGCGGCTGTACGAGGCGAACCGGCCCGTCGTCGGCGACGACCCCGACCTCATCCTCCCGGGCCAGCGCCTCACCCTGCGCATCACCGCGCCCAAGAAGCCCGAGCAGCCCGAGCGGCCGAGCGGCACCGGGCAGCCGGGCAAGGCCGGGCAGGCCGGCAGGACGGGCGCGGCCGGGAAGGCGCCCGCTCCCGCCAGGACCGCCCCGCCGACCGCGACGCCGCCCCGGGCCGCCGTCGGCCCCACGACCGCGCCCGTCGCGAAGCCCGCCACCAAGCCCGCGGCCAAGACCGCCGTCAAGCCGGTCACCCGGCCGGCCGTGAAACCGGCGGCCAAGCCCGCCGTCGCGAAGCCCGCGACCAAGCCCGCCGCCGTCAAGCCGCGCCCGGCCCCCGCGGTCGAGGTCCACTACTCCGCCCCCGTCTCCGCGGGCATCGGCACCCGCTACGGCAAGCCCGGCTCCTCCTGGTCCAGCGGCTACCACACCGGCGTCGACTTCCCCGTCCCCACCGGCACCTCGGTCAAGGCCGTGGCCGGCGGCCGGATCGTCTCGGCCGGCTGGGCGGGCGCCTACGGCTACCAGATCGTCCTCCGCCACGACGACGGCCGCTACAGCCAGTACGCGCACCTCTCGGCGCTCACCGTCCGCGAGGGCCAGCGGGTGACCGCCGGGCAGCGCATCGCCCGCTCAGGGTCGACCGGCAACAGCTCGGGACCGCACCTGCACTTCGAGGTCCGCACGGGCCCCGGATACGGCTCCGACATCGACCCCCTGGCCTATCTCAGGGCCCGCGGCGTCTCCGTCTGACCCCTTCGGCCCCTTCCCCGCCGGGGGAGGGGCCGGCGCCTCCGGCGCGGGCGCCATCCGGTCGAGCGTGAGCTCCACCAGTCCGCCCGCCGCGACCGCGCCGCAGATCAGCGCGGCCACGGTGCCCGCCGCGCCGTAACGGAAGCCCTCGCCGAACAGCGTCACGCCCACCGCCGCGGCGACCACCGGATTGACCACCGTGAGGGTGGCGAGCGGGGCGGCGAGCCCCGCGCCCCGGTACGACGCCTGGGAGAGCAGCAGCCCGCCCACGGCGAACGCCGACAGGACCAGGAGCGCCGTCCACTCGGCCAGCGGCGCCTCCGGCGTCCACTCCCCGGCCACCGCCTTGGTGAACACCGACGCGGCGCCGAAGGAGACGCCCGCCGCCGTCGCCAGGAGGACGCTCCGCAGCGGCGACCGGCCCACCAGGTGCGCGCACGCGAAGAGCAGACCCACCGCGCCGAAGGCGGCGCCCGTGAGCAGCCACCGCTCCCCGTCGCCCAGGGACCGCGCGTCGGCGCCGGTCGTCAGGCTCAGCAGGCCCGCGAGGCCCGCCGTGGCCATGAGGGCGCCGTGCCAGGCCCGCCGCCCGGCCCCGCGGCCGACGAAGAGGGCCGCCATGGGCAGCGCGAACACGATCGTGAGCGCGCCCAGCGGCTGGACCAGGCTGAGCGGCCCGTACGCGAGGGCGGCGACGTGCAGTGCCGCCCCGACGCCGTTGAGCGCCACGGCCCCCCACCAGGCCGGACGGCGCAGCGGTGCGTAGCGCGGGCCGGCGGCGGAGGCGGCGACCCGCTCCTGGACGATCGCCGCGGCCGCGTAGGCCACCGCGGAGACCAGGGCCAGGACGACGGACAGCACGAGTGGACTCATGCCTTCCACGATCCTCCTTCCGGACCGTTCGCGTCGTCGTGCCGGAGGACCTCTTCGTGCGTACCCCTTCCGCAGTACGGAGGGCCCGTGTACGTCCCGGGTTGTACGCCCACGCAGGTCGGAACCGGTGCGAAGCGGTCTTCCGGCCCCCGCCCGGGGCGCTACGGTGGGCGCCGGCCCGGGAACCGGGCCCGGGGCGGACGACGGTGCGGGACGGGAGCGTGGGACCGGATGGACCTCGTCGAGAGCGGATCGGTGGGCGGGTTCTTCGCCCTGCGGACGGCCCCGCCGGAGACCGGCGGCGCCCATCTGCCGCTCGCCCGGATCTACGCGGGGGAGGGCGGCCCCCTCACCGCGCGCGTGGACCGGGTCGCCGCCCGGCTCGGGGCCCCCGAGCGACGGGTCGGCGCCTCCGTGGCCCACCTGGGGCTCGCGGCCCGGCTCTGGTCCACCGCCCTCGGCCCCGCCGCGCTGTACGGCCGCTTCCCGGACCTCGACCCGGCCGAGCTGCGTTGGGACGGGGCCCTGACCTCGCCCGACGACCTGTGGTGGGCCGGCTCCGCGACCCGCCCGGCCACCGCCGCCGACCTCCGCGCGGCCGTCCAGGAGGCCCACCTCGTGCCGCTCCACGCGGCCCTGCGCCGCGACGGCCGCACATCGCCCCGGCTGCTCTGGGGCAACGCCGGCTCCGCCCTCGCCGGAGCCCTGCGCGAACTGACCCGCTGGGCCCGCGCGCACGGCAGGCCCGACGCGGCCGACCGGGCCGCCGCCCTGGTCGCGGAGCTCCTCGACCACCCCGACCTCGCCGGCACGGTCCGCGGCCCCCGGCTGCGCCGCGCGAGCTGCTGCCTCTACTACCGCTGCCCCGGCGGCGGACTGTGCGGCGACTGTGTCTTCGACCACGCCCCCCGAACGGGTTTGGAGGCGCGGCCCCCCGCTCCGTAAACTCGCCCTTTCGAAGGCCCGACGACGGCGAGAGCCTGAGCGCGGCGAAACTCCGAGAGCGGCGACGCACGAGCGAACGAGGAACCCGAAGGCCATGACGGTGACCGAAGAAACCCAGGACTACGGCCCGGGCATCGACCCCGAGCGCCTGGCCGTCTGCCTCGGCGTCCTCGACGAGCTCGACGAGCTGGAGATAGACCACCCGGACGCGATCCGCGTCCGGCGCGCCACCGCCGGCATCTACCGGACCGTGAAGCAGCGCCGCCGCCAGGAGCGCCGGGCCGCCAAGACCGCCAACGACAAGGCGGTCACCGAGGCCACGGCCACCGGCTCCGCGCAGCGCATCGACGACGAGACCGAGGGCATCCTGCCCACCTCCGTCACCGAGGAGGGCCGGATCGCGGGCATCCTCCAGCGCCCCCGCTCCTGCTACGTCTGCAAGACGCGGTTCGTCGAGGTCGACTACTTCTACCACCAGCTCTGCCAGCCGTGCGCCGCCGAGAACCGCGCCAAGCGGGAGGCCCGCGCGGACCTCACCGGCAAGCGCGCGCTGCTCACCGGCGGCCGGGCCAAGATCGGCATGTACATCGCGCTGCGGCTGCTGCGCGACGGCGCCCACACCACGATCACCACCCGCTTCCCCAAGGACGCCATCCGCCGCTTCAAGGCGATGGAGGACTCCGCGGACTGGCTGCACCGCCTGGAGGTCGTCGGCATCGACCTGCGCGACCCGGCCCAGGTCGTGGCCCTGGCCGACCGGGTGACCGAGGCCGGTCCACTGGACGTCCTCATCAACAACGCGACCCAGACCGTGCGCCGGCTGCCCTCCGCGTACGCCGCCCTGGTCGAGGGCGAGAGCGCCCCGCTGCCCGCCGGCGAGCTGCCCGCCCACGACGTCATCGGCGCCTTCAACTCGGGCGCGGTGGACGGCCTGGCCGCGCTGCCCCTCGGCACGAGCGGCCTGGAGGCCCAGAAGGTCGCGGACCTCGCCCTGGTCGCGGGCAACGCCAGCATCGCCCGGCACCTCGACGGCACCGCCATCGACGCGGGCGGCCTCCTGCCGGACGTCGTCGAGAGCAACACCTGGGTGCAGAGCATCGAGCAGATCTCCCCGGTGGAGCTCCTGGAGACGCAGCTCTGCAACTACACGGCGCCGTTCATCCTGATCAGCAAGTTGCGGCCGGTGATGGCCGAGGCCGCGCGCAAGGCGGCCAGCGGGCGCGCCCACGTCGTCAACGTCTCCGCGATGGAGGGCGTCTTCAGCCGCGGCTACAAGGGCGCCGGGCACCCGAACACCAACGCGGCGAAGGCCGCGATGAACATGGTGACGCGGACCAGCGGCCAGGAGATGTTCCAGACCGACGGCATCCTCATGACCTCGGTCGACACCGGCTGGATCACCGACGAGCGTCCGCACTTCGACAAGCTGCGCCTCGCGGAGGAGGGCTTCCACGCCCCGCTCGACCTGGTCGACGGCGCGGCCCGGGTCTACGACCCGATCGTGCGCGGCGAGGCGGGCGAGGACCTGTACGGCGTGTTCCTCAAGGACTACGCCCCCGCCAACTGGTAGCCGCCGCTCCTTCTCCGGGCTTTTCGGCAAGAGCGCCCCACCGGCCGGGTGGGGCGCTCTTTCGGCTTGTTTCACCCGAACGCGTCACACTTCCGAGCCCGGTAGAGCGCGGACGCGCTCATTTGGTTAGTCTGATGTCCACGGTCGGCCACCGAGGAGACACACCTTCCCCACGGCCGGCTCGGGACTGGCCCGCCACCAAGGCCGCGGTCCCGCCCGACGAACGGCGCCACCGCGACCGCACGGCACTTGTCCCACAGGTACGCGACACGAAGGAGTGCGCGGTGACACCCGAACTGACCAAGCAGGAACCGCGACCGAACGAACCCACCGAGCGGCCGCGCCGGAAGGGCGAGCTGGGCAGCCTGGAAGTCTGGGCCCGCTCGGCCCCGATCCGGCTCGCGGGCTACGAGGAAGACCTCGCAGAGCCCCACATCCTGCCGGGCATCGACTGAGCCGGCGCCCCCGGACGCTTCACCCGCCGCCCCGGCCGGACCCCCGGCCGGGGCGGCGGCACGTCCCGGAACCTCAGGGCCCGCCCGCGGGCTTCCGCAGCCGGGTCGGCGGCAGGTACTCCCGCAGCGGCGTCCGGTGCCACCACGCCCCGGTCGCGCGCAGCTCGCGCCAGGTCGTGTAGCGGTAGCGGTACAGCCGGGCGCGGACGTGGACCGGCGGCGCGTCCGGGAACGGATTGTGGGCGAGCAGCCGCAGGGTGTCCCGGTCGCCGTCGAGCAGCCGCTCGACGAAGGGCCCGAACCACGCGCGCGCGTACCCGGGGGAGAGCGCCGCGAACCACATCAGCCAGTCGAGCCGCAGGTGGTACGGGGCGAACTGGCGCGGCAGCCGGCGCGGGTCGCCCGGCTTGCCCCGGAAGCCGTACTCCCGCCAGACGGTGCCCTCGTGCGGCGCCGGGTCGTCGGTGCCCTCGACCACGATCTCGTCCCGGACCCGGCCCACCGTGCCGAACGCGCCGTAGCTGTTGACCAGGTGGAACGGGTCGTACGAGCGGTTCATCGCCTGGTGCCGGGAGAGCAGGTTGCGCACCGGGCGGTAGCTGCGGACCAGGACGAGGGCGGTCACGGCGACGACCAGGACGGCGTACCAGAGCGGCGGGTCCGGCCGCGGGCGGGCGCCGGTGAGCGGGGAGGCGTCCACGGCCGCGAGGGCGAGCACGATGGTGATCCAGTTCAGCCAGGCGAAGTTGCCCGAGAGCACCAGCCAGAGCTGGGTGACCACCATCAGGCCGGCCGCCACCGTGGCCACCGGCTGCGGGGCGAAGAGGAAGAACGGCACGACGAGCTGGACGACGTGGTTGGCCGCCGCCTCCGCCTTGTGCAGCGGGCGGGGGAGGTGGTGGAAGAACCAGCTCAGCGGGCCGGGCATCGGCTGGGTCTCGTGGTGGTGGCAGAGGCAGGTCAGGTCCCGCCAGCAGCGGTCGCCGCGGATCTTGATGAGCCCGGCTCCGAACTCGACCCGGAAGAGCAGCCAGCGCAGCAGCAGGAGCACCAGGAGGGGCGGGGCCGTGTCGTCGTTGCCGAGGAAGACCGCCAGGAACCCGGCCTCCAGGAGCAGCGACTCCCACCCGAAGGCGTACCAGGTCTGGCCGACGTTCACGATCGACAGGTAGAGCGCCCAGGGCACCAGCCACAGGAGCATCGACACCGGCAGCGGCACGGCGTCCCCGGCGCCCGCCGCCAGGGCGAGCGCCAGCGCGGCGCCGGTCAGGGAGACCGCCGCGAACAGGCGGTCGGAGTAGCGCCAGTGGAAGAGCGAGGGCGTGTGGCGGGGACGGGTCCGGCGCACGTACTCCGGCACCGGGAGCATGCCGCGCTCCCCGATCAGCGCCCGGAACTGGAGGGCGGCCGACAGGAACGCCACGAAGTACAGCCCGGCCAGGCCGCGCTGGAAGACGATCCGGGCCGGCCAGAGGCCGGGCGCCGTGAACCATTCCATCGTCTCCAGTATCGGCCCGGGGTCACGTCCTGACGAGGCGCCGCAGGGTCCGGGCGAGCCGGCGGGCGTACGCGCGCTGGAGGAGGGGGACCAGGGGCCCGGCGAGCCGGGTGTACCAGGCGGCGGGGCGGCTGAAGGCGGTGACGGTGAACCGGACGGCGCCGTCGGGTTCGAGCGTCACGAGGAAGGACTCCTCGCCGCACTCCGGATGGCCGGCGAGGGTGCCGTACGCGAAGCCGGTGCGGTCCTTCTCGTACGCCGTCCAGATCACCGCGCAGGGGACGGCGATCCGGAGGCGGCCGACGCCCGCCGAGACCTCCACGCGGACGCCGGGGCCCGCGCGGTCGGCGTCGGCCAGCAGGCGCGCGCCGGAGCGGCGGTGCATCCGCCAGGCGGTGACGGCGGTGCCCGCCGCCGCGAAGGCGGCCGGGCCGTGGCCGACGACCGCGCCGTACCGCAGGTGGTGGTAGCCGTCGGGGAGCGCGTCGGGGGTGCGGGTGGCGCCGACCTCGCGGTAGGTCGGGCCGGGGCGGTGGCGGTCGGTCCGGGAGAGGTCCTTCAGGAGGCGGGTCATGCCGGGGACTCCGTTCGCGGGTGGGCGGGGGCGGCCGGTACGGCGGGGGCGTGGCCGGCGTGCAGGCGCCGGCGGGCGAGCAGGGCGCAGACGGCGAAGCCGAGGGCGTTGCCCAGGCCGTGGGTCGCGGCCATCCAGGTCAGGTCGAGGTGCGGGAGGCCGGTGGCCTCGCCGAGCGCCCAGTTCAGGGCGAGCAGCATGGTGGCGGCGAGGACCAGGGCCGAGACGGCGAGCAGGGCGCGGGTGGGGCCGTCGGCCGCGAGGGCGCGGCGCTCGCGCAGGGTCAGGACGGAGACCGCCGTCATGCCGGCGGTGAGGACGACGGCGCCGGCCAGCTCGGCCCAGTCGTCGACGAAGTAGCCGATCAGGACGAGCAGGGTGCCGGCGGGGACGCTGAGCGCGGCGAAGCGGGCGGTGGGGCCGTCCTCGGGGGCGCGGCAGACGAGTCCGGCGACCAGGGCGGCGGCGAAGCCCGCGAAGTGGAAGTGCGGGACGGTGAGCGCGAGGATGTCCGGGTCGAAGCCGAAGAGCGGGTACGAGGCCCGTTCCGCGACGAGCGCGAGGCCGGCGACCGAGGGCGCGAGCAGGGCGGTGAGGACGGCGACCTCCCTCGGCCGGAGCGAGCGGGTCAGCATCAGCCGGGCCGGTGCCTGGCACGCGAGGGCCAGGGTGGCGAGGGCGTAGACGGCGGCGAGGCCGGCCGAGAGGCCGGAGCGGGGCAGCCAGAGGGAGAGCGCCCCGGGGGCGGCGAGCAGCGGCCAGGCACGCCGGAGCCGGTCCCATCCGGGCGGTCTCGGGCCGTCGAGGAGCGCGAGACCCGTCGGCACCACCCAGAACATCCCGATCATCACGACCGGGGCCACCAGGATCGACAGAGCGGTCATGCCTTCACCCCTATTTGAACGCGTTCAATCGATGGAGTGAGCCTATGGCTTTTCTTGAACGTGTTCAAGTGCCTCTCCCCGGCCGGGTGACCCGGTCGGTCCCCCTCGGCTTGCGGGGGCCCGCCCGCTGCGACAGACATGAGGGACTGGCCGGAACCGGGCCCCGGGCCCGGGGGAGAGAAAGTCGGGAGAACCCAGGTGCGCTCACCCCTTCGCCGGACGCGGCGGACCCCCCTCGCCCCCCGCGACGCCGGGGCCGCCTCCCGCGACGGCGCGACCCCGCCGCGCGACGCCGCGACCGGCCCCCGCGACGGCGCGCGCCTCGCCGGGACCGCCCTCGCCTCGGCCCTGCTGCTCGCCGGCTGTTCCTCCGGGGGGACCGGCGCCGGGGGAGCGGGGCTGCCCGTCGCGGCCCCCGCCCAGGACGTCCTCCTCCAGTCGGCCGCCGCCCCCGGACCCGACCCCTTCACCGCCTCCACCGTCCGCAACACCGTCCGCCCCTCCGCCCCGCCCCCGGCCGCCGGGGAACGGCAGGCCCGCGAGGTCACCGGCTCCGTCCCGGGCCTCTACGGCGGCACCCGCGCCGTCGGCAGCTGCGACGTCGAACGACAGGCCTCCCTCCTCACCGGGGACGCCAGGAAGGCCCGCGCCTTCGCCGAGGCCGCCGGCGTCCCCGAGACCGGCGTCGCCGACTGGCTGCGCGGCCTCACCCCGGTCGTCCTGCGCGTGGACGCCCGCGTCACCGGCCACGGCTACCGCGGCGGCCGGGCCACCGCCCACCAGGCCGTCCTCCAGACCGGCACGGCCGTCCTCGTCGACCAGTACGGCTCCCCGCGCGTCCGCTGCGCCGCCGGCAACCCGCTCCGCGCCCCCGCCTCCGACCGGGGCGGCGTCTACGTGGGCGTCCCCTGGGACGCCTTCGACCCCGACCACGTGGTCGTCGTCCGCCCGACCGGCACCGTCGTCGCCGGCCTGGTCATCGTGAACGCCACCGACCGCACCTGGATCGAGCGCCGGACGGGCAGCGACGGCGAGGAGGACCGGAAGCCCGCCGTGGAGCCCTCCTGCGACCCGGACGCGTGCCTCCTGGACGGCGCCGGCACGCCCGACCCGGACGCCTCCGGCCCGGCCACGCCCAGCGCCCCCGACCGCTCCGGCCCGTCGGAGCCCGTACCGCCGCCGCAGGACCCGCCGACCCCCGACGGCCCGACGGACCCCGCCCCCGAGGCCTCCGACCCGTCCACGCGACCGGACCCCAGCACCGAACCCCTCCCCGACCCGTTCGACGAGCCGTCCGCCCCGCCGGACGGGGAGCTGCCGCCCGAGGAGATCCTCCCGCCCGAGGTGGTGCCGGACCAGCCCGAGACCTACGAGGCCTTCGAGGGGTGAGCCCGGAGGGACGGATCCGACGGGCCGGCCGGATCTTCGTGGTGCGCACGGCCGGGGCTGCGCCTAGCGTGGCCCCATGAGCGCGGGCAACGGGGGCGGGGGGGCGGGCGGCCCGGTCCGCCGTGCGCCGGAGGGGCCGCCGGACGGAACCCCGATCCTGTCCGAGTACGGCTTCGCCTTCCGGATGGGCGGCTTCGACTGGGACCTGCTCGCCGGGACGATGGAGATGGACGACGCCGCCCTCGCCGTCTTCGACATGGACCGCGAGGAGTACGACGGGCGCCCCGTGTCCCTGAGCCCGCGGGTGCTCCCGGACGAGGGCAGCCGCCTCGACGCCCTGGTGGCGCAGGCGCTCAAGGACGGCAGCGACCAGTACGGCGCGTACTTCCGCATCCGCCGCCGCGACGGCGCCCACCAGTGGACCCACACCCAGGGGATCGTCCACCGCGACGACACCGGCCGGCCCGTGCGGATCGTCGGCGTCCTGCGCGACGCCACCCACGAACTCACCGAGTCCGCCGCCCGGCTCGGCCTCGACGAGGGGCGCCGCAAACGCGCCGGCGTCGTCGAGGGCACCACCGCCGCCCTCGCCCACGCCCGGACCGTCAAGGACGTCATCGACCTCCTCAACGACTCCCACGCCCTCGAACACTTCGGCGCCGCCAGCCTCGTCATGGGCCTCCTGGAGGCGGGCCGCATCCACCTGGTCGCCGAGGGCCCCGAGGGCGCCTTCGTGCCCGGCACCCGCTTCACCCGGGTGGACGAGCCGTACCCGATGAGCGAGGTCATCCGCACCCTGCGCCCCCGGTTCATCGACTCGCCGCGCGACTTCTCCGAGTCCTACCCGGTGCTCTGGCCGCACATCAGCGGCCTCGGCGTCACCGCCGCCGCCTACCTCCCGCTCATCGCCCAGGCCCGCCCGATCGGCGCGCTCGGACTGCTCTACCGCGACCGGAGGGGCTTCAGCGAGGACGAGCGGACCCTGCTCGTCGCCCTCGGCAGCAGCATCGCCCAGAGCCTCCAGCGGGCCATGCTGTACGAGCAGGAGCACGACCTCGCCGAGGGGCTCCAGCAGGCCATGCTGCCGCGCCGGATCCCCGAGGTGCCCGGCGCCCGGACGGCCGTCCGCTACCGCTCCGCCCGGCTCGGCCGGGACATCGGCGGCGACTGGTACGACGTCATCGCGCTGCCCGGCGGACGGGTCGGCGCCGTCATCGGCGACGTCCAGGGCCACGACACCCACGCCGCCGCCGTCATGGGCCAGCTCCGGATCGTGCTGCGCGCCTACGCCGCCGAGGGCCACACCCCGGCCACGGTGATGGCGCGGGCCTCCGTCTTCCTGCACGAGCTCGACACCGAACGCTTCGCCACCTGCACGTACGCCGAGGTCGACCTCCGCACCGGAGTCGTCCAACTGGTCCGCGCCGGGCACGTCGACCCGCTGATCAGGGAGTCCGACGGCCGCTGCCGCAGGCTGCCGGTGGAGGGCGGCCTGCCGCTCGGGCTCTCCGCGGAGTTCGGCCGCCTCGACTACCCGGTCACCACCCTCGAACTCGACCCCGGGCAGACCCTGCTGCTCTACACCGACGGCCTCGTGGAGAAGCCGGGCGCCGACCTCGACGAGGGCCTCCAGTGGCTCTCCTCCCTCGTCCGGCGCGGCCCCGCCGACCTCCAGGAGCTCGCCGACCACCTGTGCGACGTGGTCGCCGAGCGGGGCGGCGAGGACGACGTCGCGATCCTGCTGCTGCGCCGCCACGGCACGTACGCCGCCCCCGGCGCCGGCCGGTTCCAGCAGCACGTGGCCCAGAGCGACCCGGAGGCGCTCAGCTCGGCGCGCCACATGATCAGGGCCGCGGTCCGCGCCTGGGGCGCGGGGGAGCGCGCGGACGAGATCGAGCTGGTCGCCGACGAACTGATGACCAACGCCCTGATGCACACCGACGGCGGGGCGATCGTGACCCTGCGGGTCCTGCCCGGGCCCACGCGGCGGCTGCGGGTGGAGGTCGAGGACCGCTCCAGCGCCCTGCCCCGGCGCCGCGAGGCCGGCGAGGCGGGCGTGTCCGGCCGGGGCCTGCTCCTGGTCGACCAGCTCTCCGACGCGTGGGGGGTGGAGTCGCGGGGCGGCGGCAAGTGCGTGTGGTGCGAGTTCGTGGTGGAGAGCGTCGTCCCGGACACGGGGACGGATACGCAGACGCAGAGGGATACGAAGACGGAGAGGGAGCCGGAGACCTGAGGACGTTCTCCGGACACCCGAGAGCGCACACGGCCGAGGGTATTTACGGAGCGTTAACCGACCGTGCTTGACCGTAACTGTTCGTGCGCGATTGACTGCGGTCTTCCACCCCTCCGCGCAGGACGTGAGGACACCCGTGACCACCGAGCTCCTGGCCCCGCTGGACCTGGCCTTCTGGCACCTGGAATCCACCGCCCACCCCCTGCACCTCGGTGCCCTCGCCCACTTCGGCCCCGTGCCCGCGCCCCCCGGCGGCGAACCGGCCGACGTCCTGGACCTGCTCGCCCGCCGCGCCGCCGCCGTGCCCCGGCTCCGGATGCGCGTCCGCGACGTCCTGCTCCCCGTCGGCGGCTCCGCCTGGAGCGCCGATCCCGACTTCGACGTGCGCCGCCACGTCCGCGAGGTCGCCCTCCCCGGCGCCGACTTCCCCGCCGAGACCGCCCGGCTCGCCGCCGAACTCATGGAGCGCCCCGTCGAGCGAGGTCTGCCGCCCTGGGAGATGTACCTGCTCAGCGGCGCCCCCGACGGCTCCTTCGCCGTCCTCGTCAAGCTCCACCACGCCCTCGCCGACGGCATGCGGGCCGTCGCCATCGGCGCCGGCATCTTCGACGAGATCGCCGCCGGACACCGCCCCGCGCGCCGCTCCCGCCCCGTGCCCCCGCGCCCCCCGTTCGCCGGGCTCCCCGGCCCCGGACGCCTCCTCGGCATCGCCCGGGACCGCCTCGGCGACCTCGGCCGGGCCGTCGAGGTCGGCGCCTCCGTCGTCCGCGCCAGCCGCCTCGACGGACGCCCCACCGCCGCCCTCGCCGCCCACTCCAGCGGCACCCGCCGGATCGCCACCGCGACCCTCTGCCTCGACCGCGTCCACCGCGTGCGCCGCGCCACCGGGGGCACCGCCAACGACGTCCTCCTGGCCGTCGTCGCCGGAGCCCTGCGCCGCTGGTTCGACGAGCGCGGCCTGCCACTGCCCGGAGCCGACCCCCGGGCCCTCGTGCCCGTCTCGCGCCGCCGCCCCGGAGCCCCGCCCGGCCCCGGCAACAGCCTCTCCGGCTACCTCCTCGACCTGCCCGTCACCGAGCCCGACCCGGCCGCCCGGCTCGCCGCCGTCCGGCGCGCCATGGACCGCAACAAGGCGGCGGGTCCCTTCCGCGGCGCCGGGGCCGTCGCCCTCCTCGCCGACCGGCTGCCCCCGCTCGCCCACCGCTTCGGCGCCCCCTTCGCCTCCGGCGCCGCCCGCCTCCTCTTCGACCTCCTGGTCACCCAGGTCCCGCTGCCCCGCTCCGCGCTCTCCCTCGGCGGCGCCCCGCTGCGCGCGCTCTTCCCCATGGCGCCGCTCGCCCGGGGCCAGTCCCTCGCCGTCGCCATGTCCCCCTACGACGGCCGGGTCCACATCGGCCTCGTCGCCGACGGCGCAGCGGTCCCCGACCTCGACGCCCTCGCCGCCGCCCTCACCACCGAACTCGACCTCCTGGACCCGCCGGGGGACGACACGAGGGCCTGACGCCCCCCGCGGGACGGGGGGTGTCTGCCGCATGCCCGCGGCGTCGCGGCGTCCGGCACGCGCCCTCGCCGCGTTGCCGAAGCACCCACGTGGCTCCGCCACGAGGGCACTCCGGCGCCTTGCGATCGCACGCACCGGACGCCGCTCCTTCTCCCGCGCTCATGCGGCAGGCACCCCCTAGACTCCGCCGCATGCTGCGCGTACTGGCCGTCGACGACGAGGAACCCGCCCTCGGGGAGCTGCTCTACCTGCTGCGCGCCGACCCGCGCGTCCGCACCGCCGAGGGGGCGGGCGACGCGACCGCGGCGCTGCGCAGGATCGGCCGCGCCCTGGAGTCGGGGCCCGACGGCGGGGACGCCGTCGACGTCGTCTTCCTCGACATCCACATGCCCGGACTCACCGGCCTCGACGTCGCCCGGCTGCTCGCCGGCTTCGCCCGGCCCCCGCTCGTCGTCTTCGTCACCGCGCACGAGGGCTTCGCCCTCCAGGCCTTCGACCTGAAGGCCGTCGACTACGTCCTCAAGCCGGTGCGCCGCGAGCGCCTCGCCGAGGCCGTCCGCCGCGTCCACGAGCTGGTCCACGCCACCGCCGCGCCCGCCCCGGCCGCCGCGTCCGAGCAGATCCCCGTGGAACTCGGCGGCGTCACCCGGTTCGTCCCCGTCGACGACATCGCCTACGTCGAGGCCCACGGCGACTACGCCCGCCTCCACACCGACCAGGGCAGCCACCTCGTCCGCATCCCGCTCTCCGCCCTGGAGGAGCGCTGGGCGGACCGGGGCTTCGTCCGCATCCACCGCAGCCACCTCGTGGCCCTCGCCCGGATCGACGAACTGCGGCTCGACGGCGGCGCCACCTCGGTGCGGGTCGGCGACACCGACCTCGCCGTCAGCCGCCGCCACGCCCGCCCGCTCCGGGACCTCCTGATGCGCCGGGCCGGCGGCTGACCCCGTATCCCCGTATCCCGTACCTCCGTGTCCCGTACCCCCGCACCTCCGTCGCCGCAGGTCTACCGCCTTCCGACCCCGCTGCGTAGACTCCACGCGTCCCGGGCCGCGCCGCCCGCACCCTCCCCCGAAGCCCAGAGATGCCGGAGCGGACGCCGATGTCCGAGCACCACCCGCCGCGCAGACCCCGGCGCGAGACCGTCACCCACGCCTCCGCCCACGGCGCCGCGGGCGCCCCCGGACCCGCCGGACGGCGCCCCGCCCATCCGCCGGCCCGCTCCGAGATCGACGAGCAGACCACCCTCGGGCACACCTACGTCCGCTCCCTGATGCGCAGCCAGCTCCGCGCCGCCCTCACCGCCCTCGGCGCGCTCGCCCTGCTCGTCGGCTCCCTCCCGCTCGTCCTCGCGCTGCCCGCCCCCGAGGCCCTGGTCTGGATCGCCCTCGGCGTCGGGGTGTACCCGGTCGTCTGGGGCATCGCCCACTGGTACGTCCGCCGCGCCGAGCGCAACGAACGCGACTTCACCGGCCTCGTCGAACGATGAGCCCCTCCGCGCGGACGCCCGCATGAACCAGACCCACGCGGTCGTCGCCGTCACCGCCGTCGTCCTCGCCACCGTCCTCATCGGCGCCCTCGGCCTGCGGATCTCCCGCACCACCTCCGACTTCTACGTCGCCTCGCGGACCGTCCGGCCGGGCCTCAACGCCGCCGCCATCAGCGGCGAGTACCTCTCCGCCGCCTCCTTCCTCGGCATCGCCGGACTCGTCCTCGTCCAGGGCCCCGCCATGCTCTGGTACCCGGTCGGCTACACCGCCGGCCACCTCGTCCTGCTCGTCCTCGTCGCCGCCCCGCTGCGCCGCTCCGGCGCGTACACCCTCTCCGACTTCGCCGAGGCCCGCCTCGAATCCCGGCGGGCCCGGCGGCTCGCCAGCCTCTTCGTCGTCGGCATCGGCTGGCTGTACCTGCTGCCGCAGCTCCAGGGCGCCGGACTCACCCTGGAGATCCTCACCGGCGCCCCCGACTGGGTCGGCGGCCTGCTCGTCGCCCTCGTCGTCACCGGCACCGTCGCGGCGGGCGGCATGCGCAGCATCACCTTCGTCCAGGCCTTCCAGTACTGGCTGAAGCTGACCGCCCTGCTCGTCCCCGCCCTCTTCCTGCTCGCCGCCTGGTACGGGGACGGGGCGCCCCGCGCCCGCTTCGACGCCCCCGCCGTGCTGCGCGGCCACACGGTCGTCCGGGTCGCCGACACGGTACGGATCGGGCTCGACGCCCCGCTGACCGTCACCGTCACCGGCAGCGTCGACTCCGTCCCGCACACCGGACGGACCGTCACCCTCGGGCCCGGCACCCACCACGTCCTCGGCGGCACCACGCTCGCCTTCGCGCCGGGCGCGGACCTCCCCGAGCGGGTGGCCGGCGGCGCCGACCCCCTCGGCTGGTCCCAGCCGCTGGCCGGAGGACGCGACGGGCACCAGCTCTACGCCACGTACGGACTGATCCTCGCGACCTTCCTCGGCACGATGGGCCTGCCGCACGTCGCCGTCCGCTTCTACACCAGCCCGCACGGCCGCGCCGCCCGCCGCACCACCCTCGTCGTCCTCGGGCTCGTCGGCGCCTTCTACCTCCTGCCGCCGCTCTACGGCTTCCTCGGCCGGATCTACGCCCCCGAACTCGCCCTCACCGGCTCCGCCGACGCCGCCGTCCTCGTCCTGCCCGACCGGATGCTCGGCGGGCTCCCCGGCGACCTGCTCGGGGCGCTCCTCGCGGGCGGCGCCTTCGCCGCCTTCCTCTCCACCGCCTCCGGGCTCACCATGTCCGTCGCCGGGGTCCTCACCCAGGACGTGCTGCCCTCCCGGGGCGTCCGGCACTTCCGGCTCGCGACCCTGCTCGCCACCGCCGTCCCGCTCGGCGCCGGGGTGGTCGCCTCCAAGGTGCCGGTCGCCGACGCCGTCGGCCTCGCCTTCGCGGTCTCCGCCTCCTCCTTCTGCCCGCTGCTCGTCCTCGGGATCTGGTGGCGGCGGCTCACCCCGCCCGGCGCGATGGCCGGGCTCCTGCTCGGCGGCGGCTCCGCCCTCGCCGCCGTCATGGCCACCCGCGCCGGACTCGCGCCCGGCGGCTGGCCGCACACCCTGATGGCCTGGCCCGCCGTCTGGTCGGTCCCGCTCGGCTTCCTCACCATGGTCCTGGTCTCCCTCGCCACCCCCCGCCGGATCCCGCCCGGCACCCCGGCGCTCCTCGCCCGCCTGCACCTCCCGGAGGAGATCACCGGGGCCGTGCCCGCCCAGGACGGCCGCCCGGATCCCCGGGCCGAGACCCGCCCGGACCTCCTTCCGGGGGCCCGTCCGGGCGTCCGCCCCCGCTCCCGTCCGGGAGCGCGCCGATGAGCGGCATCGCCCTCGCCGCCGCGGCCGCCGTCGGGGCCGTGCTGCTCGCCGCGGGCTTCGTCCTGGGCCGGTTCGCCGCCCGGCGCGGGGGCCGGGACGCCGACCCCGACCTCGGCACGCCCGTCGAGCGGGCCACCTTCCACACCCTGCACACCGCCTCGCTCGCCGCGCCCCCGCTGCGCGCCGGGCTCACCGAGGAGACCGCCCGCCGGGCCGCCCGCACGCTCCGCTCGCTGCTCGGCACCGAGGCGCTCTGCCTCACCGACCGGGGCGCGGTCCTCGCCTGGGACGGGCCCGGCGAGGACCACCACCGCGCCCACGTCCCCGCCCAGGCCGCCGAGACCCTGGAGACCGGCCGCAGCCGCTCCGCCGACTCCGGCTGCGCCGACCCGGCCTGCCCGCTGCGCTGGGCGGTGATCGCCCCGCTCACCGGCGAGGACGGGGTCCTCGGCGCGCTCGTCGCCTACGGTTCGCGGGAGTCGGCCGTCCTGGTGCGGGCCGCGACCGAGGTGGCCCGCTGGGTCTCCGTCCAGCTCGAACTGGCCGAGCTCGACCGCTCGCGCACCCGGATCGTGGAGGCCGAGATCAAGGCCCTGCGCGCCCAGATCTCCCCGCACTTCATCTTCAACTCCCTCGCCGCCATCGCCTCGTTCGTCCGCACCGACCCCGAGCGGGCCAGGGAACTCCTCCTGGAGTTCGCGGACTTCACCCGCTACTCCTTCCGCAGGCACGGCGAGTTCACCCAGCTCGCCGACGAACTGCGCTCCGTCGAGCAGTACCTCGCGCTCGCCGGGGCGCGTTTCGGCGACCGGCTGAAGGTGACCCTCCGGATCGCGCCCGAGGTGCTGCCGGTGACCCTGCCGTTCCTCTGCCTCCAGCCGCTGGTGGAGAACGCGGTCAAGCACGGCCTCCAGGACCGCGAGAAGGGCTGCCGGGTCGTCATCGCCGCCCGGGACGCGGGCGCCGAGGCCGTGGTGACCGTCGAGGACGACGGCATCGGCATGGACCCGGAGCTGCTGCGCGCCGTCCTGCGCGGGGAGCACCCGACGGGCGCCGGCATCGGCCTCTCCAACGTGGACGAGCGGCTGCGCCAGGTGTACGGCGCGGAGTACGGCCTCGTCATCGAGACGGGCGTCGGCGCCGGGATGAAGGTGACGGTGCGGGTCCCCAAGTACCGGCCGGGAGTGCACCCCTCGGCCCCGTGAGCCCCGGCCGTGCGTCCCGGTCAGCGCAGGTGGAGCGAGAGGTGGGCGAGCGGCAGGCCCAGCTTCCAGGCAGGCAGCCAGGTCTGCTCGGTGCCGTCGGCCGGGCACCCGGGGTCCGCGTCCGTCCGGCCGTCGAGGTCGTCGGCCCGGATCCAGGTGTCCCGCAGCCGCCGCCACGCGGTCTCCGCGAACGCCAGGTCGGGTCCCTCGCCGCCGCCCGCCCGCCGCCCGGCGAGCCGCTCCTCGACCCAGGGCGGCCAGGGGCGGTCGTACGCCGTGTGCCGCAGCCACTCGTCGACCCGGCCGGCGGGCGGCCGGTCCGGGTCCTCCGTGAGGTGGACGGTGAGGGCCAGGGCCTGGAGGCCGGCCCGGTACTCCAGCGAGCCGGGCGCCACGAGCGCGGCGGCCCGCAGCACCTCGTCCGCCAGGTACTCGGCGCACAGCCAGGACATCGGGACGGCGAGGCCGCCGCCGCTCGTGCCGCCGGCGCCGTTCGTGCTCTCGGGCAGCAACGCTCCCACCTTCTCCCGGACATGACCGCGCGTGCGGGGCCGTGTGAGGGGCCCGGACAACGGGGCCCGGGGAGAGCCTCCTCCGTACGGGGCGCCCGCGGGTCCCGCTTTGCTCAACTCGCCGGAGCGGTTTCGGACACGTTTTCCGGCCGGATCGGTACGGGTGGGATTCCGGTCACCGGAGGTGACGCGGGGGGCGCCGGGGGCGGGCCGGGGCCGGGATCAGCGCCCCGGCGCCGGTGCGGGGCCCTGGCGCGGGCGGTAGCCGGGCAGCGACCGGCCGAGCTGCCGCAGGGCGTAGTGGGACCGGGACTTGACGGTTCCGGCGGGGATGCCGAGGTCCACGGCGGCCTCGTTGACGGTGAGGCCGTGGAAGTAGAGCCGGACGAGCACCGCCCGGTGCTCGGGGCTCAGCTCCCGGACGGCCGCCCGCACGTCGAGGGCGGCGTCGGCGGACGCGGTGGCGTCGGCGGGGTCGGGCGTCACGGCGAGGACGCCGTCGCCGACCTCGGCGGGCCGGGCGAGGCGCGAGCGGCGCGCGTCGATGGCCAGGCGGCGGGCCACGGTGAAGAGCCAGGGGCGCATGGAGGCGTAGGGGCCGCCGAAGGCCTCCGGGTGCTGCCAGGCCCGTACGAGGGTCTCCTGCGCGAGGTCCTCGGCCCGCTGCCGGTCCCCGTGGGTGAGGCCGAGCAGGAAGGAGAGCAGCGCGGGGCCGTGGTCCCGCTGCAACTCCTCCAGGGTCCGTTCGTCGGTCGTCGCCGTCGTCATGCTGCCCACCTCTCCCGCGGCTCGTCGTCGGCCCGTATACGAACGCATCCGGACGGCGGGGGACAGGGAACGGACAGCGGTCTGCGACGAACGGTCGCACCGAGCGGCGAATGGTACGGCGAACGGTCGTACGGAGTCACCGCGTCCGTTTCGGTGGGGTTCGTGACTTCGTACGGCCCCGACCCTTGACTGCGGCTCCCACGCGAGATCTGTTCATCGGAACAGATGCTCGTCATACGAATCGGGTGGAGTGCCGCACATGACCTCACGCACCAGGCCCGCGGGGGTGGCGGCGCTCGCCGCCGTCCTGCTCGCGGCGGCGACCGGCTGCACCGGCGGAAGCGGCGGGAGCGGTCCGGCCGCGGGCGGCGCCACCCCGAGAGCCACCGCCCCGGGCACCGCCGGACCCTCCGCCGCCCCCGGCGCGGCCTCCGCGCCCGCCGGCTTCACCCTCGTGGCCTCCGGGGACGTCCTCCCGCACGACTCCGTCATCCGCCAGGCGGCCGAGGACTCCGCCGGCGGCGGCTACGACTTCCGCCCCATGCTCGCCGGGGTGAAGTCCGTCGTCTCCGGCGCCGACCTCGCCATCTGTCACATGGAGACCGTGTACGGGAAGAAGGGCGGGCCCTACACCGGCTACCCCGCCTTCAAGTCCCCGCCCGAGGTCGCCGCCGGACTCGGGGAGACCGGGTACGACTCCTGCTCCACCGCCTCCAACCACACCCTCGACGACGGCGCCGCGGGCCTCGGCCGGACCCTCGACGCCCTCGACGCGGCCGGCGTCCGCCACGCCGGATCGGCCCGCACCGCCGAGGAGGCCGCCCGGCCCACCCTGATGAAGGCGGGCGGCGCCACCGTCGCCCAACTCGCCTACACCTACGACACCAACGGCTACCCGCTCCCCGAGGGGCGGCCCTGGGCGGTCGACCTGCTCGACGAGCGGAAGGTGGTCGCCGACGCGCGCGCGGCCCGCGCGGCCGGCGCCGACGTGGTCGTGGTCAGCGTCCACTGGGGCACCGAGTGGCAGACCGAGCCGGACGAACGGCAGCTCTCCCTCGCCCGGACGCTGACCGCCTCGCGGACCGGCGGCCGCCCGGACATCGACCTGATCCTCGGCACCCACGCCCACGTCCCGCAGGCCTACGAGAAGGTCAACGGCACCTGGGTGGTCTACGGGATGGGCGACCAGATCGCCGGCGACATGATCAACCACCAGGGCGTCCACGACCCGCGCGGCAACCAGGGCAGCATCGGCCGCTTCACCTTCGCCCCGCCCCGGACCTCCGGCGGGCGCTGGGAGGTCACCAGGGCCGAGTTCGTTCCCCAGTGGTTCGACACCGGGCGCGGCCGGGTGGTCAACCTCGGCGCCGACACCGGCGGGGACCCGCGCCTGGCCGCGATCCGCGACACGATCCGGCGGGTGGTCCTCGGCCGGGGCGCCGCCGGGGACGGCCTCGCGATGGGCGAGTAGGACGCAGAGGGGGCTTCGGCCACCCTTCGGAGCCATCCGCCCAACGGGTGTTTTCGGGCGGGCGGCCGGTGTCGGTGGGCCGTGCGGACCCTCATCCGTACGAACCATTGGTCATGAAAAAGGATCAGATGCCCAGCGGGCGCCGAACAGTGCTGCGCCTCGCCGCCGCGCTCGGCGCCACCGCCACCGTCGGAGCCTTCGCCGCGGACCGGCTCGCCGCGCCCGACCGGGCCACCGGCGCCGCGCCCCGGCACGCCCCGGGGCCCGGGACCGCCCCGGGGGCCGCGGGCCCGGCCGCCGGGCCGGGGGCGGAGACCGCCCGGCTGAACCCGAACGCGTACCGCCTCCGGCCGATGACCGCCTACGCGCCCCCGACGTACCGGCGCGCGCTGCCGCCCGTGCGGCAGCGGCCCTTCCTCAGCGTGGCCGGCGCCGGCCGCTCGATGGTGCTGACCTTCGACGACGGCCCCGACCCCCGTCACACCCCCGCCATCCTCGACACCCTGCGCCGCCACGACTGCCGCGCGATGTTCTTCGTCTGCGGCGAGATGGCCGTCGAGAACCAGGACCTGCTGCGGCGGATGGCGGCGGAGGGACACGTCGTCGGCAACCACTCCTGGTCCCACCCCCTGATCCCCGAGCTGCGGCCCTCCCTCATCCGCGACGAGCTGGGCTCCACCAGCGAGGTCGTCGAACGGGCCCTCGGCACGGCCCCGCTCTGGTACCGCGCCCCCTACGGGGCCTGGAACCGGCACTCCTTCGAGATCGGCGCCGAACTCGGCATGGAGCCGCTCGCCTGGACCGTCGACACCCTGGACTGGAAGGAGCCCGGCACCGACTCCATCGTCCGCCGCGTCCTCGACGGCGCGGCCCCCGGTGTCGTCGTCCTCAACCACGACGCGGGCGGCGACCGCTCCCAGAGCGTCGCCGCGCTCCGCCGCTACCTGCCCGAACTCCTCGACGCCGGCTACCGCATCACCGTCCCCCGGCGCTGACCGCCCGCGCGAGGAGGAGGGCCCGGCACCCGGGGTGCCGGGCCCTCCTCCGGTGACGCCGGGTCAGCGGGAGCCGACCATCCGGGCGTAGACGACGACGTTCCCGTCGTACCCCCGCGCGCGCGTGTACCCGCCGCCGCAGGTGATGACCCGCAGCTCCGGCGCGCCCGTGTCGGCGTAGACCTGCACGCCGGGGAAGTCGTCCTTCGCGTACACCTCGACGCCGTAGATCTCGAAGACCGCCACCCGGCCGTCGTACCGCTCGACCTCGACGTGCTGGCCCTTCTCCAGGGAGCCGAGGCCGTAGAAGACCGCCGGGCCCTGGGTGTTGTCGACGTGGCCGACGACGACGGCGGTGCCCCGCTGGCCGGGGGAGATGCCGTTCTGGTACCAGCCGGCGAGATTGGCGTCCTGCGGCGGGGGCGCCGCCACCCAGCCGTCCGCGTCCAGGCCCACGTCCATGATCGGGGCCGCGACCCGGATCGCCGGGATCTTGATCCGGGAGGCCGGGGCGAAGGGCAGCGGCTCCGGACCGGTGGCCGACGAGGGGGCCGCCGGGGCGGTCGGGAGCGCCGCCGGCCGGGCCGCCGCGGCGGGTTGCGGCGGCCCGGCGGCGACGTCCACGCCGTTGCGCATCATCGCGAGCCCGGACAGCATGGCGAGGGCCAGGACACCCCAGGGTTGGAGTCTCCTGCGCTCGGAGACGCGGAAGTCCTTCGGGGGCATGGTTCTCCCTTCGTGGCGTCGTCAGAACGGTAAGGGTGCTCCCGCGGTCCGTCGCGCCGGACGGTCCGAACGGGTGGGGCGCGCCTCCGGACGGGTGCCGGGGCCCGGGGCGGACCTCTTCCGGGGGCGGGGACGGACCCTTCCAGGGCTCCGCCGACCCCCCTCCCGGGGTGCGGTGCGGCGGGCTTTCCGAGGTCCGCGGCCCCGCGGCGACGCAGGGCGCAGGGCCGCCGGGCGGACGGAGGGCGGGGCCGCCGGGCGGGTGAGGGACGGCCACCCGGCGGGTGACGCCGGGCTGACCCATCCGAGTAATCGTCAGATAAGCGACCCGGAAGCCTCTGACCTGTGCGTACGAGGGGTTCGACCCCCTCCGCCCCGGCGTGTCGCCTCACCGAAGTGGACCAGTGCCGACATGCGTGCTCCGTCACGAATGGTGATGGTTCGTCATGGAAGGCGTACTCGTCGAAACTCCCGGAGCACCGCTTTGGGGCGTCTTCCACTGGAGGTTCAACCATGCGTGCTGCACGCACTCTGGCGGTGACCGCCACCGCGATCGCGGCGGTCGGGCTCGCGGCCCCCCTCGCCGCCGCCACCAACGGGCCGGCCACCGTCCTCAGCGGTGGCAACAGCGGTGGGAACGGTGGTGGGAACGGCGGTGGGAACGGCGGTCCGACCGACGTCACCGTCAACCCCTACGACGTCCACCCCGGTTCGACGCTCACGATCACCGCCCGGGGCTGCAACCGCGGCGGCACCGTCACGTCCAACGCCTTCCCGGAGACCAACCTCTCGGGCAACAACAACGGCGTCTCCACCGCCGTCGCCCGCGTCTACAACCACGCCACCCCGGGCAACTACAACCTGGCCGTCCGCTGCAACGGCAACTCCTCCGTCGTCACGCAGTCGTTCCGGGTCCTCCCGGGCCGCGGCGCGCAGGGCGGCCTCGGCGGCTCGCTGGCCCCCAGCTCCACCGAGATGGCCATCGGCGGCAGCCTCGTCGCCGCGGCCGCACTCGGCGGCGGCCTCTTCGTCGCCCGCCGTCGCCGTGTGACCGGCGCGGGGATCTGACCGGTCGAACCTCCCGGTCGGCCCACCGTGCCCGTCGCCCCCGGGTCCTCGTCAGGACCCGGGGGCGACGGGCGTCCGGGAAGGCGGAGAAGGCGACGTCCGCGTGCCGCCGCGTGCCGCGCCACGCCGCCGCCTCAGTGGCGCCGGGACCCGGCGGTGCGGCGGCGCACCACGTAGAGGACACCGCCCGCGGCGGCCAGGACGAGGGCCCCGCCCGCGGCCAGTTCGACGGGGCCGACCCCGTCGTCCACCGAACCGCCCAGACCGCCCTGGACACCCCGCGGGGTGGTGAGGATCGTGGAGCGGATCGTGGGGGTGGCGGTGGCCGTGGCACCGCCGGCGATCGTCAGGTCGACGCTGTCCTGGACGCCGCCCGTGCAGTTGAACGCGACCGTGTAGACGCTGCCGGGCCGCACGTCCAGGTCCACGGTGGCGGTCGCCGTCGCCCCGGGGGCGATGACGGCGGTGTCGAAGACGCCGGCCGCGGCCGTCGCCGTGCTGGCGCAGCCGGGGGCGCTCAGGGTCACCCGGCCGCCGGGGGAGACGACCGAGGGCGAAACGACGAAGTCGCCCGGGGCCTTGGCGCCCCGCGCCCGCGGGTGGGGTGCCGGGGCACCCTCCGTCGCGACGGCGAAGGGGGCGGCCAGGGCGAGGGCGGCCACCCCCAGCAGGGCAGTGGATGCGGCACGTATCGCGCGCATGGTGAATCCTCCGGGTCCCGAGGGGCAGCCGCGGGAGGGGGTTCCCGCGAAGGGCCTGCGTGCACCTCGATGCCCGAAACGCTAGGAGCGCGTCACCGGGCCCGCGATCCCAGAGGTGCGAACGGGTCACGGGTGTCCCCCGTGCGGCCCACCCGGGTGGCGCTCCTCATCCGCCGAGCCCCGGGAACAGGTCGGTGAACGGCGTGGCGGTGGCCGACATGCCCCGGCCGTACGGCGCGTCGAAGTCCCAGATGAGGAACAGCAGGAAGGCGATGAGGACGCTGAAGAGCCCGGCCAGCAGCAGCTCCCGGCCGGTCCTGCGGATCTGGAGGGTGAAGATCAGACCGACGGTCACCAGGGCGCCGACGATCAGACCGAACCACACGACCCCGGGCATGGTCTCGCCCGCGTTCTGCCCGCGCGCGTTCCGGGCGTCGTCGGCGGCGGCCACCTGGTCCGCCAGCGGCTGGTACGCCTGCCCCTCGAAGTCGTTCGCCGGCCGGTAGTCGGTGACGCTCCGCCGCACCTTCTCCAGGAGCGCGGTCCCCTCGTCGCTCAGCTCCCCGGTCTCGGACATGTGCTTCCACTCGTCGTCGACCACGTGGGAGACGTACGCGTCGACGTCGGCGCGGATGCGGTCGCGGACCTCCTGCGGATACACCTCGGCGCGGGCCGAGATCTCGTGCAGCGCCTGGGCCTCCTGCCGCACGGTCTCCTGGGCGGCGCCCCGCGCCTCCCAGACGCCGGCGATGGCCAGGCCGAGGACGATCGCGTAGATCACGCCGATCATCATCGTCATGTACTCGATGACGTCCGGGGTCTCGCTGGGGTCGTCGTCGTCGGGGATCCGGCGGTGGTTGATGACGACGATGGTGAGCACGACGGCGCAGGCCGCCGCCATCGCGAGGGACAGGACAAGCCATTCGGACACGGATTCCTCCGGTGGGATCAGTGGGATCAGTGGGATCGGCGGTTCGCCGGGCGGGACGCGGGGCGGGTTCAGCGGGAGCGGGAGCGCAGGATCGCGGTCGCCAGGACCGCCGGGGCGATGATCACCAGCGTCGTGGTGAGGACGGACGTGCCGCTCTTCGGCCGGGGCCGCGTGGCGGGCCGGTAGTGGGGGAGCGCGACGGGGGCGGCGGACGGGGGTTCCGGCCGTACGGAGGGCGGGGGAGCGGCGGCGGACGTCGGCTCGGGCGCCGGTTCGGGCTCCGGCGTCTCCGTCGCGGGCGGAGCGGGACGCGGCGCCGGCGGGGTGGTGCGCGGCGCCGGCGTCCGTGCGGGAGGAGGTGGCGGCGGGGCGGGCCGTGCGGGAGGCGGTGTCGTCACGGGCGGCGGCACCGTCGGGACGGGCTTCGGAGGCTTCGTGGTGGGCGGCGGCGTGGGGGTCGGCGTCGGACTCGGGGTGGGTGTGGGTGTGGGTGTGGGTGTAGGGGTGGGTGTGGGGGACGGGCACGCGGGCGGCGGTGTGTGCGAGTGCGTCGGCGTGGGTGCGGGCGGTGGCGGCGTCGGTTCGTGCGGGTGCGGGTGCGGGTGCGGGCACGTGCCCGACCCGGCGGACGTGACCGCGGTGTGCGCACCGCCCGGACCGGTCACGGCGTGGGCGCAGGCGTCGGCGGAGGCGGGCGCGGGGGCGGCGAGCAGCCACACCAGCGCCAGGGCCGCCAATGGCCGCGCGAGGAGTGATCCGTACAGAGACACGCCGTCGAGCTTGATCGGGGGCGGCGCGCGCCGGGGCGGAATCCCGGCGGATTCGCCGGATGGAGGGGATCTCCGGAGGCGCGGACTTGACGTTCTATCGGACAGTAGGCGGATTCGGCGCGATGCCCGGGTATCTCCGCCCACCGCGATTCACGAAGGGAACCGTTCCGGCCGACGGAAGAAGAACTGTCCGGTTGTCGCCCTGTCGGACGGCGCGTTCGACGGGGCATCCTGCACCGGCCACAGGACCCCGATCGCGACAACACCCCAGCCAGAAAAGGGCCCTGGGTCCCGCACCGGGCGAAACGGTGACCGCGGCCGGAGTCGGCGCACGATCATCTGCACGTGAATGTGCACGGGCCGAAGGCGTGAAGTCGGCGTTCCGCACGCACGTGCCAATGGGGTGTGACCAAGAACGGACCGCGAATTTCCGTTTCCACTCGCCCTCTTGGCGGGCGATCAGTAGCCTCACCTCGAACACCGGCCGCGAACACATGGCCGCATCCCACGGCGACTTGTTGGAGACATTGATGGAGCGTCCCGCCTGGGCTCCGCCGGGTATCGACATTTCGGTGCCGAGCGTGTCCCGAATGTACGACTTCTACCTGGGCGGCTCGCACAATTTCGAGGTCGACCGGGAAGCGGCCCGCAAGGCGATGGACTTCATGCCCGGCCTGCCCAAGATCATGCAGGCGAACCGGGCGTTCATGCGGCGCGCCGTCCGCCACGCCGTTGACAACGACGTCACCCAGTTCCTGGACATAGGCTCCGGCATACCCACCTTCGGCAACGTCCACGAGGTCGCCCGCGCCGCCGACCCGGCCGCGCGGATCGTCTACGTCGACCACGACCCGGTCGCCGTCGCCCACAGCCGCGCCGTCCTGGAGGGCGTCGAGAACACCGCCGTCGTCTCCGCCGACCTGCGCAAGCCGGCCGACATCCTGCGCAGCCCCGAGGTGGCCCGGCTCCTCGACCTGGAGCGGCCGGTGGCCCTCCTCCTCGTCGCCGTCCTCCACTTCCTGGAGGACCACGACCGCCCGTACGAGGCCGTCGCCGAGCTGGTCGACGCGCTCGCGCCCGGCAGCCTGATGATCCTCACCCACGCCTCGTACGAGGGCATCCCGTTCCTGGAGGAGCAGGCCGGCGGAACCGTCGGGGTCTACCGGAACATCCGCAACCCCCTGGTGATGCGGTCGGGCGCGGAGGTCGCCCGCTTCTTCGAGGGCACCGAGCTGATCGAGCCCGGCCTCGTGCCGCTGCCCGTCTGGCGACCGGAGAGTCCGGTCGAGGAGGAGGATCCCCACACCTTCTCCGGCCTCGCAGGGGTGGGGCGCAAGGCGTGAAGGTCCCGTCCCAGCCGGCCGGTTCCGGCGCCGAGGCCGACGGCCCGGAGGACAGACTCAGGCGGTTCGTCACCATATGGAGCCGGACGATCTTCCCGGTGACCGCCACGTCGCTCACCCGGACCGAGTTCGAGGGGCACCTGCTGCCGCTGGCCCGCACCCTGTGCGACGCCCTGCACGCCCGGCCCTTCGACACGGCACCGGCCCAGCGCGCCGGCGCGGCCCTGGTCGCCGCCCACTGCACCGACCCGGACGCGCTCGGCCGCAGCCTCGGCGTCGTCGACTCGTACCTGGTGCTCTACTGCGGCACGGAGTCGGACCTGCCGACCGAGGAGCTCCGGGCCCGCTGCGCCCGGCTCCAGCACGCCATGGCCGCCGGCTACGCCCAGGCCCTGCGCGAGCGGACCCTCGCCGAGCAGGAGGCGATCGCCCGCTCCGCGCTCGCCGCCCGCACCGCCGCCGAGATCGCCCTGCACGCCACCGAGAGCCGCTTCCGCGCGGTCTTCGACGGCGCGGCCATCGGCATCGGCATCGCCGACCTCGACGGCAACCTCCTGGAGGTCAACGAGACCCTCACCCGCATGTTCGGCGGGATGGAGGGCAGGCTGCGCAGCCGCAAGGTCAGCGAGTGGGTCCACCCGGAGGACGGGCCGCACGTCTGGAGGCTGTACGAGGAGCTGGTCCGCGGCGAGCGGGAGCACTACCGGGTCGAGAAGCCGTACTACCGGGGCGACGGAACGGTTCTGTGGACCAACCTCACCGTCTCGCTCCTCCGGGACGCCGACGGCCGCCCCCAGTACCAGCTGGCCCTCCTGGAGGACACCACCGAACGGCGCCTGCTCCATCTGCGCCTGCGGTACGAGGCCACCCACGACGCCCTCACCGGACTGCCCAACCGGACCCTGTTCTTCGAGCGCCTGGAGAAGGCGCTCGCCCCCGGCGACAACGCCCGCTTCGGCCTCTGCTACCTCGACCTCGACGGCTTCAAGGTCATCAACGACAGCCTCGGCCACTCCACCGGCGACCGGCTCCTCGTCGAGGTCGCGGACCGGCTCCAGAGCTGCGTCACCGGGGCCAACGAGATGGTGGCCCGGCTCGGCGGGGACGAGTTCGTCGCCCTCACCACCGGCTCCGGCGGCGAGCGGGACGTCACCGACCTCGCCGACCGCATCCTCGCCGCGCTCGCCACCCCGCTCCGCATCGACGGCCGCGAGCTGACCGTGCGCGGCAGCCTCGGCGTCGTCGAGGGGCCGTCGGGGGAGCGGACCCCGGCCGAGGTGCTGCGCAGCGCCGACATCACCATGTACCGGGCCAAGTCGGCGGGCGGCAACCGCTTCGAGCTCGCCGACCCCGAGGCCGACGCCCGCGCCATCACCCGCCACGGGCTCACCACGGCCCTGCCGGCGGCCCTGGAGCGCGGCGAGTTCTTCATCGAGTACCAGCCGCTCGTCCACCTCGGCGACGGCAGCGTGCACGGCGCGGAGGCGCTCGTCCGCTGGTGCCACCCGCAGCACGGGGTGCTCGGCCCCGACCGCTTCATCCCGCTCGCCGAGGACACCGGCCTCATCGTGCCGCTCGGCCGCTGGGTGCTCCAGGAGGCCGTGCGCCAGGCCCGCTTCTGGCAGATCCGGCACGCCGACGGCGGCCCGCTGCGCATCAACGTCAACCTCTCCCCGACGCAGCTCCACCACCCGCGCCTGGTCGCCGACACCGTCGACGTCCTGGAGCGGTCCGGGCTCGAACCGGGCGCGCTCTGCCTGGAGGTGACCGAGTCGGCCCTGATCGGCGCCGACGAGGGCCTCCTGAAGCCGCTGCGGCAGCTCGCCGAGATGGGCGTCGACATAGCGCTCGACGACTTCGGCACCGGCTATTCGAACCTGGCCAACCTGCGGCGGCTCCCGGTGAGCGTCCTCAAGCTGGACCGCTCCTTCACCCGGGGCATGCAGCAGCACCCGGTGGACCCGGTCGACCTGAAGATCGTCGAGGGGATCGTCTCGCTCGCCCACAGCCTGGAGCTGGCGGTCACCGTCGAGGGCGTGGAGACGGGCGCGCAGGCGCGCCAGCTCCGGGAGCTCGGCTGCGACACGGCGCAGGGCTGGTACTACGCCCGCCCCGGCGCCCCGGACCGCATCCATTCCCTGCTCCTGGCGGACGCGGTGTGACGGGGGCGTGGGGTCAGGCGGGCGCGCGCCCCGGCCCGGCTCCCGGCCGCACCTTCCGGGAGGTCAGCAGGATCCGCTGGAGCTCCCGCGCGGCCCTCGGCGGCGCCACGTCGCTGCGGTGGGCCAGCGCGATGGTGCGGCGCAGGCCCGGCCGGGCGAGGGCCGTCACCCGCAGGTCGCGGCCGGCCCGCGCGGCGACCATCGCCGGGACCACCGCGAGCCCCAGTCCGGCCCGTACGAAACCGAGCACCGCGTCCAGCTCCCCGCCCTCGACGGTGAACGAGGGCTCGAAGCCCTCCGCCCGGCAGGCCGCCACCGTCAGCTCCCGCAGGTCGTAGCCGTGCCGGAACATCACGAGCGGCTGGTCGCGCAGGTCCGTGATCCGCACCGGTCGCCGGGGCGCCGGCTCCGAGGCGGCCGAGACCACCACCAGGTCCTCCCGGAGCAGCTCGACCGTGGTCAGGGCGGGTGACGGGGTCGGCAGCGGCAGCACCACGAGGGCCAGGTCGAGCGCCCCGCGCGCCAGCTCCCGCACGAGGTCGTGCGAGCCGCCCTCCTCGATCAGGAGCTCGATCCCCGGGTGCAGGTCGTGGAAGGTCCTCAGCACGTCCGGCAGGAGCCCCGTGCACAGGCTCGGGGTCGCGCCGAGCCGCACCCGGCCCCGCTTGAGCCGGGCCAGCTCCTGCACCTCCAGACGGGCCGTCTCCGTGTCGGCGAGGATCCGGCGGGCCAGCGGCAGCAGGGCCTCCCCGGCGTCGGTGAGCGTGATGTTCCCCCGGGCCCGGCTGAACAGCTCCGCGCCCAGCTCCTGCTCCAGGGCCTTGATCTGCTGGGAGAGCGAGGGCTGCGAGACGTGGACCCGCTCGGCGGCCCGGGTGAAGTGCCGGGTCTCGGCCACGGCGACGAAGTAGAGGAGCTGCTGGAACTGCATGGGCCCAGCGTAGGCGATACGAATAGGGAAAGCCTATCGAGATCAGCCGGACCATGTCTTGGACCTCTCGGGTCCTTCGGCCCTAGCGTCATGAACATGGCTCTGGCACCCACGGGGAACCGGACGAAGGACCGCCCGCCGTCCCCCACACCGTCCCGCGGATTCCTCTCCTCGACCCTCGGCAAGAAGACGGTCATGGCCGTCAGCGGGCTGATCATGCTCGGCTACCTCGTCGCCCACGTCGCCGGAAACCTCAAGGTCTTCTTCGGCCCCGAGGAGTTCAACGAGTACGCCCACTGGCTGCGCGTCATGGGCGCCCCCCTCCTGCACCACGAGTGGGCCCTCTGGGCCGTCCGGATCGTCCTCGTCGCCGCCGTCGTCGCCCACGCCGTCTCCGCGTACCAGCTCAGCCGCCGCGACATCGGGGCGCGCCCCGTCGGCTACGTCCACCGCCGCAGGCGGACCTCGTACGCCACCCGCACCATGCGCTGGGGCGGGATCATCCTCGCCCTCTTCATCGTCTGGCACGTCCTCGACCTGACCACCGGCACCGTCCACACCGGCGGCTTCGAGGAGGGCAAGCCCTACCAGAACGTCGTCGACACCTTCTCCACCTGGTACGGCAACGTCATCTACATCGTCGCCATGCTCGCCGTCGGACTCCACGTCCGCCACGGCTTCTGGAGCGCCGCCCAGACCCTGGGCGTCGGCAACGCCCGCCGCGAACGCCTCCTCAGGACCCTGGCCAACGGCCTCGCGCTCGTCCTGACCGCGGCCTTCGTCTCCATCCCCGTCGCCGTCATGACCGGAGTCGTGAGCTGACCATGAGCTTTGTCGATTACGCCGTCGGCGAGCCGATCGCCGACACCAAGGCCCCCGCCGGACCCGTCGCCGAACGCTGGGACACCCGGCGCTTCGAGGCGAAGCTGGTCAACCCCGCCAACCGCCGCAAGCACCGGATCATCGTCGTCGGCACCGGCCTGGCCGGCGGCTCCGCCGGCGCCACCCTGGCCGAGCAGGGCTACCACGTCGTCCAGTTCTGCTACCAGGACTCCCCGCGCCGCGCCCACTCCATCGCCGCCCAGGGCGGCATCAACGCCGCCAAGAACTACCGCAACGACGGCGACTCGGTGCACCGCCTCTTCTACGACACCGTCAAGGGCGGCGACTTCCGGGCCCGCGAGTCCAACGTCCACCGCCTCGCCCAGATCTCCGTCGAGATCATCGACCAGTGCGTCGCCCAGGGCGTCCCCTTCGCCCGCGAGTACGGCGGCCTCCTCGACACCCGCTCCTTCGGCGGCGTCCAGGTCTCCCGCACCTTCTACGCCCGCGGCCAGACCGGACAGCAACTCCTGCTCGGCGCCTACCAGGCGCTCTCCCGGCAGATCGCCGCCGGGCACGTCGAGATGCACGCCCGTACGGAGATGCTCGACCTGATCGTCGTCGACGGGCGGGCCCGGGGCATCGTCGCCCGCGACCTGATCACCGGCGAGATCTCCACCCACTACGCCGACGCCGTCGTCCTGGCCTCCGGCGGCTACGGGAACGTCTTCTACCTGTCGACGAACGCGATGAACTCCAACGCCACCGCCGTCTGGCGGGCCCACCGGCGCGGCGCGTACTTCGCCAACCCCTGCTTCACCCAGATCCACCCCACCTGCATCCCGCGCACCGGCGACCACCAGTCGAAGCTGACCCTGATGAGCGAGTCGCTGCGCAACGACGGACGCATCTGGGTGCCCAAGGCCCAGGGCGACACCCGCCCGGCCGCCGAGATCCCCGAGGACGAACGCGACTACTACCTGGAGCGCCTCTACCCCTCCTTCGGCAACCTCGTCCCCCGCGACATCGCCTCCCGCGCCGCCAAGAACGTCTGCGACGAGGGACGCGGCGTCGGCCCCGGCGGCCAGGGCGTCTACCTGGACTTCGCCGACGCCGTCAGCCGCATGGGCCGCAAGGCCGTCGAGGAGAAGTACGGCAACCTCTTCGACATGTACGAGCGGATCACCGCGGAGAACCCGTACGAGGTCCCCATGCGGATCTACCCCGCCGTGCACTACACGATGGGCGGGCTCTGGGTCGACTACGACCTCCAGACCACCGTCCCCGGCCTCTTCGCGATCGGCGAGGCCAACTTCTCCGACCACGGGGCCAACCGGCTCGGCGCCTCCGCCCTCATGCAGGGCCTGGCCGACGGCTACTTCGTCCTGCCCGCCACCATCAACGACTACCTCGCCCGCCACCCGCACGCCGAGCAGGTCACCGACGACCACCCGGCCGTCCGCGAGGTACTCGCCGAGACCGGCGACCGGCTGAACCTGCTGCTCTCCGTCGACGGCGACCGCACCCCCGACTCCTTCCACCGCGAACTCGGCGAACTCATGTGGGAGCACTGCGGCATGGCCCGCACCGACGAGGGGCTGCGCAAGGCCCTCGCCCGCATCCCCGAGATCCGCGAGGAGTTCTGGCGCCGGATCAAGGTCCCCGGCACCGGCGAGGAGTTCAACCAGTCCCTGGAGCGGGCCAACCGGATCGTCGACTACCTGGAGCTCGCCGAGCTGATGTGCCTCGACGCGCTCCACCGCGCCGAGTCCTGCGGCGGCCACTTCCGCGCGGAGTCCCAGACCCCCGACGGCGAGGCCGCCCGCCGCGACGAGGAGTTCGCCTACGCGGCGGCCTGGGAGTTCACCGCCCCGGACCGCGCCCCCGTCCTCCACAAGGAGGAACTGGCCTTCGAGTACGTCCACCCCACCCAGCGGAGCTACGCATGAAGCTCAACCTGCGCGTCTGGCGCCAGCGGAACGCCGACGCCGACGGCGCCATGGCCACCTACGAGGTGGACGGCGTCTCCCCCGACATGTCGTTCCTGGAGATGCTCGACACCCTCAACGAGGAACTCACCCTGCGCGGCGAGGACCCCGTGGCCTTCGACCACGACTGCCGCGAGGGCATCTGCGGCGCGTGCAGCCTCGTCATCAACGGCGACGCCCACGGTCCCGAGCGCACCACGACCTGCCAGCTCCACATGCGCTCCTTCCGCGACGGCGACACCATCGACGTCGAGCCCTGGCGCGCCTCCGCCTTCCCCGTCGTCAAGGACCTGGTGGTCGACCGCTCCGCCTTCGACCGCGTCATCCAGGCCGGCGGCTACATCACCGTCCCCACGGGCTCGGCGCCCGAGGCCCACGCCACGCCGGTCCCCAAGGCCGACGCGGACTCCGCCTTCGAGCACGCCGAGTGCATCGGCTGCGGCGCGTGCGTGGCGGCCTGCCCCAACGGCTCGGCCATGCTCTTCACCTCGGCCAAGGTCAACCACCTCAACGTGCTGCCGCAGGGCTCCCCGGAGCGCGAGACCCGGGTCCTCGACATGGTGGCCCAGATGGACGCGGAGGGCTTCGGCGGCTGCACCCTGACGGGCGAGTGCGCGACGGCCTGCCCGAAGGGGATCCCGCTGCCGTCGATCTCGGCGATGAACCGGGAGTGGCTGCGGGCCCGGCGCAAGGCGGGCCGCGGCTGAGGCGGGCCGCGACCGAGGCCGGATCCGGACAATCCGAGCGCGTGGGCTCCGTCACACATCGCACCCCGGGGCGAAAGATCATTCAGAGAAAGAGTGTTTTCTCCGCAAGATCTTCGCCCCGGGGTGCTTCCGTGGGCGCGAACAGCAAGATCAACTCCGTTCAAGCCTGTACTTCGCGTGGCGAGTCGACCACTTCGCGGCCAACCGGCCCGCGGCGATTTCCGCCGTGCCGACACCCCCGGGTACTGATGTCCCCTGCCAGGGGCATATGACCGACCCCCGGTCGCAGCGGACCACTCCGGTCCGCACGGACCACTTGGGGGTTCCATGTCCAGCATCACCCGCCGCCGCGCCCTCGGCGTCGCGGCAGGCGCCGCGGGCGCCGTCGCCGTCCTCGCCCAGGCGGGCCCGGCCGGGGCCGCCGCGCCCCGCGCCGCCGCCACCGACCCGGCCTCCTTCGACGAGGTCTACCAGGGCCGCCGCATACGGGGCGGCCCCGCGCACGACGGCGGCCACCACGGGGGACACCACGGCGGCGGCTACACCGTCACCGTCGACGGCCGGGAACTGCACGTCATGCGCAACGCCGACGGCACCTGGATCAGCGTGATCCACCACTACGAGCCCGTCGCCACGCCCAGGGAACTGGCCCGCGCGGCCGTCCGCGAACTCCGCGGCGCCCCGCTCGTCCCCCTCGCCCTCGGCTGACCGATCCAGGAGCAGGCACCACCATGACCGTACGCAAGAACCAGGCCGCACTCACCGCCGACGAGAAGCGGCGCCTCGTCGACGCCCTCCTGGAGCTCAAGCGCTCCGGGCGGTACGACGCCTTCGTCACCACGCACAACGCCTTCATCATGGGCGACACCGACGACGGCGACCGTGTCGGCCACCGCTCGCCGTCCTTCCTGCCCTGGCACCGCCGCTTCCTCCTGGAGTTCGAGGCAGCCCTGAAGTCCGTCGACGCGACCGTCACCCTGCCCTACTGGGACTGGACCGCCGACCGCACCCCCCGCTCCTCGCTGTGGGCGCCCGACTTCCTCGGCGGCACCGGCCGCGCCCGCGACGGCCAGGTCACCGACGGCCCCTTCGCCCGGGCCGGCGGCCGCTGGCCGATCACCGTCCGCGTCGACGGGCGCGACTTCCTCCGGCGCGACCTCGGCGCCGGCGGCCGACAGCTCCCCACCCGCGCCGAGGCGGACTCCGTCCTCGCCGTGCCGACCTACGACACCGCCCCCTGGAACAGCGCCTCCGACGGCTTCCGCAACCACCTGGAGGGCTGGCGCGGGGTCAACCTCCACAACCGCGTCCACGTCTGGGTCGGCGGACAGATGGCCACCGGCGTCTCGCCCAACGACCCCGTCTTCTGGCTGCACCACGCCTTCGTCGACAAGCTGTGGGCCGACTGGCAGGCCCGCCACCCCGGCTCGCCGTACCTGCCGGCCGCGGGCACCCGGAACGTCGTGGACCTCCACGACACCATGCGCCCGTGGAACGACGTGACCCCGGCGGACATGCTGGACCACACGCCCCACTACACCTTCGACACGGCGGCCTGACGGCCCCGGCCCGCCTCCCCGGCCCGGGTGCCCCGCACGGGCACCCGGGCATTTGCCCACATCAACGGATGATCGAGGGGAAAAGGGGGAATCGGGAGGCCGTGCTCCGGGTACCCGGGTCTTCGCAGGCCGGGAGGCGCGCACGACCCGTGTCGCGCGCCGTCCACCGGGCCGCACCCGAGGGAACCAGGAGGACACGTGACCCGGCAAGAGGCGGCGCAGACCCCGCACGGGCAGCAGGACGAACCGGACCCCAACCGGTGGAAGGCGCTCGGCGTCTGCCTCGTGGCGGGGTTCATGACCCTGCTCGACGTGTCGATCGTGAACGTCGCGCTCCCCTCGATCCGCTCCGGCCTCGACACCCCGGAGTCCGACCTCCAGTGGGTGCTCTCCGGGTACGCGCTCGCCTTCGGGCTCTTCCTCATCCCGGCCGGACGCCTCGGCGACGCGCGCGGCCGGCGCAGCGTCTTCATCGTCGGCCTCGCGCTCTTCACGCTCGCCTCGGCCTCCTGCGGAGCCGCCCAGACGAGCACCTGGCTGGTGGTCTCGCGGCTGGCCCAGGGAGTGGCCGGCGGCCTCGTCTCGCCCCAGATCTCCGCGCTCATCCAGCAGATGTTCCGGGGCTCCGAGCGCGGCCGGGCCTTCGGCATGTTCGGCACCGTCGTCGGCATCTCCACCGCCGTCGGCCCCCTCCTCGGCGGCCTCCTGATCCAGACGGCGGGCCCCGAGGAGGGCTGGCGCTGGGTCTTCTACGTCAACCTCCCGATCGGGATCGTGTGCCTGCTGCTCGCCCGGCGCCTGCTGCCCGACACCCCGAACGCCAAGCCGGTGCGGCTCCGCCGCCTCGACCCGGTTGGCGTGCTGCTCCTCGGCGCGGCCGTGCTCGCCCTGCTGCTGCCCTTCGTCCAGTCCCAGCAGTGGCCCGGGAACGGCAAGTACCTCCTCGTCCCCGTCTCCGCCGCGCTCCTCGCGGTCTTCGTGGGGTGGGAGCGCCGCTGCGCCCGCTCGGGCAACGAGCCCCTCGTCGAACTGGAACTCTTCCGGGTCCGCTCCTACTGGCTCGGCTCGCTCCTCATCCTGCTCTACTTCGCGGGCTTCACCTCGATCTTCTTCGTCAGCACGCTCTACCTCCAGAGCGGGCTGCACTACACCGCGCTCCAGGCCGGGCTCACCATCACCCCCTTCGCCCTGGGGTCGGGGATCGCGGCCGGCATCGGCGGCCGGCTCGTGGACCGCTTCGGCCGGCCACTGGTGGTGGTGGGCCTGGCGATGGTGGCGATCGGCCTCGCTGGAACGGCGTTCGCCGTCCACCAGGTGCCCGGCAGGGGCGCGGGCTGGGCCATGCTCGCCCCGCTGCTCCTCGCCGGACTCGGCAGCGGCCTGGTGATCGCCCCGAACCAGACCCTCACCCTCTCCGAGGTGCCGGTGCGCCGCGCGGGCAGCGCAGGCGGCACCCTCCAGACCGGCCAGCGGGTCGGCTCGGCGGTCGGCATCGCCGCGGTCGGCTCCGTCTTCTTCGGCCAGGTCGCCCAGGACGGCTGGGCCACCGCCTACGACCACGGCCTCCTCGTCTCGATCGCCTTCGTCGGGGCCGCGCTCGCCGTCGCCGTCGCCGACGTGGTGGCGGGCCGCCGGGCCGCGGCGCGGGACGTGACCGCCCCGCACGACGAGACCGCGCCCCGCGACGGGGCCGCCCCGCGCCGCTGAGACGTACGGCCGGACCGCACCTTCCCGTACGGCCGGACCGTCACGTACGGCCGGGCCCTTCCGTACGGCCGGACCGCACCTTCCCGTGCGGCCGGACCGTCACGTGTGGCCGGGCCCTTCCCCACGGCCCGGCCGCCCCGCGCCGCTGATCCCTCCGTTTCCCCCGCGACGGCACTATTCGGCCAACATCCTGACGATTTCGGTGCCCCGGACAACCGGGTGCCGGATCCCCTCCTCTCACCGCACGGACGCGGCGAGTGCCTTCCACCGCGCCGGGCGGACGTTCCGTCCCGCCGGACCGGGGCCCGCCGTCCGCCCTTCCCACAGCGTCGAGAACGAGGGACCGATGACCACTACGCGCACCACCCGGCTGCGGCGGCCGCTGCTCGCCGGGACCACGGCCGTCGCCGCCATGGCCGTGACGGCCGGCTTCATGGCCGCCTCGCCGGAGCGGGCGACGGCCGCCACCGGGCCGAAGCTGAGCCTCGTCGCGGCGACCGGCTCGGTCACGCTCACCTCCTGGAAGGAGGACCCGGGCGTCTACCTGGACCTGGGCACCTACCTGACCGCGGAGGGGACGCCGCTGGAGCTCAAGGTGACCCGGAAGTCCTACAAGGACCCGGTCGTCGTCACCCAGACCGTGTACGAGGGCGGCAAGACCAAGGCCAAGGTGCTGCCCCAGGGCACCGTGAAGGACTTCTCCGGGCTGCCCGGCTTCGCCGAGATCACCCTCACCGACAAGACGGGCAAGAAGGTCGTCAGCCGCACCGAGGGCTTCTGCCCGAACAACGCCAGCGGGCGGATCCGGCCCGACGCGCCCTCCACCTCGAAGTATCCGGAGAGCTGCCCCACCAACCCCTTCACCCTCGGCTCCGTGTGGGGCGTCGAGAAGGGATGGGCCTCCAACACCTACGCCGGTTCCTACACCCAGCCGGTGAAGCTCGCCGCCGGCACGTACACCGCCAGGGTCGGGGTCGCCAAGAAGTACCGGGACCTCTTCGGCATCGCCGACAAGCCCGCGACGGTGAAGGTCACCGTCCAGGAGCGCAGCTGGGAGGAGGGCGACGGACTCGCCGCCGCCCGCTCGGCCGCCGCCGGCGAGCACGCCGGACACGGCGCGGCCGGGGAGCACGCCGGGCACGGCGCCGCGCACCGGGCTCCCGCCGGGCACGCGCACGGACCGGTGAAGCCCGTCCAGGCCGGCGCGCCGGAGACCAGCGGCGCCACCCCCTCGTACAACGTGGGCCACGGACCGCTGAAGGCCGCGCCCCCGGCCCTGCCCTGGGCCCTGAAGAAGCAGCAGGCCGCCCTCGCCGGGGCGCAGGGCGCCGACGCGGCCGGGGCGCGGACCGGCGACGCGGCCGGGCGGACCGACGGCTCGCGCAAGGCGCCCGCCCTCACCCCGGCCGCCGGGCGGCCCACCGGCAAGGCCTCCGTCCCGGACGTCCCCAAGCCCGACCTGCGGTCCCTGCCGGCGTACGGCATCACCATCAGCGACGGCACGGAGAACATCCCCGGCAAGGACTACCTCGCCTTCAGCGCCAACGTGTGGAACGCCGGACCGGCCCAGCTCGTCGTGGACGGCTTCCGCTCGCCCGGCAAGGCGAAGATGGACGCCTACCAGTACTTCTACGACGCCAAGGGCAAGCAGGTCGGCTACACCCCGACCGGCACCATGGAGTGGGACCCGCGCCCCGGCCACGTCCACTGGCACTTCACCGACTTCGCCAGCTACCGGCTCCTGAAGGCCGACAAGAAGGAGGCGGTCCGCAGCGGCAAGGAGGCCTTCTGCCTGGCCAACACCGACGCCGTCGACTACACGGTGAAGAACGCCAACTGGCACCCGTTCAACACCGACCTGGCCACCGCCTGCGGCCAGGAGAACTCGATCTCCGTCCGCGAGGTCCTCGACGTCGGCTCCGGCGACACCTACACCCAGGACCTGCCGGGGCAGTCCTTCGACATCACGGACGTGCCCAACGGCACCTACTACATCCAGGTCCTGGCCAACCCCGCCAAGCGGCTGAAGGAGACCAACCTCGACAACAACAGCGCCTTGCGCAAGGTCGTCCTCGGCGGCAAGCCCGGGAAGCGGACCGTGACGGTCCCGGCGCACGACCTGGTGGACGCGAACTGACCGCGGACACCGCGCACGCCGGGCGGGCGGTCACGGTGTGCGGAAGCCCCGGAAGGTCACGTGCTTCCGGGTGGTGAAGCCGAGCCGCTCGTAGAGCGCGATCGCCGCCGTGTTCTTCTCGGCGACGTGCAGGAAGGGGCGCTCGCCCCGGGCCAGGGCCCGGTCGGCGAGCGCGCCCACGAGACGGGCGGCGTGCCCCCGTCCGCGCGCCTCGGGATCCGTGCAGACGGCGCTGATCTCGGTCCAGCCCGGCGGCCGGAGCCGCTCGCCCGCCATGGCCACCAGCCGGCCGCCGTCGCGGATCCCGAGGTAGGTGCCGAGTTCGCGGGTGCGCGGCCAGAACGGGCCCGGCCGGGTGCGCGCGATCAGGTCGAGCATCCCGGGCACGTCGGCCGCGCCGAGTTCGACCACGCGGGCGTCGTCGGCGCCGGAGGCCCCGCCGCCGGACCAGAGCATCTGCCGGCCTTCGAGCACGAAGACCGGCTCCCAGTCCGGCGGCGGGACGGCCGGGCAGCTGAACATGTCGGCGAAGGCGTCACGCCCGAGGAGCCGCGCGAGGTCGGCCCAGTCCGCCGCGTCCGGGTCGGCGGGCATCGCGGAGAAGGTCGCGACCTCCGGCAGGTACGTGGCGGCCCGGCCGTGCCGGCGGCCGAGCTCCGCGTGACGGCCGCGCAGCGACTCGCCCACCGGGTCGTCGAGCACCGCGAGGCCGTCGCCCCCGTCGTTCGTCATCGTGTGTCGCCTTTCCTCGGGACCGCCACTGTTCCACAGGGCCCGGGGAGCGCCGCCGAGGGGTCCGGGACCCGGTCAGCCGGTGCGGTTGTAGAGCGCCGTGCCGGGGCAGGCGGTGACGCCGAGGCGGGCGCCGCAGCCGGAGTACTGGGCGGAGCCGTTCCACCACGTCCAGCCGCCGACGGTGCGGCCGTTGAGCCAGGTGTACTGGCCGACGTAGTTGGCGTCGTAGGTGCGCAGGCTCCAGTGCACGTGGGCCCCGGTCGCGGAGCCGCCGGCGCAGGTGTCGGTGCCGATGCTGCCGAGCAGGGCGCTGCGGGCGATCGACGTCCCGTTGTAGTAGGTCGTGTTCCGCATGTGGTAGTAGTCCGTGGAGAAGCCGCCGGGGTGGATCACCCGGGTCCAGCCGCCGCCGGCGCCGCACATCGAGGTCGCCGTGCCCTCGCGGGAGGAACGGACCAGGCCGCTGGCGTTCCCGCCGGCGAAGTCGAGGGCGCTCCAGTACCCGGAGCCGCTGTCGTGGGCGTGCGGACCGCCGGTCAGGGTCATGTAGTGGTCCGGCATCCAGGGCAGCAGCAGGCCGTTGACGTTGGCCTGGGCCCCGGCGGGCGAGACCTGTTCCGCATGCGCGTCCAGGGGCAGCGCCCGCGCCCGGGGCGCCGCCGCGCGCTCGGCGTACGCCGTCATGGTCCGCCGTTCCGCCGCGCCGACCAGCGGGGACCCGGCCACCTGGTCGGCGAACTCGCGGTCGCCCTCCAGGCCCGAGACCCATCGTCCGTTCTCGCGGTGGGCGAGGTAGAGCCAGCCCTCGGGGGCGCCGTGCCGCGCGCGCGAGGCCTCGACGTAGGCGACGCCGCGGGCCCAGTCGCGCGAGACGGTGCGCACGTCGACGACCACCTTGCGGCCCTCGGCGGCGAGCTTGCCGACGGCGGTCGCCGGGGCGAGGCCCTCGGCGTCGTGGGACCGGGAGAGGACGTCGGCGGTGACGGCGTCCACCAGTGCCGCGCGGTCGGTGCCGAGGCGGTCGGCGACGGCGGCCGGCATCTTCACGGTGGCGCCTGCGGACGGCGACCCGGCGGCGGTCGCGGAGGCCGCGGCCGGGGCCGAGGGGGGCGTCGGCGCCGAAGGGGCGGCGGCCAGCAGGCCGGTGACGGCGAGGGCGGTGACGGCGATTCTCGCGGGGAGGCCGGAGAGCACGGGCGGTGTTCCTTTCACGGGGGAGAAGGGCCCGCCGGAGGACGGGCGCCGGTGCGGTGCGGCGGTGCGGTGCGGCTGTGCGGCGGTGCCGGAGCGGGCGGAAACGAGGGGGAGCCCGGGGAGGCGGGAGCGCGAAGCGCGTCCGCGCACGACGTGACCCCTCGTCACTTTGTCGTGTACCTGACCGAGTCTGGCGTCCCTTGTCAACGCGCGTCAACCGTGTCAAGGCGTCGCCATTGATCGGGCCAATGGCGGTGGCCGGTCCCGTCCGATCCCGCCGCCGCCACCGCTGCCGCCGCACCGCCTCGGCGCCGCACCGTCCCCGGCCCGGGGCGGCGGCACGGCGTCCGGCCGCCTCAGGAGGGGTGCGGGGCTCCCCCGGAGAGGGCCCGGGCCAGATACGGCGCGGTGCGGCTGTCCGCCGCCCGCGCCACCCGCTCCGGGGGACCCTCGGCCACGATCCGGCCGCCCCGGTCGCCGCCGTCCGGGCCCAGGTCGACCACCCAGTCCGCGGTGGCGACCACGTCCATGTCGTGCTCGACGACGACCACCGAGTGCCCGGCGTCCACCAGCCCGTGGAGCTGGCGCATCAGGACCTCGACGTCGGCCGGGTGGAGCCCGGTGGTCGGCTCGTCGAGGACGTACAGGGTGGGGGAGCGGTGCGGTCGCTGGAGCTCCGAGGCGAGCTTGATGCGCTGGGCCTCGCCGCCGGAGAGTTCGGTGGCGGGCTGGCCGAGCCGCAGGTAACCGAGGCCCACGTCGAGGAGGGTGCGCAGGCTCCGGGCCGCGGCCGGGACGTCCGCGAGGAAGGCGGCGGCGGACTCCACGGTCAGGTCCAGGACCTCCGCGACCGTGCGGCCGCGCAGCCGCACCCGGAGGGTCTCGGGGTTGTAGCGGGCGCCGTGGCAGTCGGGGCAGGGCGCGTACGTACTGGGCAGGAAGAGCAGCTCGACCGAGACGAACCCCTCGCCCTGGCAGGTCTCGCAGCGTCCGCCGGGCACGTTGAAGGAGAAGCGTCCGGCCCTGTACCCGTGCGCCTTCGCCTCCTCGGTCTCCGCGAACAGCTTGCGGACGACGTCGAACAGGCCGGTGTACGTGGCGAGGTTGGAGCGCGGGGTGCGGCCGATGGGCCGCTGGTCCACCGTCACCAGACGCCCGGCGCCCTCCCCCCGCTCGGTGAACGCGTCCACGAGCGCGTCCACGAGGGTGGACTTGCCGGAGCCGGAGACGCCCGTGACGGCGGTGAACACCCCGAGCGGGAAGGCCGCGTCCACCTCCCGCAGGTTGTGCCGGGTGACCGGCCCCGTCCGCAGCCAGCCCGCCGGCTCGCGCACGGTCCGCGCGGGCGCGGGCTCCCGGTCGAAGAGGAACCGGCGGGTCACGGACTCCCCGACGCCGGCCAGTTCGCGCGGCGGCCCGCTGTGCAGCACCCGTCCGCCGTGCACCCCGGCCCCCGGGCCGACGTCCACCAGCCAGTCGGCGTGCCGGACCACGTCGAGGTGGTGCTCGACGACGAAGACCGAGTTGCCCGCCGCCTTGAGCCGGTCGAGGACCACGAGCAGGGCCTCCGCGTCGGCCGGGTGCAGCCCCGCCGACGGCTCGTCGAGGACGTACACCACGCCGAAGAGCCCCGAGCGGAGCTGGGTGGCGAGCCGCAGCCGCTGGAGCTCGCCGTTGGAGAGGGTGGGGGTGGCGCGGTCCAGGCTCAGGTAGCCGAGGCCGAGTTCGGTCACCGTCCCGATCCGGGCGACGAGGTCCTCGGTGAGCACCCGCGCGGTCTCCGTCGCGTCCTCCCCGGCCGCCGCCGTGGCGAGGACCCCGGCCAGGGCCGTCAGCGGCAGCGCGGCCAGCTCCGCGACGTTCCGGCCCGCGAAGGTGACCGCGAGCGCCTCGGGCCGCAGCCGCCCGCCGCCGCACACCGGGCAGGGCGCGCTGGTGAGGAAGCGTTCCGCCTTCGCGCGCAGGGCCGGGCTCTTCGAGTCCGAGAAGGTGCGCAGGACGAGCCGCCGGGCGCTCGTGTACGTGCCCTGGTACGGGCGCTGGATCCGCCCCGCCTCCCGTACCGGGTGCACCGTGACGACCGGCTGCTCGTCCGTGAAGAGGATCCACTCCCGGTCCTTCGCGGCCAGCTCCCGCCACGGCCGGTCGACGTCGTACCCCAGGGCGTCGAGGACGTCCCGCAGGTTCTTCCCCTGCCACGCGCCGGGCCAGGCGGCGACGGCTCCCTGACGGACCGACAGGTCCGGGTCGGGGACCAGGAGTTCCTCGCTCGTCTCGTGGACCCGTCCGAGCCCGTGGCACGAAGGGCAGGCCCCCGCCGCCGTGTTGGGGGAGAAGGCGTCGGAGTCCAGCCGCCCGGCCCCCTCCGGGTAGCGGCCGGCCCGCGAGAACAGCATCCGCAGCGAGTTGGACAGGGTGGTGACCGTGCCGACGGAGGAGCGGGCGTTCGGCGACGACCGGCGCTGCTCCAGGGAGACGGCGGGCGGCAGTCCGGTGATCTCGCCGACCGACGGCGCCCCCGCCTGGTGGATCAGCCGCCGCGCGTACGGCGCCACCGACTCGAAGTAGCGCCGCTGCGCCTCGGCGTAGACCGTGCCGAAGGCGAGCGACGACTTGCCGGAGCCGGAGACCCCGGTGAAGACGACGAGCGCGTCCCGGGGGATGTCGACGTCGACCCCCGCGAGATTGTGCTCGCGGGCGCCTCGGACGCGGACGTACGGATCGTGGGGGCTGGCGTGCATGATCCGATTTTATGCGCTATCCGGTGGTTGCTCCGGTCGGGTGCGGCCGGACGGACGCGGGGGAGGGCGCGGGCCGGGCCTTCCGGCCGGGCGGGTCCTCCCGGCGGGCGCGGCCGGGGCGTTCCGGGGAGCGCGGGCCGGGCCCTTCGGACGGGCGCGGCCGGACCCGCCTCGCGGCCGGACCCGCCTCAGGGGAGGGCCCGGGGCGTCAGCCCCACCGCCCGCGCCAGCCTCCGGTACGACGCGCTCAGCGCCTCCCGGTCGTACGTGCTCGTGGTCACCAGGACCTCCTGCGCCCCGGTCTCCTCCACCGCCCGCTCCAGGGCCTCGGCCACCTGCTCCTCCGTGCCGTGCACGTGCCCCCGGAGCGCCGCCTCGTAGAAGCCGCGCTGCTTCTCCGTCATCGCCAGCCGCTCGATCCGCTCCGGCGCGTCGAGCGGCGGGAAGACGCCCCGGGTGCGCGAGTACGCCATCGCCCACGCCTCCGGGACGAGCAGCCGCCGGGCCTCCTCCTCGGTGGCGGCCACCGCGACCGTCCCGGCGACGACCACGTACGGCTCGGCGGCCCACCGGGACGGGCGGAAGCCGGTCCGGTACGCGTCGACGGCGGCCAGCAGCCGGTCCCGGCCCCGCAGGTCACCGACGACCAGCGGCAGACCGGCCGCCGCCGCGATCCCCGCGCCCTCGCCGGTCGCGAGGACGAAGGGCGGGACCCGCAGGCCCTCGGCGGGCCGCGCGTGCACCTGGGGGTGGGCCGTCCGCTCGCCGGTGAACCAGCCGAGGAGTTCGGCGAGCTGCTCCCCGAACCGGTCGGCGTCGTCCTTGTCCCGGCCCAGGGCCCGGCGGACGCCGTCCGTGAAGCCCACCGAGCGGCCGACGCCCATGTCGATCCGGCCGGGGAACAGGGACTCCAGGACGCCGAACTGCTCGGCCACGACCAGGGGGCGGTGGTTCGGGAGCATCACCCCGCCCGTGCCGACGCGGACGGCGGAGGTCGCGGCGGCGACGGCCGCGGCGAGGACCGTGGGCGCCGATCCCGCGACCCCGGGCACCCCGTGGTGCTCCGACACCCAGAAGCGGTGGTAGCCGAGGGCCTCGGCCTCCCGGGCGAGGCGCACGGTCTCGCGCAGCGCGCGGGAGGCGTCCTCGCCCTCCCGGGTGCGGGAGCGGTCGAGGACGGAGAAGCGGACGTCGCCGGGGAAGCTGCTCACGGTGGGTTCAACGCCGTGGAGCGCGGGGGATTCCCGGCCGCCGTGCCGGGAGGCCCCGCCTCCGCCCCGGCCTCGTCCGCCGCCACGGAGGGGCCACCCGCTTCCGGTTCTCGCCCGCCGCCCCGGACGGGACTTCGCCCCGGGTCCTCGCCCACCGCCCCGGACGGGACTTCGCCCCGGTCCTCGCCAGCCGCCCCGGAGGGGACTCCGCCCCGGGTCCTCGCCCGCCGCCCCGGAGGGGAACATCGCGCCCGGTCTCCGCCCGCCGCCCCGGAGGGACTCCTCCCCCTTCCCCGGCCGTCCCTCCCGATGAGGGTCCCGCCTCCTACCCTGGCCCCGTGACACAGGACAACAGGCCCCTCGCCGTCTTCGACCTCGACAACACCCTCGCCGCGACCGCGCACCGACAGCACTTCCTGGAGCGGAGGCCCAAGGACTGGAGCGCGTTCTTCGCGGCGGCGCCCGACGACCCGCCGCTGGAGGAGGGCCTCGCGCTGTGCCGCGAGGCGGCCCGGGAGTGCGAGGTCGTCTACCTCACCGGGCGGCCCGAGCGGTGCCGCCGCGCGACCGTGGACTGGCTGGCGCGGCAGGGGCTGCCCGCGGGGCCGGTCCACATGCGGCGCGACCGCGACTTCCGGCCGGCCCGGGTGACCAAGGTGGAGGTCCTGCGCGGGCTCGCCGCCGACCGGGCGGTGCGGATGCTGGTCGACGACGACGCGCAGGTCTGCGACGCGGCGGAGGCCGCCGGGTTCACCGTCGTACGGGCCCGCTGGGCGGCCCCCTCCGAGGCGCTGCGGGAGGCGCAGGAGGAGGAGGGCCGGACCTGACGTCGCCGCGGACCCGGAACCCGGGTCCGCGGCGACGTCAGGCCCCCGGAGGCCGTCGGGCCCGGGAGGGGCCGTGACGTCCCGGAGACCGTCGGCCCCCCGGGGTCAGTTCTCGTCCTCCAGGCGGAAGCCGACCTTCAGGCCGACCTGGTAGTGCTCGATCGTGCCGTCGACGAGGTGGCCGCGCACCTGCGTCACCTCGAACCAGTCGAGGCCCCTCAGGGTCTGCGAGGCGCGTTCGATGCCGTTGCGGATGGCCTGGTCGACTCCCTCGGTGGAGGTGCCGACGATCTCGGTGACGCGGTAGGTGTGGTTCGACATGGGGGACGGACTCCTCTCGGTGCGTTCCCTCCACCGTGCCCCAGGGCGCGCCGGGGCGCGACACGACGACCTCCCGGCGGACCACGGGGAATTACCGTCGGTAATGGAACAGACCGTCCTTCCGGGGGGCGGAACGGGATGGTCAAGGACTTGACCATCCCGTTGGTCCAGACCAGAATCCAGGCCACATACCCGCGCGAACACCCCGTTCGGTCCCCCCATGCCGGGTCAGCCCCTACGCACGACCCTGTGCTGAACCGCAGAAGGTGACCCACGTGAAGAACCGACGTCTCGTCTGTCCCCTGGCAGCCGCCACCGCGCTCGCCCTCTCGGGCTGCGGGATGCTGCCGGGCGGCGAGGGCACGAAGACCGTCAACATCTGGCTGATGCGGGACAGCGCCAGCGAGGACTACATCGAGCGCTTCAAGAAGGCGTACGAGGAGGAGCACGGCGGGGTCGAACTCCAGTTCACCATCCAGGAGTGGACCGGCATCGGCAAGAAGGTCACCGAGGCGATCGAGGGCCCCGGCGGACCCGACGTCATCGAGGTCGGCAACACCCAGGTCGCCCAGTACGCCGACACCGAGAAGCTGTTCGACCTCACCCTGGAGTCGGTCCGCGACCTGGGCAGCGAGGACTGGCTGCCCGGCCTCGCCGAGCCCGGCAACATCTCCGGCTCCCAGTACGGCATCCCCTGGTACGCCGCCAACCGGATCGTCATCTACAACAAGGACCTGTTCCGCGACGCCGGCATCGACAAGCCGCCGGCCACCCGCGCCCAGTGGCTCGCCGACACCGAGAAGCTCAACAAGAACGGCTCCCAGGGCATCTACCTCGCCGGCCAGGACTGGTACACCCTCTCCGGCTTCGTCTGGGACGAGGGCGGCGAACTGGCCGTCGAGAGGGGCGGCCAGTGGACGGGCGTCCTCGACAGCCCGGAGGCCCAGCGCGGCATGGCCTTCTACAAGGAACTCCAGTCCCTCGGCTCCGGCCCCAAGAACGCCGACGAGCAGAACCCGCCGCAGGCCGACGTCTTCGCCAAGGGCGACGTGGCCCAGCTCATCGCCACCCCCAGCGCCGTCGCCGCGATCCTCAAGACCAACCCGGGGCTCAAGGACAAGCTCGGCTACTTCCCGATACCCGGCAAGAAGGCCGACCAGCCCTGCGCCGTCTTCACCGGCGGCTCCGACCTCGTCATCCCGGAGAACGCGCCCCAGCGCGGCGCCGCCCTCGACGTCGTCAAGGCGATGGCCGGCGAGAAGTGGCAGACCGAACTCGCCCGCGCCATGGGCTACGTCCCCAACAAGAAGGGCCTCGCCTCCGTCGTCGCCGGCCAGGAGGCCACCGCCGTCATGGCCCGGGGCGCCGCGCGCGGCCGGGCCACCCCCAACTCCCCGCAGTGGGCGAACGTCGAGGGGGACAACCCGATCAAGCCCTACATGACCGCCGTCCTCCAGGGCGAGGACCCGATCAAGGCGGCCCGGAAGGCCTCCGACGCGATCACCGACACCCTCGCCGAATAGCATTCAGCGTTCGCACACCCGCGGGCCCCCGGACGGTCACGTCGAATCCAGCCGGTCACGGAAGAAGTGAAGGAGCAAGGAGCCGGGCCACCGCGCGAGCGGTCCCGGCCCCGCCCTTCCCTTCCGCCCGGAGGCGCCCGCCATGTCCGCACCGACGCACACGCTCGCCGTCCCCGCACAGCCCCGGGCCCGCACCCGGGCCGAGCAGCCCACGCCCCGGTACGCCGTCGGCCTCGCCCGCCACCAGGAGGACGTGCGCGCCGCCCAGCGGCTGCGCCACCAGGTCTTCGCCGGCGAGATGGGGGCCCGGCTCGACGGGCCCGAGCCCGGCCTCGACTCCGACGCCTTCGACGCGTACTGCGACCACCTCCTCGTACGGGAGGAGACCACCGGCGAGGTCGTCGGCACCTACCGGCTCCTGCCGCCCGAGCGGGCCGCCGTCGCCGGACGCCTCTACTCCGAGGGCGAGTTCGACCTCGCCCGGCTCGCCCCCGTCCGGCACGACCTGGTGGAGGTCGGCCGCTCCTGCGTCCACCCCGCCCACCGCAACGGCGCCGTCATCGCCCTCATCTGGGCCGGTCTCGCCCGCTACATGGCCGAGACCGGCCACAACTGGATCGCCGGCTGCTGCTCGGTCCCGCTCGACGACGGCGGCGCCCTCGCCGTCGCCACCTGGGACGCCGTCCGCACCAAGCACCTCGCCCCGGAGGAGTACTGGGTCACCCCGCACCGCCTCTGGAGCCCCGAGGGCGTCGCCCGCCCCGAGGGCCGCACCGAGCTGCCCCCGCTGCTGCGCGGCTACCTCCGGCTCGGCGCCTGGGTCTGCGGCGCCCCCGCGCACGACCCCGACTTCGGCGTCGCCGACCTCTACGTCCTGCTCTCGCTGCGCCGCACCAACCCGCGCTACCTCAACCACTTCCTGTCGCTCGTCCCGGCCCGGTGAACGGACCCGCGACCCTCCCGCCGTGGCTCCCCACGGCGCCCTGCACCCCGGGCCGCTGCGCCGCCCACCCGGACGGCACCGGCCCCGAACCCGGAGCCGGCCCCCTGCGGGCCCTGGCCCGGCTCGCCGCCGGCACCGCCACCGTCCTCCTCGGCGTCCTCCTCGCCCCGGCCGCCGCCCCGCTCCCGACCGCCGCCCGGCTCGCCCTCGTCCGCCTCTGGACCCGCACGGCGGTCCGGGCCTTCGGCGTCCGCGTCCGCTACGCGGGGACCCCCGCCACCGGCCCCCTCCTCGTCGTGGCCAACCACGTCTCCTGGCTGGACATCCCGCTCCTCGCGGCCGTCCTGCCCGCCCGCACGGTCGCCAAGGCCGAGGTGCGCCACTGGCCCGTCCTCGGCCTCGTCGCCGCCCTCGGCGGCACCCTCTTCATCGACCGGGACCGGCTCAGGGCCCTGCCCGGCACCGTCCGCGCGATGGCCGCGATCCTCGCGGCCGGCGGCCGGGTGGCCGTCTTCCCCGAGGGCTCCACCTGGTGCGGCCGGGAGCGCGGGCGGTTCCGGCCCGCCGCCTTCCAGGCCGCCCTGGACGCCGGCTGCGCCGTACAGCCCGTACGGATCGACTACCGGCCCGCCGACGCCGCCGCGTACGTCGGGGACGACCCGCTCGGCGCCTCCCTGTGGCGGGTCGTCACCGCCCGCCGCCCCACCGCCGAGGTCCGCCTCGCGGACCCCCTGCCGAGCGGCCGGTACCCGGACCGGCGGGCCCTGGCGGCCGCCGCCGAGCGGGCCGTGGCCCCGCGCGGAACCACCCGGCAGGACCCGGCCCGGCGGATTCCGGCTCAGCGGGCCGTCGCCAGCGACAGCGCGAACCTGTCCCCGCCGTCCGTCCACCAGCGCGCCAGTTCGAGGCCCGCCGCCGCCAGCTCCTCCCGCACGCCCTCCTGACGGAACTTCGCCGACACCTCCGTCCGCAGCTCCTCGCCCGCCGCGAACGGCACCACGAGGTCCAGCTCCGGGATCTTCACGGTCAGCGCCCGCCGGGCGCGCAGCCGCATCTCGATCCACTCCCGCTCGGCGTCCCACACCGCCACGTGCTCGAAGTCCGCCGGATCGGCGTCCGCGCCCAGCTCGCGGTCGATCACGGACAGCACGTTCCTGTTGAACTCCGCGGTCACCCCGGTCGCGTCGTCGTAGGCGGCCACCAGCGTCGCCTCGTCCTTCACCAGGTCCGTGCCGAGCAGCAGGGAGTCGCCCGGCGCGAGCATCGAGCGGACCGAGCGCAGAAAGGTCCGCCGCTCCTCGGGCAGCAGGTTGCCGATGGTGCCGCCGAGGAAGGCCACCAGGCGCGGCCCCGGCGTCCCGGGCAGCGCGAGGCCCCGGGTGAAGTCCGCGACCAGGGCGTGCACCCGCAGCTCCGGCCGCTCCGCGAGCAACGACTCCGCCGCCCCGGTCAGCGCCGACTCGCTCACGTCCACCGGCACGTAGCCGTCCAGGCCGGGCAGCAGCGCGTCGATCAGGAACCGGGTCTTCTCGGAGGACCCCGAGCCCAGCTCCACCAGGGTCCTGGCCCCGGTCTCCGCGGCGATCTCCGGCGCCCGTGCGGCCAGGATCTCCCGCTCCGCCCGCGTCGGGTAGTACTCGGGCAGCCGGGTGATCTCCTCGAACAGCTCGCTGCCCCGGGCGTCGTAGAACCACTTGGGCGGCAGCTCCTTGGGGGAGCGGGTCAGACCGTGGACGACGTCGGTGCGCAGATCGGCGCCGGCGGCGTCCGGGTCGAGGGTGCGGGTCAGCTGGTACGGGCTCACGCGGGCGGCTCCTTGAGCGTGGTGAGGGCGACGTCGGTGCGGTCGGCGGTCACGAGCGTCCGCCCGGGCACCTCCCGCCAGTGGGGGTCGTCGTCGTACGGTTCGGAGGCCACGACCGCCCGGCCGGGACCCGTCAGGTACCAGAGGCTGTTGCCCCAGGCGGTCGCGGCGATCCGGTCGCCGTCGGTGAGCAGCAGGTTCAGCCGGGACCCGGGGGCCGCCTGCGCGACCTCCCGCACGGTGGCGGCGAGCGCCTCGCCCGGCGCGTCCCCGGCCCGCAGCCGGTGCAGGACGAGCGCCCACACGAGCGCCGAGTCGGTACGGGCCTCCAGCCGCAGCAGCTCCCCGGCGGACAGCGTCGCGGCGAGCGGGTTCAGGGTGTCCGGCCAGCCCGGCACCGCGCCGTTGTGACTGAACAGCCAGCGCCCGGAGGCGAACGGCGCGGCCGCCGCCTCCCCGTCCGCGCCGGGCAGCGTGGCCCCCCGGACCGCGGCGAGCAGCGCCCCGGAGCGCACCACCCGGGCGAGGTCCCCGAAGGAGAGGTCGCCCCAGATCGGCCCGGCGCGCCGGTACCGCGCGGGCACCGGATCCCCCTCGGCGTACCAGCCGACCCCGAACCCGTCGGCGTTCACCACCCCGCTGGTCTGCGCGCGGGGCTCCCAGGACTGGCGCAGAAGGCCGTGCTCCGGCCGCACGACCAGCTCGCCGAGCGCCACCGGAACGCCCACGTAGGCGATGTGGCGGCACATCAGCCGAGCTCCGCGGAGCGGGCCGTGCGGAAGCCGGAGAAGATCTGGCGCCGCACCGGCAGGTCCCAGTTGCGGAAGGTGCCCCGGCAGGCGACCGCGTCCACCGCGAACGAACCGCCCCGCAGCACCTTGTGCTCCGGCCCGAAGAACACCTCCGAGTACTCCTTGTACGGGAAGGCCGCGAAGCCCGGGTACGGCAGGAAGTCGCTCGCCGTCCACTCCCACACGTCCCCGATCAGCTGCCGCACGCCCAGCGGCGAGGCGCCCTCCGGATAGCTTCCGGCCGCCGCCGGGCCGAGGTGCCGCTGACCGAGGTTCGCGTGCCCGGGCCCCGGGTCCCCGTCGCCCCACGGATACCGGCGGGAGCGGCCCGAGGCCGGGTCGAACCGGGCCGCCTTCTCCCACTCGGCCTCCGTCGGCAGCCGGCGCCCCGCCCAGCGCGCCCAGGCGTCCGCCTCGTACCAGCTCACGTGCAGGACCGGCTCCTCCTCCGGCACCGGTTCGGTCGCTCCGAACCGGCGGCGCAGCCACTGCCCGCCGTCCCGGCGCCAGAACAGCGGCGCCCCGATGCCGTGCTCCCGGATCTGCGCCCATCCCGCGGGGTGCCACCAGCGCCGGTCCTCGTAGCCGCCGTCCGCGATGAAGGCCAGATAGGCGCCGTTGGTGACCGGAGCGGTGTCGATGTGGAAGGCGGCGACCTCCCGCCGGTGCGCCGGACGCTCGTTGTCGAGGGCCCACGGCTCGTCCGAGGTCCCCATGGTGAACGGGCCGCCGGGGACCAGCACCTCGGCCGGCAACGGGCCGGTCCGGCGGACCGGCGGCGGGGGAGCGGTCAGGACGGGCGGCCCCTTCCGCAGCTGATGGGTGATCAGCATCGTCTCGTCGTGCTGCTGTTCGTGCTGGGCGACCATGCCGAAGACGAACCCCGCGTCGAGCAGCGGCCGCCCCTCCAGGGGCGCCCGCTCCAGCACGTCGAGGACCCTCAGCCGCACGTCCGCCGCGTAGGCGCGGGCCTCGCCCGGCGGGAGCAGCGGCAGCGACGGGCGCTCGGCGCGCGGGTGCTCGAAGGCGTCGTAGAGCGAGTCGATCTCGGGCCGCAGCGCGTCGCGCCCCGCGACGGCCCGCCACAGCCACTGCTCCTCCTGGTTGCCGATGTGCGCCAGGTCCCAGACGAGCGGCGACATCAGGGGGGAGTGCTGGGCGGTGAGGTCGTCGTCCTCCACGCAGGAGGTGAGGCGCAGGGTCCGGTCCCGCGCCGCGGCGAGGGCGTCCAGGGCCCGCGCGCGCAGCGCCTCCGCGCCGCCGGCCCCGGAGCCGGTCCCGGCCGTGTCCGTGTCCGTGCTCCCGGTGTTCCCGGTCATGACGTCACCGCCTCGGGGGTGTCGGCCGGGGAGCTCCCCGGGACCACGTACCGCTCCCGGAAGGCGGCGACCGCCCGCCGCACCTCCTCGCTCGCCCCGATCCGGGGCAGCGCCTCCAGGGCGGCGGAGAAGACCGTCCGCGCGGCGGCGTGCAGGTCCGGATCGGCCAGACCGTCACGGGCCGCCGCCACCCACAGCGGATTGCGCGGCGCCGGATCCTCGCCGGCCCGCTCCGCGAGCGGCTTCACCGCCCGGTACACGGTCTCCGCCGCCTCCGGGTCGTCGAACACCGCCGTCGTCACGGCCGCCGGCACCATCCAGCCGTCGAGCCCCGGCTGCGCGTCCACCATCCGGAACTCCAGGTGGCCGCGCGGCCGCACCGGCGGGAAGAGGGTCGTCATGTGGTAGCGCAGGTCGTCGACGTCGGCCGGCCGGGGGAGCCCCGTGCGCAGCCACTCCCGGAAGGTCAGCCCCTCCGGCACCGCCCACGGACCCTCCTCGGTCCGCACGCACAGCACCGGGGTGTCGAGGACGTGCGCCGCCCACTCCGTCCGCGGGTCGCCGTCCGGCGGGGGCGGGGGCGTCCGCCGCGGCGCGAGCGTCCGCACCGGGTCGAGCTCCGCCCACAGGGACTGCCGCGTCGACCGCCAGCCGGTGCGGCGCCCGCCGTGCACCGGGGAGTTGGCGAAGGCGGCCACGAGGACCGCGCCCAGCAGGTGGGCCAGCCGCCAGCGCCGCCGGTAGTTCAGCGGGCCCGGCCCGTCGACCCCGGCGTCCAGGCAGATCTGCACCGACGCCGACTCGCACATCATCGCCCGCCCGGCCGGACCCGTCCGGTCGAGCGCGGCCTCCATCGCGTCGTACCGCGGCTCGTGGAGCACCCGGCCGCGCGACGCCTGCCACGGGTCCACCCCGTAACCGCTGAGGGCGAGGCCGTGGGGCCCGAGCGCGCCCCGCACCGCCCGCAGGTCGGCGGCGAGCGAGTCGAGGCACTCCATGAGGGACCCGGCGGGCCGCGAGCTGAGCTCCAGCTGACCACCGGGTTCGAACGTCAGGGCCGACACCAGGGGCAGCGCCCGTACGGCGTCGAGGGCTGCGGTGAGGCGTTGCGGCCGTACGGGCACCCGGGGGTCCCGCGACTCGTGCACCAGCCACTCCAGCTCCACCCCCACGGTGCGGGGCGGGCCGGTCTTGAAGCAGATACATCGCAGCAGTTCCTCCGCCTCCACCTCGGTGAGAGGGGGGCCGCCACGCGGTATGCCGCTCGGCGACATCCGTACACCTCCTGGTCCTCCGGGGGACCGGTCCCGGGACGGTCCGTCCCGCGAACGCGATCCCGGACGCACCGGAAACAGACTCCGGGAACGGAGCCCCCGGAACGCCACTGGTTCCACCTAAAGCCACGGTCGGGCGGCGTGCAAGAGCGCCCCGAACGGGCCGTACGCGCTCCCCGTGCCCCCGTCCGTCCGGATTTCCCCGTCGTCACGGAAACATTCACCCTCGTCACGGACCGGCGAAAACCCGTTGTCCCGAACGGAAGGAAACGATCATCCTGCGTCCATGAGTGCACGACTGCGCAACATCGCGGCCCGGACCGAGGAGATCGTCGCCGCCGGCCACTACCGGACCCGGGACGGCCGGACCGTCTCCGTCGCCGAGGACCTGGCCGCCGCCCTGGCCGGCACCCGGCTCCACGGGCCCGGCCCCGTGGCCGTCACCCCCGACACCGACCGCACGCCCACCCTGGAGGTCACCGGCGAGAGCAGCCTGGCCGCCGCCCGCCGGATGACCGCGGCCGACCCCGCCCGCCCGGTGGCCGTCCTGAACTTCGCCTCCGCCCGCAACCCCGGCGGCGGCTACCTCAACGGCGCCCAGGCCCAGGAGGAGGCGCTCTGCCGGTCCTCCGCCCTGTACGCCACCCTGCTGCGCGCCCCCGACTACTACGCCCACCACCGCGCCGACCGGGACGCCTTCTACTCCGACCGCGTCATCCACTCGCCCCGGGTGCCGGTCTTCCGCGACGACCGGGGCGACCTGCTCGCCGAGCCCTTCGCGGTCGGCTTCCTCACCTCGCCCGCCCCCAACGCGGGCGTCGTCCGCCGCACCACCCCCGAGCGCGCCGACCGGCTGCCCGCGGCCCTCGCCGCCCGGGCCGAACGCGTCCTGGAGACGGCCGCCGCGGCCGGATACCGACGGCTCGTCCTCGGCGCCTGGGGCTGCGGGGTCTTCCGGAACGACCCGGAACGGGTCGCCGGCGCGTTCACGGCGCTGCTCACCGGGGACGGCCGGTTCGCCGGCCACTTCGAGGAGGTCGTCTTCGCCGTCCTGGACCGCGCCTCCGGCACGCCGACGCTCGCCGCCTTCGCCCGGGTCGTCGGCGGTACGGCCTGACGTGCGGCCCCCGCACGCGCGTGCCACGCTGAAGGGATACGGACCGATGTCCGAAACCCGTCACGGGAGGCACGATCGTGGGCAAGAAACAGACCCGTGTGAACAAGGGGGCCCGCACCGGCGGCCACGAACACCGCACCGACGCGGCGGCGAAGGAGAAGGCCTCCCGGGTCACCGAGCGCGAGACGCCGATCTCGGCGGTGGAGCACGGCCACCGCAAGGAACGCAGGTTCGGCCACAACTGACACCGGTCCGACCGCGACCGGGGACCACGGCCGACGTCCACGGCCGCGGTGGGACCGCCGGGCCCGACGCCACCACGGCGCCGGGCCCGGCCGCGCCCGGGACGCGGGCGGGGTCCGGTACGCACGGCCCGCAGTCGGGGTGCGAACCCGGTCCGTGGCCGTGCCCGGGACGCGGGCGGGGCCCGGCACGTACGGTCCGCACCCGGGCTGCGGGCCCGGTCCGTGCCCGGGGCGCGAAGCCGGTCCGCGGCGCCCCGGGCACGGACCGGGGGCCCGTACCCGGAGCACCGGCCCCGGCCCACCCGTGGAGACGCGGCCCCGGGCCGTCGTCGGGACCTATCCCTCCTCCTCCCGGACCGTGATCTCCACCTTCTCCGACACGCTGTCCGCCGTCCGGGGCGCCGGCGGCACCAGCCCGCCCAGCCGGTCCCGCGCCGCCGGACTCGTCGTGGCGAGGAGCTGACGGGCCAGACCGAGGCCGGTGCCGCCCATGGTCAGGGCCTTGGCGAAGACGTCCGCCATGCCGTCGGCGCCGTTCAGGAGCACCATCTGGTCGACGTTCCCGAAGGCGGACGCGCCCGCGGAGACGATCTCCGGCCACTTCTCGGCCAGTTGCTGGGCGACCACCGCCTCCTGGTTCTCCGCGAGCGCCGCCGCCCGCGCCTTGATCGCCTCGGCCTCCGCCAGCCCCTTCGCCCGCGCCGCCTCCGCGACCGCGAGGCCCTTCGCGTGCTGGGCCGCCGCCTCCGCCTCGCCCGTGAGCCGGGTCGCCGTGGCCCTGGCCGCGCTCGCCAGCTCGGTCTCCTTCGCCTCGGCCTCGGCGGCCGAGATCCGGGCGTCGCGCTCGGCCTCCGCCAGCGTCCGGGTCTCGTACGCCATCGCGTCGGCCGGCTTGCGGACCTCCGCCTGGAGCTGCTGTTCCTTGCGGTGGCCCTCCAGCTCGGCGACGCGCGTCTCCTGCACGACGACCTCCTGCCGCGAGGCCGCCTCGGCCAGCGGACCGGCCTGCCGGGCCCGGGCGGAGGCCTGGTCCCGCTCGGCCTGGTAGCCCGCCTGGAGGATCTCGCTGTCCCTGGTCGCCTCCGACATGCGCGCCGCGGCCTGCTGCTCCGCCTCGGTCGCCCGCCGGTTCGCCTCCGCCTGCGCGATCCGCGCGTCCCGCTGGACGGCGGCGGCGTGCGGCGCGGCCAGGTTCTTGATGTACCCGGTCGGGTCCTCGATCTCGTGGATCTGGAGCGAGTCGACGATCAGCCCGAGCTTCTCCATCTCCGTGCCGCAGGCCGACCGCGCCTGCCCGGTCAGCTTCTCCCGGTCGCGGATCATGTCCTCCACGGTCAACCCGCCGACGATGGCGCGGAGATGACCGGCGAAGACGATGTGCACCCGCTCGCTCATCAGCTTCTGCTGGTCGAGGAAGCGGCGGGCGGCGTTGGCGATCGACACGAAGTCGTCGCCGACCTTGAAGATCACCACGCCGCGCACCTTGAGCGGGATGCCCTGGTGGGTGACGCACTCGACGGACAGCTGCGTCTCGTTGAGGTCGAGCGAGAGCTTGCGCACCGCCTGCACCCCGGGCAGCACGAGGGTGCCGCGGCCGGTGACGATGCGGAACCCCATGCCTTCGCCGAGGCCCTCGTTCTTGTGGTGGGAGCCGGAGATGATCAGCGCCTCGTTGGGTTCGGCGACGCGCCACATCATCTTGAAGACGGCGATCAGGACGGCGACGGCGCCGACGGCGGCGCCCGCGATGATTGCGATGCCCATGGGCAAGGTCCCCCTTCACCGGAGCCGAGCGGACCCGGTGAGGGGAGTGTGCGCCCGCGAGGGGCGCCGCTCAACGCCTCCGTCAGCCCTCGTACGCGGCTGTGACGTAGACGGTGCGCGGAGGGAGATGTTCCATGACGGTGACGACCGTCCCGACCTCGATCCGCTGCTTCGGCACGGCCGGATGGGCGAGGAAGTGCTCGGCGCCGCCCCGGATCCGGACGATCACCTCGCCGACGAGCCCCGGCCCGACGGTGCCGGTCACCCGGCCGAGCAGTCCCACCATCGAGGTCTCCATCGACGCGTCGTCCATGACCGAACGGTACGTCAGATCCAGCCGTCCAGGGCGGACATGAACCCGTCGAAGTCGTCCCGGTGGACGGTGTGGCCGGCCCGCGCCACCGTACGGACCTCGAAGCCGCGCTCTGCCAGCATCCGGGCGTCGTCGGGCGTGACCAGCGCGCTGGGGTCGGCGAGGGCGACGAGCGAGGGGACGGCGGGCCGGGCCGGCCACAGGTCGGCGCCCACGAACGGCGTCAGGCCGTGCGCCGTCCGCTCGTCCCACACCCGTACCGCCGCCGTCTCGTCCTCGACGTCCTCGTCCGACCAGGCCGGGTTGAGAGACCGGACCATCTCGCGGGTCAACTCCTTGCCCCGGACGAAGAGTTCGGCCCGGTAACCGAAGGGTCCCGACCGCAGGTGCCAGGCCGGGTCGGAGTACACCGCCCGGCTCGGCCCCAGCCGCTCCACCGCGCGGGAGAGCACGAGCGCCCCCAGCGAGTGGCCGACGGCCAGCTCGACGCCGTCCGGCACGGTCTCCACGAGGTCGTCGGCGTAGTCCTCCGGCCGGTACTCCCCGGGGCCCGCGCCCCGCCCGCTCGCCCCGTGCCCCCGCAGGTCCACCGCCACCACCCGGTAGCCGCGCTCCGCGAGCGCGGGCCCGACCCGTCGCCAGGTGCGGTGGTCGGCCATGATGCCGTGGACCAGCAGGGCCGTCCGGTCCCCGGACCCCCACGTGGTGGTGTGCAGACGCACGGTGCCGCCCCTCCGTCCCTCTCCGCCGTCCGGAGCGCCCGCCGGCGCCTCCGGTACCGGACACGGTACGGCGGCGGGCGGGTAGGGCGTCGCGGCGCGGGAAGGGGACGCCGGTCTCGCGGGTCGCCCGGCGCGAGCCCCGCCGAGCGCTTAGCGTCGACGCATGAGCACAGTTCCGAAGCGATTCGAGATCCTGCTGGTGCCCGGGCACGTCGAGGACCGCCACGGCGCCTCCGTCGCGGACAGCGCCGTCCGCTCGGCCGTCGTGGAGGCCACCGGACGGCACGGCGAGACCGGCTACCCGATCTACGAGGGGCACGGCGTCCGGGCCGACATCGACCCCGAGACGCGCACGGTCGAGGCGCTGCTCGTCGACGGCCGGGAGCTCGACTACGCCCTCACGCCCCTGGTCCGTCCCGCTCCCTGACCGGTCCTTCCCGCCCGCCGAAGTGCCCCGCATCACCCGCGTACGTCCTGAAACGCTCCGTTGACAGGGCGGGCCGTCGGGCAGAGACTCTGCGCGCCCGGTGGGACGAAAACGGCTCCACCGGTCGAACAGACGAACAGAGTCGTTCCGAAGGTCACGTGGGAGAGAACCGATGAGCATCCGCGACGTCTACATCGTCGACGCCGTCCGCACCCCGATCGGGAAGTTCGGGGGCGCCCTCGCCCCGGTGCGCCCCGACGACCTCGCGGCCCATGTCGTGCGGTCGCTCGTCGACCGCTCGCCCGCGCTGGACCCGGCCCGCGTCGACGACGTCTACTTCGGCGACGCCAACGGCGCGGGCGAGGACAACCGCGACGTGGCGCGGATGGCCGTCCTGCTCGCCGGACTGCCCGTCACCGTCCCCGGCGTCACCCTCAACCGCCTCTGCGGCTCCGGCCTGGAGGCCGTGATTCAGGCGGCCCGCGCCATCGCGCTCGGGGACGCCTCCGTGGTGATCGCCGGCGGCGTCGAGTCGATGTCCCGCGCCCCCTGGGTCCTCCAGAAGCCCGAGCGGGCCTTCCCCGCCGGCCACCAGCAGCTGCACTCCACGACGCTCGGCTGGCGCATGACGAACCCGCGGATGCCCGCCGAGTGGACGGTCTCCCTCGGCGAGGGCGCCGAACTGGTCGCCGACCGGCACGGCATCACCCGCGAGCAGCAGGACGCCTTCGCCCTCGCCAGTCACCGCAAGGCCGCCGAGGCCTGGGCGAAGGGCCTGTACGACGACGAGGTCGTGCCCTACCCCGACGTGGACCTGACCCGCGACGAGTCGATCCGGGACAACACCTCCCCGGAGGCCCTCGCCCGGCTCAAGCCCTCCTTCCGGGCCGAGGGCGGCACCGTCACGGCGGGCAACTCCTCCCCGCTCAACGACGGCGCGGCAGCCCTGCTCCTGGTGGACGAGGAGGGGCTGCGCGAGACCGGCCGCGAACCGCTCGCCCGGATCCGCGCCTCCGCCGTCACCGGCATCGAGCCCCAGCTCTTCGGCCTCGGCCCGGTCGAGGCGGTCCGCCGGGCCCTGGACAAGTCGGGACGCTCCTTCGCCGACCTGAGGACCTTCGAGCTCAACGAGGCCTTCGCCGCCCAGGCGCTCGGCTGCCTCGCCGAGTGGCCGGAGCTGGACCCGGAGCTCGTCAACCCGCGCGGCGGGGCCGTCGCGATCGGCCACCCGCTCGGCGCGTCCGGCGCCCGCCTCGCCGGATCCGTGGCGCACCAGCTCGCGGCGGCCGGCTCGGGCACGGGCCTCGCCGCCCTCTGCATCGGCGTCGGCCAGGGCCTGGCGCTGGTCCTGGAGCGCTGAGACCGCGCGGACGCGCCGGAACGGCCGGGACCGTGCCGGACATGCGAGAGGGGTGCGGGAGATCCTCCCGCACCCCTCTCGTGTCCGTCCCCGTCCGAGCGGGTCCGCTACTGCTGCGCGTTCCCCTGCGCCTGGGCGTTCTCGACGGACCGGCGCACCTCGTCCATGTCCAGCTTCCGCGCCTGGCCGATGAGGTCCTCCAGGGCGGCCTCCGGCAGCGCGCCCGGCTGCGCGAACACGGCCACCTTGTCGCGCACGATCATCAGGGTCGGGATCGACTGGATCTCGAAGGCCGCCGCCAGCTCCTGCTGGGCCTCGGTGTCGACCTTGGCGAAGACGAGGTCCTGGTGGCGCTCGGACGCCGCCTCGAAGACCGGGCCGAACTGACGGCAGGGGCCGCACCACGAAGCCCAGAAATCGATCAGAACGAACTCGTTGTCGCTCACGATCTCATCGAAGTTGTCCTTGGTGAGCTCTACGGTGCTCATACCTGCCTGCCTTTCGGGGTCTCCTGGTGGTGTCCTCACGGTCCCCGGGGGACTCGCCGGGCACAACGGCGTATCGGGCCGCACTATTCCAGGCCCCTGCCCGCAGACTGGGATCATGACACATACGGTGGAAGACGAGCAGGTCTACGACGTGGTGGTACTGGGCGCGGGACCGGTCGGCGAGAACGTCGTCGACCGGGTGCGGGCGGCCGGTCTGAGCGCGGCGATCGTCGAGAGCGAGCTGATCGGCGGCGAGTGCTCGTACTGGGCCTGCATGCCCAGCAAGGCGCTCCTGCGCCCCGGGATCGCCCGCTCCGACGCCCGCGCGCTGCCCGGTCTGCGCGAGGCGGCCGGCGGTCCCCTGGACGCGGCGGCGGTCCTCGCCCACCGGAACGAGGTCGTCGGCGACTGGAAGGACGACGGCCAGCTCGACTGGCTGGACTCGATCGGCGTCCGGGTCCTGCGCGGCCACGGCCGCCTCGCCGGGCCGCGCAGGGTCGAGGTCGTGAGTCCCGAGGGCGAGCGCCGCCTGCTCACCGCCCGGCACGCGGTCGCCGTCTGCACCGGCAGCCGCGCCGTCCTGCCGGAGCTGCCCGGACTGCCCGGCGCGCGGCCCTGGACCAGCCGCGAGGCGACCTCGGCCCAGGAGGTGCCCGAACGGCTCGTCGTGGTGGGCGGGGGAGTGGTGGGCGCGGAGATGGCCACCGCCTGGCAGGCCCTCGGCTCGAAGGTGACCGTGCTCGTACGGGGCGGGGGCCTGCTCCCGCGCATGGAGCCCTTCGTCGGCGAGCACGTCGCCGAGGCGCTCCGGGCGCGCGGCGCGGACGTCCGCGACGCGACGGTCACCGCGGTGGTGCGGGACGGGGGCACCGGTCCGGTCACCGTGGTCCTGGAGGGCGGCGACCACGTCGAGGGCGACGAGGTGCTCTTCGCGACCGGCCGGGCCCCGCGCACCGAGGACGTCGGCCTGGAGACGGTCGGCCTGGAGCCCGGTTCCTGGCTGGACGTCGACGACAGCCTCCGGGTCCTCGGCACCGACTGGCTCTACGCCGTCGGGGACGTCAACCACCGCGCGCTCCTGACCCACCAGGGCAAGTACCAGGCCCGGATCGCGGGCGCCGCCATCGCCGCCAGGGCGAAGGAGGACGCCCTCCCGGACTCCGGGAGCTGGGGCGCGTACGCCGCCACGGCCGACCACGCCGCCGTGCCGCAGGTGGTCTTCACCGACCCCGAGGCGGCCGCCGTCGGCCTCTCGCTCGCGGAGGCGGAGCGGGCCGGGCTGCGGGTCCGGGCCGTGGACCTCGACATGACGCAGGTCGCGGGGGCCGGCCTCTACGCGCCGGGCTACCGGGGCCATGCGCGGATGGTCGTGGACCTGGACCGGGAGGTCGTCGTCGGCGCCACGTTCGTCGGCCCGGGGGTCGGCGAACTCCTCCACTCGGCGACGGTCGCGGTCGTCGGCGAGGTCCCGATCGCCCGCCTGTGGCACGCCGTCCCCTCGTACCCGACGCTGAGCGAGGCGTGGCTGCGGCTCCTGGAGGCCTACCGGGGCTGAGGCCCCGTCGGGGACCGCCGGGACTGTGGCTCCTGGAGGCCCACCGGGGGCGAGGACCCGTCCGGGACCACCGGGGCCGAGGCCCCGTCCCCCGACCCGTCACCGCCCGGCGGGAGCGCACCGGGGGACCAGGGTCCGCGCCGCCGAGCGCGCCACCTCCAGGGCGCCCGCCGCTCCCTGTCCCAGGACCACCCGGGTGCTCAACCCGTCGAGCAGGGCGAGGAGTTCGGAGGCGCGGGCGCCGGTGTCCAGCGGGACGAACCGCTTCCGGGCGACGCCCGCCGCGAGCAGGGCCTCCAGGTCCTCCTGCCAGCCCCGGTCCAGCTCGACCTGGGCCTCGCGCAGCGCGTCGTTCCCGGCCGCGCGGGCCCAGAGCTCGATCCACAGCGTCCAGCGCGGGTCGCGGGGCCCGCGCGGCAGGTAGAGGCGCAGGAAGAGGTCCAGCTTGCGTTCCGCCGCGACCCGCCGGACGAGCAGCGCCCGGCGCTCCCCGGCCAGCGCCGCCTCGCTCCAGCGGAGGGCGGCGAGCAGCAGCAGGTCCTTGCTGCCGAAGTAGTACAGGATGTGGCCGCCGCTCGTGCCGAGCCGCTCCGCGAGCGCCGACATGGTGAGGGAGGCGAGGCCGTCCTCGGCGATCGCCGCCATGGCCTCCTCCAGCATCCGCTCCTGGGTGACGTGTCCGTCCCGCCGTCGTGCCGTGCCTGCCACCGTCGCCGTCCCCGTCCCGCTCTTCCGCCCGTTCCGCCGCGCGCGGATCCGTCGTGCGCGGATCCGCCCCGTACGGACCGACCCTAACCGCAACCTCCGAAGGTCTTGACGTGACCGGAACTCGTCGCACATCTTGAATGCCGTTCTAAAACTTAGAACGGCATTCAAGACAGGAGTGCGGTGTGCTCGGACACGAGACGGCGCCCGTGACCACGGGAACCGCGCGGACCACGGGCCGCGACGAGGTGTTCCAGGTCGAGGAACACGGGATCGACCCCATACCCGACGCCGAACGGCACGGCAGCGCCAAGGACGTCTTCTGGCTCTGGTTCGGCTCGAACCTCACCTTCACCTACGTCATCAACGGCGCCCTCGCCGTCGCCTTCGGCCTCTCCTTCCGGCAGGCCGCCGCCGTCGTCGTGATCGGCGGCCTCGCCTTCCTCGCCATCGGCGCGGCCGGCCTCAGCGGCGTGCGCACCGGCACCGCCACCCTCGTCGTCTCCCGCGCCGCCTTCGGCCGCCGGGGCAACTGGCCCGCCGGCCTCCTCAACTGGATCGTCAGCATCGGCTACACCGTCGTGAACACGGTGGTGGGCACCCTCGCCCTCGAAGCCTTCCTCGCCGACCTCGGCTGGAGCGGCGGACCCGCCCCCCGCGCCCTGGCCCTCGCCGTCACCCTCGCGCTGACCTTCGCCGTCGCCCTCTGGGGCCACGCCACCGTCCAGTTCGCCGAACGCTGGATGGCGTACGTCCTCGCCGTCGGCTTCGCCGCCCTGGTCGTCCTCGTGCTGCCCGGCGCCGACACCTCCGCCCCCGCCGCCGCGCCCGGCGCCCAGGCCTGGAGCCTCGCCTTCGTCGTCGTGCTCGCGGGCCCCTTCTCGTACCTCCCGATGCCCGCCGACTACACCCGCTACCTGCCCCGCACGACCTCCCTCAAGGCCGTCACCCGCAGCGCGGCCCTCGGCGGCTTCCTCTCCTCCGTCGCCCTGGGCGTCGCCGGCGCGGCCGCCGCGACCCAGGTCGACATGACCGACGCCGTCGCGGGCACCGAGAGCCTGCTCCCCGGCTGGTTCCAGCCGCTCTTCCTCGCCCTGGTCCTCGGCGGCTCCGTCACCAACTCGATCATCACGCTCTACTCGTCGAGCCTGAACCTCCAGGTCCTCGGCATCCCCTGGAGCCGGGCCCGCGCCATCGTCATCAGCGCCGCCGTCACCGCCGCCGGCTCCCTCGGGGCCCTCTTCCTCACCGACTTCACCACCTCGCTCCTCTCCTTCCTCTCCCTCCTGATCATCGTCTTCGCCCCCTGGGGCGGGGTCTTCCTCGCCGACATGGTGCTGCGCCGCTGCACCTACGACTCCGCCGGCCTGCACGCGGACACCGGTGGCGCCTACTGGTACCGCTCCGGTCTGCACCCGGCCGGCCTCACCGCCCTCCTCGCGGGCCTCGTCTTCTCCGCGCTCACCTGCGACTCCGAACTGTGGACCGGCCCCCTCGTCGCCCCGCTCGGCGGCGCGGACCTCACCCTGCTCGGCGCGGCCGTCTCCGCCCTGGTGTACGTGCTCCTCGCCCGCGGGCACGTCGCGCCGCACCGCCCCTGACGGCCACCGCACCCCATCCCTCCCGCACGCCATGGAGCCATCCCGCATGAACAGCACCGCCTCCGTCCCCGCCGACCTCGTCCTCACCGGCGCCCGGATCCACACCGTCGACCCCGGCCTCCCCGAGGCGGAGGCCCTCGCCGTCCGCGACGGGCGCATCGTCTGGATCGGCTCCGACGACGGCGCCGCCGCCTGGACCGGCCCCGGCACCCGGGTCCTCGACGCGGGCGGACGGCTCGTCCTGCCCGGCTTCGTCGACGCCCACAACCACGTCCGCCTCGGCTCCGACGACGCCTGCGTCCAGCTCGCCGGCGCCCGCACCCTCGACGCGATCCACGAGCGGATCCGCACCTGGCACGCGGCGAACCCGGACGCCGAGTGGATCGAGGCCGAGGCCTTCGACTACTCGGCCGTGCCCGGCGGGCGCATGCCCACCGCCGCCGACCTCGACCCGGCCACCGGCGACACCCCCGCCCTCGTCCTCAGCTACGACGTGCACACCGCCTGGCTGAACACCGCCGCGCTCAAGCGGCTCGGCGTGGACCGCGACCACACCGACCTGCCCTTCGGCCGGGCCGTCACCGATCCGGCCACCGGCGAACCCACCGGATTCGTCAAGGACTTCGCGATCAAGGGCCTCTCGCGCGACGGCCACCGCGCCCTGCGCGACCTCGGCCTGCCCTGGGCCTCGCCCGACCGCCAGTACGGACGGCTCGCCAAGAGCCTGGACGACGCCATCGGCTTCGGCATCACCACCGTCGTCGAACCGCAGAACTCCCTCGACGACCTCGCCCTCTTCGCGCGCGCCCGTGCCGAGGGCCGGTTGCGCTCCCGGATCGTCGCCGCCCTCTTCCACCCGCGCGGCACCACCGAGGCGGACCTCGACGCCTTCGCGGCGGCGGCCGACGCGCACGACGACGACCGGCTGCGGGTCGGCCCGCTCAAGCTGTACATCGACGACGTCGTCGAACCCCGCACCGCCGCCCTCCTGGAGCCGTACGCGGGCTGCTCCCACCACCGGGGCGACACCTTCTACCCGCCGGAGGAGTTCGCCGAGCTGCTCACCCGGCTCGACGCGCGCGGCTTCCAGTGCTTCGTGCACGCCACCGGCGACCGGGGCATCCGCACCGTCCTCGACGCCGTCGAACGCGCCCGCGCCGCCAACGGACCGCGCGACGCGCGCCACCAGGTCGTGCACGTCGAGTGCCTCGACCCGGACGACACCCCGCGCTTCGCCGAGCTCGGCGTCGTCGCCTGCATGCAGCCCCGGCACGCCGCCCCCGACATCGCCGGACCGGGCCGGGACTGGGCCGAGAACGTCGGCCCCGACCGCTGGCACAAGGCCTGGCCGCTGCGCAGCCTGCACGCGGCCGGCGCGGTCCTCGCCCTCTCCAGCGACTGGAACGTCGCCGAGATGGACCCCATGGTCGGCATCCACGCCGCCGTCACCCGCCGCCCGCCCGGTGGCGGCGAGGCCTGGACGGCCGGCGAGACGATCGACGTCGCCACCGCCGTCGAGGGCTACACGAGGGGTTCGGCGTACGCCAACTTCCTGGAGCATGAGCGCGGCTCCCTGACCGTGGGCAAGCTGGCCGACTTCGTCGTCCTCTCCCGCGACATCCTCCGCGTCGCCCCCGAGGACATCCCGGGCACCGTCGCGGAGACCGTCGTGGTCGGCGGCGAGGTGGTCGTGGAGCGCCGCGCGGGGGAGTGACCCGTTCCCGGTCCGGACGTGGGCCGTACCCGATGCGGACGTGGACCGTATCCGGACGCGGACCGTCCTCGGCGCTGACGCGGACGTGGTCCGTCCCCGGCCCGGCGCGGCCGGACCGGGGACGGACCAAAGGCGTTCAGGGCCGGTCGAGCAGCTTCCGCAGCTCGGTGATCTCGGCGGACTGGGTCCGCACGACGTCGTCGGCGAGCTTCCTGGCCGCCGGGTCGAGACCGTTCCTCCGCTCCTCCTCCGCCATGGTCACCGCGCCTTCGTGGTGGGCGATCATCAACTCGGCGAAGGTCCGGTCGAACTCCTTGCCCCTTGCCCCCGCCAGGTCCTTCATGTCCTGCTCGGACATCATTCCGGCCATGGCGTGACCGGAGCCGTGGCCGCCCGCGTGACCGGCGGACTCGGGCCTGCCCCAGGCCTTGAGCCAGGCCCGCATCCTCCGGATCTCCGGGTCCTGCGCCCGCTCGATCGCGGCGGCCAGCTCCTTGACGCCGGCGTCCTCGGCGCGGCCGCGTGCGAGCCCCGCCATCTCCAGGGCCTGCTCGTGGTGGGGGATCATCATCCGCGCGAACATGACGTCCGCGTCGTTGAAGGGCGCCCGGGAGGCGGCGGACCCCGGAGCGGCGGCGGTGGCGGACGGGGAGGCGGTGGCGGACGCCGGCGGGGCGGTGCCGTCCGCACCGCAGGCGGTGAGCAGGAGTCCGGTCGCGGCGACGGCGCCGGCGAGGGCGGACGTCCGGGTGGCGCGGTTCGTGAAGGCGCGCATGCGCATGGGTGGTACCTCGTGTGCTGTGCGTACGGACCTCACGGTTCCGTACGGAGGGAAAAGGGCGGGTCGAAGCGGCTCACGGGCGCTGTGGAGCACCCGTGGGCGGGACGGCCGCCTATATCCGCAGGACGGACAGCAGGGCGAGGTCGGGAGGGCGCCGGGGCGGGGCGTGCGGAACCCGTACGTGCGCGAGGCGCGCCGGGAAGGGCACGAGCCGTTCGGGGCCGCGTCCCAGCGCGGCCAGGACGAGCCGGGCCAGCAGCCAGACGCCGAGGACGGCCACGCACAGCGTGGTCGTGTCCGTCCCGGGACCGGGATCGTGCCGGGCGTCGGAGCCGCCGCCGTCGTGCGCGGAAGGGGCGGTGGCGGTGGTGTGCGTACCGCCGTCGGAGCCCTCCGGGTGGCCCACGGTGTGCATCAGGAACACGCCGAGCGCGAGCACGACGACGAGCAGGAGGTGCGCGAGGGCACCTCCTGCTCGTCGACGGCGTTCCGCCCGGTGTGTGCGCACGGTCAGGACCTCCCGGCCGCCGAATATACCGTGCGGGGGTATCAAGAACGCGTCAGGACACCGTCTCGCCCGCCATGGCGGCGGCCATCCGCAGATGCGGCGCGGCCTCCTCCGGGCGCCCCTGCCGCTCCAGCACGCGGCCGAGCATCAGCCGGGCGTAGTGCTCGACCGGGTCGCGCTCCAGGATCGCCCGCAGTTCGCCCTCGGCCCGCGACAACTGGGCGGAGTGGTAGTACGCACGGGCGAGGAGGAGCCGCTGGGCCGTCTGGTCCGGGTGCTCGGCGACGAGACCGCGCAGGATGCGGACGGCGGTCCCGTACTCCTTCGCGTCGAAGAACAGCCGCGCCCGGTCCCAGCGCTCCCCGGCCGTGCCGAACTCGTAGTAGGTGTCGCTCACTGCTCTTCCTTTCCGGAGCCGAGGATCCGCCGCCCGGTGGGGGCGGTCGACCGGTTCAACACCCCGACTTGGTTGAACATTCCACCAACGCCTTCCGGTGGTCCCGGCTTCTCGCGGCCCCACCGGAGCGTCTCGCCCCGCGGCACCCGGACGGGAATAGGTTGGGCGCCATGAGCAATCTCGATCGCCAGGCCGTGCCGACCGTCTGCGGCGGACGCGGGTTCGTCGTCGCCGAGCCGGTGCGGGAACTCCTCAGCCCCCGCCGCGTCCGGCTCGGCGAATCGACCGAGGTGCGCCGGCTGCTCCCGAACCTGGGCCGCCGGATGGTCGGCGCCTGGGTCTTCGTCGACCACTACGGTCCCGACGACATCGCCGACGAACCCGGCATGCAGGTCCCGCCCCACCCCCACACGGGGCTCCAGACCGTCAGCTGGCTCCACGAGGGCGAGGTGCTGCACCGCGACTCCACCGGCAGCCTCCGGACCATCCGCCCGCGCGAGCTGGGCCTGATGACCTCCGGCCGGGCGATCTCCCACTCCGAGGAGAGCCCCCGCCCGCACGCCCGCCTCCTGCACGGCGCCCAGCTCTGGGTCGCCCTCCCCGACGCCCACCGCCACGTGGAACCCCGCTTCGAGCACCACGCCGACCTGCCCCGCGCCACCGCCCCCGGCCTCACGGCCACGGTGATCCTGGGCTCCCTGGACGGCGCCGCCTCACCGGGCACCGCGTACACCCCGATCGTCGGCGCCGACCTCGCCCTCGCGGCCGGGACCGAGAAGAACCTCCCGCTGGAGCCCGACTTCGAGTACGCCGTCCTGGCCATGTCCGGCGAGGCCCGCGTCGACGGCGTGCCCGTCCTGCCCGGCTCGATGCTCTACCTCGGCTGCGGCCGCACCGAACTCCCCCTCCACGCCCTCTCGGACGCGGGCCTGATGCTCCTCGGCGGCGAACCCTTCGCGGAGGAGATCGTCATGTGGTGGAACTTCGTGGGCCGCACGGACGAGGAGATCCGCCAGGCGAGGGAGGACTGGATGACGGGCGACCGCTTCGGCGAGGTGGTGGGCTACGACGGTGACCGGCTCGACGCCCCGGAGGTCCCGGCGACGCAGCTGAAGGCGCGGGGACGAGTGCGCTGACCTGCGTTTTCTTTGTTGAGCCGATGCAGAGTCGGGGAATGCCCGACCCCTGCCTGTGGCTGTCGTGGTGACTGCGGGAGGGGACGTATCGCAGCCTCCCGCAGTCACCGCCGTCGACGGGTGCGTGTCCAGCGTGTGCTCGTGTGCGAGCAGGTTTAGTCAACTGAATGCTGACCTTTTGCTGACTCTACTGACGGGTTGTCAGTTATTTTGTCAGTGCGGCGCAGGGGGAGAGAGGGCCGGTCTCGGCACTGTAGCCCGCGCCGTTCATGGGCTGGCGAGACGTTGTGGTAGACGCAGGTCCTGTATGAGCCCCTCCTGCTATGCGCCCTGGGCGGCATCGGATGCGTCATGCTCGGCAAGGGCCTCTCTCGCGTCGGTACATGGGCCGACAGAGGCGCTTGTCAGTAAGGGCTGAGACGATGAGGGAGTGGCAGGTTATGTGTTTGGCTTTCAGGTTCCTCGGGTGTGCAGGGTGCGGGGGGAACGTGTCGCTGTTGAAGATCTGATCCCGCAGGTCACCGAGGCGTTCCGTGCGGATGATGGTGACGTGGTCAGGGAGGCTGGGCGGCTTCGTGAGGGTGCCCTGGCGCTTCCCTCTGTGGTTGCGGCGGCGGGCGCGATGATCGTGTTGGGGGAGCCGGGCGCCGGGAAGACTTCTCTGCTGACACAGCTCACAGATCGGCTGCCCCGCATCGTTGTCGATGCTTGGGACAGAGACTCCGATGCGTGCCTCTGGGTGACGGGTGGTGACCTCACCGAGCTCTCCTACCAGGAGGAGCTTGGAAGTCATCTTGCCTCCTTGCCTGGGGAGGGAGGCGCCGTCGGGCGTGGTGGAGTTCTGACGGTAGTCCTAGACCAGGCTGACGAGAGCCCACTTCTGCCGTCTCTGCCCAGGCGGTTGAGAAGGTCGCTCAGCGGCCGGGATCTCAGCCGGGTTCGGTTTCTCATGGCCTGCCGCACAGCCGACTATCCGGCGACACTGACGCCTGTATTGTCCGAGGCTTTCGGTGCCTGTCGGTGCGTTGATCTCGCTCCGTTGAGTCGACAGGAGGCTGTGGCGCTGGCTGACAGCGCCGGCGTGCCGGGGGAAGAGTTGGTGGCAGGGGCTGAGGCGGCTGGTGCCGCCGCGCTGGCCGGCGTACCGCTGACCTTGGAACTGCTGGTCATGACCTATCGGGCTGACGGCCAGCTGCACGGGCTGCCAGAAGAGTTGTTCGCTCGCGGTGTGGCACGGCTTGCTGAAGACCCCGACGCTCGCCGACTTAAGAAGTCCCTGATCACCACGGCCCCGCAGCGCCTGACGGTGGCGGGCCGCGTTGCGGCGTGGATGCTCCTGTCCGGCCACCGTACCGTTTGGCGCGGCGCCACCTTCGAGGCGGGCACATACGACCTGGCGGGCGAGATACTGGCGGGCGGAAAGGAGCGAACCGCTGCTGGCCCGTTCGAGGTGACGCCCCAGGTGGTCGAGGAATGCCTGGCTACCGCGCTGTTCACAGCACCGGACGACGACAGGGTGGCTTTCCGGCATTCTTCCGTAGCGGCCTATCTCGCTGCCCGGTACCTGACCGATCGGAAGACCACGCCGCGGCAGCTGGAGAACCTCTTCCTGATCGGCTCACCGGACGGAGAGACAGCAATAATCCCCGCACCTCTGCGGGAGACTGCCGCCTGGTTGGTGGCCATGAAGCCCTCTGCCAGCAGCTGGCTGGCAACCGCCGATCCGGAAAGCCTGGCAGTTCACAGCGCTCTAGTGCGTTCCGACGAGGTCCGCCGACTGACCGTGAGCAGACTGCTGGAACGTGCGGCACAAGTGGAACTGAGCGACACAAGGTGGCAGCTCTCTCGCTGGGACCTGCGCCATCCTGGGCTCGCTGACCAGCTCGCCGACGTGCTGGAGGCGACCCCCGGCGAAGGTGTGGCCGATTGGCAGACCACAGCGCGAATCCGCCTGGCGATCCAGCTGGCCCAGGATGCCGGCATGGCTCATCCCAGGTTGGCTGATGCGCTGCTGCAGCTGGTGAGGAACGAGGCATGGCACCAGACGGAACGTCGTCTGGCGGCCCGCGCCGCGTTCACGTGTGACCCAGGACGTGCAGCGCTTGTCCTAGCTGGGACTCTAGACTCGCTCTCTGACCTTTCCTACGCCGAGCGTGTGGACCCCGAGCACGAGCTGCGAGGCACCCTGCTGAGCCTACTCTGGCCGCACCATCTGGACGCCGCGACGATGCTGGCCGCCCTTCGCCCCCCGTCCCCAGACCTATACGGCAACTTCGCCCACTTCTTGAGGAGCATGCCCCAGCAGTGCAGGGAGGAGGATCTGCCTGAGCTCCTGGCTTGGACACATAGAGCGATCCTCCAGCCGGACAGTGGCTTCGTCTTCACTCATGACCGTTTCGAGATCTCGTTGATCAACGGGGTGATCGATCGTGCGCTCCGGGCCCCGCAAGCGGATCAGCACACGGCTACCTTGGCGAAGATCATCATCTGCCTCCTCCGTGACCACCACAAGGTCGAGGTCCCGGACTGCCTGCAACCCGACGAGCACGGGCACGAAACCCAGGAGACTCAGTCACTGCGCAGGCTTCTGACCCAAGCCCTCGTCACGGAAGCTGTGCGGGCCAATGTCGACCCGCGGGAAGCGGCCTGCCTGATCGCGTACGACTGGGAACGCCGCCCATTGCTGCGGCTCGACGGACCTTCGGCCCCCGAGCCAGCTACCCGCCACCAGTTGGTGGACCGGAAGGACTTTCCGTGGATGCTGGAGCAAACAGCCCAGGCAGCGGCGTCCGGCGACCATGCGCACATCCAGGTCTACGGCGAGCTGGCCTTCTGCACATTTCCTCCTGATGACCACCATGCGTTCGAACTGGCCTATGACGACAAGCACCCGGCATGGCCATATGTGCGTTCCTTCTACGATGCGATAGCCCTCGATAGTCGTCTCGCTCAGGCGCTCCGCCGCAACCACAGTGCCGGCAAAAAGCATTGGCCGGAAGCAGCGGATTTCATGGCCGAGCAAGTGCGACTCCTCGGTGAGGCTAGGGAGGGGGACAACGACAGTCTGTGGCAGTTCGTATGGAACCTACGCGTGGACCCGCGGACGGGAAGGCTGGTGCAGGACGCATCAGACGCCATGTCAACCTGGCCGGGCGCCGTAGCACTCGATGACGGTCTGACGGACCTCCCTGAGCTAGCCCTGCGCTATCTCACAACCGAACACGACCGCGCGGATTCCTGGCTGCAACACTCGCGCCGCAACAAGTGCTCATGGGCCGGGTATGCCCTGCTGACCGAACTCCAACGATCAGACCGCCTATTCAAACTGCCCCCGTCGGTGTGGAGCTCGTGGACCGCCGCGCTTTTGACCGAGTACCTGGGAATGTCGACGAGCTACATGGAACCCGCACGGGTGGACCTGCTGCGCCTTGCAGCCCGTCACGCCCCTGAGTCTTTGGCTCTGCGCGTCACCCAGGCAGCTCGCGCCGCACTCACGACAGGCCGACAACCCATCGAACTTAACCCCATCGACCCGCGCTGGGCTGCAGAATTGCGTACGGCCATAGAGCACCTTGCTACGGAACTTTCCACCTGCCTCGGGCTCGTGCCCAACGCGGCGGAAAGGGCCGAAGCAGGCTCACCAGCAAGCGAAGGCCAGCCCATTCGTCTGCCCGAGAGCGATGAGGCACGCGAGGCCGCGCTGCGGAACTGGCACAGCATTCTGGCCTCTCTTCTCACTACCGACAGTCGGATTGCGCGCAGCATTATTGACAGCACCCTCGACAGAGCCTGGGAAACTCCGCTTGCCACACAAGCCGCTGTCCTCGCCGCCAAAGCCCTGCTGACCGCAGACGCCGAGACGCACTGGCCACGCGTCAAGGAATTCACGGCAACCGACCCCGAGCTCGGTCGGAGACTGGCCGAAGCGTGCGCCAGGACTGTGGCGGAGCGAATCCAAAGCTCCCTCAGTGAGGCCGGTGTTGGCGACTTGTATCTGTGGCTCAGCGGGTTGTACGACCCCGAAGAGGACCGGCCCCTTCGTGGCGCGCGCTGGATCGACGCTGACGAGCAAGCCCGAGAATGGAGAGACCGCCTACTTCCTGAGCTAAGTCGACGAGCCACCACAGAGGCAGTTCAACAACTGCGCCAACTTGCGGCCCAGTACCCCAATCGGCTGGCTATCGCCGCAGCGCTCGTCGCGGCGACCAAGCAATATGCCGCTGCGAGCTGGAGTCAAGTATGTACGGAGGACGTGATACGGCTCCTGCAGGACCCAGCTCGGCGCGTCATCCGCACCACTACAGACCTCTTGGAGATGGTGCAGGAGGCCATCGAGGACATGAGCCAGGACCTTCCCGCCCACTGCGAACTGCTATGGGACCGTACACCAGGGAAGACTCCTCGAAAGCCATCCGCAGACAGCCCAGCAATCCCCGATGTCTGGCGCCCCAAACCCGAAGCAGCCCTGTGCGCTTACCTCACGCACGAGCTGAGTCTGAGGCTGGCCGGTCACCGCGTCGCTATCAACCGTGAGGTGCTGATCCACCCGACCGATCCATACGGCGCCGGCGACCGTACTGACCTCCTCATCGAAGCGATCCCCTCACCGGGTGACGACCCCAACATCGCTTCAAGGGAGTCCATAAAACTGGTCATCGAGGTCAAGGGTGCCTGGAACGATGAAGTTCCAACGGCTCAAAAAGATCAGCTGGTTGGCCGGTATCTACCCGAAGCGGGGACGGATGCAGGCATCTACATCGTCGGTTGGTATCCCATCGAGCTTTGGACTGCCACGGGGGACAGTCGTAAGACCCGGGCGAGGAGGCTTCAGCCTGACAAGCTGCTGGTCGATCTGCTGGACCAAGCGATGAGCCTCTCCCAGGCAGGCCTTGTTCATATTCGGCCCATGGTGATCAATATCCCGCGCCCCCACAAGCAGTAGGTGCGATCGCTGGGATCGGTGCGCCGGTCCCAGCGATGGAGGACAGCACCGCCCAGTGATCAGGGAAGCAGGTCTCCAGGATCGTCGGGTCGGTGGCCGTGAACGCGGTACAGGAGCTCGTCCGGGTGACGCATGACCCTGGCCAGCCGCCACGCCGCATCGTACGACCTGCGGCTGCGCTCCCGGGACCACAGGCGGAGGGCGAGCAGACTGGTGAGCGGATCGAGCAGCCAGCGCAGTAGGAAGGTCTTCACTGCTCGTCCTCCGTTGCGTAGGGGACGGTTGCCGGGGACGGAGCCACAGACTCCAGGTCGTCGGACGGCGACGGCCAGGGGAATCCGTTGGACCAACCCATCTGCTCGAAGAGCGTGCGGGCCGTGGCCATGAACCGCGCCTGCCGTCCCGGCACGTCGTCCAATCGCTCCCAGACGTAGAGGAGGGAGTGGGCGAGCCGCTCGGCTTGCGTGTGCTCGGTGACCGACGTCCCCACCAGGGGCAGGATCGTGTCCCTGAACGATGCCCAGCTGAGAGCCGACAGGTCGTCCAGATGTCGCTCCAGCCACCACAGGCGGGCGCTGTCACGGTCGGTGCACACGGTCCGAGCCAGTTCTTGCCGGCGCAACCGGTCCTGTGCGAGACCGAGTTCAACCTCGCGCAGGGCATTCTGGTGCCTTTGGGCTCGCTCGGCGTCCTGCTGGGGGAGCAGCAGGGTGAGTTGTGCCCTGAGCCAGAGGCCGGGATGGCTGTCGGGGCTGTGCCACGCCGAGACCGCCAGGGTGAGCCTCTGTTGAGCGCATTCCAGTTCCTCGGGTCGATGCCTCCCGGCGATGCCGCGGCCGAGTTCGTCCAGGGCCAGACGGGCCGCCGCTCGTGCGGCGGTCGCGTGGTAGGTCCCGGTCGCCCGGTGAGGGACCAGATGGGTGAGAGTGCCATGTGCCAGGAAGCGGACGCCCGGCAGGCAGGTGGGCCAGTACGCTTTGAACCGGCCGACCCGCCGTCTCCACCAGGGACCGGGACGCTCGGTCATGCCTCCGACGCTTTCCGGACGAGGCTGTAGTGCTGCATGGCGTGGCCGAGGATGTCCCGCCAGAACGGCCGGACCACCGCTCCGTCTGCCACCAAGAGCCGGTCGAGCCGCAACCGCAGCCGCGGCGGGGCGAAGACTTCAGCCAGCAGGGCGATTACCGCGTCCCTCTGGTCGGCGTCGTGCTCGAACCGCTCTTGCCAGCGGGTGAGCTGGTCGAGCACGGCCTCCACGGCGTCGTTGGTGGTGAGCAGCGTCTGCCAGGCATGGACGAAGTGCTCCCTGCTGGACGCGTCGCCGGCCGAGGCGAGGACCAGGTCCGTGCCCGTGTCACTGGAGACGAGTGCCAGGAAGGATCCCAACGCTTGGCGGTGCGCCTCTCCGCTGGCCTCGGTCCCGTGCCTCTTCAGCCACTGCACGACCGTCTTGTCCACGAGGCCAGGAGCGTGCCGGACAAGCTCCCGGAAGGCATCGACCAGCTTCTCGGCGCCGAAATCCTTCCCACCCGCTGCCTTGCCCAGGCGGGTCAGGGCGAGCGCCGGCTGCTCCAGGCCCCAGGGCCCGCCGCAGACGTCGACGACCAGATCGACCTTCTCCGCGTTGTTGGACTCCGCCCAGTTGAGGAGGCGGTCGCGGACATAGCGGCCGAGTTCGGCGTCGGTCGCGGCCTTTGTGAGCGCCTCGACGGCCAAGATCCGCCGAGGGCCGATGAGTCCCGTTGCGAGAGCGTCGAGCACGTGCCTGTCGTGCTGACGCACTGCCAGGCGCAGGAGGGCCTCGCTTGCCAGTCGGGCGTCGTCCTCCGGTACGGACCGATTCGCGGCGACACCGACCGCCCACCTCGTCAGCAGGTCGTGTTGGGTGGGGAACTCCTCCCAAAGATGACGCAGGATGGCGGCGGGCAACCCCTGACAGCTGCGGTCGTGGTGGGCGCGGTCACCGACGGACTCGATCCCAGCTGCTTGGAGTCGACGGGACGACGTCGCGTCGGTGAGTACGTCGGCCGGCCCCCGGGCCTGGCCCAGCGAGGCGAGCAGGTCGTCGGACGCGCGGACGAGGGAACCGCGCCGCCCTCCGTCGAGCAGCGCTCCGGCCCACACCGTGACCCGAGTGGACAGCAACGACGGGTTTCCGTCCACGGCACCGCGCTTATTGAGCAGCTTCTCTACCGTGGTGTGCCAGTCCCCGAAACGGTCCACGGCTTCCTTGAGCTGCTCCCGGTCGCTCACCGCACCGATGAGCCCGGCCAGCCAGCACGCGTCACGGGCGGAGGGGTCGGCTTCCCAGATCGGGGAGAGCTTTTCGTCCGTCAGCCAGGCCACCCGGTCTGCGTGACCGTGCGCGCCGAGCTCGGTCTCGACGAGGCGCCGCGCACTGGGGGACTCCAGCCGTACCGTGATGTCGCCGGTGGCGTCGGCCCATGCGCCCTGCCAGTCGTTTGGGGTGGCGAGCACGACCAGGAAAGACCCCTGTTTACACAGTGCGGCTCCATGATGGACCAGGTCTTGGCCGAAGCGGGCGGGCGGCTCGTCCGGGAGGTCGGAGAGGTCGAGCAGGTAGCCCGTCGCCGAGCGCACCGGCAAGCACTGGGTCCCGGGCTTGGTCCACTCCGGTTCCAGGTCGAACAGCTCCGGCTCCTGCGGTCCCGCCGTACGGCGCAGGAGTCGCACCGCTGCGGTCCGTCGGCCGCTGCCGGCGGACGCGCACAGCACCACGACGCCGTGCGCTTCGAGGATCTTGGCCGCGTCGAGCAGACGGTTCGGATCCCGGGGCTCGACGAAGCGACCGTCTTCGCTCGCACGGTAGGCGAGGTCGTTGCCGTCGATGGGCAGAGTCTGGACGTAGTCACCGTTCAGGTGTACGGCGTAGTGGACCGCCTGGACGCTGTGATCGCCGTATTGGTGGAACTCCGACGCGTTCGATGGCGGCGCGTCGGCCGGCTCCTGGTGCACCCGGGGCCTCACCGGATTGATTCCGTGGTACGGCGGCTCGGATGCTTCGCTGCTGCGGTCGTTCATTACCGCCCCCGCTCGTCGTAGAAGTTGTAGCCCTGCTTGCCGTGCTCGCCGTACTGGTGGAAGTTCACCGCACCGGGACCTGCCGGAGCCGTGGGAGCCGACGCCACAAGCGCCCCAGACCCCGGCTCCTCCTCATTTGCCGCCGCAGCGGACGGCTCGAAGATGTCCGGATCCGCGAGCCCCCAGTCAAAACCGGGAAGGTGCAGATAGGCCGGCTGCTCGAACTTCTTCACCCTCACCAGATGCCGATGGAAGTGCGTCGGCAGTACGTCGTCGTTGACGCAGCCGCTGTCGAAGACGTCCTCGTACACCCGTTGGGAGACGATCACGGCGGTGTTGGTGATCTCGGGATGTCCGCGCTCGAGCACTGCCCGCAGCGCCTTGTCGTCCAGGAGCCGGTGGGTGTGCACCATGGGCACGCCCAGACCACTCTGAGGCAACGGGCCGACGTGGATGCTGACCCGCAGCTGCAGGGGCTTGAGGTGCGGGTTCTCGGCCCGCCGACGGGAGAGCGCCTGGCGCAGTGCGTCGGGGAAGTGCCCCACCAGGGCGGGCAAGACCTCGGGGTCCATGCCGGCGACGTAACCGTCGCCCGTGTGCTGGCCGAACACGCGCCGTTCCCAGTGCGCGCTGACGTTGCTGGCGCTCAGCGCCTGGGCCAGCAGAGGTGGGATGTCGGCGTTGACTCGCTGCATCCCTTTGCTGTCGAGTGATCCGAAGTCCCTGGCGTCGACGGCCAGCACGGCCCGGTAGGGCCACAAAGGCTCCCATGACGGCAGCATGCGCCGCTCCTCTCGTAGCTCTCCCTGCCCATGCGGCGGGAAGAGCACCAACCTGTTCGAGGAGCGGGGAGCCGACCGTCCAGCGCTGGACGGTACGGGCGTGCCGCACGTCACATCACAGGAGCTCCGCGCGGCGGTCGGTCGCCGTCACCCACCCCGTCGTCCTGGGCTGCGGCCCTCAGCAGGGCAGGATCTCTGACAACGAGCCGCCGACGGCCGAGCGTGACAATGCCGTCGGACTGGAGACGCGCGAGGGCGGCAAATGCCGATGACCGGCTCATGCCCGCCATCGTGGCCAAATCCTCCCTGGGTATGCCGAGTTCGACGACGACACCACCAGTCCCATCACGGTGCCCCACCTCGTCCGCGAGATGAACGACCACCCGTGCCAGGCGGGCCGGCGGCGGCAGGTGAACAAGGTCGGCGCGCAGACGCTCCTGAGTGTTCAGTCGGTCCACGCTGAGCCGGTACACGACAGGCTCCAGGCGATGCCGGGCCACATATCCGCGGAAGGCGTGCGCAGCCATGACGACACCCGTGCAGGGGCGTACCGCTGTCACGGTCGCCGAACGCGGCCGGTCGAGCAGCACACCCATCTCACCGAGGACCTCGCCGGGGCCGCGGAGCATCAACGTTAAACTGTCCCCAGCCTCATTGCCCTGTACTACCTTGACGAGACCGTCGACCAGCGCGATCACACCGTCGGGCGACTCGCCCTGTGAAAGGAGCACCGCCTGGCTCCGGTAGGTGCGCCGATGCCCGCGTTCGAGCAAGTCGCGCCATACCTCAGGAGGCACGAGGGAAAGGAAGTTCACCGTGACACCTCCTCACCCTCACGCGAAGGCGGTGGCCATGGCGAAGCAGCCGCAGCCCGCGACTGACAGGACGAGAGAGCACTGCACCCGGCGGTGTTTGGCCCAGGCGATCTCGCTCATCACCACGACTTGTCGGGTAAGCGAGGGCAGTGGATCTGTGTTGCGCAGCACGCCTTCCAATGCGGCGGGTTCCATGAGCCGCAGGTGTCCGAAGTATAGGAAGTCGCCATCCGGTTCTGGCCCTCGCCGCTCTTTGCCGAGCCGGGGAGAAACAGCCGACGCGGCACAACAGACACCCGCCATGATGAGTACGACACCGAGCCATAAAAGCGTCTGCGACGCAGCGGACTCGAACTCGCCCGCTGCCCGCCGAGAACTCGCCAGCAGGCTCAGTACGGCCAGCGCGGTGGACTGCAGGGTCAAGGCGAGCGCGGCTTTCGAGTCCGCCTTGGCCGTCGCATCCGCGACGGCGGACTGGATCTTCCACGCTGTTTCGGTCGGCTCAGTCGGCACGGTGACATCCCCCTGGGTACAGCGATTGACTACTCACTGGTGCTGCGCTGAAGGCTGCGCAAGCACGGCCGAACGAAAACGCACGGCGGACATCTTGGCCTGAACGTGGTGGAACGGCAGCGACGAGTCTGACCGCGCTCTGACCGCCTGGGGTCTGACCCTGCCTGAAGGGCCGTATACCCTTGACCTGCCCGCCGACGCCGTACAGGCCGTCCGCAACCAGCACGACGGGCCACCGCATGCGTCCTCAACGAGGTCACTACCTCCACCGAGTGGAACGCGATCCAGTCCTCTGCGCAGTGCGACCGACCTCCCGAAGGCTCCCGGGGCGCGCATCGCGCCCCGGGAGCCTTAGCTGCACCTCGTCGACTGCGACCGGATGCCCAGCATCGGTCCTTGCTGTCTGTCCCCCCTCCGCAATCAGCGGCTGGACTATGGGCTGAATCGGCCGTCCAGAGACACTCCAATGCTGACTTTGCTGACTTTGATGGACTAGCGAGCCTCTGACCTGCGAAAACGTCGGCAGATCAAGTAGTGGTGGAACTTCGTCGCCCGGTCCGGCGACGAGATCGCACAGGCGCGCGACGACTGGGAGCGGGGCTCGCGCTTCGGCGAGGTGCACGGTTACGACGGTGCCCGCCTGTCCGCTCCCGAGCTGCCCGCCGTTCCGTTGAAGCCGCGCGGGCGGGTGCGGTGACCCGGAGGGGCACGGCCGGGGAGCCGGGGCCCGACGCCCCCGCGCGCGTTCACCCGACCGCCCCCGGACCGCCGGGCGCCGGGGCTGCGGCAGCCCCGGCGCCTCCGGCGGCCGGGGGCGCCGGCCCGTCGTCCTCCGGATCAGGCCGCGGTGGTGAGCTTCACCGGTTCGGTGCCGGTCGCGCTGTGCCGTTCGGCCCAGCTCTCCAGTGCCGTGCGGCAGGCGTGGTCGAGGTGGTGCAGTCCTGACAGGTCGAGTTCGACCGGGCGGTCCTGCGGGAGGGACTCCAGCGTGTCGAGGATCTTCGGCAGGCGGAGGAACGTGGCGTTGCCCGCCAGGCACGCCTCGATGGGACCCGCGCCCTTGTCGACGACCTCCAGTCTGACGTGCGAGGCCTCCCAGGCGGTCTTGGCGACCGCCAGGGCCAGACCGATCAGGACGCCCTCGAACATGTTCACCACGACGATGGCGAGGGCCGTGACCACCAGGATCGCCGCCTCGCCCCGGTGCTCCCGCCACAACGCGGCGAGCTGGCGGAACGGGATCAGCTTCCAGCCCGCGTGCACGAGGATGCCGGCGAGCGCGGGCAGGGGGATCAGCGCCAGGGCGAACGGGAGCGCGGCGGCGAACAGCAGCAGCCACACGCCGTGCAGGACCCGCGACGCCCTGGTCCTCGCACCGGCGTCGACGTTGGCCGAACTGCGGACGATGACCGCGGTCATGGGCAGGGCGCCGAGCAGGCCGCAGACCGTGTTGCCCGTGCCCTGGGCGACCATCTCCTTGTCGTACTCGGTGCGCGGACCGTCGTGCAGCCGGTCCACGGCGGCCGCGCTGAACAGGCTCTCCGCCGAGGCGATCAGAGCGAACGCGATGATCGTGCCCCAGATGGCGGGGCCGGCCAGTTCGCCGAAGGCCTCGGCGCCGGGCGGCTGGACGACACCGAGCAGGCCCTCCACCTCGACGGTGGCGACCGGCAGCCCGAGGCCGAGCGTGGCGGCCGTCGCCAGCACCACCGCGGCGAGGGCCCCGGGCACGGACCGCACCCGTTTCGGCAGTCTCCGCCACAGCACGATGACGGCGATGGTGCCCGCGCCGACGGCGAGGGAGGCCAGGGCCTCGGTGCTCCCGAGCGCGTCGGCGAACGCGCGGGGCAGGCCCGTGATCTTCCCGATGCCGGTCTCCGGAGCCTTCAGGCCGGCCGCGGCGTAGATCTGCCCGGCGATGATCACCAGACCGATGCCGCAGAGCATGCCCTCGACGACGGAGACGGATATGGCCCTGAACCAGCGGCCGATCCGGAAGAACCCCATGGCGAGTTGGAGCAGGCCGGCGATCAGCACGATCACGCCGAGCGTGCCCACCCCGAACTCGCTGACCGCCTCGAAGACGATCACGGTCAGGCCGGCGGCCGGTCCTGACACCTGGAGACTGCTGCCGCGCATGAGGCCGGTGACGAGTCCGCCGACGATGCCGGTGACGAGCCCCAGTTCGGCCGGGACGCCGGAGGCGACCGCCACCCCCACGCACAGGGGCACCGCGACGAGGAAGACGACGATGGAGGCGAGGAAGTCCTGACGTAAATGAGGGAACTTGGACAGCACGGTGGTCACCCGTCCCCTCAGAGCGTCTCGAACGCGTCGGTGTCCGACCGGTGTTCGCGTACGAGTCCGGTGTGGACCTCGTAGTACCAGCCGCGCAGGCGGAGTCCGCCGGCTTGCAGGCGCTGCTCGACGCAGGGGTAGGAGCGCAGTCGCAGGAGCTGCGTCAGGACGTGGTTCTGCACGGCCTCGGCGACCGTCGGGTCGGCGGGGTCGGAGCACTCGGGTTCCTTCGCGGCGTGCGCGAGCCAGTCCCGTACGGCGGGAACCGAGTTCAGGTCGTCACCGCGCACCACGGCGCCGACCGCGCCGCAGTGGGAGTGGCCGCACACCACGACGTCCTTGACGCCGAGGACCTCCACGGCGTACTCGATCGTCGCCGCCTCGCCGGTGGGGGTGGCGGAGGAGTACGGGGGAACGATGTTGCCGGCGGTGCGCAGCTCGAACAGTTCGCCGGGCCGGGCGCCCGTGATCAGGGCCGGCACGACCCGGGAGTCGGAGCAGGTGATGAACAGGACCTCGGGGGACTGGCCCGCGGCGAGGCCCGCGAACTCCTCGGGGCGACGGCCGAAGGTACGTGCGTTGTCGATGAGAGGCTGCATGGTGTGGTGATTCCTCCTGGCGCGCCGTTACGGCGCGTCGGGCTTGCACGACAGAGATGTGGGGGGCGTTCCGCCCGGTCAGCGGCGGAACATCTGTGGCGCGGCCCCGGAAGGGGCCGCGGATCCGCTCGACGCGTGGCCGCGCACGGCGTTGGGCGCGGCGTGGTCGAGCCCGGCCGCCGGTCCTCGGTTCGAGGCCTTCGGCGCGTGGTCGGGCGGGCCGAGAGGGGTGCTTTCGGCCCGCCCGACGGTGGGGTGATCGGGGACGTGGGCGTGGGTGGGGCAGGTCCCGGGGGTGAGGGGCGTGGACACGGGCAGCGGGACGGCGCGGAACGTCGACGCGCTCCGGGTCGTCACGGCTCGCGGCACGCCCTTCCTCCCGGTGCGGTCCATACCTATGGATCGCACCAAGGGATGCCCAACCGATGGTCAAGAGAACCATAGACAAGTAAAGTCGCGCGGCGGGCCGACCGCACGTGTCGGCCGGGAAAGAGCCCGGAAAGTGTGGGCTGTTTGGCCGGATCCGCGATCGTGGGCCATGCGCCGCCCCACCCCCTCGACCACGTGGTCATCGGCCCCTTCGTGGCCACCAGGGTCCGCCGTTCCGGGGTTCCCGGAGGAGCCGGGACCCGTTCGCGCGAGGCGTGCAGTTCAGGTCAATCGGCAAGCCTGCCCTTGACGGTCGATTGACCATCTCTTTACCTTCGGTGCCGATGGATGACCATCGCAGAACCATCTCTTGACGGAAGTCCACCCCTCCCTCTTCTCTTTCAGGAGGTTCCACCATGGATCAGCTCATCAAGCACATGACGGAGGAGTCCGTGTGGCGCAAGTGGGTCGCCGCCAACTCCGCCCAGGCCGCCAAGGACGGCTGCATCAGCGCCACCACCAAGAGCGGCTGCATCAGCGCCGCCCCCAAGAGCGGCTGTATCTCCTGACCCGCCGGTGACCCACGCCGCCGGCGCGGTCGTCGCCGCGCCGGCGGCCCCCGCTCGCTCCGCCCGCCGCCGACCCTCCCCGGAGAGCTCCCGTGAAGCGCCTGCCGAGCGCCGACGTCCTGGACAAGGTGCGCGACATCCCGATCTACCGCGCCTCCGTCGAACGCGGTCATTTCCCGGTCCTGGAGAAACCCGAGATCGCCCGCGGTTTCCCCGACAACTGGATGACTCCCGAGCTGGCCCGCGCGCTGGAGGCGGGAGAGGCCGAGTTCGTGCTCTCCACCGGCACCAACCACGCCCGCATGCAGATCATCCGGCCGCCCTACTTCCTGCTCCGCTCGTACTACCGGCTGTGGAGCGAGCACCCCGATCTCGGCGCCTCGTGGCACGAGGGCGCCCGACGGGTCTCACTGACCACCGTCCTCGCCACCGAGCACGTGGCCCGGGTGAACGCCCGCAAGCCCGGCGCCACCCCCGGTGAACGCTGGCTCGACGACCGCACCCTGTACCTCAACCGCCGCCTCGACCCGGCCGACTGGGACCGCGACGAGGTCGAGTGCATGCTCGCCGAGATCCGTGGGGCCGCCACCGCCCACCCCGACGGCACCTATCTGCTCGACTGCTCCGGCTACCACCTGGCGCACCTGGTCCGCAAAGTCTCCGCATGGGGCCTGTGGGGCGACTTTCCCCGCCCCGCCGGCATCGTCCACGCCTACGAGTACACACCGTCGAACGTCCGCGCCCACCTGCGCGCCCACTTCGACTGCCCGGTGGTCGACCTCTTCGGCAGCACCGAACTCGGCTACCTCTTCTACAGCGACGCGGAAGGCCGATACCAGCCCTATCTACAGGACATGAGCGTGGAGCTGATCCCCGTGGAACCGGGCAGCGGCATCCACAGCCTCATCGTCACCAGTACCCGCAACCCCTACATGCCGCTGGTCCGCTACCGGTCCGGCGACTGCGTCCGCACGCGCGACGGCAGCGCCGATCCGAAGGGGATCGTCTCCTTCTGCGGGCGGGAGAAGGAGCTGCTGCGCACGCCCGGCGGGCCCGTCTCCCAGGCCGACCTGGACGCCCGCATCGCCGGGGTCTGCACCCGCGTCTTCCTGCACCGGCTGCACCTGGTCGGCGAAGACCATTGCCGCCTGGCGTACACGACCTTCGACGACGCGCCGCTCACGGCCGGCGAGACGGCCGAACTGACCTCCTCCGTCCGTGCCTTGACCGGACGGACCTGTCGGGTGGAGCACCGTACCGCCCTCTCCGTCGGGCGCTCCGGCAAGTACGCCTGGCTGACCGCGCACGACCCGTCCTGACCGATCCCGTCGCCCGTCGTCCCCCGTCCACGGGGCCGGCCGACGCGCTCGACGACGTCCCCGAAGGAGCCTCGTGCCCACGTCCACCGCCCACGTCCCCCCGGACAGCGCCGCCGATCGGGCGCCCACCGCCGAAGAACTGCTCGGCCCGGCCCTGCACGAGGAGGTGGTACGTCACTTCACGGCCGAGCCGGACGCCCCGTCCGCGGCGGTCGTGCGGCACCGGGTCCGCGAGTGTCTGCGCTACCTCTACCTCGTCTCCCGCCACCCCGACCGCCTCGGCGGCCTCTTCCTCCCCGTCGAGCAGGAGATCGACGAGATATGGCACTACCTCATCCTGCAGACGCGCGAGTACCGGGACCTGTGCGAACGGCGGCTGCCCGGCGGCCACTTCGTCCACCACCGGAGCATCTCCTACGACGCCTACCAGGAGGCGCCCGGACGGGAGACCGCCGCCGAGGAGGCCCTGCGCTGGATCCCCCTCTACACGGCCGCGTTCGGCCCCTTCGACGCCGACGCCCTGCCGCACTGGACGATCGTGCGGTTCCTGCACGACGAACTGCACATGTCGCTGGCGGAGATAGCCGGCCTGGCCGGCGGGACGGAGACGCCCGACGGACCGGCGGTCCCCGCGCGGGACCACGCGTGACCCGGACGGCCCCCTCGGCCACGGCGGCGGGTCTCTCCCCTGAACAGCGCCGCGCCCTGACGGTGCTCGGCATCTCGCAGGTGTTCGGCGGTGCGGGCATGGCGGCCGGCATCACGGTCGGCGCGCTGCTCGCCCAGGACCTGCTCGGCTCGACCGGTCTGGCCGGACTCCCGGCCGCGCTGTACACGATCGGCGCGGCCTTCGGAGCGGCGGGTCTCGGGCGCGTCGGACAGCGCTTCGGGCGCCGTCCGGCACTGGCGCTCGGCAACGGCATCGCCGCGCTGGGCAGCGCGGGCGTGGTCGCGGGAGCCGCGGCGCGCTGGCCCGCCCTGCTCCTGGCCGCCCTCTTCGTCTACGGGGCGGGTACGGTCACCGGGCTCCTGGCGCGCTACGCGGGCGCCGACCTCGCGCCGCCCGAGCGACGCGGCCGGGCCGCCGGAACCGTCCTGTTCGCCATGACCCTGGGAGCGGTCGTGGGCCCGAACCTGACCGGACCCACCGGAGACCTCGCCGACGCCTGGGGCCTGCCACGGCTGACGGGCCCCTTCCTGCTGGCGGCGGTCGTGTACGTGGCCGCGGCGCTCGTCCTGCTGGTGTGGTCGCGCCCGGACCAACTGCCCCCGGCCCCGCCCCGGGAGCCCGGAGCCGCCCGTACCGGCCGCCCCGCCCCCGGTGTCGTCACCGGCGCCACCGTGATGATCACCGCGCAGCTCGTGATGATCGCCGTGATGACCATGACGCCCGTCCACATGGCGGGCCACGGCCACACGACACAGGCGGTGGGGCTGGTCATCGCCCTGCACGTGGGCGCGATGTTCCTGCCGTCACCCCTGAGCGGCCTGCTCGCGGACCGGATCGGCGGGCGGCGGGTCGCCGTCGCGGCCGGAGCCGTCCTGCTGGGCGCGGCTCTGCTCGCCGGTCTCGCCCCGCCGCACTCCGTCCCCCTCCTGGCCTGTGCGCTGGTCCTGCTCGGAGCCGGCTGGAACCTGGCCCTGCTCGGCGGCACGGCCGTGCTCACGGACGCCGCGCCCGCCGAGAACCGGGCCGCGGTGCAGGGCCTCGCGGACGTGGGGATGTCCGTGGCGGGCGCGACCGGCGGCATGGCCTCGGGGCTGGTGATGGGGGGCGGCGGATACCCGGTCCTGACGGCTGCCGCCGGGGCCCTCGCCCTCGCGGTCATCCCCGCCGTGGCGAGGGGCGGCGGCCGCCCCGCCTGACGGGCGGCCGGGCGGTACGCACGCGGGACGACGACCCCGCACCCGCCACGGCAGCCTCCCCGCCCCCGCAGTCCTTCGTTCCCGCAGTCCTTCGTTCCCGGTCCGACAGAACAGGAGCCACCGGATGAGCCGTCCGACGAACCCGCCGACGAGCGTCCCGGCGGCGGCCGGCGGCCACCCGTCCGCCGCCGCCGACCGGGTCGACGCCGTGATCGTCGGGGCCGGGCTCTCCGGCCTCTACCAGCTCCACCGGCTGCGGCAACTCGGCCTGACGGCCGTGGCCTTCGAGGCCGGCGACGACATCGGCGGAACGTGGTACTGGAACCGCTACCCCGGGGCCCGCTGCGACATCGAGAGCACCTCGTACTCCTACTCCTTCTCCCCGGAACTCGACCAGGAGTGGGAGTGGAGCGAGCGGTACGCCGCCCAGCCGGAGATCCTGCGCTACGTCCACCACGTCGCCGACCGGTTCGGCCTGCGCGAGGATGTCGTCCTACGCACGCGCGTCACGCGCGCCGTGTACGACGAGCACGATCACCGCTGGCGGCTGTCCACGGACACCGGACGGACCGTCACCGCCCGCTTCGTGATCCTGACGACCGGCTGCATGTCGGTCCCCAAGGACCCGGGGATCCCCGGTGCCGACAGCTTCACCGGCGCCGTCCACCACACCGCGCGGTGGCCGCGCGAGGACGTCTCCTTCGCCGGGAAGCGGGTCGCCGTCATCGGCACCGGATGCTCGGGCGTCCAGGCCGTTCCCGTCATCGCCGAGGAGGCGGCCTCCCTGACCGTCTTCCAGCGCACCCCGGCCTACGTCCTGCCGGCCCGCAACCGCCCGCTACGGGCCGCGGAGCGCGCGGCGCTCAAAGCCGGGTACCCCGAGTTCCGGCGGGCCCAGCGGCGCTCGCGGGGCGGGACCGTCTTCGCGCCCCCGACCCGCTCGGCGCTGGAGGCGGACGAGGCGGAGCGCACCGCCGCCTACGAGGCGGCCTGGGACGAGGGCTTCCTCAACGGACTGCTGCGCACCTACACCGACATCCTCACCGACGGGAAGGCCAACGAGACCGTGGCGGAGTTCGTCCGGTCCAAGATCCGGTCGATCGTGACCGACCCCGCGACGGCGGAGCTGCTCTCCCCGCGCACGTTCCCGTTCGCGACCAAGCGCCCCTGCCTGGGAACCGGCTACTACGAGACGTACAACCTGCCGCACGTGGCGCTCGTGGACCTGCGCGCGACCCCGATCGAGCGGATCACCCCCCGGGGCGTCCGGACCTCGGACGGGGAGCACGACCTCGACGTGATCGTCCTCGCCACCGGCTTCGACGCCCTCACCGGCTCCCAGCTCGCCATCGACATCGTGGGCAAGGGAGGCGCGACGCTCCGGGAGCGGTGGGCCGAAGGCCCCCGGAACCACCTCGGGCTCGTCTCGGCCGGCTTCCCCAACCTCTTCACCGTCCTCGGGCCGCTCAGCCCCTCCGTACTCACCAACATCACGGTGTCCCTCGAACAGCAGGTCGAGTGGATCACCGACTGCGTCGGCCACCTGCTCGGGAACGGCCTCACCGAGATCGACGCCACCCCGTCCGCCGAGGCCGCCTGGGGGACACGCGTGGCGGAACTCGCCGCCCGTACGCTCTATCCGGCGGTGGACTCCTGGTACACCGGGGCGAACGTCCCGGGCAAACCCCGTGTGTTCCTCGCCTACGCGGGCGGACTCGACCGGTACCGGGAGGAGTGCGACGCCGCAGCCCGCGACGGTTACACCGGCTTCGTCCTCGCCTCCTCCACGGACGGGCGTTCCCTCCCGGACCCGGGTCCGGACCCGGACCGAGACCCGGACCCGGACCGCGCGCCGGGAGCGGATCCCGGGCCGTGAGCGATCGGAGTCCGGAGTCCGGGAACCCTCGCGGATCGGCGCTCGGCGACAGGCCTCGCCCCCCTCCGAACCGACCGGGCTCAGGCCGGCTTGCGCCAGACGGAGACGTGCTGCGCGGAGTCCTGGGCGAACGGCGCGCCGCTCCAGTCCGCGACGCGGCGCTCCAGCTCCAGTCCGGCGATCCGGGCCATCAGGTCCAGCTCCGCCGGCCAGGCGTACCGGTGCCGGGAACTGCCGCGCCGGTAGCGGCCGTCGTCGCCGTCGCGGGTCAGGTGGTGCGAGACGAGGACCTGCTCGACCAGGTCGAAGGTGTCGAAGCCGAGGTGCCGCTCGGAGACGTCGAACGGCACCGCGACCTGGCCGGGCGGCAGGAACCGCAGCGGCGGCACGACCAGTTCGACGACGAACCGGCCGCCGGGCGCCAGGTGCCGCGCGGCGTTGCGGAAGCACTCGACCTGTTCGTCCTGGGTGAGCAGGTTCGAGATCGTGTTGTAGACGAGGTACACCAGGGAGAACTCGCCGGGGACGACGGTGGTGGCCATGTCCCCCACGGTCACCGGGAGGGTCTCCTCGTCCGCCTTGCGGCGCAGGACCGCCGCCATGTGCTCGGACAGTTCGATGCCCACCACCGGCACGCCGCGCTCCCGGAGCGGAACGCCCACCCGCCCGGTCCCGATGGCGAACTCCAGGGCCCGGCCGTCTCCGGCGAGTTCGGCGAGGAAGTCGAGGGTCGGTCCGAGGACGGCGGCCGAGAACATCCCGGCGTCCTCGGCGTCGTAGCGGTCGGCGGTCTCACGGGTCCACAGTTCGCTGCTCGTCACGGGGCGTCACACTGCCAGGCGCGCGGGGCGCTGTCGACGCGTTTTCGTCCCCACCGCCCGCGTTCCGGACGGTGGGAAGGACGGCCGGCGGGCCCCGGGACCTCTCCCCGGGGCCCGCCGGCCGCTCTGTCTCCCGTGCGGGGCGGGGTTACGCCGCGTCCCGCACCCGTCCGGTGAACTCCGGCCCCGGGACCGGTTCCCAGGAGCCGTCGAAGAGGGACAGGACGGCCCGCAGGGACTCCGTCGGCTCCTCGACGCCGTCCGCGACGGTGGGCACGGTCAGCTCCGCGCCCGTCTCCCCGGCGGGGACGGAGAACCACAGGGACAGACCGCCCGGGACCGCCTCGGACAGCGGCACCGCCGGATCCGGGACCTCCCCGATCTGCTGCTCCAGCCACTCCGGGTCGACGTCCGCCGTGGACAGTTCGGCGCCGCCGGTCACCGGCAGCACGTCGACCGTGCCCACGATGTCGGCGTCCGCCGCGGCGGACAGCGTCACCCGCCAGGCCAGGGCCCGGCCCTCGGCCACGTCGTCCGCGACGGGGGTCACGGTCGCCGTGGGCAGGGGATCGTCGTCGCGGGCGGTCACACCGCCCCGGTGGGAGCCGACCACGGCCCCGCGCACCGCCTTCACGAACGCGTCGTGCGCCGTGTCGTAGCCGAAGCGGGTGTTGCCCCGGACCTCGACCGGCACGTCGATGTCGTGCCGTCCCGGGCGCACCGTCACCAGGCGCGAGACGGCCCCGTCGCCGTCGGGGCCGGGCACGAACAGGCGGACCTGTCCGGCCCCCTTCCCGGAGACCCGCACCGGGACGCGGTAGGTCCGCACCCCGGAGTCGCCCTCGTCGACCGTCAGGCGCCCGACGTCGACGCGCGGCAGCGCGGCCGGCCGCACCGCCGGGGTGCCGGGACGCCAGCCCCACCCGTCCACGAGCCACGCGCGGCCCGCGCCGCCGCCCGGGGACAGTTCGAGCGACGCGATCCGCTTCGGGTCCAGGCCCGCGCGGCTCGCGGCGGACAGCGGAACGCGGACCTCGCGCGCCCACACGGACGCGGTCCGGTCGCTGCCCGGCAGCCCGTCGACCCGGACGCGGCCCAGGTGCGCGCGGCGGCCCGAGGCGTCGGTCACGGCGACGTCGAACCGGGTGCCCGCGCTGTTGGGCGGCACGGCCAGGCGCAGGGCCAGGGCGTCGGAGCCGGCCAGCGAGACCGGCCGGGACGGGCGTACCGCGACCGGCTTCCCGGCAGCGCCCCACCGCAGCGCGACGGCGTCGCGGCCCGGCTCGGGAGAGGCGTCCCAGACCGCGAAGTGCGGGGAGGCGCCGCCCTCCTCGGGGTTCAGACAGGCGCGTGCGGCGTCGGGATCGACCTGGGCGCACAGTCGGCCGGAGCCGGAGACCGCCGTCGAGGCGTCCGGCAGGAAGGCCGGGACGCGGTGCCCGCCGACGGCGTGGGTGAGGACCCGGGCCGGGCCCGCCGAGGGCGCGCGGCGGCCGGTGCCGTCGAGCAGCGGCCGCACCCGGTCGTCGCCCCCGACGAACAGCCGCGCCGACGCCGCGACGTAGGCCGCGCCCGCCTTCTGCTGCTGCCCGGCGGTCAGCCGGGTCGCCGCGCCGGGGGAACAGACCGGGTCGGGCGTCTCGCCGGACGAGAAGTCGTCGGAGGCCGGGGCCTGGGCCTGGCCCGGGGTCCACTCGGTGTTGAAGAAGTTGTGGTTGGCCCCGACCATGTAGACCGAGCTGTGCAGGGCCGCACCCCGGCCGACGCCGCGGGTGCCGTCGAGGTAGATCTGGCCCTGGAGGTCGCTCACGTCCCCGTCGCAGCCCGGCAGGATCGTCGTGGAAGGCACGTCGGGGGCCGGGTTCTGACCGAAGATCGTGGGCCCGATCAGGACGTTGCCGCGGATCTTCCACCGTACGGGCCCGTGGAGGCCGTCCCGGTCGGCCGGCGGCGGGTAGAGGCTGTCGAGCGCCGCCCGGTTGACGCCCTCGCCGCCGCGCGAGTGGCCGACGAGCAGCACGCGCGAGAGGTCGGCGGGCGCGGTCCTCCGCACGGCGGCCGGCGCGCCCCGCCGGTTCGCGGACCAGTCGGCCCAGCGGGCCAGGTGCAGCCGGACCAGGGACGAACGGGCCTGCGCGCCCGCGTCGTCGATGCTGTGGTCCTGCCCGTTGACGCCGTTGGCGGATATCGAGAGGGTCACGTAGCCCTGGGAGGCCAGGAGCTTCTGGGCGTTCAGGTAGCCCCGGTGGCTCGGTATCTCCCGGGTGCCCGCCGGGCAGGGCCACGCGCCCGTCGCGTCCTCGGTCCCCGGCGCGTAGCAGGTGGCGTGCCGGCCGTGCAGGAAGAGGGCCACCGGCCGCTTGCCCGGCGCGCCGGCCGGACCCACCACGACGGCGCGCATCTCGACGGGCACGGGGAAGTCGGGCAGCTTCACGGACGGCAGGGCGTACTCGCCGCTCACGGTCCGGTAGGGGCCGGGCGTGCCCGGGTCGACCGGGTTCGCCGGGAGGGAGGCCTCCGGCGCGGCGGGCCGGGGCGGGGCCTGCGGCCCGGTGGGCGGGGCGAGGGGCCGGGGCCGGGCGGAGGGGGCGGCGGCGTCCAGCCGCTTGCCGCCGGCCGTCACCCGCAGCCGGTCGCCCCCGTCGAGCCGGGCGTCCCCGAGGGGGAGCCGGAAGGCGCGTCCGTCGGGATCGGCCGCCGGACGGCCGAGCAGCCGGTCGCCGGCGTGGAACTCGACCCGGGCGTCGCCCATGGGGACGGGTCCGGGCGACGTCCACACGAGCTGCCGGTCCGCGCCGGTCCCGGTGACCCGCCAGCCCGGGGGGAGTTCGGGTTTCCCGGGCCCGGACCCCCGGGCCGTCGCCGCCGGTCCGGGCGACGGTTCCCCCGCGTGCGCCGCGCCGGGCGTCGCCGCCGCCAGCGCGAGTAAGGCGGCGGCGGTGGTCACGCCGCGTATGCCACGTATCAAGACGGTCTTCCTCACGTTCGTTCCCGTGGGGGCACCGCCGGTGGCGTCGGCCGCCCGGCTCCCCGGTGCCCCCTCTCGCCCCGGAGGACGGCGGCGGACGTGCCGGGGTTGCCTCCCCGCACGGCGTCGTGTGCGCGCCGGAGGGGCGGAGCCGGGAACGGGACCGGCCCGGACGGCGGGGGAGCCGTCCGGGCCGGACGTGCCGCGGCCGGACGGCGGGGGGCGCCGTCCGGCCGCGGCCGGAGTGGGGTCAGACGAGGTCGAACCGGTCCAGGTTCATCACCTTGTCCCACGCGGAGACGAAGTCCTTCACGAACTTCTCCTTCGCGTCGTCGCTCGCGTAGACCTCGGCCAGCGCGCGCAGTTCGCTGTTGGAGCCGAAGACGAGGTCGGCGCGGGTGCCGGTCCACCGGACCGTGCCCGTCGCGGCGTCGTGGGCCTCGAAGAGGTTCGCGTCACCGGCCACCGGCCGCCAGATGGTGTCCATGTCGAGCAGGTTGACGAAGAAGTCGTTCGTCAGGGTGCCCGGGGCCGTGGTCAGGACGCCGTGCTTCGAGCCCTGGTGGTTCGCGCCCAGGACGCGCAGACCGCCGACGAGGACCGTCAGTTCGGGGGCGCTCAGGTTCAGCAGGTTGGCGCGGTCGACCAGGAGGAACTCGGCCGGAAGGCGGCTGCCCTTGCCGAGGTGGTTGCGGAAGCCGTCCGCCCTGGGCTCCAGGGCGGCGAAGGACTCCACGTCCGTCTGCTCCTGGCTCGCGTCCACCCGGCCCGGGGCGAACGGCACCTCGACGTCGAAGCCCGCGTCCTTGGCGGCCTTCTCCACGGCCGCGGAGCCTCCGAGGACGACCAGGTCGGCGATCGAGACCTTCTTGCCGCCCTCGGCGTCGAAGGCGGACTTGACGCCTTCGAGGACGCGGAGCACCTGCGCCAGCTGGTCCGGGTCGTTGACCTCCCAGTTGCGCTGCGGCTCCAGGCGGATGCGGCCGCCGTTGGCGCCGCCCCGCTTGTCGCTGCCGCGGAAGGAGGAGGCCGAGGCCCAGGCCGCGGAGACGAGCTGCGCGACGGTCAGGTCCGAGGCGAGGATCCGCTCCTTGAGGGAGGCGACGTCCGAGGCGTCCAGCAGCTCGCCCTCGCGCTCCGGCAGCGGGTCCTGCCACAGCAGGACCTCGGAGGGGACCTCCGGGCCGAGGTAGCGGGAGATCGGGCCCAGGTCACGGTGGGTCAGCTTGTACCAGGCGCGGGCGAAGGCGTCCGCGAACTGCTCCGGGTTCTCGTAGAAGCGCCGCGAGATCTGCTCGTACGCCGGGTCGAAGCGCAGCGACAGGTCGGTGGTGAGCATCGTCGGGAGGTGCTTCTTCGACGGGTCGTGCGCGTCGGGGATGATCGCCTCGGCGTCCTTCGCCACCCACTGGTGGGCGCCGGCCGGGCTCTTGGAGAGCTCGTAGTCGTACTCGAAGAGGTGCTTGAAGAAGTCGTGGCCCCACCGCGCGGGGGTGGTGGTCCAGGTGACCTCCAGACCGCTGGTGATCGTGTCGCCGCCCTTTCCGGTGCCGTGGGAGTTCGCCCAGCCGAAGCCCTGGGACTCGATCGGCGCGGCCTCGGGGTCGTCGCCGACGCTCTCCGACGGGCCGGCGCCGTGCGCCTTGCCGAAGGTGTGGCCGCCCGCGATGAGCGCGACGGTCTCCTCGTCGTTCATCGCCATCCGGCGGAAGGTCTCCCGGATGTCGCGGGCCGCCGCGACCGGGTCCGGGTTGCCGTTCGGGCCCTCGGGGTTGACGTAGATGAGGCCCATCTGGACCGCGCCGAGGGGCTCCTCCAGCTCGCGGTCGCCCGTGTAGCGCTTGTCGTCCAGCCAGACGGTCTCGGGGCCCCAGTAGACGTCCTCATCGGGCTCCCACACGTCCGCGCGGCCGCCGGCGAAGCCGAAGGTCTCGAAGCCCATCGTCTCCAGGGCCACGTTGCCGGTGAGGACCAGGAGGTCGGCCCAGGAGAGGTTCTGGCCGTACTTCTTCTTGACCGGCCACAGCAGGCGGCGGGCCTTGTCCAGGTTGACGTTGTCCGGCCAGCTGTTGAGCGGCGCGAAGCGCTGCTGGCCGGCGCCGGCGCCGCCGCGGCCGTCGCTGATGCGGTACGTGCCCGCGCTGTGCCACGCCATCCGGACCATGAGGGGGCCGTAGTGGCCGAAGTCGGCGGGCCACCAGTCCTGGGAGGTCGTGAGGACCTCGGCTATGTCGCGCTTCACGGCCGCCAGGTCGAGGTTCTGGAACGCCTCGGCGTAGTCGAACTCCTCGCCCAGCGGGTTGGCCACGGCGGGGTTCTTGGCCAGGATCTTCAGGTTCAGCCGGTTCGGCCACCACTGGTTGTTCCCGCCGCCCTGGGTCGGGTGGGCGGCGCGGCCGTGCGCGACCGGGCAACCGCCCCCGGCTTCGTCCAGCTTCGCGTCCACGACGATCGCGTCGTGGTTCTCGGGCGCTTCGTTCTCGGGCACGCGGTTCTCAGACATCGGAATCCTTCCGGACCTGGCGGACAACAGTACTCAGGAAGTGCGATCGGAGCGGCCGGGTCGTGCCCGGAGAGCCGTCACGTATCGGACTCCCGCCGCGCTGAGGTCTTCCTGTCCCTTGGCCATCAACGAAATCGATCCTACAATGGACCTTGTCCAAGTCAAGAACAATGCCAAATCCTGTCCGAGGAGCACCGGCCGCACACCGGACACCACGGGCCCCGCGTCCGAGCCGAAGAGGTGAACCTATGAGCGACCTGCTGGAACGGCTGCGATCCCGAGGCTGGCGGATGACGTCCCAGCGGCGCGTGGTCGCGGAGGTCCTGGCCGGCGACCACGTGCACCTCACGGCGGACGAGGTGCACGCGCGCGCCGTCGAGCGGCTGCCGGAGATCGCGCGGGCCACGGTCTACAACACCCTCGGCGAGCTCGTCGCCCTGGGGGAGGTCGTGGAGCTCTCCACGGACGGGCGGGCCAAGCGCTACGACCCGAACGCGCGCCGGGAGCACCAGCACCTGGTCTGCTCGGGCTGCGGGCTCATCCGGGACGTCCACCCGACGGGCGACCCGCTGGCGGTCCTCCCGTCGGAGGAGCGCTTCGGCTTCGCCGTGGAGAAGGCCGACGTCACGTACCGGGGGCTGTGCCCGGACTGCTCGGGAGGATGAGCGCGCGCACGCGGAAGGGGGCCGTCACCGGTGTCGGTGACGGCCCCCTCCGCGGTGGCGGCTCCCGCTCCGGGGCCGCCGGGTGGACTACTTCAGGGCGGCGAGGGCCTCGTCGTAGCCGGGCTCGTCCGCGATCTCGCCCACGAGCTGCGCGTGCAGGACCTTGTCGTTCTCGTCGAGGACGACGACCGCGCGGGCGGTCAGGCCGGCCAGCGGGCCGTCCGCGATCTCCACGCCGTAGTTCGTGTGGAACTCGCGGCCCCGGAGCGTCGAGAGGTTCTTGACGTTCTCCAGGCCCTCGGCGCCGCAGAAGCGCGCCTGCGCGAAGGGCAGGTCGGCGGAGATGCAGAGCACCACGGTGTTCTCCAGCGCGCCGGCCTTCTCGTTGAAGGCGCGAACGGAGGAGGCGCACGTCGGGGTGTCGACGCTCGGGAAGATGTTGAGGACCTTGCGCACGCCGGCGAAGTCCTTCAGCGACTTGTCGGCGAGGCCCTCGGCGACGAGCGTGAAGTCGGGCGCCTGGCTGCCGGGTTCCGGCAGCGCGCCGTTGACCTGCACCGGGCTTCCCTTCAGCGTGACCTGGGCCATGGTGATCTCCTTAAGGGGTACGAGTGGCAACGAAGCGCATCGTACGGAGTCCGGGCCGCTCGCGCGGTCGCACCCCTTGACGCCCCCTTCCTTCACTTCTTAAATCAGGTGGGCGGCGAAGTGGTCGGCCTCCATGTGTGTCATGTACCTGACATGCATGCGAGGTGTGCTCCCACGGTGCCGTCCCCCCCCACATCCGACGGAAGAGAGAGCCATGACCTCCTCCCGCGCACGACGGCGCACGCTGTCCTCCGCCCTGTCCGCCCTCGCCCTGGCCCTCGCCGTCACGGCGCTCGGCCCGGCGGCCTCGGCCGGCCCCGCCGCCGGCTCGCCCGCCGCCCTCCAGCCCGCCGCCGGGGCGGCCGCCGTCACCTTCTCCGACGACTTCGACGGCCCCGCGGGCGCCGCCGTGGACGGCAGCAAGTGGCAGATCGAGACCGGCGACAACGTCAGCAACCACGAGCGGCAGTACTACACGGCCGGCAACCGCAACGCCGCGCTCGACGGCCAGGGCCACCTGGTCATCACCGCCCGCAAGGAGAACCCGGGCAACTACCAGTGCTGGTACGGACGGTGCGAGTACACCTCGGCGCGGCTCAACACCGCCGGGAAGTTCACCACCCGCTACGGGCACGTCGAGGCCCGCATGAAGGTGCCGCGCGGCCAGGGCATGTGGCCCGCCTTCTGGATGCTCGGCAACGACATCGGCCAGGTCGGCTGGCCAAACTCGGGCGAGATCGACGTCATGGAGAACGTCGGCTTCGAACCCTCCACCGTCCACGGCACCCTGCACGGCCCCGGCTACTCGGGCTCCGGCGGCATCGGCGCCGGGTACACCCTGCCCGGCGGGCAGGCCTTCGCCGACGCCTTCCACACCTTCGCCGTCGACTGGTCGCCGGGCCGGATCACCTGGTCCGTGGACGGCACCGTCTACCAGACCCGCACGCCCGCCGACCTCGGCGGCCGGGCCTGGGCCTTCGACAAGCCCTTCTTCCTGATCCTCAACCTCGCGGTCGGCGGCTACTGGCCCGGCGACCCGGACGGCTCGACCCCCTTCCCGGGACAGCTCGTCGTCGACCACGTCCGCGTCACCACCTCCGACGCCCCCGCCGGCGGCGGACCGATCACCGGCATCGGCGGCAAGTGCGTCGACGTGGCCGCCTCCCACACCGCGAACGGCACCCCGATCCAGCTGTACGACTGCAACGGGACCGCCGCCCAGCGGTGGACCGTCGGCGCGGACGGAACCGTCCGCGCGCTCGGCAAGTGCCTCGACGTCACCTCCGCTGGCACCGCCGACGGAACGCCCCTCCAGCTGTGGGACTGCAACGGCACGGAGGCCCAGCGCTGGGTCGCCAACGACGCCCGGGACGTGGTGAACCCGCGCGCGAACAAGTGCCTGGACGCCACCGGCAACAGCTCGGCCAACGGCACCCGGCTCCAGATCTGGACCTGCGCGGGCACCGCCAACCAGAAGTGGACGGTGACCCGGTAGCCCGGACGGTCCCGACAGCCCCGTGGGGCGGGGGGGCGGCGCCGGCCCCCCCCCCCCCCCCCCCCGCCCCCCCGCCCCCCGGCCCCCCCCCGGGCGCCCCCCCCGGGGGGGGGAGGGGCCCGGGGGGGCGGCCCCGCGCGGCGCCGCGCGCGCCGGCGCG
>NZ_JBIVSC010000003.1:0-14329 GCF_044756005.1 Streptomyces sp. NPDC092045 | reverse complement strand
CCCCGCCCCCGGGGGGGGCCGCCGCCCCCCCCCCCCCCCCCCCGGGGGGCCGCCCCCCGGCCCCCCCCCGGCCCCCCCCCGCGCGGGGGGGGGGGGGGCGGCCCCCCCCCCCCCCCCCCACGGCCCCGGACGCTCGGCCCCGGGGCCGCGCCGGGTACTCCTCCCGCGGGGCGGTGAGGATCCGCGCGGGCCGGCCCGTCCGCGAGCCGTTCAGCCGTCCGCGACCGCGGTCCCCGCCCCGGCCGGCTTCTCCGGCGCCCGGCGCAGCGCCCGGACGGCGGGCACGGCCAGCATGACCGCGATGCAGACGATGCCCATGACCGACGAGAAGAGCAGCACGCGGTCGGCGCCCACGGACTCGGCCGCCGGCCCGGCCAGGGCCCGGCCCACCGGGATGACCATGATGGACCCGGCGACGTCGTAGGCCGAGACGCGGCTCAGGACGGCCAGCGGGATGTGCGACTGCACGCTGGTCGCCCACATGACGCCCCAGAAGGCGAAACCGCAGCCCGCCAGGACGCCCGTGACGGCGGTGAGCGTGAACGACCACTCTAGGGCGGGCGCCAGCGGGTTGAGGGAGAAGAAGAACATGGCGCACGCGCCCGCGACGAGCGGCCGGCGGGGCCGCACCCGCATTCCGAGCAGCCCGCCCACGATCGTGCCGGCCCCGTCGGCGGACGCGATCCAGCCGTATCCGTCGGCGCCGTGCTGCTCGGTGAGGAGCGCGGCGCCCAGCGGCAGCGCCGGGCCGAAGACGAACAGGCCGTAGACGGCCCACACGGCGATGACGCCCCACAGCCAGGAACGGGACCGGAACTCGTGCCAGCCCGTGGCGAGCCGCTGCCAGATCGGCTCGTCGGTCCCGTCCGGGGCCGTGCCGAGCCTCCGCAGCGGCGCGAGGCCCAGGGCGCTGCACGCGTAGAACGCCGCGATCACCAGGAAGGACCCCGCCACGTCCCAGTACGCCACGAGGAGACCGGCGAGGCCGGGGCCGAGCAGGGTGCAGATCGACTCCGATATGCGCAGCAGCGCGTTGGCCCGCTGGATGTCCTCGGCGACCCGCGGCACCAGGCTCGCCAGACCGGGCTGGAACATCGCGGTCGCCGCGCCGCTGACCGCGAGCAGCGCCATGACGTGCCACAGCCGTACGTCCCCGAGGGCGAGGAGTCCCGCGAGCGCGAGCATGGCCACCATGCGCACCAGGTCCGCGCCGACCATCATCACCTGCGGGGTGAACCGGTCGGCGAGGACCCCGCCGAAGAGCACCAGGAGGACGATCGGTGCCATCCACGCGGCAAGGGCGTACCCCACGCCGGAGGCCCCGTACCCCGCCCCGAGCACGGCGGTGGTCAGCGAGACCATCAGCATGCCGTCGGCGAGCAGCGAGGTGCTGCGGGCGGTGAAGAAGAGCCGGAAGCGGCCCGAGCGCCACGGGCTGGGCGGGGAGCCGGGCTCGCGCTCCACGGGCGCGTCGTCCGTCGTCACGTCGTTCGTCGTCATGTCGGATCCGCCGGAGTCCGGCCGTTCCCTTCGGTGAGGATGTGCTGCCGGAGCCACGCGTCCGTCCGGTCCGCCGCCTCCGGCGGGTCCTGGACGATCACGTACCGGCGGGGGGCGAGGACCCCGGGAAGGCCCGGGAGGACGTGCATCAGCGCGGCGTGGGCCTCCGCCGGGGACAGGGGGGTGCCGCCGGGGGCGACGAAGGCGGTGAGGCCCTCCCCGGGCCCCTCCCCGTCCCCGGGCCCGCCCGCCGTGACGTGTACGGGTACGCCTCCGAGGGCGCCGCCCAGGGCCTCCGCGACGGCCGGCGGCGAGACCCAGCAGCCGTCCACCCGGACCCAGTCCGGGCCGCGCTCCACCGGACGGACCCCCGTCACCCCGGTCAGCGAGGCGAGCGGCACGTCCCCCTCGGCGGCCGCCTCCAGGAGCCGCACGAGACCGGTCAGGAAGCCCTCCGCCTCGCCGGGGGCGAACAGCGCGGGGTCGGCCCACAGGCCGATCCGCAGCAGGGGCGCCGTCCCGTGCACGAAGGCGAGGAGGCGGGTCGGCAGGACCTGGGACGGGCCCCGGCCCAGTTCGAGGTCCGGCCCGTCCGGCGCCGGTCCGGAGCCGTCGGCCCCGGGAAGGGCGCTCACGTCGTTGAAGACCACGTCCCGCGCGAACCGGCTGCCGCGCTCGAAGGTCGTCCGGTCGATCATCTCCCACAGGGCGACCGCGTCGAACCGGCTGTGCCGGTAGGCGTCGAGGGCCGCCCCCCACGCCTTGGCGAGCAGCGCGTCGAAGGACGGCACCCGGACGTCGAGGGCGAGCAGGGCGTCCTGCGACACGGTGTTCACCGAGCGGACGAGCCGGTCGTGGAACCGGTTGGAGGTCGGGACGGCGGCGACGCAGACGTCCTGGCCGGTCCGGTGGGCGACGAGCGCGCACCAGGCCGTGAGCAGCACCGTGGACGGCAGCCCGCCGGTGCGCTCCGCGACCCGGGCGAGCGCCCGCGCGCCCCGCAGGGACCGGAGCGTCACCTCCGGCGTCACGGTCTCGGCGCCCTCCGCGCCCGGCCCGTCGAACATGGCCTGGGGGCCGGTGCGGATGATCCGTTCCCAGTACCGCAGGGACGCCGCCGACTTCCGGAGTCCGGCGGGGGAGGCCTCCTCGGCGGCGAGGTCGAGCGGGGTGAGGGCGGTCTGCGGCTCCAGGGGCCCACCGGCGAGCAGGGCCAGCCAGTCCTCCTCCAGGACGGCGAGGGCGCTGACGTCGGTCACGGCGTGGCTCGCCGCCAGGGCGACGAAGACCGGCGCGCCGCCCGCGGTGACGAGGGAGATCCGCAGGCCGAAGTCCCGGTCGAGCCGGAAGCGTCCGGCGCGGGCCCGGCGGGCCACGGCGTCGGCGTACCGTCCGGCGTCCGGGGGGAGCGCGTCGTGGTCGAGGACGGTGACCGTGAACTCCCCCTCGGCCGCCACCACCTGCTCGCGGGGCACGGCGCCCTCCGCGTGCGGGAACGTGGTGCGCAGCGCCTCGTGCCGCACGACCAGGGCGCGTAGGGCGTCGATCACCGCGTCCGTCCGGGTCCCGGCGGGCACCGGCCACACGTCGTGGATGTTGATGTGCTCGGGCTCGTCCCGCAGCATGCACCGGATCATGTTGGCCTGGCCCAGCGTGACCGGGCCCCGGCGCTCCTCGCCGCCGGTGTGGGCGACGGTCACGGTGCGGGTCTTCGCCGGGCGCGGGAGGTCCCGCTCGTGCGCGGTCACGGGGCGGCCACCGCCCCGGGCCGGGGGAGGGGCTGCGGAGGGCGGCTCATGCGGTGCTGCCTTTCGGGGACGGGAGGCGGTTCTCGTACGCCGGGGACGGAGACCTGCCCTCGCGCGCGGGGGAGGGGGAGGGGCCGTCCCCGCGCGCGGGGGAGGAGGGGCGGCCCCCGTGCGCCGGGGCGGGCGGGTGTCCCTCGCTCGCGCGGGCCAGGGGGCCCCAGGCGTCGAGCAGCAGGGCGAAGTCGGCCATGTCCCGCCGCGCCTCGTCGAGGAGGCGTCCGCGGCGGGCGGCGAGGACGTCGGCGACGGCCGCGTAACGGCCGCCGAGCTTGCGGTAGCAGCGCTCGACCACGTCGAACCGCTCGGCCTCCTCCACCGGTTCGGGCCCCGCGCCCTCCCGGAGCACCGCGGCGACGGCGGAGGCGCGGACGAACCCGTCGCCGTCGAGCAGCCCGTCGCCGGCCGCCGCCAGCCCCGCGTACACGGCCTGGAGGTGGGGGACGGCGAGGAGGAACTTGGTCAGCCGCACCTGGTACGCGAGGAAGCCCGCGTCCGAACGGCGCTCGTTCGTGTGGAAGTTGACGATGTGCCGGTTGTGCAGGACGCCGGGCAGCCGGGCGCCGTGCACCAGGTGGAGGAGGAAGTAGTCGCTGCCGATGGTGTCGGTGGCGGGCGGCAGCGGCACCCGGCCGTAGACCCCGCGCGCGAAGGCGACGTTGCACATGTCCACGCGGGCCGGGCCGACGGTGGTGAGCGTGGTGAGGTCCCGGGTGAACGCGGCGGTCCCGGCGCCCCGGAAGGCCTCGTCGACGAGGTTCCGCCGCCAGATCTCCGGATAGCCGGCCGGGACGGACAGGCCGACGAGCTCCTCGTGGACGAGCGGGTCGAGCGCCCGGATCTCCGCCACGTCCACGGACATCTCGCCGACGAACGAGCCGCCGACCAGGGCCACCGGCCGGTCGGCGAGCGCCGGGTCGAGCCTGCTCCGCGACACGAGTCCCGCCACGTCGGCCGCCCGTCGCCCCAGCGCCGTCAGCTCGTGGTGGAGCGGGAAGACCGGCTTCCCGTCCAGGTACTGGTAGCGGCTGTCGGAGTCCCGGCGGTGCACCGAGGCGCAGCCCAGGGCCTCCGCGATCAGGAAGGCCCGGTTGGTGCAGGCCCCGTAGGAGACCCCGGACGGCAGCATCAGGCCGAGCACCCGGTCCGGCCCGGCGACCCCGGAGCGGGCGATCGCCCCGCGCAGGAAGGCCCGCTGCTCGTCCTCGTCGAAGTGGTGGACGACCACGCCGGGCTCCGGCGGCAGCGCGGCCACCGCCTCCCGGTGCGCGGCGAGGGCCGCGGGCCCGGAGGAGTCCAGGACCAGCAGGTGCACCTCGACGCCGAAGTGCCGGGCGCCGTGGGCGGCTTCCTCGGCGACCGCCCTGAGGGTCGCGGCGCAGGCCCGGTCGGTGGGCAGGGTCAGGCAGACGCGGCGCACGACGGCTCCCCGTCCCTGCCGTCGTGCCCGTCGCGGTCCTTCCACGGGGTGAGCCCGAGCAGCCGCTCGCCGAGCCCGTTCAGGACGGCCGTGGGATAGCGCTCGGACTCGTGCCGGACGGGGTCGCCGACGAGGGTGCGGTTCCAGCGCGGGGTGCGCAGGTGCCGCCAGGAGTCGACCCGGGACCTCCGCAGCCGCTCGTGCTCCTCCAGGGCCGGCATCATCGACAGGTACTGGACCGCCCGCACCTGATCCTCCGAGGTGTTGCGGGCCACCCCGTGGGCGAGGAGCCCGTTCCAGATCAGCAGGTCGCCGGGGCGCAGGTCGGGGCGGACGACGGGGTACTCGTCCCGGTCCGCGGCGGGCCGGATCGGGTCCCGGTCGGCGGGCTGTCCGACCTTCCACTCCTCGAACCGCCGGAACAGCTCCGGGCAGCACTGGAACCCGCCCGACTCCGGGCGGGTGTCGTTGAGCGCGATGATCCCCTGCACCCGCTGCGGCGGCACGCCGAGCGTGGTGTCGATGTCCCAGTGCAGCTCGATGTCGAAGCCCCGGTCGGTGGGTTCGATCAGGGCGCGGTCGCGGTTCTTGACGTTGGGCGGGTTGAGGTTGAGCCGGTCCTGCGTGACCCACAGCTCCTCGCAGTCCCACACGTCCACGAAGGCGTCGTACACCCGCTGCGACTGGCGGCTGTCCCACAGGAGCTGGTGGTGGTACGCCTCCACGAAGCCGTAGACGTGCAGCTGCCGGTCGAGCTGGGAGCGGAACGGCCGGTCCTCGTACCAGGTGTCCGGCCGCTCCGGGTCGAGCCCCTGGAAGTCCCAGGCGAAGTCGAGCAGCCGCCGCGCCGCCTCCGCCGGGATCGCCTCCCGGACGACGACGTAGCCGTACGTCTGCCAGTGGGCGAAGTCGGCCTCCGAGAGCACCCGCAGCGGCCGTGACTTGCTCAGTTCCCGCAGGGTGGTCTGCGCGAGGTAGGACTCGCCGTCCGCGCTGAAGTACGGGAGGTCCGAGGCCGCCCGGTGCAGACGGGGGCGGCGCGCGGGGCGGTGCGGAGCGGGGGTCGTCATGGGTCCCTCCAGGTGCGGGAGTCGGGGGAGGAGGCCCGGGGCCGGGCGTGGGCCCGGGGGCGCTTCTCCCCGGCCGGCGGGCAGCACGCGGCGACCCCCGGCGGAGGGGCGGCGGCGGACGGCACGGACGGCCGGAAGTGCCGTGACGCTGGTCAGACGTCACGCCGTGCGAAAGAATTGGTTTAGACCTTAGCGGCTGGCAAGTGCCATCTCAATACGCCGAGTTGGGTCGGAGGAGGATCCGGGCGAACGTTGTCAGGACGGCTCCTTTGGTCTAGACAACAATCGAGGAACTGGCTTACTGTCGCCCTGCGCGGTCCGCTTCCTGACGGGCCGTCAGCCACATTCTTCGCCGTGCCGCGGTCGACGCCGGCCGCCCGCGAGGCCGTCCGCGGCCGGAGACCGGGCCACGGCCGGAGAGCGGGCCGCGGCGCGCCCGTCCCGCCCGCCCCGCCGGCACCCCCGACTGTTCGTCCATCCCCCGAGGGAGCGGTTCCCCCATGAGCACACCCGGCACCACGGTCCTGCCCGACGGCGGCCTCAGGAGCCCCGGACCGGGCCTGATCACCCTCGACCCCGACCACACCGCGCTGCTGCGCGGCCTCGACGCGCTGCTCACCGGCCTCGCCGCCCGCCTCTCCGCCCCCGAGGTGGTGGGGCCGCCGCTGCTCTCCGTGGAAGGCCTCGCCCGCCTCGACTTCTTCCGCAACTTCCCCCACCTCGGCGTCTCCGCAGGACGGTTCGAGCCCGGCGCGCTGGACGCCCTGGCGGCCGGCGAGACCCCGGGGGAGCTGCCGCTCCGGCCGACCGGCTACCTGCTGCCGTCCGCCACCTGCTACGGACTGCTGCTCTCCCTGGAGGGCCGCGACGTCGGCGAGGAGGGGCTGCGGCTCTCCGCGGCCGGCCGCTGCTTCCGCAACGAGACCCACTTCGACGGCCTGCGGCGCCTGTGGGGCTTCCACATGCGCGAGGTCCTCTACCTCGGCACCCAGCAGGGCGCCCTCGACCACCTGGAGCAGGGCGCCGGGTTCGTCCAGGAGCTGGCCGGCCGCCTCGGCCTCGACCTCACCCGGGCCGTCGCCGACGACCCCTTCTACGACAAGGGCGGCTCCCGGGCCCGGCTGATGGCCCTCGACCCGGTCAAGCACGAGTTCAGCGCCCCCGACGGCACGGCGATCGCCTCCGTGAACCGGCACCGCAACTTCTTCGGCGAGCGCCTGGACATCCGCGCGGGCGCCGAGGGACCGGCGTACAGCGCCTGCGTCGCCTTCGGCGTCGAACGCTGGGTCCACGCGATGGTCCTCGCCCACGGCACCCCCGGGCGGGCGCTCGACCGCCTGCGCGAGGCCGGCGCCTGACCCCCGCCGGCCCCCGGCCCGCACGCACACCCGCACAGCGCACGAACGAGGAGCGACACCACCCCATGGAACGCATCGCCGAGTGGCTTCACGAGAAGAACCCCGGCCTCGACGGACCGATCGCCCCCGACGAGGACCTCATCGAGGCCCGTCTCATCGACTCCATGGACTTCCTGGAGTTCGTCGACCTCCTGGAGGAGCTCTCCGGCCGCTCCATCGATCTCCAGGAGGTCACCATCGACGACTTCCGCACGCTCGGCCGCGTTCAGGAACGCTTCCTGGGCACCGCCGGGTGAGTCCCCGCCGATGAACGGCGGCCCCGAACGGAACCGGGGGAACCGCGCGGACCGGCAGGGCCGCGAGGGCGGTGACCGCGGTGAGGACCGGGAGGCGCGCGCGAACGGGGCGGACCGGCAGGACCGCACGGCCCTCCCGGTCCTCGCCGTGGTGGCGGCCACCGGCGAGGTCCTGGCCCGCCCGGAGCTGCACGAGGGTCTGCTCGCGCCGTGGGAGCGGCGCCGTCTCGACCGGACACGGGTGCCCGCCCGCCGCGACGACGTCCTGGCGGCACGCCTCCTCGTGCGCCTGTGCGTCGCCCGGTTCACCGGGCTGCCGCTCGGCGCGTCGGGACCGGAGCAGCACTGCGCCGAGTGCGGCCGGGACGGGCACGGGCGTCCCCGCCTCGCCGGCCGGCCCGGTCTCGGCGTCAGCATGAGCCACGCCGACGGTCTCGTCGCGGCCGCCGTCGGCCCCGGCCCGGTCGGCGTCGACGTGGAACCCGCCTCGCGCCGGCCCGGCCCCCCGTCCGTACTGCGGAGGCTCCTGCCCGAGGCCGACCTGCGGGAGGCCGCCGCCCGGCCGGACCCCGGCCCGGCGCTGCTCCGGCTGTGGGTGCGGGGCGAGGCCCTGTTCAAGGCGGGCGGCGGGACCGGACTCGGACTCCTCGAATGGACCGACGACGCACGCGGAGCGGTCGCGGCGGTCGCCGCCGAAGCCCCCGTCACCACCTTCACCGCCTCTCCCGCCTCCCGCGCGGAACCTCCCGCGCGGGAGGACGGCGCCTCTCTCCCCTCTCCGCCGACGGTCGGGAACGCGCCCTGACCATCACCCGGAGGGAGAGGGAGCCGTCGTGCGCCGACGAGGCGTTCCGCTTCTCGGACCCGCGGGCCCGTGGGCCCGCCGCCCCTGTCCCCGACGGCCTCGCCGGGCGACGATCACGGCCCCGGGGAACCACCGGGGCCCGCAGGCGCCCCGCTCCCGCTCGGCCGCGGTCGTACGGACAGGGCCCCGAGGTACGCGCTCAGGGCGGCCGCCGCACCGCCGAGGGGGAACCGGGCGCCGAGCTGCCCGTCCGGGCGGACGACGAGACCGGTGGCGCCGTCGGGGAGGTAGAGCCGCGCGAACTCACCGGCGGCGTCGCGGTACGCGGGCACGGACGGGGACGCCGGGCGGGCGCGGTCGGCCCCGGCCGGCAGGACCACCACGACCGGCGGGCCGCCCGCCGCCCGCGCCGCCTCCGCCGCGCCGGACAGCTCGGCGGCGTCGGAGCCGTACAGGAGCACCACGTGCCCCGCCCGGCCGCGCAGCACGTCGAGCAGCCGCAGCGGGAAGGCGGCGACCGGTGTGGTCAGACCGCCGCAGTCCGGGGCCCGGTCGCCGGGCTGCGGCGCACCGGCCGGACCGTGCGGCGCGCCCGCGAGCGGACCGCCCCGGTACCCGACGAGGAGCTGGGCCTCGCGGAGCAGCAGGGTCCGCCGGTCTTCCGGATCGGCCTCGATGCCGTGCACGGCGTGCCGCACGGTCCGGCCCACGACCTCCTCGCCGACCGGCCGCCGCTCCGCGTCGTACGTGGCGAGCAGCTCGGGACCCGCCTCGCCCCGGACCACGAGGGCGAGCTTCCAGGCCAGGTTGCAGGCGTCCTGCACGCCGGTGTTCATGCCCTGGGCGCCGGTCGGCGGATGGATGTGGGCCGCGTCGCCCGCGACGAGGACGCGCCCCTCGCCGTACCGGTCCACGATCCGGTGGCTGATCCGGAAGACCGAGGCCCAGCGCAGCCGGGAGAGCCGCGCGGGCCGGGGCGCCAACCGGTCGACGACGGCCTGGAGATCGGAGAGCCCGGGCGCCCGCCCGGCCTGCACGCCGTGCGCGACGCCGTCCGGCGCGGGGCCTCGGGCGCCCGCCGCGGCACCGGAGCCCTGCGGGGCGACGTCCGGCGCGCCGCCCGGCGTGCCCGCCCGGCCGTCCGGCGCCGCGCCCCTGCCGGCGGACAGCTCGGGCGGCACCCGCATCGACATCCGGTAGCGCCCCGCGCCCGGCAGCGGGATGCAGACGAGGACGTCGTCTGCCGAGCCGTCGGCGGACCGGCGGCTCGACCGCACGCCGTAGCCGTGCGGCAGGTCTCAGTCGGCCTCCACGTCCCCGAGCATGTACTCCTCCGGGAACGCGCCGCCCTCGAACGACAGCCCCAGGCCCTTCCGCACGACGCTGTGCGCCCCGTCGCAGCCGATCAGATACGGCACCCGCAACTCCTCGTCGGCGCCGGACGCGGTGCGCAGCCGCGCGGTGACCCCGTCCCGGTCCCGGTCGAACGACACCAGCGCGGTGCCGCGCTCCACGACCGTCCCCAGACCCGCCAGGTGCTCCTCCAGGAGGCGCTCCGTCTCGTACTGGGGCAGCGCGGCGAAGCCGTAGGGCACCTCGGGCGGCATCTCCAGCTCGATCCGGGCCCGTTCCTGCCCGTCGGCGTAGACCAGCTGCCCCCGGATCGGGACGGCGGTCTCCAGGACGGCGCGGACCAGGCCCATCCGGTCCCACAGCTCCAGGGTGCGCGGCTGGATCCCGACCGCCTTCGCGTACGGAAGGCGCGCCGGAAGCCGGTCCACGACCCGGCAGTGCACCCCGTGCCGGCGCAGTTCGGCGGCCGCGCTCAGGCCGACCGGGCCCGCGCCGACGACCAGGACGTCGGTGGTGGTGCGGTGGTGCGCCACGAGTACCTCCAGCGCCGACTCGCCCCCGCAGGGCCCCGTCCTCCATGGTCGCCCGGCGGGCCCCGGACGGCGAGCGGTGGAGAACGCGTGCCCCTCGTGACGGTCCCGTGCGGGCGGACGACGGCTTCACGCGGATTTCACCGGGGCGGGCGATCCTGGTCTCCCGGCGGGGACGGACGAGGGGGAACGCCACGGCGGAGAACGAGGTACCGGGCCCGGGGGCGTCGCCCGACGAGCTCGAACGCGTCGTCGCCTCCCTGCGGCGCGCCGGGACGAGGCTCTCGTCCATCTGCGCGCGGCGGTCGCCACGCACCGCGAGGCGGCCCGGACGGCGGGCGGGCGCACGGTCGGCGACGTGGGCGAGCACGCGGTGGCCGCGCTCGCGGCGGGCCGCACGCTCATCGGTCCCGGCCGCACCGCCGAGGCACGCCCGTACTTCGCCGAGGCGGCCGGCCTCCACGCCGAGGTCGCCGCACGCGAACCGGCCGCCGTCGCCTTCTTCGACCACGTCTTCGCCCGCCACGGTCACCGCATCACGTACGAGGGGGAATCCTGGCCCGGGCGAAGATCCAGGACGGGCCGGAGGCCGCCGACGGGCCGGAGACCGCCGGCCGTTCGGGGGCCGCGGCCCCGGCCGGTCTCACGCCCCCGGGCCCCACCGGTCCTCCGCCCCGGACCCCCGGGTCCCGACCTCTTCGCGCGGATCGACCGCCCCGACGCCCGCGGTCCCGCCCTGGCGGACTCCGGGCGGCCCGAGCTCGCCGTCGCGCAGCTGACCGAGACCCTGGCCCTCGGGCAGGCGGCGGCCGCCGGCAGCGGTGCCGCCCCCTCGCCCGTACGCTGCACAACCCCGGACTCGTACGGGCTTGGTCCGGCCGCCGCGCGGAGGCGCCGGAAGCGGCCGACGAGGCCGTGCACCCCTACCGGCGCCACCTGAGCGCCGCGCCCGAGACCGTGCGGCCCCTGCTCGCCGACGCCGCCGACAGCCTGGGCGGCCGACTGGCCGTGCTCGACCGCCACCGGGACGCCGTCGCGCCCGCCACCGGGGCCGCCGCCCTCCTCCGCCGGCTCGTCCCCACGGACCCGGCCGCGTACCGGAGCGAACCGGCCCGGGTGCTCGACAACCCGGGCATCCGGCTCCGCGACGCCGACCGCCACGCCGAGGCGCTCGCCGCCACCGGGGAGTCGCCGGAGATCCACCGCCGCCTCCACCGCGACGATCCCGCGGCGCACCTGCCCGGGCTGGTCCACGCCCTGGCCGACCTCGCCCTCCGCCGCGCCCGGCTGGACCGGCACGACGGGGTGGCGGCCCCGCGGCGGAGGCCGTCCGCCACCTGCGGGACCTGGACCGGATCCACCCGAACAACGACGTCGCCGCGCTCGCCGGGTCCCTGACCCGGCTCGGCCGATACCTGCGGAGGCTCGGCCACCGGGCTGCGGCCCGCGACGCCGAACGCGCGGCGGGGGAGCTGCGCCGCCGCGCCCCGGAACCGGGACGGTGGGCGGGCGGAACCGGACGGCGGCGCCCCGCGTCCCTCCCGGGCATGAGCGAGAAGCCCGCAGAGGAGTCCCGTGACCGTCTGGAGAGCGCCGTCGGCTGTCTGCTCGCCGTCCTCGGCGTAGCCGTCACGGGCGCCTTCGCACTGCCCCGGGCCGCGTACGGCATCGAGGGCGGGTTCGAGGCGCAGGGCCGGGACTGGGGCGTGATCCTCGTCGACCTGCCGCTGATCCTCTTCGCCGGGCTCGTCGTCCCGCCCCTGGCCTGGGCGACGGCCACGCGGTGGCTCCGCCCGTGGGCGGCGGTCCTCGTCTGCGCGGCCGTCGTGGGCCTGGGCCTCTGGGGCCTCGCGGCCGGCTGGCACCCGACGCAGGCCCCCGACCCGGGCGACGGCCCCGGCCTCTGACGACCGGCGGTCCGGACGGGGTCGCCGGGCCGGATGAGGCTGCCGGTCCGGACGAGGCCCGCCGGGTCTGACGAGGCCCGCCGGTCCGGACGGGGCCCGCCGGTCTTCAGAGGCCCGTCGGACCGGCCGAGGGCAGCCGGTCCGACGGGAACCACCTGCCGCACGACCGACACCGCCCGTACGACCGACACCGCCCGTACGCCGTCCCTCCGGTCAGACCAGGACCACCGGCCGGCCGCTCAGCCCGACGCCCGCCGCCCGCAGCTCGTCGAGCGCGCGGTCGGTGGTGTCGGCGGAGACGCCGACCGTGTGGTCGAGGAGGACGCGCACGTCGAAGCCCTCCCGGACCCCGCCGAAGGCGGTGGCCTTCACGCAGTGGTCCGTCCCGATCCCGACGACGTCGACGCCGCCCACCTCGCGGGCGCGCAGCCAGTCGCCCAGCGGCGTGCCGTTCGCGGTCGCGCCCTCGAAACCGCTCTTCGAGGCGGAGTGGGCCCCCTTGAAGAAGACCTCCTCCACGGCCCCGGCGGCGACGGCGGCCGCGAAGTCCGGGTGGAACTCGGAGCCCTCGGTGCCGGCGACGCAGTGCACCGGGAAGGAGTCCTCGAAGTCGGGCTCGTCCGAGAAGTGGTCGCCCGGGTCGACGTGGTGGTCACGGGTGGCGACGACGTGCGCGTACCGGCCACCGGCGCTCCGGACCAGGTCGGCGAGGGCGACGGCCAGGTCGGTCGCACCGTTCACGGGGACGTCGCCGCCCTCGCAGAAGTCCTTCTGTACATCGACGACGATCAGGGCACGGCGCACGGGAGCGGCCTTTCCTCAAGGGGGTGGAAGAGTCCCTGGCATCGTCGCGCCTCCGGGGTGCCCCGTGAGGCGCGCGCGCCCGCCTTTCACCCGATCGGGATCATGGAAACGGGGCTCCGCCGACCGGACCCGCGGACCGCCGCGCCCGGCGCGGGCCCGGAGCCCCGGCCCCCGCCGTGCGCCCCGGGGGGTCATCCGGCGCGACCTGCCCGAAACTGGGGGGAGGGAAGAGCCACCGAGAGGGACGACGAGAGGGGCGAGCCCATGGACGTGGACGGCGGCGCGGGAGCGCGGCGGACGCCCGGCCGTGCCCGGTTCGGCGTACGGGTCCGGCCCGGGACTGCCGACGGGGTGGTGGTGCTCGAACTGGGCGGGGAGCTCGACCACGACACGGTCGCGCCCCTGCGCGAGGCGGTGGAGGAGCACGCCCGGGCCCGGCGGATCGTCGTCGACTGTTCGGGCCTCGGCTTCTGCGACTCGACGGGGCTCAACGCGCTCCTCAGGGCGCGCCTGCGGATGCGGGAGACGGGCGGGCGCCTGGACCTGGCCGGGCTGCGCCCGCCGGTGGACCGGATGTTCGACATCACCGGTGCCAGGGCCGTCTTCCGGGTGTACGAGGACGCCGACGGGGCCCTGGCCGATCCGGTGCCGCACGACGGCGGGGCCGGCCATGACTGACGGCGACCCCGACGCGGAAGGCGCCCGGGTCCGGAGGCTGCTGCTGCGCGGGGCGCAGAGGGTGGTGTCGCGCTGCCGGGATTTCACGGCGGAGGCGTTGGCGGACTGGGGGTGGATTCCGGCGGGGAGCGAGGCGGGGGAGGAGCGGGTGGAGGACGTGCTGCTCCTGGTGTCGGAGGTGGTGACCAACGCCTGTCTGCACGCCGGGGGACCGGAGGAGTTCGTCCTGCGGTACGAGCGGGGGCGCCTGCGCGTGGAGGTCGCCGACCCCGACCCCGAACCGCCCCGGCCGCGCGCGCCCCGCTCTCCCGCGCTGCCGGGCGGGCACGGTCTGATGGTCCTGGACAGGCTGGCGGGTGCCTGGGGCTACGAGACCAGGGGGCCGGGAGCGGCGGGGAAGGTGGTGTGGCTGGAGGTCAGCGGGCCGCCGGGCCGGACGCCGGACCGTCCTCCAGCAGAGCTGCTCTGAGCTCGCCGAGGATCCGGGTGAGCAGCCGCGAGACCTGCATCTGGGAGAGCCCGATCCGCCGGCCGATCTCGGCCTGGGTGAGCTCCTCCCCGAACCGCAGCGCCAGGATGTGCCGGTCGCGCTCGTCCAGCCGGTCGAGCAGCGGCCGGAGCGCGGCCAGGGACTCGATCAGCTCGTAGGCGGGCTCGGCGGTCGCCAGGTGCCGGGGAGCGGCGCCCGAGGTCTCCTCGTCGTCACCCGCCGGGGTGTCGAGGGAGCGGGTGGCGTAGCCGTGGGCGGCGAGTTGGCCTTCGGCGATTTCTTCTTCGGTGAGGTGGAGGTGGTGGGCGAGTTC